>NZ_JBTTIF010000002.1:0-2500 GCF_054719485.1 Mesorhizobium sp. W016
CATCGAGCACGGTCCGAACGCAAAAAGCCCGCGTGAAGCGGGCTGTTTTTGATGTTGGTTGCGGGGACAGGATTTGAACCTGTGACCTTCAGGTTATGAGCCTGACGAGCTACCGGGCTGCTCCACCCCGCGTCACCTCCAGGGCAAGCTCTTGCTTGCTCCGGACTCTCCAGGGCAAGCTCTTGCCTGCTCCGGATCTGAAGCAAGCGTTTGCTTGCTTATCTGGACGTAAGCCTGGGCCTATGAACAGGATGGCTTACAGATAGGTATATGGCTGACCAAATGAAAGGGCCGCTTGCGCGGCCCGTGATCCCTTGGCGGGCCTTTTCGTAGAGAGAAGATTTCAGTTTCATCCGGTTTGCGGATGAGAGTTCAACGTGCGTTTTGCAGACCTGGCAGCGACCTACTCTCCCGCGTCTTGAGACGAAGTACCATCAGCGCTGGAGCGTTTCACGGCCGAGTTCGGAATGGGATCGGGTGCAGCCGCTCCGCCATAACCACCAGGTCGGCAAAACGCACGTTATATCGAGAAGCTGTTTTTTCGTGCCAAGGCGACGTTTGTGTCTAGCTAACGGACAAAGTCCGCAAGCGCGACTGCGCGTCGCCGGTTTTCCGGCGCCCTCGCGGAGCATAGGCCCTGTAAGGGCCGCTCATGCGTGAGCGCTGGTCAGATCATCGTGTTCACGATGAGCATAAGGAATGAGAACGATCAAGCCGATCGAACTATTAGTACCGGTAAGCTTCAAGCGTTGCCGCTCTTCCACACCCGGCCTATCAACGTGGTCGTCTTCCACGGTTCTCAGGGAATACTCGTTTTAAGGTGGGTTTCCCGCTTAGATGCCTTCAGCGGTTATCCCGTCCGGATATAGCTACCCTGCTATGCGGCTGGCGCCACAACAGGTCCACCAGAGATCCGTCCATCCCGGTCCTCTCGTACTAGGGACAGATCCTTTCAATATTCCTACACCCACGGCAGATAGGGACCGAACTGTCTCACGACGTTCTGAACCCAACTCACGTACCGCTTTAAATGGCGAACAGCCATACCCTTGGGACCTGCTCCAGCCCCAGGATGCGATGAGTCGACATCGAGGTGCCAAACAACCCCGTCGATATGGACTCTTGGGGGTCATCAGCCTGTTATCCCCGGCGTACCTTTTATCCGTTGAGCGATGGCCCTTCCACGCGGGACCACCGGATCACTATGACCGACTTTCGTCTCTGCTCGACTTGTCAGTCTCGCAGTCAGGCAGGCTTATGCCATTGCACTCAGCGAACGATTTCCGACCGTTCTGAGCCCACCATCGCGCGCCTCCGTTACTCTTTAGGAGGCGACCGCCCCAGTCAAACTACCCACCATACATTGTCCCGGACCCGGATAACGGGCCGCGGTTAGACATCCATAGTAATAAGGGTGGTATTTCAAGGGTGGCTCCACCTGAGCTGGCGCCCAGGTTTCAAAGCCTACCACCTATCCTACACATGCCACTACGAATGCCAATGTAAAGCTATAGTAAAGGTGCACGGGGTCTTTCCGTCTAACCGCAGGAACCCCGCATCTTCACGGGGAATTCAATTTCACTGAGTCTATGCTGGAGACAGCGGGGAAGTCGTTACGCCATTCGTGCAGGTCGGAACTTACCCGACAAGGAATTTCGCTACCTTAGGACCGTTATAGTTACGGCCGCCGTTTACTGGGGCTTCGATTCAGAGCTTGCACCCCTCCTCTTAACCTTCCAGCACCGGGCAGGCGTCAGACCCTATACGTCGTCTTGCGACTTCGCAGAGCCCTGTGTTTTTGATAAACAGTCGCTACCCCCTGGTCTGTGCCACCCTCCTCTACTTGCGTAGAAAAGGGTCACGCTTCTTCCGAAGTTACGCGTGCAATTTGCCGAGTTCCTTCAGCATAGTTCTCTCAAGCGCCTTGGTATACTCTACCTGACCACCAGTGTCGGTTTCGGGTACGGTTTATAAGGAGGAGCTATTTCCTGGAACCGCTCCGCTGCCCGTTCAATCCGATAAGATTGGACAACTTGTGCGATCCGTCACTACCTCCAAGCCCACGAATATTAACGTGGTTCCCATCGACTACGCGTTTCCGCCTCGTCTTAGGGGCCGGCTAACCCTGCTCAGATTAGCTTTAAGCAGGAACCCTTGGTCTTTCGGCGGGGGAGTCTCTCACTCCCCTTACGTTACTCATGTCAGCATTCGCACTTCTGATACCTCCACCACCCCTCACGGGTATGGCTTCGTCAGCTTACAGAACGCTCCGCTACCGCTTGGCCCTTGCGGACCAAACCCTAAGCTTCGGTGTATGGCTTTAGCCCCGTTACATTTTCGGCGCAAAGACCCTTATTTAGACCAGTGAGCTGTTACGCTTTCTTTAAATGATGGCTGCTTCTAAGCCAACATCCTGGTTGTTTTGGGATCCTCACATCCTTTCCCACTTAGCCATAACTTGGGGACCTTAGCTGTAGGTCAGGGTTGTTTCCCTTTTCAC
>NZ_JBTTIF010000002.1:4807500-6325000 GCF_054719485.1 Mesorhizobium sp. W016
TAGATCTGGCCCGACTGCCGTTCCGACGTGTGCAGGATTTCGAGGCGCGGCAGCATATTGAGCTGCACCGCCTGCCTGGTCAGCGAGAAGGCGCCCGATATGACCGCCTGGCTGGCGATGACCGTCGCCGCGGTTGCCAATACCACCATCGGGATCAGCGTCCAGCCTTCGTTCATCTCGAAGAATGGATGGCCGACGTGACCGTTCTTCGCCAGCACGAAAGCGCCCTGCCCGGCATAGTTTAGCAGCAGGCAGGGAAACACGATGGCCAGCCAGGCGAGCACGATGGGCTTGCGGCCGAAATGGCCGAGATCGGCATAAAGCGCTTCGGCGCCGGTGACGGCGAGGAAGATGGCGCCGATGGTGACGAAGGCGACATCGGGCGAATTGATCAGGAAGGCGACGATGTAGTGCGGGCTGACCGCCCACAGGATTTCGGGATCGGCGATGATGTGGTTCAAGCCCGAAAGACCGATAGCCAGGAACCAGACCGCCGTGATCGGCCCGAAGATCAGCGCCACACCGCCGGTCCCGAAGCGCTGCACCGAAAACAGGATCGCAAGGATGACCAGCGTCAGCGGCACGACGTAGGGCTGGAAGGTCGGGGTAACGACATTCATGCCTTCAACCGCCGAAAGCACCGAGATTGCCGGCGTGATGACGGCGTCACCGAAGAACAATGACGCGCCGACAATACCGATGGCCAGGATGATCGCCGAGCGGGTCGGGAAACTGCCGCGCGCCAGCGCCATCAGCGACAGCACGCCGCCCTCGCCTCGGTTGTCGGCTCTGAGCACAAACATGATGTATTTGATGGTGACGATAATCGTCAACGACCAGATGATCAGCGACAGCACGCCCAGAATATCGCCGCGCTCGGCGATTTCGCCGCCGGAGGACGCAACAAGCGCTTCCCGGAAGGCGTAGATCGGGCTGGTGCCGATGTCGCCATAGACCACGCCGAGCGCGCCCAGCATCAGAACTTTGGTGCTGTGCTGTTCGATTTCGGGATGGCTCGATTGTTCGACGGGTTCTGCCTCAATACCAGCATTGGTAAGGGCCATGGACGACACTCCGATAAGCGCGCGGTGCTCTACGCTTGCTGCGATGCAATATCAAGTGCCGTGACGGTAGGGCTACCATGTTCCCAGCGCAGGGCTTGCCCCGCAATGACCGGTGCGTGGCGTCAAAGGCTGCCGGAACCTAGATCGCCACCTGCGTGCCGATCTCGACCACACGTCCGGTCGGGATCTGGAAATACTCCGTCGCATCGGCCGCCGAGCGGGCGAGCCCGATGAACAGCTTGTCCTGCCACACCGGCATGCCGGAATTGGGCGATGCCTTGAGCGAGCGCCGCGACAGGAAGAACGAAGTCGTCATGATGTCGAACTTCCAGCCCTGCTTGCGGCAGATCGCCAGCGCGCGCGGAATGTTGGGCTGCTCCATATAGCCGAAGGTCAGCGTCACCCGCATGAACAACTCGTTGACTGTCTCCATCTTGACCCGCTCGCTGTCGGGCACCAGCGGCTGCGGTGCGGTGACCACCGACAGAATGACGTTCTGCTCGTGCAACACCTTGTAGTGCTTCAGGCTGTGCATCAGCGCTGTCGGCGCGCTTTGCGGATCGCTGGTCAGGAACACGGCGGTGCCGGACACCAGCTGCGGCTTCTTCTTCAACAGATTGCCGGCGAGGAAATCGAGCGGGATTTCGTTGCGCCGGGTCTTGTCGAACAGATAGCGGCTGCCGCGTATCCAGGTGGTCATGATCAGCCCCATGAGGCAGGCAACGGATATTGACACCCATCCGCCTTCCACGATCTTGACGACATTCGCCAGGAAGAAACCCATGTCGATGGTGCCGAACAGCAGCGCCAATGCCAGGGCGAGCCCAAGCTGCCATTTCCACAAATTGCGCATGACAACGAACAGCAGAATGGTTGTCATCAGCATCTCGCCGGTTACCGAAATTCCGTAAGCGGAAGCCAGCGAACTCGAGCTGCCGAAGCCGACAACCAGCAGCATCACTCCCAGGGCGATGAGCAGGTTGACGCGCGGCATATAAATCTGGCCGCTCTGCATTTCGGACGTGTGCTGCACCTCGATGCGGGGCAGCAGGTTGAGTTGCACTGCCTGACGTGCCAGCGAAAAAGCACCCGAGATCACCGCCTGACTGGCGATCACGGTGGCGGCCGTTGCCAAGCCGACCATTGGCATCAGCGCCCAATCCGGCAACATCTCGAAGAATGGATTGGTCGGCCTGCCGCCATTCGCCAATACAAAGGCGCCCTGGCCGAAGTAGTTGAGCAGCAGGCAAGGAAACACCACGGAAAACCACGCGAGCACGATCGGCTTGCGCCCGAAATGTCCAAGGTCGACATAAAGCGCCTCGGCCCCCGTTACCGCCAGGAACACTGCACCAACGGTCACGAAAGCGGCGGTCGGCGTGCCGGCTAAGTAGGCGATCGCATAGTACGGGTTGATCGCCAACAGCACCGAAGGATCATCCATCAGGTGGTAGAGCCCGGAAACGCCGATGGCCAGGAACCATAGCGCCGTCACCGGCCCGAATACTGCCGCCACCTTCCCCGTGCCGAAGCGCTGCACGGAGAACAGAAATGCCAGGATGACCAAGGTGATCGGAACGACATAGGCCTCCAGCGTCGGTGTCACCACTTCCAGGCCCTCAACTGCCGACAGCACGGAAATGGCCGGAGTTATGATAGCGTCTCCGAAAAAAAGCGACGCCCCGCAAAGTCCGATGCCGAGGATAAGCTTGGCGCCTTTTGGATAGGCGCTGCGCGCCAGCGCCATCAGGGACAGCGTGCCGCCCTCGCCCTTGTTGTCGGCGCGAAGCACGAAAGCGACGTATTTTATGGTGACGATAATCGTCAGCGCCCAGACGATCAGCGACAGCACGCCCAGGACATCTATGCGCGTGTCGGTACCAGGCGAAGCGTGAAGCGCCTCGCGGAAGGCATAGATCGGGCTGGTGCCGATATCGCCATAGACGACGCCAAGCGCGCCCAGCATCAGAACTTTGGTGCTGTGCTGTTCAGTGTGGGAGTGGTTCGGTTGTTCGACGGGTTCAGCCTCGCTGACCGATGCTGGAAAGAGCCATCGACTACTCCCCGATATCGTGCGGTGCGCCTTGCTTGCTGTCATGCGATATCACCTTCGACACGAGCCTTCCACCGCTACCAACCGCAAGCCTTCAGAAACCGCCCCACCGTGCCGGCCATGCCATACTCCAACGCATCGGCTGTCAACCCGTGTCCGATAGACACTTCGGCCAATGCCGGAATGCGCTTTGCCAATGCCGGAAGGTTGTTCACCACCAGATCGTGCCCGGCATTGACCTGGAGCCCGGCGGCGAGTGCGGCATCCGCGGTTTTCCCCAATCTTTCCAGCTCCTTCCGCGCCTTGGCGGAATCGGAATGGTAGCTGCCGTAGGGCCCGGTATAGAGCTCGATGCGGTCGGCGCCGGTGTCGCGCGCGGCATTGACGCCGGTGGGATCCGGATCGGAAAACAGCGACACGCGGAAGCCCCCTTTTTTCAGACGCTTGACGATCGGGTTAAGGAACGCCGCCTCGGCGGCAAAGTTCCAGCCATGGTCCGATGTCGCCTGCGCCGGATCGTCGGGCACGAGCGTCACCTGCTCCGGCTGATGCCTTTCCACAAGCGCCAGAAAATCCTCGGTCGGGTAGCCCTCGATGTTGAATTCCGCCTTGGGAAACTCGTCGTCGATCAGCGCCCGGATCTCCGGCAGGTCGGAATGCCTGGTGTGGCGCTCGTCGGGCCGCGGATGAACCGTCAGCCCGTGCGCGCCGGCCGCCAACGCCAGGCGGCCGAGCCCGGTGACGCTGGGCCACGGCAGGTTGCGGCGGTTGCGCAGCATGGCGATGGCGTTGAGATTGACCGAGAGTTTCGCGGGCATGGTGTGAGGTCCGGCTGTTTGTGCAGCGCATCTATACTGCCTTTGATGGGAACAGACAGGGGCTTTCGGGTGTTCCAGTGATGACATCTGCTCGCAAGGGGGAACCCAGCCAATGAATTTTCTCCAATCCGTGCCCGCGATCCGCCGCCTCGAAACCGACCGTGAGGACCTTTTCGCCATTGACGTCGTCGGCCATGTATCGGCAGCCGACGGCGAAAATCTGTTCGGATTGCTGGAGGCTGCCTACGCGCTGCACCCGAGGATCGACGTCTTGGTGCGGCTGGTCGACCATGAGGGCGTCGACTGGATCGATATGGACGACGAGACGCTGAAACAAGGTACGGTTCATGCGCTAGAGCATATCGCCCGGTGCGCGACGATCGGTGAGCCCGACTGGATAGCGGATGCGCGGAACTTCCTTCCGGCTTCGCCACCCATCGAGTTCAGGCACTTCGCGGCCGAGGACGAAGCGGATGCCTGGCAATGGCTGGGTGCGACGCCACTCAGCCCTGCTGCGCCGGCTGCTACCTGACGCCGGCTATCTAACGCCAGCTATCCAACGCCAGTTATCTAACAATCGTCAGCCGCTCTGCCGCCCGCGTGATGGCGGTATAAAGCCAGCGCTGGCGGGTTTCCTTGAACGCCCAGCTCTCGTCGAACAGCACGACGTCGTTCCACTGCGAACCCTGCGCCTTGTGCACGGTCAGCGCGTAGCCATAGTCGAAATCGTCAAAGCGCTTCTTCTGCTGCCAGGGGATATCGGCGTCCGGATCCTCGAAAGCCGACTTGAGCAGCTTGATCTTGGCGACGCCGCGGTCGGGATCGTCCTCCTCGGGCGAGACCAGAAGGTTGATGCCCGGCTTCACCGTCTCGCGCGACGAGGTCATCACCTTCCACAGCGAACCGTTGAGCAGGCCCTTGGCGGGGTCGTTGCGCAGGCAGACCAGCTTGTCTCCGGCCTGCGGATAATCGGCATTGAAACCCTTCAGCTCGCGCAGGCGCTGATTGTAGCGGCGGCGTGTTCGGTTGGTGCCGACCAACACCTGGTCCGCCTTCAGCACCAACTCCTGGGTGACGTCCTCCTTGCCGATGACCTGCGCGCTGCCGTAGTCGCCGCGCATGAACTCGCGGCCCTCGCGCACGTCGAGCGCCAGCTGGATGATCGGATTGTCGCGCGCCTGGCGATGGATTTCGGTCAAGAGCACATCCGGCTCATGCTCGGTGAAAAAGCCGCCGCCCGAGATCGGCGGCAGCTGCGCCGGATCGCCAAGCACCAGGATCGGCGTGCCAAAACTCAGAAGGTCGCGGCCAAGCTGCTCGTCGACCATCGAGCATTCGTCGATGACCACCAGCTTCGCCCGTGAAATAGGGCTTTGCCGGTTGAGCGAGAAGGTCGGCGACATCGAGGTCTTGCCGGTCACCTCGTCCGACACCGATTCCTCGCCCTTCGGCCGGTAGATCAGCGAATGGATGGTGCGGGCATTGACCGCGCCCTTGGAACGCAGCACCTGCGCCGCCTTGCCGGTGAAGGCGGCAAACTGCACCTGCCCGTCGACATGCTCGGCAAAATAGCGCGCCAGCGTGGTCTTGCCGGTGCCGGCATAGCCGAACAGCCGGAAGACCTGCGGCCGGCCCTCCTTGAGCCAGCGCGCGACCGCTTTCAGAGCCTCGTCCTGTTGGGGAGAGAATTCCATCGATTCGACAGACCGGATTCGCGAGAGAAAGACAAGCTTGGTGCCAACCACCGCTTAAAACGATGGGATTGCCTCACCTTCAACGGGACAAACTAGCAGGCGCAAATGCGAACGTAAAGTGAACATGCAAGCGGATAACGAACGATTTGAATTCAGGCATTTGAACCTAGATCGGGCAATGCCACTATCACGGACATGATCGAGATGCAGATCGGCGCAGACACCTATAAGCGAGGATATTGATGAGGTCGTTCGCAGACAGGCTGATCGGAAAGTCGATAAAGAAGATCGAAATCGGCGAACCTGGTTATGGCATCGTTGTCTCCTTGTCGGATGACGCAGGGTTCGCGATATATACCGAGGTCACGGCCTGTCTGAGTGACGAAAATGCCAGAACCATAGAACGTGTTACCATCAGCGACGAGCAAGTGATCCTCCACTTGGCTGACAACGACTTCGTCGCCATTTCCAAAAACCGTGGCCGCTTCGCCGTCGTTGAGGCGTTTGTCTATGGGGACGACGAAGGCATGGTCGTCGAAAATTAGTTGCATCGGCCGCCAGATTTCAAACACCAACCACAGGCGGACTATATGTTCGCGCCGCCGCCGCTACCTCTGGTCGGCCCGGGATCGTTCTCCAACAAAATCGGCTTGCCGTGCGGGGTTGCATGCGCGGCGCGTTCCCAGGCGGCGGCGAGCGTGTCGACGTCACTTTTTCCCGCGACGCCCTTGGCCGCCAGCAGCGTCTCCAGCGCAGCCAGCCAATGCTCGTAATAATCGTGGCCGTCGCTTGCGGCGCCCGGCTTCTTCACTTGCGCCGACAGCGCATCGGCCCATTCGCTCCACGAAAACAGGCCCTTGTCATGCAGCGCCACCGTCATGGCGAAGGCTTCGGCCTGCCAGGGTTCGGCGAATACCGGTTCGTCCAGACCCGCCGGCAATGCACCTTCAGGCCGGCTCAAGATAGCTCTCCCAAGCATCGATCGAGACGGTCAGCGTCGAGTCGGCGCCCTCGCCCCAGATTTCCGAGCCATCGAAGACCACGGTATAGACCCATTGCGGGTTTTCACCGTTGCCATGTGCGTTGCTGTCGGGGAACACAAAACCGTCACGCACGGCCTCGACAACTCCGTGCTTGCCGCGCGCATAACGCGGCAGCCTTGTGTGGCCGGTGGGATTGAAATTCCTTGTCCGCACCGGGTCGCCGGCCTTGAAGCGCGGCGCCGTCTCGACCGGCCGGTCGCAGGGACTGCCCTTGGCCAGTACCGCCGGCACGTTTTCGGCCTTCAACACCCTTTTGGGCGTCGCCGCCGGATCGACCGCCCGACCTTCCGTCAGATCGCGCTCGCTGACGAAGCCATGGCGCTTCAGCAGCACCTCGAGCGCTTTGATCCATATCTGGTAGTAGCTTGAGGAATAATAGACGGCCGGATGCAGCGATTCCCTGGCGTGCCGGCTCTCGTCGATGTTCCACGCGCCCATGGCGCCGGCAGTCAGCGTCACGCCGAGCGCCCGCCTCTCCCAATCCGCATGAAAATACGGTTCGTCCTTTTCGGGCGCGACCGGCCCGAAACCCATCTGCCCACCGAGATCCTGCGGCCCGTTCATGCCGGTACCTTCTTTGTCCCGGGTTCCTTGGCCACCGCCGTGCCGATCATCGCATCGCGGCTGACCAGTTCGGCGAGTTGGTCCTCACTCCAGCCTTCGGTACCGCCAGGCCGCATCGGCACCACGAGATAGCGCAGTTCGGCAGTCGAATCCCAGACGCGGATGTTTTTCTCCGCCGGCAAGGTCAGCCCGAACTCTTCGAGCACGCCGCGGGGATCGATCACCGCCCGCGAGCGATAGGGCGGCGCCTTGTACCAGACCGGCGGCAGCCCAAGCACCGACCACGGATAGCAGGAGCACAGCGTGCAGACGACGAGGTTGTGCGTCTCGTCCGTGTTGAACACCGCCTGCATGTGCTCGCCCTGGCGGCCGCTATAGCTCAGCGACGCGATCGCTCCCGTCGCATCGCGCTTCAGCCACTCGGCATAGGCCGGATCGCTCCAGGCTTTCGCCACCACCCTGGCGCCGTTGCGGGGTCCGATCTTGGTCTCATAGGTGTCGACGATGACGTCGATTGCGGCCGGATCGATCAGGCCTTTTTCGGTGAGGATGGTCTCCAGCGCGCGCACGCGCGCCGCAAACGGGTCGAGCTCATTGTCGTGGTCATGATCATGGGACATGACCTCAGATTAGGATCGGCGGCACGCGGCCGCAAGCATGACAGCTTGGGCCACGGGCTATCACCTATTCGGCGGCGGCCCTTTGCGGCTGGAGCCGATCCTCGGGACCGAACAGCGAGGCCTGCTCGCCGCTCTCGACCGCATGCAGCTCCGGCCTGTTCTTTTTCGAAGAGAAGAAGCTCACCAGCCAGCCGGAGAAATTCTCGAAATAGACATAGATGACAGGGGTGACGAACAGCGTCAGCGCCTGGGAAGCGAGCAGCCCGCCGACGACCGCGACACCGAGCGGCTGGCGCAGCTCAGCACTGGCGCCGGTGCCGAGCGCGATCGGGAACGTGCCCATCAGCGCCGCCAACGTCGTCATCATGATCGGCCTGAAACGCATCAGGCACGCCTTGTGTATGGACTCCTTGGCCGACATGCCTTCTCGTCGCAGCTCCAGCGCGACGTCGACCATCATGATGCCGTTCTTCTTGACGATGCCGATCAGCATCAGGATGCCGATCACCGCGATCACCGACAGGTCCATGCCGGCAAAGCGCAGCGCGACCACCGCGCCCAGCACCGCCGAAGGCAGGCCGGTCAGAATGGTCAGCGGATGGATAAAGCTCTCATAGAGGATGCCGAGTACGATATAGATGGTCAGAACGGCGCCGCCGATCAGCAGGCCCTGATTGGCCAGCGAATCCTGGAAGGTCTTGGCGGTGCCGGCAAAGCTGGTCGAAATCGCCGGCGGCATGCCGATCTGCTCCTTCAGCGCGGCGATGCGGGCCGTGCTGTCGCCCAGCGCCACGCCTTGCGGCAGGTTGTAGGAGATGGTCACCGCCGGCAGCTGGCCGAGCTGGTTGACCGTCAGCGCGCCGGCGGTGCGGTCGACGCGGGCAAAGGCGCCGAGCGGCACCAGGCTGCCGCTTGCCGTCCTGACCTGGATGGCCAGCATGCGCTCGGGCGACCATTCGATGTTGGGATCGAGCTCCATGATGACTTCGTAGCTGTCGGCCGAGCCGAAGATCGTCGAGACCTGCTCCGTGCCGAAGCCGCCATAGAGACTGGAGCGCAGCGTGTCGGTGTCGATGCCGAGCGAGGCCGCCTTGTCGCGATCGACCACCAGCGTCGCCTGCAATGAATTGTTCTGCAAATCGCTGGTGACGTCGGTGAAATTCGCATGATCGGCCGCCATCGCATCGTCGAGCTTTTGCGCCCATGTGTCGGTCAAGCCGGTATCGAGGCCCTGAACGACGAGCTGGTAGGCGCTGGCGGAAGAACGCGCGCCAAGCCGCAGGTTCTGCACCGGCTGCATATAGGCATCGATCCCCGGCACAGTGGCCAGTTGCCGCCGCAGATCCGACAGCACCTTGTCGATGTCGGGGCGCTGGCTCTTGTCCTTCAGCTGCACATAGAGCTGGCCCTGGTTCAGCGCATTGTTGCCGCCGCCGGCTGACCAGGCGACATGCGAGACATAGGGCGAATGCGAGAAGACACTTGCCGCCTGGTTCTGCAGCTTGACCATGGCGTCGTAGGAGATGTCCTGCCTGGCGATCGTCGTAACCGAGATCTGGCCGATATCCTCTTGCGGGAAAAAGCCTTTCGGCGAGACCTCGATCAGCCAGACCGACCCTGCCGCCGTGCCGGCGAAGACGAGGAACACCAGAAAAGTGTGGCGCAGGCAGAAGGTCAAAAGCCGGTCATAGCCGCGGGTGACGATATCCTGCTTGTGGCCGGGGGCATGCTTGTCGCGATCGGCCTTGGTCACCGACAGCAAGCGCGAACACAGCATTGGCGTCAGTGTCAGCGACACGAACATCGAAGCCAGGATGGCGACCGTCACCACGACGGCGAATTCGTTGAAGATGCGGCCGATGACGCCGCCCATTAGAAGCACGGGGATGAACACCGCCACCAGCGAGATCGAGATCGAGATGATGGTGAAGCCGATTTCGCGCGCGCCCTTCAGCGAGGCATCGAAGGCCGAGAGACCGTCCTCCTCCATGTGGCGAAAGATGTTTTCCAGCATGACGATGGCGTCGTCGACGACGAGGCCGACTGCGAGCGTCAGGCCCATCAGCGAGATGTTGTCGATGGAGAAGCCGAACAGGAACATGGCGCCGAGCGTCGCGATCAACGAGATCGGCACCGCCACGGCCGGAATGATGGTTGCAGTCACCCGGCGCAGGAAGACGAAGATCACCATCACCACCAAAGCGATGGTCAGAAGCAGCGTGAACTGGACGTCGTCGACGGCCTGGCGGATCGAGGTCGAGCGGTCGTTGAGCAGCTTTATGTCGGCTGCGGCCGGCATCTGATCCCTGAACGACGGCAGCATCGCCTTGACCTTGTCGACGACGTCGACCGTGTTGGCGTCGGGCTGGCGCTGCACCGCCAGGATGATGGCGCGCGTGCCGTCATACCAGCTTGCAGTCGTCGTGGTCTCGACCGAGTCGATGACGCGCGTCACCTCGCCCAGCCGCACCGGATGGCCGTTCTTGGTGGCGATGATGAGGTTGGAGAACCCGGCGGCATCGGTGAGCTGCGTATTGGCCGTGATGGTCAGCTGCTGCTTGTCGTTCTGCAAGACGCCGAGCGGCGTGTTGGAGTTGGCCGACGCGATTGCCGTCTGCAGCTGGTCGATCGAAATGCCGCGCGCCGCCAGCGCCGTCGGGTCGATCTGCACGCGCACCGCATATTTCTGCTGGCCGAAGATCGACACCTGCGCCACGCCGTCGATGGTCGACAGAGACGGCGAGATGACATTTTCGGCGAAGGCGTCGAGGTCGGTGAGCGGAACCGTGTCGCTGACCAGCGACATCAGAAGGATCGGCGCGTCGGCCGGATTGACCTTGCGATAACTCGGCGGCGACGTCATCTCCGGCGGCAACTGCCGCTGCGTGCGCGCGATCGCCGCCTGCACATCGGCGGCCGCCGCGTCGATATCCCGGTTGAGCACGAACTGGATGGCAATGGACGTGCGTCCCAGCGAATTGCTGGTTGAGATCGAATCGATGCCGGCAATGGTGGCGAACTGCTTGATCAGCGGCGTCGCCACCGATGTCGCCATGGTTTCGGGTGACGCGCCGGCCAGGTTGGCCGAGACGTTGACGACCGGGAATTCGGCGCTCGGCAGCGCCGCCACCGGCAGGAACTTGTAGGCAAACAGCCCGCCCAGCACGAGGGCGAACGACATCAGCAGCGTCGCGACAGGCCTTCTTATGCAGAATTCGGAAATCATTGGGCGGCCCCACCGGCCTTAGCCGCTTCGGCGACCTTGGGCGCGGCCTGGTCACCGCCGGCCGCCTTGCCTTCATGCACGCTGGCGCCGTCCTTCAGCCTGGTTTGGCCCTCGACGACAACCTTCTCGCCTGACTTGACGCCCTCGCTGATGGCGCTGTTTTCGCCTTCGGTCAGCGCCACCTGCACAGGCCGCATCTCGACCGTGTTGTCGGGCTTGACGACATAGACGAATGGCCCCTTCTGGCTGGGTTGCACGGCAACGGTCGGGATGGATGTCATCTGCGGCATGATGCCGGCGTCGAGCACGACATTCACATATTGGCCGGGCCACAGTGAAAGATCGGCATTGGGAATGCTCGCCCGTGTCGCGATCGTACCGGACGCGGTGTCGACGCTGGAATCGACGAAGTCGAGCGTGCCCTTGCCGATCGGCATCGGATCGCCATCCTTGGTCAGCGTCACCGCGCCTTGCTGCGGGTTGGCCAGCGCCTTGTGCAGCAGCGCCAGGTTGCTCTCCGGCAGGTTGAAGTTGACTTGCAGCGGATCCATCTCGGTGATCGTCACCAGCGGCGTGGCCGTGCTCGAGTTGCCGTTGCTCAAGGTGACGAGGTCACCGACCGAAACGTTGACCGCGCCCAGCCGGCCGGCAATCGGCGCCTTGATGCTGGCAAAGCCGAGCTGGACATTGTCGGCGTCGATCGTCGCCTTGTCGGCATCGACCGTCGCCGCGGCAGCCTTTTGCGCCGCCACCGCCTGATCGTAAGTCTGCTGCGTGCCGGCCTGCTTGGCGACGAGATCCTTGGCGCGCTGAAGGTCGGAGCCCGAACTGGTTAGCAGCGCCTGGTCCTTGGCGAGCGTCGCCTGATCCTTGGCAAGCTGCGCCTTGAGCGCCCTGTCGTCGAGCGAGAACAGCAGGTCGCCGGCCTTCACCATCTGGCCGTCCCTGACGTCGATCGATACGATCTGGCTGGACACGCGGGCGTTGATGTTGACCACGGCCGGCGACGACACGAAGCCGATGGCGTAACGGCGGATCGGAAAATCGGCCGTTGTCGCGGTGGCCGAGACGATCGAGGCCGAACGGGCGGCATTGCCGCCGGCGCCGGATTTGCCCCCTGCCTTGTCGGCCGAAGCCTTGTCCGATCCAGCCGGCTTGTCCGCCGCTGCCGTCTGCCTGGCGCCCGGCAGCATCTGCTGCAGACTGCTCATCGCCGCCGGCGAAAAATAGACCCATGCCGCGGCGACACAGGCCGCTGCCACCACCACCGCCAGAACGACTTTACCGCGCATCGACTAAAAGCCCTATGATCCGACACGCCGAACCCGGTGGTCTCATTCTACGCAATCACGGCGCCTTGCCGCGATCTCGCCGAAGTAGATAGGACGCACATTTGTCGGAAAAGGGCCAAAACACGGCATTACGAAGATTTAATGTGCACTGCACAATGACTATGCAGCCGGCTCAGCAGTCGGAAAACCAGCCAGGATGCGGTTGAGATCTCAGGCGGGATGCGTCTATTTCAGCATCGGCCAGAGCGTCGCCGCCAAGAGCACGCCCATGGCGATGTTGAACCATTTCAGCCGCACCGGATCCGACAGGAACCCGCGCAGCGCTGTGCCGAAACCGGCCCACATCGAGACGCTCGGCAGGTTGACGACGGTGAAGGCGATCGCGATCAGCGCCACCGACAGGAACGGGTGGTCCGGATTGGAGTAGACGGCCATGGCGGTGATCGCCATCACCCAGGCTTTCGCATTGACCCACTGGAATGCGGCTGCCTCGATGAACCGCATCGGCCGTGCCTCCGTCTCACCCTTGCTGGACAGCGAGCGCGACATGGCGATCTTCCAGGCGAGATAGAGCAGATAGGCAGCGCCGGCGATCTTCAATCCGGTGTGCAAGGCCGGAAACGCCGTAAGCACCGCGCCCAGGCCAAAGCCGACAGCAAGCAACAGCACCAGGAAACCCATGCTGATGCCCAGCATATGCGGGATGGTTCTGACCAGGCCGAAATTCACGCCCGACGCCAAGAGCATGAGGTTGTTCGGCCCCGGCGTGATCGAGGTCACGAAGGCGTAGACCAAAAGGGCAAGGAAAGCGTCGAGGGTCATGACGGCTCACAAAGGTCAGCAATGCTGACTTAAATCGACAGAGCGCTGGACGCAACCTCATTCCATTGGTCCAAAGCGCTCCGCCGTGATCCGCCTATCCCGAGCCAGCCAGGCCGGCACAGTCTACCTGCCGTGGGCCCGCGCCGACAACAGGCTGGGAGCGGCGGCGGCCTCCTGACGGCCAGCCACACGCCGCAGGCCTTTGCGCCTCGGCGTGTTCCCGGGAAGCTTCACGCCATGCGCGAGGCCGAGGGCAGCCAGGATGCGGATGAAGAGCCAGCCGAGATCGATCTGCCCGCGTTCCAGGCCGAGCTTTGCGGATTCGGGAAACGCATGGTGATTGCCGTGGAAACTCTCGCCAAAGGTCACCAGGCCGAAACGCGGCAGGTTGTAGCCCTGCACGGCAACGCCATCGACGCGCCAGCCCTGCTGCCCGCTGCGATGTGCGAAATGCCCGACCAGCCAATGCCCGGTCAGCGACACGGAGATACGCACCGCAATGCCCCAGACCACCCAGCTCCACCCGCCGAGGAGCAAGAAAAGGATCGCCCACGGCAGTTGCTGCAGCATCCAGGTCCGCTCGACGAATTTGTAGAAGCGGTCGTTTCTGATCGACGGCTCGATGACGAAGTCAGGCGGATTGCGCAACGCTACGGCGCAATGCATTTGCCAGAAAGCGTCGGTGAAGAAAGGCCGGCGGTGGGCGTGCAGGTCGTGACAAGCCGTCTGGCGCTGCGCCCAGTCTCGTATGTCATGCGCATAGATCATGCCGAACGGACCGGCCATGCCGACGAGCGTGCCGAGATAGACCAGCGCGTGTTTGAGCCAGATGTGAACCTTGAACGAGCGATGGATGAGCAGGCGATGCATGCCGACCGAGTGTCCGGCGCAGATCGTCACCGCCGTCGTCGCTACGAACAGGGCGAAAGCGCTCCAGCTGAAGGTCAGCGGCCCGAACACCAACGCAATCAGCGTCATCGCACCGACCCAGATCGACTTGGCCGGCATCCAGACGACCTCGCCATCTTCGGCATCGCTCAAGGGCTGCGAGATCATTCTGCCTGTGGATATGGTCTTCATCGGTACCCCTCCTCTGCAGGAAACATTTCCGGACCAAAGAGCCTTGCCTTCCGGCGCGCCGGCGCTTATTTAGGCAATAAGCTAACTATCTACTATTCCGATTTAGGTATTTAGGCAATAGACTAAATACCGGAAGCGAAACGACAGAGGCAGGCGGTGATCGAAGACAATGCAGCGGATGGCGACACGGCTATCGGGGCAAGCAGCGCCATACAGCGCGTGTTCGAGGCGCTGTCATCGCAGCCGAGGCGCAAGATCCTCGCCTATCTCGCCCACTCCTCGCTGACCGCGGGCGAGATCGCGGCGCGCTTCGACATGTCGAAGCCGTCGATCTCGCAGCATCTGAGCATCCTGGAGACGGCCGGCCTCATCGCCAGGGAGCGGCAGGGACAATTCATCCGCTACTCGCTGGTCCAGAACAATCTGGTTAACACGCTGAACGGCTTCGTCCAGGACGTCTGTCCGGTATCGCGCCCGATCAAAAGGGAGAGTAAGAATCTGGCGAGCGGCAAGGTCGATCCCAAGCCGGTAAAATAGTTGGACTGAGACTACATCCCTTGCGGGCCGCGGTTCATCGCCGCCACGCCGGTGCGGCAGATCTCGACCAGGCCGAGCGGCTTCATGATGGCGATGAACTGGTCGAGCTTCGAACCCTTGCCGGTAATCTCGAAGATGAAGTGCTCGGTGTTGGCGTCGATGACCGAAGCGCGAAAAGCGTCCGCCAGACGCAGCGCCTCGACGCGGGCTTCGCCGGTGCCGGCGACCTTGACCAGCGCCAACTCGCGTTCCAGCGGCCGCTCCTGGCCGAACTCGTGCGAGCGCACGGTGAGATCGACGACGCGATGCACCGGTACGATGCGTTCGAGCTGGTGCTTGATCTGCTCCAGCACATGCGGCGTGCCGCGCGTCACGATGGTGATGCGCGACAGGTGCTTCTCGTGTTCGGTCTCGGAGACGGTGAGGCTCTCGATGTTATAACCGCGGCCGGAAAAGAGGCCGATGACCCGGGCAAGCACACCGGGCTCATTGTCGACCAGCACGGAGAGCGTGTGGTTCTCCGGCTTTTCCGTTTCCTTGGCGATGAAATAGGCGGAGCCGGTCGGTTGAAGCTGTGCGTTCATGACATGAATCTCGATTTCAGACTTTGAGCTAATTCTCTGTTTGCGCACGGCTTCTCGCGACAGCCCTGCCCCGGCTTGGACCTAGACCAGTTCCCTGCCCTTGGCGTCGATGGCGTTGGCCACGGCTTCGTCGGTCGCCTCGTCGGGCAGGAGCATTTCATTATGCGCCTTGCCCGACGGGATCATCGGGAAGCAGTTGGCGAGCGTCGCCACCCGGCAATCGAACAGCACCGGCTTCTTCACCGCGATCATCTCCTTGATCGCATCGTCCAGCTCGTCCGGCTTCTCGCAGCGAATGCCATGGCCGCCATATGCGTCGGCCAGCTTGACGAAGTCGGGCATCGCTTCGGTGTAGGAATGCGACAGACGGTTGCCGTGCAGCAGCTGCTGCCACTGGCGCACCATGCCCATATACTGGTTGTTGAGGATGAAGATCTTGATCGGCGCATTGTGCTGCACCGCCGCGCTCATCTCCTGCATCGTCATCTGCACCGAGGCATCGCCTGCGATGTCGATGACCAGCGCATCCGGGTGCGCGATCTGCACGCCGAGCGCAGCCGGCAGACCGTAGCCCATCGTGCCCAACCCGCCCGACGTCATCCAGCGGTTCGGCTTCTCGAAATGATAGTGCTGCGCCGCCCACATCTGGTGCTGGCCGACCTCGGTGGTGATGTAGGTGTCCATGTCCTTGGTCAGTTCGTAGAGCCGCTGGATGGCATATTGCGGCATGATCACATCGTGGTTCATCTTGAACGCGAGCGAGTCACGCGCGCGCCATTTGGCGATCTGCTCCCACCAGGGATGGAGCGCCTTCTTGTCGGCCTTGGCGCTCGCCCGCCACAGCCGCACCATGTCCTCCAGCACCCGGCCGACATCGCCGATGATGGGCACTTCCGTGTGCACGTTCTTGTTGATCGACGATGGATCGATGTCGATGTGGATCTTCTTCGAATTGGGCGAGAAGGCGGTCAGCCGTCCGGTGATGCGGTCGTCGAAGCGCGCGCCGATGCAGATCATCACGTCGCAATCATGCATCGCCATATTGGCTTCGTAAGTGCCGTGCATGCCCAGCATGCCCATCCAGTTCTTGCCCGATGCAGGATACGCGCCGAGGCCCATCAGCGTCGAGGTGATCGGGAAGCCGGTGAGGTCGACCAGTTCGCGCAGCAAATGGCTGGCCTCCGGACCGGAGTTGATGACGCCGCCGCCGGAATAAATGATCGGCTTCTTGGCGCTGGCCATCAGTTCGACGGCGGCCTTGATCTTTTCCAGGTCGCCCTGGACCTTCGGCTGATAGCTGGTGCGCGGCGCCGCTTGCGGCGGCACATAGATGCCTTTGGCGAACTGCACATCCTTCGGAATGTCGACCACCACCGGGCCGGGGCGGCCGGTCGTCGCGACATGGAAGGCCTCATGGATGGTGGCGGCCAATTCGTTGACGTCCTTCACCAGCCAGTTGTGCTTGGTGCAGGGGCGCGTGATGCCGACCGTGTCGCACTCCTGGAACGCGTCGGAGCCGATCAGCGAAGTCGGCACCTGCCCGGTCAGGCAGACCAGCGGGATCGAATCCATCAGCGCATCCTGCAGCGGCGTCACCGCATTGGTGGCGCCCGGGCCGGAGGTCACCAGCATGACGCCGGCCTTGCCGGTCGAGCGGGCATAGCCTTCGGCCGCATGCCCTGCGCCTTGCTCGTGGCGGACGAGGATATGCTCGACCTCGTCCTGCTGGAAGATTTCGTCATAGATCGGAAGCACCGCGCCGCCGGGATAACCGAAGACATGCTTGACGCCATTGTCCTTCAGCGCCTGCACCACCATTTCGGCGCCAGTCATTTCCCTGTTTGGCATTTCGCGCCGTTCGTTCTGTCCGTTGCTCATCGGTCTGGTCCCGTACTTCTAGCCATGAGGCGATTGCTGGTCGTTTAGTCGTGTTTCGGGCAATAAAAAAGGCCCCCGATGGGAGCCTGTGTGTTGCGCATGGGAGGTTTTCGCCCGGCGGTTACACCGCCTTGCCCACGCGCTTTCCTACGAGAATGAGTGCCTTTTTCATCGTGGCGGACACTACGAGGGTGAAAGGCAGGGTGTCAACGGGAAAAACGCGCGATGCGAAAGACAAAGCAAGTGGCCCGCCGCCTCTGGTCGGCGGGCCACCGCGGCGCATACGATACCCCTCAATCGCACCGCGCCGGGAACAAGAGTCACTGCCGTGTCACGTCAGGATCAGCACGATCTTGTACGTATCCGGGTCGACGATGACGATGCGCCCGTCGGCCAGCACGAAGTACTCATAGGATTCGTAGGCCGGGACGATCTTGACAATGCGCGCCGGCAGACGGTGCAGGCGCACTTTGTGCCGCGGCACCTCGATGCCGACCGAAATGTCGAAGTCGACGTTCTTCACCGGCTCAACCCTGGTCTCGTGGATGATCTGCGTGACCTGCGTCTTCTGCTCGACGGTCACGTTGTTGATCGAGGCCGTATTGCCCTGGTCGGTCTGAACGTTTGTGTTGCCCTGAGCGTTCTGCTCGGTGGTGGTCCCGGCCTTGCCCTGGGCCTGCTGGTCCGTGCTGGTGCCGGTCTGGCCCTGAGCGTTCTGCTCGGTGCTGGTCCCGGCTTTGCCCTGAGCCTGCTTCTCGGTGCTGGTGCCGGTCTGGCCCTGAGCGTTCTGCTCGGTGCTGGTCCCGGCCTTGCCTTGGGCCTGTTCATCCGTCTTGAGCTTGGCCTTGCCCTGAGCCTGCTTCTCGGTGCTGGTGCCGGTCTGGCCCTGAGCATTCTGCTCGGTGCTGGTCCCGGCCTTGCCCTGGGCCTGTTCATCCGTCTTGAGCTTGGCCTTGCCCTGAGCCTGCTGATCGGTCGTGGCACCGGCCTGACCCTGAGCATTCTGCTCGGTACTGGTCCCGGCCTTGCCCTGTGCCTGTTCATCCGTCTTGAGCTTGGCTTTGCCCTGAGCCTGCTGATCGGTCGTGGCGCCAGCCTGGCCCTGTGCATTCTGATCGGTCTGTGACTTCATCTTGCCTTGCGCCTGTTCTCCGGCCTTGCCGCCCTTCTGGCAATCGGCCGCGCCGGCGGCGCAGTTGTCGCCACCGCTCGGCTGCGCGGCCTGGGTCTGGGCGATCGCGGCGCCGCACCCGACGCCAAGCGCAATCATGCTCGTGATCAACACATGTTTCATCTGCTTTCTCCTTAAAGAGTCGGTCCCTCAGCCTAGCCAACTCTGCCAAAAATACTTTGTTCCACATTTTGTGAATAAAATCGGGCTTCTAAGAAGACCAATGAATGTTGGCAGTAATTTTGCAACAATCACCTACAAATTGCATCAAACAATTAATGCAACGCAACATTTTATTTTCTCCT
The DNA here is from genome assembly GCF_054719485.1 of Mesorhizobium sp. W016. Lineage (NCBI taxonomy): Bacteria > Pseudomonadati > Pseudomonadota > Alphaproteobacteria > Hyphomicrobiales > Phyllobacteriaceae > Mesorhizobium > Mesorhizobium sp. W016. The sequence goes on from NZ_JBTTIF010000002.1 coordinate 4,826,252, forward strand.
GAGCTTGCGATCCCATAGCGATGACACCAACATCACAAGCTTAGAAGTACTCCCGTCGTCATGACCAGGATGGCTACCCCGAAAACAGGCAAGAGCAACCATCGTGCCTGATGGACGCTGTTGTCCATTAACGCCTCCCACAAGTGCTGATCTCAACGATGCCGAGAACCCTGTGTTCCGCCCTGAGGAGGCTCTAGGACCTCTACAGCCTGGCACCAGACTTTGGTCCCTCCCCCTATCGTCCATTGGCCCGATGACGCCCGGACCGAAGCCCCACGCGGGAACGCAGCCGCGAAAAGCCCGTTCGGCTCCCGGTGTGCATCAACCTCATCAACACCACCCGTATCGGAATCGAGCTCGCGCAAGATGCATGAGCGTTGCTCGCATGAAGGAGAGAATCATGACGACCATGTACCAGTCGACCGCAATTGCCGGATTCTTGCTGCTCGCGAGCGCGGGCGTAGTTGCCGCTCAAGACGTCATCATCGCGCCGGAGCAGGAAACGGTTGTGCGCGAATACGTGAAAAAGCAGCCCCTTGCGTCGGTGAAGATTCCAGGTGTCGAATTGAACGTGGGGACCGCCATTCCCGACACGGTGGAACTGCATGAAGTGCCGAGCGTCAAGTATCGCTACGTTGTGGTCGACGGGCGAACCGTGCTGGTCGACCCCGGCACGCGGAAGATCGTCAAGATCATACAGTAACGCTGATCCCACCGCCGTTCCCCGCGGGTGGCGGTGGGATCATGCCCTGAAATTGCGGTTTCCCCGGCATTCAACCTAGCGCTTGCTCGCACCATCGACCGTTCTAGATGTAGGATGGCTTAGGCATTTTGGCACGGCCAAAGTCGCGGGGTCGGTTGAGACGTGCGCTACATTGATAGTCTCTATCAAAACTGGAACAGGCTATCGTTGGCTTGGCAGTTCATCATAGTCGGAAGCATTGGGCTGCTGTCGCTGATGCTGGTCGTCGGCCTATGGGTCACCTCGCAAATACGAGATGGAGTGATCCGCAACTCTGCAAGCACGACCGCGCTTTACGTCGACAGTGTCATCGCGCCAATCCTGCCGGATATGCGCAAAAGCCAGCAGCTCAGCGACACCGTTAAACGGGCACTCGATGAAACCCTGGACCAGGGTGCTCTCGGAAAAAAACTGGCGTCGTTCGTGCTTTGGCGGCGTGATGGCAAGGTGCTGTACGCCAAAGACGCGGCTCTTATTGGCCAGACCTTCGAGCCAAATGCGAACTTGCTGCATGCGTTCGGCGGAAACGTGGTGGCGCAATTCAATGATCTGGACGAAAATGAAAGGAAGGAACGGAAGAGCCCCACCGCCTCGCTGCTCGAGATCTACAATCCGGTTCGAGAGCCGTGGTCGGGCGATGTTGTGGCCGTTTCCGAGTTCTACGAGATAGCCGACGATCTTCAGGGCACTTTAAACTCGGCACTATGGTCGAGCTGGCTGCTCGTGGCTGGCGCGACCGCGGTCGCCTTGGCGATGCTCTCGGGAATCGTGCTTCGCGGCAGCAGCACTATCGAAACGCAGCGTTCAGCGCTTGAGACACAAGTGGCGGAACTTCAGTTGCTTTTGGAGCAGAATTCCGCTTTGCGGGAGCGCGTCCAGCAGGCGTCGCGCCGCGCAACGGCAATCAACGAGCGTTACTTGCGCCGCATTGGGTCTGATTTGCATGACGGTCCAGCTCAGCTCGTCGCACTGGCTGCGCTGCGCATGGACAGCCCTTTGCTGCTCGATCCCGCCGCATCCCCAAGCCACCGCAAGACCGAGATCGCCGATATCCATCATACGTTGGACGAGGCGATGCGGGAGATCCGCGCCATCTGCACCGGCCTCGTGCTGCCACAGATCGAAGCTTCGACAGTCGCGGAGATATTGCGGCTTGCGGTTGCCGAACATGAACGCCGGACGGCCTCCTCCGTATCGCTTTCACTGCCACCTCGCCTGCCCGACCTGGGGACGTCCGAGAAAATAAGCATCTTTCGCTTCGCGCAGGAGGGGCTAAACAATGCCTGGCGACACGGTCTGGGCAAGGGGCAGGCTGTCAAGGCGAGAGTGACGCAGGGCAAGCTCCTCATTCAAGTGCTTGATCACGGCCCTGGATTCCAGTCGGGATCGTGTGAAGGACTTGGACTCGCCGGTATGAGGGAACGTATCGAAAGTATCGGAGGTCACTTCGAGACCTTTTCGAGCCCCAGGGGGACCCGGCTGACCATAACGCTCAACATCGAGGACCAGAAATGACCGCTCCCATAAGGATTGCCATTGTTGATGATCATCCGCTGTTTCGCGAGGGTGTGGCTCGCAGCCTCGCCGAAATCGGCGGCTTCGAAGTCGTTGGTGCGGGCGAAACCGCGGCGGATGCCGAACAGCTTGCGGCCTTGGCAAATCCCGACATATTGCTGCTCGACATCAGTTTGCCGGGAGGGGGCCTAGCGGCAGCGGAAAATATTCTTGCAACTCAGCCTGACTGCAAGATCGTCATGCTCACCGTCTCGGAGGCGAACGCCGATTTGGCAACGGCGCTCAGGCTGGGCGTACGCGGATATGTGCTGAAAGGGATTGGGGCGGCATCGCTGGCCGAGGTGCTGACTTATATAGCCGCAGGAAAAAAATATGTTTCGCCGACCCTGTCAGCGCAGCTTTTGACTGAACTGATCCGGCCGGAAAAGCGCACAACCGATCTCGTTGCCAATCTCTCGGGACGCGAGCTTGGGATAATCTCTTTGGTAGGCGAAGGACTGAGCAATAAAGAAGTCGCCAAACGTCTCAACCTGCAGGAGAAAACGGTAAAACACCACATGACTCGGATATTTCAAAAGCTAAAGGTGCGAAACCGCACCGAAGCAGCCATTCTTATGCACGCGCCCAAAACGGGTCTTGTATAGGGAGATCGGGGCTTGTCTGAAGGTCGGATGCTGGTTGGCGAACCAACAGTCACAGCCCTTTCAGACGAGCAATGTCGGAGGCCCTTACGGCGCGTTCGACAATTGTCCTTCCAAGCGGATCCTTCATAGTGAAGCGGCCGGCCTCGATGCTTTCGCTGAATCCATCGCGATGCACGACCTGGATTTTGGCGCCCTGTACCGTCACCGTGTCGCCAGCGGCATTGACTTGGCTACTCGGAGCTTGGCTACCGGGGGCGTTGTCGCCGGCACCATTTTTTCCCTTTCCGTTGGCGTTGCCATTCCCGGCGTTGCCGCCTGAGCCATTACCATTACCACTACCGTTACCACCACCGTTACCATTGCCATTGTTTCCGCTCTTGGCGCTGGCAGCGGCGAATTCGATCTTGTAGCCGTCGACATGGCTCAACCGCAGACCAAGCACCGGCATCGCCACCGCAACCGCCGCGAATACGCGCAAGCTAAAGTACGCCCGGCGACGCACGGATGAAAACAGGGGCTGCCTTTCTCCATTCATGCCACCATCACATCATGATGTGTCACGGTATTCAAGAATGAACAGCCCAAAATTGCGGCTCACAAACGCTGAGGAAACTCTCCTTTCGTGCTTGCAGCTCGATTCTCAGACCTTCGTCTGAGTCAAATATACACCGAAGTCTGACCTACTGATCTTGGGCCGCGCCGACGGATGTCGCAATAAAATCCGCGGTGACAAGGCTCGTCACCGGTAGGGATCGGCAGCGAGGCGCGAGCGCCTGCGGCACGCAGATGTTTGCGGCAGGCGCTCCGGCATACGGTTTGCGCATGCTCGCCGTCGAAGCGGTAGCACATGCCGTTCCTTCCCCGGATTATGATCAGGCGCGATTGGCGAAGTCGCGGACAACCCGTTGCAGCAGCGGCATGTAGTCGCGAAATGCCCGGGTCTTCATGTTGGCGATCTTGCCGGCCTCGTCCCAGATGCGAACCCGCACCGCTTCCTCGTGGAACGGGTTCTTGCGGAACTCTGCCACCTCTTCGGCATTCATCGGCCCGCCTTGCAGCGACAGCGTGTGGACCGAGGCCTGCGACAGCCTGCCGAAATAGGTCGGGTCGGTAGAGCAGAGGTAGCGCTTGGCCGCGACATGCAGCCTGACGCATTCGACGATCACCGGTGGAAAGAACGGCACCAGCACCTCGCCGCCGGCTTCGTCATGATGCTTGTCCTCGACATCGTCGGGCGAATAGGTGCCGAACTCGCTGGTGTAGTGGCCGATATCGTGCAGCAGTGCCGCCGCCACCAGCACATCGGGCGCGCCGTCCTTTTCGGCGAACCAGGCGCCCTGCAACATGTGCTCCGACATGGTGACGGGTTCGCCGAGATAGGATTCCGCCCCTCGGCGTTCGAAAATATCGGCGATGAATTCGACGATGTTGCTCGCGTTCAAATCTTGGCTGCTCATTCCGCTGCTTCCTTGAAGCTGTGTTCGATCGCCGACAGCGTCGACAAAAGGCCATCCTTGTCGGCGTAGCAGCCCTGCAGCCAGCGCTTGCCGGTGCCGGAGAACGCCTTGCGGGCATGCATGACGCGGGTGTTGTCGACGATGAAGGCCTCGCCCGCCTCAAGCCTGAAGGTGACTTCGAAGGACGGATCCTCGATCAGTTCGGCAAACCGGCGATAGGCGGCGTAGTAGGCCTCCATCTCCGCGAACGGCACATCGACCGTCGGCGCCAACGAGCGGTTGTTGAAGCGGATGGCGATGAGTTCGCCATCCGGCCCGAGCTCGATCATCGGCCGCTTGGCCTGCAATCGCACGCCCGACGACCCCGCATATTCGAAACGCGCCGGGTATGAACTGAACAGCCGGAAGCCTTCGGGGTTTTCGGCCTGCAGCGCGGCCGCCACGGCAAAACCATCGACGACGCTGGATTCGCCACCCTCCACCGTGTTTTCGATGCAGGACAGGATCTGCAAGGTCGGCACCGGATCACGATAGGGGTTGTCGGTGTGCGCCTGCAGGCCAAGATTGGTGTAGGCCAGATTGGTTGGATTGACCTCGGCGCGCACCTCGAACCAGCGGCCGTAATTGGTCTCCCTGATATAGCCGAACAGATCGGACACTTTGCACAGCGCCCCGGATTCGGCCGGCAGATCGTCCATCACCGCGAAGCCGTAGGTCTTCACCGCCGACAGCCATTGCCGCAAGACGGCGCGGTCGCGGCTGGCCGCGACATAGCCGGCTCGGGGCACCGAATTCTGCATAGAGGCCCTGGTCCATCGCACGGTGCCCTCGCCTGTCCAGCCGGGCTGTCGGGCGGCATCGCGGTCATAGGCATTGGCGCTCAGCCATGCCGCAGGAAAGCGCACCGTCTTTCCCTCCGGTTCGAAACTGACTTCAAGCGCATCGCCCTTGATCGCGGCTGCGCCGATCCATGTCTGCGCGGGAATGTCGAGAATGGTGATCAGCCGCTGGCCGTTGCCGGCGCTGCGCGTCTTGTCGTCGAGCGCATTGTCGCGCAACCACACTGCGTGAAAGCGAGTGCGCGCGCCATCCTTCCACCCGAGGTCGATCGTCCTTCCTTCGTCGCCGATCAGCGCCTGGGTAAGCATGGGGATCCGTTCCTGTCCGCTGCGCCCCGCAGCCAACTCCGCAGGGTTTCCGGTTGCATCGTGATGATGTCGAAGGCATAACTCAAATTATCATTTTGCAGCCAAAGGCCATAAACAGTTTATGCCTCTGACAACCCTGCCCTTGCCCCCGCTCGACTGGCTGCGCAGTTTCGAGGCCGCCGCGCGGCTGTCGAATTTCACCGCCGCCGCGGCCGAGCTTGGCCTGACCCAGGCTGCGGTCAGCCAGCACATCCGTTCTCTCGAAGAGCGGTTGAAGCAGCCGCTGTTCATCCGCCTGGCGCGCGGCGTCGAATTGACGCCGGAGGGTGCCGCGTACCTGCCGCATCTGCAATCGGCCTTCGCCGTGATCGCCAACAGCACGCGCGAGCTGTTTGAACCCAAGACCGTCCAGAGCGTGACGATCCGCTCGCCGATTTCCTTTGCCGTGCTGATGATCGCGCCAAAGCTGCCGCAAATGGCCAAGGACCTGCCCTTCGTCCAGCTGCAGATCGAGACCATCCACACACCGGCCGATTATGGCGAGCGCTTTGTGGGTCTCGACATCCGATTCGGCATTGGCTCCGGCTCCTTTGCCGGACGGCAGGCCGACCGCCTCACCCGCGAAACCTTGACGCCGATGGCGTCGCCACATCTCGCCAAGGCCAAGGATTGGACAGGATTGCCGAGACTTACAGTGGTCGGCGCGCGGGAAATGTGGGGCGAATGGTTCGCCGTCGCACGAATGGAGCCGGCGCTGGGGCCGACGCACAAATTCGACAGTTTCGTTACCGCGTTGGAGGCGGCGAAGCACGGCGCCGGCATGGTGCTGGGATCGCGACCGTTGGCCGACGCGGCACTGCGCGAAGGATCGCTTGTCACCCTTTCCGGCTTCGCTCTGTCGAGCGGTGCCGGCCACTATCTGACCGCACCTTCGGGCGCGCATCTGAGCCCGGCCGAAGAAGCGGTCCGCCGCTGGTTCGCAACGGTCTTCGGCGTCCCGATTTCCCGATAAGCCCCTGAATACGCGGCAAACTATTGGACGACGTGACGCGACGCATAATTTGCCGCGATACTGCGCCAGGCCGGACGTCAAGCTTCGGCAGGGTTCCGCTCGCTACAGGCGGCCAGGAAAAATCGCGGAGGAGATTCAATGCTCGACAAGGCCCCCAACAAGAAGCTTTCCGACCTGCTCGATCGCTTCGGCGCGGCACTCACCGCCGGCGACATCGACAAGGCCGTCGCCTGCTTCCAGGAGGATTGTTACTGGCGCGATCTCGTCACCTTCACCTGGAACATCAAGACAATGGAAGGCCGCGACCAGGTGCGCGACATGCTGGTCAGCCAGTTGGCCAGGACCAAACCGTCGAACTGGGCGATCGCCAAGGGCGAGGATGCCACGGAAAGCGACGGCGTGCTCGACGGCTGGATCAGTTTCGAAACGTCTGTCGCGCGCGGCTTCGGCCACATCCGGCTGAAGGACGGCAAGATCTGGACGCTGCTCACCACTATGGTCGAGCTCAAGGGCCATGAGGAGCCGGCCGGTTTCGACCGCCCGCTCGGCGCCAAGCACGGCCATGGCAAGAACCGCCCGACCTGGAAGGAGGAGCGCGAGAAGGAAGCCGCCGAACTCGGCTTCAAGACGCAGCCCTATACGCTCATCATTGGCGGCGGCCAGGGCGGCATCGCGCTCGGCGCCCGGCTGCGGCAACTCGGCGTGCCCACCATCATCGTCGAGAAGAACGAGCGTGCCGGCGACAGCTGGCGCAAGCGCTACAAATCGCTCTGCCTGCACGACCCGGTCTGGTACGACCATCTGCCCTATATCGACTTCCCCAAGAACTGGCCGGTCTTCGCGCCCAAGGACAAGATCGGCGACTGGCTGGAAATGTACGCCAAGGTGATGGAGCTGAATTACTGGTCATCGACCGAGGCCAAGAGCGCCGTTTATGACGACAAGAAAAAGGAATGGACCGTTGTCGTGCGCCGCGACGGCAAGGACATCACGCTGAAGCCGAAACAATTGGTGCTGGCCACGGGGCAATCCGGCAAGGCCAACATGCCGAACTTCAAGGGCATGGACACATTCAAGGGCGACCAGCATCACTCCTCGAAGCATCCGGGACCCGATGCCTATGTCGGCAGACAAGCTGTCGTCATCGGCTCGAACAACTCCGCCCACGACATTGCAGCAGCCCTTTGGGAGGCCGGCGCCGACGTCACCATGGTGCAGCGCTCGACCACGCACATCGTCAAGTCGGACACGCTGATGGAGATCGGCCTGGGCTCGCTCTATTCGGAAAAGGCGGTCGCGAGCGGTATGACCACAGCCAAGGCCGACCTCGTCTTTGCCTCCCTGCCCTACAAGATCCTGCACGAATTCCAGATCCCGGCCTATGCCGAGATGAAGAAGCGGGACGACAAATTCTACAAGGGCCTGGAAAAGGCCGGCTTCATGCTTGACTGGGGCGATGACGGCTCCGGCCTGTTCATGAAATATCTGCGGCGCGGCTCGGGCTATTACATCGATGTCGGCGCCTCCGACCTGATCATCGACGGGTCGATCAAGCTGAAAAGCGGTGTCGACGTGAAGGAGATCAAGGAGCACTCCGTTCTGCTCTCCGACGGATCGGAACTGCCGGCCGATCTCATCGTCTACGCCACCGGCTACGGTTCGATGAATGGCTGGGCGGCCGATTTGATCTCACGGGAGGTCGCGGACAAGGTCGGCAAATGCTGGGGCCTCGGCTCCAACACCACCAAGGACCCAGGCCCCTGGGAAGGCGAGCTGCGCAACATGTGGAAGCCGACGCAGCAGGAGGCGCTGTGGTTCCATGGCGGCAATTTGCACCAGTCGCGCCATTACTCCCAGTTCCTGGCGCTGCAGCTGAAGGCGCGCATGGAAGGCATCGCCACGCCGGTCTACGCGCTGCAAGAGGTTCACCACAAGGGTTAGGCAGCGCCGCCGATGCGCTTCCAGTAGATGAGCGTGCCGGTCAGCCCGCCATGCGGTTTCAGGGCAAAGTCCGGTATTTCGCCAGTGAGCGTGAAGCCGAGTTTTTCGTAAAGGCCGGAAGCGCCCTCCTCGGTTGCGGTGTCCAGCACCAGAAGCGTGCGGCCTTTCTCGACGGCGAGCGTTTCGGCCGCCCGCATCAGCCGGCTCGCTATGCCCTTGCCGCGGTGTTCGACGCGGGTCATGAGCTTGGCGATCTCGGCCCGGTGCGGCTGATTGACCGGAAAGTCGAGCAGCAAGGTGACGGTGCCGACCAACGCGTCGCCATACCAAGCGCCCAGCACCGCTCTTTCGCCTCTCTCTGCTGCCATCAACGAGTTGCTCCAGAAAGTTTCCGCCGCTTGCCTGGATAAGGGATGCATGAAGCTGACGGAGCCGCCGGCCGCGACCGTCTCGATCAGGAGGTCGGCCAGCATGTCGCGTGTTCCCGCAGTCAGCGACCTGATTTCGATGGGACTCACCTGCACTTTGCCTTGCTAATCCAGACGCGCGACGCGGCGCCGCTTTCGTCTCGCCTTGATCGCGGCGATGCGATCGGTGTCTTTCGGCTGCAGATGCAGCCCGCGTTCGAGGATTTCGAGCGTGTATTCCTCATACGTCAGGCCAAGCCGCTCGGCCTTTTCCATGCGCATCAGCATCACGTCACGGCTTGGCGCCTTCCACGCCTTGGCATGCGCTGCCTGCCAGGCCAGGAAGATGTAGGGATCGCCCTTGCCCCATGGCGGGCCCTTGTAATCATCGAGCGGCGGTCCGCCATTGTCGGAGCGCTTGGGACGTCTTGCCACGATTTCAGCCCCTGACCAGCGCAACCAGATAGTCGGCCGGCTGCGGTCCGACGGCATGGAACGTGCAGTCCGACGGCGCGCCGAGCGCCAGGCAGTCGCCGGGCTCGAGACTATGCACCATATCACCCTCGGTGAACTCAAGTCGCCCGGAGATCAGCCACATCTGCTGCTTGATGAAGGCATAGGACGCCGCCGGGAAACTCACACTGGCGCCAGCCGGCAGTTGCACCCGGATCAATTCGAGCGGCGTGTCGGAAACCGGCGACAGATGCCGACGGACATAGCCCGTACCGGGGTCGCGCCAAACCGGCTGCTCACTCTCGCGCAGCAGGCCGCCACCTTGCTGCTCGGCGCGTGCTATCAGCGTCGACAGCGTCATGCCGAAAGCAGCGGCGATGCGCACCAGCAGCGCGGCCGTCGGGCTGGTCATGCCGCGCTCGATAGTGCTGAGCATGGCTTTGGAGACGCCGGAGCGGTTCGCCAGGTCGGCCAACGACCAGTCCCGCAAGGCTCTTTCGGCGTGGATTCGTCTGCCTATCGTGGCCGACATGTCATTCGCTATATCAGTCATTCGTCCAATATATCGAATATTTGGATTCGGAAAAGAGGCCGGCCGGTTGAATTTTCGCTGACGGGTTAACCCCTGCTACACCATCCCGCATCACGCCACCTTAACCCCGTCTGTGTAGGATCGACGCTCCACGAGAATGGGGATCGGATCGGATGTTTGTCGAGCGCGAAGCCTCCGTCGGCGAACCGACCTCGCAGGAGCGCCGCCGCGCAGAGCAGAGCGACAAGCGCATTCTCGGCAACGTCGTGCAGTGCGACGGTGCGCGCGCCACCATCAGCGCCTATGCCGACGACATCGAAGGCGCGGTCACCGGCCTGTGGACCGTCGGCAAGATGATCTCCATCAATCTCGGGACATCGCGCACCGTTGGTCTGGTCTACGAAATCGGCAAGTCGGATCGCGCCTGGAGCAATGAGGGACAAAATCCCATCGAGGTCAGCGTCGAGCTGATCGGCGAAGTGCGCGACGGCGCCGAACCGGGGGCCAAACCGGTGTTCGACCGCGGCATCACCACCTATCCTCATATCGGCGCCATAGCGCACCGCATCCGTACCCGTGATCTGCAGGCGGTCTACGATCTCGCCGGGCGTCATTCGATCACCATCGGTACGCTGTCGCAGGATGAGTCGATCGACGCCAACATCGCCATCGACGACACGCTGGCGCGCCATTTTGCCGTTGTCGGCACAACCGGCGTCGGCAAATCCACCGCCATCTCGCTGCTGCTGCGCAAATCGATCGCCGCCCGGCCCGATCTGCGAATCCTCATTCTCGATCCGCACAATGAATTCGCGGCATCCCTGCCTGAGTTCTGCGTCCGGGTCGATTCCAAGACGCTTGATCTGCCGTTCTGGATGTTCAGGCTCGAAGAATTCGCCGAAGTGCTGTTTCGCGGCCGAGAGGTCGTGCCGGAAGAAGTCGATGTCCTGCGCGACCTGATCCCCGCCGCCAAGAACCTCTATCGCAATCCCAATTCAGGCTCTTACGTGCGCCGCGGCAGCGATGCGCTGACCGCCGACACGCCGGTGCCCTACCGCATGGTCGATCTCATCAAGCAGATCGACGAGCGCATGGGCCTCTTGGAAAGCAAGAACGACCGTCCGACGCTGAAATCGCTGAAGACGCGCATCGAGTCCGCCGCGTCCGACCCGCGCTATCGCTTCATGTTCAATTCGCGGCTGATCGAGGACACGATCCACGAGACGATCGGCAATATTTTCCGTGTGCCGCATCATGGCCGCCCGGTGACCTGTTTCGAGATGGCCGGCATGCCGTCCGAAGTGGTCAACTCCGTCTGTTCGGTGCTGGCGCGCCTGGCCTTCGACCTTGCGCTGTGGAGCGAGGGCCGGCTGAAGCTGCTGTTGCTGTGCGAGGAAGCGCACCGCTATATGCCGGCCGATCCGCGCCTAGGCTTCGCCCCGACAAGGCATGCACTGTCGCGCATCGCCAAGGAAGGCCGCAAATATGGCTGCTATCTCGGCGTCGTCACCCAGCGCCCGGGTGAACTCGATCCGACCATCCTGTCGCAATGCTCGACCTTCTTCGCCATGCGGCTGGCCAATGAGCAGGACCAGGCGATCATCCGCTCGGCGATCGCCGATTCCTCCGCCTCGACGCTGGCCTTTCTGTCCTCCATGGGCCAGCGCGAAGCCATCGCCTTCGGTGAAGGCGTGGCGACGACCATGCGGCTGAAGTTCGAAAAACTGGCGGAGAACCTGATCCCCGGCACCGCCAAGCGAGAGCAGGACGAGTTCTCGCAGGACGGCAACGACGTCGATCTCGCCGCCATCGTCGAGCGGCTGCGCAACGTCCCGAAACCGCAGCAGCAGATGGCCTTCGCCGAGGTCGTGGACTCCGGCCGCCAGGCCGGCGATCCCGATTACCGCAAGCCGGCCACCGCCCAGCGCGTCCAGCCCGACGACGATTTCGACCTGCGCTACGGCCTCAAGCCCACAACCTTCGGCATGCGCCCGCAGAACGATTGACCTTCAGCGTAGCGACTTTTTTGCCGGCCAATTGAGAAGCCGCCGGAGCGCCAGGGCTCGGCTTCGTTGGCCGCTTGGGTAAATCACGCCAGAAAATTCGTCAGGCTGAGTCGGTCGGTGTCGACTTCGAGAACCGGAGCGGAGCGGACATTAAGTCCGTGAGCACCGGCCTACGCCGGCCGTAGCCATAGCTGCCGCTACCACCTCATGAGTGCTTCGGCCGGCGAAGGCCGGAAGCGCAGAAGACGGCATCAAACGGCCAGCCTCACGAATTTAAATGCCGGGATTTCAGGCGCAGACGCGGTTGCGGCCTTGCCTCTTCGCCTCGTAGAGCTGGCGGTCGGCGCGGCGGTAGAATTCCTCGGCGGTTTCCTTCCGATCCCAGACGGCTAGTCCGACGCTGGTGGTGATCTTGAGGCGGACATTGCCCGACAGCACCGACATGTTGGCAATCGCTTTGCGGATGCGTTCGGCGAACTTCCCCAACAACTCCGCATCCATGTTGGGCGTGACGACGGCGAACTCCTCGCCCCCAAGCCGCGCCACCACATCGTGGTAGCGCGTCATGCCTTTGAGGCAATTGGCGACTGCCCTAAGCACCTCGTCGCCGACATCGTGGCCATGCGTGTCGTTGACCTGCTTGAAATGATCGAGGTCGAGGATCATCAGCCCGACGGGCTTTTCGATGCGGCGGAATTCCTCGAGATATTCCTTCAGCGCATCATCGAAGTAGCGCCGGTTCTGCATGCCGGTAAGGCCGTCGGTCAATGCCGCATGCTGCAGCGTTTCCGAGCGGGCGCTGAGCGAAACCGTCATGGCGCGCAGCTTGCCCTCTTCCGTGGCCTGCCTACGGATCAGCGGGTAGATGAAGAACACGCCGAAGAACAGCGCTGTCGCCAGCAGCACCCCGGTGACAAACAGCAGCGTGTTGAGATAGGCGATCCTCTCGACCCGGGAAGTCGTATCGTGACCGACCGCGATGAACTGCAATTGACCATAGGCATAAAGCGTCACCAGGCCTGCGGCCAGGATCACGAAAATAAAGACGAAAAATGCGGATTCCGCCTTGTGGAAACGCATCTGCTTCCCGTTGCAAAGTACCCGCCGGATCTATGGCATGCCGGCGCCTTACGGACGGTTAATCCAGACAACCGGAGCGGGAATGTTCATTCCTACTTCTGTTTCTTTAATTGTATTGGCAGCACGAAAATCAAATCGCGGTTTGCAAGCGGCCGCCGGGCTGCAATCTCAGCCATTCCGGTCCCAGCTGATGGCGAAACCACGTCGTTTGCCGTTTGGCATATTGCCGCGTCGCTGCCTTGCAGCGCTCGATGGCCTGAGGAAAGCTGATGTCACCCGCCATGGCAGCCGAAAGTTCGCGAACGCCGATCGCCTTCATCGCCGGCAGGCCGGGATCGAGGCCAAGCGCCGCAAGCCGTTTGACCTCATCGAGCGCGCCGAGATCGAGCATGCGGTCGAACCTTGTTTCGATCCGCTCGACAAGGGGGGCGCGGTCCGGCTCGATAACGAAGAACCGAGCGCTGTCGCGGTCGATCAGCGGCCGGCCGCGCGCTGCCTGCCATTCTAGGATGGAGCGGCCGGATGCGTCGAGCACCTCCAGCGCCCGCACGATGCGCTGGCCGTCGGTCGGCTTCAGCTGCATGGCGACCGCCGAATCGTCATGCATCAGGATGCGGTGCAGCTTGGCTGCGCCTTGCTCCTTTAACTCGTAGCGCCAGCGGTCGCGTACCTGCTGCGGAATGTCGGGCATTTCCGAAATGCCCTCGGCAAGTGCGCGAAAATAGAGCCCGGTGCCGCCGACGAAAATCACCGGACGTTCAAAGGCGGCGTCGTCGGGCTGTCGGGCGAGCGTGCCGTCATCGATCAGCTTCATCACGTCGCGCAGCCAGGCGCCGGTGGAATAGGCGGTGGAGGGATGCACATGGCCATAGAGAAAGTGCGGCGCGCGGCCGAGTTCGGCGGCGCTCGGCCGCGCCGTCAGCACATCGAGCACCGAATAGCCCTGCATGGAATCGGTGTTGACGATGACGCCGCCCTTGCGCTCGGCGAGATCGAGCGCCAGCGCCGACTTGCCGCTGGCTGTCGGCCCGGCTATCAGGATCGCGTTCTTCACGCGGCCCTCGCCCGCCTGCCCGCCCTCGCCTAGCTGCTTGGAAGTCTCGATGCCGCTCATTGCCACGCTTGTGTCCCACCCCCTCCGCCGCGCGATGTCGGCCTCGCTTGCGAATATCGCCTCACGGTCGGTCGGTGCAAGCGCTGTTCGCTGGCTGGGCGATGGCGTCGCCTGCGATCTGGTGTTGCCCGAGGGGGCAGAAGCCGCTGAGGCAAGTGCGGCCTTGCGCACAGCACTTGGTTCAGAGCCGGTCGACGTGATCGTTCAGCAGGCCGAAAGCCGCCGCAAGACAATCCTGCTTGCCGATATGGATTCAACCATGATCGACCAGGAATGCATCGACGAACTCGCCGACGAGATCGGCGTCAAGGACCGCGTCGCCGCCATCACCGCACGCTCGATGAACGGCGAGATCGCTTTCGAGCCGGCGCTGCGTGAACGCGTGGCGCTGCTGAAAGGCCTCGATACGGCCGTCGTCGACCGCATCATCGCGAACCGCCTGACGCTGGCGTCGGGCGGCCGCGCTCTGGTGCAGACGATGCGCGCCAATGGCGCCTGGACGGCGCTTGTCTCCGGCGGCTTCGACGTCTTCACCAGCCGTGTCGCCGCCATGCTCGGCTTCGAGGAAAACCGTGCCAACCGACTGATCGAGGAGAACGGGCGCTTTGCCGGCCTGGTCGCCGAGCCGATCCTCGGCCGCGCCGCCAAGGCCGATGCGCTGAACGATATCTCGGCCCGCCTGGGCCTGACGCCATTCGATGCGATTGCGGTCGGCGACGGCGCCAACGACCTCGACATGATCCGCCTGGCCGGCACCGGTGTCGCGCTCCACGCGAAGCCGGCCGTTGCTGCCGAAGCCAAGGTCCGCATCGACCATGGCGATCTCACCGCACTGCTTTATCTCCAGGGCTACCGCCAGGAAGAGTTCGCCCAATGAAACCGATGCGCACCGAGCGCCTCATCCTGCGCAACTGGGAAGAGCGCGACCGCGAACTCTTCCATCGCATCAACTCCGACGAGCGGGTGATGGAATTTTTTCCGTTCCGCCGCGACCGCGCCGAGACGGATGCCAAGATGGACGAGTTTCGGGGCTGGATCGCCGAGGACGGCTTTGGTTTTGCCGCCGCCGAGATCGCCGCGACTGGGGAATGCATCGGCTTCGTCGGCCTCTTAAAGACCGATCACGTGCCGTCCCTGCCTTCCGATACGATCGAGATCGGCTGGCGGTTGGCGCCGGAATTCTGGCGAAAGGGCTATGTCACGGAGGCCTCCGAAGCCTGGCTCGCCTTTGGCTTCGAGACGCTTGACCGGGACGAGATCGTCTCCTTCGCCGTCGCGGCCAACCGCCGCTCGACGGCCGTCATGGAGCGTCTTGGCATGAGCCCTGACCCGGCTCGCGATTTCGACCACCCATCCATCCCTGACAGCCACCCGCACCTCAAGCGGCATGTCCTCTACACCCTGTCGCGCAAGGACTGGCAGGCAAGAAAAAGGGCGGCTAACTAGCCGCCCTTTTCATTTCGAAATCAGATCGTTGCAGGCCTGACCGGACTCAATCCATCCGGATCGTCACGAAGCGCAACTCGCCTGTCTTGGACGCCAGCATCAAGAGCGCATTCTTGCGGCCCTGCTCCTTCAGCGCGCCGATCCGGTCCATCACGTCCTTCGGGGTCGCGACCAATTCCTGGGCGATTTCGGTGATCACCTCGCCGGCCTGGATGCCGCGCTCGGCGGCGGCCGAATCCTTGGTGACGTCGGTGATGACGACGCCGGAGACGTCGGCCGCGATGCCGAATTTTTTCCGTGTGTCGTCATTGAGCTCGCCGACGGTCATGCCGAGCACCGAGGCCGTGGAGACCGCGGGCGCCTTGTCGCCGCCCTTGTCCTCATCGGTAGTGCCGTCCTCACCGGCAGCGACCTTCTCGCCGTCCTCAAGCCGGCCGAGCGTCACCTTCACCGTCTGCTCGACGCCCTTGCGCACGATGATCACGTCGACCGCCTTGCCGACCGGGCTTTCCGCCACGACGCGCGGCAGGTCGCGCATTTCATGGATGTCCTTGCCATCGAACTTGATGATGACGTCGCCGGCGAGAATTGTGCCGTTGTCGACCGGTCCGCCCTTGATGACGCCGGCCACCAGCGCGCCCTTGGCGGTCGCCATGCCGAGGCTCTCGGCGATGTCGTCGGTCACCGGCTGGATGCGCACGCCGAGCCAGCCGCGACGGGTCTCGCCGAACTGGCGCAGCTGGTCGACGACGCCCGAGGCAAGCTGCGAGGGGATGGAGAAACCGATGCCGATCGAGCCGCCCGACGGCGAGATGATCGCCGTGTTGATACCGATGACCTCGCCCAGGCTGTTGAACAGCGGCCCGCCGGAATTGCCGCGGTTGATGGCGGCGTCGGTCTGGATGAAGTCGTCGTAGGGGCCGGAATTGATGTCGCGGTTGCGGGCCGAGACGATGCCGACCGTCACCGTGCCGCCAAGGCCGAACGGATTGCCGATCGCCATCACCCAGTCGCCGACGCGCATCTTGTTGGAATCGCCGAATTTCACCGCCGTCAGCTTGTGGCCCTTCGGGTCGACCTTGAGCACCGCCACGTCGGTCTTGGTGTCGGTGCCGACCAGCGTCGCCTTCAGCGTCACGCCGTCGGAGAAATTCACCTCGATGTCGTCTGCATCGGCGATGACGTGGTTGTTGGTGACGACAATGCCTTGCTCGGCGTCGACTACGAAGCCGGAGCCCAGCGACTGTACCTTTTGCGCGCCGCCATCCTTGTCGCCGCCACGGTTCTTGAAGAAGTCGTCGAAGAAATCCTGGAACGGCGAACCCTCGGGCAGCTGCGGCATCGGCACCGCGCCCGGACCTTCCGTGCCCTTCACGGTCTGCGAGGTCGAGATGTTGACCACCGCACCGAGCAGGCCTTCGGCGAGGTCGGCAACCGAAGCCGGTCCGTCCGCGGCCATCGTCGGCGTCACGAAAGCTGGAACGGCAAGCGCGCCGACCAGAAGTGCCGCAGCACCTGCGATGAACGTCCGCCGCGCCGCGCGCAGAAGGGTGTTGGATGTCATCGAAAGCCTCCCGGATTGCAGAAAAGAAAAGCGCTTCGGCAAAACGCCGCGTCGCGTCATGTTGGCAAGAAATACGGCACGTTTGCGGCTATGGCCACATCAGGAGGATAAATCCTCCGTTACACCTTAGAACGGTTCGCCGTTTCGCGGAAACGGCGAACCGTTCGATCCCTTTGCTTTTACGCAATTCCGGACGGAAAACCGCTCACACTTTCCTGGAATTGCAGATCAGCGGTCCTCAGCCACGCACCAACCAGACGATGCCGACGCCGATGGCGATCGCCACCAGCCCGACGATGCGCAGCGCAATTTCCGGCGTCGACAGCACTTCGCCGGCAAGACGTTTGGCAAGGCCGGGAAAGCCGCCATAGACCAGACCCTCTACGACGAGGACCAGGCCTATGGCCGCAAGGAAATCCTGCACCGCCCTACTGGGCGGGTGCAGGTTGTGCAGCCGGCGCGGCAGGTGCCGTCGCCGGCGCGGCAGGTGCCGTCGCCGGAGCCGCAGGCGCCGCCGGCTTCGCGTCCGTCCCGTCCGGATTGCGGAAGAAGCGGAAGAACTCCGAGTTCGGCGACAGCACCATCGTCGTCCCGGAGTTGTCCAGCGCCGTGCCATAGGCATTCATCGACCGGTAGAAGTCGAAGAACGCCGGATCGCGTTTGTAGGCGTCGGCAAAGGTCGCGCTGCGCTGGGCTTCACCTTCACCACGCAGGATTTCCGATTCCTTGCGCGCTTCGGCGACGATTTCCACCACTTCGCGGTCGGCGCGGGCGGTGATGCGCTGCGCGGCCTCTTTGCCGCGTGCCCTCAGCCGTTCGGCCTCGGCCAAACGTTCGGCCTTCATGCGGTCGAAGGTCTGCTGCGAAACCTCAGCCGTCAGATCGGTTCGGCGGATGCGCACATCCTCGATCTGCAGGCCGAGCGAGGTGGCGTCGGGCCGAAGCTGATCGCGCACTTCGCGCATCATCACGGCCCGCTCTTCCGAAAGCGCCGCCTCGAAGTCGCGCAGACCGTAGACACGGCGCAGCGCCGCATCGAGACGCGTCCTCAGTCGTGCTTCGGCCAGTGTGATCTGACCGGACACGGCTGAGCGGAACACGCGCGGATCCGAGATGCGGTACGCGATGAAAGCGTCGACCTCGTAGAACTTGCCGCCCGAAACCTGGACGCGGATGTTGTCGAGATCGAAGCGCAGCACCCTGTTTTCGATCAATTGCACGCTGTCGGCGTCGAAGAAGGCGAAAGGCGCCTTGAAATAGATGCCGGGTTCATTCTTCACGTCGACGATCTCGCCGAACCGCAGCACGAGCGCCTGCTGGCGCGCGTTGACCACGAAGACCGAGGAGTAGAGCAGGAACAGAAGCACGGCCGCGATGACCGCGATGATGGGAAGACGATTGGCCATCACTGGGCTCCTCCCGTGGTCGCAGGCGGCAGCGCCTTCGGCTGCAGTGCCGGCAGCGGCAGATAGGGAACGACCCCTTGCCCATTGCCCTGTTCGACGATGACCTTGTTGGAATCCTTCAGCACCTTCTCCATCGTTTCCAGATAAAGCCGCCGGCGCGTCACGTCGGGCGCCTTGGCGTATTCGTCATAGACCGAGATGAAGCGCTGCGCCTCACCTTCGGCTTCCTGGACGACACGGTTCTTGTAGGCTGCCGCGTCCTCGCGGATCTGCGCCGCGGCGCCACGCGCCTGGCCGAGCTTCTGGTTGGAATACTGGTTGGCCTGCTCGACGAACTTGTCTTCGTCCTGCTCGGCGCGCTGCACTTCGTCGAAGGCATCGGCAACTTCACGCGGCGGGGCCGCGTCCTCGATCGAAACCGCGTTGACATTCAGGCCGGCCTTGTAGCCGTCCAGCGTCGTCTGGATGATTTCACGCACCGACGCGGCGATGCCCTGACGGTCGTCGCGGAAGATGTCCTGCGCCGGTCGCCGGCCAACCGCTTCGCGCATGGCGCTCTCTGCGACCTGCTGCAGCATGCCTTCGGGATCGGAGACGTCGAACAGATAGGCCCGGGGATCGGAGACCTGATAGGCCACCGAAAACTGGACGTTGACGATGTTCTGGTCGCCGGTAAGCATCAGCCCCGACGAGTTGCCGCTCGTCGCGCCGCCACCACCGATATCGACGAGTTGTTCGGCGATGTTGGCCGTCTCGACGGTTTCGACCGGCCACCAATGGAAATGCAGACCCGGCTGCGACAGCTCCGCCTTCGGCTTGCCGAAGCGCAGCTCGACCGCAACCTCGTCCGGCTGCACGGTGTAGACCGCCTTGAACGCCCACAGCACGATCAGGGCCGCTGCGATCAGCGCAAAGACGGCCGGGCTGGCGCCGCCGCCACCGGGCAGCGCGCGCCGCAGCCGGTCCTGGCCGCGGCGGATGATGTCTTCGAGATCGGGAGGTGACCCCGGCGGGCCGCTAGGCCCCTTCGGTCCCTGCCCCCAGGGTCCCTGATTGTTGCCGCCGCCGCCCCATGGGCCGCCGCCGCCGCTCTTGTCGTTCCAGGGCATGAATGTCCTTTCGCTTGGGATTCCCTCAGCGCCGACGTTGCGGCGCAAAATCCAGTTGTTCTTCTATAGGGACGCAGCGATGCGCTTTCAACGCGATCCGCTGCCGAGCATGTCCGTTTTGGACGTTCGCGACCCTTTTATCGTCTCAATGCACGCCGCGGCGTCGCTCGTAAACCGAATAGCGCGTCGCATGGCTGTCCTTTTCACCGGCCGGAACGTCCTGAGCGCTGACAAGGCGCCACAAATCCGGATCGATGTCGGGAAAATGCGCGTCGCCATCGACCGCCGCCAGCACATGGGTGACGTGCAGCCGGTCTGCCAGCGGCAGCGCCTGCGCATAGATCTCGCCGCCGCCGATGATGCAGATTTCGTCGACGCCGGCCATGCAACGCCCGCGCACCGTGGCCAGCTGGATCGCTGCCTCCAGCGAGTGCGCCACCTCTATGCCCTCGGCGCGCCAGGCCTTGTCGCGGGTCACCACGATGTTCAATCGGCCCGGCAGCGGCCGGCCGATGCCTTCATAAGTCTTGCGGCCCATGATGACGGGCTTGCCCATCGTATCGGCCTTGAAGCGCTTGAGATCGGTGGACAGCCGCCACGGTAAGCCGCCGTCGCGCCCGATGACGCCGTTCTGCGCAATGGCGACATAGATCGCGACGTCCATCAGTTGGCTCCCCGGGCGCCGTCATCCGACGGCTCCAAAAGCAATATGTCGATGTTGTGCTCGGGATAGAGATCCTGCGCCGCCGTCTCGAAGGTCGTCGGCCCGACCTTCTTGACATTGTCGCCGCAAAACGAGATCAGCGCTTTCGGATTGCCCTTGTCGACGGTTAGCTTGAACTTGCCGATGCTGCCATTGGCCCAGTTGCCGCCGGTGGTCAGGATATAGGCTATGCGGTTCTCGTAAAAATGCGGATAACCGTCGGCCTTGGCGGCCTGCCGCACCGCATTCTCGAAGCTGTCGTCCATGCAGTAGCGGGTCTTGTAGGTCGTATACTGGCTGCCCTCGGAGAACTTGCCGTCATAGAAGAAACTCACCGATGACGTGCCGCCGACGCTCGGTTTGTAGCGGTGCGAGACGTGGACATCCTTGTTGGCCGGAAAGGTCGCGCGCCACCAATAGGTCGAGCGCAACTGCCACCACGGCGTATAGACCTTTTTCGCCTCGGTACCGTCGCTGCCCGTATCCTCGATGATGATGCCGCGGTTTTCCCAATCCTCGGCGACCGTTTTCGGCAGATTCGCCAGGGCCGCCTTGGCCGCATCGCCGAACGGATTGAACGGCACGTTCTGCGCCTTCAGATCGGCGCCGATATCGATGCCGACAGCGAACACTTTCTGCTCGAGCTGCGGCTTTGCCGGCGCTCCGTCGATCGTCACCTCGAAGCCAAGGAAATTGTCGCTCTGGTTTTCCGGGATGGCCGGCATTTCCTCCGGATTGCCTTCGATGTCCGGCAGCGGAAAAGCGACGATGGCATTTACATCCTTGTCCGTGTTGTTGTGGAAGACGTAGTCGACCGTGACCTTTTCCGGCGAGATATAGAGGTCCTCGCTTTGCATCGACACCGCGTCGCTACGCGACAGGATCAGGCCACCTGTGCCGAGTTCGGCGGTCGTATCATTGGCCAGCGCGGGCGCTGCTGAAAGCGCCAGCGCTACGGTCAGAACATATTGCAACATCGAAGCCCCTCGCCAAGAATGCCGCGACCCTAGCCGTTTCAGTGTGGCGTTTCAAAGCCTTCCGTCTCCCAACAGGACGCCACAGTGTCTGGACACGCCAATCGGCGGTCTGGACTAACAGGTTTCGATCGGGCAGGAGTTCGCGTCATGCGCAAGCTTCTCGTCATCGGCATCGGCGCCGGCAATCCCGATCATATGACCGTGCAGGCGATTGATGGCCTGAACCGGGCGGACGTCCTGTTTATTCCCGACAAAGGGGCGAAGAAGAACGACCTTGCCGAATTGCGCCGCCAGATCTGCGACCGTTTCGTCAGCAATCCGAAATCGCGCCGCGTCGAGTTCGACGTGCCGGTGCGCGCCGAGCCGGCGCCTTCCTATCGCTCGACCGTCGATGACTGGCACGAGGCCATCGCCCAGATCTATGAGAGCCTGGTCCGCGACGAACTTGCCGAGGACGGCTGCGGCGCCTTCCTGATCTGGGGCGACCCCTCGCTCTATGACAGCGCGCTGCGCATCCTCGCGCGCGTACGACTGAGGGGCAATGTCGCATTCGAACTGGAGGTCATTCCCGGCATCACCGCCGTCCAGGCGCTAGCCGCCGGCCACAAGATGGCGCTGAACCGCATCGGCGACCCCGTGCTGATCACCACCGGCCGCCGCCTCGCCGAACAAGGCATGCCGCACAATGCCGGCAGCGCCGTGGTCATGCTCGACGGCAAATGCGCCTTCAACACGCTGGCAGACAAGGATCTGATCATCCACTGGGGCGCCTATCTCGGCACACCCGATGAGATCCTCGTTTCCGGTCGCCTGGGTGATGTTGGCGAAGAGATTGAGAGGACGAGAGAAGAAGCCCGGAAAAGAAAGGGCTGGATCATGGATACGTATCTGCTGCGAAAGCGGGAGTAGGCAGTAAGGTTCTTCAGTTCTTCAGTTCTTCAGTTCTTCAGTTCTTCATTTCCTCCCCTCACCCAGCATCAATCTCGGCCTGCAAGGCGTCCATATGCGTGGCCGCCGCTGCCGCCGCAGCGCGCTCGATAGCGCGAAAACGGCTGACGACTGCAAGGCCAACTGATGTCAGCTGCGCGCCGCCGCCCTTTTTGCCGCCGGTCTGCGCCGCGACCAGCGGCTTGCCGAACACACGGTTCATATCTTCCACCAGATCCCAGGCGTGCTTGTAGGACATCTCCATGCCGCGTGCCGCAGCCGAGATCGAGCCGAAAGTGGCGATCTGCTCCAGCAATTCGATCTTGCCCGGACCTATGCGCCCGTCCGGATCGAGATTTATCCGCAGGCTCAGCGACGGCATCTCTAGTCCTCCACGGTCACACTAGCCCCTCTCGACCCATAGCGCTATTCCAAAACGATATAGCGGCTATCAGCCATCCGCTTCGGCCGGCAGCCCGGCGCCGGTGTTGGCGCGGTCGAAACTGACCGTCTTGATCACCGCGAACACCTTGCCGCCGAGTTGAAGGTTCAGTACCTGCCTGGATTGTTCGGTAATGCGCGCAAGCACGGTTGCGCCATTGCAGTCGATGCCGATTTCGACCGTCGGCCCCTCGCCCGAGCCGATTGCGACGATGGCGCCCGGCAGGATGTTGAGCGCACTGAGACCTTTCGGCTGTTCGGTGGCGATCATCACGTCGCGGGCGCGGATTCGGATGCGCACAGGCGCGCCGACCGAGACCGCCAATTGCGGCACCCGGATTTCGCCCGCCGCCGAGCCGAGCACGGTCATCCCGAAGATCTCATCATGGCGCAGCACCTTGGTGTCGAGAACCGCGCCGCCCTCGCCGCGTTCCTCCGCCGGCAGCAATTCGAGCCGTTGCATGATCGCGCCGGTCGGGCCTGAGGCAGCGACCTTGCCTTGCGCCATCACCACCACGTCGCTGGCCAGCCGCGCCACCTCGGCGACGGAGTGGCTGACATATACGATGGGCAGCTTGGTCTCGTCGCGCAGCCGCTCGATATAGGGCAGGATCTCGGCTTTGCGCGCATCGTCGAGCGCGGCCAGCGGCTCGTCCATCAACAGCAGTTTCGGGCTGGCAAGCAGCGCCCGGCCGATCGCCACGCGCTGCTTCTCGCCGCCCGAGAGCTTTGCCGGTCGCCGGTCGAGCAGAGGACCGATGCCGAGCAGTTCGACGACCGCGTCGATATCCGCATAGCGCTCCGCCGGTGGCGTGAACCAGCGGCCATAGCGCAGATTGCCGGCCACGCTCATATGCGGAAACAGCCGCGCGTCCTGGAACACCATGCCGATCCGGCGCTTGTGCTTCGGCACGAAAATGCCGGCATCGGTGTCGACCAGCACACAGCCGTCGACCGCGATACGGCCCTTGGTCGGCCGGATCAGGCCGGCGATCACGTTGATCAGCGTCGTCTTGCCGGAGCCCGATGGCCCGAACAGCGCCGTCAGCCGCCCGGCGCTTTCGAAACGCGCGTCGACGGCGAAACCGCCGAGCCGATGGCTGATGTCCACCAGCACGCTCATTCGATGTCCATCCGCCGGCCGACGCGCCGCGCCAGCACTTCCGAGGCGACCAATGCGGCCATCGAGATGACGATGGAGATCAGCGTCAGCCTGAGCGCCCCGTCATCGCCGCCAGGCACCTGCGTGAAGGTGTAGATCGCCGAAGGCAGCGTCTGCGTCTCGTTGGGAATGTTGGAGACGAAGGTGATGGTGGCGCCGAACTCGCCCATCGCCTTGGCGAAGGACAGGATCGAGCCGGCGATCAGCCCGGGCAGGATCAGCGGCAGCGTGATGGTGGCGAAGACCCAAACCGGGTTGGCGCCGAGGGTTCCCGCCGCTGCCTCCATTTTGCGGTCGACCGCCTCGATCGACAGCCGGATCGCCCGCACCATCAGGGGAAAGCCCATGATACCGCAGGCCAGTGCGGCGCCGGTCCAGCGAAACGAGAAGACGATGCCGAAATGCTCGGCCAGGAAAGCTCCCGCCGGCCCGCGCCGGCCGAAGGTAAGCAGCAAGAGATAACCTGTCACCACCGGCGGCAGGATCAACGGCAGGTGAACCACACCGTTGAGCAGCGTCTTGCCCCAGAATTTTCCGCGGGCCAGCAAAAGCGCCATCAAGATGCCCGGCGGCAGGCTGAACAGCATCGCCACCGTCGCCACCTTGATCGACAGCCGGACCGCATTCCATTCGTCGGGAGTGAGGTCCAGCAGCCAGTTCATGCGTCAGCCGCTACCTTAATTGCTCGGCGTGAGCACGGTGAAACCCTGATCCCTAAACAGCTCCACCGCCTTGGCGGACTGCAGGCACTTCAGGAAAGCCGGGGTATCCTTGTCCTTCGAATCGGTGGTCTGGGCAACCGGATAGATGATCGGCGGGTGCGAATCCTCCGGGAAGGTGCCGACCACCTTGACTCCCTTGTCGGCATGCGCGTCGGTGGCATAGACGATGCCGAGCGCGGCCTCGCCCGTTGAAACCAGCTTCAGCGCGGCGCGCACATTCTCGGCCTGCGCCACCTTGCCTTCGACCGACGACCAGACGCCGAGCGATTCAAGTGCCGCCTTGCCATACTTGCCGGCCGGCACCGCCTTGACGTCGCCCATGGAGAGCTTGCCGTCGCTGATCAGCTTGGCGAGGTCGAAGCCTTTCTCGATCCTGGTTTCGACCTTGGAATCCTTCGGCGCCACCAGCACGATCTGGTTGCCGAGCAGTTTCACCTCGGTGTCCGGCTTGGTCAGTTTCTTGTCGGAGAGATATTTCATCCAGTCGAGGTCGGCCGAGATGAACACATCGGCGGGCGCCCCGCTTTCGATCTGCTTGGCCAGCGCCGAGCTCGCGGCGTAGGAGACGGTCGCCGCTTCACCGACATCGGCTTCGCAGGCCTTGGTGACGGCGTCGAGCCCGTCCTTGAGGCTGGCTGCGGCAAACACGATCACCTTGTCTCCCGCGTGAGCCGCCGGCATCACGGCCATCAGAGCTACGGCAAAGCCGCCAATCGCGATCGCCCTCAAACCAAAACCTTTGTGCCCCAACATGAAAACTCTCCCTGGGCTTGAAATCTGCTGGCTCGACTCCTGCCGACCGATATATCTGGATGAATATAACAAGGGAAGGCCGCCTCCTGCGAAAGCGTATGTTCGGCATCGATTGTTCTGGTTTGGACGTGCACCGAAACCCGGAAAGGAACTCCGATGAAGATCAGCGCCCGCAACATCCTTAAGGGAACGATCGTCGAGATCGTCAAAGCACCTCGCCTGTCCGCGGTGATGTCGCCGGCTCCGTCGTCACGCTTCGATCACCAACGAGGCCGTTGCCGATCTCAAGCTCGAAAAAGGCAAGCAGCCTATGCCATGATCAAGGCAACCGACGTCATGGTCGACATCGATTGAGGGTCGGAATTGATTGACGGTGGACGGATCAGACCGCGATCGGCGCCTTGATCGACGCGTCGGCAAAATAGTTTTCCAGCCGGAAATCCTCGAAGCGGAAGGCGAACAGGTCCTTCACCTCCGGATTGATCCACAGCGTCGGCAGCGCCTTGGGTGTGCGCCGCAATTGCTCGCGCGCCTGCTCGAAATGGTTGGAATAGAGATGCGCATCGCCCAGCGTATGGACGAACTCGCCGGGCTTCAGCCCGGTCACCTGCGCCACCATCAGGGTCAGCAGCGCGTAGGAAGCGATGTTGAAGGGTACGCCGAGAAAAATGTCGGCCGAGCGCTGGTAGAGCTGGCAGGACAGCTTGCCGTCCGAGACGTAGAACTGGAACAGGCAGTGGCAGGGCGGCAGCGCCATCGCCTCCACTTCGGCCGGGTTCCACGCCGAAACGATCAGCCGGCGTGAATTCGGATTCCTGCGTATCTCCTTCAGAACATTGGCAATCTGGTCGATCGACCCGCCATGGCCATCCGGCCAAGAGCGCCACTGCTTGCCATAGACCGGGCCGAGATCGCCATTCTCGTCGGCCCATTCGTCCCAGATCGAAACGCCATGATCTCTAAGGTATTTGATGTTGGTGTCGCCGGCCAGGAACCACAGGAGTTCATGGATGATCGACTTCAGATGCAGCTTCTTGGTGGTGGTGACGGGAAAGCCGCGCGACAGGTCGAAGCGCATCTGGTACCCGAACACCCCACGCGTGCCGGTGCCCGTGCGGTCGCCACGGTCGGCGCCATTGTCCAGCACATGCTGCAAAAGGTCGAGATACTGGCGCATCGGCTTCGCCTCGATTCGGGGTTACCGCCATCATAACCGACTGGCCGCCGGCCGAACACAGCAAAAGGACCAGAACGCGGCTTGCCCCATCACTCTTCAAGGGTTAGCGTTGCCCCTCACCTGCCTGCCGGCATCCTCTCCCCGTATAGGGACGGGGAGAGGGGCGCTGTGATCAGCGGTTTCGCCAATCACAAGCGTTCGAGAGAGAGAGCCAAGGCTGCGGTCAGCCCTTTCTCCCCGTCACTATACGGGGAGAAATGCCCGGCAGGGCAATGAGGGGCGGTGCTGACCTCCGGTGAGGAGCAAAATCAAACGCGCGCTCTGCCTATCGGCAATAATCTCTACAAAGAGCCGAGCTTGCCCAGATCCTTGGCGACCAGATAGTAGAAAGTCACGCGGCTCTTGGAGCTGTCGGCGGCCAACGCCTTGCAGGTCTTCTCGATCGCTGAGTCGGCTTTCGCCCCGTCGGTCACGCCAAGTTTCTTGGCAACCCAGTTGGTCTTGACGCGCTCCAATTCCTTGGGGTCGGTGCAGGATACCAGCGAGGAATCGCGGTTGCGCAGCGCGATGCCCAGATGTTTCACAATCTTGGCAACCACATCGGCATTTGCGGCGGCGTCGTATTTCTTCACGTCTGCGAGATAATCGGCCATCAAATTTCCCCATGTCGGCGCCACGGGATCCGATCGATGAGGGCTGTGGCGCGCTGCCGCAACTTGTGCGCTCGGTCGATACTCCTCACCATCGCAAAGCTTCGGTTGAGACCGCCCGCGAGTCAACCCTCGGCGCCGCAGTTTGGTGCGGCCAAGAAGTGTCATTGCGGCCTTTCATTTTGTGCGCCCGCCCCCTATATTCGTTTTGTCGGCTTGACCGACTATGGCGATAAATGGGCGATGTAATAAGCCGTTCGGACCCGGGGGCGGTACCCGGCGCCTCCACCAAGAACCGTTCTGTGATCAGAGCGGCTGTTGCTGGGGGCGAAATAGGATCGACGAAGGTGTAAAGATCGTACTTTTGCCCGGCATGGTACCACCGTCATCGGGCTAAACCTGTAGTTGCAAATGACAACTATGCGGAAGCACGTCTCGCCGCGTAAGCGGTGCGATAGCTTCAAATCAAGCCCTAGAGGTTCGCACTTCTAGGCGGGGTTCGGAGGTACCTGGCAACAGAAACCTCCACTTCTCCCCTCCTCGATATCGTACGCTCAATGCCGGCTGCCGCTGGCCGGATTTCGCATGACGATGGGCCGCGAAGCCTACACCAAATTGAGCCATGAGCTGGTGCAATTTGCCGCTGGCGTCGGTCGAAGGCCGTGGTTCTGGCCGGGGCCGGATTACCCCAGACGTGAAAAAGGCCGGGATGACCCGGCCTTTCCGGTCGATTGCGGTCAGCTTACTCGGCCGGCGCTTCAACGGCTTCGCGCGAGCGGCCAAGCGTCAGTTTGGCCAGCGTGAACGAGATCACCGCGCAGAGCGTGATGCCGGCCACCATGGGCAGCGGGGTGCCGTCGAAGAAGATGCCGGCGACGCCCATCGCCAGCGCACCGATGGCGAAGTGCAGGGTGCCCATCAGCGCCGAGGCCGTGCCGGCGATCTCGCCATGCTCTTCCATGGCCAGCACCGACGTCGTCGGGATGACCAGGCCGAGGAAGCCGTAGCCGACGAACAGCAGTGCCGCCATAACATCGAGCCGGTCGACGCCGGTCGCCATGACTGCGAACAGCACAACCATCGTCGTGGCATAGCCGGTTACCGCCACCCAGACGACGCGCTTCAGCCCGAAGCGCTCCGACAGCATCCCCGTCAGTTGCGACATGCCGATGAAGGCCACCGCATTGATCGAGAAGAACACGCTGTAGACGGAAGGCGACAGCCCGTAATGGTCGATCAGGATGAAGGACGAACTCGAGAGGTATACGAAGAAGCTGGCGATGCCGAAGCCGGCGATCGCCACCAGGCCGAGGAAATTGCGGTCACCCATGAGGAAGCGATAGCCGGCGAGTGCGGTTCCGAAGGACGAACCGACGCGTTCTTCCGCCGGCCGCGTCTCCTTCAGCGAGGTCGCCAGCAGAATGGTGGCCAGAAGGGCCGCGCCCGTCACCGTCCAGAACACGGCGCGCCAGCCAAAATTCTCGATGATCTGGCTGCCGGTCAGCGGCGCCAGGATCGGCGACACCGAAAACACCAGCATCAGCAGCGACATCAGCTTGGCGGCTTCGGTGCCGGTGTGCAGGTCGCGCACGATGGCGCGCGGCACCGCCATGCCGGCGCTGGCGCCCAGCCCCTGCAGGAAGCGGAAGGCGATCAGCCATTCGATGGTCGGGCTCATGGCCGAACCGATACCGCCGACCATGAACAGCGCAAGGCCGCCGTAAAGCGGCAGCTTGCGGCCGACCATGTCGGAGATCGGTCCGACGACGATCTGGCCGAAGCCCATCGACAGGAAGAAGATCAAAAGGCTCATCTGAACGGCGGCGGTGCCGGCATGCAGATCCTCGCCGATCGAAGGCAACGCCGGCAGATACATGTCGATGGCGAAGGGGCCGATAGCGGACAACAGGCCGAGCACGACCGCGATGCGGAGGAATTTGGGACTCATGATAAAGGCTTCTTTCAAGTCTGGTTGGCGCCGCCAACGCGACGACTAACCCTAGGACGTTCCATCCCGTTGAAATCCGACGGCTCAGAGCGAGATTATTCGTCTCTACGGAGCGAATTCCCATTTATTGTGTCCACAAATTTAGACAGCCTTGTCTAATTCGTCAATCACCTCTATATAGATTTCTATGAAGCTTGCCGTTTCTCCTGACATTTTCCCGCCACGCGGCCACGAGGCCAAGCGTATGTCGATCATCGATGCGGCGGCTTCGGTCTTCTGCCGGGAAGGCTTTGCCGGCGCCAATATCGACCTGATCGCGGTGGAGGCCGGCGTGTCGCGCCAGACCATCTACAATCACCACCGCGACAAGGAAAAGCTCTTCATGGCTGTGGTGCGCGATCTGACGGAGCGCTGCAATGCCGGCATCTTCGCCACCTTCGCCTCTTTCCCAGACCAGCCGAAGGATCTGGAAGCCGACCTGATCGGCTTTGCCGTGCGCATGAATCAGAACTGCATCTGCAACCGCGACGGACGCTTCCTGCGCAAGCTGATCCAGACCGAAGGCGAGCGCTATCCCGAGCTCTTCGCCGAATGGCGCGACCAGGGGCCGGGCCGGACCTGGCCGGCACTTGCCGCCCGTTTTGCCCGCCTCGCCCATGCCGGCCATCTCGCGGTCGACGATCCCGATGTCGCCGCACGCCAGTTTCTGGCGCTAGCCAACGCCGAACTGCAGACCACCTTCATGCTAGGCGGCATGCCGTCGGAAGATGAAGTGCTGCAATCCGCGACCCACGGCGTGCGCACATTCCTGCGCGCCTTCGGCAAGCGCAGATCAGCGGCAGCGATGGAAAAACAGCTGGCCAGCGCCTGAACGCCAAAGCAGGCGATCAAATCGTCCGTTACGGGCTTCGCTTCGGCGCATCAGCGATCTATATCCGGTTTACGCCGCGCTCAAGCTTGATTACAGCTATGCGGACGATTCAACGGAACCCGACCAGCACATGGCCGACGACCACATCCGCTACGACATTCTGGCCCAGGAGGCATTGCGCGGCGTCATGCGCAAGGTCCTGGCCGAAGTCGCGCGCACCGGCCTTCCCGGCAATCATCATTTCTTCATCACATTCCTGACCGGCGCGCCGGGCGTGCGGGTGTCCTCCAGGCTGCGCGAGCGCTATCCCGAACAGATGACCATCGTCATCCAGTTCCAGTATTGGGACCTCAAGGTGACCGATACCGGCTTCGAGGTCGGGCTGTCCTTCTCCGACGTGCCGGAGAAGCTGGAAATTCCGTTCTCGGCCGTACGCGGCTTCTACGACCCATCGGTCAATTTCGAACTCGAATTCGACGTCAAGACCGACGTCCCGGCGGAAGACGATGCAGCCGCCCAGCCGGCTGCCGAGCCTTTGACTATCGTCTCCGAGAAAAAGCCGAAGGCCGAGAAGAAGGCAGCTGCCACTGAGGCGGAGAAAAAGCCCGCCGTGGCCGATGCCGCCGCCGGCAAGGGCGCCGACGTCGTGTCGCTCGACGCCTTCCGCAAGAAGTAGCGGGACGGTCGGCGCGACATGGGCGAAATCGTCAACCTTCGCCAGGTCCGCAAGCAGAAGGCGCGCACCGAAAAGGAAAAGCTCGCCGGCGAGAACCGCGCTCTGCACGGCCGTTCCAAAGCCGAAAGAACTCGTGACCGTCTGACATCGGACAAGGCCGAAAAATTCGTCGCCGGCCACCGCCGCGAACGCCCGGAAGACCAGGGCGATTGATGGACCGCCTGCGGTGAGCCCGGTCGAAAAACGCTCCGTGACCATCCGCGGCCATCGCACCAGCTATTCCCTCGAAAAACCCTTTTATGACGATCTCGTCGCCATCGCCGCCGCGCGCAAGCTGACGCTTGCTGCCCTAGTCGCGGAGATCGACGAGACAAGACCGCGCGATGCGAACCTGTCCTCGGCGCTCAGGCTGCATGTGCTGGACTGGGCCAAGCGCGGCGCTGTCTGAATGGTTTTTAATTGCCCAGCGACTTCAGCAAATTGTCGACCGAGAACGGATTTGTCCTGGGCTTCGGCGGCGCCGGGGCCGAACCGTCATTGACGCCGGGAAGTGAGCGGTCGACCTTCGGCGCCTGCTCCTGAGCCTTGCGCTCGGCCTCCAGCCTGGCTTTTTCCTGCGAAGCGATCCGAGCCTGTTCGGCCTTCTTCCGTTCGTCCTCGGCCTTGGCGGCGTCTTCGGCAGCCTGCTCTTCCGCCTGGGCTTTCGCGTCCGCATCTGCCTTGGCCTTTGCGTCAGCCTCTGCCTGCGCTTTCGCATCGGCATCGGCCTTTGCTTCGGCATCCGCCTTGGCCTTGGCATCCGCTTCGGCCTGTGCCTTTGCGTCGGCCTGTGCCTTCGCCTTGGCGTCGGCCTCAGCTTTGAGCCGTGCCGCTTCCTCCTGCTTGCGCAATTCCTCGGCGGCGTTGTCGCGCTCGGTCTGCAGGGCGGAGTAGTAGCGCACCTCGCGCCGCAGCCGCTGCTTCTCGAGCAGTGCTGCCTGCATCGCCTCGACCCGCTGCTGCTCCTTTTCCAGGGCACGCTGGGTCAAAAATTGCGCCAGCGGCTCGCTGTCGAACTGCTTCTTCAGCGCCCCGAACGGCCCATCGACGCTGAAATTGACCGTCGGATCTGAGCCGACCAGCGCCTCGTCGCCAGGCTTGTAGGTGACCGCGCCCTTGGTGGCGACGGTGCCGGTGTTGAGGTCGGCCGTGATGTCGGCAGACAGCGTCGCCGCCTGGTTTTCGAATTTGATCGGTGGTGCCCGCAACGTGCCGCCGGCGACCGTGAAGGCGATGTCGGCATCGCCGGCAGCAAAGCTGCCGTCGCCAGCGATCTCAGGTGCAAAGCCCGCGGTCTTGGCCACGTCGATGTCGCGCCCGATCGCATCGGCCTTGGCAATCAACGCGCCGAAGGCATCGGGATTGACGCCGGCAATGGTGAGGCCTTTCAGCGCCGCCGTGCCCGAGCCGGAGAGTGCGGCAATCATCGCGTCGACCGATTTGCCGCTGGTCGACAGCCCTGTCGAGAAATCGCCGCTGCCACTCAATCCGGCAGCCGGCAGCACAGTCGCCAGGTCGGCGCCGGCAAGCCTCATCTGGCCGGAGAACAGCCCCGTGCCGTCTGTGTTCTTCAACTCGAACAATCCGGTGAGCGCGCCGCCGAGCAGTTTTGCCTTCAGGTCCGAAACGCGGATGCCTTCCTGGTCCAGTTTCAACGACAGCGACGCATCATAGGCTGTCGCCAGCGGTCCGGCGGCAAGCGTCGCCGTCGTCAGATCGAGATCGGCGCTGAACGGCAGGCTGGATTTCTGGCTGAATGGCGCCGTCGGCCAGTTCGCGTTGCTGCTGAGGAACGACTGGTCACCGAACAGCGCAACCGCAATCGGGTCGAGGTCCAGTTCGTCGAGCGCCAGCGCACCGGCAAAATGCGGCAGCCCCTGCTTCGCATCGATGTTGACGTCGCCCGAAATCTCCGACTCGTTGATGGATCCGCTGAGACCGCTCAACACCAGCAGGCCACTGCCGAAATCGGCATCCGCGCTGAGCGAGGTCGAGGTGCCCGTTCCCATGCCCGGCAGGCCGGCGCCGGTCGTCATCAGCCAAGGCTCGATGTCGGAGGCGTCGAGGCCGATCTTGCCCTTGGCGGTGGCGCCTTGCGGCGTCTGAGCAACGGTGCCGTCGAACGTCGCCTTGAAGTCGTCGGCGGCGAAATTGAAGCTCGTCGCCAGGCCGCCGCCGAGCGTGCCTTTCGCCGAAATATCGGTGCTTGCCTGGCCGAGCATGCCGAGCGGCAGCGCCGGCAGGCCGTAGAGCGCCAGCAGCGCCGTGGCGTCGGGATTTTTGGCGTTGAAGGTCAGCGTCACCGGCGCGTCAAGCAACTGGCCTACGGCCCCCTTGCCCGACAGCGACGCCGAAAAGCCCGAACCGCCGGCCTTGCCTTGTCCGCTCACCGCCAGCCCGGTGGTGCCGTCGCCATTGTCGGCGGCGCTCGCCACCAGATCGACGCGCGCGTCCTGGAACAGTTCAGGATAGGCGGCCGTGCGGCCAGCCAGTCCCTTCAGCATCAGATTGTCGGGATAGTGTTGCGCGGCAATGTCGATCAGCGGCTTCAGATCGACGGCGACCACCGAGGCATCGAGCTTGCCGGTCGGGCTTGCGGGAAAATCCTTGATCCGGCCGGTGGCGCTGATCGAGGCGCCGGCAAGGCCGCCAATCGACAGCCGGTCGATTTCGAGCAGCCCGTCGCGGAGCCGGAGCGCGGTATCGACCGTGTCGGCGGTGAGCCCGCCGGCATTGACCGGCCCTGCCTTGATCTGAAAATCGAGGTCACGGTCGGAAAAGCGGTTGGCGCCCTTGTGGCTGACGAAGATCGAGGCGAAGGCCGTCAGCCCGTCGACATCGAGTTCGCCGCCCTCGAGCCGCATCAGCACCGAGGACTTGGCGTCGTCGGGCTGGTTGGAATCGATGCGGCCGGTGAACTTCGACTTGCCGAGGATCAGTTCGAGATCGCTGAACGCCTGGCGCTTCTCCGACAGCTCCACCTTGGCCTTGAAGCCGGCGGCCGGCAGCCGGCGGATCGCCTCGTCGACATCTTTCGACAACCAGGCAGCAAAGCCGGAAGGCTGCGCCACCGCCAGCAGCATGGAGCCGCTGAAACCGAAATGATCTTCGACGCTGAGCATGCCGCTGGCTTCCAGCGTCGTGCGCCCGGGCAAGGTCGCGGCCAGCGATTTCACCGACCAGCCGCCCTCGACCGGCTCGGCCGAGAGATGCACGTCGCGCACCGTGGTGTCGCCGGCCACCA
Organism: Mesorhizobium sp. W016; assembly: GCF_054719485.1. Taxonomy (NCBI): domain Bacteria; kingdom Pseudomonadati; phylum Pseudomonadota; class Alphaproteobacteria; order Hyphomicrobiales; family Phyllobacteriaceae; genus Mesorhizobium; species Mesorhizobium sp. W016. Next base: position 4,860,118 of record NZ_JBTTIF010000002.1, read on the forward strand.
CCGCCGGCAGCTTGACCTCGACAGTGCCGGGGATGCTCGGCTTCGGCAGTTCGAGCAGCGCCTGCTCGATTCCGGCAATGCGCTGGTCCAGCGTCAGGCCGACGCCCTTCTCAGCGCCCACCGCCTCGTCCAGTTGCACCTGCGCGCCATTGGCCTCGATGGCGAAGTTCGGCCTAAGGCCGAGATCGACCGAAGCCTTGCCGTCGGCTGTGTAGGGATTGTCGAGCGGCCCGGTCTCGAAGCGGAATTCGTCGACGCCAAGCTTCTGGTGGTCGAGCGAGAACTTGCCGTTCAGCCTGAACCCCGGATCGGGTTTGCCGGCGCTGACCTTGCCCGTATTGATCTCGACAACCTCACCATCGCTGCCGCGCAGCGTAGCCGAATTCTTGTCGTTGCCGGAAATCTTGAACTGGCCGGAATAGACGGCAGCCCCATTGACGATGCCTGCATTGCCGTCGGTTTCGATGACCAGTGGATAGGCATCGGGATCGACCTTGAGCCTCAGCCGCATCTGGCCGCTGCCTTCGGCCTTGCCGGTCGAAGCCGCAACCGTCGAACGCAGTCCGTCGAGCAGCAACGTTCCGTCCATGCGCCACGGCCCGGCCAGCGACTTGGCAGAGATGGTCGAATTGATCTCGGAAATCAGATGGCTGCGCCCGCCTGCGGCATGGCGGAGCGCAATTTCTCCCTCCGTCACCGTGAGCTTCTCGATCGAGATCTGGTTGAGATCGAAGGGCGAGGACGGCCGTATCGCCCAGTCGACCGTGCCGTTATCGGCGATGTCGATCGTCGCCTTCGGATGCACCAGCCGCATGTCGAAAATCAGCACTTCGCCGCGCAGGAACGGCGCCAGTTCCGCGTCCATCGAAAAGGTCTCGACGGTCATTGCCGGCTGGCCGCCGGGGCCGCCGGCGACCGTGACGTTTGAGAAGGTCACCGAGGGGAACGGCAACAGCCGCGCCGTGGCGTCGCCTTGCACCGTCACCTTGCGGCCGAGAATGGCGCTCGCCTCGCGCTCGAATTGGGCGCGGTACCCGGTCCAATCGACAAAATACGGCACCACCAGCGCCGCAACCAGCACCAGCACAAACAAGCCACCGAAGATCACGAACAGGCGTGCGAGCATCAGCTCCGAACGGGTTGATTGAAAGTCAGCCGCACTCTACCCGCATCAGCGTGTCGATAAAGAGGCAATTCATCCAGAGTTGCTTGATCTCTGATGTATCTGGAAGAGCAGAGATTTTTGGACGCCTTTGACCGCGGTCCGGCCTGTGCGCAAGAGACTATCCTGCCATGGCCCGTCGGCGATATTCGTTCAGCAGCACCACCATCTCCTCGGGCGACAATGTCCAGCCCTGCGGTAATGCGGCTTCGGCGCCGAGGCTTTTGGTCACGCTGCCCATGACGGAGCTTTTCTTGACCCCCGGTGCGAAATTGTACCCGATCATATCGCCTATCCTGCGCCGGCGATGGACGACGAAGAAGCTTTCGATATTCTTCCAGGGGACCAGGTTGGGCGATCGAACAAGGCCTCCGCCGAGACTGAAACCTTGTCCGTTCAGCACCAGAATCTGCGGCCGCACAAGCTGCCAGGCAAACACCAACGCGACCAGCCCGAAAAAGGCCACGCACCACCAAAGGCCGGCGGTGTCGCCGTCCTCGGAGACATAAATCAGGAAAGCGCAGGCCAGGACAAAGAAGAGGCTGGCCGACAGCAATAACAGTGTCTTGCCAAGCGATGCCCTTATAATCAGGGTATCCATTGCCGCTCCTCACATTTCGGCTATGCAGGTAATATCTTGCCTGGGTTCATGATGTCTTGCGGGTCGAGCGCTTTTTTTATGGAGCGCATGATGTCGACACCATGGCCGAGCTCATGGCGCAGGAAGCCGATCTTGCCCTGGCCGATGCCGTGTTCGCCGGTGCAGGTGCCGTCCATGGCGATCGCCCGCATGTTCAGCCGCGAGACGAATTTCTCCGCCAGCGCGATCTCTTTGGGGTCGTTGACATCCATCAGCACCAGCACATGGAAATTGCCGTCGCCGGCATGGCCGACGATCGGCGCAACCAGGCCCATCTCGGCAATGTCGGCCTCGGTTTCGGCAACGCATTCGGCCAGCCGCGAGATCGGCACGCAGACATCGGTCGACAGGCCCTTGGTGCCCGGCCGCAGCGTCAGCGACGCCCAATAAGCATCGTGCCTGGCCTTCCAGAGTTTCGTGCGCTCCTCGGCGACGCTCGTCCACAGGAATGGCCCGCCGCCATTGTCTTCAGCAATGGCACCGAAGGTTTCGGCCTGTTCGGCGACACCGGCATCGCTGCCGTGGAACTCGACGAACAGGCACGGGCTCTCGGGGTAATCGAGCTTCGAGTAATTCTTCATCGCCCGCATCTGCAGTCCATTCACCAGTTCGATGCGCGCCACCGGAATGCCCATCTGGATGGTCGCGATGACCGCGTTGCAGGCCGCCTCGAGGTTTGGAAACGGGCAGACGCCGCCGGAGATCGCCTGCGGAATGCCTTGCAGCTTCAAGGTCAGCGAGGTGATGATGCCGAGCGTGCCTTCCGAGCCGACCAGAAGCCGCGTCAGATCGTAGCCGGCCGAACTCTTTTTCGCCCGCTTGCCGGTCGTCACCGTCTCGCCATCGGCCATGACGGCCGTCAGCGACAGCACGTTTTCACGCATCGTGCCGTAGCGCACCGCATTGGTGCCGGAGGCCCGCGTTGCCGCCATGCCGCCGAGCGAAGCATTGGCGCCGGGATCGATGGGGAAGAACAGGCCGGTATCGCGCAGGTGCCGATTCAAATCCTCGCGCGTTACGCCAGGCTCGACCGTGCAGTCGAGATCCTCGGGGTTGACCGACAGGATGCGGTTCATGCGCGAGGTGTCGACCGAGATGCCGCCACCCGGCGCGTTGGTGTGGCCCTCCAGCGAGGAACCGACGCCGAAGGCGATGACCGGCACGCGGTGCGCGGCGCAGGCACGTACGATCTCCTGCACCTCTTCTGTCGTCTCCGGGAACGCGACACCGTCAGGCGCCTGCGTCGGAATATAGGTGGTGGTATGCGCATGCTGCGAGCGGATCGCCGCGCCTGTCTGGAAGCGTTCGCCGAGCTGCTGCTTGAGAATGCCGAGCACGGCGGCGATGCCTTCCTCGTTGCGTTCGACCGGATTGAGGTCGCTCAGAGCCATGAATTCCTCCGCGAATGGACCAGCGTCCACGCTTGTTATGCGATTATGGATGCGTAGTCTCGACTGCCGCGCTCTGTCCAGCACCAGAACAAGGAAGTTTCCATGCCCATCCCTGCCCCCTTCGTTTCCAAACCGATGGACATCGAGAAGGACTGGATCGACTACAACGGCCATCTCAACATGGCCTATTACAACGTGTTGTTCGACCGCTGCTCGGATGAGGCGTTCGAGGCGATGGGCATGGGGCTGGACTATGTCAAAGAGCGGCGCCTGACCATCTACACGGCCGAAGTCCATGTTTGCTATGTCCAGGAACTGCACCTCGAACACAAGGTCGTCGTATCCTTCCAGCTGATCGATCACGACGACAAGCGGCTGCGGGCCTACCAGGAAATCCGCCATGTCGATGGCTGGCTCGCCGCCACTTCCGAAACCCTGTCGCTGCATGTCGACATGTCCGGGCCGAAAGTCGCGCCCTTCCCCGCCGACGTGCAGGCCAAGGTGGAAGCGATGCGCGCCGCCCACTCTGCACTGCCGATGCCCGAACGCGCCGGCCGTTCGATCGGTATTCGCCGCAGGACCGCTTGAAGCGCTGCTGCGCCCGCGTTAACCTTACCAAGGTTTTAACGTGAACAAGCCATTTGAGCCATTGAACGACTCAGCGGACCGTTTGAGAACGGTGCCATGCGAGTTGCGATGCGGGCGGCGGGCAACAGGCGGTTCGAGGAACGTGCATGAAAACCGACATCAAGGTCGAGGTGGACAGGCTGGCTGCCGATCCGCGCATCACCGACTATGATTTCTGGCGCTCGTTGAAGAACGTCAACAACGAGATCTTCCACATCGCCAACAACAACGAGCCAATCCCCTTCGACATGATCCGCTGGCGCGCCATCCTGAAGCAGGCGCGCATGAAGCGTGGCCACGCCTGACGTTTCCCCTGCCCTGAGAAGCCGACACTGGCGAGCGCCGCCACGGACAATTGCGATCTGATCATTTCTATAGGTCGGCGCCAGCCCTGCTTTCAGCGAATCGGCTACATCCGACAACCTTCAAACCCATTTATTTCAATCCGTTGTGGAACCGGCGATTCGGTTCCGCAAATGGCTGCCTGCGACAAGAAGATCAAGATTGAACCAATTCCACGTCTAAGCCGTTGTGACCCCTGAAAAACGGCTTGGAGTGAAAGCATGGACTGGAAAAGGACCAGGGAACCGGCCGACGCATGGCACATGACGGACAATCTGCATGCCGAGCACGGCAAGGGCGATCCGTTCGCGGCCGCCATCCGCGCCACCCGCATGTCGATGGTCATCACCGATCCCCGTCAGGCGGACAATCCGATCGTCTTTGCCAATGACGCGTTCCTGCGCCTGACCGGCTACGAGCGCGACGAGGTCATGGGCAAGAACTGCCGCTTCCTGCAGGGGCCAGAGACAGACAAGGCAGCTGTGGCTAGCGTGCGCGACGCGATAGCAGCGGGAACCGATATCGCCATCGATCTGTTGAACTACCGCAAGGACGGCTCGACGTTCTGGAATGCGCTCTACATCAGCCCGGTTTCCAACGACAAAGGCGAACTCCTGTTCTTCTTTGCCTCACAGCTCGACGTCTCGGATCGCAAGCGCTCGGAGGATCGCATCACCGCCGACAAGAACCGTTTTGAAAAGGCTGTCAAGGAACGCACGCGCGAGCTTGAGGCCGCCCTTGAGGCGCAGACCACGCTGCTGCACGAGGTCGACCATCGGGTGAAAAACAACCTGCAGATGATCTCCTCGCTGATCATCATGCAAAGCCGGGCAATCAAGGATGAAGCGACGAAGCGATCCCTGACCACCATGCTGGAGCGCATCGAGGCGCTGAGCACTGTGCATCGCCGTCTCTACCAGTCAAAGGATGTCAGCCGCTTCGATGTCTCGGATTTCGCCAGGGATCTGGTCACCGACCTGCTGACCGCATCGGGGCGCGCCGAGATCAAGCCGACGCTGGACCTCGAACCCATCGTCATTCCGGCCGAAAAAGCCACGCCTGTTGCCTTGATGGTCAATGAGCTTGTCACCAACGCGCTGAAGCATGCCTTCAAGGAAAAGCCGGACGGCACCACCGCGGGGCGCATCGGCATCAAGATGAGCCAGCCCGACGGCCACTTCAACATCGAGGTTTCCGATGACGGCGTCGGCATGGCCGAGGCCAGTGGCGATGCTTCTTTCGGCATGCGGCTGATCAAGTCGCTTGCCCGTCAGTTGCATGCCGACATCGAATGGCGCGACGCCGGCCCGGGCACAAAGGTCGTCATCTCGATGCCGAACGAACCGCAGCAGAAAGGGAAGCTGTCATGAACGAACCGCTCAAGGTCCTGATCGTCGAGGATGAGGCGTTGCTGGCGATGGAACTGGAAAGCCTCGTCGAGGAAGCCGGCCACAGCGTTGTGGGTTGGGCGACATCGTTGGCCGAAGCAAGAGGTATGATTGATACCGCCGATGCCGATATTGCCTTTGTCGATATCCACCTCGCCGACGGACCAACCGGGGTCGAGGTTGCCGAGCATATCCGCGAGGGTAACCGTTCCATGGTGGTGTTCATGACCGCCAATCCAAAACGCATCCCCGACCATTTCGCCGGCGCGATCGGCGTCATCGCCAAGCCCTACACGATGAACGGACTGGTGTCGGCGTTGCGCTATCTGCAGGAGGGCGTGCGGCGCCCGCCCCCGGTCTCGGTGCTGCCGGCCGGTTTTACGCTGTCGCCGGCCTATGAAAGCGTATGGGCGTCGTCGGCGGCCTGAAGCCTACGCCAGCTTCTCCTTGAGGAAAGCGATCGTCCGTCCCCAGGCGAGATCGGCTGCCTTCTTGTCGTAGCGCGCGGCCGAGGTGTCGTTGTTGAAGGCATGGTTGACGCCGTCATAGACATAGAGCGTGTATTCGACATGGGCGGCGTCGAGCGCTTTCTTGTAGGCATCGATGCCGGCGTCGATGCGCTCGTCGAGCCCGGCATAGTGCAGCAACAGCGCCGCCTTGATCTTCGCCACATCCTCGGCCTTCGGCTGCATGCCGTAATAGGCGACGCCGACGGCGAGATCGGGCGCGTTGACCGCCAGATTGTTGACCGTGCCGCCGCCCCAGCAGAAGCCGACAGCACCGACCTTGCCGTTGCCGTCCTTCTCGCCCTTGAGATAGGCGATGGTCGCCAGGCCATCGGCGGTGACCTGGCTGGCGTCGAGCTTTGTGAACATGTCGCGCGCCTTGTCTTCGTCAGCGGGCGTGCCGCCGAGCGGCGACAGGAAATCCGGCGCCAGCCCCACGAACCCTTCCAGCGCAACGCGCCGCGCAACATCCTTGATATGCGGGTTGAGCCCCCTGTTCTCATGCACCACGATGACGGTGCCGAGCTTGCCGGACTGGTCCGCCGGCCTGACCAGATAGCCCTTCATCTCACCGCTGCTGCCGGAATAGGTGATATCTTCAGCCTTCACGCGCGGATCGTTGTCGGCGACGATTGCCGCCTGCGCCGAATTCGCCGCAAGCAGCGGCGCGATCGCGGCCGCCGCCGCGCCCGATCCGGCAAGCCTGGTCAGCTGTTCCATGAAGCGGCGGCGGTCGAGCGTCAGATGCGTGTATTCGTCATAGGCATCGATCATCGCCTGGGTGATGGCAGGTTTGGCAGGTTTGACGGCTTCGGCGGTGGGTTTCGTCATGGCGTGCTCCTCGTTAGGAGATGATCTCACGGTCACTCCGGGATGACCTCATGGTCACTCCGGGATGACCTCGCGGTCACTCCGGGATGACTCGCGGATCAAGATAGGGTGCAAGCTCGCACGGTCCAGTCTCGGATGGGTGACGCTTGCGCCATCGAACGATGCGGCCGCCCCGCCGAACGCGCCCATCACATTTTGGTCATTTCAGAGAATGTCGATGGTGCCGCCACAATATGGAAGGAAGCTGATGATGGTCTCGCTCGTAGCGGCGAGCCCGACGAGAAGGAACAACGCCATGACCTTGTCTACTCCGATCCTTGCAAGCGCGCTCGTGCTTGCTGTTGCTGCCTTGCTGGCAATGCGCTCCGCTGCTGCCGCAGCCGCCGCTCGGATGGTGAAGGTCCGCGTCGACCGGCGTCGGCCGGCACCACGCTGATCCAGCAGGCCGAAACAGGGCCGCAGCTAACCAATGAAGTACTGGGCTCCATGCCCAGCCTCAAAGGCCATCTCTTACGCAAGCTGACCAAGGCTGGTGCTGCCCCTCATCGCCCTGCCGGGCCCCTTCTCCCGTATAGATGCCGGCAGGCAGATGAGGGGCGGCGCGACATTGCCAGAATATCTGCCGGGCCGATCACTTACCTAAGTCACATCGCTGCTACTTCGGCAGCGTATAGGCCATCACATAGTCGCCGGGCTTGGTGCCGACCGAGCCATGGCCGCCGGCGACGATGACCACGAACTGGCGGCCGTCGGCGACGGTGTAGGTCATCGGCGTCGACTGCCCACCGGCCGGCAGCCTGGCCTGCCAAAGCTGCTTGCCCGATGTCAGGTCATAGGCGCGCAGATAGTCGTCGACCGCCGCGCCCAGGAAGACGACGCCGCCGGCGGTGATCATCGGCCCGCCAATGCCGGGAACACCGACCTTCAGCGGTAAGGGCAACGGCGTCATGTCATAGACGGTGCCGTTGCGGTGCTTGTAGGCGATCTTGCCGGTTCTGAGGTCCGCTCCCGCCACATAGCCCCATGGCGGCGCCTGGCAGGGCACGCCGAGCGGCGACAGGAACGGCCCCATCACCACCGCATAGGGCGCGCCCTCATTGCGGTTCAGCCCCTGTTCGCTGCCGCGCCCCTCATCCGGGGGCGGCACCTGGTCGCGCGGAATGAGCTGCGATTTGAACGCCAGATAGGTCGGCATGCCGAACATCACCTGCCGCACCGGGTCGACGGCGACGCCGCCCCAGTTGAAGGTGCCGAAATTGCCGGGATAGACCAGCGAGCCCTGCACCGATGGCGGGGTATAGCGGCCCTCGTAGCGCAGGCCCTGGAATTCGATCCGGCAGGCCAGCTGGTCGAACATGGTGATGCCCCACATGTCGGCGCCGGTCAGCGGCCTCGGATTGAAGGAGAGATCCGAGACCGGCTGCGTCGGCGACGTGTGATCGCCCTCGACAGCGCCGCCCGGCGCCGGCACTTCCTTGATCGGGATGATCGGCTCGCCGCTGCGCCGGTCGAGCACGTAGAGGTCGCCCTGCTTGGTCGGTCCAACCAGGCCCGGAACGACGCCGGCAGCGGTGGTGATGTCGACCAGGGTCGGCTGTGCCGGCACATCCATGTCCCAGAGGTCGTGATGCACGGTCTGCCGCACCCAGCGCACTTGTCCGGTGGCCAGATCGAGCGCGGTGATCGAGGAGGAAAACTTCTCGACATTGGCGCTGCGGCCCATCCCGAGCTGGTCCGGCGTCTGGTTGCCGAGCGGCACATAGAGCAGGCCGAGCTTCTCGTCGGCGCTTGCCGTCGACCACATGTTGGGCGAGTTGTGGGTGTAGGTCTGGCCTGCCGCCAGCGGCGTTGTCTGGTCCGGATTGCCGGAATCCCAGTTCCACACCAGGGCGCCGGTGTCGACGTCGAAGGCCCGGATGACGCCGGACGGCTCTTGCGTCGAATAATTGTCGTTGACCGCGCCGCCGATGATGATCTTGCCGCCCGCAATCAGCGGCGCCGAGGTCGAGTAATAATAGCCCGACTTCGGATACGGCATGTTGGTCAACAGATTGAGCGTGCCGGCTTCGGCGAAGGACGGGCAGACCTGGCCGTTGGCGGCGTCGAGCGCGATCAGCCGCGCATCCGATGTCGGCAGGTAGACGCGAGTCGCGCAAGGCTGGCCGGCGGCGATCTTGGCATCGGCATAGTAGGACACGCCGCGGCAGGTCTGGTGCTGGCGGTCCTTGTCGAGCTTGATCTTGGGATCGAAACGCCATTTCTCCTTGCCGGTGGCGGCATCGATGGCGATGGCGAAATTGTGCGGCGTGCAGATATAGAGCGCATCGCCCACCTTCAGCGGCGTCACCTGGTAGGTGGTTTCGCCGACATCGTCCGGCCCTTTCACGTCGCCGGTCTGGTAGGTCCAGGCCGGCTGCAATTTGGCGACATTGTCGGGCGTGATCTGGTCGAGCGGCGAATAGCGCTGGCCAAATTGCGTGCGGCCGTAGAAGTGCCATTCACCGGGAGGCACATTGCCGCCGAGATCGGCAGTCGGCGTCACCTTGTCGGCGCTGAGGTCGCCGGCGATGTCCTTGGGATCGGCCGTCATCGAATAACCGGCGACGGCGAGCGATGCGAGCACGGCCAGAATGAGCGGCGCGCGCGCGTCGGGGCCGGTCAGGCCCCGCCTTGCCCAAGGCGTCAGCAGCCACAGCGCCAGAAGCACGATGATGCCGCCGCGCGGTCCGAGTTCCCACCAGTCGAAGCCGATTTCCCACACCGCCCAGGCCAGCGTGCCGAGCACGATCGCCGCGTAGAGCCAGAGCGCCGTCGATTTGCGCCGGAAGAGCAGCCATGCGGCGATCAGGAAGGCGAGACCGGTGATGACATAGTACCAGCTGCCGCCCAGCATCGCGAGCCAGACGCCGCCGCCGCCAAGTGCGAGGCCGATGAGGAACAGGATGAGGGAGGTGATGACGACAGCCAAGACGATACTCCTTCGACTGATGCGCTTTGCAGCGCCTCACGGGCAGCCGCCCCTGCCCTGTCGCCAGCTTTCTCCCCCAGGCCGCGTGTGTCAAGCTGGCCCTGCCAGCATAAGGCGAGAGCAAACGCTCGACTTCATTCCGCTCCCACGCTGCAGCACCTCCACGACATTGTCCGGCGTCGGGACGATGAAATTCGCACTGCGCCCCAGAATCTCACTTCCAAACCAGAACAAAACGTAGACACTTCTGGTCTTTCGCTCCCGAATCACTACATTCGGGGGAGATGTCCGGCTTTGCGGAAGACATGCCCTTTTTTGACGAACCCAACGCGCGGCCCGCGGCCCCGTCGGGCATAGCGGCGCGCGCCATGGCGGCCCGCAGCGGACCCAACAGCGCGCCCGATTATCTCAGCGGCCTGAACCCCGAGCAGCGGCTGGCGGTGGAAACCACCGAAGGCCCGGTCCTGGTGCTGGCCGGCGCCGGCACCGGCAAGACACGCGTGCTGACCACCCGCATCGCCCATATCCTGGCCACCGGCAGGGCTTTCCCCTCCCAGATCCTGGCGGTGACCTTCACCAACAAGGCCGCGCGCGAGATGAAGCAGCGCATCGGCCATCTCGTCGGCGAAGCCGTCGAGGGCATGCCGTGGCTCGGCACCTTCCACTCCATCGGCGTCAAGCTCTTGCGGCGGCACGCCGAACTGGCCGGGCTCAAATCCGATTTCACCATCCTCGACACCGACGACGTCGTACGGCTGATCAAGCAGCTGATCCAGGCCGAAGGTCTCGACGACAAGCGCTGGCCGGCCAAGCAGTTCGCGCAGATGATCGACGGCTGGAAGAACAAGGGCCAAGGCCCCGCCGACATTGCCGAGGGCGACGCGCGCAGCTTCGCCAACGGCAAGGGCCGGGAACTCTACAAGGCCTATCAGGAGCGGCTGAAGACGCTGAACGCCTGCGACTTCGGCGATCTGCTCTGCCACCCGATCCGCATCTTCCGCGCCAATACGGACGTGCTGAAGGACTACCACAAGCGCTTCAAATACATCCTCGTCGACGAGTACCAGGACACCAACACCGCGCAATACATGTGGCTGCGGCTGCTGGCGCAAAGACCTACCTCCCCCTCGATGGGGGAGGTCGCGCCGCGTAGCGGCGCGGGTGGGGGTGGCAGCGCCGGCGCCAGTCACCCCTCCCCGCCGCTTCGCGGCGACCCTCCCCATCCAGGGGAGGGTAAAGCGCGCTCGGCCAAAGGCCGCATGCCCGACCGGGCGTCCGAGCCGTTGCGAGGGCCCGCGCCGGCAGGCGCGGAACGGCCCGTGAGCGAAAACAAAGTCAACATCTGCTGCGTCGGCGACGACGATCAATCGATCTATGGCTGGCGTGGCGCCGAGGTCGACAACATCCTGCGCTTCGACAAGGATTTTCCCGGCGCCACCATCATCCGGCTGGAGCGCAACTATCGCTCGACCGCGCACATCCTCGGCACCGCCTCGCACCTCATCGCCCACAATGAGGGTCGCTTCGGCAAGACGCTGTTCACCGAGAAGGTCGCCGAGGACGACGAGAAGGTGCATGTCCACGCCGCGTGGGATTCCGAAGAGGAAGCGCGCGCCGTCGGCGAAACCATCGAGACCTACCAGCGTGCCAAGCACAAGCTGAACGACATGGCGATCCTGGTCCGCGCCTCCTTCCAGATGCGCGAATTCGAAGACCGCTTCGTCACGCTCGGCCTCAACTACCGCGTCATCGGCGGCCCGCGCTTCTACGAGCGCATGGAAATCCGCGATGCACTGGCCTTTTTCCGCGTCGTCGCCCAAGGCGCCGACGACCTCGCCTTCGAGCGCATTGTCAATGTCCCCAAGCGCGGCCTGGGTGAAGCCACCATCCGGCAGATCCACGACACGGCGCGGAGCTTGCGCATCCCGATGCTGGAGGCCGCGGCCAAGCTCGCGGAAAGCGATGAGCTGAAGCCCAAGCCGCGCGCGGCCTTGCGCGAAGTGGCGGCCAATTTCGAGCGCTGGCAGAAGGCGCTGGAAACCACGCCACACACCGAGCTCGCCGAGACCATTCTGGAGGAGAGCGGCTACACCGACATGTGGAAGAACGACCGTTCGGTCGAGGCGCCGGGCCGGCTGGAAAACCTGAAAGAGCTGATCCGCTCGATGGAGGAGTATGAATCGCTGCGCTCCTTCCTCGAGCATGTCGCGCTGGTCATGGACGCCGAGCAGAACGCCGAGCTTGACGCCGTCAACATCATGACGCTGCATTCGGCCAAGGGCCTCGAATTCGAGACCGTGTTCCTCCCCGGCTGGGAGGAAGGCCTGTTTCCGCACCAGCGCGCGCTGGACGAAGGCGGCCGCTCCGGCCTGGAGGAAGAGCGCCGTCTCGCCTATGTCGGCCTGACCCGGGCCAAGAAGAACCTGCATCTGTGGTTCGTCTCCAACCGCCGCATCCACGGCCTGTGGCAGTCGACCATCCCGTCGCGCTTTCTGGACGAACTGCCGGAAGCCCATGTCGAGGTCGCCGAAAGCGGCAACTCCTATGGCGGCTACGGCAATTCCTATGGCGGCGGTTCGTTCGCGTCGGGCCGTGGCGGCCAGGGCGCAGGGCGGCAGAACCCCTACGGCGCCTCGCGCTTCGACAATGTCGGCGCGGAAAAATCCGGCGCCTTCTCCAACACCTATGCGACGCCCGGCTGGCAGCGCGCGCAGGCCAACCGCACCGAGGCGACCGACCGCAACTGGGGCTCGCGCTCCGGCCACCAGGTCGAGCGCATCGGCTATGGCGAGACCGACTCCGGCTACGGCGCCGGCCGAACCAGCGTCAAAGGCCGCACCATTGACGGCGAACTGGTCGCCAAATCCGTCGCCGACACGCCGTCGCCCTTCAGCGTCGGCGACCGCGTCTTCCACCAGAAATTCGGCAACGGCAACATCTCCAACATCGAAGGCAACAAGCTGACCATCGACTTCGACAAAGCCGGCCAGAAACGCGTGCTGGACGGGTTTGTGGCGGCGGTGTGAGCGCCCGCTTGTCCTGTTGTCCTACAAGCGACCACATTGTTGTAGTCTGGCGGAGCCCTCCCCGCCTCGTCATCCACGGGCGGAGCAAGGAGCGTAGCGACGCAGCGTAGACCCGAGGATCCATCCCGCGTCTTCAACGCGTTGCCACGGTGCGGAATCCTGCGCAGCTGCACTCCAAGGTCGCGGAATGGATTCCAGGGTCTACGCGACGGAGCTTCGCTCCTGCTCCGCCCTAGAATGACGAAGCGACGGGCGTCTGCCCAGTCGTCGGGGCATGCGGTCCGCAACATGAGCGTCCCCGTCAATTTAGCCCGCCCCTCACCTGTACCGCGCCTGGTTCCACTTGTGCCCCAGCAGCGACAGGATGATGATCAGCCCGTTGAAGAACTGGACGTAGAAGCCGCTCAGGCCCGCCGCCACGACGCCGGTCTGGATGAACGACACGGTGACCGCGCCGATCGCTCCACCGGCAACCGTACCGATGCCGCCCCAGGTCGGCGTGCCGCCGACGAACACCGAAGCCAGCACCGGCAAGAGATAGCCGTCGCCCGCGGTCGGCCACCAGGTGAAGTTGATCATCACCGAAAACGTGCCGGCGATCGCGGCCCCGATGCCGGTGAAGATGAACACTTTCACCCGCACACGCTTGACGTCGATGCCCATTTGCTGGGCGCTGTCGGGGTTGTCGCCGACCACCCTCACCTGCGCGCCGAAGCGGTGCCGGTTGTAGAGCATTGCCGACAAAATGACGAAGGCGAGTGCCCAGAAGACCTGTACCGGAAAACCCCACACCTGACCGGAGAAGATGGTGTACGCCCAGCTGTCGCTGAGACCGGTCAATGCCGTCGATCTGCCCTCGTTGATGATCTGGATCAGTCCCCGCAGCAGGAAATTCATGCCGAGCGTGGCGATCAGCGACGACAGCCCGCCATAAACGACCAGGGATCCGACGAGAAAGCCGAGCAGCGTGCCGGTGAGAATCGCCGCTGCGATGCCGAGAAACGGATCGTAGCCGGCCTGCACCACCAGCGCGAACACCCAGGAGGCAAAGCCCATGGTTGCGGGAAACGACAGGTCGATCTCGCCGCAGGTGACGACGAAGACCAGCGGCACCACCACGAACAGGGCAACCGGCAGCGTGGTCAGCACGGATCTGTAGAGATACCAGGTGGTGAACACGGTCGGGTTGGCGATCAGGAACGCCGCCATCATGATGATGAACACGGCGAGCGTGCCGAGCGCTGCGCGGTTGTCGATGACGAAACCGCGCAGCCAATGGTCGGACGGGTGCTTCCACTCAGGCCGGGCTGCCTTGCCGCCGAGCGGGCTCTGCAGATCGGGTTCCATGGTCTTGCTCATCGTGCTGCCCTCTCCGCGTCGCCGGCCTCGTGCAGCCCCGGCAATCCTCCGGGATGCGCAACGTCTTCCATGAAATTGATCAGCTCTTCGGCCGACTTGACCTCGGTGCGATCGGCGGTCAGCGCCACCTTGCCGCGGTCAATCACCACGAAGCGGTCGGCGATGTCGAAGACATGGTGGATGTTGTGGCCGATGAACAGGATCGAACGGCCGCTCGCCCGCACCTGGCGCACGAAATGGAAGACCTTGGCGGTCTCGGTCAGCGACAGCGCCGTCGTCGGCTCGTCGAGGATGATCAGCTCGGCCTGCTTGTAGATGGCGCGCGCGATCGCCACGCCCTGGCGCTCGCCGCCCGAGAGCTGGCCGACGATCGAGTGCGGCGTGAACACCTTCGAGGTGAAGCCGATCTCGCGCATCAGCCGGCTCGCCTCCTCTATCTCTTTATTGACCTTCAGAAAGCCCATGAAGCCGGTGAGTTCGCGGCCCATGAAGATGTTGCGCACAATGGTCTGCTGCACGGCCAGCGCCCGATCCTGGAAGACCGTCTCGATGCCGGCGTCGCGCGAGCGTGCCGCACTCCAGCCGGTCACCGGCTTGCCGCGCACCAGGATCTCGCCGCTGGTCGGCTTGACGACGCCGGACAGGATCTTGATCAGCGTCGATTTGCCGGCGCCATTGTCGCCGATCAGGCCAACCACCTCGCCGCGGTCGACCGAGAGATTGACCCCGCCCAGCGCATAGACCTGGCCATAGGATTTGCTGATGTCGCGCAGTTCGATGATGCGTTCGGCCATGGCGATCCTCGCTCCTGTGGTATCATCCCGGCCTGGTGCCGGCGGTCCTGCCGGCCGGGCTTGCGCCCAGCCGGCAGCTTGGGAGGTCAGCGCAGCGCCTGCTTGGCGAGCTCGGCGACGATCTCGTAATTTTGCGGCGTCACGAAACCGGCGCCGGTGTCGACGTTCATCGGCGCCAGGCCCAGCACCACCTGCTGGCAAAGGCTGAGGATCGGCAGATAGCCTTGCAGGAACGGCTGCTGATCGGCCGTCAGCTGCACCCAGCCGCCCTTGAACGCCTCGACGATCTGCGGGCTGGTATCGAAGCCGAAGTTGAAGATGTCGCCCGGCTTGCGCCCCGCCGCCTGCATGTAGGTGGCGACGTTGCCCAGCATCTGGCCGCCGGGATAGCCGACCGCCTTGACATCGGGATTGTTGAGCAGGGCCGCGGTGATCACCGGGATCGCCAAATTGGGGTCGGACGCCCATTCGCCGCTCGGCGGCGACGACAGCTGGATGACCTCGACGCCGGCTTCCTTGAGTGCTGCCACCGTGCCGCGCTCGCGCGCGCCGCGGGCCTCGTTCTCGAACGGACCGATCATGATTGCCTTGTCGCCGGACTTGAGCTTCCCGAGCTTGAACGCCTCAGTGCCGAGCGCGCGGCCCTGCTGCTCCTGCTGGGCGCCGACATAGCCGCCGCCGAACGCAGCCACCACCGTCGGCACCGGCACGTTCTGGTACATCATCTTGATACCGTCCTTGTGCGCCTGTTCGGCCAGCGGCATGATCGCGGCGTCGCCGGGATGGCCCATCATGGCAATGCCGTTGGGCTTCACGGCGACGGCCTCGCGCAATTGCTGAACCATCTTCTCGACGTCCCACTGCGAGAAGATGTAGTCGACCTTGGGTCCGAGATCGGACGCCGCCTGCTTGGCGCCATTGTAGACGATGGTGCCGAAAGCGTCGCCCTCGGCGCCGCCGACGAAAAAGCGGATGTGGACGTCCTTGCACCACTGGGCGTCGAGCGCCTGCGCCGGCAGAGTGGAGATGGCGGCGCATAGCGCCGTGGCGGCGGCCACGACGGTCGAGCGCAGAAGTGTCGTTCTCATTGCGATGCTCATGCACGTTCCTCCCTTTTGTCCTCGGTGAGCCGAGGGGTTCGTCGTTCGCTTTTCGGCAGTGCTTGTCGGCAGTGCTTGGCAATCTGTCAGGCCGGCTCCTCCCACCGGCCCTCGGTCACGCCGGGTTCGGCAGGTAGGTCGCTCCTCCCCGGCATTGCTTGAGGTATTCCAGCCCGCGCACCTGACCTGTGATTTCGAGGTCGCCGCGATAGACCGGGTCGTGCCACCCTTCGATGTCGATAGCGCCCTTGTAACCGGCCAGCCGCAATTCGCTGATCACCCGCGTCCAGTCGCTGTCGCCAAAACCGGGTGTGCGCATCTGCACGAAGGGCAGCTTGCCGAACACGCCGTGCTCGCGGATCACATCCCAGCGCACCGTCGCGTCCTTGCCGTGGACATGGAAGATGCGCGGCGCCCATTTGCGGATCTGCGGCATCGGGTCGATGAGGTAGACAAGCTGATGGCAGGGCTCCCATTCCAGGCCGAGATTCTCGTCGGGCAATTCGTTGAACATCAGCTCCCAGGCGTCCGGATTGTGGGCGATGTTCCAGTCACCGGCGGCCCAGTTGCCGTCCATGGCGCAATTTTCGAAGGCGATGCGCACGCCCTTGTCGGCGGCGCGCCTGGCCAGCGGCCCCCAGACCTCACGGAAGCGCGGCAGGCTGTCGGTCAGCTTCTTGCCGCGCAGGCGGCCGGTGAAGCCGCTGACCGTCGAGGCGCCGAACAGATGCGCATTGTCGATGACGGTCTCCCAGGCCGCGAGCACGCCGCGATCGACCTCGTCATCCTCCAGCGGATTGCCGAACACACCGATCGACGACACGACGACATCGGCATCGCCGATCGCCTCGCGAATCTCGCCGGCGAGCCGCGGCAAATCCTTGCCGCCCAGCGTCTGCCAGAAGAAGGGCTGGATGCTCTCGAAGCCGAGAGGCAGAATCTCTTTGATGTAGGCTGCCGGGTCTTCGAGATTGGCCCGCACCATGGTGCCGATGCGGATGTCGAGAAGCGGGTTCGGCATCATTGTGTTTCCTGTGTCCTGATAGCCACTCGCCGCCCCGTCTCGGCGCTTTCGATGGCGCCGAAAACCATGGCCAGGCTTTTGATGTTGTCGCTGCCACGGGTTTCCGGCTCGCTACCGGTCTCGATGGCGTGGATGAAATCCTTGATGACGCCGAGATGACCGCCGATGCGGTCGGCGGGATCGAGCGGCGGCACGATGATGGGCTGGGTCAGGTCGAAAAGGCCGTCGCGGACCGACAACACAACTTCGGCCTTCAGCCCGTCCTCGCCGTCCCAGACCAGGCTGCCGTGCTCGGCGACGATGCGCCATGTGCTCTCCCAACTGGTGCGGAAGCCCGCCGCGCACCAAGAGCCTGCATAGGTGAACCGCTTGCCGCCACCGAGATCGAAGATAGCGCTGGCCGAGGAACCCTGCCGGTACCAGGAATTGGCCGGCTCCCATTCCTGGCAAAAAACACCGGCGGGATCGCCTGCGACCATGTAGCGGGCGGCATCGAATGTGTGGATCGCCATGTCGAGCAAGAGCACATGCGCCATCTCCTCGCGAAAGCCGCCGAAATGCGGCGCGACGAAGAAGTCGGCATGGATGCTGGTTGGCTTGCCGATGGCGCCGGAGTCGAGAAAGCGCCTTATGCGCCGGACATTGGCGACATAGCGGCGGTTCTGCACGACCGCATGGACGCGCCCCGCGTTACGCGCCGCATCGACGATGGCGCGCGCATTTTCCGGAGTATCGGCCAGCGGCTTTTCCGTCAGCAGATGGCAATTATGGGCAAAGGCGGCAAAGGCGACATCACGCCGGGCGGCTGGAACCACGACATCGAACACCGCGTCGGGCCTGGTCTGGTCGAGCACCGCGTCGAGGCTGGTGCCGATTACCGCGCCGTCGAGCCCGTATTCGTGCGCCCTCGCCTTCGCCCGTTCGGCGTCGAGATCGACAAGGCCGACAATGGCCAGCCCGTCGATCTGCCTCGCGGCATCGAGCCAGGCCTTGCTCATCGCACCACAGCCGACGAGGACGGCATTCATCATCCGGCATTCCTCCCGTCCGGTCCCTCCAGACCGAATGTCACGGCATTTCCGGCATCACCGTAAACGTTTCTCCGTAAACGTTTACGAGAACACACCCGATGGCCTAGAATGTCAATCGGCTGCCGGCGAAAATCATCCCGAAGCCTTGGCCTGGGCGGCAGCCGGTGCTAGCCAAGACAGGGGGAGAACTGTCCTTGGCGTCCAGCATCCATGACCTCGCGCGTCACCTGAACATTTCGATCGGCACCGTGTCGCGGGCGTTGAACGGCCGCGCCGACGTCAATGCCGACACCCGCCAGCGCGTGCTCGCCGCCGCCAAGCAATTGAACTATTCGCCCAACCAGTCCGGCCGCAGCCTGCGGCAAGGCACCACCCATTCGATCGCCTTCATGCTGCAGCCGCATCCGGGCGACCAGCAATATGGCGAACCGTTCTTCATCCCGTTCCTGATCGGTCTGCAGGGCCGGCTTGCCGAGTATGGCCTGGATTTGATGGTCGTCATGGGTGAGCCCGGTCAATATCAGCAGGAGAGGCTGCGCCGCGTTGTTGAGACGCGCCGGGCCGACGCGGTCGTGTTGGCCAATACACGGCGGGAAGACGATCGGATCGACTATCTCAGCAAGGCCGGCTTTCCCTTCGCCACGCTTGGCCGAAGTCAATCCGGCGGCGACACCTATCCTTCGCTCGATATCGATTTCGAGAGGGCGGGTGATGAAGCCGTCGACCGGCTGGTCGCGCGCGGCCACCGCCGCATTGCCGCCATCCGCCCTTCGCTTGATCTCAACTTCGGCTACCTGTTCCTCGACGGCTACCGCAAGGCGCTGAAGCGGCATGGTATCGAAGTCGACCCCGGCCTGATCGCCGACGGCTTCATCAACGAGGCCGGAGGCTACCAGGTGACGCCGCGCGTGATGCTCTCCAGGGACCGGCCCACAGCCATCATCTTCAACAATGACGCAATGGCGCTCGGCGGCTGCAAGGCACTGGCCGAGATGGGCATCAGGCCCGGCCACGACATCGCGGTGATCGTCATCGTCGACACGCCGCTCTGCCGCTATTTTTCACCGGCGCTGACCGCCTTCCGTCCGTCGCTGGAGCCGATGGGCCGGCGACTGGCCGAAATGCTGCTGGCCTCGCTTCCCGCCTTTGCCGGCCCGGAAGGTCCGCGCATCATCCGCGAAGTCTGGCCGCTGGAGCTGATCGCCCGCGACAGCGATTGATCCGCCGCGGAGGAAGGCCGGCGGGCCTCAATCCACCTTCTTCTCGCCCCGCTCGCCGGCCTTGACGATGTCGCCGGTGGTGAACAGGATTTCCTTCAGTTCCGCGCGCCAGTCTTTCTTCTGGCGCAGCAGGAATTCCAGATCCATGCCGAAATGCTTGAACTCCTCGCCTTGCGCGTTCTTCATGATCGCCTTGGCCTGAGGGTCTTTCTCGACCGACATGCGCTGTTCGTACCAGCTGATCGCCTCGGCCTCTTCGATCAACGAGGTGATCATGCGGGCAAAGGTCCGCACCTCCTGCGTCAGTTCTTCCGGCGGCTCGTGATACTGATCGAAACCCATTTATCCCTCCCAGGCCCGGGGCTCGACCGGCCATCGCAGGCGACGCTTGGGCTCGCGTGCAACGGATCAGGCTGGAAAATGGTTCCGGAGCGAGTGCGACAAGGTCTGTCACGCAACTATCATCTTCGCGTCCTAGACCGCTCATCGGTGGGCGCGGCATCGTCGATTGCGGCGGCTTCGTCATCCGGCCGTTCCGGCCCGTTCCGTCACAAGAAGGATCTCCATGAAAAATCTGCACCGAACCGTGTCGCTCGGCGCCGCATTGGCGCTGTTTACCGCCCTGACCCCTGCCCTTGCCGGCAGCACCGCCACCGTTGGCGGCTTCGTCAACAAGGGCCTGGTCGGCGTCGGCCGCATTCCGGCCGATCAGAAGGACAAGTTCGGCGAGACCTTCGGCTCCGGCTCCGGCATGTCGATCGACGCCGCAAGCTGGACCCATGGCGCGGATGGCTACAAGGGTTCGCTGTGGCTGCTGCCGGATCGCGGCTACAATGTCGTCGGCACCACCGACTACCGGCCGCGGCTCAACACTATTCGCATCGAGTTCACGCCGACCGCACTGGGCGCCACGCCCGCTGCCGGCCAGGAACAAACAGGCGTCAAGGCGACGCTAGCCGATTCGCTGCTGCTCACCGACGACAAGGGCGCAGACGCCACCGGCCTCGATCCGCTCAACGGCGTGCGCGCGGCGAGCGGCGACCTGCCGATCCTGCCCGAGGCCAACGGCAAGCTGGCGCTCGACAACGAGGCGATCGCGCGGCTGCCCGACGGCACCATGTTCATCTCTGACGAATACGGCCCCAACATCTACCGCTTCTCGGCCGACGGCCATCTGTTGTCGGCAACGCAGCCGCCGGCCGCTTTGGTGCCGATGCGCAAGGGCGGGCCGAACTTCGCCTCCGACAATCCAGGCCCCGGTGCAGCCGAACCCGATCCGAAGGATCCCGAAACCGGCCGCCAGAACAACCAGGGCCTCGAAGGCATGGCGCTGACGCCGGACGGCAAGTCGCTGATCGCTGTGCTGCAGTCGGCGCCCCGCCAGGATGGCGGCGATTCGCCCGCGACGCGCCAGAACACCCGCGCCCTGGTCTACAACGCCTCCGACCCGGCCCATCTCAAGCTGGTGCATGAATATGTCGTGCCGCTGCCGGTGTTCAAGGTCACCAAGGACAAGACCAAGGTCGCCGCGCAGAGCGAGATCATGGCGCTGTCCGACAAGACCTTCCTGATGCTGGCGCGCGACAGCGGAAACGGCCAGGGGGTGAAGGGCGATACTTCGCTGCTGCGCCAGATTTTCGTCGTCGACGTCTCTGGCGCCACCGACATTTCCGGCGGCGCCTTCGATGCCGCCGACAAGCCGCTGGCGCCCAAGGGCGTGCTCGACCCCTCGGTGACCCCGGCCAAGCTGACGCCGTTCATTGACATCAACGACAACAAGGAACTCGGCCGTTTCGGCCTGCATGACGGCAAGCCGAACGACAAGAACAATCTCTCGGAGAAGTGGGAAGCGATGTCGGTGGTCAGCGTGCTCGATCCGGCGCTGCCCGACGACTATTTCCTGTTCGTCGGCAACGATAACGACTTTCTCACCCAGGACGGTTTTCAGGTCGGCGCGCCCTACAAGGCCGAAGACGGCGCCGATGTCGATACCATGTTCCTGGTCTATCAGGTCACGCTTCCGGGCCTCGCCAAGAAGTAGCCATATACGGAAAGGCGGACGCGCTCGGCGCGTCCGCCTCTAACCGTTTTTCGGCGATCAGCGATGCCGTGAAGGCACCTATTTCAAAATCTCCGCATCCCTTGGCACGCCGGCATCGATCGGCTCGGCGGTCCGGCTCGACACAGCCATGATCTTGCCCGCGGCCGACAGGTTCGGGCGCACATAGACCTGGGCTACGCCGTTGACGCGGCTGTAGAGGTCGATGATGTCCTGGTTCATGAAGCGCACGCAGCCTGACGACGCGTTCTTGCCGATGGAATCCCATTCCGGCGTGCCGTGCAGCCGGTACATCGTGTCCTTGCCGTCGCGGAACAGATAGAGCGCGCGCGCACCGAGCGGGCTCTGCGGTCCGGGCGGCATGCCGTCCTTGTATTTCGCCAGTTCCGGCCGGCGCTGGATCATTTCGGGCGGCGGCGTCCACACCGGCCATTTCTTGCGCGCCTGGATCACGGCGCTGCCGGTCCAGCCAAACCCGGCCTTGCCGAGGCTGACGCCATAGCGCATTGCCTTGCCGCCGTCGCGCACCAGATAGAGAAAATGCTCGGATGTATCGACGACGATCGTGCCGGGTTTTTCGCCGGTCGGATCGTCCACGATCTGGCGCACGAATTTCGGATCGAGCTTGGCGACGGGGATTGCCGGCAATGAAAAGCCCTCATCGACGCGCGCCGAATACATGGTGGCGGCATCGCCCAGAGCCGGTTCAGGCGCCGGGGCGGGCGTTGGCGGCACCACGACATCGGTCGTGGTGCAGGCTGAAAGCGCCATGGAAGCGGCACCCAAAGCGGATATTCCAAGAAACGCGCGCCGGTTCAGGCGCTCGGAAAAAAGCGGATTGTCGGACATGATCCCCCCAGCCTATTCATCATATCCAACAGGATATGCGACCCCACGCGGCGGCGACCCATATCCCATTCCGGATGTTTTGAGAACTGATTAGCGTGAAGCCGCCAGGTGGCATGTTCCAATGCCGCATCGACCTTGTCCGTCAAATCGGCGATCATTGCCGGGCGGACTTTGAGATGAACCTTCGCCGAACAGCCCATGGACGAAAAAATACCACCGCGCCGGCGCACCGGCGACCTGACCAGCGGCCCGATTCCGCGCACGCTGCTTTTGTTCGCTCTGCCGGTGCTCGGCTCCAACGTGCTGCAATCGCTCAACGGTTCGATCAACGCCGTCTGGGTCGGCCGCTTCCTCGGTGAATCGGCGCTGACCGCCACCTCCAACGCCAATCTGGTGCTGTTCCTGATTCTCGGCACCGTATTCGGCATCGGCATGGCCGCCACCATCCTGGTGGCGCAATCGGTCGGCGCCCGCGACCTGCCCGAGGCGCGGCGCATCGTCGGCACCAGCGCCAGCTTCTTCTTCCTCGTCTCGGCTATCTTCGCCGTCTGCGGCTGGATCTGGGTCGACGCCATCCTCAACACACTGGGCACCCCGCCCGATGCGCTGCCGCTGGCGCGCTCCTATCTGCGTATCATCTTCGTCGCCGTGCCGATGATGAACCTTCTGTCCTTCGTCATGACGGTGCTGCGCGGTGCGGGTGATTCGCGCACGCCATTCTTCTTCATGGCGCTCGCGGTCGTGCTCGACATCATCCTCAATCCGCTGCTCATTCGCGGCATCGGCCCCTTCCCCGAACTCGGCATCGCCGGCTCCGCCACCTCGACGCTGATCGGCCAGACGGTGAGCGTGATCGCCATCCTCGTCGTGCTTTATGCCAAAAAGCATCCGTTGCGGCTCGCCGGCGCGAACCTCGCTCTGCTGCGGCCGGATCCGGCGCTGCTCAGGATCGTCGTCTTCAAGGGCGTGCCGATGGGCCTGCAGATGATCGTCATTTCGGCGGCGGCGCTGACCGTGATGGGCATCGTCAACTCCTACGGCTCGCAGGTCGCCGCCGCCTACGGCATCGCGGCGCAGCTGTGGACCTATATCCAGATGCCTGCACTGGCGATCGGAGCCGCAGTCTCGTCGATGGCGGCCCAGAATGTCGGCGCCGGGCGCTGGGACCGCATCGGTCGCATCGCGGCGTCCGGCGTCGGCTTCAACCTGGTGCTCACCGGCGCCCTGGTGGCGCTGCTGTTCTTCTTCGACAGGCCGGTGCTCGGCCTGTTCCTCAGCGGCGACAGCACCGCAATCGACATTGCAGCCCACATCAACAAGGTGGCGTCCTGGTCGTTCATCCTGTTCGGCGTCACCATCGTGCTGTTCGCCACCGTGCGCGCCACCGGTGCCGTGATGCCGCCGCTGATCATTCTGGTGATTTCCGTGCTGGTCGTGCGTACCGGCTTTGCCTACTTCTTCAGGACCTACATCGGCGAGGAAGCGCTGTGGTGGAGTTTTCCGGCGGGATCGATCACCTCGCTGGTGCTGGCCGCCGCCTATTATCGCTTCGGCCGCTGGCGCACCATGCACATGATCGAGGACCGGCCGGCCGCCGGCGAGCCGCCCGACACCGGCCTCGGCATCCCGCGCGGACGGGCAAACATGGCGCCCGGGACGCCAAACGGGTGAGGCTCAGCGCGCGTATTTGACGCCGAACCCCAGCGCTACGACAGAGAACAGCGTGATCATGCCGGCAAAGGCCAGGCTTGCCGTCGTCGGAGTGGCCCAACTCGACAGCAGCCCAATGCCGATCACCGGCAGCGCATTGCCGCAGAAGCAGCAGATAAAGAACGCCGACACCAATTCGGCGCGACGCTCGGCAGGTGCGATCTGGTTCACCACCTGCAGGCCGCCGCGATAGCCGAGCGCAGCCGCCACGCCGCACAGAGCGGTGGCGGCAATCATCAGCGACATCGAGGCGAAAAACTGCGCCGCAACCACCAGCCCCACCGCAGGGATCATCAGCGCCAGCGCGGCCAGCATGCCGGCGCGACTGGACAGTCGGGTCGTGGCCAGAATGGTCGCGGCCGCAACGATCGACAGTTCGAAGAACAGCGCGCCGGCCTCGGCATGGTTGGCCACATGCAGCTGCTGCGCCAGGATGCTCGGCGCCAGGGCTGCATAGAAGCCGACCAGCGCCATGGCGCCGAAACCGGTGACCGCCGGCGCCACGAAAGCGGCGCGGATATCAGCGGGCACCGACAGCCGCGGCCGCAGCGAAACATCGGCCAGCCTTCCCGGCCGCGAAACGGTTTCCCTGGTGCGCCAGATCAACAGCGTCACCACCACGAGCAAGGCAAGATAGACCGCAAACGTTAGTCTCAACGGCCAGGGCGCATATTCGGCGAGCAGGCCCGATGCCAGCGCGCCGAGGCCAAGGCCAACGAAGTTGGTGCTGGTGGCGATGATTGCCGCGCGCGATTTGTCCTTACCCTCGATCAATTCGGCAAGCCAGGCTGTGCCCGTTCCCGCGCCGATGCCGATGCCAAGGCCGCTCAATATGCGGGCGACATCGAGCCAGGCGACATTCTCGGCCAGCAGGAACACCAGCGCGCTGACCACCGCTATGGCCATCGACGCCAGCGCCGCAGGACGGCGGCCAATGCCGTCGGACAAGCGCCCGAACATCAGCAATGCGCCGAGATTGCCGACGACATAGACAGCGTAGACCAGCGTCAGCGTGATCTGCGAGAAACCGAAGGCCTGCTTGTAGATGACGTAAAGCGGCGTCAGCACCGTGCTCCCGGCGAACAGAGCGGCGATCATGGCGGCAACCGCGGCCATCGCGGGCCGGCCATCGAATCCGTTGTCGCGCGTTATGGTCTCGGCATAGCTGGTCATGGCAACCTCCGGCCAATCGCCCAACGCCCAATTGCGCCCCAACGTCCATGTAATGGCGGCCGTTCCACGTGCCGAACTTCATCCTGACAACCTTGTCAGGATGGTCTTGCCCGAAATCCTCGCTTAACGTCTTTCCATCCAGAGGGAGAATCCATGGGAAAAGGCAGAGTCGAGGCATTCACCGATGGCGTCGTCGCCATCATCATCACCATCATGGTGCTGGAGCTGAAAGTGCCGCATGGCGAGGATTTTTCAGCGCTTCTGCCGCTGTGGCCGATCTTTTTCAGCTATGTCTTGTCGTTCATCAATGTCGGTATCTACTGGAACAATCTGCACAACATGTTCCACACCGTCCAAAGGGTCGACGGCCGCGTGCTGTGGGCCAACCTCAACCTTCTGTTCTGGTTGTCGCTGATGCCGGCAACGACGGCCTTCATGGGCGAGAACCATTTCGCGCCGGTCCCCGTCGCCGTCTATGGCATCGAGCTGGTGCTGTGCGCGGTCGCCTACACCTTTCTCGCCACCAAGCTGCACCATTTGCACGGCAACGACACCGCCTTCGCCAAGGCGCTGGGCAATGACCGCAAGGGCAAGATCTCGGTGGCCCTCTACGCCGCCGCCGTCCCGCTTGCCTTCGTCAACCAATGGATCGGCGTTGCGATCTTCGTGCTGGTGGCCGCCGTCTGGTTCGTGCCGGACACGCGTTTTTCGCGGGTGCTGGAAAAGTAGCGTAGGACGCCTCTACTTGCGCATCGCCTTCAGCTTTTCGGCAACCGACGCCGCAAGGTCGGCATAGCGCTCCTCCAGCCGCTCGGCCGCCTTGATGATCGAAAAATCATGGCCGAATTTTTCCAGCGCCATGCGCAATTTCTCGACGAACTCGGCCTGTTTTTCGAGTGCCGAAAACAAGGTCTTCACCTGCGCTTCGCTTATGTCCGGATTGGCAAGCATCTGCGGCACCTCGCGGCCCATCTGGTCGCCGGTGGCGGTCTGCTCCTTCAGGATCGCAACCCAGTCGGTCAATCGGCAGTCTCCCTGTTCGGCAGCAGCATGCACAGCCGCCGTTGATGCGGTCAACCCGAACACGCGGGACGGCCTTGCACGATGCGCGTCCCGCGCTAAGTTCGGCGCCACCCGAACCCTAGGAAAAAGAACATGACCTCCGACGCCGAAATCCAATCCGCTTTGCCCGCCCTCAGCCGAGGCAACGTCGCCGTCGTCACCGGGGGCGCCAGCGGCATCGGGCTTGCCGCCGCCAAAAGGCTGGCGGCTATGGGCATGAGACTGGTGCTGGCCGACATTGGCGGCGCGCGCCTCGATGCGGCCCGCCAGGCAGTCGCCGCGATCACCGGCGAGAATGCCGTGCTTGCCGTCGCCACAGACGTGTCGAAGGCCGACGAACTCGGCCGGCTGGCGGAAAAGACGCATGCCGCTTTCGGCGCCGTATCGCTGCTGATGAACAATGCCGGCGTCGGCAACAATCCGGGAAAACCGTGGGAGAACGGCGACGCCTGGAAGCGGCTGATCGACATCAATTTCTGGGGTGTCGTACATGGCGTCGAGGCCTTCGCTCCGGCCATGCTGGCCTCCGGAGAGCCTGGCCTGATCATCAACACCGGCTCCAAGCAAGGCATCACCACGCCACCCGGCAATCTCGCCTACAACGTCTCCAAATCGGCATTGAAGACGTTCACCGAAGGCCTGGCGCACGCATTGCGCAACGAGCCGGGCGCGAAGGTCGCGGCGCATCTTCTCATTCCCGGCTTCACCTTCACCGGCCTCACCGAAGGAGCGGTCGAAAAACCGGCTGGCGCCTGGACCGGCGAGCAGGTGGTCGACTTCATGCTGGCTTCGCTGGCGCGTGGGGACTTCTACATCCTGTGCCCCGATAATGAGGTGATGCGGCCGACCGATGAAAAGCGCATGGCCTGGGCGATCGGCGACATCATCGAGAACCGGCCTGCTCTCTCGCGCTGGCACCCCGACCATAAGGACGCTTTCGCGGCCTTTATGGGAAACTGATCGTCGAACTCAGCCAAAGCCGAGACTCAGGCGGGCGCGCGTTTTTTCGCGGTGCGCTTTTGCGCGACGGCCTTCTTGCCCGCCAGTTCGGCGAGCTCGTGGTCATGGCGTTTTGCCGCCCGCTCGCATTTGTCTCTGATCTCCTCGACCTCGGATTCGGTCAGGTGCTCGATGCCGATGAAATGATTGTGGCCCTCGCTGACGCGGATCAGTTCGTCGAGCTTGGCCTGAACCGCGGCGCCGTCGCGGTTCTGGGTGTTCTGGATCAGGAACACCATCAGGAAGGTGATGATCGTCGTTCCCGTGTTGATGACGAGCTGCCACGTATCGGAAAAGCCGAAGAATGGCCCGCTTACCGCCCAGACGATAACGATGGCGCAGCAGGCGATGAAAGTCGGCGGCAGGCCCGCCAAGTGCGAAACGGTGTTGGCGATTCTGGTAAACAGCTTTTCGATCATTCACATCCTCAACGGGTCAAAGCGCGATGAGCTGACCAAGGCCGCATTCATCGCTCCAACAATAAACAACCGGCAGCCGCTTCCGGTTCCCTGTCGCAGATGGCATCCCTGATGCAATTGTATGCACGCCAAAGGCGCAGCGCCGTGAAAAGCCGCCTTATCGGTTTGTTGCCATAGTCGCCATGCAGGCCAAAACCTGTTCCTTCCGCTTCACGCGGATTTGTCTCCAAGCCCCTTCCGCTGCGCCACCCCCGCATGGCGGAAGGGGTTCGTTGCGTTGCCGCAGCCGGCGGAACTCTTCCCGACACGTGCCGTTCAGAATTTTGGCGCCAGGATTTCGGCCAGCCAGTCGATGAAACCGCGCACGCGCGGCGAGCTCTCAGGAATGCTCTTGCTCCCAGCGATGGAGGAAATCCTCAATCGGCAAGGCCTGCATGTCGGGAACCGCTTTGGCGAGTTTCTCCGGCGGCCAGTCCCACCAGGCGAGGCTTTCGATCCGCGCCGCGATCTCGGAGGGAAAGCGCATGCGCAACGGCTTTGCCGGTACGCCGGCGACGATTGTGTAGGCCGGTACATTCCGCGTCACCACCGCATTGGCGCCGACGATGGCGCCATTGCCGATGCTGATGCCGGGCATGATGACGGCGCCATGGCCGATCCAGACATCGTTGCCGATGCTGACCGCCTTGGCCTGCCGCCGCGCGCGGAACGCCGCGTCGACGCCCAGCCAGCGGAAATACTCGTTCGGCCGGTAGCTGAGCTTGTGCTGCGTGATCCGCTCGATCGGATGCTCTAGCGCATTGATGCGGCTGTTGGCGGCGATCGAGCAGAATTTTCCGATCGTCGTGTAGATCGCCTCGGCGTGGCGCTCGAAATAGGAGAAATCGCCGACATTGACCTCGCGCAGCACCACCCGTTCGCCGATCCAGGCATAGCGGCCAAGCTTGCACGCTTTCAGCTCCGCGGTCGGATGGATGCGCGGCTCCGGATCTTTCAGGACGAGGTTTTCGGTACGGTCCATCTGGCGGATTTACCCCCGCACAATTGCGGAAGCAATTGTCGCGTTGCGCCCGGAGAATCCGCTATTTCGGCTTGCCGCCGGTCCACACCACGTTCTGGCCGAACAGCGGCACGGTCGTCACCGACATTTTCGCCGAGCCGTCCTGCACCTGGCGCGAATGCGAGAGATAGATCAGCGTCTCGTTCTTCTTGTCGTAGATGCGGTTCACCACCTGCTTCTTCCAGATCAGGCTGATGCCTTGCTTGAACACCTCTTCGCCGCCTTCGCTCATGTCGATGTCGCCGATGGTGATCGGCCCGGTCTGGCGGCAGGAGATCGAGGAATCAGACGGATCCTCGAACCAGTTGCCCTTGTGCAAGCGGTCGATGACGCTGCGGTCGAAATAGGAGACATGGCAGGTCACGCCGTCGATCTTGGGGTCCTTGATCGCCTCGACGATGATGTCGTTGCCGACCCAATCGACGCCGACCTTGCCGACCTCCTCTGCCGCCGCGGCACCGGCGCCAAGGGCAATGCATGCGGCCAGCGCGCCGCCGATCAGTTTCTGCCCAATCCGTCTCTGCCCAGTCCGTCTTTGCAAGGGAGCCTCCTCAGGTTCGGTTTGCCGGTCTCAGGTGGGATAAGGGCCAGCTGTTTGCAAGGTAGCGTCCAGCCCGGTTGCGGCAACGCGGCATCTTTGCCTTGCTCCCTGCGACCGGCTAAGACTGCTCGCCAACAGGAGCGCCGATCCGGCGCTCGATTTCTGCGACGGACACTTCCTGATGATGCGTTCAATTCTGGTCGGCATTCTGGTTCTGATGGCGGCGGGCATCGGCTGGCTCACCTTTGACTTCTATCGCGGCCATTATGGTGGCGAGCCGTATGGTGCGCCATTCACGCTGGTCGACCAGAAAGGCGCGCCAATCACCGAAGCCGCCTTCCGGGAAAAACCCAGCATCGTCTTCTTCGGCTTCACCCATTGCCCGGAAGTCTGCCCGACCACTTTGTTCGAAATGGCCGGCTGGCTGAAGACGCTGGGCGACGACGGCAAGAACCTCAACGCCTACTTCGTTACCGTCGATCCAGAGCGCGACACGCCGCCTGTGATGAACACTTACGTCAGCAATTTCTCCGACCGCATCGTCGGCATATCGGGCGATCCCGACAAGGTGCACGCCATGGCGAAGTCCTTCAACATCTACTGGAAGAAGGTCGACACCGGCGACGGCGATTATACGATGGACCACACCGCCTCGGCGCTGCTGCTCAATGCCAAGGGCGAGTTTTCGGGCACCATCGCCTATGGCGAAAGCGCCGATACCGCGATTGCCAAGCTGAAGCGGCTGGCAGCAGGCTAGGCATGATCCCTAAATGTGGAATCCGGTTTTCTCGGACAGAAAAGTGTTGTCCAGAGATCATGCTCAAGCAAGAGACCAACTGATGGGTCAGACCAGGCTCCACTTCATCGCTGGGAAGATCGAGGCCGACCGCATCTTTGCCGCGCTCGAGCCGGCTTTCGAGGATGAAGGCCTGCCGATCGCCGTGCTCGAAGTCGATGAAGACCGCGACATCTATGAGGTTTCGCTCTACACCGACGGCAATGTCGACGCGGTTGAGGCGCGGCTAAAAGACAGCCTTGTGGGACTGTCCCTGTCGAAGCCGATCGAGCGCGAGGTTTTGCCCGACATCGACTGGGTGGCGCGCTCGCTGGAGGGACTGAAGCCGGTGCGCGCCGGACGTTTCTTCGTCCATGGCGCGCATGACCGCCGGAAGCGCCACAGCGGCGAACTCGCCATCGAGATCGAGGCCGGCCTTGCCTTCGGCACCGGCCATCACGGCACCACGGCCGGCTGCCTCGAAATGCTGGAACGGGTCGTGCGCCGCGAACGTCCCAGGAATGCCCTCGACCTCGGCACCGGCAGCGCGGTGCTGGCAATCGCCGTCGCCAAACTGGCGCATATTCCGGTGCTGGCGACCGACATCGATCCGATCGCCGTCAGGGTCGCCGCCGCCAATGCCCGCCTCAACCACGTCAAGGCGCTGGTTGAAACGGTGACGGCGCCCGGCTTCCACCACCCGATCTTCGGCAAGCGCGCGCCTTTCGACCTCATCGTCGCCAACATATTGGCGCGGCCGCTGATGCGGCTGGCGCCTGAGATGGCCAGGCACATCAGCCTCGGCGGCTCGATCGTGTTGTCCGGCATCCTCGAGCGCCAATGCAATGCGGTGATCTCGGCCTATGTCGGCCAGAATTTCCGGCATGTCAGGACCTTGCATCGCGAAGGCTGGGTGACGATCCACCTGAAGCACTGAGACGCAACGCGCTTTGGACCAATCCGAGCCTGTTGCGATTGGCGAAAATCGATTCCGGTTTTCCGGGTCATGCGCTACGGTCGCGCCCGATACAGGAGGCATACCATGTTCCAGACCTTCGATTCCGCAGGCGACCCCAGCGTCGGCAAGCCGCGCGTGACGTTGCTGCGGCGATGGCTGGCGGATAATGGCCTCGACGGTTTCCTGGTGCCGCGCGCCGACGAGCACCAGGGCGAGTATGTCGCCGATCGCTCGGCGCGGCTGAAATGGTTGACCGGCTTCAGCGGCTCGGCGGGCGTAGCACTTGTGCAGCGTGACCGCGCCTTCATGTTCGTCGATGGCCGCTATACCTTGCAAGTGCGCCACGAGGTCGATCTCGACATTTTTGCGATCGAGAGTCTCGTCGACAACCCGCCGGCCTCCTGGATCAAGGACAATCTCGGCAAGGGCGCCAGGCTTGGCTTCGACCCGTGGCTGCACACGATCGCTGAGGTCAAGGCGCTGAAAACCTCGGCCGAGCAATCCGGCGCGACGCTGGTGCCGCTCGACAGGAACCCGATCGACATCATCTGGAAGGATCAGCCGGCGCCGCCCGTGGCGCCGGTCGAAATCCACCCGATCGGCTTTGCCGGGGAACTCGCCAAGGACAAGCTGGCGCGGCTGGTGGCGGCAATCGGCAAGGAGGGCGCGACGCACGCCGTGCTCACCGACCCCTCCTCGATCGCCTGGGCCTTCAACATCCGTGGCGGTGACGTGCCGCACACGCCGCTGGCGCTCGGCTTCGCGATCCCTGCCGCCGACGGCAAGCACCAGCTGTTCATGGACCAGCGCAAGTTTTCGCGCACGGTCGCCGCCTATCTCACCCAACTCGCCGATCTGCACGAGCCCGGCGAATTCGAGGCGGCGGTCGTTACCCTTGCCAAGGGCGGCGCCAAGATCGCGCTCGACCCGGTGCTGGCGGCGGAGAAGCTGAGAATGCTGGTCGAGGACAATGGCGGCGCATTTGTTTCAGCGGCCGATCCCGCCCGCATTCCGCGCGCCACCAAGAACCAGGCGGAAATCGCCGGCAGCCGCGCCGCGCACCGCCGAGACGGGGCGGCCGTGGCGAAACTGCTGTGCTGGCTGGAACGGCAAAAGCCGGGCACGCTCGACGAAATAACCGTTGTCACCAAGTTGGAGGAGGTGCGCCGGCAGACCGGCGAGGAAACGCAGATGCCGCTGCGCGACGTCTCCTTCGACACCATTTCAGGCAGCGGTCCGAACGGCGCCATCATGCACTACCGCGTGTCGCGCGCCACCAACCGCGAGCTGGCAAAGGGCGAGCTGTTCCTGCTCGATTCCGGCGCCCAGTATCAGGACGGCACCACCGATATCACCCGCACGGTGCCGATCGGCCAGCCGACCGAGGAGATGCGCGAGCGCTTCACACTGGTGCTGAAAGGTATGATCGGCATTTCCACGCTGCGCTTTCCCGCCGGCACGCGCGGCTCGGAAATCGACGCAGTGGCGCGCATGGCGCTGTGGAAGCATGGCTGCGACTTTGCCCACGGCACCGGCCACGGCGTCGGCTCCTATCTGGCCGTGCATGAAGGCCCGCAGCGCATCGCCCGCACCGGCACCGAAAAGCTGCTCGCCGGCATGATGCTGTCCAACGAGCCCGGCTATTACAAGGAAGGCTCCTACGGCATCCGCATCGAGAACCTGATCCTGGTGACGCCTGCCGAACAGGTCGAAGGCGGCGACATCGCCATGCACGGTTTCGAGACGCTGACGCTGGCGCCGATCGATATCAGGCTGATCCGCACCGACCTGTTGACGCGCGAGGAGTTGCACTGGCTGGATACTTACCATGCCTGGGTGCTGGCCGAGATCGGCCCGATGCTCGACGGCGAGACGCTGGCCTGGCTGGAGAAGGCAACAGCGCCGCTGCCGCACGACGCCAAGATCTGAAATGAGCTTCTTTCTTCCCGTCACTATACGGGGAGGTGAGGAGCGGTCCGCGAAGCGGACGAAAAGCCAATTGCTTGGCTTTTCGAGTGACGAACGCCCGGCAGGGCAATGAGCGGCGGCGCCGACAGTTCGAAACTGTTCCGCGCGCAGGCGCCCTATGCCACAAACTGCCGCGCGAGGACCAGCACCACCGCCCCGGCCAGAAACATCGCCATCAGGCCGCCGCGCAGCGAGACCACAGCGGCGACGACCAGCGCCGCCCATTCCGCCGGTCCGGCACTGAGTGCGGCGGGCGCCACCAGCGTCGTCAGCACCGCCGCCGGCACGGCGTTCAAGCCAGCCTCGACGCGTGGATGGATGTGGTCGAAGCGCGAGATCACCAGATGGCCGCCGACGCGGGTGAGATAGGTGGCGAGCGCGCCGGCAATGATGATCCACAAAGTCGCGCTCATCGTTTTGCCTCCACACCGCTATGGTGCGGCGGCAGGATGACGGCCAGAAGCACGCCTGCAACGGCGCCGATGGAGACGTGCCATGGCGATCCCACAGTTTTGTAGGCAATGATCGACGCCGCGGCGCTGGCGATCACCACCGGCAGCCACAGTGGCCGGTTGCGAAAGCCCATGACCAGCCCGAGGAAATAGATCGGCAGCAGGAAATCGATGCCGAGCGCATGCGTGTCGGGGATCAGCTTGCCGAAAACCGCGCCCAGCGCGCTTTCGATCCCCCAGAACACATACACCGGCAGGCCAAGGCCCATATACCAGGCAAAGCCAACGGTCTCGCCGGCTTCGGCCTTGCGCTCCGCCACCGCGAACTGCGGATCGGTGAGCACGAAATAGCCCAGCGCTTGGCTGATAACCGGCCAGTGCGCGATTCGCCGGCCGATGCTGGCGGAGTAAAGCACGTGACGGAAGTTTACCGCGAAGATCGACAGCACGATCAGCCATGGCGCGACATGCTGGCCGAACAATTCGATGCCGACCATCTGGCTGGCGCCGCCGAAGATCAGCGCGCTCATCAAGAAAGCTTCGAGAACGGAAAAGCCGTTGTCAACGGCGATGGCGCCGAACAGCAGCCCAAATGGCGCCGCGGCGACAACCACCGGCATCGACAGCCGCACGCCGTCCCAGAAGTCGCTGGCCACGGAATTTTCGCTTAAGGTCTCTGCCGACATGTCACATTCCCATCTCGCGCTGCTATGTAGGAGCCGGCGTTTGAAAAGTCAGACGAATTCGCTTGAGCCAACAAATCAGCGAAACTGATGTTGTAAAAACAGGTAAGGGGTTCGGATGATCGCTTATGATTTCACCGGCAGGCACGCAGTCGTCACCGGCGCCGGTGGCGGCATGGGCGAGGCGATCTCGCTGGCGCTGCTCGAGGCCGGCGCCTCGGTCACCGCCATCGACGTCAAGCCGCGTCCGGCGTCGCTTGCCGCCTATGACGACCGGCTCACCTTTGCCCAGGGCGACCTTACCGACGCCGCCTTTGTCGAGCAGACCATCAATGCCGCGGGCCGCAAGCGCGGCGGCATCGATTATCTCGCCAATGTCGCAGGCGTGCTCTGGTTCGGTCGCGACAAATCGGCCCTCGAGATGGACCTCGATGTCTGGGACCAGGTCTTCAACATCAATCTGAAATCCTTCGTCCACACCGCGCGGGCGGTGGTTCCCCATATGCGGGCCGGCGGACGCGGCGGCGCCATGGTGCACTTCTCCACCATCCAGTGGTATCGCGGCGATCCGACCCCGCAGGATGCCTACCAGGCATCGAAGGCCGGCGTCTGTGCGCTGTCGAAGTCGCTCGCCATGCAGTTGGCGGGCGATGGCATCCGCTCCAATTCGATCTGCCCGGGCATGGCGTTGACGCCGCTGCAGGCGCGCTGGGACACCGAGGAGAAACGCGCGGCCGTTGCCAATTATGCGCCGCTCGGCCGCATCGGCACGCCGCAGGACATGGCCAATGCCGCGCTATTCCTGCTTTCCGATGCGGCAAGCTACATCACCGGCATCGAACTGGCAGTCGACGGTGGTCTTTTGATGCGGATGTAGCCGTGCAGTGCGCCGGGCTGATTTAGCTCCGCGGTGCCGTGCCCTGGATCGCCCTGCCCCAGTCAAGCAGCGGCTTGGCGCGCAAGGCGAAATCGACAAGCTCGTCGACCAGCGTCGGCGCGTGAATTCCAGCCGGATCGATCATGTGCTGGACATAGAAGTGCCGGTTGCGGATGGCGTCGACAAGATCGGGTTCGTTGACCTGCTCGAAGCCACGCGGCGTGCGCTTCATGCGGCCCTCGGTTTCAAGTTCGAAGCCGTTTTTCTTCAGCGTTGAGAGCAGTTTTCGGAACTCGGCCGGCCGGGCGACGATCGCCTTGCGCATCGCCAGCAGCAGGGACGGCTCCGGATTCCACCAGGCGACATCGGCAAAGCAGCGGTCGATCCCGACATAGACGAAGAACACGCCCTGCTCCATCTTCGTGCCATCCGGCGACAGCATGGCCGACAAATGCTGGTTGTAGGGCCGCTTGTCCTTGGCGAAGCGCACGTCGCGGTTGATGCGAAACAGTGACTTCTTGCGGTCTCCGCGCAAGCCCAGACCCGCCGCCGCGAAGCGCTCGGTCAGCGTCTCGACCAGATCGCAGAACGGCTCATGCAACTCGCTGTCGTAAAGCGCGCGGTTTTCCTGGAACCATTCGCGGCTCTGGTGGAAGTCGAGCGCCTTGAGGAACGGTAGGGCCTTTTGCCCGAACCCTTTGAACGAACCGGCCATCACGCCTTGCCGACCCGTTGCAGCCAGGTGTCCTCGTCGATGACTTCGACGCCGAGTTCGCTGGCCTGCTTCAGTTTGGAGCCTGCGCCCGGCCCGGCCACCAGCAGATCGGTCTTCGCCGACACCGAACCCGCCACCTTGGCGCCGAGCCGTTCGGCCATCGCCTTGGCTTCGGAGCGTGTCATCTTTTCCAGCGTGCCGGTGAAGACGATGGTCTTGCCGGCAACCTCGCTGTCGGCCGACACGGTGACGACATACGGCTTCGGCTTGACCTGTTCGAGCAGTCTGTCGAGCTCGTCGTCATTGCGTTCATTGCCGAAGAAATCGCGCAACGCATCGATCACCGTGTCGCCAATGCCGTTGATGGAGGGGAAGACGCTGTGCGGATCCTCAGCCGCCGCCGTTTCCTTGCCGACGCGGATCAGCTGCTCGATGGTCGAAAACGTCCGGGCAAGCACGGCCGCCGTCGTTTCGCCGATATGGCGGATGCCGAGTGCGAAGATGAAGCGGTCGAGCTCCGGCTCGCGGCGCGAATCGATGGCCGCGAACAGCTTGTCGAGGCCTTCATAATTGCGGTCCTCGACACCGCGCACATTCTTGCGCGCCTTGCCCGATGCCGCCTCGCGCTGCCTGGCCTGCTCCTCGCGCCGCTCGGCCAGCGCCCTGGTGACGGCCGGGCGGCGATCCCTGAGGGTGAAGATATCGGCGGCGGTCTTGACCAGTCCCGAATTGAAGAACAGGTCGATATTCTCGGCGCCCAGCCCCTCGATGTCGAGCGCGCCGCGCGACACGAAATGACGCAGCCGCTCCACGGCCTGCGCGGCGCAGATCAGCTCGCCGGTGCAGCGCCGGCGCGAATCCTCCTTGCCGGTCTTCTCGTTGATTTCGCGCGTCGCCGGCGAGCCGCAGACCGGACAAATGTGCGGGAATTCGTAAGGCACCGCATCAGCCGGCCGCTTGTCGACGACGACGCTGACGATCTGCGGAATGACATCGCCCGCCCGTTGTATGACAACCGTGTCACCGATGCGGACATCGATGCCGTCGCGAATTGGCAAGCCGTTGCTGTCAAAACCCTTGATGTAGTCCTCATTGTGCAGCGTGACGTTTTCGACCACCACGCCGCCAACCGTGACCGGCGCCAGCCGCGCCACCGGCGCCAGCGTACCGGTACGACCGACCTGGATGTCGATCTTCTGCACCGTCGTCATCGCCTGTTCGGCCGGGAATTTGTGCGCAACGGCCCAGCGCGGCTCACCGGTGACAAAGCCCCAGCGACGCTGCAATTCCAGCTGGTCGACCTTGTAGACGACACCGTCGATGTCGTAGCCGAGCGACGAACGCAGCTCCTCGATCTTGTGGTAGTGCGCGATCAGCTCCTCGACCGACTTCGCCCGCACCATCAATGGGCTGACCTTGAACCCCCATTCGGCGAATTTCTGCACCGAATCATATTGGGTCGGCGCCGGATCCGCTGTCGTGTAGCCCCAGGCATAAGCAAAAAATTTAAGATTGCGGCTGGCGGTGACGGACGCATCCTTCTGTCGCAAGGAGCCCGCTGCCGTATTGCGCGGGTTGACATAGTCCTGGCCGCCCACCGCCGCCGAGCGGGCCTTCAGTGCCTCGAATTCCGCATAGGTCATGTAGACTTCGCCGCGGATCTCGATGGTCTCGGGCCAGCCCGATCCTTTGAGCTTGGCGGGGATGTCGGCGACGGTCCTGAGATTGGCGGTGATGTCCTCGCCGACAGCGCCGTCGCCGCGCGTAGCACCCTGCACGAACACGCCGCGTTCATAGCGCAGCGACGCCGACAGTCCGTCGATCTTCGGCTCGGCCGTAAACGCGATGTCGAGATCCTTGTCGCGGTCGAAGAAGCGCCGGCCACGCTCGATGAAATCGGTGACGTCCTCGTCTGTGTAGGCCTTGGCGAGGCTGAGCATCGGCACCGCATGGCGCACCTTGGCAAAGCCTTCCGCCGGCGCGGCGCCGACCCGCAGCGAGGGCGAATCCTCGCGTACCAGACCGGGAAACCGCTCCTCGATGGCAAGGTTGCGCCGCCGCAGCGCGTCATATTCCGCGTCCGTAATCGTCGGCGCGTCCTCGGCATGATAGCGCCTGTCATGACCGGCGATCTCCTCGGCCAGCCGCTGGAGCTCATCCGCGGCTTCGCTTTCGCTCAACGATTCGACTGGCTTTTCAGACATGCAGCGGTCCCTGGACAGTGGCGCGACACCATAAATCAGGATTTCGGAAAAAGCATTCCTGAACAGCGGGATGGAGCCATATCCTGACTCAGTCCGAAAGCCTTGCGACGACTACGCTGCAGCAATATTCTCGCGTAGCAGCCGTTCGGCGGCTGCGCGCGCCTCTTCGGTGATGGTGGCGCCGGCCAGCATGCGCGCGATCTCTTCCTGGCGCGCCGCCCGGTCCATTTCGGCGATGCCGGTGGCGACCTTGTCCGAGCCGCCGGATTTGGAGATCAGGAAATGCGTTGCCGCGCGTGCCGCCACTTGCGGAGCATGCGTGACCGACAGCACCTGCACGCGCTTCGACAGCCTGGCCAGCCTTTGGCCGATCGCATCGGCCACGGCGCCGCCGACGCCGGTGTCGATCTCGTCGAAGACCAATGTCGGCGCCGAGCCACGGTCGGCCAGCGCCACCTTGAGCGCCAGCAGGAAGCGCGACAGCTCGCCGCCGGAGGCGACCTTCATCATCGGCCCAGGCCTGGTGCCGGGATTGGTGCGCACCCAGAACTCGACCTGGTCGATGCCTTCTTCCATGCGGTTCTCGCCATCGCTGGCCAGTTCGACGATGAACTCGGCCCGTTCCAGCTTCAGCGCTGGCAGCTCGGCCATGACAGCCTTGGTCAGCCCGACCGCCGCGGCATGGCGAAGCGAGGACAGCTGGGCTGCGGAGATATCGTAGGCCTCGCGCGCCGCCGCGGCCTGCTTTTCCAGGACATGCAGGCGCCCCTCGCCGGCATCGAGATCGGCAAGGTCGGCCAACATGGTGTCGCGCAGTTGCGCCAGATCGTCGACAGCGACACTGTGCTTGCGTGAGGCCGCACGCAGCGAAAACAGCCGCTCCTCCGCCTTCTCCAGCCGCTGCGGGTCGTATTCGGTAGCGCGCAGTGCCGCCTCGACGCCCGATTGCGCTGCATCCAGCGACAGCATCGCCTCATCCAGCGACTTCACCACATCCTCGAGCAGGCCCGGCGCTTCGCTGGCCTTGCGCTGCAGGCGCCGGAGCAAACTGGCCAGTTGCGGCAGTGGCGAGGACGGGCCTGACAGCACATCCTGCGCATCGTGTATTTCCGAGGCGATCTTTTCGGCCCGCATCATCGTGGCGCGCAATTCGGCCAGTTGCGTCTCTTCGCCGGGCTGCGGATCGAGCTTTGCCAGTTCCGCCACCGAGGCCCTGAGATAATCGGCCTCGCGCGCCGCCGCCTCGACCTTGGCGCGGTGCCTGACGAACTCCTGCTCGGCGCCACGCCAGTAGCGCCACGCCTCGCCGGTCGCGCGGGCAGCGCCCAGATGGCCGCCAAAACTGTCCAGCAATTCGCGATGGGCGCCGGGATCGACCAGAGCCCGCTCGTCATGCTGGCCGTGGATCTCGACCAGCGCGTGGCCGATGTCGCGCATCAGGGTGACGCTGGACGGCTGGTCGTTGACGAAGACACGGGTGCGGCCATCCGCGGTCTGCAGCCGGCGCAGGATGATGTCGCCGTCATCCTCGATGGCGTTTTCGGCCAGCAGCGCGCGCACCGGGTGGTTGCGCGGCACATCGAAGACGGCAATGACCTGGCCCTGTGCCGCGCCGTGGCGCACCAGCGAGGCGTCGCCGCGCGCGCCAAGCGCCAGCGACAGCGCGTCGAGAAGGATGGATTTGCCGGCGCCGGTTTCACCGGTCAGCACGGAAAGGCCGGGCTGGAAGTCGATATCCAGCTTCTCGATCAGGACGATATCGCGGATCGACAGTCTGGAAAGCATCAGAACCCGGACCTCAAGCAATTCCGGGAAAAGTGCGTAGCGGTTTTCCGTCCGGAATTGCGTAGAACAAAAAGTTAGGACGGTTCAGCGCCTCAATCAAACCACTGAACCGCTGTGAAGCGGCATGCGACCGATGGAGTCGCAGCGCCGCACTATCTTTTTGTTTGAGCGTCGGATCAATCCGAAAAGCGCGTTCCGCCTCAGTCGATGCTCGGGCGTCAGGCGCCGGTGATCAGCTTGCCGGCCTTGGATATCCACGATCCGGCATTCTCGCGCGGCTCAAGCCCGTTGCTCTGCAACAGCTTGTAGGTATCCTTGTACCATTGGCTGTCGGGATAATTGGTGCCGAGCACAGCAGCGGCGGTTTGCGCTTCCGAGGTCAAGCCCATGGCGTAATAGCTTTCGGCCAGACGCGCCAGCGCCTCTTCGACATGGCGGGTGTTGGAATAGTTCTCGACAACGTTGCGGAAGCGCTTGACGGCAGCAATGTATTCGCGCCGCTCGAGATAATAGCGGCCGATCTGCATCTCTTTGCCGGCCAGCTGGTCGTTGGCGAAACGGATCTTTTCCTTGGCGTCGTCGACATATTCCGACGTCGGCCAGCGCGTCACCAGATCCTGCATCGTCTGCACGGTCTGGCGTGCTTCCTTCTGATCCTGGGTGACGTCCTTGATCTGCTTGTAGTAGCTCAGCCCGATAATATACTGGGCGTAAGCCGCGTCGTCGGTCGACGGATAGAGCGTGAGATAGCGCTTGGCCGAGCCGATCGCTTCGTCATAACGGCCGGCGCGATAGTCGGCGAAGGCGCCCATCACCATCGATTTGCGGGCGAATTCCGAATAGGGGTGCTGGCGGTCGACGGCGTCGAACTTCTTGCTCGCCTCATCCAGGCGGCCGGCATTGAGATTGGCAAGGCCTTGATTGTAAAGGACGTCGGCCGGTTCGGTCTGGTCGACATAGGTCGACAGGTCGACGTCTTTCTCGGACGACATGCAGGCCGAGAGGAAGAGCGATGGCACAACCACCGAAAGCGCCAGGAAAACAGCCCGATACGGCGCTTTCGATTGACCAACTCGCTTGAAGAACATGATTGGATTGCGCCCTTTCGGCGTTAGTTCAATGCCTTTCGCATGGCGTTCCCTCAAAACTGATCCCCACTTTTGAGCGACATGCGCCTAACAGACGGCAGCAGCCATAAACCATAACTGCCTTGCCCAGCAACGCTATGTCTAGCCAATCGCACATTTTTGTGGCGGCTTGGTGTTGCCCCGAATGCTACGCACTTTCACTGGCCGGTGATGCTTTCGTGCAACACCGGCCAGCGTTCAGAAAGCCAGAAAATCGTTAAGAATCAGATCACCCAGGGCGCAAAGACAGGGCCGGTGACGGCGCTCATCTCGGCGGTGCGGCCGCGCTCGCGGCGCGTGGTCTCGACGACCTCGAAGGCCGAACGGTCGGACAGAAGCCGCCGCAAAGCAGCCGCATTCATCC
Organism: Mesorhizobium sp. W016; assembly: GCF_054719485.1. Lineage (NCBI taxonomy): Bacteria > Pseudomonadati > Pseudomonadota > Alphaproteobacteria > Hyphomicrobiales > Phyllobacteriaceae > Mesorhizobium > Mesorhizobium sp. W016. Next base: position 4,901,307 of record NZ_JBTTIF010000002.1, read on the forward strand.
GGTGACCGCCGCGATAGGAGCGGAAGCAACCGATGAAACGGGCGCCGGCCAGCGCCAGATCGCCCATCGCGTCCATCGTCTTGTGGCGAGCGAACTCATTGGGGTAGCGCAGGCCGCCCATGTTGATCACCCGGTTGTCGTCGCCGATCACCAGCGAGTTCTCCAGCGAGGAGCCCAGCGCATAGCCGGCCGCCCACAGCCGCTCGACATCCTTCATGAAGCCGAAGGTGCGGGCGCGCGCGATATCCTGGCGAAAGATGTCGGGGTTGATGTCGGAGGCGAATAGCTGGCGGCCGATCGCCGGGCTTTCGAAATCGATCTCGACCTCGAAGCGCGTGCCGCTATAGGGCCTGAACTCGGCCCAGGACGCGCCATTCTCGATGCGGACGGGCTTGACCACCCTGATGTAGCGGCGCTTGACCGCCAGCGTCTCGATGCCGGCTTGGTCGATGGCTTCCACGAACGCCACCGCACTGCCATCGAGGATCGGAACCTCATGACCGTCGATCTCGATGACGATGTTGTCGATGCCGAGCCCGAAAAGCGTCGCCATCAGATGTTCGACGGTGGCGATATGCTCGCCTGCCGGATCGCCGAGCATGGTGCAGAGATCGGTCGCGCCGACTTCAGCAACCAGCGCGCGGAACTCGCGGCTCTCGCTTCCGTTCGAAAGGTGGAAGAGCACGCCGGTGTCGGCGTCCGCAGGGAGGAAATTGACGGTGACCGGTTTGCCGCTGTGAACGCCGGTACCGGTCAGCGTTGCACGCGATTTCAGTGTCGTCTGATAGTCTTGCAAGACAAACCCCATAGCCCAAACGCCTAAGTCCGCTTTAACCCAAAAGGCGCGGCTCTTTTTTATCGGCAGGCAGGGCCACTTCCCCGAATCCCAGCACACCGAAAGTGCTGCGGCAAAGATAATGGTCTGTCAGGGAGACTCCAAATCACGGTTTCTTACTCTGTGTAACCGCGACAGACCTTGAGCGTCACATCGTAACGCCTTGTTATTAAACCCCTTTAAACGTTAACAGGCAGACAATCTCTCGTCTGCCTGTTAACAAGTGTTACATACCGTTAACGGCTCAGTTGGCCTGGCGGCGCAGGAAAGCCGGTATCTCCAGCTGGTCGTCTTCCTGGGTCGACCTGGTCTGCGGCGTCAACCGGCCCTGATCGTCGAGCTGGCCGCGGCGCGGCGCGTAAAGCTGCGGATCCTGGCTGGCAAGGCGGCGCATTTCCGGCGCCGCCTGGCGCAGTTTCGGTTCGCGCGGCTGTGCCGGCTGCAACCGGGCCGGCTCTTCTTCGCGGCGCGTCAGTCCGTTGGTCAGCCGCTTGAGCAGCCCCATCGGCCCGCTGTTTTCATGGTCGGCCGGACGGCCCTTGGCTTCCACCTCGGCCCGCACCACCGGCGGAAAATCCTCCACCCGCGGCATGCGCTGCGGTGCGGCAGCCACCGGCTGCGGCATTTCCCGCAGCGGCGCCGGTTGCATCACCTGCTGCACGACAGGCTGCGGCTGGGCAGGCGGGGCCTGGAAGATCTTGCTCTGCGGGCGGAAATCTTCCGCCTGGGCCATCGGCGCCGGACGAGCCATTGCCGCCGCATTGGCCTCGGCAAGCTGGATCGCCTCGGCCACCGGATCGGCCGCGCGCTGCTCATAGGTCTGCTGCTGGACCGGTGCCGGACGGCCTTCCGCCCCCGAAGCCGCTGGGCGGCTGACCGGCTTCTGCTGCGGCGGCACGGCCCGGATCGAGATCGGCGCCGCGGCAATTTCAGCTGCCGATTTGTCGATGCCGGTGGCGACCACCGAGACGCGGATGACGCCTTCGAGTTCCTCGTCGAAGGTGGCGCCGAGGATGATGTTGGCGTCCTGATCGACTTCCTCGCGGATGCGGGTCGCGGCCTCGTCGACTTCGAACAGGGTCAGGTCGCGGCCGCCGGTGATCGAGATCAGCAGGCCCTTGGCGCCCCTCATCGAGGTCTCGTCGAGCAACGGATTGGCGATCGCCGCCTCGGCGGCGGCCATCGCGCGGCCCTCGCCCGAAGCTTCGCCGGTGCCCATCATCGCCTTGCCCATTTCGCGCATCACCGAACGCACGTCGGCGAAGTCGAGATTGATCAGACCTTCCTTGACCATCAGGTCGGTGATGCAGGCAACACCGGAGTAGAGCACCTGGTCGGCCATGGCGAAGGCGTCGGCAAAGGTGGTCTTGTCATTGGCCAGCCGGAACAGGTTCTGGTTGGGGATGACGATCAGGGTATCGACACATTTCTGCAGCTCCTCGATGCCGAGATCCGCCGTCTTCATGCGGCGCTGGCCTTCGAAATGGAACGGCTTGGTGACGACGCCGACGGTGAGGATACCCCGTTCGCGCGCCGCGCGGGCAACCACGGGAGCCGCACCGGTTCCGGTGCCGCCACCCATACCGGCGGTGACGAAGCACATATGGGTGTTGGAGAGATGATCGATGATCTCATCGATGCACTCTTCCGCCGCCGCACGGCCCACTTCAGGCTGCGAGCCGGCGCCGAGCCCCTCGGTGACATGCGCGCCGAGCTGGATCAGCCGCTCGGCCTTCGACATGGTCAGCGCCTGTGCATCGGTGTTGGCCACGACGAACTCGACACCGCGCAAGCCCGCGGTGATCATGTTGTTGACGGCATTGCCGCCGCCGCCGCCGACACCGAATACGGTGATCCGCGGCTTGAGCTCGGTGATGTCCGGCTTTTGCAGATTGATCGTCATTGTCTCCGTCCTTTGCCTTTCCCGCCGCTTCGCCGCCGCGGCCGCCTATGGGGCTGTCCCCGTCAATTAGAAACTGTCTCTCAACCACTGACTCATGCGATGCAGTTTTCCGCCCGTCCCGGTCATCCTGAGACCGGAAATTCCTTTCGCCGGATGGCTCTCGAAGCTCGCCATCTGCGGATAGATCAGCAGCCCGACCGCCGTCGAGAAAGCCGGCCCCTTGGCAGCTTCCGGCAGGCCCGCCACGCCGAGCGGGCGTCCGATGCGCACATTGCGTCCCAGAATGCGGCGCGCCGCCTCGGGGAGACCCGCAAGCTGGCTGGCGCCGCCGGTCAGCACGACGCGTTTTCCCACGGCATTGCCGTAGCCCGACTTGTTCAGCCGGTCGCGCAACAGTTCCAGCGTCTCGTCGATGCGGGCGCGGATGACGCGCGTCATCACCGAGCGCGGGATCTGCAGCGGCATCTCGCCGTCTTCGCCGATCGGCTGGATCGAGACCAGGTCGCGATCGTCGGCACTGCCAGGCAGCGCCGAACCATGCATCACCTTCAGCCGCTCCGCGGCGTCGAGCGAGGTCGACAGGCCCTTGGCCATATCGAGCGTCACATGATTGCCGCCGATGGCAATGGCATCGGCGTGGACGAATTTGCCTTCCGAAAACACCGAGATGGTCGTCGTGCCGCCGCCCATGTCGATGCAGGCCGCACCCATTTCCAGTTCGTCGTCGACCAGGGCCGCAAGCCCGCTGGCATAGGGCGTCGCCACCATGCGCTCGACCGAAAGATGCGAGCGGTTGATGCAGAGCTCCAGATTGCGCAGCGGCGCGGCATCGCCCGTCAGTACATGCATATCGACGCCGAGCTGGTCGCCGACCATGCCGCGCGGATCGCGCACGCCGCGCTCGGAGTCCAGCGAAAAGCCGACGGGCAGCGAATGGATCACGTCGCGTTCGGCCTTGAGCGCCTGCTTGGCGCCGGCGGCAAGCACGCGCTTGATGTCGGCTTCGTCGGCCTGATGGCCACCGAGATTGATCGTGGCCGAATAGGTTTCGCTCTTCAGCCGGCCCGCCGTCATATTGACGATCAGCGAATCCACCGTCAGTCCCGCCATGCGTTCGGCGGCGTCGACGGACAGGCGAATGGCGTGCTCCGCACGGTCGAGATCGACGACCACGCCCGACTTCACGCCTTGCGATTTCTGGTGGCCGATGCCGATTACCTGGATGCGGTGCGAGCGGCCGCGCAACAGCTTGCCGTCCTCGCGCGGCTTCAGTTTCGCCACCACGCAGCAAACCTTGCTCGAGCCGACATCCAGCACGGTGAGCGTGCCGGAACGCCGCGAAGAGGCATCGCTGTTGCCGCCAAGCCAGCTCATATCTTCGTCCCCGACTTGCGCTTCAGATTTTGCGGCTTTTCATTGAGCGCGGCCTGGCGCTGCGTCGCCGCTTCCGGCGTCAGCTGCACCACCAGGCGATCGGAGATGCGCATGTCGACGGCGGCGATGTCCCGCGTCAGAAGCCCGTTGTCGTGGTCCATCCGAACCAGGTCGGCAATCGCCTGATCCTCGCCATCCTCGGGCAGCTTGATCGTGATGCCGTTTTCCAGCTTCAGGTCCCAACGCCGTTCGCCGATGCGGATATAGCCTTTGACCCGAGCCGCGAGCTCGGGAAATTTCTTGATCTTGGCCACGAAGTCGGGCGCCTTGGCCGGTGCGCCGGTGCCGATGATCAGCGGCAGCAGCGCCTGCTTGCCGCCGGAGAACGGCGCGATCACCGCGCCGGAGCGTTCGATGACCGAAAGCTCCGCGCCCTGCTGCCAGAGCGCGAAGGGCTCGCGCTCCTCGACACGCACTTCCAGCGTATGTGGATAGACCTTGCGCACCGCCGCCACTTCGACCCAGGGCAAGGTATCAATACGTTCACGCGCGGCCTCGGCATCGAAGCCGATCAGTGACGTCCAGCCGTCGAGCTCGAGCCGGTCCAGTATGTCGATCTCCGAAGTCTGGCGGTTGCCGACCACCTTGATCTGGTCGACGGCAAAGCCGGTCCGGGCGGTGATGCTCTGGACGATGTCGTCGGCATGACCGCCGAGAATGGCGCCATAGAGGCTGCTTGATGCAATGAGCGAAGCCGACAGGATAGCCGCGGAAAAGCGCGGCGCGACGAAGTCGCCGCCGCCCAGGCGCGCCAGCACGCGCACCGGCCGGCGCAGCACGCGCGGCAGCACGAAATGGTCGAACGACAACGACATGCCGAACAGCGCCGGCCCGGCGCCGCCCCTGCCCTTGTCCTGTCCCCATTTCAACGCAGACACGAAGCGTCCTCCACCATCCAACTCAACAATTCGCCAAACGAGTGCCCGGCCTGGGCGGCGATTTCAGGCACCAAAGACGTCGGCGTCATGCCCGGCTGAGTGTTGATCTCGAGCCAGACAATCTCGCCGTTTTCGGAGTGACGGTCGTCATAGCGGAAGTCCGATCGGGAAACGCCCCGGCAGCCGATAGCCAGATGTGCCTTGAGTGCCAGTGTCTGTATTTTTTGGTAAATATTTGATGAAATTTTAGCAGGGATTTCGTGTTTTGATCCGCCGGCGACGTATTTTGAATCATAGTCGTAGAAGGAATGGCCGGTCGGAATGATCTCGCAGACGCCGAGCGCCACGTCGCCCATGACGGCGCAGGTCAGCTCGCGCCCATGGATGTAGCGCTCGACCATGACGGTCTCGCCATATTTCCATTCGGACGAGCCGATGACCTGCGGCGGATGCGACTGCCCTTCATGCACGATGACGACGCCGAAGCTTGAGCCTTCATTGACCGGCTTGACCACGTAGGGCGGCTTCATCGGATGCTTGTTCTGGATGGCAAAGCGGCTGGCAACCTTCGATTCCGCCACCGCGATGCCGGCAGCCTTGGCGACCTTCTTGGCTTGCTCCTTATTCATGGCGAGCGCCGAGGCGAGCACGCCCGAATGGGTGTAGGGAATGGCCAGATATTCGAGGATGCCCTGGATGGTGCCGTCTTCACCGAACGGGCCGTGCAGTGCGTTGAAGACGACATCGGGCTTGAGTTCGGTGAGCACGGCGCCGACATCGCGCGCAACATCGACGCGGGTAACCTGGTAGCCTTCATTCTCAAGCGCATCCGCACACGCCTTTCCCGAAGACAGAGACACGGGCCGCTCGGACGAGAATCCGCCCAGGAGGACAGCCACATGCTTGTTCTTCATATCCCGTCATCCCTCTCACGGCGGGCCCGCAACCACGCATTCAGCGACCAGATTGAGTCCGAGTCTCCCGGCAGGTTGCCCCCCCAGACGGAAAACGCGGTCGACGCGTCGAACGACTCAAATCAGGAAACGCTTTAAGGCAGAGAATCAGAGAGTTGATTCGCTGGCAAGTGCTTATGATTCCGACAGATTCACTTTCCGCGAAAACGGCCGGAAAAAGCGTGTTGTGAGTCTTTGGAGCAACGGTGGCGCTGTTGTTTCAGACCGTTTGAAGTTCAAGCATCACATGAACTTCAGCTTGCGCTAAAGAAGCTGTCCAAGGAATTCCTGCACGGCATGGCCGGGGCGGAAATTGCCGAGCCGCTTGATTTCCCACTGCAGGCGGATGCCTGAATTTTCAAGCACGCGGGCGCGCACCGTCTCGCCGAGATATTCGAGGTCGTATCCGGTCGCTGTTCCGGTGTTGATCATGAAGTTGCAGTGCATCGGCGACATCTGCGCGCCGCCGATCATCAGCCCGCGGCAGCCGGCCTTGTCGATTTCCTTCCAGGCCGAGGTGCCTTCCGGATTCTTGAAGGTCGAGCCGCCGGTCTTCTCGCGGATCGGCTGCACCGTCTCGCGATGCGTCTGGACGGCGTCCATAGCCGCCTTGATCGCCTCCTGGTCTTCCAGAACACCTTCGAAAACGGCGGAGGTGAAGATCAGCCCGGCAGGTGCGGCCGAGTGACGATAGGCATAGCCCATGTCTTCATTGCTGAGGGTGTGGAGATTGCCCTTGCGGTCGAGCGCCTGAACCTCGACGACACGTTCCCGCGTCTCGACGCCATTGGCGCCGGCATTCATCCTCAGCGCCCCGCCGATGGCGCCGGGAATGCCGTGATAGAAATGAAAGCCGCCAATACCGGCCTCATAAGCGACGGCTGCGACGCGCTTGTCGGGCGTCGCAGCACCGGCCTTGATGACGGTCGGCGAAACCACCTCGGCCTCGCCAAAGCCCTTGGCCGAAAGCCGGATGACGAAACCTGGAATGCCGCCGTCGCGCACCAGGAGGTTGGAGCCGACACCGACGATGGTGAGCGGGATGTCCTCCGGCACGGCGCGCAGGAAGGCAGCCAGATCCTCCTCGTCGGCCGGCTGGAACAGGGCGTCCGCCAGACCGCCGGCGCGGAACCAGGTGATCTTGTCCATCTCGGCATTGGGCGTGATGCGGCCGCGCAGGCCGGCAAGCCGGTCGCCAAGTTTGTCGAGCAGGTCCTGGCCGCGCATCATGAGACGGTACCGCCGAGTTCCCCAGGCAGCGCATAGGCCCATTGGGTGATGTTGCCGGCGCCCAGGAAGATGACGAAGTCGCCCGGTTTCGCCAACGCGCGGATGACGGGCGAAATCGCGGCAGGGGTTTCGACGTAGCGCGCATCGCGATGGCCCCCGGAGCGGATGCGCGACACCAGCGCCTCCGAGGTCACGCCGTCGATCGGCTCCTCGCCCGCCGCATAGACCGGCGCCACCATCACCGTGTCGGCATCGTTGAAACAGACCGAAAATTCGTCGAACAGATCGTGCAGCCGGGTGAAGCGGTGCGGCTGCGCAATGGCGATGACGCGGCCCTTGGTGGCGCTGCGCGCCGCTTTCAACACCGCCGTGATCTCGACCGGGTGGTGGCCGTAATCGTCGAAGATGTCGACGCCGTTCCACGAGCCGGTGTGGGTGAAGCGCCGCTTGACGCCGGCAAAGGACGACAGCCCCTTCTTGATGGCTTCGGCCGACAGGCCGAGTTCATGCGCGACCGCAATTGCGGCGGTGGCGTTGGAGACGTTGTGGCGGCCGGGCATCGGCAGCCGCAGATCCGATATCGTCGTCTGGCCGCCGGTCTTGCGGTCGCGGATCACCACGTCGAATGCCGAGACGGCACCGGCCATGCGGTGGTTGGTGAAACGCACATCGGCCTGCGCGTTCTCGCCATAGGTGATGACGCGGCGGTCCTCGATGCGGCTGACCAGCGCCTGTACTTCCGGATGGTCGGTGCACATCACGCCAAAACCGTAGAACGGCACGTTCTCGACGAATTGCCGGAAGGCCTCGCGCACCTTGTCGAAACTGCCATAATGGTCCAGATGCTCGGGATCGATGTTTGTGACGACGGCGATCTCGGCCGGCAGCTTGAGGAAGGTGCCGTCGCTTTCGTCGGCTTCGACCACCATCCACTCGCCATCGCCCATACGGGCATTGGTGCCATAGGCATTGATGATGCCGCCATTGATCACCGTCGGGTCGAGCCCGCCGGCATCGAGCAGCGTCGCCACCATCGACGTGGTTGTTGTCTTGCCATGCGTGCCACCGATCGCAACCGCCTGGCGGAAGCGCATCAGTTCGGCCAGCATTTCGGCGCGGCGGACAATTGGGAGCAACTTCTCCCGCGCGGCCTTCAGCTCGGGATTGGATTTCTTGATCGCGGTGGAGACGACCACCACTTCGGCCGCGCCGATATTCTCGGCCTTGTGGCCGACAAAGCATTCGATGCCCTTGTCGCGCAGCCGCTGGACATTGGCGCTGTCGGCCTGGTCCGAACCCTGCACCTTGTAGCCGAGATTGTGCAGAACCTCGGCGATGCCGCTCATGCCGATGCCGCCAATGCCGACGAAATGCACAAGGCCGATGGTTTGCGGCATCTTCATCAATGCGTCCCTTTCCTGAAATCCGAAACGGTTTTTCTGGACGCAATAGCCTCTGTGAGATCAGCGAGCAACCGTGCCGCGTTCGGCCGGCCAGCCGACTTCGCTCCGGCAGCCATGGCCGTCAGCCGCTCGGGAGTGTCCATCAGCCCGCCAATGAGAGCCGCGATGCGCTCCGGCGACAGTGACGATTGCGGATGCACCTCGCCGCCGCCCGCCGCGGCAAGGGCGGCTGCGTTCGCCGCCTGATCGTGATCCAGCGCATAGGGATAAGGCACCAGCAGCGCCGGCCGGCCGATGACGGCGATCTCCGAAACCGTCGAGGCGCCGGAGCGCGAGATCACCAGATGCGCCGCGCCCATGCGCTGTGCCATATCGGTGAAGAAGGGCGAGACCTCGACATGGACGCCGAGTGCCGCATAGCCGGCCTTCACCCGCGCCACGTCGTCGGCGCGGGCCTGCTGGGTGATCACCAGCCGCTTGCGCTGCGCCTCCGGCAGAAGTGCGATCGCCGCCGGCATGGCATCGGAAAAGAACTGCGCGCCCTGGCTGCCGCCGAACACCAGGAGCCTGAACGGATCCGCCCCTTGGGATGCCTTATAGGGCGTCTTTGCCGCCTCCAGGATTGGCGGCCTGACCGGATTGCCTGTCGTCACCGTCTTGGCGCCTGTGGCACTTTCATCTTGCGGCAGGAAGCCGCCGGCGATGGCATCGACGCGCCCGGACAGCGCCCGGTTGGCGCGGCCCATCACTGCGTTCTGCTCATGGATCAGCGTCGGCAGCTTGCGCCGCGTCGCGGCATAGAGCGGTGGCAAGGTCGGATAACCGCCAAAGCCGACGACCGCATCAGGCTTGATCCTGGCGATGACGGCGGAGGCTTGGCGCACGCCGCGCCAGATCTTCCAGAACGCGCCAAGCAGCGCGACAGGGTTTTTCGAGCCCATCGTCGCCGACTGGATCGGATGGATGGCGGCGGCCGGGAAATGGCCGGCAAAGCGCTCGGCGCGGTCGTCCGTCGCCAGATGCACGCCCCAGCCGCGCTCGATCAGCTCATGCGCCAGCGCCTCGGCCGGAAACAGATGTCCACCGGTTCCGCCAGCCGCGAGAAGGATCACACCCCGCGCCATATCACTCCGCCGGCAGGGCGCGCTGCGACAGGGCAAAGCCCATCTGCTTGCGCTTTTCCGGTCGCTTGCGGGTCAGCGCCAGCACCATGCCCATCGAGATGGCAATGGCGATCTGCGAGGAGCCGCCATAGGAGATGAAAGGCAGCGTCATGCCCTTGGCCGGCATCAGCTGCAGGTTGACGCACATGTTGATGACCGACTGCAGGCCGAACACGGTGACGAGACCGCCGACGGCGTAGCGGGTGAAATCATCATGTTCCTTCAATGCCGTGCTCAAGCCGCGCAGCACGATGAAGGCGAAGATCGACATGATGAAGAAGCACATGATCAGCCCGAACTCTTCGCCGGCGACCGAAAACACGAAATCGGCATGCGCGTCGGGAATGACCCGCTTGACCGTGCCCTCGCCCGGGCCGACGCCGAACCAGTGGCCGTTGATCAGCGCCTCGCGGCCCATGTCGACCTGGAACGTGTCGCCTTCGCCGGTCAGGAATTTGTCGATGCGGGCGGCGACGTGCGGGAACACCGTATAGGCGGCAAACAGGCCGCCGGCGCCGGTGGCGCCAAGCGCGATGATCCATAGCCATGGCAGGCCGGCCATGAAGAACATGACGCCCCAAGTGCCGGTCACCAGCATGGTCTGGCCGAGATCGGGCTGCGCCACCAGAAGCGAGATGACCAGGATCAGCAGCAGCATGGCAAACAAATTGCCGGGGATGTCGGGCTGGCGCTTGTGTTCGGCGAACAGCCAGGCGCAGACGATGACGAAGGCGGGTTTCAGAAATTCCGACGGCTGGATCGACATGCCGACAAACGACACCCAGCGCCGCGCGCCCTTCACCTCGACGCCGATGTAGAGCACGGCCACCATCAGCACCAGCATGATGCCCAGGATGATCAGCGCCATGCGCCGGATCTGCCGCGATTCCAGGAAGGAGACCGCCAGCATCACGCCGAGCGCCGGCACGGTGAAGATGATCTGCCTGGTGGCAAAGTGGAAACTATCGAGGCCGATGCGTTCGGCCACCGCCGGGCTTGCCGCAAAGGACAAGACGATGCCAAGCCCCATTAGCGACAGGAACGCCGCCAGGAACCAGCGATCGATCGTCCACCACCAGGTTGCAACCGGGCTTTTGTCGAGACGGCTTTGCATTATCGTGCCCCTCCGATGGGTTTGACACCCTCGATAGCATTCGCAGCTTGCCTGAAGGCTTCGCCGCGAACTTCGAAATTCTTGAACTGGTCGAAACTGGCGCAGGCCGGCGACAGCAGCACCACCACCTCGCCGTTGTCATCCTTGGCCGAGTCTTTCGCGGCATGGTCGACCGCGGCGGCCAGGGTGCCCGAGATTTCATAGGGCACGGCTTCGCCGAGCGTCGCCGAGAACGCGGGCGCCGCCTCGCCGATCAGATAGGCCTTGGCGATGCGTGGGAAAAAACCGCGCAGCGGCTCGATGCCGCCTTCCTTGGGCAGTCCGCCGGCGATCCAGTAAATGCGCGAAAAACTCGACAGCGCGGGTGCCGCCGCATCGGCATTGGTCGCCTTGGAATCGTTGACAAACAGCACGTGGTCCTTGCGTCCGACCTGCTCCATGCGATGCGCGAGGCCTGGAAAGCTCTCCAGTCCCGCCTGGATCTCGCCCAGGCTCAAGCCGACCCTGAGGCAGGCGGCAACAGCGGCAAGCGCGTTCTGCGCATTGTGCTGGCCGCGCAACGAACCGATGCCTTCGAGGAAGGCGACGCGGCTGTAGCGGCCATGGACGGCTTCCATCAGATCGGAACCGTCTGCGAAATAACCGTCGGTCAGCGGCAGCCGCTTGGAGATGCGGATCACCTCCCGGCCCGCCCTCTCCAGCCGGTCAGCGATCTGCGCGCACCAGGAATCGTCAACGCCGACGATCGCCGTCTCGCTGCCGGCAACCAGCCGCTCCTTGATCGAAGCGTAATGCTGCATGGTGCCGTGGCGGTCGAGATGGTCGGGCGTCAGGTTGAGCAGGATGCCGGCCGTCGGGTTGATCGAGGGCGCGAGATCGATCTGGTAGGACGAACACTCGACGACATAGTCCCGGTCAGCCTGCGGTGGATCGAGCGTCATGATGGCCCGGCCGATATTGCCGCCCATCTGCGTGTCGCGCCCTGCCGATTTGAGGATATGCGCGGTCAGCGCCGTGGTCGTCGACTTGCCGTTGGTGCCGGTGATAGCGATGAACGGCGCATCAGGCGCGCGCGCAATCCGCTCGCGGCAGAACAATTCGATATCGCCGATCACCTCGACGCCGGAGCCACGCGCCAACTCCACCGTCCAGTGCGGCTTGGGATGCGTCAGCGGCACGCCGGGCGAGAGCACGAAGGCCGAGAATTTCGACCAGTCGGCGCCGCGCAGATCGGCGGTCGCAATGCCTTGGTCAGCAGCCTTGGCGACGCTATCGGGATTGTCGTCCCAGGCAAGCACGTCGGCGCCGCCCTCGATCAGCGCGCGCGCCGTGGCGATCCCCGAGCCACCGAGCCCGAAGAGCGAAACGCGTTTGCCCGAAAAGGATGCGGCGGGGATCAAGCGGGTTCCTATCTCAGCTTGAGGGTCGACAGGCCGACCAGCGCCAGGATGACGGCGATGATCCAGAAGCGGATCACCACCTGGCTTTCGGTCCAGCCGAGCTTTTCGAAATGATGATGGATCGGCGCCATCAGGAACACGCGCTTGCCGGTCATCTTGAAGTAGCCGACCTGAATGATGACCGACAGGATTTCCACGACAAACAATCCGCCGACAATGACCAGCACGATCTCGTGCTTGGTGGCGACCGCGACCGTACCGATCAGGCCACCCATGGCCAGCGAACCGGTGTCGCCCATGAAGATCGCCGCCGGTGGCGCGTTGAACCAGAGGAAGCCGAGGCCGGCGCCGATGACGGCGCCAAGCACGACAGCCAGCTCGCCGGTGCCGGGCACGAAATGGATCTGCAGATATTCGGCGAACACCGCATTGCCGGAGAGGTAGGCGATGACGCCGAAGGATGCCGCCGCAATCATGATCGGCACGATCGCCAGCCCGTCGAGGCCATCGGTCAAATTCACCGCATTGCCGGCGCCGACAATGACGAAGCAGGAGAACGGCACGAAGAACCAGCCGAGATTGATGATGAATTCCTTGGCGAAGGGGAAGGTCAGCGACGACGAGAACGGCGCCTGGCCATTATGCATGATCGCCCAGGCGGCGATGCCGGCGATGACGAATTCCAGCGCCAGCCGCGCCTTGCCGGAAAAGCCGAGATGCGACTGCTTGGTTACCTTGAGATAGTCGTCGTAAAAGCCGATCGAACCGAAGCCCAGCGTCACCAAGAGCACCACCCAGACATAGATCGAGGAGAGGTTCGCCCATAGAAGCGACGAGCCGACGATGCCGCACAGGATCATCAGCCCGCCCATCGTCGGCGTGCCGGCCTTCTTGAAATGCGTCTGCGGGCCATCGGCGCGGATCGGCTGGCCCTTGCCTTGCCGCAGCCTAAGCGAATTGATGATGGTCGGCCCGAAGATGAAGACGATCAGCGCCGAGGTGATCAGCGCACCGCCGGTGCGGAAAGTTATGTAGCGGAAGACATTGAAGACCGAGACCTTGTCCGCAAAATCGACGAGCAATGTAAACATACGATTCCGTTCCCCGGACTAGTTCTGTTTCGTGCCTGCGGCTTCCGCCGGATATTTGCCGAGCAAGGCCTCGACCAGCTTTGAAAAGCCGATGCCTTTCGACGATTTGATCATCACCACGTCGCCGGCCTTCAGCGTCGACAACAGCAGCGGCTTCAATTCCTCGGCGCCGGCGCGGTATTCCGTTTTGATCTCGTCGGGCAGGATGTCTGCCAGCGCCTGCATTTCCGGACCGCCGAGAAAGACCGTGTTTGTGCCGGTGCCGACGATCAACTCGGCAAGGGCTGCATGGAGCTTGGCCGAATGGTCGCCGAGCTCGAGCATGTCGCCGAGCACGGCGATGCGCCGGCCCTCGCCCGTGACAGGCGTCGCGTTGAGCAGCGCCATGGCAGCAGCCATCGAGGCCGGATTGGCGTTGTAGCTCTCGTCGATCAGTGTGATCGGTCCCTTGGGGTGGCGAAGCATATGGCGCTTCCCACGGCCACGCTCGGCCGACAGATCGGCCAGTGCCAAGGCCACCTTGCCGATGTCGGCTTCAACCAAATGCGCGGCGCCGAGCACCGCCAGGACGTTCTGTACCATGTGGCGGCCGGGCGCGCCGATGCGCGCCGTCACATCCTGCCCGCCGATCCTGGCGGTGATGTCGGAATCATCGGCATGCAGCTCGCATTTGGTCAGCTTGTAGGTCGACCGTGCATTCTCGCCGAAGCCAAAGACATGTTCGACGCCGGCGGCTCGCGCCATCTTGTCGAGCAGCTTCCATCGCGCATCGTCGCGGTTGAGCAAGGCCGCACCGCCGGGCTCGATGCCTTCAAAAATCTCGGCCTTGGCCTTGGCGATCTCGTCGAGATTTCTAAAGAAGCCGAGATGCGCCGCGGCGATCATCGTGACGATGGCCACATGTGGCCGGACCATCTTGACCAGCGGCCGGATCTCGCCCGGATGGTTCATGCCGATCTCGAACACCGCATAGTCGCAATCGCCGGGCATGCGCGCCAGCGTCAGCGGCACGCCCCAATGATTGTTGAAGGACTGCGCCGAAGCATGCACCGTGCCGACGGCCGACAGCACATGACGCAGCGCCTCCTTGGTGGTGGTCTTGCCGGCCGATCCGGTCACCGCGATGATTTTTGCGCTGGAACGGGCGCGGGCGGCAACACCGAGTTTCTCCAGTGCTGCCAGCACATCCTGCACGACGATCATCGGCGCCGTCAGCCGCCCAAGCGACGGCAATTTGCCCTCGGCGACGACCAGAACGCCGGCGCCGGCCTTGATCGCCGCGGTCGCGAAGTCATGGCCGTCCATCGCCTCGCCCTTGATGGCGAAGAAGGCGTCGCCCGGCTGCAGGCTGCGGCTGTCGATCGAGATCCCCGAAATTCCCTCCGGCATCGGCCCGAGCGGCCGACCGCCAATGGCGTCGACCAGCGCCTCGGAAGTCCAGAGCACACTCATGCGGCCCGCTCCCGCAGCGCCGACCGGACTTCTTCGTGGTCGGAGAACGGAAAAGTCTCGGCGCCGATGGTCTGGCCCTCTTCATGGCCCTTGCCGGCAACGATCAGCGTATCGCCCGCTTTGAGCATGGCGACCGCTTCGTGGATCGCCTTGCGGCGGTCGCCGATTTCAATGGCGCCGGGTGCGGCTGCCAGGATCGCGGCACGAATCGTTTCCGGCACTTCCGAGCGCGGATTGTCGTCGGTGACGATGACGACATCGGCGAGCCGCGTGGCGATTCCGCCCATGATCGGCCGCTTGCCCCGGTCGCGGTCGCCGCCGCAGCCGAACACGACGATGACGCGGCCGGTGGTGAACGGGCGCACGGCGGCCAGCACATGTTCCAGCGCATCCGGCTTGTGGGCATAGTCGACATAGACGGGCGCGCCATTGGCGGTGGCGCCGACAAGGTCGAGCCGTCCAGGTGCCCCCTGAAGTTTCTCTAATGCCATCAAAGCTTTGGCGACCGGCGTTCCGGTGGAAATGGCCAGCCCGGCCGAAACCAGGGCATTGGCGATCTGGAAGTCACCGGCGAGCGGCAGGTCGATCTCATAGAGCACGCCGTCGGCTTCGACCTCGGCGCGCTGGCGGTGGCGCTCGTGCTCGACCCGCTTCAGGCGCAGGAAATCGCCATGGCGGCCGACCGTCAGCACCTTGAGCCCGGCGGCCTGCGCAGCCTGGATGGTCGGCGCCGACCACGGATCGTCGGCAAAGATGACCGCCGGCGCGCCTTTCGGCAGCAGCGTGTCGAACAGGCGCAATTTCGCGCGATGGTAATCCTCGACCGTCGGATGATAGTCCATATGGTCGCGGCCGAGATTGGTGAAGCCGCCCGCGGCGAGCTTGACGCCATCGAGGCGGCGCTGGTCGAGACCGTGGCTGGAGGCTTCCATCGAGGCATGGGTGACGCCGGCCTCCGCCAATTCCTTGAGCAACTGGTGCAAAGCCACTGGATCGGGTGTGGTCAACGAACCGTAATCGTTGCGGCCCGGCGCCACCACGCCGGTGGTGCCGATGGACGCGGCGGCAAAGCCGGCCTGCTCCCAGATCTGCCTGGTGAAGGCGGCGACCGAGGTCTTGCCTGCGGTGCCGGTAACCGCGACCATGGTCTCCGGCTGGCTGCCGAAGAAACGTGCCGCGCTCAGCGCCAGCGCCAGGCGTGGGTCGTCGACGCTGAGCACCGGGACGGACAGGCCGGAAACGGCGCTGGCCTTGCCCACGACAACCGCCGCTGCGCCGCGCTTTGCCGCATCGGCGGCATAGGCCGAACCATCCGCCTTGCTGCCGGCGAGCGCGAAAAAGACCACGCCGGTCTTGACCGTGCGGGAATCCGACGAAATCCCGGTTACCTCCACATCGCGGGAAGATGTTCCCTCGACAGGCAGGATACCGGCTAAATCTCTCAGGTGCATCGAACCCCGTTTATCTCAACAAAATGGCGCGCAGTTGCCGGCGCGCCCTAAGAATCACTGATAGGAAACCAGCGTTGCGCCATTTTCATGGCTGAAATCTGGCTTCACGCCAAGCATGGCGGCTGCCCGCCTGATGATGTTTCCGGCCATGACACCCGCATTGTTGGCGGCGACGTCGGTCATCCCGGGCTTTTCCGGGTGCGGAGCGTCAGCGATCGTAAACACCAGATATTGCGGATCGTCCATCGGGAAGGCAGCGACGAAGGTGTTGAAATTCAGTTCCTTCGAGTAGCGGCCATTGATCACCTTCTCGGCGGTTCCGGTCTTGCCGCCAACGCGGTAGCCGGGGGCCCTGGCGTTTCTGGCCGAGCCTTTCTCAGCATTGAGCGTGTAGAGGTAGCGCATGCCCTCCACAGTCTTTTCGCTGACCACTCTCTTGGCCACCGCCATGGCATCCTGCTCGCTGCGGACCAGGAAAGTCGGCGGGATCAAATAGCCCTGCATCAGCGCCGCGCAGCCGACGGCGGCCTGCAGCGGCGTCGTCGACACGCCATGGCCGAAGGCGATGGTGAAGGAGTTGACCTGTTTCCAGACCTTCGGTTCGGTCGGGCGCGCGACCTCAGGCAGTTCGGTCTGCATCCTGTCCAGAAGGCCAAGGCGATGCAGGAATTCGCGGTGCCCCTCGATGCCGACCATTTCGGCCTCACGCGCCGATCCGATGTTGGAGGAGTAAAGGAACACCTCCGGCAATGACAGCACGCGGTTCTTGCCGTGGAAATCGTGAATGGCCTGATGGCCGACCCGGATAGGATGCGAGGCGTCGAAACGGCTGTTCATGTTCGCCTTGCCGGAATCGAGCGCCATGGCCGAGGTAAAGCTCTTGAAGGTCGAGCCCATCTCGTAGAGGCCGGCCGACATGCGGTTCAGGCGGTCCTTGTCCTGCGCATTGAAGGGATTGTTCGGATCGAAATCCGGCACCGAGGCCATCGCCACCACTTCGCCGGTCTTGATGTTGAGCACGACGGCGCCTGCGCCCATGGCGCGATAGCGCTCGAGGCCGGCGGCAATCTCGTCGCGCACCACATGCTGGACGCGCAGGTCGATCGACAGCTGAACCGGCTTCAGATCCTTGGCGATCGCCAAGCCTGAGGCCTGCAGGTCGCTCAGGCCCTGCTCGTCAATGTATTTCTCCATGCCGGAGATGCCCTGATTGTCGATGTTGGTGAGGCCGACAATGTAGGATGAGGTCACGCCGGCCGGATAGAAGCGGCGCTTTTCGGTGCGAAAGCCGATGCCGGGAATGCCGAGCTGCATGATGTCGGCCTGCTGCTTGGGCGTCAGCTGCCGCTGCAGCCAGACGAAGCCGGCGCCGCTTTTCAGCTTGTGATAGGTCTGCTCGGGGTCGATATCTGGCAGAATGGTCGACAGCTTTTCGATCGCCTCGTCGGCATCGACGATGCGGCGCGGCTCGGCAAACAGCGATGCCGTCTTGATGTCGGTCGCCAGCACCTCGCCGTTGCGGTCGACGATGTCGGGACGCGACGCCGTCACCCGGCTTTGCGGCCCATTCGACATGTCGGGGGACTGGAAACCGAGATAGACCAGCCGCCCGGCGATGGTCGAATAGATGCCGAAGAACACCGCCATCGTCATCACGATGCGGGTCTTGGCCTTGCCGCCGGTCGCCTTGCGCGCGCCTTCGACCACGATGGAGCCGTCCTCGCCGGTCCGTGCGCGGCGCTTCAGCAATTTGCCGACCGACGGAAGTTTGGCGCGCATTGGAAATCCAGCGATCATTGGACGATGGCTCCGGTGACCACGGGATCCTTGTCGGCTGGTCCTTTGCCGGAATTGTCGGCCATGCCGCCAAGCCGCTGCGACGACAGGTCCTCGATGTTGAGCGGTTTTGCCGGCAGGTCGTCGAGCCCGACGATCTGCCGCGCATTGACCGGCTCGAGTGCGAGCTGCGATTTGTAGATTTCAGCCAGCTTCTGCAGGCGCGACGGCTGGGTCAGCAGGCTCCAGTCGGCCTTGAGCAGGTCGATCGTGTCCTCCTCATAGCGGATCTGCGCCTCGATCTTCTGCACCGAAGCCAGCTGTTCCTCGGCCTCGCGCTTGGCCTTGTAGGTCAGGGCCGCGGCCGAGACCATGACGGCGATCAGGACTATGTCGCTGGTTCGAAACACGTATTCACCTCTCTCGCGGCGCCTGGATGCCGGGAAGCTTTGGAAGGCCGAAAATGGTGAGATCACCGGCGCGCGCCGGCGCCTCGGTGCGGATGGCGGTACGCAGCCTGGCCGAGCGCGCCCGCGGATTGGCAGCGACCTCGGCATCGCCTGCCGTCACGCCGCCACCGGCCTTGCGGAAGGTCGCAGTGCGCGCGTGCGCCTCGGGCAAATGACGTGAGCCGGTGGCGACGTCGGCGCGGTCGGCGATGAAGCGCTTGACGATGCGGTCTTCCAGCGAATGGAACGTCACCACCGCAAGCCGCCCGCCGGGCTTCAATACCCGCTCGGATGCCATTAGGGCTTTGGCCAATTCGCCCAGCTCGTCATTGACGAAAATGCGCAGCGCCTGGAAGACGCGGGTGGCCGGATGAATCTTGTCCTTCGGCGCGCGGCCGATATGCGTCTCGATGGCGTCGGCGAGATCAAGCGTACGCTCAAACAACCGTTTTTCGCGGCGGCTCTCGATCATGCGGGCAATGCGCCCGGCGTTACGCTCTTCGCCGAGGAAGCCGAAGATGCGGGCAAGGTCGCCTATCTTGAACGAATTGACGACGTCGGCAGCACTCAAACCCGCCTGCGCCATGCGCATGTCGAGCGGCCCGTCCGTGCGGAACGAAAAGCCGCGCTCGGGCTGGTCGACCTGCATGGAGGAAATGCCGATGTCGAGGACAACGCCGTCGGCGCTTTCGACCTGTTCGTCCAGCGTCGAGAACGGCGCCTGCACCAGCCTCAGCCTGCCGCCGGATTGCTGTTCCAGGCCGCGCCCGGCGGCAATCGCATCGGGATCGCGATCGATCGCCACCACCGAGGCGCCGCTCGCCAGGATCGCCTTGGTGTAGCCGCCGGCGCCGAACGTGCCGTCGACGATCACATCGCCTTCTTTGGGTGAGAGCGCCTCCAGCACTTCGGCGAGGAGGACCGGAATGTGGCGGACCGGTCCGCCAACGGCGCTGAGATCATCGCCGTGATCCGCCATCATTCCGGCCGCTCCCCAGCCTTGGCCTCGTGAGCCTTCGTCCCCTGCCGAAGCTGCAAAAGCCGAGCGCGCGCCTGCGCCCCATAGGCGCCCAGCCGTCCAGGCTCCCAAACTTGAAAGAAATTGCCACGGCCGACAAAGGCCACTTCGCTCGTGATGCCCGTATGCTCGCGGATGAAATCGCTCATCGTGATGCGGCCATCCTGATCGAGCTTCAGGAACGTCCCGTCGCCATGGCAGAAGAACGACATATCGTCCGCCGTCTGCAAAAAAGGGTCTTCCAGCGCGACGCGCTGCTCGTAGCGGTCGAGCAGATCGAGCCCGCCGACATCCATCGCAGGCACGTCCAGGCCGCGCAGCGCATAGAGTTCCGAATAGCCGCGCTTCTGCACGACCGCGCGGAAATGCGCCGGAACGGAGACCCGCCCCTTCGCATCGATCCTGTTCACCGCGCTTGACAGAAACCGGTCCATGACACGCTGCAGCCGCTTCCGCCGCCGCACCCCTCTCCATGTTTTCGTCCGCGCCGAAGCGCGTCCCCTGCCGAAAATCCGCTTCGGTCCCAGCGGCAAAACCCCGCAAACGCACAGCCGCCGCGGCTGCCCGATTGGCGTACGCTTTACCCTGACGCGGAACGAAGGCTTTGGTATCGAAATGGGATATCATGGGGCACTATGGGCGTCAACGGGAACAGGCTTCACAAACGCGCGCGCCACAACCGGTGAGAGCAGCTCTGACAACACTCCCGTCTTTATCTCCCATTAAGCCTAACGAACCGTTTAGAGCGGGCTGGCCCAAGCGGAAGCGGCTTGCCGCGCATCACTGCCGCGAATAGCGTCGTCAGTCTTTTCGCTGAGCAACAAGGTCAGAAATCCATGTCCGAAACAGCAAGGTCCCGCGCGGCCTCCCTTGCCCATCTGCGGCGCGACGGACTTGCCAAAGGCGACCCCATCCCATTGCCGCTGACCATGGCCGCTATTTTCCACAACCCGGGCGACGGCGCCGGCTACAGCCAGTACGGCCGCTACAGCAACGCCACCTGGGATGCAGTCGAGCACATGCTGGCGCATCTCGAAGACGCGCCATGCGTCGGCTTCCCCTCAGGAATGGCGGCAATCTCGGCGGTGTTTTTCGGCCTGTTGAAATCCGGCGACCGCGTGCTTTTGCCTTCGGACGGCTACCATGCCACACGCGCGCTGGCCGAACGTTTCCTCAAGCCCTTCGGCGTCGCCTATGATCTGCGGCCGACAGCTACATTCCTCGACGGCGGCTTCGACGGCTACCGCCTTGTCTACGTTGAAACCCCGTCAAATCCGCGCTTGGACATTTGCGACATCACAGCCGTCGCCGAAGTCGCGCACCAAGCGGGCGCGATCGTCGTCGTCGACAACACCACGATGACGCCGTTCGGCCAGCGCCCGCTCGATCTCGGCGCCGACATCGTCGTTGCTGCCGACACCAAGGCGGCCAACGGGCATTCCGACGTGCTGTTCGGCCATGTCGCCAGCCGCAATCCAGACATCATCGCGGGCGTCACCGGCTGGCGCGAGACCGCAGGCGGCATTCCCGGCCCGTTCGAGGCTTGGCTGGTGCATCGCGGCCTGGAGACGCTGGACGTACGCTTCGACCGCATGTGTTCTTCTGCCGAGGTGATCGCGAAGCGCCTGAAAAACCATCGCGCCGTTAGCGGCTTGCGCTACCCCGGGCTGGAGGGCGACCCGTCGCACAACCTCGCCCGGGCGCAGATGGAGCGCTTCGGCTTCCTCGTGTCCTTCGAACTCGCTTCCCAGGAGAAGGCCGAGGATTTCATCAACAACTGCACGCTGATGCAGGCGGCAACGTCGTTCGGGGGTGTCCACACCTCCGCCGAGCGGCGGGCCAAGCGAGGAGATTCGGTTCCGCCCGGCTTCGTGCGCCTGTCGGTGGGCTGCGAGCCGGTGGAAGAACTCTGGCAGGCGATCGAGGCATCGCTGGACAAGATCGGCATCTGAGCTGGCGGTTAGGTCACCAAGTCGTCGGCGCCAATATCGCGCCTGCCGTGCAAAACGCGGACGATCTCGATCGCGTCTTCGCCCATGCGATACAGAGTGACATATTCGCCGACGATCAGATGACGAATGCCGGGCGCGATATCATCGCGCGGCGCACCTGAGAACGGTGCAAGGTGAGCAGTGTCCAGCGCCTCTCCAAAGCGTCCACAAGGCGCATGGCTCCCTTTGGGCTATGTTCCGCAATGTAGTCACCGATGCCTTCGACATCTGATATCGCCTGAGGAAGCAGCCGATATTTCACTCTTCCGAGCCTGCAGCTTCCGACATCCTGTGATATTTGGCTCGCAGCCGGTCCATGAAGGGCTGGCCGTCCACCGCCGGTCCGCTGTCGATCCCCTCCTGAACCAGCCTGCGCAATTCCTCGACCGTGTAGCCGAGAAGATCGCGGCGGTCTTTCCATTGCCGCAGCGCATCACGGATGACTTCGCTGGCCGAGGCATATTCGCCGGCGGCCACGACATCGTCGACCGCCGCCGCCAGTTCCGGCGAAAGCGTGATGCTGCGTTTGTCGACGTGACCCATGATGCGCTCCTGATCAAACCATGACAATCATGGTACGATTAAATCGTACCAGCTTCAAATGCGTTTGTCTCGACCCCAGCATGCGTACTTGATTCAATCGCTCAAGCACCTGAATCGCCAGCTGCGCCCGAAGGCGCAGACTGCTGATCCAAAGGATTAATCGCGATATGGGGGAGAAATTGCCAGCTGGCCTGTAAGCCGGGTTTTGTATGGCCCTCGCCCCTTTCGGGGCGAGAACGTGGCGGCCATTCATCTTGGGCGCATGTTGCCATGCGCCTCACGCAACCTACCCGGACGGTGAGCCGGAAACAGCCCTCGAAGGTTTCCCCTCGCACCGTCCCTATTCGGTTTTGCTCCCGGTGGGGTTTACCGTGCCGCTCCTGTTGCCAGTCGCGCGGTGGGCTCTTACCCCACCCTTTCACCCTTGCCCCGATAAATCGT
Organism: Mesorhizobium sp. W016; assembly: GCF_054719485.1. Classification (NCBI taxonomy): domain Bacteria; kingdom Pseudomonadati; phylum Pseudomonadota; class Alphaproteobacteria; order Hyphomicrobiales; family Phyllobacteriaceae; genus Mesorhizobium; species Mesorhizobium sp. W016. The sequence continues at coordinate 4,923,832 of NZ_JBTTIF010000002.1, forward strand.
GGCGGTTTGCTTTCTGTGGCACTTTCCCTGGGGTCGCCCCCGCCGGCCATTAACCGGCACCGTGTTTCCATGGAGCCCGGACTTTCCTCACCCGCAGCCTTTCGGCTTTGCGGGTGCGGCCGCCCGGCCAGCTGGCAGAGCGTATAAAGGGGTTCACGTTCCAAAACGCAAATGAAAAAGCAGACTTATGCCGGCGATCCCAATGCCGCCAACTGCACCTTGACCTTGCCGCAATAGGCCGCCGACACCGGGTTCATCCTCGTCGCGGCATGGCCGGCATTGTATTTCAGGATCGTGCCGCAGGTGGTGCCGCCGCCGAGATTGCGCGCCATGGCAAGGTACTTCATGCCGTATTTGATGTTGGTGTCGGGATCGAACAGACCCTTGGCGGAGCCGCTGTAACCCATCATCCGCGCCGTTGCCGGCTTGATCTGCATCAGGCCGATTTCACCCGCGCCGCCGACGATGTTCGGCCGGTAGTTGCTCTCGATCTTGATGACCGCCTGGGCCAGCGACACCGGCACGCCTTCGGCCGCGGCATAGCGGGCAATGATTGCCGAATACTGGCCGCCAAGCGCGGCTGCCGCAGTCGACTCCGCAGCGGTGCTTGGGCGGATCGATGCGGTCGTCGTCAGGTCGACGCTCTTCCTGTTGCGCTTAAAATGCCTCTTGGCCGTGGCTTTTCTGGCCTTCACCACGGCTGCTTTGCGCACTTTCGCGGTGGTTGCCCTTTTTGCTTTCGGGTTTGCCTTCGTCATGGTGGCCTTGGCGGGTGCGGCGATGAAGCCCTGGTCTGCCCTCTGGCTCAGTGGTGCGGCATCGGCCGTGCTGAAGGCAAAAGTCATTACTCCGGCAGCAATAGCTGCCGTTACAACGGTCAATTTCTGCATGTGGTCCTGTTCTGTTTGGCCGCGCGAAGATCTTCACGCAGCAACGCCTAATCAATATCGGAGCATCCGGGGGGCTGGAGGTCCGATAACTTGCACGAACTGCCTTTGAGGGCGGAATTTGTGTCGAACAAGGCGAGGCAATTCACTTTCAGTGACAGGCTGTAACTTGAATATCAGGAAAAGATTATTTAGACGCAACTGACCTAAGGGAAGTCAGCAGGCTTTGCAGCGTGCTAGACGTAGAGCCGTCGGCGACGCCATCCACCAGGCGTGGTCGGAAATGCCGCTGAAAAGCTTCGACGACGATTTCGGTCTGGCGGTCGAAGACACCTGATATCTCGACGCCATAGCCATAGAGCGCCAGCATCGACTGCAGTGTCTCGACCTCGGCGCCGGTATCGCCGGCCTTCAGCGCCGCGCCGCGCCGGACCGGCGCCGCAGGCACGAGATGGCCGACCCCGGCCGCAAACAGCGCCTTCCAGGGGAATTTCTCGCCCGGGTCGATCTTGCGCCCCGGCGCGATGTCGGAATGGGCAAGCACCCTTTGCGCCGTAATGGAATGGCGTTCGATGATACCAAGGCAAAGCCCGATCACCGCTTCCACCTGCCGCTTGGGAAAGGCCGAATAGCCGAGCGAATGGCCGGGATTGACGATTTCGATGCCGACCGAACAGGAGTTGATGTCGCGACGACCGAACCAGGAACTTGCACCGGCATGCCAGGCGCGGTCGCTTTCGCGCACCATCTGGATGATGCGGCCATCCTCATGGACGAGGTAGTGCGACGAGACTTCGCTTGCGGGGTCGCACAACCAGGCTTCCGCGGCAGCACCAGTCGCCATGCCGGTATAGTGCAGCACGATCATATCGGGCCTGAGCGTTTCGCGCCGCGGGCCGAAATTCGGCGATACCCTGACCTCGGCGCCTGGCTCGTCGGGCAGGAAGCCGCTCATGCGTGCCTGAGGCCCCGCTCGATCATCTCATAGGCCGCGTTGATCGCCGCGACCCTGGTCGTTGCGATCTTGATGAATTCCTGCGGCAGGCCGCGCGCGATCAGCCGGTCCGGATGATTGTCGGAGACCAGCTTGCGATACCGCTTCCTGACCTCCTCGAACGGCTTGCCGCGCTCAATGCCGAGCACGATATAGGGATCGCCGGCGCCGAGATTGACGTGCCTGGCCATGATGGCCTCGTAGTGCACCTCGTCGATGCGGAAAATCTCGGCAATACGGTGCAGGAAAATCCCTTCGCGCTCATGCACCAGCCCATCCGCCTTGGCGATATGGAACAGACCGTCGAGTATGTCTTCCAGCATGACGCAGTTCGAATGGCCCGAGCCGCACATCTGCGCCATACTCTCGGCATAGGTCTCGAACCCGGCGACGTCGCGCTTGGCCAGATCGTAAAGCCGCGCCACATTGCGGGTCTGTTCTCGCGGCACCTCGAATATTTCCTGGAACGCGCGAACCTCGTCCTGGGTGACGATGCCATCGGCCTTGGCCATCTTGGCTGACAGCGCAATCATCGCCACAGAGAAGGCGACACGCCGGCGCAGATCGGCGTCACCGGAGAAAACCGTGCGCACGGCCTCGACCACATCGGCTACGCCGGACGTGGCTGAAGATGAAACGCGGGTGATGAAGTCGCCGAGGCGATCCCAAATCGACATGAGCGCTTATTAGGGCCGCCGGCCATTGCTATCAAGCCAAGACAGCGCCGCAGAGGGGATCGAATTTACGCGAGCAACCGACGCGCCAGATCCCAAACCGTAGGAAAGAGCCGGTTCAAGGCCCTTGAGCCCCGAATCGACCTAAACGCAGGAAGGCCGGCGCGAAGCCGGCCTCCTCTCTCGTCACGTCAAAGTGACCGGGACTGCTGCTACTGCGCGGGGGCAGGAGCAGGTGTTGCCGGAGCCGGTTCTGCAGGCTTCGGTGCATCCGGCGTCGCCGGCTTCATGGGCTCGGCGGCTGGCGGATTGGTGCTCTGGGTGGTGGTGTTATCCGTACCGCTGTCGCTGCAGGCGGCAACGCCGAACAGGGCCAGGGCGGAAACGGAAGCAAGAATGAGCTTTTTCATGACATCTCTCCTTCAACACACGCTCACGTTGCGGTGAACGGTCGAAGGCAAAATGCATCAAACGGCCATGAGTTTCGTAACGTTGCGTTTCCTGATGTAACATCCGCGCACTACCGATTGCGGGCCGGGCGATGCCGAACTAACAGTCTGGACCCAAATGCAATGCCGGAGTTCTGCGTGGACAAGAAATGGGATTTTTGGATCGACCGCGGCGGCACCTTCACCGACGTGATCGGACGTGATCCGCAAGGCGGTTTGCATCCCAGGAAATTCCTGTCGGAAAATCCCGAAGCCTATCCCGACGCGGCCATAGCCGGCATCCGCGAGCTTCTGGGGCTGAAATCCGGCACCGCTATTCCTCCGGGCCTGGTCGGTGACGTCAAGATGGGTACCACCGTCGCCACCAATGCGCTGCTGGAGCGCAAGGGCGACCGTGTGCTTTTGCTCATCACCAAGGGCTTTCGCGACGCGCTGAAGATCGCCTATCAAGCGCGGCCAGACATCTTCGCCAAGGAGATCATTCTTCCCGAACAGCTTTATGAGCGGGTCATCGAGATCGACGAGCGTGTGCGCGCCAATGGCGAGGTCGAGCGCTTGCTCGACATCGCCGCCTGCCGGCCCGCCATCGAACAGGCGAAGGCCGACGGCATCGATGCGGTGGCCATCGTCTTCATGCATGCCTGGAAATATCCCGACCACGAGAAGGCGGTGGCGAAAGTCTGCCGCAAGATCGGGTTCAGCCAAGTCTCGGTCAGCCATGAAGTCTCGCCACTGATCAAACTGGTCGGCCGCGGCGACACCACCGTGGTCGATGCCTATCTGTCGCCGATCCTGTCGCGCTATGTGCAAAGAGTAGCGGGAGAACTGGGCGCGACGCCAATCTCCCCACTTCTGGAGGGTGAGGAGCGGTCGGCCAAAGGCCGAGAAAAAGCCAACGATTTGGCTTTTTCAGCGACGAACGCCCGGAGCCATAGCGAAGGGCAGTCCGCAAAGCGGCCAGAGGGGGTCCTCTCGGAAGGCACCGCCAATGCGCTGAGCCCGGTCGATCCAACCCCACCCGGCGGCTCCGCCGCCACCCTCCCCTCGAGGGGCAGGGAAAACCCTCGCCTGATGTTCATGATGTCGTCGGGCGGGCTCACCGCCGCCGACATGTTCCAGGGCAAGGACGCGCTGCTGTCCGGCCCGGCCGGCGGTGTCGTCGGCATGGTCGAAACGGCGAAACTCGCCGGTTTCGAGAAAGTCATCGGCTTCGACATGGGCGGCACCTCGACCGACGTCGCCCATTATGACGGCGAGTATGAGCGCGCCTTCGACACCGAGGTTGCCGGCGTGCGCATCCGTGCGCCGATGATGCGCATCCATACCGTCGCTGCCGGCGGCGGCTCGATCCTGCATTACGAAGCCGGCCGCTTCCGCGCCGGGCCGGATTCCGCCGGCGCCAATCCCGGCCCCGCCGCCTACCGCCGCGGCGGCCCGCTTGCCGTCACCGACGCCAATGTCATGCTGGGCAAGCTGCAGCCCGATTTCTTCCCGGCGATTTTCGGACCCGGCCAGGACCAGCCGCTGGACGTCGCCGCCGTGCGTAAAAAATTCGCTGCGCTCGCCGCCGAAATCGGCGATGGCCGCACGCCGGAAGCCGTCGCCGAAGGGTTCGTTACCATCGCGGTGGAAAACATGGCCAATGCCATCAAGAAGATCTCCGTGCAGCGCGGCTACGACGTCACTGAATATCTCTTGAACTGTTTTGGCGGCGCCGGCGGCCAGCATGCCTGCCTGGTTGCCGACGCGCTCGGCATGGAGGCGGTACTGATCCACCCCTTCTCCGGTCTGCTCTCAGCCTATGGTATCGGCCTGTCGTCGGTTTTCGCGTCGCGGCAGCAGGCGCTGCTGAAGCCGCTTGCCGAAGAATCCAGGACCCAGATGGGCAGCCTCATCGGCACGTTGAAAAAAGCCGTCATCGCCGAATTGGTAGCGCAAGGCATCGCCGAGGACAAGATTGCGGCAAAGCCGGTGCTGCACATCCGCTATGACGGCACCGACACCACGCTGCCGGTGAATTTCGAAGGCGACTCGATCTTCCAGGCCAGGCGCGATTTCGAAATCGCCCACAAGGCGCAGTTCGGGTTCGTCTATGATGACAAGCCGATGATCGTCGAGACCGTTGGCGTGGAAGGCGCCGAGATCGTCGAGACCACGGCCGAAGCCGTTGCGCCCGCCGGACCGGCAAGGGTTGAAGCGGGTGCGTCCGGAACGCGGCGCATCTACACCGAGGGCCGCTGGCATGAGGCCGGCATCCATCGTCGCGAAAATCTGCGCCCATCCAACCTGATCGCAGGCCCCGCTTTGATCATCGAGCCGAACCAGACCATCGTCGTCGAGCCGGGCTGGCGGGCCGAAATCACCAACCTCAATCACGTCGTCATCCGCCGCACCGAACGGAAAGTTCGCACGGCTGCCCTCGGTACCGAAGCCGATCCGGTGATGCTGGAGGTCTTCAACAACCTCTTCATGTCGATCGCCGAACAGATGGGCGTTACGCTGCAGAACACCGCCTATTCCGTCAACATCAAGGAAAGGCTGGATTTCTCCTGCGCCGTCTTCGACCGCCACGGCGCGCTGGTCGCCAACGCGCCGCACATGCCGGTGCATCTCGGCTCAATGGATCGCTCGGTCGAAACCATCATCCGGCTGAACTCCGGCGACATCCACCCCGGCGACGTCTTTGCGCTGAACGCACCTTACAATGGCGGCACGCATCTGCCCGACATCACCGTGGTGACGCCGGTGTTTTCCCTCCCCCTTGAGGGGAGGGTGGCCGCGCAGCGGCCGGGTGGGGTCCTCTCAGAAGGCACCACAAGAGCGTCGAGCACTGCCGCAACGACCCCCTCCGGCGGCTCCGCCGCCACCTCCCCCTCAAGGGGGGAGGAAGTAATCTTCTACGTAGCCTCACGCGGCCATCATGCCGATATCGGCGGCACTGCCCCCGGCTCGATGACGCCGCTTGCCACCACGGTCGACGAGGAAGGCGTGCTGTTCGACAATTTCCGCGTCGTCGATCGCGGAAAATTCCGCGAGGCGGAGCTGCAAACGCTGCTCACCGACCACCCCTACCCCGCCCGCAACCCGCACCAGAACATCGCCGACCTAAAGGCGCAGATCGCCGCCAATGAAAAGGGCGTGGCGGAACTGCGCAAAATGGTCTCCCATTTCGGCCTCGATGTCGTCGAGGCCTATATGGGCCATGTCCAGGACAATGCCGCCGAAAGCGTGCGCCGCGTGCTGGAAAGGCTGCCTAACAGCTCGCAGTATGAATACCCGACCGACACCGGCCAGGTGATCAAGGTGAAGATCACGGTCGACCGGCAAAAGAGCGAAGCGACCGTCGACTTCACCGGCACCTCGCCTGTCATGAAGAACAATTTCAACGCGCCCGAGCCCGTCGCCCGCGCCGCCGTGCTCTATGCCTTCCGCGTCATGGTCGAGGACATGATCCCGATGAATGCCGGGTGCCTCAGGCCCATCAACATCATCATCCCCGACGGCTCGATGCTGAAGCCGGCCTACCCCGCAGCAGTCGTCGCCGGCAATGTCGAGACCTCGCAGCATGTCACCAACGCGCTGTTCGGAGCCATGGGCGCCATGGCCAATGCGCAAGGCACGATGAACAACCTGACCTTCGGCAACAAGCAGTACCAGTATTACGAGACCATCTGCTCCGGCTCGCCGTCAGGCCGGATGAACTCCGGCCGCGGCTTTGCCGGGACATCCGGCGTCCACACCCACATGACCAATTCGCGCCTCACCGACCCGGAGGTGCTGGAATTGCGCTTTCCCGTTTTGCTTGAGGATTTCCACATTCGCGAGGGCTCCGGCGGCAAAGGCGAATGGGATGCCGGTGACGGCACCAGGCGCACCATCCGTTTCCTCGAAAAGATGGAATGCGCCATCCTGTCCTCGCACCGCAACCGCCCGCCGCAAGGCCTCGATGGCGGCAGTGACGGCGAGGTCGGCTCGACCAAGGTCCGCCGCAACGACGGCAGCGTCGAGACGCTGAAGGCCTGCGACCAGACCGTGCTCGACGCCGGCGACGCCGTCATCCTGACAACGCCGACACCGGGGGGATTTGGCAAGGCCTGAACTCGCGTCAACAGCCTGTCACCCGCCTGTCATGCCCCTGAGTTACCCGCTTGCGGCAAAGCAAATGGGGAATCACTTTGCCATGACGGACGTCTCCTCGGATCTCGTTTTTCGCCGCGGCAAGGAAGTTGGAAAGGCCGTCTACCAGAACCGCCCGCTGTCGAAGGCCGGCATCTCGGAGCGGCTGTTCGCGCTGCTGTTTTCCGGCCTTGTCTATCCGCAGATCTGGGAAGACCCTGAAGTTGACATGGAGGCCATGCAGCTTGGCCAGGGCCACCGCGTCGTCACCATAGCGTCGGGCGGCTGCAACATCCTCGCCTACCTCACCCGCTCGCCTGAACGCGTCGATGCGGTCGACCTCAACGCCGCCCACATCGCCTTGAACCGGATGAAGCTGGAGGCGGTGCGGCATCTGCCCTCGCAGGGCGATCTGTTCCGTTTCTTCGGCGCCGCCGACACCAACCACAATTCGCAAGCCTATGACCGCTTCATCGCGCCGCATCTCGACCCGGTCAGCCGCCACTATTGGGAGCGTCGCAGCTGGCGCGGCCGCCGGCGCATCACCGTCTTCGACCGCAATTTCTACCAGACCGGCCTGCTCGGCCTGTTCATCGCCATGGGCCACCGCATCGCCAAATTCTTCGGCGTCGATCCCGCCGGTCTCATGGCGTCGAAGAGCCTCGCCGACCAGCGCCGCTTCTTCAACGAAGAGCTGGCGCCGGTCTTCGACAAGAAGCTGTTGCGCTGGGCTACCTCGCGCAAGGCTTCGCTGTTCGGCCTCGGCATTCCGCCGGCGCAGTACGATTCGCTGATCACCTCGGGCGATGGTTCGATGGCCAGCGTGCTGAAGGCCCGGCTGGAAAAGCTCGCTTGCGATTTTCCGCTGAAGAACAACTACTTCGCCTGGCAGGCTTTCGCCCGTCGCTATCCCAATCCGGGCGAGGCCGCCCTGCCCGCCTATCTAGAAGAGGCCAACTACAAGGCGATCCGCAACAATGTCGATCGCGTCGGCATCCACCACGCCAATCTGATCGAATTTCTGGCCGGCAAGGACGCAGGCACCGTCGACCGTTTCGTCCTGCTCGACGCGCAGGACTGGATGACGAACGACCAGCTCAATGCCCTTTGGTCGGAGATCACCCGCACCGCCTCGGTCGGCGCCCGAGTCATCTTCCGCACCGCCGCCGAGCCCAGCCTGCTGCCGGGCCGCGTCTCGATCTCGCTGCTCGACCAGTGGACCTACGAGGACGAGGCCTCGCGCGACTGTTCGGCCCGCGACCGCTCGGCCATCTATGGCGGCTTCCACCTCTATGTGAAGCACGCGGCATGAGCGCGAGCGAGCTGCCGGCCGACCATGCCGAACTGATGGACGGCGTCTATCGCTGGCAGCGCCACATCTACGACCTGACTCGCAAATATTACCTGCTCGGCCGCGACCAGATGATATCCGGGCTGGATGTGCCGGCGAATGGCAGAGTGCTCGAACTTGGCTGCGGCACCGGCCGCAACATCGCGCTTGCCGCCCGCCGCTATCCCGACGCCCGCCTCTACGGCCTCGACATCTCGGCCGAGATGCTGGAGACGGCGAGCAAGTCGATCGGCCGCGACGGCCTGTCCGGCCGCGTCGTGCTGGCACGCGGCGACGCCACCGATTTCGACGCCAAGACGCTGTTCGGCATCGAGCGCTTCGACCGCATCTTCGTGTCCTATTCGCTGTCGATGATCCCCGGTTGGGAAAAGACGGTTTCGGCAGCCCTTGCGGCACTCGCGCCCGGCGGCTCGCTGCATGTCGTCGATTTCGGCCAGCAGGAAGGCTTGCCCAACTGGTTCCGGAGATTCCTGCGCGGCTGGCTCAAGAAGTTCCATGTCACGCCACGTGAATCATTGCGCGAAGTCTTGGAATCGGAATCTCGGCGAACCGGCGCAAGCTTCTGTTTCGGCGCGCTTTATCGCGGCTATGCCTGGCTGGCGGTCGTCAAGATCGCGCACTCTTACCTCCCCTCGATGGGGGAGGTCGCGCCGAAGGCGCGGGTGGGGGTGAAGTGCCAGGCACCCCGCCCCGGCGCTACGCGCCGACCCTCCCCATCAAGGGGAGGGTAAAGGGAGCTAGCGCAGTGCCTTCATCAGCGCGCCGACCATCACCTGCGGCCGGTAGCCGAGCTTGGCCGGCGTCAACCCCAGCCGCACCACCACCAGTTGCTCCGACGGGATGATGGCGACCGTCTGGCCGTCATGGCCCTCCATCCAGTAGGTATCGTTGGGCAGGCCGGCGGCGACGCCGGCGCCGGGATTTCCTTCGTCCCCCGGGGCTTCGATCCAAAGTTGCCCCTTGCCGTAGACTTTCGAGGCCGGTGCCGGTTCGCGCATCCAGTCGACGAAACCGGCCGGCAGGATCTGGTTGCCGTTCCAGACGCCGCCCTGCAGCAGGAATTGGCCGAACCGCGCCCAGTCATGCCCCGTGGCATAGAGGTAGGATGAGCCGACAAAGGTACCCTCCTCGTCGGTTTCGAGCACCGCGCTTTGCATGCCGAGCGGCCCGAACAGCGCTGTCCTTGGCCACATCAGCGCCTTGTCCTTGTCGCCGATAGCATCCTGCCACAGCCGCGACAGCATCACCGCCGTGCCGCTCGAATAGGAAAAGACCTTGCCGACGTCGCCGGTCAGCGGCTTGGCCTCGGCGAAGCCCGCCATATCCGGTTCGAGGTAGAGCATGCGCGTCACATCGGCAACGTCGCCATAATCCTCGTTGAACTCGAGTCCGCTCGACATCGCCATCATATCGGCAAGGCTGATGGCGGCGCGGCCGTCCGCCTTCCATGAGCCGAACAGGCCCTGATTGGTCACCGCCATCTTGCCGTCCTTGACCAGCGTGCCGACGAGCGCGGCGTTGACTGTCTTGGTCATAGACCAGCCCAGCAGCGGCGTTTTCGCCGAAAAGCCCTCGCCATAACGCTCGGCAACAATGCGGCCATTTTTGACCACCACCACGGCGCGCATGCCGATGCCGGTCATCGCCGCACCGTCGAGGATCTTGTTGATTTCGGGATTTTGCGAGGCGTCGACTCGATCTCCCCCGGGCCACAGATCGCCCTTGGTGGCCGCCGACGCCTCGGCAGGGATTGACGTGCGCCGTGCCTTGCCGACGTCGCCATCGGGAACCGAGGCGCAACCCAGGCCGGCGCGCGCAACGGCAACGCTCTTGCCGAGGAAGCCAAGCAGCCCGGCCGAGACGGTTCCCCTGTTCTTGTCGACCGACACCTTCATCAGCCTGAGCAGCGGATGGCCGGGCGCCTGCACGTCGATGGCAAGCACCTCATTGGGATCACGGCCGGCGATAAAAACATTCGAGCAGACGATCTTGGCGGAATAGCCGGAACCGACGCGGATCAGGTCGGGCGGAGCGATGTAGAGCCAGGCAAACAGCGCGGCTATCGCCAGCCCGACCAGGCCGAGCAGCCATTTGATGATCTTCACGGCGATCCGCATCTTTCCGTCCCTGCTTTTCCGCTGCCCGTGGCTTGCGGCCCGATTTATGTCATCGATTTGCCGCCATTGCTTCCGCAAAATCGGTGTTCTTGTCGAGCGCCGTCAACCTGTTATCAACCATGATCGGCGATCACTGATGCATGTCGCCCAAAAGTGCGCAGCGGTTTTGGGACGACGACATGCACGAAAATAGCGTATCAGGCGATGCTGTGGGGCGATCGCCTGAGGGGCACCTGCATCGACAACCCAACAGCGACCGGCTGATTCCGGCTCGGGAAATGCGATGCGCCGTTTCGCGGCCCTCATCACGTTGACGCTGCTGGCCGCCTGCTCGACCGCCGGCGATCTCGTGCCCTCGATATCGCCATCCAGCAGCCCGACGGTTGCCGTGCGCGCACCGCGTTTCGAAGACTCCAAGCCGCATGAATGGGATAGCGGCGCGCCTTGGAACTATGCCGTTCACGGAACCGACGTCTCCAAATACCAGACCTCGGTCGACTGGCCGACGGCCAAGGCCAGCGGCATCTCCTTCGCCTTCATCAAGGCGACCGAGGGCGGCGACCGTTTCGACGAGTATTTCAACGAGCATTGGTCGCGCACCAAGGCCAATGGCATTCCGCGCGCGGCCTACCATTTTTTCTACTTCTGCACGCCTGCCGCCACCCAGGCGCGCTGGTTCATCCAGAACGTGCCCGTCGACCGCTCGGCCATGCCGCCGGTGCTCGACATGGAGTGGAACCCGCAATCGCCGACCTGCCGGCTGCGCCCGGATTCGGCGACGGTGCGGGCCGAAATGACCACCTTTCTCGAGATGATCGAGCGGCACTATGGCAAGAAGCCGATCATCTACACCTCGGTCGACTTCTTCGACGATAACGACCTTTCGACGTTCCGCGGCTATCCCTACTGGCTGCGCTCGGTGGCCGGCCACCCCCGCCAGAAGTACGGCAGCCACCCTTTCACCTTCTGGCAATACACCGGAACCGGTATCGTTCCCGGCATGACCGGCAAGTCCGATATCAACGTCTTCAACGGCACTGAGGCAGCCTGGAAAAAGTGGCTGCGGCAGAACACCCGTTGACACCGGCTCAGCCGCCTGCTTTTCGACGTCCCATGCGCACCTACCTGCAGCCACTGGGATATTTACGCCGGAAACAGTCGAAGAGCCGCCTGCGCTCCGGGCTGCTCGCGGCCCTGCTGCTCGGCGCTACGGCGATGCCGGCGGGGGCGCAGGAATGCGGCGGCGACTTCGAAACCTGGAAGCAAGGCGTGGCGGCGGAAGCCAAGGCGGCCGGTGTCGGCGCTGTCGGCCTTGACGCACTGGAAGCCGCCACCATCGACGACAAGGTGCTGGCGCGCGATCGCGCCCAGGGCGTCTTCGCACAGACCTTCATCCAGTTCTCCAACCGCATGATCTCGGCCTACCGGCTGAAGCAGGGCGCGGCCAATCTGAAGAAATACGCCGAAATCTTCGCGCGCGCCGACCAGCAGTTCGGTGTCCAGGCGCCGATCATCACCGCCTTCTGGGGGCTGGAGACCGATTTCGGCGCCGTCCAGGGCGATTTCCACACGCTGAGCGCCTTGGTGACGCTGTCGCATGACTGCCGCCGCCCGCAGCTGTTTCGGCCGCAACTGGTGCCGCTGTTGACGCTGATCGATCGCGGCGTCGTTCCGGCCGACGTCACCGGCGCCTGGGCCGGCGAGATCGGCCAGACGCAGATCCTGCCTTCCGATTATCTCGCGCGCGGAGTCGACGGCGACGGCGACGGCATCGTCGACCTCAGGCGCAGCGTACCCGACGTGATCATGACCACGGCCAACAAGGTGCTGTCGCGCGGCTGGAAACGCGACCAGCCCTGGATCGAGGAAGTGCGCGTGCCCGAGGACATGCCCTGGGAGCAGACCGGCCGCACCAACAAGTTGCCGCTGTCGCAATGGGCCGCCTGGGGCGTCACCAATCCCGATGGCACGCCGCTGATCGACAATGGCCTGAAGGCCGGCCTGGCGCTGCCGATGGGCCGCAAAGGTCCGGCCTTCCTCGCCTACGACAATTTCGACGTCTATCTCGAATGGAACCAGTCCTTCACCTACGCGCTGACCGCCGCCAACTTCGCCAGCCGGCTGGCCGGGGCAAAGCAGTTCGACCCGCGCAATCCCGAAACCGGGCTCAATGGCGACCAGATGAAGGAATTGCAGACCAAGCTCGAAGCCAGGGGCTATGACGTCGGCACCGTCGACGGCATTCTGGGCACCAACACCCGCGAAGCCATCCGCAAGGAACAGATGCGGCTCGGCATGCCGGTAGACGGCTGGCCGACGCCGGAGCTTTTGGGGAAACTGTGAGTAGAATCTGCCCAAGCTGGGTTCCTTATTCCCTACTCCTTGCCCGGACGAAGTCGATAAATGCCCGCAAAGCCGGGGGGACGTGCCTCGAACTCGGGTGATACAGGAAGAAGCCTGGAAAGCTGGGCGACCAGGGCTCTAGAAATCTCATCAGCCTGCCCGCATCGATCCAGGACTGGACCTGATAGTCGATCATGTAGGCAACGCCTGCTCCACCCAGCGCCGCGTTCAGCATCAGCTCGGAGTCGTTGACAGTCAGGCTGCCCTCGACGGCGATTTCCAGAAACCGTTTGCCGCGCGCGAACTCCCATCGATAGAGGTTGCCGCCACCAGGCCACTGGAATTTTATGCATTGGTGCTGATGCAACTCCTGCGGATGGCGCGGTATGGCCCGGTTTTCAAGATAGACGGGAGCGGCCACCGCCGCCATCTGCAAATCCCCGCTCAGTTTCACTGCCACCATGTCCTTCTCCAGCCGCTCGCCAAGCCTGATTCCGGCATCGAACCGTCCTCGGACAATGTCGGTCAGCGTATCGTCGACGATGACGGTCAGCGCGATATCAGGATAGGCGCGTTGGAAGTCGCCAAGGATCGGGCCGATGAACCGCACCGCGGCAACACGCGGCACGTTTATTCGTAGCGAACCCGCCGGCCGATCACGCGCGGCATGAATGTCCGCTACGGCGCCCTCCAGCTCTTCGAACGCAACGGCAAGGCGCGCAAACAGCGTCTCGCCAGCACCAGTGGGTGAAACACTACGCGTCGTGCGATTCAGCAACCTGACGCCGATGCGAGCCTCCAACTGCCGGATCGACTGGCTGAGCGCCGGCGGGGAAACACGCAGCCGGGCGGCGGCGCGGACGAAACTACGCTCTTCCACGATTGCGGCGAATGCCTTGAACTCGGTGAATTCAGAACCGCGCATTGTGTATCCCTAGATTAACAAGCTAGTCAGATAATAGGCCATTATCTAATCAGTTGCATGGCCCTATCTCTCGACTAGCGGACCCGTCAGATGAAACCGGCACGGGCCTGAATGATTGAAGGAAACGTATCATGCCCAAGTCCTTGCAAGGCAAAACCGCACTCGTCACCGGCAGTTCGCGCGGCATTGGGCGAGCCATCGCCGAAGGACTCGCCTCCAAGGGCGCTGCCGTCGTCGTCAACTATGTCGGCAACCACGAAGCCGCTGACGAGGTCGTGGCCGCCATCGCCGGCAAGGGAGGAAAGGCGATCGCCGTCCAGGCCGACATATCAAGCGTCTCGGATATTCATCGCCTGTTTGACGAGGCTGAGAGTGAGTTCGGCGCGATCGACATCGTGGTTGCCAATGTCGGCGTCGCCGTCATCAAGCCTCTGACCGAGGCAACCGAAGCCGATTTCGACCATGTCTTCGGCACCAATGCCAAGGGCACGTTCTTCGTGCTTCAGGAAGCAGCGCGCCGTGTGCGAAACGGCGGCCGCATCATCGCGGTCTCCACCGGCGGCACCAAGATGTTCTTCACGCAAACGGCGCTCTATCTCGGCAGCAAGGGCGCCGTCGAACAATTCGTCCGTGTGCTCTCGCGTGAACTCGGACCGCGCGGCATCACCGTGAATGCGCTGTCGCCTGGCTTCACCGACACGGACCTGCTTCCCGAGCGCGATCGCGCCGTGGCGGCCGGCATGTCTCCATTTGGCAGGATCGGCGCGCCCCGCGACGTTGCCGATGTCGCGGTCTTCCTGGCCAGCGACGAGGCCCGCTGGCTGACCGGCGAGAATATCCAGGCCGGTGGCGGGGTCGCTTAGTCCGCCATCGTCTCTAGGCTGGCGAATCCCTGCGGCGCATCGCCTTCATCGAAGGGTGTCGTCACCTCGACGAAGGTATCGGGATAAAAGCCGTTGAAGCGGGTTCTCAGCGACAGCGAATAGGCACCGATATGGCCGATCTCGATCCAGTCGCCGGTGTCGACGGTTTCCGGCAGCCAGAACGGCCGCGACAGGATGTCGACGGAATCGCAGGTCGCGCCGCAGACCTTGAACGGCACGATGTTCTTCTCCTCGCCATTGCGCGAGCGGATCGCCGGATCGGGGATGAAGCGGGCCGGCAGTGTGATCTTGCCGGTCCAAGAATCCGACAGCGACGCCCAGATGCCGTCATTGATGTAGAGCCGCTTGCCCTTGCGCAGCAGCACCCGCACGATCAGCGAGAGGCAGCGCGCCACGATCACCCGGCCGGGCTCGGCCACCAACGGGATCTGGTCGAACTGGTATTCCCTGAGGTCGCCCGACAGCCGCGACATGATCTGGCCGAGCGACGGCATCTCGATCTGCTTGCGATTGGGGTCATGGCCGTACTCGGCGGGAAAGCCGCCGCCGACATCGAGCCCCGCAATGTCGAAGGTCAGCCGGTTGCGCACCCAATCGGCGGAGGCCAGCGCCCGTTCATAGGTGTCGGGATCCTCGATCTGGCTGCCGACATGGAAGCATAGGCCGACCTTGTAGCCGGTGCGGTTGAGCCGCTCGGCGAGTTCCACCGCATAGGCCGGCCCGGCGCCGAATTTCTTCGACAGTTCATAGGCCGCCGAACCCTTGGTCTGGATTCGCACGAACACGCTGATGGAGCCCGGATCGATGTCAAGCGCCCGCACCACCCGCGTCAGCTTGGTGATCTCGTCCTCATGGTCGAGCGAAATGACGCGGATGGCGTATTTTTCCAGCGCAAGCTTGATGTCCGACTGCGCCTTGACCGGATGCATGTAGAGCATCTCGGCGTCGGGTGAGACGGCGCGCACTGCGGCGAACTCGCCGGGCGAGGCCACATCGAAGGCGGTGACGCCGGCTTCGACCAGCGCCTTCAGCACGATCTGCTCGCCATTGGTCTTGACTGCGTAGGCGGTCTTGCCGGGAAACATGCCCATGAACTGTTTGGCATCCGCCTTCAGCACCTGCGGGCGAAAGCAGTAGACCGGATCGTCCGGCCGAAGCGCCAGCGCCGCCTCGCGGGCATTCTCGAATCGCTGCATGGACGAATCCCCTGACTTCTCGGCTGCGCACAATTAATCCAAGCTAGCGGCCAAAGAAAACAATTCTGTGTCTGGCGGGCACTGACCCAGCGGCGCACCCTCCTGGCAG
The DNA here is from genome assembly GCF_054719485.1 of Mesorhizobium sp. W016. Lineage (NCBI taxonomy): Bacteria > Pseudomonadati > Pseudomonadota > Alphaproteobacteria > Hyphomicrobiales > Phyllobacteriaceae > Mesorhizobium > Mesorhizobium sp. W016. The sequence goes on from NZ_JBTTIF010000002.1 coordinate 4,939,877, forward strand.
CACTGTTGCCAGCAATCAGGTTTCGGGTGGCTCTTGTCGCCGGACCCGATATGCCTTCTGCCTGAGTGGCTGGCATTGATGCCGCGGGGAAGGACGTTCACGATGGCAATAGCCACGACAGCCGTGCAGCGCGGACCGATGACGCTGAGGGACTGGGGACAGCTTCTGCTGCTCGGCGCCATCTGGGGCGGCTCGTTCTTCTTTGCCCGCATCGCCGTTGCCGAAATGCACCCGCTGGTGCTGGTGCTGTTTCGCGTTGCCATCGCGGCCATCGCACTTCAGCTCTATCTCGGCATTCGCGGTCCGTCCTTCCGCCTCGCCTTCCCGCATGCCGGCCCGTTTTTCCTTTTGGCGCTCGCCAACAATGTCGTCCCGTTCTCGCTGATCTTTGCCGGCCAGACCGCGCTTGGCGCCGGCGTCGCCTCGGTGCTCAACGCGACGACGCCGTTCTGGACGCTGATCCTCGCCAACGCGCTGACAGCGGACGAAAAGCTCTCCTGGAACAAGCTTGCCGGCATCGGGCTCGGCATCGCCGGCACCGCTGTCATGATCGGCCCCGGCCTGCTGGCCGGGCTCGGCGGCCCGGTCTGGGCGAAATTCGCGCTGATCGGCGCCTCGCTGTCGTACGCCGTCGCGCTGATGATTGCCCGCCGCTTCAAGGGCGTGCCCTCGCCGGTCATCGCCACCGGACAATTGACGGCGTCGACCATCATCATGATCCCGGTGGTGCTGCTCACCTATGGCCCGGCCGGCCTGTTCTCGGCCTCGCCGCCGGTCTGGACGGCGGTGCTGGCGCTGGCGCTGCTCTCCACCGCCTTCGCCTACATCCTCTATTTCAACCTCGTCGCCTCGGCCGGCGCCACCAACGCCTCGCTGGTCACGCTCATCGTCCCGGCCAGCGCCATCCTGCTCGGCCTCCTGTTCCTCGGCGAGCGGCTCGCTCTGTTCGAGTTCTGCGGCATGGCACTGATCGCGCTTGGCCTGGTGACGATCGACGGGCGGTTGTTTGGTCGGCGCTAATGCCTGTCGACCAAAAGTGCGCAGCGGTTTTGGGACAACGACGCGCTTTAGCTCTGGTAGCGCTGCCATGCCTCGCTTTTGCCACGGCCGCGTCACAATTTATTCACAGGCTGCCAGCGGCTTTTGCCGAAGAGTTTCAACGCTTAACGACAGGTGGCAGGTCGCAAATTCCACAATCGCGTCGCATTGCAGCATATTTTCCGCTTGCCTGTGGCACAAATGCCCCTAGACTCCACCCATAGCTCTTGAAGAGGAGACTATGACATGGGACTTACGAGGCCAATCAACGCATTGATGATCTGTGCTGCATTTGCCTTCATTGGCGCCCTTATCATAGGTGTTCTTCCGTAACCGCCGGAGCGGAAGAACAGCAGCAATAGCCCACAAATTCGAAAGGCCGGGTGTTTCGCCCGGCCTTTTGCATTTCAGATTTCATACCACGATGAAGCTCAGGCGGCGGCGGATCCAGCTGCCTCTGTTTCGTGGGAGCGGATGCCGATCATATGGCAGATGGCAAACACCAGGTCGGCCCGGTTCATGGTGTAGAAATGGAAGTCGCTGACGCCGCGCTCGACGAGATCGAGCACCTGCTCGGCCGCCACGGCAGACGCCACGAGCGCATGCGTCTGCGGATCGTTGTGCAGCCCTTCGAAACGCTCGGCCAGCCATGCCGGCACCAGCGCGCCGCAGCGTGCCGAGAAATTGGCGACCTGGGTGAAATTGTGCACCGGCAGGATGCCAGGCACGATCGGGATGTAGATGCCGGCACGGCGCGCCTTCTCGACATAACGCTCGTAGAGATCGTTGTCGAAGAAGAACTGGGTGATCGCCCGCGTCGCGCCATTGTCGGCCTTGCGCTTCAGCATGTCGAAGTCGGTGGCGAAGTCGGGGCTTTCCGGATGCTTTTCGGGATAGGCCGAGACCGAGATGTCGAAATCGCCGGCGTCCTTCAGCGCTCCGACAAGTTCGGCGCCATTGGCATAGCCATCGGGATGCGGCCGGTAGGCCGTACCGACACCCGCCGCCGGATCGCCGCGCAACGCAACGAAGCGCTTCACGCCCATATCGGCGAATTCGCGGACCACGGCATCGACCTCATGGCGGGCGGCATCGACGCAGGTCATGTGCGCCGCCGGCGTCAGCGCCGTCTCGTTCAGGATGCGCTTGACCGTGCGCGCCGTGCGCTCCCGCGTCGAGCCGCCGGCGCCATAGGTCACCGAGACGAATCTCGGCTTCAGCGGCTCCAGCCTGGTGACGGTGTCCCAGAGCCTGGCTTCCATCTCGTCGGTCTTCGGCGGGAAGAACTCGAAGGAGACGCGGACCTTGTCGCCAATGTCGGGACGGCGGGAAAAGCGGAACTGGTTCATCAGGCGATTTCCCCCATAGGGTACGCTTTGGTGGGTTGGGTGTCATTTGAAGGCTCGGCGATCAGCATGCGGCGGTCGCGGCCGAGCCACAGCTTGACGGTCAGCCTGGCTTCGTTGCCGCCGCGCGGCTCGAATTCCTGGGCATCCTCGAGATCGAGCCCGGCCTCGGCAAACCATTCGGAGATCTGGCGGTCGGAAAAGCCCAGCCTGACATGCGCATGCTGGTCGCGCAGGAATTCCAGCGCATGCGGCGCGAAGTCGACGATCACCAGCCGGCCCGCCGGACGCAGCAGCCGCGCCGCCTCGCGAATGGCGCGTGCCGGATCGTCGAGATAGTGCAGCACCTGATGGATGGTGACGAGGTCGAAGGCGTCGCGCTCGACCGGCGGCGCGAAAATGTCGCCTTGGCGGACCTGCGCATTGGCGATGCCTGCCTTGTCGAGATTGGCCCGCGCCACCGTCAGCATTTCCCGCGACATGTCGATGCCGACGCCGCGCCGGTAGAGCGGCGAAAATATCTCCAGCAGCCGCCCGGTACCGGTGCCGAGGTCGAGCATCGACTGGAATGGCCGCTTGCCGACCAGCTTGAGGAGTGCGGCTTCCACGGCGCGGTCCGGCACATGCAGCGAGCGGATGTGATCCCAGCTGGCGGCGTTCTCGGAGAAATACTCGGCGGCACGGTCCTGCCGCTTGCGCTTGACCGATGCCAACCGCTCGAGATCGCGCTCGACCTGCGGATCGGCGCCGCGAATGCCGGAGACCAGCCCCATGACGAAGTCGCGCGCGGAATCCGTATCCGACAGCCGGAAGAAGGCCCAGGAGCCCTCCTGGTAGCGGCCGATCAACCCGGCCTCCAGCAGCAGCTTCAAATGCCGCGACACCCGCGGTTGCGACTGGCTGAGGATCTCGGTGAGGTCGGACACGGTGAGATCGCCGCGCGACAGCAGCGCCAGGATGCGCAGCCGGCTCGATTCGGCCGCAGCCTTCAGCGTATCCACCATCGTATCGAGCGAAACATGCATCAGCGTATTCTCGTTGAAAAGATATAAACATATGTTTATGTCACCTTCGACGGCATGGCAAGGCCTATGTCGCTTCCTGACAAGAAAATGCCGCACACATGATCCCCGCCCGAAGGAACTGCTTTTCCCTGACGATCGGCTGGAAACTTGTGCTAGGGCGAAAGCCATGTTCGAGACGCACGACGGCGAAAAGCTCCTGCAGACCGACCCGGCTGACATGCCGGCGGATGGCCATATCGTGTTCATCGGCCGCATCGCCTCGCCATGGACCACGCGCGAAAGCTGCCCGAAGAACATGCGCGCCGCCCGCGAGACCGGACAGGCGGCCACCGTTCTCATCGACCCACCCTATCGCGACGGTCTGCTTGCGCTGGACCGCGCCAGCCACATCGTCATCCTGTCCTGGCTGCATCACGCGCCGCGGGCACTGATTGTGCAGAAACCCCGTCATGCGGCTGAGCCGAAAGGCGTTTTCTCGCTGCGCTCCCCTGCCCGGCCGAACCCCATCGGGCTGCATATCGCCAGGCTGATCGCCGTCGACATAGACCACGGCCGCATCGCCATCGCCGCCATCGATGTGCTCGACGGCACCCCGGTGATCGACATCAAGCCCTATTTCGCCTCGACCGACGCCTTTCCCGAGGCGACCATTGCCGGGCGTGACGAAAAATGAGCGCGCCCACCGGCCGCCGCCGCGCCATCGCCAAGGCGCTGACCGCACTGCTGCCCCTGGCGCCCTATGCCGATATGGAGAAAATCCGCACCGAGGCCGGCGCCGTGCACATGAAGACGCTGCCGCCGGGCATCGCGGTCTGGCTGGCGACGATCGCCCATGTCAGGCACGGCCATACCGACTATGAGAAGCTGTTGGCCGAGGGCTATGACCGCGACTCGGCGCGGTTCTTCGTCATCGAGCAGACAAACATGGTGCTGACCCGTTGGCGCGCCACGCGCCTGCTCGATGCAGAGGACGAAGAGGAATAACTTCAGCTACCGTCGCTTCAATACGGCAACCGCATTGTATGGCTGGCCGTCGGCCTGGCCAACCCAGGTCCAGGACAGGTTCCCTTTGAAAAATCGGACGGTGATGCCGCCACCGTCGATGCACTTGTCCTGGCCGTAGCTGATGCTTTCCCGGTATTCCGCCGAACTGTCGTCGCGAGAAATCTGGGTCAACGATCCGCCGCAGCCGAGCGATGGATAGTCGATCGACGCGGCGCCATCGCCAATGGTCATGGCGATCGCCCAATCGGCGCCGGCAGCGCCGGCCGGACTTTGATGACCGCTGCCGGTCCAGACGCCGTTGAGCCCCGCCGCGTTGACCACGCAAGGCACGTTCTGAAAGATCGGCGTCAGTTCGCCGCCCGTCTTCTCGCAACGATAGGTCTGGCCGTTCTGGCACAGCGCCTCGCCCTCGCGAGCGCATTGCGCGAAGGCATCGCCAGTGACGAAGACGAGGAAAATTGCAAAGCTGATGGTCCGAAAAGATCTGCCCATTTTGCCCCTCCCGGCCGGATATTTTCAAGCCGGACCATAGGGCATATCGAATGTGCTACCTAGCACAAACGGCGATGGTTGGGTGGCCCTATGCCGCCTGCAGGGGACCACTAGCTTGACTCTGCCGCATCAAGCCGAAGGACCAATCGCCATGAACCGAAGCGCAGCAGCCGGTAGCATTGTGCCATTGCCGGCTTTGTCGGATCGCCATATCGATCCGCATTCCTATCCCGACGGCATCGCCTTTCTCGATGGTCAGTATCTGCCGATGTCGCAGGCCAAGATCTCGGTGCTGGATTGGGGCTTTCTGCATTCCGACGCCACCTACGACACCGTGCATGTCTGGGACGGGAGCTTCTTCCGACTCGACCTGCATCTCGACCGCTTCTTCGCCGGCTTGCAAAAACTGCGCATGACGATCCCGTCCGACCGCGATGGCGTGGCCGAGATTCTGCACAATTGCGTGGCGCTGTCGGGCCATCGCGCCGCCTATGTCGAAATGCTGTGCACACGCGGCGCCTCGCCGACCTTCAGCCGCGATCCGCGCCAGGCGGTCAACCGCTTCATGGCCTTCGCAGTTCCCTTCGGCTCGGTCGCCAATGCCGAGCAGTTGCGGCGCGGCCTGCATGTCGCCATTAGCGACAAGGTGCGCATTCCGCCGGTCTCGATCGATCCGGCGATCAAGAACTACCACTGGCTCGACCTCGTGCGCGGCCTCTACGACGCTTATGACCGTGGGGCCGAAACCGCATTGATTCTCGACTTCAACGGCAATGTCGCCGAAGGCCCCGGCTTCAACGTGTTCTGCGTCAAGGACGGCAGGCTGTCGACGCCAGCCGCCGGCGTGCTGCCCGGCATCACCAGGCGCACCGTCTTCGACCTCTGCGCCGAGGCAGCGCTTCCCACCACGGCCGTCGACGTCAGCGTTGCCGCGCTGAAGGCTGCCGACGAAGTCTTCATCACTTCCACCGCCGGCGGCATCATGCCTGTGACGGTGATCGACGACGCTGCTGTCGCTGACGGCAAGATAGGCGCGATCACAAAGCGCTTGATGGCGCTCTACTGGCAAAAGCATGACGACCCGGCCTGGTCGAGCCCGGTGCGCTATCCCTGACCGGCGAAGGTCCTGCTCCACACGATGTCGTGACCAAAAAGATTTCCCCTCGCCTCTGGAAAATCGCTCGACGCACGGTATATCGCGGAAGCGGAGAAGCCTCCGCTTCCCAGTTCACGGCCCGCATGGGCAAGGATTCCACGTCATGACAAGCAAGGTTTGGTTCATCACCGGATCGTCGAAAGGCTTTGGCCGAGTCTGGGCCGAGGCCGCACTCGCTCGCGGCGACCGTGTCGCCGCAACCGCGCGCGATGCCGGCACGCTCGCCGATCTCGTCGCGAAATACGGCGATAATGTCGCCGCGATCAAGCTCGACGTCACCGACAAGAAGGCTGTCGATGCGGCCATCGCCGAGGCGCACAAGCGCTTTGGCCGGCTCGACGTCGTCATCAACAATGCCGGCTATGGCCATTTCGGCGCCATCGAGGAAGTCAGCGAACAGGAAGCCCGCGACCAGATCGAGACCAATGTGTTCGGCGCGCTCTGGGTCACCCAGGCGGCTTTGCCGATCATGCGGGCGCAGGGCTCCGGCCATATCATCCAGATCTCGTCGATCGGCGGCGTCAACGCCTTTGCCTCGCTCGGCCTTTACCATGCCTCGAAATGGGCGCTCGAAGCCTTCAGCCAGTCGCTCAGCATCGAGGTCGCCGAATTCGGCATCCATGTGACGCTTGTCGAACCGGGCGGCTTCTCCACCGATTGGTCCGGCGCCTCGGCCAAGGTCTCCAAAGCGATCGAGGCTTACGCGCCGGCCCGCGCCAAGATGGCGGAACGCCGCGCCAACTCGGTCGCCGGGGACCCCGATGCCACCGGACCGGCGATGCTTGAAATCGTCGACGCGGCCGAGCCGCCGCTGCGCGTCTTCTTCGGCGATGGCGGCCTGCCGATGATCAAGCAGGAATACGCCAACCGCATCGCGCTTTGGGAAAAGTGGGACCACGTTTCCGTCGAGGCGCAGGGCGCCAAGAAGAACCGCAAGGCGGCCTGAGCGCGTCTTGAAACCCGGCTGCGTCGCCCCGGCGGCGCAGCCCTTGCCCTAGCCCGGTACTAGGATCGATAAATCCACTGCTCGGGCACGCGCACCGAGATCTCTTCCCCTGTTGTCATACGACCCGGTTTCTCGACCCAGGCAACGAGGCCGCGCAGCCGTTTCGCCGCCTTCGGGAAGGCCAGCGCGCCGGCCTCCCGATCGGCCATCCCGGCGTTTTCGGCAATCGAACGTCCGGCAAGGCGGCAAGGTCCGTTCTGCGCATCGACCTTGATCGTCACGCCACTTCTGAAGAACAGCAGCGTGCCTGACGGCAGCATCGAGAGATGCGGCACGCCTTCGATCAGCAGATTGGCGCCGATCCATTCCGGCTTGATCTCGGCCAGCCCCATCCGCTCGGCAACGACGGCGAGTTCATCGGCGGCTACGATTGATATCTGCCGCTCGTTGCGGATTTCGGCGCCGCGCGGATACCAGGGTTCGCGACCGCCGGAACGACGGGTGGCGCCGGCGTGGAAGTCGCCGTCGATGCCTTCGAAACCGAGCTGCAATGCTTCCACCGGGCGCGTCTGGAAGTGATTCGACGGGGCGACGTACAAAGCGGCCACTTTGGCGGACAGCTTCCTGGCGGGGATGATGTCGACCGGCTTCTCAGACTCCGGGAAGAGGTCCAGCATGGCTTCGTTCCTTCTGCAGGATGACGTCGCAAATAGCCGTAGCCGTGGGCTCGGGTCCAGTCGAAAGCGATGATGATTCGATCAAACCGGCTGATGGCGTCCATCGGCATCGTCATGAAGGCAAGGCTGGAGGAACGCTTTCTGCGCGGAGAACTCGGCAACGCCTATGACGACTATGCCCGCAGCGTACCGATGCTGGTGCCGTTCATGCCGGCCTGATTACAGCATCCGCAAAAGCGCGCCGCCGATCGAATAGCCGGCGCCGAAGGCGCACAGCACGCCGAAATCGCCGGGCTTCATGTCGGCGTGGTTTTCCGACAGCGCGATGATGGCGCCGGCGCCGGCGGTGTTGCCGAGCCGCTCCAGCACCATCGGCGCGCGGTCGTGGTCGACCTCGTGGCCGAAGGCCAGTTTCAGGATCATGGCGTTCATGCGCGCATTGGCCTGATGCAGCCAGAAGCGCCTGATGGCTTGCGGCGTCAGCCCGTGTTCGGCGAGGAATTCGACAATGAATTTGTGGCCGGCGACGGTGACTTCCTTGAACACCTTGTTGCCGACCTGTTTGATCAGATTGCCTTCGAGGTTGATCATGTAAGGATCGTCCTGGGCGGTGCGGGTGTGATAGCCCAGATTGGTGCGGATATTGTTCGACATCTGCGTCCAGGTGCGCGTGTCCAGCACCTCGAAACGCCCCGGCCGCCTCTCGCCCTCGCCCAGCCCCTCGACCACCATCGCCACCGATGCATCGCCGAAGATGAAATGCGTCTGCCGGTCGCGGAAATTGAGATGGCCGGTGATGATCTCCGGCGTGACCACCAGCACGCGCTTGTGCGCGCCCGCCCGCACGAGATTGGCCGCAATGTGCAAGGCGGCCGCGGCCGATGAACAACCAAGCCCCATGTCGAAGCCGGCGCCCTTGGTGCCCAGCGCCTCCTGCATTTCGATGGCGATCGCCGGATAGGGCCGTTGCTGGTGCGAGGCCGAGCAGATCACCAGGTCGATGTCGGACGGCTTCAGGCCGGCATGGTCGAGCGCCTTCCGGGCCGCGGCCACTCCAAACTCGGCCTGCAGCGACAGCGCATCATCGGGCCGCGCCGGAATGCGCGGCGCCATGCGGGTCGGATCGAGAATGCCTTCGCGCTCGATCACATGGCGGGTCTGGACGCCCGAGGCATGGACGATGAAGGCGCTGTCGGATTTCTGCAGCAGCGTCTCATCCGTGCCTTGCCGGCGCGCATTCTCGGTGTCGACCCAGGCGTTGAAGCTGGCGACCAGTTCTTCATTGGTGATCTTGGCTTCAGGGATTTCAACGCCAATGCCGCTGATGATGACGCGATGCATATCCAGTCCGTCCATGCGCAGGCGTTGTCGTTCTCATGTGAACGACCAGGGGGCGCGACACAACACTTTTCTCACCCCACCGGTTTACGCCGGCTTAAACCACAGGCTGTGGCCGGATGTCATCGGGAGTGCTAGCCGGCCCGCTTGGCGACGATGAAAATGCGCGGGAAGCGCAGCAGCACCTTGCCGTTTGCGGTCTTCGGATAGGCCTTGGCGATTTTGGCCGTGTAGCTGTCGAGGAAGATTTTGCGCTCGCCGGCGTCCAGCGGATCGAGGAAAGGCTTCAGCCCCGTCGACTTCACCCATTCGACGATCGCCTCGGCGTCGGTCAGCGGATGATTGTAGGCCGTATGCCAGATATCCACCCGGTCGGAGAGCGGCGACAAGAGATCATAATAGAACGACACCGCCGGCAGCGGTCCGCGCGCAGCACCTGCCATCTTGGCGGCGAACGGCATTTCGGCGGCCGTCTCGCGCATCACCTGATGCGACGGCTCAAGCAGATTGTCGGGCATCTGGACGGCGAGCGCGCCACCGGGGGCGAGAAAGCCCATCAGCCGCTGGAACACTACCGGGTGGGTGGGCAGCCACTGGAATACCGCGTTGGCGAAGATGACGTTGACCGGCTCGGCCGGTCGCCATGTCGAGGCATCGGCGAGGTCGAAATTGACGCTGGGCAGGCGCGCCTTCGCCTTCTCGATCATGTCGGGAGAGGTGTCGAAGCCGCTGATATCAGCATCCGGCCAGCGCTCGACCAGCAGCTCGGTCGAATTACCCGGGCCGCAGCCGATGTCGACCACCCGGCGCGGGAAATCCACCGGCACCTGCGCAACAAGATCGCGCGCGGGCCGCGTGCGCTCATCCTCGAATTTCAGATATTGGGCGGCTGACCAGTCGGTCATTCAAACTTTCCTCGTATCAGTTGAGAAATTCGCCGCCCCGGTTGCTCCCTTACCGCGTCAACCTCTTGTACGTCATCCTGTGCGGGTTGACGGCCTCGGGGCCGAGCCGGCGGATCTTGTCCTGCTCGTAATCCTCGAAATTGCCCTCGAACCATTCGACATGGCTGTCGCCCTCGAAGGCGAGGATGTGGGTGGCCAGGCGGTCGAGGAACATACGATCGTGCGAGATGATGACGGCGCAGCCACCGAAATTTTCCAGCGCGTCTTCGAGCGCCGCCAGCGTTTCCGTGTCGAGGTCGTTGGTCGGTTCGTCGAGCAGCAGCACATTGCCGCCGGTCTTCAGCATCTTGGCCAAATGGACGCGGTTGCGCTGGCCGCCGGAGAGGTTGCCAACCTTCTGCTGCTGGTCGCCGCCCCGGAAATTGAACGACGCGCAATAGGCGCGCGTGTTGGCCTCGAACTTGCCGAGCTTGACCACTTCTGCGCCGCCGGAAATCTCCTCCCACACCGTCTTTGACGGATCGAGCGCATCGCGGCTCTGATCGACATAGCCGAGCTTGACCGTCTCGCCGACGCGGACAGAGCCGGCATCCGGGGTTTCCTGGCCGGTGATCATGCGGAACAGCGTCGTCTTGCCGGCGCCGTTCGGCCCGATAACGCCAACGATGCCGCCCGGCGGCAGTTTGAATTCCAGACCCTCGATCAACAGCGTGTCGCCAAAGCCCTTCGACAAGCCTTCCGCCTCGATCACCACATTGCCGAGCCGCTCGCCATGCGGAATGACGATCTGCGTATCGCTCGGACGCCGCTTGTCGGCTGCATCCAGCAGGTCCTGGAACGCCTGGATACGCGCCTTGGACTTGGTCTGGCGGGCTTTCGGGCTGGACTGGATCCACTCGCGCTCGCGGCCGATAGCGCGCTGGCGGGCGTCGTCCTCGCGACCTTCCTGCTTGAGGCGCTTGGCCTTGGCTTCGAGGTATTTGGTGTAGTTGCCCTCATAGGGAATGCCGCGGCCGCGATCGAGCTCGAGGATCCATCCCGTGACATTGTCGAGGAAGTAGCGATCGTGGGTGATGATCATCACGGCGCCCGGATAGGCGCGCAGATGCTTTTCGAGCCACGCCGTGGTTTCGGCGTCGAGATGGTTGGTCGGTTCGTCGAGCAGCAAGAGGTCGGGCTGACGCAGCAGCAGCTGGCAGAGCGCGACGCGGCGGCGCTCACCGCCCGAAAGCTTGGTGACCTCGGAATCCTTGGGCGGGCAGCCCAGCGCTTCCATCGCCATCTCGACCTGCTGTTCGAGATCCCACAAATTGAGCCGGTCCATCTCGTCCTGGAGCTTGGCGGACTCATCGGCCGTCTCGTCGGAGTAGTTCATCATCAATTCGTTGTAGCGCTCGATGATGGCGGTCTTGGCGGCGACACCTTCCATGATGTTCTCGAACACCGTCTTGTTGGCATCGAGCGCCGGCTCCTGCGCGAGATAGCCGACGGTGGCGCCTTCGGCGAGCCACGCTTCGCCGTTCCACTCCTTGTCGAGCCCGGCCATGATCTTGAGGATCGTCGACTTGCCCGAGCCGTTGGGGCCGAGGATGCCGATCTTGGCGTCGGGATAGAAGGAGAGATGGACATTCTCAAGCACCTTCTTGGTGCCATAGGCCTTGTTGAGGCCGGCCATGTGATAGATGAACTGGCGTGCCACGCGCGCTTTCCTTGATGATTGACCGAAAATGTCGGATTGAATGGAGGTTGGCCGCTATGTAGGCGATGCCGGGCCGAACGGCAATCGCTTTTGCCATTTCAAGCCGGGTGTACACCGCACGTTAAGTTTTCCGCCGGTTGTAGGGAGCGTTGAAATCCCCGGTTAACCCTTCAGCGTCAAAACAGGATCGATCGCTGGCCTGTCGCGATCGAAAGTAGAGATCGGACCGAAGGTAGTGCTGAACAGTTTCCTGCTCCTTGCCGAAGCGGTCGTCTACTTCAGCGTCATGGTCACGCTGTTCCGCTTCAGGGATCGCATCGGCCTCGGCGTCTTCGTCTGCGCGCTGGGCGCCATGCATTTCCTCGAAACCTATCTCGCCAGCGTCTTCTATGTCGCCCTGCCCTTCGGCATGGTCTCGCCAGGCTCGGCGGTGCTGTTTTCCGGCAAGCTGGTGATGCTGCTTCTGCTCTACGTGAAGGAAGATGCGGCCACGGTGCGCCAGCCGATCTATGGCCTTTTGCTCGGCAACGCCTTGATGATCGGGCTGGTCCTGATCCTGCGCCTGCACGATATTTCAGCCCTTTCCGACGGCAAGCTTCCCGATATCGGTTTCATCGACCAGTTGGGCTGGCTGATGGTGTGGGGCACGACGCTGCTCTTCATCGACGCCATCCTGATCATCCTGCTTTACGAAAAGCTCGGGCGTTATCTGCGCAAGGCGCCGTTCTCCCGCATCCTGATTTGCGTCGCCTGCGTGCTCACCTTCGACCAGGCCGGATTTTTCACCGCCCTGCATTTCGTCGCAGGCGCACCGATTGCGGTCTTCTTCGGCGGCTGGTTGGCCAAGATGGGTGCCGCTTTTGCCTACAGCGCCATGCTTGTCGCCTACCTCAGATGGTTCGAAACGCGTCAGGTCGTGGCACCCCGCGGGCTGTCCGACGTCTTCGACACGTTGACCTATCGCGAGCGCTACGAAGCCCTGGTCGAACATGTCGGCCGCGACGGCCTCACCGGCCTGTTGCACAGGGGACGCTTTGACAGCGACGGCGAACGTCTGGTTGCCGTCAGCCTGCGCACGGCCCAACCGCTCAGCCTGCTGATCGTCGACGTCGACCATTTCAAGTCGATCAACGATCGCTTCGGCCATGCCGAGGGCGACAGGGTGCTGAGATCGATCGCCCAGGTGCTGACCCAGGCGGCCGGCGCACACGATCAGGTTTTCAGGATCGGCGGCGAGGAGTTCGCCATCCTTTGCTCGCAGCCGCATGCGGTCGCCAGGTTGCTCGGAGAAAACCTCCGCCAGGCCGTCAAAGCGTGCGTAAACCGGTTCGACATCAGCGTCAGCGCCGGCATCGCCACTGTCGATGAGACCGTAGGCTCGCTTGCCGATCTCTTCGCCCTTGCCGACGAGCGTCTCTACAGGGCCAAGTCCACCGGGCGTGACCGCGTCGTCGGCGAAGCGCATGACGATGCCGAAGACCTAACTGCGTGGACATTGCCCACGCGTGGCGTCAGCGGATAAGGCTGTCAGCTCCGCTTGCGCTGCTGCAACGCGCCGACCGCAACTGAAACGGCTATCAGCGCGATGGCCAGCCATTTCAGCACGGTGATGATCGGACTGGCATCGATGTCATAAGCGATGAACAACAGAATGCCGGGCACCAGCAGGCCGCACATGACCAGCATGATGCGGTTGATCTGCCAAGACACTTTTGCTGCCAGCGCTTCGTCACCGGCTTCGCCGACAAGACCGGCGCGCATCTCCCGAGAGATGGCCAACGCGCTCGACAGGCGCATGGAGATCGGCAAGCCGAGCCCGATTATGAGGAAGGCACACGCCGCCAGCAGAGCCGAGAATTTGAGCGCGCTGGTGTCGGCCGGCACCGGAAACAAAAGTGTCGCCAGCGGCAGGAAGACACAGACGATGCCGAGCGCGGCAATGGCGATGAAGATCGCGGCATTGACCCAAGTGAACAGCTGGTAGCGGCTTGCCCCGATCGGCGCGGCAAGCACGCGCATGCGCGCCCACTCGGCATCGGTATAGGAAAAGCCCGGCCATTCCATGCGGCCGTCTTTAATGGCGGTCATCCCCCTGGCCCAGAAAGCCAGCCGCGCCAGCGCGCCTGATGTCATGCCACTCATCGCCACCCCCGCCGAATGAAACACATCCAGACCATATCACCGCGTCACTGCCAAGCGACAGACGGATATCCTACTGGAACCCGGCCGCATCGACCGAGCCCTTCGGACAGCCCGCCTTGGTCGTCGGCGCCGAGGCGAGCATGAGAGTGCCCAGCGAACTGTCGGGGCCGATCGGGCCGGTCAGGCCGAGCGTCAGCTCGCCGATCAGCCGCCTGCCGCTCGACGGATCGACCAGGCAGGAGACACGCACCCGCGCGCCCGACCCGGCGCCGAAGGCGCTGTCGAAGGCGCTGCGGATCTGGTCCGAAGTCAGCTGCTTGCCGACATTCCTGGTGAAGAGCTCGCGCACCGGCGAGGCATTCACCGCCCGCATCAGGTTCAGCGCCTCGGCAAAATACTCCTGCTGGCTCTTGCCGTAGCAGGTGCCGTGCTTGATCCATTCATGCCGTTCGAGCTTGGAGGCGGTGCCCGGCATAACCTGGTCGAGCTCGGCGCGCGTAGCGGCATCGAGATCGACCGGCGGCAGGTCTGCCCAATGGGCCGGATTGTCATTGGCCTTGTCGCTCGCCGGCACCTGGCAATAGAAATTGCCGTTCGGCTGCGGCCAGAGCCCATGCAATGTGAAATGCGACGCGTCGAAGCCGCCCGCCGTCTGCGCCTGGCATTCGGGCTTGCTCGACTTGGTTTCGCAGAAGGCCGGCTGCCAGCTCAGCGCGAAAACATATTCGGGTTTTCCTGAAGCCGGCGCCGCAGGCTTGCCCTGATCGGCGGGCGCGGCCGGCTGGGCGGCTGCGCTGCCGCCGGTGACATGACCGCAGCTGATCTTGACCCAGCGACGCTCAGGATCGGCGCCCGGCACGCGGATGAGGTAATGCGTCGGCGCATCCTTGTTGCCGGCCAGGAGGTCGTAGCTCTGTCCAGCCGTTGTCGCGATATTGCCGGGGTTCTTGCCGCTCTTGATTGCCTGCGTTGCTGGACAGGCAGCATCGGCCACGAAGGAGCCGCTCATCTTCACATCGGCGCGCGCTAGGCCGACACCGGCCAGCGCCACCAACACCGCACCCCATATCGCCGATATCCGCATTCCAGCACTCCTAGCGTTTCATAGCGCAAGCTAGAAACGTGTGACATGTCAGAATTACGATTTCTTTCGTCCGCCGCAAAAAACAATCGCTCGGTCGATCAGACCCCGCCCTCCTCGACCCGCTTCGTCAACATACGCAGCAGATCAAGCGCGGTCTCAAGCACGCGAGGCTCGATGCCCTCGCTGATGCGGTTGGCCCAGACATGCTGGCGCGTGCCGATATCCCTGATCGCGGCCCGGCCCGCATCGGTCATCGCCAGGAGCTTGGCGCGGCGGTGCGCCGGGTTGTCCGCATAGGCGGCGAGCCCTTCGGCGGCCAGAATGTCGGCAAGGCGCTGCACGCTCTGGCGGGCAAGCCCCATGTGGCGGGCAATGTCGGCAACCGATTTCGGCTCCTTCAGCACCGCGCCCAGAACCTGCCAGCGCGCCGCCGTCAACCCGGCAGGCTCCGCCAGCCGGTCGGCCGCGTCGAGAAACCCGCCATTCAGCCGGAACACGGCAAGCACCAGTTCGGTGAGCACATCTCCGGCTTCGGTCCTGCTTGTCATTTCTGGCCGGCCTCGATGGTGGAAACGAAAGTGTTGACGGCTTCAGCCACCGCCTCCGGCTTGTCAAGCATCACCCAATGGCCGGAACCGGCGACGGTTCTGTGGCCAATTCCGCTGCGCAGCCGAAACAGGGCCGCCGCATTGTCATTGGCCTCCGTGGCCAGCACGAAGATCGGCCCGTGATAGGCGTCGAGCGTCGGTTCGGGATTCCATTCCGCCAGCGCCTTGCCGACGCCTGCCCGAGCCGCCGGATCGACCACCGCCGCATCGGCGATGACCTGTTTGCGGACATCTGGGTTGGAGCCGGCGATCGAGGTGTAATAAGCGCTCAGGACATCGCCGCCGTTTGGCCCCGCCAGATCGCGCACGAACCCGTCGCGAATCTCTTTGGGCAGGGCGCGCGGATCGGTCGCCGGATCGACCAGCAGGATGCCGGCAACACGGTCGGCATGGCCGGCGGCATAGGCGAGCGCGGCCCCACTGCCGCCGCTATGTGCAACGAGGACAAACCGCTTCAGGCCGAACGCATCGGCCACCGCACCAATATCGTCGGCACGGCCGTCATAGCCGTAGTCGGCATCAGCTGCAGGCGCCGATGCGCCATGGCCGCGAAAATCGAAGGCGACCGCCTCACGGCCACCTGCGGTGAGCTGCATCACCCGGTTCCACTGTGTGGCGCGGCTGCAGTCGCCATGCGCGAACAGGATCGGCAGGCCGTCGCCGGATTTGATGTCGTAGCCGGCAAGCTGGCCCTGCGGGCCGGCAATGGTTGAGGTCTTCATGGTCATCTCCCTGGTCTGGCTGGAAGCAATGCCGGGCAGGAGCATTGCGGATGAAAGGCTCGCCAGCAGAAACGCGCGGCGCGAAACGGTCGAAACGGTTTTCATACTCATGTTCCCGATGTAATTTGACAGTATGCTGTCATATAACCAAATTGACAGCAAGCTGTCAATAGTGACCCCGGCTGATTTCGACCTCCCCTTGACGTCGGTCCCGCCGTCGCCCAACAGTCGCCGAGGAGCGAGACATGGCATTTGACAAGCAGACGACGCTGGCCTCTCCGACCGGGGCCACGCTCAACCTCTATGTGAAGCACGCGGGGGGCTCTCCACGCGCGGTAGTCCAGGTCAATCACGGCCTGGCCGAACATGCGGCGCGCTATGCCCGCTTCGCCGATTACCTCAGCACCCGCGGCTTTCATGTCTACGTCCACGACCATCGCGGCCATGGCGCGACCAAGGCGCCCGATGCCCCGCTCGGCAGGTTCGCCGGCACAGGCGGCCCGGCCAAGGTGATCGCCGATGTCGATGCCGTCCACGATTTGATCGCAAGGGAGCAGCCCGGCCTGCCGGTCATCCTGTTCGGCCATTCGATGGGTGCGTCGGTGGCGCTCAACTACCTGCTGGCGCACTCGCCGCGCGTCCACGCCGCGGCGATCTGGAACGGCAATTTCTCACAAGGCTTGCTCGGCCGGCTTGCGCTCGCCATCCTCGCTTATGAGCGCTTCAGGCTCGGCTCCGATGTCCCCTCACGCGTCTTGCCCAAACTGACCTTCCAGGCCTGGGGCAAGGCGGTGCCCAACCACAAGACGCCGTTCGACTGGCTGTCGCGCGACGAGGCTGAAGTGGCCAAGTACATTGCCGACCCGCTGTGCGGCTGGGATGCCTCGATCTCGATGTGGCGCGATGTCGTGGAGATGGCGCAGAAAGGCGGCAAGGATGCGGGCTTTGCCGGCATCAGGCGCGACCTGCCCGTCAGCATCGTCGGCGGCGAGAAGGATCCGGCCTCCGACTATGGCAAGGGCATCGACCATCTCGCCAAGCGCATGCGTGCGATGGGCTTTTCGAATCTGGTTTCAAAGGTTTACGCCGACACCCGCCACGAAAGCTTGAACGAGGTGAACCGCGATGTCGTCATGGACGATTTCGCTGCCTGGGCCGATAGCGTGCTCAAACGCTGACATCGCTGGCCCACCGCAAGGCCCGTGACAGCGGCATCCCGGGTTGATAGAGGCTGCGGTTCCGACCCGTTTTTGGTGATTTATGGCTGAACCTCCGCTGAAAGGCGTCCGCGTCGTCGAACTCGCCCGCATCCTGGCCGGCCCCTGGGCAGGACAATTGCTGGCCGATCTCGGCGCCGATGTCATCAAGGTCGAGAGCCCCGATGGCGGCGACGATACCCGCAAATGGGGTCCTCCCTTCGTCATGAGCCATGATGGCGAGAACCTGTCGGCCGCCTATTACCACTCCTGCAATCGCGGCAAGCGCTCCATCGCCGTCGATTTCTCGACGCCCGAAGGGGCCGAGACGGTGCGCCGGCTGGTTGCCACGGCCGACATTCTGATCGAGAACTTCAAGCTCGGCGGCCTCAAGAAATACGGGCTCGATTACGAGAGCCTGAAGGCGATCAATCCAAAGCTCGTCTACTGCTCGATCACCGGCTTCGGCCAGGATGGGCCTTACGCACCCCGCGCCGGCTATGATTTCATCATCCAGGCCATGGCCGGCATGATGTCGATCACCGGCGAGGTCGGGCGCGAGCCGCAAAAAGCCGGCGTCGCCATATCGGACATCTTCACCGGCCTCTATTCGGTGATCGCCATCCAGGCAGCGCTTCGCCATGCCGAAAAGACCGGCCAGGGACAGCATATCGACATGGCGCTGTTCGACACGCAGATTTCCGCACTCGGCAACCAGAACCTCAACTATCTCGTCTCCGGCAAGGCGCCGGTGCAGATGGGCAATGCGCATATGAACATTGCGCCCTATGAGGTTGTCCCGGTCAGGGACGGCCATATCATCCTGGCGGTCGGCAATGACGGCCAGTTCGCCAAATTCTGCGCCGCCGTCGGACTCGACCATCTCTCAGCGAATCCCGATTTCGCCACCAATCCGGCCCGCGTCGCCAACCGGGTGAAATTGCGCGAGCACATGATCGAGACGCTGAAGAACTGGGACCGAGACCCGTTGCTGGCCAAGCTCGAAGCGGCAAGCGTGCCGGCGAGCCCGATCAACAATATCGGCCAGATGTTTGCCGACCCGCAGACGATCGCACGCGGCATGCGCCTCGACCTCGACGATGGCCATGGCAATCGTCTGCCCTCGGTGCGCGCGCCGATGGTGATGTCCGGCACACCGCTGGTCTATGAACGCCCTTCGCCACGCCTTGGCGAACATACCGAAGAAATTCTTGCCGAACTGGAGAAGTCTGGACGATGAAGACCGGTGGACAACTGATTGTCGACGCACTCGAGGCGAACGGCACCGACCGCATCTTCTGCGTGCCCGGCGAATCCTATCTCGCGGTGCTCGACGCATTGCATGACTCGCCCATCCGCACCATTGTCTGCCGACAGGAAGGCGGCGCCGCCATGATGGCCGACTGCCAGGGGCGGCTGACCGGCCAGCCCGGCATCTGCTTCGTCACCCGCGGCCCCGGCGCCACCAATGCGTCGGCCGGCATTCACATTGCCATGCAGGATTCGATACCCGTCATCCTGTTCATCGGCCAGGTCGCCAGCCACGCCAAGGAGCGCGAGGCTTTCCAGGAGGTCAACTACAAGCGCTTCTTCGGCGACATCGCCAAATGGGTGGTGGAGATCGACGATGCCGCGCGCATCCCCGAACTCGTCACCCGCGCCTTTGCTGTCGCGACATCGGGCCGCCCCGGCCCCGTCGTCGTCTCGCTGCCGGAGGACATGCTGACCAGTCTTGTCGACGCGCCCGCGGCCTTGCCGCACACGCCGGTCGAAACCCGGCCCGGCGAAGCCGAACTCGATGCTTTGGAAAAGCTTCTGGCCAAAGCCAAGCGTCCCTTCGTCATCCTCGGCGGCACACGCTGGGACGAGGAAGCGGTGGCACGTATGCGCACCATTGCCGAGGCCTGGTCGCTGCCGGTCGGCTGCTCCTTCCGCCGCCAGATGCTGTTCGACCATCTGCACCCGAACTATGCCGGCGATGTCGGCATCGGCATCAACCCGACGCTGGCCACCGCCATCAAGCAGGCCGACCTGGTGCTGCTGATCGGCGGCCGCATGGGCGAGATGCCGTCCTCCGACTACACGTTGCTGAAAAGCCCCTATCCCGACCAGACGCTGGTCCATGTCCATGCCGATGCCGGCGAACTCGGCCGTGTCTACCGGCCGACCCTGGCGATCAACGCTGCGCCGTCAGCCTTCGTCGAAGCCTTCGCCAAGCGCAAGCCAGCCTCCGCGCCAGCCTGGGCGGATGAGACAGCGAAAGCACACGCTGCCTACCTCGACTGGTCGACGCCTCCTGAGACCGGCCCCGGCACGGTCCAGATGGGACCGATCATGAATTACCTGGAAAAGGTTCTGCCCGACGACGCCATTTTCACCAACGGCGCCGGCAATTACGCCACCTGGCTGCACCGCTTCCACCGCTTTCGCCGCTTCGCCACGCAGGGCGCGCCGACCTCCGGTTCGATGGGTTATGGCACGCCGGCCGCGGTTGCCGCCAAGGCGCTCCATCCCGACCGCACCGTGATCGCCTTTGCCGGCGACGGCTGCTTCCTGATGAACGGACAGGAATTCGCTACCGCCGTGCAATACGACCTGCCGATCATCGTTATCGTCGTGAACAACGGCATCTACGGCACCATCCGCATGCACCAGGAGCGCGACTATCCCGGCCGTGTCGTCGCCACCGATCTGAAGAACCCTGACTTTGCCGCTCTTGCCCGCGCCTATGGCGGCCACGGCGAGACGGTCGAGAACACGGCAGATTTTGCCCCTGCCTTCGAGCGTGCCCGCGCCAGCGGCAAGCCGGCGATCGTCGAAATCAGGCTCGACCCCGAGGCGATCACGCCGACGCGGACGATGACGCAGATCCGCGACAAGAGCTGAGAAGTTAGCAGCGAAAGCCGAGTTCCGTCACACCCCCCTCTGTCCTGCCGGACATCTCCCCCTCAAGGGGGGAGATTGGATGTCATGTCGCCCTTCGCCAATCTGCAGCGTTGCAGACAGGGCGCTATGGTCAGAGCTGCTGATCTCCCCCCTTGAGGGGGAGATGTCCGGCAGGACAGAGGGGGGTGCTGTCCCGCCGACGCTGCCAAGACGATCGCCCCTTTCCTGATATCTACAAGCGAGCTATCAGACCGCTGCCAGCGCCTGCGTCAGGTCGGCGATAAGATCGTCCGGATGCTCGACGCCGATCGACAGCCTGACCGTGGTCTCCAGCACGCCAATGCGCTGGCGCACGTCGAAGGGAATGCCGGAGTGCGTCATCGCCGCCGGGTGGCTGGCGAGTGACTCCGTGCCGCCGAGGCTCACCGCCAGCTTGAATATTTGCAGCCCGTTGAGAAATGCGAAGGCCGCCTTCTCTCCGCCTTTGATATCGAAAGAAAATGTCGACCCGGCGCCGCTGCATTGCGCCTTGTAGGCCCGTCCCGCTGCCGTATCCTCGCCCAGGAACGGCAGGTAATGCACCTTCTCGACCTTGGCGTGATCGCGCAGGAATTCGGCCACGAGCCGCGCATTGTCGTTGGCGCGCTCCATGCGGATGGACAGCGTCTCCAGCGAGCGGCCGAGCATCCAGCAGGAATGCGGGTCGAGTTGCGTGCCGATGGCGCCGCGCAGCGCCTTGATCGGCTTGGTCACCGCCTTGCTGCCCATCGCCGCACCGGCGATCAGGTCGGAATGGCCGCCGACATATTTGGTCAGCGAATAGACGGAGACATCCGCGCCATGTTCGATCGGTCGCTGGAACACCGGGCCGAGCAGCGTGTTGTCGCAGACGATGATCGGCGTTGATCCTTGGCTTGCGCCGATCTCGTCGGCAAACTTCCGGATCAGTGCGATGTCGACCAGGCTGTTGGTCGGATTCGACGGCGTTTCGATGAGAATGACCGAGACACGCCCCTTCGCCACCGCTGCATCAGCAGCGGCCCGCACCGCCTTGTCGTCGACGCCGTCGGCGAAGCCGACAGCGCCGATGCCGAAGCCGGACAGCGTGCGCGTCAAAAGCGTCTCGGTGCCGCCGTAAAGCGGCTGCGAATGCAGGATGACATCGCCCGGCCGGGCATAGGCGAGCAGCGTCGTGGCGATCGCCGACATGCCCGACGAGAACAGGATGCAGGCGTCCGTTCCCTCATAGACCGCCAGCCGGTCCTCGACGATCTCCGAGTTGGGATGATTGAAGCGCGAATAGACCAGGCCGGACGCCGTGCCGCTCGGCGGCTCCTTGCGGCCGGATGTGTAGTCGAAGAAGTCGCGTCCCTCCTCCGCCGATTTGAACACGAAGGTCGAGGTCAGGAACACCGGCGGCTTGACGGCGCCTTCCGACAGTTGCGGATCGAAGCCATAGCTCAACATCAACGTTTCCGGATGGAGCTTGTGGTTGCCGATGTGGGTTTTCGACGGGCGCGGCGCGGTCATGGCTTTTCCTGCGTTCTGGAGGAGTCTCGTCCAGCAATTTATGCGATCCCGGTCCACCAGTCCTTGCTATTTTCGGCCTCGCATGGCTGCATCCCGGCAACAAATTGCCGAGCGAGAGCAAAAGTGCAACAGAAGATAGCCGACGATTTCGACCGCAAGATCCTGCGCGAGCTGCAGGCCGACGCCCGCATCACCAACAATGAGCTTGCGGAGCGCATCGGCCTGTCGCCGTCGCCATGTTTGAGGAGGGTACGCCGGCTGGAGGAGGCCGGCATTATCCGGGGCTATACCACGCTGGTCGACCCGGCCGCCTTCGGCTGGAACATGGTCGCCATCGCCACCGTCCGGCTCAGCCGCCAGAACGAGGACGAGATCGTCATGTTCGAAGACGCCATCCGCGGTTGGGAAGAGGTACTGGAATGCCACCTCGTCACCGGGTCACGCGATTATGTGTTGAAAGTGGTGACCGGCAGCCTCGAACAGTACGAGCGCTTCATCAAGGAAAAGATCGCGCGGCTGAAATGCGTCGCGTCGATCGAGACCAGCTTCGTCATGAACACCATAAAGGAACGGCGCCTCTGACATTTGGTCAAAGGCGCCGCTCTCGAGGTCGAAATTGCCTGGCCAGGCTTATTTGATCGCCTTGTCGGTGATGGCTGTGGTGTAGGCGCCGGTCGGCGCCTTGGTGATGATCTTCTGGTCGAGCAGCGCCTTGGCGGTGCGCTCGTAGGTCGCCGGGTCGAGCTTGCCGTCGGCATTGTCGATCAGCTTGGCGACTTCGCTCATCATCCGCTTCTGGTGGTTTTCGTCCTGGCCACCGCCGTCCATGACAATGCCCGCGGCCTCGTCATTGTTGTCGATGGCATATTTCCAGCCCTTCATCGAGGCGCGCACGAAACGCACCATCTTGTCTTCGAAAGCCGGATCCTTGAGCTTGTCTTCCGAGGCATAGAGCCCGTCCTCAAGCAGGTCGTTGCCCATCGCCGAGTAGTTGAACACGGTGAGCTGGTCCGGCTTGTAGCCGGCATCGATCAGCTGCCAGTACTCGTTGTAGGTCATGACCGAAATGCAATCCGCCTGCTTCTGGATCAGCGGCTGCACGTCGAAGCTCTGCTTCAAAACCGTGACGCCGTCCGGGCCGCCTTCGGTCTTCAGGCCGAGCTTGTTCATCCAGGCGTAGAATGGATATTCGTTACCGAAGAACCAGACGCCCAGCGTGTGACCCTTGAAATCGGCTTCGGTCTTGATCGGGCCGTCCTTCGGGCAGACCAGCTCCATACCGGCCTTCTTGAACGGCTGGGCGATGTTGACCAGCGGCACGCCCTTTTCGCGCGCGGCGAGCGCCCCGCCCATCCAGTCGACGATGACGTCGGCGCCACCGCCGGCGATCACCTGCTCGGGTGCGATATCGGGACCGCCCGGCTTGATGTCGACGTCGAGGCCTTCTGCTTCATAAAAACCCTTGGCCTTGGCGACATAGTAGCCGGCAAACTGCGCCTGCGTGACCCATTTCAGCTGCAAGGTCACCTTGTCGGCGGCCATTGCCTGGAACGCGGCCAGCGACATCGCGCCGGCCAGCATCGGAATGATCAGTCTTTTCATGTTTTTACCCTCTGAAGTTAACACCCGAACCCACCGCCCTATCCACCACGGACAGAGGGATGCCAAAACGTGACGGCTCTCTCGACGAGAGCGACCACGCCATAAAAGACCGAACCCGCCAGTGCTGCAACTGCGATTTCGGCCCAGACCATGTCGATGTTCATCCGCCCGACCTCGGTCGAGATGCGAAAGCCCATGCCGACCACAGGCGTGCCGAAGAACTCGGCGACGATGGCGCCGATCAGCGCCAGCGTCGAGTTGATCTTCAGCGCGTTGAAGATGAAGGGCGCTGCCGCCGGCAGCCGGAGCTTCAAGAGTGTTGGCCAGTAGCCCGACGCATAGGTGCGCATCAGGTCGCGCTCCATATGGCCGGAGGCGGCAAGACCGGCAACCGTGTTCACCAGCATTGGGAAGAAGGTCATGATGATGACGACCGCGGCCTTGGACGGCCAGTCGAAGCCGAACCACATCACCATGATTGGCGCCACACCGATGATCGGCAGCGCCGAGACCATATTGCCGATCGGCAGCAGACCGCGGCGCAGGAACGGCACGCGGTCGGCCGCAATCGCCACCAGGAAGCCGGCGCCGCTGCCGATGACATAACCGAAGATCACCGCCTTGAAGATGGTCTGCCTGATATCGGCGCCGAGCACCGGCAGGGAACTGGCGATGCGCACACCGATGGCGCTCGGCGGCGGCAAAAGGATGAAGGGAATGCCGGCGCCACGCGTCATCGCTTCCCATATGATCAGGATCCAGGCGCCGAAGATCGCCGGTATGATGAGGCGCAGCGCCATCCGCGCCCCTTTTGCCATCGGGCGAAGCCCCGACAGCACGGCGACGCAGCGCCATGCCAGCAGCCAGGCAGCGGCGAGCAGCAGGAAATACGGCGCCAATGCCATGCCTTCGAACCCTGTAATGCCCGAGATCAGCATCCAGGCGACAAGGTGAGCGCCGATAAACAGCACCGCAGCCTCGGCCACCGCCGAAATCCTGAGCATCGAGATCAGCCCCGCCAGCACGGCCAGGCCGATCATCGGGGTCTTTATACCGAAATAGGGGTAGTCGAAACTTGCCGTCGGGTCTGCAAGGGTGGCCGCTTCCGGCTTCGACATCGCGCCGAGCGACAGGGCTACAAGACACAGCGTAATGGCCAGCACCGCTTGCCAGGAGGGCTTCAGCCAGTTCATGCCGGCCTCCCGCCCATCGCGCGGTCAACGAGGCGCCCGGCTATGCCGACCACCATGACCAGAAGGGCCGCCACCACCGAGCCCGCCACAAGGGCGGACCAGATGTCGATGGACTGGCTGTAATAGGCGCCTGCCAAAAGCTTGGCGCCGATGCCGGCGACAGCACCGGTCGGCAGTTCGCCGACAATGGCGCCGACCAGGCTCGCCGCCACCGCCACCTTCATCGAGGTGAACAGGAACGGCACCGAGGCCGGCACCCGCAGCTTCCAGAAGGTCTGCGAGACACTGGCATTGTAGGTGTGCATCAGGTCGAGATGCATGAGTTCGGGCGAGCGCAGGCCCTTCACCATGCCCACCGTCACCGGGAAGAACGACAGGTAGGTCGAGATCATCGCCTTTGGGATCAGACCGCTGATGCCGATCGCCCCCAGCACGACGATGATCATCGGCGCCACCGCCAGAATGGGAATCGTCTGGGAGGCGATGATCCACGGCATCAGGCTGCGGTCGAGCGTCGCCACATGCACGATGCCAACCGCGATGACGATGCCGAGCGCCGTGCCGAAGGCAAAGCCGAGCAACGTCGACGACAGGGTCACCCAAGCATTGTAGACGAGGCTTCGGCTCGATGTGATGGGCCGCAGGAAGGTGTTCTCGAAGAAGTTCACCGCCACCTGATGCGGCGCCGGCAGCGTCGGCTTGGGCTGCGACAGCGTCTTGCCGATGAATTCGACGGTGTCGTGGGTTTCCCCGGCGCGCCGGTCGAGGTCGCGCTGGAAGGGCGCGTTTAGGATGACGGCGAAGACATACCAGAGCACCACCATGCCGAGGAGGATGGAGGTCACGGGGATGAGTTTTTCGCGGAAGGTGTCCATCTAGCGCGCCTCGCCAGCGGGGCGCCCTCCTCTCCCCAACGGGGAGAGGGTGGCCGGAGCGAAGCGGAGGTCGGGTGAGGGGGTAGAAATCTTTCCGTCGAGACAAGCCAAGATCGTATCCAGGACCGCTCGGCGCTCAGCCAAAACTTCGTGATTCCAGAAGCGCAGAACCGAATAACCTTGTCCGTTCAGCCAGGCTGTCCTGGCGGGATCGGTCAGTGAATCCGCGTGTTGGCTGCCATCAAGTTCGACAATCAGCCCCTGCTCGCGGCAGACGAAGTCCGCGATGAAAGGTCCGAGCGGCACTTGCCGCACAAATTTGTAGCCGTTGAGATGACGTCCTCTCAATTCCCCCCAAAGCCGGTATTCAGCTTCGGTCTCGTCAAACCGCAGCTTTCGGGCGCGAGCGGTTGCCCCGACATTTCTCTTGGTCGGATCCGTCGGCGCCGCCCCCTCACCCGACCTCCGCTTCGCTCCGGCCACCCTCTCCCCGTTGGGGAGAGGAGCCAGCCGGTCGTTCGCCCCCTCAATCATCATAGCTGTGCCCTGCCCGCAACCCATCGCGCACGCGGGCCGCGATCGCCAGAAACTCAGGCGTCTCGCGGATGTCCAGTGGCCGCTCCTTTGGCAGCGTCGATTCGATGATGTCGGTAACCCGACCTGGGCGCGGCGACATGACGACGATGCGCGTCGACAGATACACCGCCTCGGGGATGGAATGGGTGACGAAGCAGATCGTCTTGTTGGTGCGCGCCCACAATTCCAGAAGCTGTTCATTGAGATGGTCGCGCACGATCTCGTCCAGCGCGCCGAAGGGCTCGTCCATCAGCAACAGGTCGGCGTCGAAGGCGAGCGCGCGGGCGATCGAAGCGCGCTGCTGCATGCCGCCGGAAAGCTGCCAAGGGTATTTCTTCTCGAAGCCGGAGAGGTTGACGAGCTCCATCGTGCGCTTGATGCGCTCGGCCTGCTCCGCTCTCGAAAGGCCGATGATCTCCAGCGGCAGCGCCACGTTACGCTCGATCGTGCGCCACGGGAAAAGGGCTGCCGCCTGGAAGACGTAGCCATAAGCGCGTTTCTCGCGCGCCTGTTCCGGCGTCATGCCGTTGACCGAGATCGTGCCCGATGTCGGTTTTTCCAGATCGGCGATGACGCGCAGCAAGGTGGTCTTGCCGCAGCCAGATGGGCCGATGAAGGAGACGAACTCGCCCTTGCCGATTGTCAGGTCGACTTTGGAGAGCGCCTCTACCGGACCGTCATTGGTCTGAAAGGTAAGGCCAAGTTTGCTTGCCGAGACGACGGCTGGCGATCGTCCCGTCATCGCTTGCTGCCTGCTTCTCGCAGCCGCCCAGGATGAAATGCCGTTGCATTCGCGTTGATGTTGCTTTCCACTCGTCCAATCCCACCCAATCGACGCCCGGAGCCTTGCCGATGTCGCCCAAACCCACTTGTCACCTTATCCGTCCTGAAAGCACTTATGAAGGCAAGCAGGGATTGACCTATTTTGCCGGCATTGCAGCCGAGACGGTCGGCTCGTCCGGCATCTGCATGCATCTGCTCACCCTGCCGCCTGGCGCCCGCGCCAAGGCGCATCTGCATGAAAGCCATGAGACGGCGATCTATGTGCTCTCGGGCGAGGTCCACACATGGTATGGCGACAGGCTCGAGAACCACATCGTCGTCAAGGCCGGCGACCTCTTCTACATCCCGGCCGGCGTACCGCATCTGCCGGCCAATCTGAGCAACGCCCCGTCCTCGGCCGTCATCGCCCGCACCGATCCCAATGAACAGGAAAGCGTCGTCCTGTTGCCGGAACTGGATGCGCTGGTGGCCTGACGCTGACGGGACTGCCGTCATTTGCACCGCGCCACTTCGCCCATGACATTGCCGTCGTCGTCGGCGACCGTCAGCTTCTTGGCGTTCTTGGCGCTGCGCTTGATGGTGAATTTGGTCGGCGCCTGTCCTTCTTCGCCTTCCGCCTCGCATGTTGCCGTCACCACCAGCGACCCATCAGCCTGCGCCTGCTTGTCCGTGAAGGTGCAGGCGCTGGCGGCGGTGACCAATGCCTCGTCGGTCAAAAGCAGCATCCGATCGGCGGCGACTTCCTGGCCGTTGCGGTTGATGCAGCCATATTTGTCCCCATAGGGTTTCGTCAGGTCGATGCCTGCCGCAAGGGCCTGACCCGCAGCCAGAACGACTACCATCGCAACAGACGGCCCCAAACCGCGCGCGCTCATTCCCCCAGCTCCAACGTCACGAACACGGTTGCAACGGCCCCATTTCTTCAAGACCGGGAATGGTCACGAAGAACCCACCCTCGCCCTTGTTGGTGACCACAACGGTTTCAGCCGTCGTCCCCGCCTCGCCTTCGGCGGAACAGGTCGCATCAAGCGATTGCGTGCCCGGCGCCCACGTCAATTGCTGCGCGAACCGGCAGCCGCTGCCATAGGTCTCGATGCCTTCGGCGGTCAGCACGATATAATCGTCCCGGCCCTGAAAACCGGCCTTTGCAAAGACACAGCCGGCATCGTTGCCCCAGGAGCCGGCCAGCCTCTCGGCCCCTGTTGCCGGACCAGCGACCACCATCGCCACGACCAGTGAAATGAGCGCCCCCGGGCTCCGCAACGTCAAACGCCTGTCGCCGGAATGCCGGTGCGTTCCACCTTGCGCGGCGCGGTAATGTCCTTCCAGGTCGACAGAGCCCGGTTGACCGCCGCGTTCGGCTCGCGGGCGACGAATTCGCCATGGCCGGGCTTGGCCTTGACCTCCGCTTCCTCGACCGACAATTCGCCGCGCGAAAAGACGAAGCGCGGCAGGCCGGTCACCTCAAAACCTTCGAAGACGTTGTAGTCGATCACCGATTGCTGCTTCTTCGAGGTGATGGTCTTCTTGGCGCTGGGGTCCCACACCACGATGTCGGCGTCCGCGCCTTGGACGATGGCGCCCTTCCTAGGATACATGTTGAGGATCTTGGCGATGTTGGTCGAAGTCACCGCGACGAACTCGTTCATCGTCAGCCGCCCGGTGTTGACGCCCGTCGTCCACAGCACGGGCAAGCGGTCTTCAAGCCCGCCAGTGCCGTTCGGGATCTTGGTGAAATCGCCGACGCCGTTGCGCTTCTGCTTGGTGGTGAAGGCGCAGTGGTCGGTCGCCACCACCTGCAGCGATCCCGCCTGCAGGCCGGCCCACAGCGAATCCTGGTGCAGCTTGTTGCGGAAGGGCGGGCTCATGACGCGGCGCGCCGCGTGGTCCCAATCCTTATCGAAATACTCGCTTTCATCCAGCGTCAGATGCTGGATCAGCGGCTCGCCGAAAACCCGCATGCCCTTCTGGCGGGCGCGGCGGATGGCTTCGTGGCTCTGCTCGCAGGACACATGCACGACATAGAGCGGCACGCCGGCCATGTCGGCGATCATGATGGCGCGGTTGGTCGCCTCGCCTTCCACTTCCGGCGGCCGCGAATAGGCGTGTCCCTCGGGGCCATTATTGCCGGCGGCGAGCAGCTTTTGCGACAGCGCCGCAACCACGTCGCCATTCTCGGCATGAACGAGCGGCAGCGCGCCGAGATCGGCGCAGCGCTGGAACGACGCGTACATCTCGTCGTCGTCCACCATCAGCGCGCCCTTGTAGGCCATGAAATGCTTGAACGAGGTAATGCCTCTGTCGACGACGGTGGCCATCTCGTCGAACACCTGCTTGCCCCACCAGGTGATCGCCATGTGGAAGGAGTAGTCGCAGGCAGCCTTCGAGGTCTTGTTGTCCCACATCTGCAACGCTTCCAGCAGCGATTGCTGCGGCGCCGGCAGGCAGAAATCGACCACCATCGTGGTGCCACCGGAAAGGGCCGCGCGCGTCCCGGACTCGAAATCGTCGGCCGAATAGGTGCCCATGAACGGCATTTCGAGATGGGTGTGCGGATCGATGCCGCCCGGCATGACGTAACAGCCGCTGGCGTCGAACTCATGGTCGCCATGCAGGTTCGAGCCAATGGCGACGATCTTGCCGTGCTGCATCAGCACATCGGCCTTCCAGGTGCGGTCGGCGGTGACGATGGTGCCGTTTCGGATGACTTTGGTCATTGTCGTGTTCCCTTGTTCTCTTCGCGCTTCTTGTGAGCGTCGTTTTGAATACAGATCTTAGTTCACGCCACGATCCCCGCTGTCTCTACCACCGCATGGAACAGCACGTCGGCGCCGGCGCCGGCCCATTCCTTGGTGATTTCCTCGGCCTCGTTGTGTGACAACCCGTCAACGCAGGGGCACATCACCATGGCGGTCGGCGCGACGCGGTTGATCCAGCAGGCGTCGTGGCCGGCGCCGGATACGAGGTTGCGGTGGGAATAGCCGAGCCGCTCGGCGGCGTCGCGGATCGCCTTGACGCAGCCGGCATCGAAGGTGACCGGATCGAAAGCGCCGACCTGCTCGACCTTGTACTGGATGTCGAGCGCCTCACAGATCGTGTCGATGCCTTCGCGTATGCGCCCATCCATCGCGTCCAGCACTTCCTTCTCGGGCGAACGGATGTCGATGGTGAAGACGGTGCGTCCCGCAATGATGTTGCGCGAGTTCGGAAACACCTCCATGTGGCCGACCGCGCCGACGGCATCGGGCTGGTAGTCCATGGCGATCTCATGCACCAGCTCGACCACGCGCGCCATGCCTAGACCGGCATTACGGCGCTTGGGCATCGGCGTCGAGCCGGTATGCGCCTCCTTGCCGGTCAGCGTTACCTGCAGCCATTTCAGGCCCTGGCCGTGGGTGACGACGCCAATGTCGATGCCTTCGTCCTCGAGGACCGGCCCCTGCTCGATATGCAGTTCGAAGAAGGCGTGGATCTTGCGGTCGCCGACCTTCTCGGTTCCCTTCCAGCCAATGCGCTCCAGCTCCTCGCCGAACTTTTTCCCCTGTTTATCGGTGTGCTGATACACGTCCGCCTGCTCGAGCACACCGGCGAACACGCCGGACGCCATCATCGCCGGGGCAAAGCGCGAGCCTTCCTCATTGGTCCAGTTGGTAACGACGATCGGATGCCTGGTCTGGATGCCGAGATCGTTAAGCGAGCGGATGATCTCCAGCCCGCCGAGCACGCCGAGCACGCCGTCATACTTGCCGCCGGTCGGCTGCGTGTCGAGATGGCTGCCGACATAAACCGGCGGCAGGCTGGGATCAGCACCTTCCCGCCGGGCAAACATGGTGCCCATCTCGTCCAGGCCCATTTCGAGCCCGGCCGCCTCGCACCAGCGCTTGAACAGATGCCGTCCCTCGCCGTCCTCGTCGGTCACGGTCTGGCGATTGTTGCCGCCCGCAATACCGGGGCCGATCTTCGCCATCTCCATGATGGAATCCCACAAACGGTCTGAATTGATTCGCAGATTCTCGCCTGGGGCGGCCATTCAAAGTCCTCTCATTTCATATAACCAACCGGGCGGCGGTTCCCGCCGCCGCCCGACTGGCTGGATAGATTAGTCGATCGCCCTCAGCACTTCTCTGACATGGTCGATCAATTCGTTGATCTGGCCCTTGGTGATGATCAGTGGCGGCGACAGCGCGATGATGTCGCCGGTGGTGCGGATCAGCGCGCCGCGCTCGAACGCCTTTACGAAGGCCGAGAAGGCCCGCTTGGTCGGGCTGCCTGCGATCGGCGCCAGTTCGATCGCGCCGATCAGGCCGATGTTCCTGATGTCGATGACATGCGGCTCGCCCTTCAGCGAATGCAGCGCATCTTCCCAGTACGGCGCCAGTTCCTCGCCGCGGGTGAGCAGGCCCTCTTCCTTGTAGGTGTCGAGCGTGCCGAGTGCCGCGGCGCACGCAATCGGATTGCCCGAATAGGTGTAGCCGTGGAAGAACTCGATCATGTGCTCGGGGCCGCTCATGAAGGCGTCGTGGATTTCCTTCTTCA
This sequence comes from Mesorhizobium sp. W016, assembly GCF_054719485.1. Lineage (NCBI taxonomy): Bacteria > Pseudomonadati > Pseudomonadota > Alphaproteobacteria > Hyphomicrobiales > Phyllobacteriaceae > Mesorhizobium > Mesorhizobium sp. W016. The sequence continues at coordinate 4,971,237 of NZ_JBTTIF010000002.1, forward strand.
CGAACACCGCGCCCATCGGGATGACGCCGTTGGAGACGCCCTTGGCGGTGGTCATGATGTCGGGCGTGACGCCGAAATAATCCGCTGCGAACGGCGCGCCGAGACGGCCGAAACCGGTGATGACCTCGTCGAAGATCAGCAAAATGCCGTGCTTGGTGCAGATCTCCCGCAGTTTCTGCAGATAGCCCTTCGGCGGCAGGATGACGCCGGTGGAGCCGGCGACCGGTTCGACGATGACGGCGGCGATGGTCGAGGCGTCATGCAGGGCAACGATGCGCTCCAACTCGTTGGCGAGTTCCGCGCCATACTCCGGCACGCCCTTGGAGAAGGCGTTCTTTTCCGGCAGATGCGTGTGCGGCATGTGGTCGACGCCGCCGAGCAGCGTGCCGAACATCTTGCGGTTAGTGACGATGCCGCCGACCGAGATACCGCCGAAATTGACGCCGTGATAGCCGCGTTCGCGGCCGATCAGGCGGGTGCGCGCGCCCTCGCCCTTCACACGGTGATAGGCGATCGCCATCTTCAGCGCGGTTTCCACCGATTCCGAACCGGAATTGGTGAAGAAGACATGGTCCATGCCCTTGGGCGCGAGGTCGACCAGGCGGTTGGCCAGTTCGAACACGATCGGGTGACCCATCTGGAAGGCCGGCGCATAGTCGAGTTCGGCGGCCTGATGCTGGATCGCCTCGGTGATCTTGGGACGGCAATGGCCGGCATTGACGCACCAGAGGCCCGCGGTGCCGTCGAGCACCTTGCGGCCGTCGCTGGTGGTGTAGTGCATGTCCTTGGCGGACACGAACATGCGCGGCGCCTGTTTGAACTGCCGGTTTGCCGTGAACGGCATCCAGAATGCGCTGAGATCGTTCGGCGTGACTTTCAGCCGGTTGGACATGACCAAGACTTCCCCTTGTAACCTGTTTCGGTGCGGCTAACGCTTGGTCTTTCCAAAGCTTGGTCTTTGCTGCGTTTTCATGCTACGCAAATTTTTGACCGATTGGACAAACGTTAGCACCGCCCTGTCGGCGGTCAAGGGATTACTAGCGGAAATGCGGCCTCCGAAGTGCGCTCCACGGGTAAGAGAAAAACTGGTCCAGAGAATTGGTCCAGATGACCCGCTCGGCCAAGGCTTGCAGGGGTGAGCGGCGCCATGGAAGGCTCAGCCCCTCGCCGCACCCGCATCCAGCAGGAAAAGCGCGAACTGATCCTGGAGGCAGCCCTCGAAGTCTTCTCCGCCAACGGCTTTCGCGGTTCGACCATCGACCAGATCGCCGAGGCCGCCGGGATGTCGAAGCCGAACCTGCTCTATTATTTCCGCCGCAAGGAAGACATTCACGAGACACTGATGGAGCGGCTGCTGGCGACCTGGCTGGCGCCGCTGCGCGAACTCGACGATATCGGCGATCCCCTGACCGAGCTCAGGAGCTACATCAGGCGCAAGCTCGAAATGGCGCGTGATTTTCCCAGGGAGAGCCGGCTGTTCGCCAACGAGATCCTGCAAGGCGCGCCACGCATCATGCCGCTGCTGGCGGGTGAACTGAAGACACTGGTCGACGAGAAGGCCAACGTCATCAAGGGCTGGATGCGCGCGGGAAAAATCGCCCGCACCGATCCCTGGCACCTGATCTTTTCGATCTGGGCGACGACGCAGCACTATGCCGATTTCGATGTCCAGGTCCGTGCCGTGCTCGGCGCCGATCGCGGCGGCGACGGCCGCTTCGAGGATGCGGCGCGGTTTCTGGAGCAGTTGTTCATTGATGGGCTGAAGCCGAAGGGCTGACCTTTGGGCGTCAGGCGCTGCGGCGCTCCGCCGGCATCGCCTCAAGCAAATTCTGCAGCTTCTCGATCGAATTCTGTTCGGCCAGCGGCGTGTAGACGATCAGCTTCATGTCCGAGCCGTCGTCGATCGACAGGCTCATATGCTCGAACGTCATGGCGCCGGCGCTCGGATGTCGGACATGTTTCACCCCCGACAATCGGCGTGCCACGTCGCGTTGCGGCCACCAGTCGCGAAACTCCGGACTTGAGCGCGTCATAAGCACGATCAGCCGCTCGAAATCCGCATCGCCCACATAGCGGGCGCTTTCCGCCCGGAACGAGGCCAGCACGGTGCGCGCCAATTGCTCCCAGTCAACCAGCAGGCGCCGGTGATGCGGATTGGTGAACACCATGTGGACGATGTTGCGGGCGTCGCCCTCTAGCAGGCCATAATCACCGAACACCGCTACCGCCGCCGGATTCCAGGCCAGCACATCCCAGCGCCGCCCGACGACATAGGCCGGCTGCAGCACCAGGCTCTCCAGCATATGCATCAGCGGGCCATCGACCTTTTCCGGCGCAGCCACGCGGTTCTCCGGTTGCTGGCGGCTGCCAGGATGAACAGATGCCGCCTTTCAACGGCGTCGAGGCGCAGCGCTTCGCTGAGCGCCGCTAGCACCTCCACCGAGGGTCTGACCTCGCGCCCCTGCTCTAGCCATGTGTACCAGGTGGTGCCGACGCCGGCGATCATCGCCACTTCCTCGCGACGCAAGCCTGGCGTGCGTCTCCGCAGGCCGGTCGCGATGCCGGTGGCGGACGGCGTCAATCTTTCGCGGCGCGAGCGCAGGAAGGCGCCAAGCTCGCGCCGGCGGCTGTCTTCAGCGGAGTGCGTGGGGGCATCCATGAGAGCTATTATAGCAGTATTGATACCAGGATAAAGTTTGAACTGTTTGGGCTGGGTCAGGCGCCCCATCTTCCATCCAGAGAGATGGAGGCTCTGAATATGGATCTGAAAGACAAGACAATCCTCATCACCGGTTCGACCGACGGCGTCGGCCGTGTCGTCGCGCAAAGGCTGGGCGCCGGCGGCGCGCGCGTGCTGGTGCATGGCCGTGACGCGGCTCGCGGCAAGGCAACCGTCGCAGAAATCGAATCCGCCGGCGGCAAGGCCGAGTTCCTCGCCGCCAACCTCGCCTCGCTAGCCGAGGTCCGCCGCCTTGCCGAGGCCGTACGCGCAAAAACCGACCGGCTCGACATCCTCATCAACAATGCCGGCATCGGCACGGCCGGCGCCAAGCGACAGCTCAGCGCCGACGGCTTCGAACTGCGCTTTGCGGTCAACTATCTCGCCGGTTTCCTGCTGACCTCGGAACTGCTGCCGCTGCTCAAGGCGAGTTCGCCGGCGCGCATCATCAACGTCGCTTCGGCCGGCCAGCAGGCGATCGATTTCGGCGATGTCATGCTGACACGTTCCTATGACGGCGTGCGCGCCTATTGCCAGAGCAAGCTGGCGCAGATCCTGTTCACCATCGACCTGGCCGGAGAGTTGAAAGGCAGCGGCGTCACCGTCAACGCTCTGCATCCGGCGAGCTACATGAACACCACCATGGTCCGCCAAGCCGGCGTGACGCCATGGAGCTCGGTCGAGACCGGCGCCGACGCCATTCTCAACGTCGCGACATCGCCCGCCCTGGAGGGCCGCAGTGGCCTCTATTTCGATGGCCTAAAGGAATCCCGCGCCGAAGCACAAGCCTATGACGCCAAGGCCAGACAGCAATTGCGAACCCTGAGCCTCGACTTCGTCGGCCAAGTCTCCGCAAAATCGAAGGAACAGCATTCATGACCGGCAAGATCGAACACACGGTCGTCATCGGCGGCTCATCCGGCATCGGCCTCGCAACGGCGCGAAAACTGCTGGGCCCAGGCATGAAGGTGACCATCACCGGACGAAGCCAGGACAAGCTCACCAGCGCCTGGAAGAGCCTCGGCGGCGCCGCCGAAAAAGCTGCCTTCGATGCTTCGAAGCCGGATGAAGTCCGCCATTTCTTTGGGGAACTCGGACCGTTCGATCACCTCGTGCTGGCTGCCAGCGGCGGCAAGGGACTTGGGCCGTTCGAAACCCTCGATCTCTCAGACATCGCCGGCGGCGTCGACGAGAAAGTCCGGCCGCAGCTGTCCTGTTTGCAGGCAGCCTTGCCGACGCTCAACAGATCGGGATCGGTCACTTTCATCTCGGCGGTGTCGGCACAATTGTCGGCGCCCGGCGTGGCTGGCATTGCCGCCGTCAACGGCATGCTGTTGACGGTGGTGCCGATCCTGGCGGTCGAACTGAAGCCGCTGCGCGTCAATGTCGTGGCGCCCGGCGTCATCGACACGCCGTGGTGGGATTTCCTGGCCGAAGACCAGCGGCAGGCGGTGTTCAGCGAATATGCCGGCAAAACCCCGGTGGGCAGGATCGGCCGCGCCGAAGACGTCGCCGGCGCAATCGCCTTTCTAGTCTCCAACGGCTTCATGACCGGCCAGGTGCTGACCTGCGACGGCGGCCTGCGCTACGCGGCGTGACCTTACAGCGACTGCGCGATCAGCGTGAGAAGGCCTCCGGCCAGTGCGACGTTGCCGACGAAACCGTTGATGCGCGACGCCCGGTCCGGGCCCTGATGGTCCCAGAAATTGTGGAACATCGGCGTGGCGACGATGAGAAACAGCAGCAGCACGGCGCAGGCGGTCGCAGTCCACAGGCCGGCCATCAACAGCGCGCCGGCAATGGTCTGCAGGACGATGCCGGCCCACAACGCCAATCTCGCCTGCGGCACGCCGCGCGCGGTCATCAGCCCTGTCAGGAAGGTCTCGTTCTGAACATTGCGCAGGCCGGCGCAAACGAAGGCGCCGCCGAGCAACAGGCGGCCGAGAAACAAAAAGGTCGAAGGCAAATCGACAGGCATGAAATCTTCCCCGTACTTAAGCATGAAACAGGTGGAGCGCCGCCCTTTCCACGGCGCTCCATGACTAACCGGACGGTCAGGCTGCTTTGGCAGCCGGCATCGGGTGAATGGCGTGGAACGGGATGCAGAGCCGGTTCCAGGTGTTGATCATGCCGATCGCGACCGACAGCTTGACCAGTTCCTCTTCCGAGAAGTGCTCTAGCGTGCGGGCATAGAGTTCGTCCGAAACGCCATTGTTGGCGATCAGGGTCGTTGCCTCGGTCCAAGCAAGCGCCGCGCGTTCGCGCTCGGAAAACAGCGGCGATTCCTTCCAGGCCGAAACCAGATAGAGCCGTGTCTCGGTTTCGCCATCGCGCCTCGCCTCGCGGCTATGCATCTCGACGCAGTAGGAGCAGCCATTGATCTGCGAGGCGCGGAGCTTGATCAAATGCAGCAGGCTCACTTCAAGCCCGCATTCGTCGACCGCCTTGTTGAGCGCCGACACGGCTTTCATGATCTCAGGCGCCTTGGCGAAGAATTGCAGTCTCTGTTTCATCGTCTTTCCTTTCACATCTGTTTGCGGGGGATTAAATCTGTTTGGTCGAAGCGGGTTTCTGCGGCCGCTGATGGCGCGCCACAAAGGCACAGCTGGCGGCAAACGATCGCGGATCGCCTTCGGCCTTGTAGTCAGCCACGATGTCGGACAACCGGGTTTCCGCGAGAGCCGCGCGATAGGCACGCTCGGCTTTCAGCATCGCGGCATTGATGCCGCACGGCTTCACATAGGCCGAAGCATCGATCTTGACCGGGCCGCGCTGGCGGATCTCGCCGCAGCGGAAGGCCGGCTCGCGACCCTCGACCGCAAGCACGATATCGAGCAGCGTGATGCGCTCGGCCGGACGCGCCAGCCGGTAGCCGCCCGCCGGTCCCGGCACCGATTCCAGGATGCGCGCAGCAGTCAGCTGGTTCAGATGTTTCAGCAGATAGCTCGGCGACAGGCCGAAGGACTCTGCCAAAGCAGCACCCGGTATCGTGCTGTTGCCCTCCACGCTGGCCAGTGTGGCCGCGCAATGGATGGCCGCTTCTACACCCTCGCCCAGTTTCACGATGTTGCGCTCCTATTCATGGATATCTTTTATCCTAGATAGATTTTATCTGCAATAGTAAAATGAAAAACGGCGCTCGAAAGCGCCGCTTTTTTCTTCGACCCGTTCCCTACTCTGCGGCCACCTTGGCCATCGGGTTGTTCGGGTGCGTCGTCCAGTTGGCATAGATCGGCGACACCGGCTTGCCGGTGCGCTGGTCCATGACGCCGGCGGCCAGCGGCTCCATGGTGATGCAGTTCTCGACCGGGCAGACATTGACGCACAGATTGCAGCCGACGCATTCGGCCTCGATCACCTCGAAATGCCTGACGCCGTCGACCATGTTGGTGATTGCCTGGTGCGAAGTGTCCTCGCAGGCGATGTGGCAGCGGCCGCATTTGATGCAGGCGTCCTGGTCGATATGCGCCTTGGCGATGTAATTGAGGTTGAGATACTGCCAGTCGGTGACGTTGGGCGTGGCGCGGCCGACAATGTCGTTGAGCGAGGCGTGGCCTTTCTCGTCCATCCAGTTTTCGAGACCGGCGATCATCTCCTGCACGATCTTGAAGCCGTATGTCATCGCCGCCGTGCACACCTGCACATTGCCGGCGCCGAGCGCCATGAATTCAGCCGCATCGCGCCAGGTGGTGATGCCGCCAATGCCGGAGATCGGCAGGCCGCGCGTTTCCGGATCGCGGGCGATCTCGGCCACCATGTTCATGGCGATCGGCTTCACCGCCGGGCCGCAATAGCCGCCATGCGAGCCCTTGCCGTCGATGGTCGGCTGCGGCGCGAAACTGTCGAGGTCGACGCCGGTGATCGAGTTGATGGTGTTTATCAGCGACACCGCGTCGGTTCCGCCGGAGAGTGCGGCGCGCGCCGGCTTGCGCACATCGGTGATATTCGGCGTCAGCTTGGTGATGACAGGCATGCGGGTGTTGGCCTTGCACCAGCGCACCACCATTTCGATGTATTCCGGCACCTGGCCGACAGCCGCGCCCATGCCGCGTTCCGACATGCCGTGCGGGCAGCCGAAATTGAGCTCGATGCCGTCGGCTTCGGTCTCCTCGACCACCGGCAGGATCGCCTTCCAGCTTTCCTCGACGCATGGCACCATCAGTGAGACGACGATGGCGCGGTCGGGCCAGTCCTTCTTGACCTGCTTGATCTCGCGCAGATTGACCTGCAAATCGCGGTCGGTGATCAGCTCGATATTGTTGAGGCCGAGCAGGCGCCGGTCCGCCCCCCAGATCGCGCCATAACGCGGGCCGTTGACGTTGACCACCGGCGGACCTTCTTCGCCCAGCGTCTTCCACACGACGCCGCCCCAGCCCGCCTTGAAGGCGCGGATGACGTTGTAGGCCTTGTCGGTCGGCGGCGCCGAAGCCAGCCAGAACGGATTGGGCGATTTGATGCCGACGAAATTGTTGCGGATGTCTGCCATGACAGGTCCCTTTCAACCGAGACGAAGGAGCATTTCCACGGGTGCGAGAATGCCGCCTTTAAGCGCGGGGGTGAGATTGGCGATCTTGGTGCCGGCGTTCTCGCCCATGATAAGATTAACGCCAGGCGGCGGCTTTTTTCCTTCCGCCTGCGCCGCAGCCATGCGCGCCCGTATCGTGTCGAAAAATTCGATGGCGAAGGCGCCACGGGGGCGCTCGGCGGTTACAGAGAACCCCGCGGCGGCGGCAGCCGAACGATAGTCGTCGGGCGTGGCAACGAAGGACATGCTCTCGTCGGATGCCCATGGCAGCGGATAGGTCAGTGCACCTGCCTTGAGCCGCATCACATCGTAGACGGCAAAGACGCCGCCCGGCTTGAGCACACGCGCCGCCTCGCTCATCAGCTTTTTCTTGTCGGGAAGATTCATGCCGACATGCAGGATCATGGCCGTATCAAAGCTTTTGTTGCTGAACGGCATGTCCAGCGCGCTGCCCTGCACGAACCGGACTTTGTCGGCCATTCCCACCCGCTTCGACAGGCTGGTCGCGATGTCGACATAGCTTTGCGTCAGATCGATGCCGGTGACATCGGCGCCGGCATTGTTGGCGGCGAAGCGGGCTGGACCACCCACGCCGGAACCAATGTCGAGCAGCCTGGCCCCCGGCTTCAAACCCATCTGGCCGATGAGTTCCCTGGTGGCGGCGATACCGCCAATGTGGAACTCGTCGACCGCTTCGAGATCGCCAGCGCGTAGATGGGCAATTTCCACGCCGGTATCGGCGAGCACGGCAAGAATGTGCTGCTCAAGATCCGAGACGTCGTAGTGACGCGCGATGCCTGATTCCACTGAGGCCATGATCTCTATCCCTGTGCCAGACTCCGGTTGATGCTCTCCGCCGCATCGCGGCCTTGCGCCACGGCCGAAACCGTCAAATCGTCGCCGCCAAAAATGCAGTCGCCGCCGGCCCAGACATTGGCGAGCGAGGTGCGCCCTTCCGCGTCGACCTTGATGCGGCCGGCTTCGAGTTCGATCGCAGCACCGCTACCATTGAGTGCCGCCGGCACGAAGCTCTGGCCGATTGCCTTGAACACCTGGTCGGCGGCCAGCGTCAGCCGCTCGCCCGTGCCGGCAAGCCTGTCGCCGTTCATCGCGGTGTATTCGAGTTCGATGCCCGACACTTTGCCACCTTCGACAATGACCCGCTTCGGCTGCAGCCAGTGGCGGATGGTGACGCCGTTGGCGGCGGCCAGATCCTGCTCGAACTCGGAGGCGTTCATGTGCTCCTGGCCGCGCCGGTAGCAGATCGTCACCTCTCGGCGCCGAGCAGCTTCGACTGCACCGCGGCATCGATCGCCGTCATGCCGCCGCCGATGACGACGACGCGCCGGCCGACCGGCAGGCTCGCGAGATCGCTGGCCTGGCGTAGCTCGGCGATGAACTCGACCGCATTGACAACGCCATCGGCGTCCTCGCCATCGGCGCGCAGCGCATTGACGCCGCCAAGCCCCATGCCGAGGAAGACGGCATCATAATTGAGGATCAGGTCCGACAGCTGGTAGTCGCGACCGAGCGCCTTGCCGTTATGGATATCGATGCCGCCGATCCCAGTGACATAGTCGACCTCGGCCTGGGCGAAATTGTCGATGCTCTTGTAGGCGGCGATGCCATATTCATTGAGGCCGCCGGCCTTCGGGCGGGCTTCCAGAATGGTGACGTCGTGGCCGTGGCGAGCGAGCCGGTGGGCGGCGGCAAGACCGGCCGGTCCGGCGCCCACGACGGCGACCGACTTGCCGGTCGATTCAGCGCGCGGATAAAACTGCTTGTGCTCGGCCATTGCGACGTCGGTGGCGTAGCGCTGCAGGCGGCCGATCTGCACCGGCTTGCCTTCCGCCACCTCGCGCACGCAGACCTCTTCGCAAAGCGTCTCGGTCGGGCAGACGCGGGCGCACATGCCACCCAATATGTTCTGGTCGAAAATCGTCTTGGCCGAACCGATCGGGTTGCCGGTCGATATCTGGCGGATGAACAGCGGAATGTCGATCGAGGTCGGGCACGCGTTCATGCACGGCGCATCGTAGCAGAAATAGCAGCGGTCGGATTCGACCAGCGCTTCGTGGTGATCGAGCGGCGGATGCAGGTCGGAAAAATTCTCGGCGTACTGGTCGGCGGCAAGCCGGCCGCCGGCAATGCCGTCCTTGAACTGGCCTTCTGGCATCGTCAGTTCCCCATGTTTTCGTTTTGGGGAAGGCTAGCACGTTTTATTTTTTTATCAATTGGTCAATTTTCGCCGCAAGCCACTGAAAAGGCTGGATAATAACATGATCTTTTTAGTCATATTATTACCCAGTGTCGCCTTTCACCATCCGTCACAGAAGGGGCTAGCGCCTCTGTTGCGTCTTCACATTGAGTATGTTAGTATACTCAACATAGATTAATCAAGGATACTCAATGACTGGATCGGAACTGAAAGAAGCCATTGCCGAACTGCGCATCAGCCAAGCTGAATTCGCTCGCCTGGTGGGCGTAACCGTCGGCGCAGTAGCTCAGTGGCTGTCAGAAAATAGAAGCATCCCGGGTCCGGTAGAGGCATTCGTCGCCCTTTTTATGAGGCTGCCTCTCTCGATCCGGGAATTCGAAATCTATCAACTTCAAAAAGGAGCAATTAATATGCGTAACGGAATGTATCTCATCCACTTCGTCGGCACTGCTGGTGACGGCTACGCCACCCTCACCTTCGATAACGGGCTTGTATATGGCTTCGATACCGGCGGCGGCCAATACGATGGTGTTTGCACCCCCAACACGGCGTCTGCGGAGATGGTTGACGTCGACGTCAAGGTACGGATGCCGCCTAACGCTAGGAGTGTCGTCGGCGGGATCAGCAATCCCTTCGAATGGGTTCTCCCCGTCAAGGCTCAGCTCAACATTCGCAATGATCGCGGGCAGATTTCGGTAGAGACCGGCCTCGGCCCGATTGTTCACGCAAACTATACCAGAATGCGTGACTTGCCGAAGTCTTTGGCTGCTTAAACTCGAATACTCGAAGGTCCGATCAAAAAAGGTCGGGCCTTTGTGTCTTATAACCATCGCACTCAATGAGCCCGTAGCGTCTCTCCGAAATGGCCAATCGTATTCGGTCCGAAATCTTTAACCTGCGCCGCCATGGATCGACCTGATCTCTTCGGCAACCAGTTGCTGCAGCAGCCACAGATTGCGGTCGCGGATGCCGAATTCCTCGAGGTGGCTGACGGTGTTGTAGAGATACTCCGCGCCCGAGCCGACATGGCCGCAGGCCCGCGCCAACACCCGCGCCACAAGGTCCAGCGGCTGCCCAAGCGACGTTCCCCTGCCCGTCACCCCGACCCAGAAGCCGAGCGCCCGTATCCGGCCCTGCTCCGTGCGCACGGGAACCCACCGAACCGAGCTGACACTCTCATGGTCGTCGATCTCGCGCCGCAGCAGTCTTTCGATCTGCTGCGGCTTGTCGCCGTCGGGCAGACGGTAGATGACGCCATCGCATCGGCCGCCGCGTTCGAGCGCCATCATCAGCCCCGGCTGCGCGACGCTGCCGCGCCAGCGCACCATGTCGAGACAAAAGGAACGATGCCAGCCAAACGCGGTGGCGCGCTGGCTTTCGACGGACTCGAAAGCCGGCTTCCAGATCAGCGAGCCATAGGCGAACACCCATAACGGCCCCGCATCGGCTTCGTCGGAGAGCCGTAAGGCAAGCGTGCGAAAATCCTCGTCGTTCAGCTGCGTCCAGCTGCCGTCGGGTCCGGGATCGACCTCTTCGCGATGACACAGTGACACCAGCTCAGGCGTGAGCGACATAAGGCGCATGAAACGACAACCCCTCGTTTGCCCAAGGAAAGTCGAAAACCGCTGCACGTGCAAGGCGTCGAGCGGGACGAAGTGCGGAACGATGTGTCAACGCAGCCGTTGAACTTTCTCCGCTTCGCTGTCGGATTCGCGTCGGTGAAAACGTCCTTTGATGGATCGGACGACGATCTATGCATGAAGGTGAGGAGACCGAAAATGCCGAAATCCCCAATGCCCTTCTTCTGGTACGAGTTGATGACCAGCGACCTCGATGCGGCGCAAGCGTTCTACACCACCGTGGTCGGCTGGCGCGCCGAGCCCTTCGACAAGGCGCCCGGCATGCCGCGCTATATCGTGGTGAACTCCGCCGAGCGTGGCGTCGGCGGGCTGATGACCCTGCCCGAGGAAGCAGCCAGGACGGGTCTGAAGCCGGCCTGGTTCGGCTATATCCACACCAGCGATACCGATGCCTCGACCGAGGCACTGAAAGCCGCCGGCGGGGCTGTTCACCGCGAACCCGACGACATTCCCGGCGTCGGCCGCTTCTCCGTCGTCGCCGACCCGCAAGGCGCCGCCTTCATGTTCCTGCAGCCCAATGGCCCCGACCAGCCCGTCCTTCCGGCAACCTCGCCGGGCCATGTCGGCTGGCACGAGCTTTATGCGGCCGACCGCCAGAAGGCCTTCGATTTCTACTCAAGCCAGTTCGGCTGGACTGATGCCGGTAGCATGGAAGTCGGCGAGATGGGCATCTATCAGACCTTCTCAGCCGGCCCTGAATCCGGCGGCGGCATCATGAACAAGCCGCAACAGCTGCCGGTGCCGGTCTGGCTGTTCTATTTCAATGTCGACGCCATCGACGCAGCCGCCAAACGCGTCACCGACAATGGCGGCAAGATCGTGATGGGCCCGATGCCGGTGCCGACCGGCCAATGGATTGCCCAGTTCACCGATCCGCAAGGCGCTTATTTCGCGCTGATCGCGCCGGGCCGCTGATACCCTGCGGTGCTCGCCCGCACGGAACTGCTCTCATCGCGCCGCCGGTGCGATGAGAGGCGCGTCCGGGGCGGTCACTCTGGCGCCAGCACAGCAACCTTGAGGTTCTCTTTCCTGGAGCCGCTGAGCTGGATCGTGGCTGCGCCAGGCGTCAGCTTGAAGCGCAGGCTCTTGCGGACGCCGAGGCAGGTCTTCACGCCGCTGAAACCGGCTGATTTCACGGCCTGGCCATCCTGAATGACGTCGACCCAGGCCTCATCGGACAGGCTGATCTGGAGCTCTCCTTCCGTTGGCACGGCCACGTTTGCCGTCGCGCCGAACGTGCCGGCTGCCGGCGCGCGTTGCGGTGAGACCATGAAGCTGACCGCATCGACCGGCTCCAGCGCCATATCCGCGGCTTCGCCGAAAGCAAGAGAGGCACCGGACTGCGCGGCGGGCGCTGCCGGAAACAGTTCCTGCTCGCGTGTCACCGGCCATTTGAAGGCATCGCAGCCAGCATCAGCGGCCATGGCGAAACTGGTGCTTGCGAGAATTGCGAACAGGCTGACGGCGACTTTTTTCATGGCTAGGAACCCGATTGGTTTGGAGTGTCTTACACGCAGATATACAACTTTAACGAGACGTATGCAACCATAACGAGAGCAGATTTCGAAGTCAGACTGGAAATAATTGCATCACCGATTGTTGATGACAGGCCATGGGAAGTGAATGGTCCAGCGCCGGGTGATGATTTATGGCCGGGCCACATGGTTGGAAAAATGGAGTTTAGATGAAGCTTTTTGACGGTCTCGCCAGATTTCAGCCGCAGGCACTCGGCGTCCTGCGCATCATGACGGCCCTGCAGTTCCTCGAGCATGGCTCGCAGAAACTGTTCAATTTTCCGGTCAGCGCCGAGCCTCACGCTCTTAGCGGCCTGACGGCGACGGCAGGCATCCTGGAATTCGCCGGTGGCATCCTGCTGGCGCTCGGTCTGTTCACCCGCCCGGTCGCGTTCCTGCTGGCCGGCGAGATGGCCATCGCCTATTTCATGGCGCACTACCCGCGCGACTTCTTCCCGGTCAACAACAGCGGCGACGCGGCAATCTCCTTCTGCTTCATCTTCCTCTATCTGGTGTTTGCCGGCGCCGGCGCCTTCGCGCTCGACAACCGCCGCAGCACCTGACGCGCCTGATGCATGTCGCCCAAAAGTGCGCAGCGGTTTTGGGATAACGACTTGCACAAAAAGCGACTTGCACAAAACAAGAATCTGAAGCGCCTTGGCGAAGCCGAAGCGCTTCAGGCGCGCATTCGCTCGAAGTTCGCGTCAAAGAGCGGCGCTGCCTGAACGCGCGCCGCGTGGCGCTTGCCCAAAAGTTCGATTTCGAAGCCGTCGCTCTTGTCTGCGATCTCCTTCGGCACATAGCCGATGGCGACGGATTTCTTCGAGTGATGCGCATAGCCGCCCGACGTCACCCAGCCGCGCACCGCGCCATCGTACCAGATCGGCTCGTCGCCGATGACATCGGCATCGTCGGCATCGAGGATAAATGTGCGCAGCCTGAGCTTGCCGCCCTGCTTGCGCTCGGCAAGAGCGCCGGCCTTGCCGACGAAATCGGCATCCTTGCCATAGGCGACGAAACGGTCGAGCCCGGCCTCCAGCGGCCCGTAGATCGGCCGGTATTCGCGCGCCCATGAGCCGTAGTTTTTCTCCAGCCGCAGCGCATTGAGCGCGCGCGAGCCGAACAGGCCGAGGCCGAATTCCTCGCCTGCCGCCATCAACGCCTGGAAGGCAGCGCGCTGATATTCCGGCGCCACCCAGATCTCGTAGCCGAGATCGCCGGTGTAGCTGACGCGGCCGACCAGGCATGGCGCCGTGCCGATGTCCATTTTCGCGACCGCCATGAAGGGGAATGCGGTGTTGGCGACATCCGCGCGGCTGACCTTCGCCAGCACCTCCCTCGCCTTGGGTCCGGCGATCGCCAGACCGGTCAGTTTCTGCCCCAGCGCCTCCATGCGCACTGAGCTATCCGCAGGTAAATGCGCCTCGAACCAGCGCATATGATACTGCTCGGCGATACCGGAGCCGGCGATGAACCACTCGGTCCCGTTGGAATTGGTGGCACCGATATTGGCCAGCGTGAAATCGCCGATGAGCTTGCCGTCGTCCTTCAACATCGGCGCCAGCGTCATGCGGCCGGGCTTCGGCAACTTGCAGGCAAAGATCCGGTCGAGCCAAGCAGCCGCCCCTTCTCCCGTCACCTTGTATTTGGCGAAGTTCGAAATCTCCGCCAGGCCGACGCTCTCACGAACCGTCGCGACCTCATTGGCGACATGGGAAAAATCGCTGGACCGCCGCCACGAGAACTCGTCCTTGACACCCTCGGGCGCAAACCAGAGCGGCACTTCCAGCCCATAGGACACACCCCATTGCGCGCCTTTGGCCGACAGCAAATCGTAGATCGACGTCGTCTTGAGCTGCCGCCCGGCGGGCAGTTCCTCATTGGGGAAGCGGATCGAGAAGCGGCGCGAATAATTCTCGCGCACCTTGGCGTTGGTGTAGGCCATCGTCGCCCAGTCGCCGTAGCGCGCGACATCCATGGCCCAGATGTCGGCGCCTGGATCGCCCTCGATCATCCAGTTGGACAGCGCCAGGCCGACGCCGCCGCCTTGTGAAAAGCCCGCCATGACGCCGCAGGCGACCCAGAAGCCGGGAAGGCCACGCACCGGCCCGACCAGCGGATTGCCGTCCGGCGCGAAGGTGAAGGGCCCGTTGATGATCTGCTTGATGCCGGTCCTCTCGAAGGCCGGGAAATGCCTGAAGCCAACTTCGAGCGACGGCGCGATACGGTCGATGTCCGGCTCCAGCAATTCATGACCGAAATTCCACGGCGTCTGGAATTCGGACCAGACCTTATTGGCCTTCTCATACGTGCCCATCAGCATGCCGCCGCGCTCCTGGCGCAGGTACAGCTCACCATCGAAATCGACGGCATGGATGATCTCGGTGCCGATCTTGGCGTTCCACGCAGCGACTTCGGGCATATCCTCGGTGATCAGGTACATGTGCTCCATTGCCAGCACCGGCAGCTCCAGCCCGACCATGCGGCCGACCTCGCGCGCCCATAACCCGCCGGCATTGACGACATGCTCGGCCACCACTTCGCCCTTGTTGGTGATGACGCGCCACATGCCGTCGGGCCGGCGCACAATGTCCTCGACCTTGGTGAAGCGCTCGACCTCGGCGCCCAGTTTCCGCGCGGCCTTGGCATAGGCATGCGTCACGCCGGAGGGATCGAGATGGCCGTCCTCCTTGTTGCGGACGGCGCCGACGAATTGTTTCGGGTCGAGCAGCGGCATCAGCTCGGCCGCTTCATTGGCCGATATTTCCTCAAGGTCGATGCCGAGGTAACGCCCCTTGGCGACGACGCCGCGCAGCCAGTCGAGCCGCGCCTCGGTCGCCGCCAGAAGTACGCCGCCGGTCAGATGCACGCCGGTCGCCTGTCCCGACAGCTCCTCGATCTCCTTGTAGAGCGAGATCGTGTATTTCTGCAGCTTGGCGACGTTGGGGTCGCCATTGATCGTGTGCATGCCGCCGGCCGCATGCCAGGTCGAGCCGGAGGTCAGCTCGTCGCGCTCCAAAAGCACGACATCGGTCCAGCCATGACGCGCCAGATGGAACAGCACGGAGCACCCGACGACGCCACCGCCAATGACCACGACCTTTGCATGCGATTTCATGAGTTTTGCTCTATTATCAATGAGTTGAGGAGATAAGGTGAATCAGAAAGGCAGCGCCGCGCGCCGACGCTGAAAAAGTCACGGCTCGCCCTGCCCGATCGCTTCCTTGCGCCTGGCCACATACGCCTCCAGCGCCTCGCGCACGGCGATATCCATCACCGGCTCGACATAGTCTTCCAGCGCCTTCTTCCACAGCCGGGTCGCGCGCGCCGTCGTATCGAGGCCGCCGGCCTCCTGCCATGCCTCGTAATTCTGCCAGTTGGACAGCATCGGCTGGTAGAAGGCGGTGGCATAGCGTTCCAGCGTGTGCGGTTCGCCGAAGAAATGGCCGCCGGTCGGCACCGCGCCCAGCGCCTCGACAGCAAGCTCCGCCTCATCGACGACGATCGGGCGCAGGAATTCCATCATGTGCTGGATCATCTCGACATCGATGATGAGCTTTTCGAACGATGCCGTCAGCCCGCCTTCCTGCCAGCCGGCGGCATGATAGACGAGGTTGCCGTGGCCAAGCACAGCGCCCCACAGCGCCATCAGCGTCTCGTAGGCGCCTTGCGCGTCCGCCGCATTCGATGCCGACCCCGGCGTCGTGCGGTAGGGCAGAGAATAGCGCCGCGCCAATTGCCCCGAGGCGATGTTGGCCTTGGTGTTCTCCGGCGTTCCGAAGGCCGGCGCGCCCGACTTCATGTCGACGTTGGAGGTGAAGGCGCCGTACATCACCGGCGCGCCGGGGCGCACCAGTTGCGTCAGCACCACGCCGAACAGCGCCTCGGCATTCTGCTGCGCCAGGGCGCCGGCGAGCGTCACCGGGCTCATCGCGCCCATCAGCGTGAACGGCGTCACCGCCACCGACTGGCCGAACTCAGCCATGGTCATCAGCCCTTCGGCCATCATCTCGTCGAAACGCCGCGGCGAGTTGACCGAGATGATGGTGGCGATGCCGGGATCATCGCGCATCTCGTCCAGCGTCAGCCCGCGCGCGATTGCCATCATCTCGATGCCGTCCAGCGCCCGGCCTCGTCCGATCGCCGAGACATGGAAGGATTTGTCGGTCAGCGTCAGATTGGTGAAATAGGTATCCATGTGCCTGGTGTTCGCCGGCAGTTCCACCGGCGCGCAGACCTGGTTGCCGAGCATGTGGATGCAGTTGAAATGCTGAGCCAGCCGGGTCAGATCGGCATAGTCGTGCAAGTTTCCGGCGCGCCGGCCGCGCTCCATGTCGTGCACATTGGGCGGCCCGGCGACGAGGGTGAAATTGATCGTGTTGCCGCCGAGATGAATGGTGTTGGCGCGATTGCGCGGCGTCAGTCGATAGCTGGACTGCGTGGTCTTCAGCGCCTCGGCCACAAGGCCACGGTCGATGCGGACATTCGCGGTCGCATGGTCGACCTTTGCGCCCGCCTTCTCGAACAGCGACAACGCCCGCGGAGACATCACCTCGATGCCGAAGTTTTCCAGAATATGCATCGATGCCTGATGGATGGCTTCGATCTGGTCGGCCGACAGCATCGCAATCGGCGGATAGGGATTGGTCACCCGCCGCAGTGGAAGTTGCGGGATGGCGGCAGGCCCCCGGTTGCTGGTTCGCTCCGCGCCGCGCTTGCGTCTTGGTTCATTCATGCCTGGCATCAGAGCGCCGGCATCCGGACATCGCTGTCAGAAATCCGCCCTTCGCGGACGTGATTTTAGCCAAGGCGGCATTTTTGAATTCTGACGGAGATAAAGGCGACGCGAAAGGTCGGAATAATGATACAGGCCCACTGAGCGCAGCCAGGCCGGCAAGCCGTTAACAAACGCCGAAAGATTCCCTTTATGATTTCAGCCTATCCGTCTTCCATGCGTAGTTCGAGTTTGAGTAAAATTGTAGCGATTGGCGTGCTGCTGGCTTTGGCGGCCTGCGCGACGCCGCCCAACCATATCAACGATGTCTGCGCCGTCTTCGACCAGAACGACGGCTGGTTCGACAACTGGCAGTCGGCCGCCGAGCGCGCCTCGCAGAAATACGGGGTCCCCGTCCCCGTGCTGATGGCGACGGTGCGCAAGGAATCCGGCTTCAAGAGCAATGCCAGGCCGCCGCGTACCAAACTACTCGGCTTCATTCCGTGGAAACATGTCTCGTCAGCCACCGGTTTCTCGCAGGCGCTCGACGGCACCTGGTCGCAATATCAGAGCGAAACCGGCAGTTGGGCGGCGAGGCGGACCAAGTTTGCCGATGCCGTCGATTTCGTCGGCTGGTATCATTCCAAGACATCAGACACGTTCGGCGTCGCCCGCAACGACACCTACAATCTCTATCTCGCCTACTATCTCGGCTGGACCGCCTACGGCCGCGGCAACCGTGGCGATGCCGGCGTGCAGGGCTATGCCAGGGCGACCGAAAAGATGGCCCGCGACTATGCCGAACAGCTGCAGCAATGCGGCAGCTGACGTTGCCAAGCGGTCTTGCAGCCACGCAGTTCGCGATCGAAGCAGAACTCAGCCATTCATTCGCTTGGGATCAGGTGGAGGATCGACCTCCCTCCCTTTACCGCTGCCGTCGACAGCTTTCGGTCAAACGTCGCCAATTGGCCGTCACGCGCCTTGGCGAGTCCCAACAGATAGCTATCCGTTACCTGTGCCGGGGTGAGGATCCTGGCTGCATCGATGTCGTTGGAACCGACAAGGCTGATCTCGTCAGGCCAGAACTGATGTCCTGAAAGGGCATGCAGCTTGCCGACAATCTGCGCCACCACGGCGGGCGAACCCGGAGAATTGGGGTATTTCGGGTTGCTTACAATCCTGATGACGCCATTCTCGGTAATGGGACATGTTGCCCATGATAAATGCCCGGTGGATTGGAACCACCGATGGCCATCTTCATGCGCGACGTGAGCCGGATCGATCAACGCAATCAACACATTGACGTCGAGCAGGAAGGTCACGGCAATTCGTCGCGAAGCGCATTGACCATTTCGAGATCGACCATCGGGCCGTCGGGCCGCGATGCAAGCAAGGGGATGCCGTTGCGTTCACCGCCGGTCGGGGGCCTGCGCAGTGAGCGGCGAGCCAGATCGGAAATGACGTCGCCAACGCTGCGGTCCTGCTGTCGCGCCATGGCCTTGGCCGCAAGTAGGACATCGTCATCGATTGCAAGTGTGGTTCTCACAACATGCTCCCTACCGCGCATCAAACATCACGCATCACATAAAGCAATGGACAGCAATATTCAAGCGAACGTAGCTGTCGTTCCTTGAGCTATGGCGACGCTGCGGCAATGCGCCAACGAGCGGCATTGCCCTATGGCTGGTCAGCTCGGCTTCTTGCCATGCGGGCGCTTCGGCGGTTCGCCGGCGAAACCGGGGCCGATCCCATCCGGTGCGTCTTCTGGCACGCCCTCATGCGCTGCGTGTTCCCTGTCGAACTTGATCACCGGCTCCATCGTCGCCAGCACATCGTCCGACAGCCAGCACAGGCTCATATGGCCATCGCCGAGATGCTTCACCGGCGGCACCTTGGTCTCGCACAGATTGTCCGGCACCAGCCTCTTGTAGCCGCAGCGCGTCTGGAACGGGCAGCCGCTCGGCGGGTTCATCGCCGACGGGATATCGCCTTCGAGCACGATGTGCCGTTTGACCACGCTGGTGTCGGCGATCGGGATCGCCGACAGAAGCGCCTCGGTGTAGGGGTGGTAGGGCGGCGCGAAGATCTGGTCGGTCGTACCCTGCTCGACGATGTAGCCGAGATACATGACGACGACCCGGTCGGCGATGTAGCGCACGACGGACAGATCGTGACTGATGAACAGCATCGTCGTCTTGTTCTTGCGCTGGATGTCCATCAGCAGCTCGGTCACCGCCGCCTGCACCGAGACGTCGAGTGCCGACACCGGCTCGTCGGCCACCACCACCTTGGCATCGCCGGCAAAGGCACGCGCCACGCCGATGCGCTGCTTCTGGCCGCCTGAGAGCTGACGCGGCTTGCGCGTCTCGAAGGCCCGCGGCAGCTTCACCAGGTCAAGCAGCTCCAGCATGCGCTTGCGCCGCTCCGCGACATTGTTGCCGACTTTGAATTTTTCCAGCGTGCGGATGATCTGCGAGCCGACGGAGTGGCTGGGATTGAGCGTATCGAACGGGTTCTGGAACACCATCTGGATCGACGACACCGTTTCGACGCTGCGCTTCTCGATGCCGGTCGACTGGATCTCCTTGTTGCCCAGCGTCACTGTGCCGGCACTTGCCGTCTCCAGCCCGAGCAGGACCTTGGCCAGTGTCGACTTTCCGCAGCCGGACTCGCCGACGATGGCGACGGTCTCGGATTCGCGGGCCATAAACGAGATCGTCTCATTGGCCTTGACGACGCGGCCTTCGCTGGAGCCGAACACTTCGCTGCCGCCGACCTTGTAGTATTTTCTCAAATCCTCGATCTTGAGCACCGGCGCGCCGGGCACGACCTTCTCATTGACCTTCTTGGCGCCGGGAGGCAGCGCTTCCCAGTCGATCTCGTTGAAGCGCACGCAGCGCGAGAAATGCCCTTCGTGACCGGCGACCTCGATCATCGGGATTTCGGCGGCATTGCAGACGCCCTCGACGAAATGGTGGCAGCGCGGGCCGAAATTGCAGCCCTTGGGCCGCTCATGCGGCAGCGGCAACTGGCCGGGGATAGAGATCAGCGGCCGCGAATTCTTGTCGGCGCCCGGCAGCGGAATCGAGCGGAACAGCCCTTGCGTATAGGGATGGCGCATCCGGTCGAACACGTCCTTGATCTTGCCGGTCTCGACCGCTTCGCCCGAATACATCACCGTGATGCGGTCGCAGGTCTCGAGGATGAGGCCCAGATTGTGCGACACGAAGATCATCGACGTGCCGAACTTCTCGCCCAGCCCCTTGACCAGTTCGACGATGCCGGCCTCCACCGTCACGTCGAGCGCCGTCGTCGGTTCATCGAGCAGAAGCAGCGCCGGCTTCGACAGCAGCGCCATGGCAATGACGATGCGCTGCTGCTGGCCGCCGGACAGCTGGTGCGGATAGGAACGCATCATGCGTTCGGGATCGGGCAATCTCACCGAGCGCACCATTTCGAGCGCCCTTTTGTAAGCCTCTTCCTTCGACACCTTGTCGTGGATCAGCGGCACTTCCATCAATTGCTGGCCGACCTTCATCGCCGGATTGAGGCTCGCCATCGGCTCCTGGTAGATCATGGCGATCTTGTTGCCGCGGATGGAGCGCAACTCCTCGTCGGACAGCTCGCCCATGTCCTTGCCCTGGAACTTGATCTTGCCGCCGACGATCTTTCCGATGTTGGAGAGGTCGCGCATGATGCCGAGCGACACGGTCGACTTGCCGCAGCCGGACTCGCCGACGATGCCCATGGCTTCGCCCGGCATCACCGTGCAGGAAAAGTCCATGACGGCAGGGATCTCGCCCTTGCGGGTGAAGAAGGAGATCGACAGGTTCTCGATCTCGATGATCGGCGCAGCGCTTGGCCCAAGGGTCGGGTTGCCGGGATTTCGAACTGCCTCATTCATGGGTCGCTCCAATCCTATTTTTATGCTCGCGGGGCCGAAACCCGCAGATCAGTCTTTCATCGATTGTTCGCGCAGCGAGTCGGCAAGCAGGTTCAAGCCCAGCACGAACGACATCAGCGCGATTGTCGGCGGCAGCGCCGGGTGGATGAACGAGCGCAGCAGGCGGCTGGCGTCCTTGATCGCGGTGCCCCAATCCGGGCTCTCCGGCGCCAGGCCCAGCCCGAAATAGCCGAGCGTGCCGAGCAGGATCGTGGTGTAGCCGATGCGCAGGCAGGCATCGACGATCAGCGGTCCGCGCGCATTGGGCAGGATCTCCCACAGCATGATGTACCAGGGCGATTCACCGCGCGTCTGCGCCGCCGCCACATAGTCGCGCGTCTTGATGTCCATCACCAGGCCGCGCACGATGCGGAACACGCCGGGGCTGGAGGCGAACACCACCGCCACGAAGATGTTGAGCTGGTTGGGATCGATGTGGATGATCTTGAACGGATCGGCGTCGAACACCAGGCCGGCATAGACCCAGCCGCCGATGACCAGCGTCAGCCCGAGCAATATATAGAGGCGGTCCGGCCGGTTCTTGTAGCGGGTCCAGAACAGCACCGAAAAGAAGATGATCGGGAACAGGAAGAACAGCCCGGCCATGGCGTAGGGGATCGGCGTATCCATGATGCCCGGCGTCACCAGCAGGTAAAACAGCAGGATCACCGGGAAGGCCAGCACCAGATTGGCCAGGAAGGACAGCACAGTGTCGATCCGGCCGCCATAGTAGCCGGCGGGCAGACCGAGCGTAATGCCGACCATCAGCGCGAAACCGGTCGCAGCCGGTGCGATGATCAGCACGATCTGGCTGCCATAGACCATGCGCGAAAAGACATCGCGGGCGAGCTTGTCGCCGCCGAAATAGTAGATGAGTTTCGATACCGGCTCGAGCGCGCCCGGCAGCGCATCCTTCATGATCGGGACCTGGGCGAGCGGATCGAAGGGCGCGACGGTCGACGCGAAGATTGCAGTGAACAGCCAGAACAGGCAGATGCCGACACCGACAATGCCGACGCCGCTATCGAACAGCTGGCCGTAGAGGCCTAGCCTTTTCTTGTAGGTGAAGCTCGCCCCCATCACCAGGGCAAGCCCTAACCAGACCGGCCAGAAACGCCCAATCACGCCGAGCACGACATTGAAGGCACCGATATATTCGACCTGCATCTGCCCCAGCCCCCTATTGAACTCTGATACGCGGATTGAGGAACGCGTAGCCGACATCCGAGATGAGCTGCGTGATCAGCACGATGAACACCGAGACCAGTGAACAGCCAAGCAGCAGATCGATGTCGTTGTTGCCGGCGGCCTCGACCAGCGTGTAGCCAAAGCCCTGGTAGCGGAACATCACCTCGACGATGACGACGCCGGTAAGCAGCCAGGGAAATTGCAGCATGATTACGGTGAACGGCGCAATCAGCGCATTGCGCAGCGCGTGCTTGACGACGACGCTGCCGAAGGAAAGCCCTTTCAGCCGGGCGGTGCGGATATATTGCTGCGTCATCACCTCGACCATCGAGGCGCGTGTCATGCGGGCGATGTAGCCGATGCCGTAGATCGCCAGCGTCATCACCGGCAGGGTGAAATTGTAGAAGGTGATGCCCTGGCTTGCCGAGGCGGCCGAACCGTTCAGCCAGCCGAGCCAGGAGGCGAAGATGACGGTGAAGATGACGCCGGACACATATTCGGGCGTCGCGGTCGACGCGATCGATGCGACGGACAGCGTTCGGTCCGTTCGCGAGCCCTCGCGCATGCCGGCCAGGATGCCAATCAGCAGCGAAATTGGCACCATCACCAACAGCACACAGAGCATCAGAATGCCGGTGGCGGCGAGTGCGGGGAAGAGCTTTGACGCAACGGAGGTTTTGAACTTCGTCGAGCAGCCGAAATCACCTTCCAGGATGCCGGAGAATTTCGGCTCCAGCGGATCGTTGCAGAAGGAGAAACGCTGCGTCGGCTTGCCGGTCGCCGGATCGGTCACCGGTTGCTTCGGGACGACGCCCAGCCATTGCCCGTAGCGCACGAAGAAGTTCTGCCGGTAGCCATGGTTGACCAGCCAGCTTTCGAGCTGTTCGGCCGATGTGTGCATTTCGGTCTGGCTGATCGCCAGCTTCTTCAAATTCGGCTCGAGGTTGATCAGGAAGAAGACGATCATCGTCAGGCACAGCATCGTCAATGCCATGGTGCCGAGACGCCGGATTACGAAAGAAAGCATGGCGGTCCCCTGCCGGTCTGGTTGGGGTTGGAGCCAGTTCGAAAAACCAGCTTTGCCGTTGCCGGCAGAGTTGGCCGTCAAATCGGCACTCGGATGCAATCAACCCAGTTTTATTGAACGGTCTTTCAGGAGAGTCCGCAACTTTTTGCTGCGGCGGCTTCCGGTTCTGGGCCATGCGAGGCGTGACGGGAAGGAGCGAAGCGCCCCTTCCCTGACTTCCGATCACGCCTGGTCGAGCCAGACCTTGCCGTAGTCGCGCTCGAAGGTCGGATGCATCTTGTAATTCTGCACCGCCTTGACCGAGTGGCTGTAGAGCTTGCGCCAGTATGGCTGGATCATGATGCCGGAATCCTGCAGGATCTGCTCGATGTCTTTCATCATCTCCTTGCGCTTGGCCGCATCGGCAACGGCCAATGCTGCATTGAGCTTGGCATCCCATTCGGGGTTGGAATAGGCCGACTCGTTCCACGCCTCGCCGGTGCGGTAGCCGATCGCCAGAACCTGGACGCCGAGCGGGCGCATGTTCCAGTTGGTCATCGACAGCGGATACTTGGTCCAGTCGTTCCAGAACGTCGAGCCCGGCAGCACCGTGCGCTTTACCTTGAGGCCGGCGTCGCGCATCTGCGCGGCGATGGCGTCGCCGGTATTCTTGTGCCAGTCTTCGTCGACCGTGATCAGCTCATGCTCGAAGTCGGCCTGGCCGGCTTCCGCCATCAGCGCCTTGGCCTTGGCCGGATCGCGAGCGACTTTGGGCAGCTCGTAATATTCCGGGTGGATTTGGCAGACATGGTGGTTTTCAGCCACCGTGCCGGCATTTCCGTAGCCAAGCTGCAGGACGACATTGTTGTCGACCGCGAGTTGCAGCGCGTTGCGTACCTTCTGGTCGCCGTAAGGCTTGTTGTTGATGTTGGTGCGGCACACGATGGTCGACGCGGTGACGATTTCGGACTTGACCAGGTCCAGTCCGTCGAGGATCGACACATAGTCGGCCGAGGTCTCGAAATTGGTATGGACTTCGCCGGCCTCGAAGGCACTGACCATGGCTGCCGGATCGGTGCCGTAGTCGACGAATTCGATGCCGTCGAGGAACACCTCGCCGTCCCACCACTTGTTGTCCTCGCGGCGCTTGTAGACCACCTTCTGGCCGACATCGTAGGAGACGAGCTCGAACGGGCCGGTACCGATCGGGCAGGCTTTGAAGTCGCCGCCCTTCTCGTCGAAGCTCTTGTGGACGATGAGGCCGGGATAGTCGCACATGTTCGGAATGAGCGCGATATCAGCCTTGCCGAGCTTCAGCTTGACGGTGTGGTCGTCAACCTTGGTCACGGCGCTTTCGTCGAGCTTGTCGTCCTTGACCAGCGTGCCGAGACGGCCAGGCATGGAATTGCCCTCGGCCTTCTTGTCGGCCCAGCGCTTGAGATTGAAGATGACGTCATCGGCGGTGAAGGCATCGCCATTCGACCAGGTCACACCCTTGCGCACATGCAGCGTGTACTCGGTGGCGTCGTCGTTGACCTCCCAGCTCTCCAGAAGGTACGGGCGGAACGTGTATTCGCTGGTGTACTTGACCAGCGGCTCAAGCGCCTGACGCTCGGCATTGGCGATTTCCGACCAGTCGGCCTTGCGCGGATCCTTGGGATCCTTGACCCATTGCGCGACTTTAAGGATGCCGCCCTTCTTGCCCTGCACCTCTTCGGCCCTGGCTTGGGTCGGCACGGCTACGCCGAGCATGCCGTAGGCCATCGCAGTCGACGCGCCGAACACGCTCGCCATGGCGAGGAACTCGCGGCGATCGACTTTGCCTGCCTTGGCTTCTTCGGCCATGGCCAGGATGTGATCGGGAACGCGATCGCCATTACTCTTGTAATTTGTCATACCTTAACTCCCATTGTTGGCTTTCCGCCTTTTAACATTCCGCATCCCTGCCGTGATGTCAAAGACGGCATGGCTACGGAACCTGTTAGGGAATGTGCAACTTTGAAAAGGGAGCGGTTCGCGTGATAACGACAGACTTGGCGCAAAAGTGCTAGCGCGCCCAGATTCCGCCGAAATCTGCTTAGGCGAGTAACTGATACATTTGGGCGGGTTGAGACAGCGCCAGTTCCGGCGGCGGTAAGGGCCAGGAATTCAATATTCCTTTTCGTAGAATATGCCGCCCTTGGCCTCGCCGCCATCGTTAGCCTCGCCACGCAGCTTGACGCCGCGTCCCACATTGAGGTCGATCGTCGCCTTGCCCGATCCTGGCCTGTCGCCTTTCTGGATCGTCACATAGGTGCGGTCATTGAGGTACTTGCCCGCTGACACGGCGGTGCCGCCCTGGTCATCGGTGGTCACATCCAGGTCATCGACGCCGATTGCACTGCGCAGGTTTTCGAGCAGCGAGGTCGAGCCGCCGACGCCGGCCAGTTGGCCGGCGGCCTCGGCCAACTGCGCGATCTGAAGCGGCGACAGGTTCGACATAGAGCGGCCGAAAATCAGCTGCGCCAGCACCTCGTCCTCGGGCAGCGCCGGCACCGATGAGAAGTCGAATTTCGGGTTGGTCGCTTCGCCCGACACGACGATGGTGACGGTGGCGCTGGTCGTGGTCGATGTCGCGGTCAAGTTGAGGTAGGGCACCAGCGAGCCCGAAAAGCCGACCGTGCCTTCGGTAAAGGTCAGCCGTTTGCCGAGAATCGACAGCCGCCCACGCTGCAAGGTGAAGGTGCCGACCGCCTGCGGCGAAGCCGCCGGGCCGGTCAGCCTCAGCGAACCGCCGAACTCGGCATCGACACCCCTGCCCTGGATGAAGATCTGGTTCGGCGCATTGACGGTGACGTCGAGGACAAGTCCACTGCCGCCACCCCCGCTGGCCGCCGCCGGTCGCAAGGCCTTGTCCTGCGCCCGCACGGAGGCGGGCGCGTTCTTGTGCTTGACACCGAGCGCTGCCAGCGAGCCCGGCAGCTTATCGGGAACGGTGATGACGGTCTTGGCCAGGTTGACGCTGCCCGAAATCACCGGCGCCGAGGTGAGCGGCCCCTTGATGGTCAGGTCGCCGCCGAGATTGGCTGTCACCACCCTGCCGTCGGTATAGCGGCCGTCAACCAGCTTGATCGACAAATCGGCTGGGAAACCTTGCGCCGGATTGATGCCGAGGGTGCCGGAGGCCGACAGGCTGCCGCGTGTCGACAGCGTGCCGGTCAGCCGGTTGATCCGGGCAACGCCGTTGCCGATCGAAATGTCGGCGGCAATGTCGTTGACGGCAAGGCCGGAACGCGCGTCGACCAGGCGGGCGCCCGACGTGCTGACCGTGCCGCCGATCACCGGCGACGCCGCCGGGCCGCGCATCTGGATATTGACGTTGGCGGTGCCGCTGAGCGACAGCCCTTGCGCCGCAAGCTTGGCGGCCAGGAAGGAAAATGGCACCTTGCCGTTGAAGTCGAGCACCAGCGCTGGTGTGCCGGCCGTCGTCACCGTACCGCCGCCCTTGAGGCCAAGCCCGGCGCCGTCGCTGATGTCGGCGTTGAAGGTGAGCTTCTTGCCGGCAAATGTTCCCGACGAAGAGATATTCATGCCGCCAAGACCGGCGCTGCGCGTCTGCGAGGTCTGCACCCCGCCGGCATCGATATCGAAGGCGACAGCCGGATTGCCCAACGCGCCCGTCACCTTCACAGTCCCTGAAATCGAACCGGCGGCCTGGAGGCCCGGCGAAAAACTGTTGGCCAGCGAAGCCGGCACCTTCGACAGCGCGGCACTGATGTCGAGTGCCTGCCCGACCTTGCCGGTCACCGTCGCCGTGCCGCCACCGAGATTGAGCACCAGCTTGTCCAGCGTCGTTGTGCCGTTGGCGATGCTGACGGTCGAGGCCTGGGCGATGGCCGCCTTGATGCCCTGCACCGTGGCCTGGCCGGAAGCGAGTTCGATGGTGGTGGTGCCGCCAGCCACCTTTATCCTGCCCGCAGCCTTCGCCGGAATGCCCTTGACGGTGGCGCCGCCGGAAAACCCGGTCCAGTCGCCGTCGCGCTTCAAATCGACATCGATGCCGCTGATGGCGGTGCCGCCGGAAATGACGCTGTCGGCGCGAATTTTGCCCGAGATGACCGGCGCGGCGAGATAGTTGGCGACCAGCGCATCGATCGACACCGTCTTCGCCTGCAGGTCGCCGCGCGTAATCGAAGCGGTCGCAGCCTTGACGGCGACGTTCGGGCCATCCGCGGTCTTTGAGAAGGCGATGGTGCCGCGCACGTCGCCTTCGGCCTTTTCCAGCACCAGCGCCGCCAGGGGCCCGATATCCGGCAGGTCGAGCGCGATGGTGCCGACCGGCACGAAAGCCTCGTCGAGCGCAAGGTCGCCGGAAATCTTGTTCTTGCCGAGCGACAGCAGCAGGCCGTTGATGGCGCTCTTGCCGTCCGCCGTCGCCAGCACCGCGCTGCCTTGCAGCGCCTGCCCAGCAACATTGCCGGTCAGTTGCACATTGGCCGCCGGATTGGCGGCATCGGCCTTGCCGGTGGCGGTCAGCTTCAACCCGGTGATTTCGCGTTCCGCCACGAGAAGCCGGTCGCTGCTGACCGTCAGCGACAGATCCGGGGCCAGGCTGGGCCCCTGCGCGTTGAGTGCAAAGCTGATCGCGCCTTTGGCATCTTTCGACAACAGCGAGATGTCGGCCAGTGCACCCTTGATATTTGCGCTAAGCTTGTTGTCGGCGAGGCTGGCCTGACCGTCCGCGGTCAGTGCGCCCGACGCCAGCGTGACCGGATTGGCGCTGACATTGCCATTGGCATCCCGCTTCAGCGTGGCGCTGAGCTGCGTGCGCTCTGCCAGCACGCTGCGCGCCGCCGCCGGCAACGCCGCCGACAGCACGTCGGCGTTGAGGTTGAGGTCGATTGCTCCATCGGCAAAGCCGACACGGCCATTGAAGGCGCTGCCCAGCGCATCGCCCTGCACCGAGCCGCTGTCGATGGTGATCGCATCGGCCGCCAGGCTGCCCGCGACCTTGGCGGTGACTTTGCCGGCGATCAGCGGTGCGATGGTCGGATTGTCCAGACCGATCTTGTCCGCCGTCACCGTGCCCGAGATCGGACCGGTGCGGCTTCTCAGATCAAATGCATCGGAATGCAGCGCAAGCGCAATGCCCTCGACCTTGGCGTCATCCGTCGCCACCGAAGGCAGTACCGCCGAGATGTCGAGCTTGGCTTGCGCAGCCTGCCCGGCCGCCTTCACCGACAGCGCCTGCAATTCGAGCTTGATCGGGCTTTCCGCGCTGCCCAGCGTCAACGGCAGGCTCGGACCGGACGATGTCAGATCGAGCGCGAAATCGCTGGCGCCGTTCGGGTTGACGGTGCCGGCGGCCTTGCCGGAGATTTTTTGGCCCGACAGCGTCGCCTGATCCAGCACGACGCCGCCGGCCGTCGAATAGCTGCCGGCCGCATCGACATCGAGCGGTCCGAGCCCGGCCTGACGGGTCTGGCTGGTCTCGGCGCCGGCCAGTTTTGCATTAAAGCGAATGTCGGGATTTGCTGATGGCCCGGTGATTTGCGCCGTGCCGTCGAGCGTGCCCGCGGCATCGAGGCGGGGCGAAAAGCCATTGGCAAGCGCAGCCGGCAGCGCCGAGAAGGTCGCCGCCAGATCGAGCGTCTGGCCCGCCGTGCCCGACAGCGTCACCGAGCCGCCGCCGAGATCGACTACCAGCCTTTGAATGTTGGTTATGCCATCGGCAATGGTCAGGCTCGACGGCTCGGCGATCGCCACCTTGATGCCGCGCACCGTCGCCTCGCCGGACGCGATCTCGACGCTGGTCGCGCCGCCAGCAATCTTCGCCCGCCCGGCAGCTGTCGCCGGAATGCCTGATATGGTTGCTCCGCCGGTGAAATTCGTCCAGTCGCCGTCACGCTTGAGGTCGACGCCGATGCCACTGACGACGGTCGTTCCCGAGGTCACGCTCTCGGCCTTGATCGTGCCGGACATCGCAGGGCTGTTGAGATAGTTGGCGATCAGTGCGCTGACGGTGACTGCCTTGGCTGCCACATCACCGCGCGCGATCGACACGCTGGCTGCATTGATGGTGACAGTGGGAGCCTCGCCGTCTTTGGCGAACACCACGGTGCCGCCGATATCGCCGGCCGCCGTCTGCCCGGCCAGCGACGCCAGCGGCGCGATATCGGGCGCGGAGATCGTCAGCGTCCCCAGCGGCAGGAATTTCTCATCGAGCGTGAGGTCGCCCGACACCTTGTTGTCGCCCAGCGCTACGCTGAGCCCCTTGATGGAGCGCTTGCCATCGCTCGTCACCAGCGCCGCCTTGATGGCGAGCGGCTGTTCGTCGACCGCGCCGGTCAGCGAGATATCTGCGGCCGGGCTCACAATGTCGGCCTTGCCCGATGCGGTCAGCTTGATGTCCTTGACCGTGCGGCCGGAGGCCGTCAGGCTGGCACTGTCGGCCGAAACCGAGAAATCCGGTGCGTTGCGCGCGCCGCTTGCCGTCAGCGCGAAATCGACCCCGCCGGCGACCGGCACGCCGACCAGCGAAGACAGCACCGAGACGTCGCCGAGCTTGCCCTTGATGTCGGCCTGGATATCGCTGCCTTGCGCGCTGGCGGTGCCGCTGGCGCTCAGCGAACCGGAAGTGAGTTCGATCGAGTTGGCGGCGAAAGAGCCCTGCGGATCGCGCGTCGCGGTCGCCGAGAATTTGACCCGTTCGCCAAGCAGCGAACTGATCTGCGGCGGCAGCGCCGTCGACACAGCATCGGCATTCATCTTCAGCGTCATGGCGAGATCGGCCAGCGTCACCTTGGCCGTCAGCCCGGCATTGAGAGCATCGCTG
Organism: Mesorhizobium sp. W016; assembly: GCF_054719485.1. Classification (NCBI taxonomy): domain Bacteria; kingdom Pseudomonadati; phylum Pseudomonadota; class Alphaproteobacteria; order Hyphomicrobiales; family Phyllobacteriaceae; genus Mesorhizobium; species Mesorhizobium sp. W016. The sequence goes on from NZ_JBTTIF010000002.1 coordinate 5,001,518, forward strand.
CGCAGCGTGCCTTCGTCGAGGGAAATCTCGTCCCTGCTGATCGAACCGGCAAGAGAGGCCGTCAGCTTGCCGGTGATCAGCGGCGCCAGCGTCGCCACGTCGGTCTTCAGCCCGGCGGCCGCCAGACTTACACTGACCGGGCCGCTGCGGCTCTCGATGTCGAAACCGTCGGAATGGATCTTCGCATCCAGATTGTTCACCTGAGAGCCGCCCGCCACCACCGACACCAGTGAAGCGCTGGCGTCAATCATCGGCGCCTTGCCGTCACCGAAGGCGCGCGCGGTCACATTGTTGATGGCCACCATGATCGGCTGCGCCTGGGTACCGACATTGACCGTGACCGGCTTGGCTTTGGCCACGAGTTCGACCGAAAGGTCGCTGGCGCCCTTGGGGTCGACCATGCCGGCAGCGGTACCATGAACTGCGTCGCTCTCGATCGCAGCGCGCTCGATGTCGACGCCGCCGGTCGCGGTCGCGGTGCCGGCTAGGTCGAAGCTGGTCTTGCCGGCAAACAGCGACTTGAACCGTTCCGGCAGGAAGCCTTCGAACGAACCGTCGCCCTTGGCCTCGATCCGGTTGCCCTTGTCGGTGAGCTGGTGCCGGCCGGTGAGCTGGGTAACGATCTGACCGTCGACCATGAAGGTGCCGATGCCGCTCCAGTTGGCCAGCGGCCCGGTGCCCGAGACGACGATGTTGACCGGCGGCGCGCCGGGTAGCTTGAGCAGGTTGGCGATGATGCCGCCGGCCGGCTCGGAAGCCTTGAGATCGAGGTCGAGCTTGTTTTCATCCGGCGCGAAGTGGATGTTGGCGTCGACATTGCCTTGCTTGCCGTCATGGCGGGTAACGTTGAGCACCGTCTGGATCGCCAGCGGCGACGCATCGACCTTGGCCGATCCCTTGGCCGCAAGTTCGGCAATGCCGCTGCCGGCAAGTTGCTGGCCGAGCGCGATCTCCGGCAAATCGATCGCTCTGATATCAAGCGAAACCGGCAGGCCGGTCGACCCGCTCTTGCTCGGCTCGGTGCTCGCCATAGGCAGCCGTGCCAGTTCTATCCGTTCGGCCGCTATGCGGTCGGCGCTGAAATTCTTCGACAACAGCGCCAGCGGCGACCAGTCGACGGCCACCTTGCGGGCCACCAGCCAGGCGCCCTCGCGGTCTTCCAGCACGACATGGTCGACCGTCAGCGCGCCGGACCAGATACCGTTAATGCCGCTGACCGTGACTTTGCTGTCCCCTGACGAGGCCATGTCAGAGATGATGCCGGCGAGATTTTCGCGGCCGCGCTCGGTCTTGGTCAGCACGACCAACGCGCCGATGCCCGCCGCCGCCACGATCAGCAGCGTGTAGAAAAACAGGCGAAGGATGCGTTTCAAAATCTTCATCGTCAGAACGCCTGTCCGATCCCGGCATAGATGCCGAAACGCGGGTCGCCACGGTCGCGGTTGAGCGGCACGGCGGCGTCGATGCGCAGCGGCCCGAACGGCGTGATGTAGCGCAGGCCAACGCCCGCGCCGACCTTCACGTCTGAAAAGTCCGGCGTCGCTGTGGTCGAGACAGTGCCGGCGTCGACGAACGGCACGATGCCGATCGTGTCGGTCAGAGCAATGCGCATTTCGACCGATGTTTCGAAGAAGGAAAGCCCGCCGATCGGCTGATTGTCGATGTCCTTCGGTCCGATGCCCTGATAGGCATAGCCCCGCACCGAGCCGCCACCGCCGGAATAGAAGCGCCTGTCGGCTGGAACGTTCTGAAGGCCGGTGCCGACGATCGAACCCAGCGCGACGCGTTCGGCAAGCACGAATTTCGAGGCCGTGTCGAGCGACTGATAGGCCGACCCCTCGCCCCTGAGCTTGAGGAAGGCGGCGCCGCTCAGAATGTCGTAACTCGGTTCGGCATAGGCCAGAACCCTGAAGCCGCTGGTCGGGTTGAGCCGGTTGTCCCTGTTGTCGTAGACATATTGCAGCGGAATGCTGGCGATCAGGTATTTGTGCTTGCCGAAAGCGTCGGTGATCCTGGAGTAGTCGAGCGCGATTTCAGCCGAAACCGTCTGCTTCTTGTCGATCTCATAGGACAGGCCGGTGCTGCCCTTGACCGAAAAATGGTCGTAGGCGTCGGGATGTTCGAGTACGGTCTTGACGCTGGCGATGAATTTCGAGGCCGGCCCGACCACCCCCGGCTTCTCGAACATGATGCCGGCATTGTAGTTGAGCTCGCTGAGATCGTTGCTGCCGATGCCGCTGATCTTGCCCTCGATGCGCAGCTTTTCGGCCCGGCCGAACAGATTTCGGTGGCCCCAATAGCCTTCCAGGCCTAGCCCTTCGGTGTTGGAGAAAGTGCCGCCGACGCCGAAATAGCGTGGTTTGCGCTCGCTGACCTGAACGCCGATCGGAATGTTGCCGTCGGGGTCAAGACTGTCGGCTTCCTTCAGCGTCACGCTGTTGAACACTTCGAGCCTCAGCAGCCGGTCGCGGGCATCGTCGATCTCGTCGGGCGAATATTGCCGGCCGCGTTTCAGCCCGGTCATATATTCGGTGAACTCGCGATCGACCTTCTCGGTGCCATCGACGGTGGTGTCGCCATAGCCGGCAACCGGCCCGGCGGCCACCGTCAGCGTCACGTCGAGCGTCGAGGTGGTGTGCTCGGCCACGACCTGCCGGTCGGTGATCCGGGCCAGCGGCCGGCCCTCCTGCTTCAGCGCCCGCACGATCAGCGCCTCGGCCTTGAGCACGGCGCCCGAGCCGGCATCGCCGCCGGCTATCAGGCCGAAATCGGCGCTCGCCAGCCCGGCGGCATCGCCCTCCAGCCTGATATTGCCGAGTGTGAATTTGGGCCCGCTGGCGATGCTGACCACCACCGGGATCGGCTGCGGACCAGTGAATTCGGCATCGGGCGGCAAATCGTCGAGCGCCTTGCCCTGGATGGTGATGGTGACGACGCCTTCATAGCGGGCGTCGGCATAAAGCGCGGCGACCAGCTGTTCGCGGTCGCTACGCGCCTTTGCCAAAAGGCCGAGCGAGCCGGAAACCGGGCGGTCCTCGTCGGATTTCAGCGACGAGGCGTTTTCGAGCTTCTTGATCAGGTCCTTGTCGGCATCGGGCGCTTCGATGGTCACCGCATAGCGCAGCGGGTCGACGATATCGGCGTCCTCGTCATTCGAAGAGCCCCACAATTTGATGCCGAAGAGCTCGAAGGCGGCTGCCGACCCTGATTCGGCAACGAGCACGCTCGAGCACGCCAACGCCACAATCAGCGCACGCGAAAGCGTGCGCCGTGGCGCACTTACCTTCGACATCTGCGCTTCATACGCCGGCATCAGGACAACCTAGGTTACAAAACTAAAATTGGAATGAAGTTTTGAAGCGCTCGTAAAGGGGCCACAATCCAATTGTCTGAAATAGGCAGGGCTTGGAATTCACACCTTCTGCGTTTTCGCAAGAATGCGTGATCCCTTTCCCGTGGATGAACTATCGGCATACCGGTCATTGGCCGGTTTGGGAACCGTTGGCGGGCGGAAACCTGCCCGTCCTCGTGTTGACAAGCTTGACTGAAGCTTGAACATGCCGCGGACGTAGCAGTGTCTGGAGGGTGTTATGGCGATGCGCGCGGCGGCTCGTGGTCTGTCGATCTTGATTCTTCTCATTTTCGCCTGGGGGTCTGTAGCGCAAGCGGCCGAAGCCCGCCGGGTGGTGACCTCAAATAATTCCGACTATTTCGGGTTCGATCTCAGATCGGACCAGAATGTCAGCCTCGATCAGTGCAAGACGACATGCCTCGGCGACCCCGCCTGCCGCGCCTTTACTTACAACAACAAGGCCAAATGGTGCTTCCTAAAATCCGACTATAACCAGTTGAAACCCTTCAGCGGCGCGGTCGCGGGCAAGGTCGTCAATGTCGATGGCGACCCCGATATCGGCGCCCCGCCGGAACTCGCCTTCTTCCCCAACTGGATGGCCGACCAGGCCCAGCAATACCGCAACAAGCTGACCGATCCGGCCTATGACAAGCCGACCGACGGGCTGGAATCACTCCGCGCCGCCGCCGAACAGGCTGCACTGACCGGCGACCATGGCCAAGCCATGAACAAATACGAGGCCGCGGTCTCGGTCCTGCCTGACGACGGCCAGCTTTGGCTCGGTCTGGCGCGTGAAACGCTTGCCATACAGCCGGCCAGCGGCACCTCCGAATCCTACAATCTGCCGGTCAAAGGCACCTCCGCCGCCATCAACGCCTACAAGTTGCTGCGCACCACCAAGACCCGCGCCGAAGTGCTGGCGCTGCTCGGCAACGGCCTCGACCGCCGCGATCTCTACCGTCCAGCCCTGCAGGCCTATGAAGCCAGCCTCGCGCTGGTCAGTTCGCCGGCGGTCAAGGCCGAATATGAGGATCTCAAGGCCCGCAAGGGCTTCCGCGTCATCGATCACTCGATCGACGCCGACACCAGCGCGCCGCGCATTTGCGCGCAGTTTTCCGAGGAGCTGGTGAAGACCGGCGTCGACTACGCCCAGTTCGTCACCGTCGACAACCAGCCGCCCAAGGGCGTCGAGGCCAAGGACAAGCAGATCTGCGTCGAAGGCCTGGAACACGGCCAGCATTACGAAGTGACCTTCCGCGCCGGCCTGCCGGCCGCAATTGGCGAGGTCACCGCCGCTCCGGTCGTGCTGTCGATCTATGTGCAGGACCGCGCGCCGTCCGCCCGTTTCACCGGCGACAGCTTCGTGCTGCCCGCCGGCGCCCGCCGCGGCATCCCGGTCGTCACCGTCAACATGAACGCCGCGCAGATGAAGCTCTACCGCATCGGCGATCGTTCGCTCGCGCAGCTTCTGTCCGGCTATCAGTTCCTGAAGCAGCTCGACGGCTATGATATCTCCAGCATTTCCGACCAGATGGGTGAGCCGGTCTGGCAGGGGCAGCTCGATATCGCCAACGACCTCAACAACGACGTCACGACTTCGTTCCCGGTCGACGAAGCCTTGCCGCAGCGCAAGCCCGGCGTCTACGTGCTGACCGCGCAAGCGGTAAATGAAAATGACGAGGACAATTACAATTCGCTTGCCACGCAGTGGTTCGTCGTCTCGGACATCGGCCTGTCGACCTATACCGGCCAGGATGGCCTCAATGTCTTTGCCCGCTCGCTCGGAACCGCCAAGCCGATCGCCGGCGCCGAACTGACGCTGCTGGCCAGGAACAATGAAATCCTCGGCACAGCCACGTCGGACGCCGAAGGCCATGCTGTCTTCAACCCCGGCCTGACGCGCGGCGACGGCGGCATGGTGCCGGCCGTTCTGATGGCCAAGCAGGGCGACAACGATTTCGTCTTCCTCGACATGGGCCGCGCTGGCTTCGATCTGTCCGATCGCGGCGTCGCCGGACGCGCCGCACCGGGCGCGCTCGATGTCTATGCCTGGACCGAACGCGGCATCTACCGCGCCGGCGAGGATGTGCATGTCGCAGCCCTTGCCCGCGACGGCGCCTCCAAAGCGGTGGAAAACCTGCCGCTGACCTTCATCTTCACCCGTCCCGACGGCGTCGAGAACCGCCGCATCGTTGCCGATGGCGTCTCGGCCGGCGGCTATGCCGTCGACCTGCCGCTGGAAGCCAACGCCATGCGCGGCACCTGGATGGTGTCGATCTATACCGATCCCAAGCAGGCGGCCGTTTCCAGCCAGATGTTCCTGGTCGAAGACTTCGTGCCGGATCGCATCGAGTTCGATATGAAGTCCGACAAGCAGGAGATCGCCCAGGGCGAAACCGCCAACATCGACATTGACGGCCGCTTCCTCTATGGCGCGCCGGCCGCCGGCCTCGCGCTCGAAGGCGAGCTGACGCTGTCGACGGCGCGCGACTGGGACCGTTTCGCCGGCTATTCGTTCGGCCTTGCCGACGAGCAGTCGGCCGAGCCTTCGGTCACCCCGTTCACCGGTCTGCCGGTGGTCGGCGACGACGGCAAGGCGACCTTCCCGGTCACGGTCGACCAATTGCCCGCGACCACCAAGCTGGTCGACGCCAAGGTCACGGTTCGCATGCGCGAAACCGGCGGCCGCGCCATCGAGCGCTCGATCAACATCGGCATCCGCCCGCAAGGCCACATGATCGGCATTCGTCCGGATTTCGCCGACAATGAGGTGCCGCAGGGCGGCACCGCCAAATTCAGCCTCATCGCGGTCGATCCCGACGGCAAGCGCGAGACGCTGAAGGGCGCGCAGTGGTCGCTGGTCAAGGTCGAACGCAATTACCAGTGGTATCGCAACAACAACTCGTGGAACTACGAACCGGTCACCTTCACCAAGTCGATCGCCAACGGCCAGGTCGATCTCAGCGCCGATGCCGAGGCGACCGTGACGATGCCGGTCGACTGGGGCCAGTACCGGCTCGAGATCGAGACTGCCGATCCCGAGGGCCCGGCGACCAGCTATGAGTTCGACGCCGGCTGGTATGTCTCCTCGACCTCCACCGAAACGCCTGATGGGCTCGAGATCGCTCTCGACAAGGACAGCTATGCCGCCGGCGACGTGGCCAAGCTGAAAGTGTCGCCGCATTTTGCCGGCGAACTGCTGGTTACCATCGGCGCCGACAAGCTGCTCAAGACCGTCACGGCAACCGTGCCGGCCGGCGGCAGCACGGTCGACATCCCGGTCGGTGACAACTGGGGCGCCGGCGCCTACATCACCGCAACCCTGTTCCGGCCCGGCGATGCGCAGGAAACCCGCATGCCGGCGCGCGCCATCGGCGTAAAATGGCTGACGGTCGACCCAGGTTCGAAAAAGCTCGCCGTCACCCTGACGCCGCCGGACAAGACGATGCCGCGCCAGCAGCTGTCGATCCCGGTTTCGGTCGCCGGCGTAGCACCGGGCAGCAATGCCTATGTCACGGTCGCTGCCGTCGATGTCGGCATTTTGAACCTCACCAACTACAAGGCGCCGGATCCGGAGGGCTGGTATTTCGGCCAGCGCATGCTCGGGCTTGAAGTCCGCGACATCTATGGCCGTCTCATCGACGGCTCGCTCGGCACCACCGGCAAGCTCAGGACCGGCGGCGACGGCGCCTCCATGCAGCCGCAAGGCAGTCCGCCGACCGAAAAGCTGGTCGCCTTCTTCTCCGGCCCGGTCCAGCTCGACGCCGACGGCAAGGCAAGGATCGACTTCGACATCCCGCAGTTCAACGGCACCGTGCGCGTCATGGCCGTCGCCTGGACCAAGGAGGCCGTTGGCCATGCCACGACCGATGTCATCGTGCGCGATCCGGTGGTGATCACCGCCGGCCTGCCCCGCTTCCTGGCGCCTGGAGATGCAGCGATCATGCGGCTCGACGTCGCCGACACCGACGGTCCGGAGGGCGACTATGCCCTGTCGATCGCCACGACCGGCGACCTCTCGACCGGCGACAAGCCGTTGCCCGAAAAGCTGACTCTCGCCAAGGGCAAGCGCCAGACGCTGACCGTGCCGCTGGTTGCACAGACGGCGGGTAATGCCTCGATCACCATCAAGCTCGCCCATGGCGACGGCACCTCCGTCGAGCAGACGCTGTATGTCCCGGTGCGTCCGGCGCAATTGCCGGTCACCACCCGTCTGGTCGTCGACCTCAAGGGTAATGGCGGCTCTCTGCGCGTCGACAAGGAGCTGCTCGCGGCAAGCCTGCTCGACGGCGCCTCGATCAGCGTCGGCGTTTCGCAGGCTGCCGCCTTCGACGTGCCGTCACTGCTGATGACGCTCGACCGCTACCCCTATGGTTGCGCCGAGCAGACCACCAGCCGCGCCATGCCGCTTCTCTACGTCAACGATCTGGCGTCCGGCGTTGGCATGCAAAGCGATCCCGAACTGCACGGCCGCGTGCAGGCCGCCATCTACAAGGTGCTGAGCTACCAGGCTTCGGCCGGCAGCTTCGGCCTGTGGGGTCCGGGCTCCGGCGACCTGTGGCTTGACTCTTACGTCACCGACTTCCTGACCCGGGCGCGCGAGCAGAACTACGACGTGCCGGCGCTGGCGATGAGCCAGGCGCTGAGCAATCTGCAAAACTCGGTCGGTTACGACCAGGACGTCCAGGATCGCGGCAGCGAAATCGCCTACGCGCTCTATGTTCTGGCCCGCAACAAGAAGGCCTCGGTCGGCGATCTGCGCTACTACGCCGACACCAAGCTCGAAGCCTTCTCGAGCCCGATGGCCGTCGCCCAGTTGGCGGCGAGCCTGGCGCTCTACGGCGACGCGCAGCGTTCGGAAGCAACCTTCCAGACGGCGCTGCAGCTGGCCAAGTCGACCACCGAATACGACTACTACCGGTCCGACTATGGCTCGCGGCTGCGTGATGGCGCCGCGATCCTGGCGCTCGCCGCCGAATCGAAGCCGGTGCCGACCATCGTGCCGGAGCTGATCCGGCTGGTGGCAAGGGAACGCGCCGATGCCCGCTGGACCAGCACGCAGGACGAGTCCTGGATGCTTCTGGCGGCCCGCGCGCTGAAGTCGGGCAACGACTCGATCACGCTGTCGGTCAACGGCGCGCCGCATGCAGGTGGATATTCCAACCACCTCAGCGGCACCGACATTGCCGACAGCCCGCTGACCATCGCCAACACCGGCGCCACGCCGCTGCAGGCGGTCGTCACCACGGTCGCCTCGCCGGTAGAGCCCTTGCCGGCCGGCGGCGACGGCTTCACCATCGACCGCACCTACTACAAGCTCGATGGCACCGAAGCCAACGTCACCGAGGCGACGCAGAACGAACGCTACGTGGTCGTGCTCAAGGTTTACGAGCAGAACCGCTGGCCTTCGCGCCTGCTGATCACCGACCTGTTGCCGGCCGGCTTCGAGATCGACAATCCGGGCCTTGTCTCCAGCGCCCAATTGTCGAACTTCACCTGGCTGGCGCAAACGGACGCAGCCCATCTCGAATTCCGCGACGACCGTTTCGTCGCGGCATTCAATCCCAATGACGGCGATGGCGACCGCAACATCATGCTGGCCTACGTCGTGCGTGCGGTAACGCCGGGCACCTATGCCCATCCGGCAACCACGGTGGAGGACATGTACCGGCCGCAATATTCGGCCCGCACCGCCACCGGCATGATGGAGATCAAGGCGCCGTAAGGCGCCTTGACGAAGATGAACACGCCGATGTCCGCGACCATCTCCTTCTCCCCGCTATGCGGAGAGAAGGAGCCGGCAGGCGGATGAAGGGCACCACCATGCTCTCCAGAAAATTTCTCCGTCGAACAGGCATCGCCGCCGCCTCCCTCGTCGGCATTGCGGCGATCGCTGCCGCTTCTCTCTGGGAACTCGACCGCGCTTTTCCGCCGCCGCTGCCCGGAAGGCTCACCGTCTCCACCGAGGTCCAGGACCGCGACGGCCAGCTGTTGCGCGCCTTCGCCACGCCGGACGGTTACTGGCGGCTCGACACTCATCTCGACCAGGTCGACAAGCAGTTCGTCGACATGCTGGTCACCTATGAAGACAAGCGCTTCTGGGACCATGATGGCGTCGATGTGCTGGCGCTGGCGCGCGCCGCCGGCCAGTTCGCCACCAGCGGCCATATCGTCTCCGGCGGCTCGACCCTGTCGATGCAGCTTGCCCGGCTGATCGAGCCACGCGAAAACCGCAGCCTCGGCTCGAAGATCAAGCAGATGCTGCGTGCCATCCAGATCGAGCGGCGGCTGTCTAAGCAGGAGATCCTCGAACGCTACCTGACCTTGGCGCCCTATGGCGGCAATCTCGAAGGCGTGCGCGCCGCCTCGCTTGCCTATTTCGGCAACGAGCCGAAGCGGCTGACGGTTTCGGAAGCAGCCCTCTTGGTGGCGCTGCCGCAATTGCCGGAAAAGCGCCGGCCCGACCGCAATCTCACCATTGCGCATGCCGCCCGTGACCGCGTGCTGACCCGCATGGTTTCGGCTGGCCTGCTTGGCGAGCGCGAGGCCGCGCGCGCAGCGCTCGATGATGTCTCGGGCTTGCGCCGCAAACTGCCGGCGCTGGCGCCGCACGCCGCCTATGCCATGTTGCCCAAGGCCATACCCGGCAAGCCGCTGCAGCTGACTATCCGCAAAAGCGTCCAGCAAGGACTGGAGCAGGTGGCGCGCGATGCCGCCATCAAGCTTGGGCCGCGCCTCTCCGTCGCCATGGTGATGGCCGATGCCCGCACCGGCGACATCCTCGGCGAAGTCGGTTCGGCCGATTTCTTCGACGCCAGCCGCTCCGGCTGGATCGACATGACCAAGATCGTGCGTTCGCCCGGTTCGACGCTGAAGCCGTTCATCTATGGCCTCGCCTTCGAGCAGGGGCTGGTGGCCCAGGAAATGCTGATCGAGGACAGTCCGGTCGATTTCGGCGGCTACCGGCCAAAGAATTTCGACATGGGCTATCAGGGGGATGTCTCGATCCGCCAGGCGCTGCAGCTGTCGCTCAACGTTCCGGCGATCCGCGTGCTCGACTCGGTCGGCCCGGCACGGCTGATGGCGCGCTTCCGCCAGGCCGGCGTCAGCCCGGTGCTACCGGTCAACGAGGCGCCGGGCCTCGCCATCGGCCTCGGAGGCGTCGGCGTAACGCTGCGCGATCTCGTCCAGCTCTATACCGGCCTCGCCAATGGCGGGAAGGCAAACACGCTGCATGACGGCACCGAGCCGGCCAATGCCGAGCGCACCACCGCCACCATCCTCGACGCCCAGGCGAACTGGCAGATCACCGACATATTGTCGGGCGTAAAGCCGCCCGAGGGCGCCTTGCAGCGCGGCATCGCCTACAAGACCGGCACGTCCTACGGCTATCGCGATGCCTGGTCGGTCGGCTTCGACGGCCGCTACGTGCTGGGTGTTTGGGTCGGCCGCGCCGATGCCGGTGCGGTGCCCGGCCTGTCCGGCTATGTCTCGGCCGCCCCCATCCTGTTCGAGGGCTTCGTCCGTTCAGGCCTCACCGCCGTCCCGTTGCCCAGCCAGCCGGCCGGCGTCGTCAAGGCCAGGCGCGAAGACCTGCCGGTGACATTGGCGCGCTTCGGCGCCGGCGCCGACGGACTGGTGCAGGCAGGCCCGACGGAACCGGCGCCAACGATCATTTTCCCGCCCAACGGCGCCCGCGTCGATCTCGCCACCAATTCCGCCGAGGCCTCGCCGCTGGTGCTGAAACTGCAAGGCGGCCGCGCGCCGTTCCGCTGGCTGGCCAATGGCAAGCCGCTCGTCGGCATCGACCGCCGCCGCACCGCGACCTGGCTGCCCGACGGCGCTGGCTATTCGACGCTCACCGTCATCGACGCCGTGGGACGCGCGGCAAGCGTGAAGGTGTTCGTTGAATAGAGGGCGCCAAGCGGTAAAGGGGATTGGGTTTCTTCGCCTGAAACCCGGCGCGAGGCACCCCCCTCTGGCCTGCCGGCCATCTCCCCCGCAAGGAGGGAGATTGGCAGCTTCGGCGCCGCGCTCATTCAGCAACGTTGAAAATTGGCGAAAGCCGCAGCGACACCTGATCTCCCCCCTTGCGGGGGAGATGGCCGGCAGGCCAGAGGGGGGTGTGCCGAAGCGCTTGCATCGAGGATTGGCCTTAGCCGTATCCATGTTCGTTTCGACTTGCTCCCCCGCCGCCGCCGATCCCCTGCCCGCCGGCTTCGTCCGCCTGGCCGATGTCGATCCCTCGATCCGCCAGGACATCCGCTATGCCGGCCTGGAAAATTTCCTGCATCGCAAGGCCGATGGCTACGACGCCCCAGTCTGCATCCTCACGAAGCAAGCTGCGCAAGCGCTGTCCGGCGTGCAGAAAGCGCTCGCCGCCGACGGCCTGACGCTGGTCGTCTTCGACTGCTACCGCCCGGCCCGCGCCGTTGCCGACATGGGCAAATGGACCAGAGAGGGCGGCCCGCCCGATCCGCAATGGTACCCTCTGGTGCCGCGCGGCGACCTCATCGCCAAGGGCTATATCGGCGAATTGTCCACCCATTCGCGCGGCTCGACCGTCGATGTCGCCATCGCCCGCAGCGACGGCAAGAACAAGTCATCCGCCGCTTGCGGCGCGGCCGGCGCCGGCACGCTCGATTTCGGCACCAGCTTCGACTGTTTCGACCCGGCGAGCGAAACCGCCCATCGCCCATTGGCGGCAGAAGCAGCGGCAAACCGCAAAAAGCTGCTCGACGCCATGCGCGCCGGCGGCTTCAAGAATTATGCGCGCGAGTGGTGGCACTACACGCTTCGGGATGAGCCGTTTCCAAAACTGCGCTTCGATTTTCCCATCACTGCGGGCTGAAGTGCCCGGTGCTACAGCGAGCCTTCCCTCGCTCGGCCTTGCTTCTGCGGTGTCAGCTCCTAGATAGCGTCAAACCGGCCGGATTCGGGTTTAGACCAATATGAGGAAAATATTTCCTTCCGAAACCCAATATCGGCGAAAATTTCCTTCGGGGGGACAAAAAATGCAACGTTGAATGCATCTAATTTCTATCAATTCGATAGAGTTCAGCCGTCATCAACGGAGGCGGAAATGACCAAACCTCATTTCAAGAAACTGCTCGGCGCACTGGTCGCCACATCGATCCAGTTCGGCACGCTCGGTTTCGCGTTTGCCGATACGACCATTCTGAACGTGTCCTACGACCCGACACGCGAACTCTACAAGGCCTATGACGAAGCCTTCGTCGCACACTGGAAGGCCGAGACCGGCGAGACGGTCACCATCCAGCAATCGCATGGCGGCTCCGGCGCCCAGGCCCGCGCCGTGATCGACGGCCTCGATGCCGATGTGGTCACGCTGGCGCTCGAAGGCGACATCAACGCCATCGTCACCAAGTCGAAGAAGATCAACCCGGACTGGCGCAAGAAGTTCGAGAACAATTCGGCGCCGTACACCTCGACCATCATCTTCCTGGTCCGCAAGGGCAACCCGAAGGGCATCCACGACTGGAGCGATCTGGTCAAGGACGGCGTCCAGGTGATCACGCCGAACCCCAAGACCTCCGGCGGTGCCCGCTGGAACTACCTTGCCGCCTGGGCCTATGCCAACGCCAATGATGGCGGCGACGAAGCCAAGAACAAGGAATTCGTCGGCAAGCTCTACGCCAATGCTCCGGTGCTCGACACCGGTGCGCGCGGCTCGACGGTCACCTTCGCGCAAAAAGGCATCGGCGACGTACTGATCGGCTGGGAAAACGACGCCTATCTGGCGCTCAATGAATTCGGCGCCGACAATTTCGAGATCGTCTATCCCCCGACCTCGATCCTGGCCGAGCCGCCGGTGGCGATCGTCGACGCCAATGTCGATGCCAAGGGCACCCGCAAGGTCGCCGAAGCCTATCTCGGCTGGCTCTATTCCAAGGAAGCCCAGACGATCATCGCCAAGAACCACTATCGTCCGGCCAAGCCCGAGCTGGTGGATGCGGCTGACATTCCGAAGACGCCCGAAATCAAGCTGATCTCCATCGACGATCCGCTTTTTGGCGGCTGGAAGAAGGCACAGCCTTATCATTTCGGCGACGGTGGTATATTCGACCAGATCTACAAGCCGGCCCAGTAGGATTTAGATCAGGACGACATGACCATAGCACCCGCCAAGGCGGGGTGGCGATTCAGACAGCCGAGTGTCATTCCGGGTTTCGGATTGACGCTCGGCTTCTCGCTTGCCTACCTCACGCTCATCATCCTCATCCCCCTGTCGGGCCTGATCTGGCGCTCGGCAGCCCTCGGCTGGACCGATTTCTGGGCGATCGCCACCGACCGCCGGACCATCAACGCACTCGAAATCAGCTTCGGCACAGCCTTCATCGCAGCCGCCGTCAACGTCGTCTTCGGCACGCTCGTCGCCTGGGTGCTGGTGCGCTACCGCTTCCCCGGCCGCCGCGTCGTCGACGCCATGGTCGACCTGCCCTTCGCGCTGCCGACCGCGGTCGCGGGCATTGCGCTGACCACTCTTTATGCGCCCAATGGCTGGATCGGCCATCTCCTGGCGCCGCTCGGCATCAAGGTCGCCTACACGCCGCTCGGCATTGTCGTGGCGCTTGTCTTCATCGGCCTGCCGTTTGTCGTGCGCACGGTGCAGCCGATCATGGAGGAGATCGACAAGGAAGTGGAGGAAGCCGCCGCGACGCTCGGCGCCAACCGCTTCCAGATCATCACCCGCATCCTGTTTCCCGGCCTGGCGCCGGCCATCATCACCGGCTTCTCACTCGCCTTCGCGCGCGGCGTCGGCGAATACGGCTCGGTCATCTTCATCGCCGGCAACCTTCCCTACAAGTCGGAGATCGCACCGCTTCTGATCGTCATCCGGCTCGAGGAGTACAATTATCCGGCGGCCACCGCGATCGCGGCGATCATGCTTTTGCTGTCGTTCGTGATGCTGCTGGTCATCAACCTGGCGCAGTCATGGAGTCGCAAGCGCTATGGCTGACCCCGAGATCAAATCCTACGAACCGCATCACGAGAGCCGGTCGGCGGCGGTGACCGAAAGCCGGCCGGTGCGGCTGCTGCTGATGGCGGTGGGCTTCGCCTTCCTCGCCATCTTCCTGCTGCTGCCGCTGATCATCGTCTTCCACGAGGCGCTGGCGAAAGGCATTGGCGCCTACACGGAATCGCTCTCCAATCCCGATACGCGCTCGGCGATCCGGCTGACGCTGCTGGTGGCGGTGATCGCCGTGCCGCTTAACGTCGTCTTCGGCATTTCGGCTGCCTGGGCGATCGCCAAGTTCGAGTTCAAGGGCAAGGCTTTTCTGACCACGCTGATCGACCTGCCCTTCTCGGTCTCGCCGGTCATTTCCGGCCTGGTCTATGTGCTTTTGTTTGGCGCTCAGGGACTGTTCGGTGAATGGCTGAAGGCGCACGGCATCCAGATCTTGTTCGCCGTGCCCGGCATCGTGCTCGCGACCATCTTCGTCACCTTCCCCTTCGTTGCCCGCGAACTGATCCCGCTGATGCAGGAACAGGGCAACGGCGACGAGGAAGCCGCGCTCTCTCTCGGCGCCAATGGCTGGCAGACCTTCTGGTACGTGACGCTGCCCAACGTCAAATGGGGATTGCTCTACGGCGTGCTTCTGTGCAACGCCCGCTCGATGGGCGAATTCGGCGCGGTCTCGGTCGTGTCGGGCCACATACGCGGGCTGACCAACACCATGCCGTTGCATGTCGAAATCCTCTACAACGAGTACAACGCCGTCGGCGCTTTTGCCGTCGCTTCGCTGCTTGCCGGCCTGGCGCTGGTCACGCTGGTCTTGAAAACACTTCTTGAGATGCGCTACGGCGCCGAGATCGCCGCGACGCGCGGACATTAGATGCATGTCGCCCAAAAGTGTGAAGCGGTTTTGGGATAACGACATGCATCCACTAAAAAGGGACATTTGATGGAAGTTCGCGTTGCCAACGTACGCAAGGAGTTTGACCGGTTTCCGGCCCTCCATGACGTATCGCTTGACATCAAATCGGGTGAGCTGATCGCGCTGCTTGGGCCATCCGGCTCCGGCAAGACGACGCTGCTGAGGCTTATCGCCGGCCTGGAGCGGCCGACGCGCGGAAAGATCTTCTTCGGCGACGAGGACGCCTCGCACCGCTCGATCCAGGAGCGCAATGTCGGCTTCGTCTTCCAGCACTATGCGCTCTTCCGGCACATGACGGTCGCCGACAATATCGGCTTCGGCCTCAAGGTGCGGCATGGACCGTCGCGACCACCGGCGGCCGAAATCCGCCGACGCGCCTCCGAACTGCTCGATCTCGTTCAGCTTTCCGGCCTGGAAAAGCGCTATCCGGCGCAACTTTCGGGTGGCCAGCGCCAGCGCGTGGCGCTCGCCCGGGCCATGGCCATCGAGCCCAAGGTGCTGTTGCTCGACGAGCCGTTCGGCGCGCTCGATGCGCAGGTGCGCCGGGAACTGCGCCGCTGGCTGCGCGAGATCCATGACCGTACCGGCCACACCACCGTCTTCGTCACCCACGACCAGGAAGAGGCGCTCGAGCTTGCCGACCGCGTCGTGGTGATGAGCCAGGGCCGCATCGAGCAGGTCGGCTCCGCCGACGAGATCTACGACACGCCGAACTCGCCCTTCGTCTACTCCTTCATCGGCGAATCGAGCATGCTGCCGGTCAAGGTTGAGAATGGCGAGATCTGGCTCGCCGACCGTCCGATCGGCGTGTCGGCGCCGCACGCACCCGAGGGCGATGCGACGCTGTACTTCCGCCCGCACGATATCGAACTGCTCGACGGCTGCAGCGGCTGCATCGCCGGCACGGTCGCCGCCAGCCGCCGCGTCGCCGGCACAAGACGCGTCGAACTGGAAATCGGCGGCGAGCGCCAGCGCGTCGAGATCGAACTGCCTGTGGACCATCCTGCGGCGCAGAAGAGCCGGGTGGCGTTCAGGCCGAGGCGCTGGAAGCTTTTCCCGGCGGCATAGACATCGATCCGGCGCTACTCCAGCCAGTTCTCGACCGTCAGGCCCTTGATCCGACGGAACTCGGTGTTGGCCGTCACCAGTGTCGTCCCCAACACACAGGCATGGGCAGCAATGAAAAGATCATTGTGGCCGATTGGCTGGCCTCTGGCCTCCAGCTCGGCACGAAGTGCTCCGTATTCGTTATCCATCGGCACATCGAGCGGCAACACAGGAACCTCGGCGAGCAATTCCTCCACCTTGGCGAGCAGCTTGGCCGATTTCTTGCGGGCGCAGCCATAACGCAGCTCCGAGGCGACAACGATGCTGGTGCACAGGGCACCGTCTCCCGCGCGAACCGCCGCACTGGCAGCCTTGCCGGCAGGGTTTCGGATCATGTCGCTGAGAATGTTGGTGTCCAGCATGAACCGAATCAAAAGATATCCTCAGGCCCCACGGGCGCATCATGGATCTCGGGAAAGTCGTCTTCAGGACCAAGCGGCGGCTCTTTCGACCATTGGGTGAGCAAGGCGGTGAGGCCTGGTTGACGGACCGGCTCGATGATCAGCCGGTCGCCATCGCGGCTGATCAGGACCTTCTCGCCAGGCAGCTCGAATTCGACAGGGATGCGAACCGCCTGACTGCGGTTGTTGCGAAACAACTTCGCCTCCCTGGACGGTGGTATTGAGTGACGGTGCTGCGGCATGGCAGCCTCCCCTGTCTGTTCCACTTGTATATGCCATTTGTATATGCCACTCGGCCTCGAATTGCAAACCACAGAAAACCCCAACGCATCGGCATTTCGGCTGGAATGAAATTTCGCCGATAACCTGCTTCAGCGATTTCTTTTTCGCTGCAACGCCATACGTCTGCCCCGTGTGCCTCGCAGTACACCCTCCGGCCCAGCTATGTTCTGGCAACGCATTGCACATCGGAGCCTGTTTTCATGAAGCGATTTTTCCTCAGCGTCGCCACTGTCGCCGGCCTGATCCTCGCCTGTTCGCAGGCCTGGTCGGCCGACAAATTGCTCAACGCTTCCTATGATGTCGGCCGCGAATTGTTCGCCCAGGTGAACAAGGCTTTCGTCGCCGGCCATCCGGGCTTCACCGTCGACCAGTCGCACGCCGGCACCTCAGCGCAAGCGCGCGCCATTGCCGAAGGCCTCGGCGCCGATGTCGTCACCTTCAACCAGGTCACCGACATCGACTTTCTGGTCAAGAAAGGCCTCGTCTCCGCCGACTGGCAGAAGGATTTCCCCGACAACGCCTCGCCCTTCTATTCGCTCCCATCCTTTCTCGTCCGCGCGGGCAACCCCAAGCACATCAAGGACTGGAACGACCTCGTGCGCGACGACGTGCAGGTGATCTTCCCCAACCCCAAGACGTCGGGCAATGCGCGCTACACCTATCTGGCCGCAACCGCCTACGCCAAGGAAGCCTTCAAGGGCGACGACGCCAAGGTGAAGGAGTTCGTCACCAAGCTGTTCAACAACGTGCCGATCTTCGACACCGGCGGGCGCGCCGCCACCACCACCTTCGTGCAGCGCGAGATCGGCGACGTGCTGATCACCTTCGAGTCGGAAACGCGCGGCATCCGCAAGGAGTATGGCAACGACAAGTTCGAACAGGTCACGCCAACGGTCAGCCTGCTCGCCGAATTCCCGGTGGCGATCGTCGACAAGGTCGCCGACGAGCACGGCAGCCGTGACCTCGCCAAGACCTATCTCGACTTCCTCTACACGCCCGAGGGCCAGACCATCGCGGCTGAAAATGGCCTGCGCGCCCGCAACGCTGAAGTCGCGGCAAAATACAAGGCCGACTTCCCCGATGTCCGCCTGCTGACGGTGGAAGACGTCTTTGGCGGCTGGGACAAGGTACAGAAGGAGCACTTCGCCGCCGGCGGTCTGCTCGACCAGACCTATGGCAGCCGCTGATATCAGCAGCGTTCGACCTCACCTCACAAGAAAGCCGGCGCTTTGCCGGCTTTTTTGATTTCGCGCGCCGACAAACGGCTTTCAGGCGGAATCTGTCGCGATCGGCGAAAAGCGTTACAAAGAATCAACGCCTTTGTGCCTAACGTCTCAACCGGGCGGCTTGTTCTACGCGAAACCGGGTTGTTCAGGCGAAACGTCATGATTTGCACACAAACAACCGCCAGATGCGGGTGGTTGGGGTTTTCATGAACTGAAGCGGGCATGCTTACCAAAAAAGGCAAATACGGCCTCAAGGCCCTCGTGCATCTTTCCGGCCTGCCGGTCGGCCAGCTTGCATTCGTCAACGACATCGCGATCGCCAACAACATCCCGAAGAAATTTCTGGATGCCATTCTGGGCGAGCTGCGCAATGCCGGTTTCGTCCTCAGTCGCAAGGGCAAGGAAGGCGGTTATCGCCTCGCCCGGCCGGCTTCCGAAATCAAGATCGGCCACGTCGTGCGCGTGCTGGACGGCCCGCTCGCTCCCATACCCTGCGCCAGCCGCACGCAATACCAGCGCTGCGAGGATTGCGACGAGGCGACCTGCCAGGTCCGGCACATGATGCTGGAAGTGCGCCAGGCGATCGCCGAAGTGCTGGACAATCGCAGCCTCGCCGCCATGCGCGACGCCGACAATGATGATTTTCCGGTCGAGCTGACATCGCAGATCTAAATTAGAGCATGGTCCCGAAAAGTGGGAACCGGTTTTCGGACAAGATCATGCTCAAATGAGAGTCCTCAGACCAGGCCGAGCTTGCCGGCCAGGCCGACGCGCTGGATCTTGCCTGTGGGACCCTTGGGTATCTCCTGAAGAAACAAGATGTGGCGCGGCACCTTGAACTCGACAATGCGGCTGCGCGCGAAATCGCGTATCTCATCGGCGTCGGCGATGGCGCCCTCGGCCAGCACGATAGCCGCACCCACCTCCTCGCCGAGCATGGCATGCGGCACGGCGAAGGTCACCGCCTGCGCCACCAGCGGATGATCGAGCAGCACATTGTCGACCTCGAGCGGCGAGATCTTTTCGCCGCCGCGGTTGATGATCTCCTTCAGCCGCCCGGTGATCTTCAGATCGCCATCCTCGTCGATGAGACCCTGGTCGCCGGTGCGGAACCAGCCATCGCTGAAGGCAGCTTCATTGGCCACCGGATTGTCGAGATAGCCATCATGGATGTTGGCGCCGCGCACCGCGATCTCGCCCTTTTCACCCGCCGGCAGGATCGTCCCCTTGTCGTCCAGGATCGTCACCTGCGGACCCGCAGGCAGGCCGACCGAGCCTGGCTTGCGGCGTGCCGGCGGCAGGCCGTTGGATGTCATCTGGTGCGCCGCCTCGGTCATGCCATAGGCCTCGACCACCGGACAGCCGAAGACGCGCTCGAGGTCGCGGAACACGGTGTCGGGAAGCGCTGCCGAAGACGAGCGGATGAAGCGCAGCCGCGCAGCCGCGATGGTTTCGCCATTGCGGGCGGCGCGCGCCAGGATCGCCTGATGCATGGTCGGCACCGCGCTGTACCAGCTCGGCCGGAAATCGCCCAGCCAGCCGTAGAATTTGAGCGGGTTGAAGCCCGGCGTGCAGACAACAGCGCCGCCGACTGCCAGCTGTGCGCTGAGCGCCGCCATCAGCCCGTGAATGTGGAACAGCGGCATCACGTTGAGACACATATCGTTTGCCGACAGCGCCAGGGTGCTGGCGATGTTGGCCATCGATGCCTGCAGATTGCGCTGCCGCAAGCCGACGATCTTCGGTCGCGCCGTGGTTCCCGATGTGTGCAGGACAAGCGCGAAATCGTCGGGTCCGTTGAACTGCATATCGTCGAGGCGAGCCTCGCTGGCAGCCTCCACCTCGGCGTCGCCCGCCAGCAGAAACTCGCCAGCCTTGGCGCCGTCAGTCACGACGACGTCGAGCACCGCAATGCCGAGCCCCTTTGCGGCGTTGCGCGCGGCATCGCCCATGCCTTGTCCGCACAGCAGCAGCTTCACATCGAGATCGCCGAGATAGAAGCGGAATTCGTCTTCGCCGTAAGCCGGATTGAGCGGCGCCGCCGTCGCCAACGCCGAGACCGCCAGGAAACAGGCCGCCGTTTCCGGGCCGTTGGGCAAGACGATGCCGACGGCCGTGCCGCGGGCAACGCCACGCCTGGCGAGATCGCCGCAGAGCTTGTCGACAAGATTGGCGAGGCCGGCAAAGCTCAGGGACGGCCGGTCCGGCGCCATCAGCGCCACCGCAGCCGGCCGCCAGGGCGCCAGTTGGGGAAGTGCTACCGATAGGGCCTGTTTCAAGTTCGAACCCTGAATGGCGTTCACCATGGCCTTGCCGGCGCCGATTGCGCGCCCGTGGCAGACGCAGTAAAGCGATTTCCGGACGCACGCAAGAACAGGTGGACACCGATCGGATGAGGCTGCCGTGGTTGGGAAAATCCCGGAAAGCCGACCGGACACCATCTTCCGCCGTCATTTATCATACGGAAATCATCGCCGACATCCTGGTGCCCGAACGCGCCGAGCATGTCCGCTTCTTCAGCCGCAAGCAGGTCCGCGCCGGCAAGTTGCGCACCTTCAACAACAGGGATTTCCGCGAGCTGCTGCTGGCCGCCTTCTATCTCGGGGTCGCGGCATTGCTGCCGGTCAATTGGTGGGCCGCGATCTGCAGTCGCATATCGGGGCTGCGCCTCAAGCGCCATATCCGCAAGGATTTCGTGCGCTACGCCGCCGCGACGCGCGCCGTGCTCGGCAATGGCATCGATGCGCAAAGGCAGTTCAGGGCCTTGCTCTGCGCCAACCACCGCCGGCGTTTGCTGCTTGCCGCGCATCTCATCGGCCGCCGCTGGTCACCTGATATCCGGCTGGAGGGCCTGGAAGGCCTGCAAGCGGCGCTGAAGCGCGGCCACGGCGCTATCATCTGGTGCGATCAGTTCACGGCACAGACCATCATCGGCAAACGCGCTCTCCATGAGGCCGGTATCGAGACACACCAGCTCAGCGTCAGGGCTCACGGCATATCCGATTCGACCTTCGGCTTGCGCTTCCTGAACCCGCCGATGGTTCGGGTCGAGAACCGTTTCCTGAAAAGCCGGATCGTGTTCGACCGCAGCGACGCCTACCAGGTCACCGGCCGGATCCAGAAGATCCTTGGCAGCAACGGCGTCGTATTGGTGACCAACACCGTGCATGCCGGCTCGACATTCACCGAAGTCGGCCTTGGCGAGAGCGGCTGGACTCACCTCGCCTCGGCGCCGACGAATTTCGCTGCCAGAGGCAAGGCGGCGCTGTTTTCCATGTCGACCTTCGAGACCGATCCGTTCCGCCAATACCGCGCCGTCCTAAGTCCCGAACTGGTGCCGGCCCCGGCAGAGGCCGGCGAGCGCGCGGCCAGAGCCGGCGCCAAGAACATGGCGCTGCAGGCCGAGTACATATTGCTCAAGCGCGACCGCTTGCTGGAGGCGCTGAAACTCTATCCCGAGCAAATGATGGTCTGGTCCGGCGCCGACCGGTTCACCGAACGACCGGAAACCGCCTTGCCCGACGAGGGTGGTTCATGATTTTGCGCCGGCCAGCAGGCTGGCAACGGCGGTGACGATCTCAGCCACTGGAAGTGTGGCGTCGGCCGTCAGCGCCCGCTCGTCGGCGCCAGGCGGCTCAAGGATGGCGAACTGGCTTTCGACCAGGCTTGCCGGCATGAAATGGCCCTTGCGGTTGGCGACACGCTGCTTGGCGGTTGCGGGATCGATCTTCAGATAGATGAAATCGATATCCCGGCGGAAGCCACGCAGACGATCGCGGTAGCTGCGCTTCAGCGCCGAGCAGGCGGCAACCACGCTTTGGCCGCTGCCGGTCAGGTCGGCGATCCGCTCGCCGATGGCATCGAGCCAGCCCTCACGCAGTTGATCTGTGAGCGGCTCGCCGCTCGCCATGCGGGCGACGTTTTCGGGTGGGTGCAGCCTGTCGCCTTCGACAAAGACGGCCCCTTCCTCTGCTGCCAATGCTTTGCCGACAGCCGATTTTCCGCAGCCGGCGACGCCCATCACCACAATGGCCCGAGGCACTGAGCCGGTAGCGCCCATTGGCGCCTTTGCGGTCTTTTCGTCCATGGTCAGCGGCTTGCCGGCGCGCGGCCGTAGAGCAGGAGCATGGCGACGATGACCAGGCCATAGACGATCTGCCGCCCCGCCTCCGGCATCTGCATGACCGAGAGTATGGACTGCAGGAGGGTGATCAGAATGACACCGGCGACGGTGCCGAGATAGGAGCCGCGGCCACCCAGGATGGAGGTGCCGCCCAGAACCACGGCGGCGATCGACGGCAGGAGATAGGCATCGCCCATCGATTGCGCCGCCTTGGAGGCATAGCCGGCGAGAAGCACTCCGCCAAAGGCGGACAGCCCGCCTGAGATAGCGAAGGCGATCATCACCACGCGCCTTGTATCGATGCCGGAGAGATAGGCGGCACGCTCGCGGTTGCCGATGCCGTAGACGGTGCGGCCGAAGCTGGTGCGGGACAGCACGAACACCATCGCGGCACCAATCAGGGCCCAGATGATGACGGCGTTAGGCACGCCTGGAATGGTAAAACCTGTCGCAAGATAGCGCATGGCGCCGGTGGCCGAATCCTGTGGCGAGTAGCCGCCGGTATAAACGACCATGAGCCCCTGAGCGACAGCGTTGGTTGCGAGCGTGATGATCATCGAGGGTATGCGCAGATAGGCGACGCCAAAGCCGTTGACGATGCCGATCAGCACCCCGCAGAAGATGCCGAACGGGATGGCCAGCGCCACACCGATCGGGCCATAGGCCGCAGCCGCACACGCCATCATCGCGCCCGCCGCCACCGCCCACGGCACCGACAGGTCGATCTGGCCTAGCAGGATGACCAGCATCATGCCTGTGGCGATGACGCCGAGGAACGAGGCCACCTTGAGCTGCTGCAAGAGATATTCAGGCGACAGAAAGCTCCTGGAATAGAGGCTGCCTAGGAACAGCAACAGCACGATGCAGGCGAAGGCCGTCAGCACCGCCGGATCGGCGCGGCGGATGAATTTCGGCATGCGGCCGGCTATGCCGCCCAACGTCGTTTCGCTCACAGGAACCACTCCAGCCGGTTGCGGACCCGAAACAGTGCGAAGGCGCCGAGGCTGACCGCAACCAGCAGGATAACGCCCTGGAACAGTGGCTGCCATAGCGGGTCGAAATCGAACACGAACAACAGGTCGCCGATGGTGCGGAAGGCCAGCGCGCCGAAGATGGCGCCGATGGCGCTGCCTTTGCCGCCGAACAGCGAGACGCCGCCCAGCACCACCGCGGCAATCGAAAACAGCGTATAGGCGTTGCCACTGGCATAGGCTGCATCGCCGGTATAGGTGAAGAAGGTCAGGAACAGTCCGCCGATCGCGGCCAACAGGCCTGCGAGCGCGTAGGCAGCGAACTTGCCGCGCCTTATCGGCACACCGGACATGTAGGCCGCCGTCTCCGAGGATCCGGCCGCATAGGCCGCGCGCCCGAGCACCGAGCGGCTGAACGGTACCCAGACCACGAGCACGACGGCGAGCAGCACGACCAGGCTCGCCGGCACCACGCCCAACAGGCGTCCGGTCAGCGCGTCGGCGAGACCTTCGTTGACCGAACCGCCGGGAAACGGCCTCAGCAGCAGCGCGATGCCGAAATAGACCGCACCCGTGGCGATCGTGGCGACGATCGGCTGCAGGCGGCCGTAGATGACGATGGCGCCGTTGATCGCCCCGCACAGGAACCCGGTGCCGAGCACGGCGATGACGCCGAAAGCGGTCTCGAGGCCGGTGCCGATGACTAGCCAGGAGGCGAGGCAATTGGTCAGCGTGAAGATCATGCCGACGGAGAGGTCGATGCCGGCGGTGATCACGACCAGTGTCTGCGCCATGGCGACGAAGGCGAGCAGCACGCCCTTGTTGGACGCCGTCTGCACGACATTGGCGGTGAAGCCCGCCGGATGGTTCGAGGTGTAGATGACGAACATGACAATGAATATGCCGAGTGCCATCAGTGTTCCGCGCTGCTCGGCCAGCCAGTAGCGCCACTCTTTCACGCGTCCGCTCCCTGTCTTGCGCCGGCATCGTCTCTCGCGCCGTCATCGCCGTGGATGTTGAGCGCGCTTGCAATGAGCGCCCGCTCGGTGATCTCGGCCCCGACCAGCTCGCGCTTGACCGCGCCGTCATAGAGCACCAGCACGCGGTCGCAGCAGCCGATCAGTTCGTCATAGTCGGTCGAATAGAACAGGATCGCCGCCCCCGCATCCGCCAGCTTGCGCATCAGTTGATAGAGTTCCTGCTTGGTGCCGACGTCGATGCCGCGCGTCGGATCGTTGAGCAGGATGATACGCGGCTGGCGCATCAGCCATTTGGCGATGACCACCTTCTGCTGGTTGCCCCCCGACAGCGCACCGACCGGAATGTCGAGGCCGGCCGTCTTGATCGCCAGCAGCCCGACCATGTCGTCGATCAGCCGCTGTTCGGCGGCGCGGTCGATGATGCCGGCCTTGGACAGCCGGTCTAGGGCGGCAAAGGAGAGGTTCTCGCGCACCGTCATCGGCAGCATCAGGCCTTCGGTCTTGCGGTCCTCCGGGATCAGCGCCATGCCGATGCGGTCGTCGCGCGCCGCTTGGGGGCTGGCGATCGAAACAGGCTTGCCGTCGATAAGGATCTGGCCGCCGAGGCCGCGCAGCACACCGAAAAAGGCAAGCAGCAATTCGCGCTGGCCCTGGCCGTCCAGGCCGCCAAGGCCGACGACCTCGCCTGCCCCGACCGTCAGCGAGACATTGTCCAGCCGGTCCGTCCAGGACAGCTTGCGCGCCTCCAGCACAGGAACGGCGGCGGCTGCGGTGCGCGCGGGTTTGGGCGGGAAAATATGGCTGTATTCGCGCCCGATCATCAGTTCGACGACTTCGTTGTCGCTCTTTGTGCCTGCCTTGTAGCTGGCGACATTGCGGCCGTTGCGAAACACCGTGCAGTGGTCGGCAAGCTCGGCGATCTCGTTCATGCGGTGCGAAATGTAAAGCAGCGCCAACCCTTCCGAGCGCAACCGCTTGAGCACGCTGAATATCCTGGCGACGTCCGTCGCGGTCAGCGCCGAGGTCGCCTCGTCGAGGATCAGGATGCGCGGCTTCCTGGCCAATGCCTTGGCAATCTCGACCATCTGTCTTCTTGAAAGCGGAAGATCCTTGACCAGCGCCAATGGATGGATATCGGCCGCACCTGCGCGTGCCAGCGCATCCTCGGCAATGCGGCGCTGCGCCTTGCGGTCGATCATGCCGAAACGCTTCGGCGGATCGGAGATGACGATGTTGTCGGCAACGCTGAGTTCGGGAACCAGCGACAGCTCCTGGAAGATGCAGACGATGCCGGACTTGTTTGCAACAGCAGGCGAAGCGAACGTCACCTCGCCGCCGTTCAGCATCATGCGGCCTTCGTCGGGCGCGACGACGCCCGCCATGACCTTGATCAGCGTCGATTTGCCGGCGCCGTTTTCGCCGAGAATGGCGTGGATGCTACCGGACGCGACCGAAAGCTCGGCCTTTTCCAGCGCCCGCACACCACCATAGCGCTTGGATATGCCTTCCATCCGGAAGAGCGGAACCGCACCGTCCATCGGCCCTCCCGAGGCAGTTTGACTTCAAGGGATATCGAGTGGCCGGCGCCGCGGAGATCCCGCGGCGCCGGATATGCCGCCTATTGGTCAGCCCTATTGGTCAGCTTTGGTCTGGCCCATGATTTCCTGCGCGGTGAAATTGATGCCGCAGGTCGGGAAGGAATTGCCGACGAAGAAATTGTCGGACTGGTCGGGGAAGAAATCCTGACCGGCCTTGAAGTTCGGATCCTCGACGATCGCCAGCGGCAGTTTCACCGCCTGCGGCACGACGTTGCCTTCGAGCGCGGCAATCGCCGTCTTGATGGCGACCGCGACCTGCGCCGGACCGGTGCCGGCCGATGAGCATTTCAGCCCGTCACCGGCATGTGCCGCGCAGAACTTGCGGAAACCGTTCTCGGTCTCCCCGCCGAACGGCACGAAAGCATGCTTGGCATCGATCATCGCCTGCACGATGCCGGTGTCGCCGCCTTGCCCGGTGATTCCGTCGAACGGACCGTTGGTGGCAATGGCGTCGGCCGTGGCCTTCTGTGCCACGCCGTCGTCCCATTTGCCGACCACCTCGGTGACGTCCCATTTCTTGCCGGAGGCATCGAGCGCTTCATGGATTCCGTTGTGACGGTCGGTGTCGACGGAAGTCCCGGCAACGCCGCGCACTTCGAGCACCTTGCCGCCATTCGGCACATGGCCGACCAGCCATTTGCCCCACAATTCGCCAAGGCCCTTCTGGTCGACATTGACGTTGATGGCGTCCTTGGTATCGAGAATATTGTCGAAGGCGACGAGGATGACGCCAGCTTCCTTGGCGCGCTTGATGACCGGCCCGAAAGCGGTCGGGTTCTGGGCGTTGACGACGATCGCATCATAGCCGGAATCGATGAAGTTGTTGATCGCCGAAATCTGAGCCGGCACGTCCTCGCCGGTCGAGACGACCTTGAATTCCTTCAGTTTCGCGGCGACCTCCGGCTGGGCCGCATAGGCCTTGGCGGTCTGCACCATCTGGATGCGCCAAGTGTTGGCGATATAGCCATTGGCGAGCGCGATGCGGTATGGGCCGTCTTTCTTGGGGAACTTGAAGAACTGCGTATCGGCCGCCCAGGGCGCAAAGCAATCCGGCTCAGCCGACGGTCCCTTGACGACTTCTGGGTCGGCCATGGCCGACGAACTCAGCATGACGAATGCAGTGGCGGCAACGATGCCACCAACAAGTGACTTGATCATCGATATTCCTCCCAGTTGTAGTTTTGTTTGCTGCTGCTTATTTATTTGATGCAATTTGTCGTGGTGTGGTTTCCACGCCTGCCGAAGGCCCTCCAGCCTGGCCGGCGCCACGTCTCAAGGGCCCGAAGCCGGCCCGATCCCCTCCCCCTCGCCGCTTCACAGGCGAGAAACGAAACTAGCATATTATACATAATAAACAAGCATGAGCTGTTGCTTATGTATAATAAACAGGGCGGCCTTTCATCAAAACGTCTGCCCGACGAAAATGGTAGCGCTACCATCACGTTGTGTAAAGCACCATTTGCTGAGGCCGCCAAAGCCTGTTCAGCGTGCGGTGCTCTCGCGGGGCTTGAGTTCGAAACCGAGATCGACGACCCGCTGCTCAGGCCTTCGTCCTGCGATCGCCGCCAGCGCCATGGCGACAGACCGACGGCCGATTTCATAGCGAGGGGTGCGGATACTGGTGAGCGGCGGGAACGCCGCCTGCATCATTTCGAGGTCGTTGAAGCCGACAATGCCGATTGTTTTCGGCACGTTGAGCGCGGCGCTATGGCATTCGAACAAAACGCCGAGCGCGATGTCGTCATTGTTGCAGAAGACGCCGTCGAGCGCCGGCATCTTGGCCAGCGCATCGCGAAGCAGCTCGCGGCCGAGCGTCACGCTGGACAGTAGCGGCGTGGTGGTGACCAGCCGGGGGTCGAACAGGCCGGCCTTCTCCATTGCCGCGCGATAGCCGGCAAGCCGCCGCTGCGAGCGCGGGTCCATGCGTGCGCCGATGAAGCCGATCCGCCGGTAGCCGGCCTCGATCAGATGCTCGGTCGCGGTGCGGCCGCCGTCAAAATGCGAGAAGCCGACCAGCATGTCGACCGGATCGGACCCGGTCTCCATCACCTGCACCACCGGGCAGCCCGCGCTCTCCAGCAGTTTTCGCGAGGTCGGCGTCTGGTCGATGCCGGCCACGATCAGCGCCGCCGGGCGCTGCGGTGCGAACACCTGCAGCAGGCGCTCCTCCTCGAGGCCGGAATAATGGGTGTTGCCGAGCTGGACGCGGAACGGGCCGTCCGACAGGCTGTCATAGATGCCGCGCACCACTTCGGCGAAGACGTTGTTGGTCAGCGACGGCACCAGCACGCCGAACACATCGGCGCGCGCCGAGGCCAGCGCCCGTGCATTGGGATCCGGGACATAACCGAGTTCGTCGACGGCGGCCTGGATCTGGCGCCGCAGATCTTGGCTGACGCGTTCCGGTTCGCGCAGCGCCCGCGACACGGTGATGGCGCCGACGCCGGCCTTGCGCGCAACATCTGATAGGGTCGGGCGGCCGCCGCCGCGACGCGAGCGCGGCTTGGTCATGGACATCCTCCACGTGCCGGGCCCCGGCCGCTGCGCCCTTGCGAAACCATGTTCAGCTTTTCCACTGCCACCATGCCGGCTGCTGCCGCACCCACTCGCCTGCTGGCGTCGCGCAGCCAATCGCCCTTGTCAAGCAACAGGGCAATCCTGCCTTCCTAAGCCATCAGGGCAGCACTGCGTTTTGCTTTCCACAGCAGCAGCCCGATGGCCACTATGTTCAGCAAGTTCCACGCGATCCCGTTGAGGAACGCGGCGGCGTAGGAGCCGGTCAGGTCGTAGATCCAGCCCGACATCCAGCCACCGATCGCCATGCCGAAGATGGTCGCCATCATGACGATGCCGATACGCTGGCCGGCCTCCCTGGCGGGCAGGTATTCGCGCACGATGATGGCATAGCAAGGCACGATGCCGCCTTGCGACAGGCCGAACACCAGCGACACGACATAGAGCGAGGCAAGCCCGTCGAACGGGATGTAAAACAAAAGCGACAGGCATTGCAGCACGGAACCGATAAGCAGGGTTTTCACGCCGCCGATGCGGTCGGCGACAAAGCCGGAGGCAAGCCGGCTGACGACGCCCGCCGCCATCATGATCGACAGCATGTCGGCGCCATGCGCAATGCCGTAGCCAAGATCCATGCAATAGGCGACGATGTGCACCTGCGGCATCGACATCGCCACGCAGCAGCCGAGGCCGGCAACGATCAGCAGCACCTGTAACGCCGCCGGCGACAGCGAAATCGACTGCACTGGCCGGCTTCCGGGTGAACCGGCGGCAGCCGCCGCCGGAGCAGCGCGCCGCAACAACAGCACCAGTGGCACCATGGTGACCAGGCAGAAGACACCGATGCCGGCATAGGTGAAGCGCCAGCCTTCCGCCTTGATCAGTGTCGGCATGATGGTTGGCCAGAGCGCTCCGGCGAGATAGTTGCCAGCCGCCGCAGCTGTGACGGCGACGCCGCGCCGACGGTTGAACCAGTGCGAGATGTCGGCGATCAGCGGCCCGAAGATCACCGATGTGCCGACACCAATCAGCACGCCCTGGGCAAGGGTGAATTGCAGGATAGAGGTCGACAGCGCGGCGAGCAGCAGGCCGGCGGCGAGAGCCACCGAGGATAGCAGTGCCGGGATCCAATACCCCATGCGATCGACCGCGCGGCCAACCAGCACATTGCCGGCGGCGAAGCCGACCATGGTTGCGGTGTAGGGCATCGATGCCGCGGCGCGGTCAACGCCGAACTCGGCCTGCACGGCCGGCAGCACGACGACGACGGCCCACATGCCGACCGCACCGATCGTCGCCAGCAGCATGGAGATGGCAAGCCGCATCCAGGCGTAGCTGCTGTCGATGCCGGGGCTATCCGCCTGATTGGCGACGATCGGGGTCAAGGCGTTTCCTGTCTACGGTCCTGGGAAGTCGACCGTTGTGTCGCCACTATCGGCGCATTCACCGCGACGGGCAGCGCCACAGGGCCATGATCCGTGGCTCCAGCGGCCCGGCGGCTTTCTCGGGAACCGGCGGCGGCCTGCCCGAGTTTTTGCGACAGGAAGGAGTTTGTCATGACCGCGAAAAAGAAATGGTCGGCCGAGGTGACCGAGCACAGCGATGCGATGGACCTCGAGGACCATATCTTCGAAGCCGACGACGCCAGGAAGATCGCGGCCTCGCTCAAGCGCTCGGCCGAGCACAGCGACCGCCGCAAGGCCGAGCCGTTTCAGTCGGCCATGTCGATGCTGAATTTCTACATCAACCGCGCCGGCAAGAACCTGCCGCAGGCGCGCCGGAAAGTGCTCGAGGACGCCAAGGACGAACTGCGCGCGGCCTTCGGAAGGCCGCAGCAGGATTAATGCATGTCGCTCAAAAGTGGCGCCGGTTTTGAGACAACGACATGCATAAAACGAAGACATAAAGCGCGTCGACTTAGTCCGTTCAAACGGGAAGCGCTTTTTTAGCGCTCCCGATTGGTTCTGCCAAATTCACCTCAACTGGACCTAGTGACAGGTCCTCTTTCCCCTCAGTTTGCCGGCCTCGGCTTTGTGGTTCCCCGAGCCTTTGAAGTAGCGGCATGACGGTCAAGATCGGCATCAATCCCATCACCTGGAGCAATGACGATGTTCCCGCACTCGGCGGCGATACGCCGCTCGCGACATGTCTGTCGGAAACCAGGCAGGCCGGCTATCGCGGCACCGAACTCGGCGGCAAATTCCCCAGGCGAAGCGACGAGCTTGGACCGATCCTGTCTTCTTACGGACTGGAGCTCGTCTCCGGCTGGTATGACGGCCGCATTCTGGACCGCACGGTCGACGAGGAATTCGCCGCCATCACCTCGCATCTGACCCTGCTGCGCGACCTCGGCGCCAAGGTCGTCGTCTATGCCGACACCTCGCGCGGCCGTCATGACGGCATTTTCGCGCCGATCTCACAGCGTCCGCGCCTCGCTGACGGCGAATGGACTGCCTATGGCGAGAAGCTGACCGAACTCGCCGACCGCATGGCTGCCTTCGGCGTCGGCATGGCTTTCCATCACCATATGGGCACCATCGTCGAGAGCGATGACGAGGTCGACAGGCTGATGGCCGCAACCGGCAAGAGCGTCGGCCTGCTGTTCGATACCGGCCATTGTCTGTTCTCAGGCGGCGACCCGGCCTCGCTCCTGAACCGGCATCTCGACCGCATCGTGCATTTTCATTGCAAGGACGTCCGCGCGGCCGTGCTGGAGAAGGCACGGCGCGAGGACATGAGTTTCATGGCGGCAGTGATGGAAGGAATTTTCACTGTGCCCGGCGACGGCTCCGTCGATTTCCTGTCGCTGTTGAAGCCGCTGGCCAGCCATGGCTTCGAAGGCTGGATCGTCGTTGAGGCCGAGCAGGATCCGGCCAAGGCACATCCCTTGACCTATGCCACGAAAGGTTACGCTTCGCTTCTCAAAACGGCCTGCGCGGCCGGGTTCGACGTGGCAATACGAGACATGGCCTAACCACCGCCGGGGGGCTGGTGGTTGGGCCGGTTGGGCGCGCGCTTCGGTAGGGGTAGCGACGCGAAAGCGCCCGGCGATCCGCGCCGCCGCCCTCCCTTGGCGGCGCGGATCGCACAGTTCTTGGCATCGAAATTTTTGCCCCCGAGTTGCCGGCCCGGCGTTTCCAGCTTGAGGCTGGCGACGAGGCATGCCTTGATGCAGATGGAGGAGCGACATGGCATTCGAGGCGGCACTCGGCATGGAACGGCTTTGCACCATCCGTGAGATCGCCGAGAAGGCGGAACTCGGCGCGGCAACCGTTCACCGCGCGCTGAAGAACAGCCGTGAGGTCCGTCCCGCAACCAGACGGCTGGTGCTCGAGACCGTTTGCCTGCTTAACGAAGAGAAGATCGCCCGCGCCGCCAGGTTGGTCGGAGACTAGCTTGGCCGACCACATGCGCCTTTCCCTCGACATCATGTCGGTCGACCGCGGCTCGGACGAACCGATGCACCGACAGATCTATGGCGCCCTGCGGCGCTTCATCCTCGACGGCCAGATCCAGCAGAACACGCTGCTGCCATCGACCCGCTCGCTGGCCGAGGATCTCAAGGTCGGCCGAAACACGGTGATCGCCGCCTACGACCAGCTGCTCGCCGAAGGTTTTATCGAGGCGCGCGCCGGGTCCGGCACCTGGGTGGCGCCGATCCAGCAGAAACGCCCGCCGGCCGCGCTGCGTGCCGGCCTCGCCGCCCCGCAAAAACTCTCGCGGCGCGGTCAGACCATCGTCAACGGCCCGCAGCCGCCACGCAATGCCGGCGTCATCAACTTCCATCCCGGCGTGCCGGAAACCGCCTCCTTCCCCTTCACCATCTGGTCCAGCCTTCTGGTGCGCAATGCGCGCAGCCGCGACGAGAACTTGCTCGGCTATATCTCCTTTGCCGGCCATCCCGGTCTGCGCCAGGCCATTGCGTCGACCATCAGCCTGTCGCGCGGCATCAACTGCACCGCCGACCAGGTCATCATCGTCACCGGCGCGCAGGCGGCACTCGACCTCGCTTCGCGCGTGCTGATGGACGAAGGCGATCATGTCTGGATGGAGGAGCCCGGCTATCTCGGCGCCAAGAGCGCCTTTCTCGCCAGCGGCGCGCAGCTTGCGCCCTTGAAGGTCGATCGCCTTGGATGGCATCTCGCAGACCCAGAGCTGCCGCCGCCGCGCCTCATCTATGTGACGCCATCCTGCCAGTGGCCGTTCGGCACCATCATGCGCATCGAGGAACGACTGCAGCTGCTTGACATCGCGGAACGCCACGGCGCCTGGATCGTCGAGGACGATTATGACGGCGAATATCGTTATCGCGGCCGGCCGGTGCCGGCGCTGCGCGGCCTCGATCATGCCGACCGCGTCGTCTATATTGGTTCCTTCGGCAAGACGCTGATCCCGGCGCTGCGCATCGGCTATCTCATCGTACCCCGCGAACTGTCCGTGCCCTTCGACCGTGCCGTCTCGATCACCGGCCAGTTCGCGCCGCTGATCCTGCAGGCGACGGTCAACGACTTCATCACGCAAGGCTATTTCGCCACACATCTGAAACGCATGCGCCGCCTTTATGCGCGCCGGCAAGCCAATTTCGTCAAGCTGTGCCAGGAGCATCTGGCCGAATGGCTGACAGTGACCGAGAACGATTCCGGCATGCAACTGCTGGCCAGTTTTGTCCGACCCTACAAGGACAGTGACGTCGTCGCCGCTGCCGTCAAGGAGGGCCTCGACGTGCAGGGCATCTCGATCAACTACCATTCGAGCGAGCCGGAACACGGCCTGCTGCTCGGCTATGCCGCGATGGACGAACGCCAGATCCTGCGCGCGGTGCTGGCGTTGCGCGCTGCCTTCATGCGGCTGGACCGGCAATAGGCCGATCCAGCGCTGAGCGCTTCAATTCACACTATCGAATTTCTGCAGATCGACGGGCGCTGCCTTGCGCACCTCGACATCTTCCAGCGAGGCATTCTCCAGCGCCACACGGGCCGCCGCATCGATGTTATGGATCATGTCGGCGATGTCGGCGTCGCCATGCGCCGGATTCATCGCGATCATCACCGTGCGGTTGAGGATGTCGAGAGAACCCTTGCCGAGGTCGTCGGCATAGGTCAGCCGCAGGCCCTTGTTTTCCGGCAGCGTGTACGGATTGAGCGCCGGATGGTGCGCGCCCTCATGCATCAGCACCTGGTCCCACTGGGTGAAATTGTGGCGGCCGGTCTTGCCGGCAATGACGCTCGGAATGGTCTTCGAAAAAGTCTGCGCCGCCTGTTCGCTGGGCAGGAGATACATCACCTGCGCCGCGCAATCGTCGTCGGGGCTGTTCATCGGCGACGGCGTCAGGCCGAGATTGCCGAGATGGCGCGTGCCGGCCAGCACCTTCTTCTTCTCCGACCGCATCGCCTCGATGATGCCGTCCAGACGGTCGAGCTGGACATTGAGCATCGCGCCCATCAATTCCGAGGCGCGCGCCCCGATGCCGGCGAACGGCTTGATGCTGTCGCTGCGGCCCTGCCAGTAGAAATGGCAGGGGTCGATGGCGCAGCGCGCGCGCTCGGCCACTTTCGGATCGCTGGTGGCGATGCCGCCGCCCTCGCCCGACGTCATGTTCTTGAAGTAGTTGAAGGAGTAGGCGCCGGCATGGCCGATGGAGCCGAGCTTCTTGCCCTCATAGCCGCCGCCAATGCCCTGGCAGACATCTTCCAGCACGAGCAGACCGCGTTTTTTAGCGATATCCATGATCGCGTTCATGTTGCAGGCCGCACCCCACATATGCACCGGGATGACCGCCTTGGTGCGCGGGCCGATGGCGTCGCGCAGAGCGGCCGGGTCAATGGTCAGGCTCTCGTCGATGTCGACAATGACCGGAATGGCGCCGACCGACAGCACTGCCGTTGCGGTCGCCATATAGGTGTGCGCCGGCACCAGCACCTCATCGCCCGGGCCGATGCCGAGGCCGATCAGGCCGGCGGCGAGCCCATAGGTGCCGCTGGCGGCCAGCGCAAAATGCTCGACGCCGAGATGCCTGGCATAGCGGGCCTCGAAGCGGTTGCACTCGCTGTTCTCGCCATAGCGAAACAGCGCACCCGAGCGGATCACCCTGGCAATGGCTTCGATCTCTTCTTCGCCGGCAGTGTACATGGCAAGTCTCCACATCGCTGATGGTATGAAAGCAGTACGCCTGCGGCCGCTGTTTGAAAGAACCACTCCGCTGCGATCTGACCAAGCCATCCCGGTTGCTTGATGGCCGGGTTTGACGCCGAATGTGGGCATATCGAATGAAATCGACATTTCAGAATGCAGGCCCGCGGAAAAATCGTACCCATCCGAATTCGTCGAAGTGGCCCTGTCGGAAAGCCGGCATTGGGCGTTCCATCGCGTCCAGTTGGGCAAACGGTCGGTTCCATGCAGCACGGGACACACTTTGGAAGACCCTCGAAACCGGCGTGCCGGCAAGATGGTGGCCGGCAAGATGGTGGCCGGCAAGACGGTGGCCATCCATGACGCGACAGCTCGTCCTGCATGAAGACGATGTCGGCATGTGCCATGGCGCCAACAGCGCCTTCCTCGAACTGACCGCACTGGGCGCCTGCAGCTCCGGCGCCGTGATGGTGCCGTGCCCATGGTTCCCTGAGATGGCCGAAGCGGCAGCCGCCGATCCCCGGCTCGATCTCGGCGTCCACCTGACGCTGAACAGCGAAAAGCAGCACTACAAATGGCGGCCGCTGACGTCGCCGTCGCGTGCGGCCGGCCTGACGGACGAGTTCGGCTATTTCTGGCCCGATGTCGCGACCACCCGCCGCAAGGCAGCACCGCAAGCGGTGGAAACCGAGCTTCGCGCCCAGATCGACACCGCCTACCGCGCCGGCATCGACGTCACTCATCTTGATGCCCATATGGGAGCAGCGCTGTCGCCCGAGTTTTGCGACGTCTACATCAAGCTCGGCCTGGAATATCGGCTGCCGGTGCTGTTGACCAAAACGCTGTCGGCCTATTCGCCCAATGACAATCTCGTCGGCGTCACCGAAGCGGCGTTCCAGCGCGGCGTCACTGAAGCCCGCGCCAAGGGCTTTGTCATCTTCGACGCCGCCATTCAGACGACCTGGGGCCGTCCACGCTCCAAGCCGATAAAGCCCGCCTACAAGGCATTGGTCGAAGGGGTGCGCGAAGGCCTGACCTTCTTTTGCCTGCACTTCAACGCGCCGGGCGAGTTGGAACTCATCGAGCCTCGCTCCGCCTATATCCGCACCGAGGAATACGAACTCTTCCGCGACCAGGCTTTCCGCGACTGGCTCGGCGCGCAGGACATCGACATCATCGGCATGAAGCCGCTGCGCGAGGAGCTTCGTGCACGGCTCGGGGCATCGACACCGGCAAAGGCCCGCAAAGCGGCCACCCGGGCAGCACCGTAAGCCGATCCATCGGCCAATGGCGCAAAGAGGGAATTGGAACTGCAACGACAATGGGAGAATGACATGAAGACTGTTCTGAAACTGGCGCTCGGCGCGCTTGTCTCGATGAGTATGCTGGCGGGCGTCGTGCAGGCCGCGGGCCTGAAGAACCCGAAGGATGTCCGCATCACCTTCGTGGTGCATGGCTCGGCCTCCGATCCCTACTGGTCGGTGGTCAAGCGCGGCGTCGACGATGCGGCGGCGCTCACCGGCGCCAAGGTCGAATATTATGCGCCGCAAGTGTTCGACGTCGTCGAGCAGGCCCGCCTGCTCGACGCGGCCATCGCCACCAATCCAGACGGCATCGCCGTCTCCATTGCCGACGCCAATGCACTTGGTAAATCGGTCAAGGCCGGCCTTGCCGCCAACATTCCGATGGTCGTGCTGGATTCCGGCGAGAAGGAAGGCGCCGAACTCGGCACCTCTCTCTATGTCGGCACAGTCTCCGAATATGATTCCGGCAAGAAGGCCGGCGAGCGGCTGGCCAAGGAAGGCACGCTCAAGGTCGTCTGCATCAACCACGAGGTCGGCAATGTCAGCCTCGACCAGCGCTGCCAGGGGTTGAATGACGGGCTGAAGCCGTCAGGCGGCGGCACCGAGGTGCTTACCGTGTCGCCCGATCCGGCCGACATCCAGCGCCGCACCGAGGCCTACCTGTCGGCGCATCCCGACACCCAGGCCGTCTTCGCGCTGGGCGCCACCGCCGCCAATCCGCTGATCCCGTTCTTCCGGCAGAAGGAGTTGTTCGGCAAGATCAAGCTCTACACCTTCGACATCAGCCCCGAAGTCCTGGATTCCGTCGTCGCCGGCGAAATGGGCTTCGGCATGGACGCCCAGCAATATCTGATGGGATACCTGCCGGTGATCTATCTGGTCGAGCATGCCACACATGGCTTCTGGCCGCAGAACAACGCCTACACCGGCCCGCTGTTCATCGACTCGCCCGACAAGGCCAAGGCGATCCTGGCGCTCGCCAAGGACGGCATCCGCTAAGGCAAGACCAAAACGGATCGGGGAGCCGCCATGCGCTCCCCGTCTCTGGTCGAGATTGCGAAGTGAGCGATTGGGGAGCCTAATGGCTGTTGTGGAAGACAAGGCGATACCTCCAGAAGCGCCGGCCCCCGGGGTACTGGGCAAGGACCGTTTCGGCATGACGTCGAAACGGGCTGCCGGCACTGACGAGCGGCTGGCCAGCACCGGCCGGCTGACGCAATGGCTGCGCCGGCCCGAAGCCGGTGCCGCCGGCGGCCTCATCGCCACCGTCATCATCTTCGCCCTGCTGCCGGGTGCGTCGAACCTCTATTCGCTACAGGGGTCGATGACCTTCCTGACGCTGGCAGCCGAACTCGGCATCATCGCCACGGCCGCAGCCCTTCTCATCATCGCCGGCGAGTTCGATCTCTCCGTCGGCTCGATGGTCGGCTTCGCCGGCGTCGTCATCGGCCTGACCGTCAAATACTGGGGCTTGCCGCTGTGGGGCGGCATCGCCTGCGCCTTCGCTGTCGCCATCCTCACCGGCTACGTCAACGGCCTGATCGTGGTGAAGACCCGCCTGCCCTCCTTCATCGTGACGCTGGCGTCGCTCTACATCCTGCGCGGCCTGTCGATCGGCATCACCCGCGCCGTCACCGGCCGCACGCAGATCCCCTACATCCTCGACGGCGCGCCGGACCCGGCAACCGCGGGCCTGTTCAACGGCCATCTCCTGACCGGCTTCTTCCAATGGATGGGCACGCAAGGTTGGATCGCCACCCGCACCGACGGCATTCCCTTCGTCGTCGGCATTCCGATGTCGATCGTCTGGTGGCTCGGACTGACAGCGCTTGCCGGCTATGTCTTGACCCAGACCAAATACGGCAACTGGATCTTCGCCACCGGCGGCGACCTCAATGCCGCCCGCAATGTCGGCGTGCCGGTCGACCGGGTTAAGATCGCGCTGTTCATCTACACCGCCTGTGCCGCGACCTTGCTTGCCACCATCCAGGTGATGGAGGCCGGCTCCGCCGACACCACGCGCGGCCTGCTCAAGGAATTCGAGGCGATCATCGCCGCGGTCATCGGCGGCGTGCTGCTCACCGGCGGCTACGGCACCGTCTATGGCGTGCTGTTCGGCGCGCTGATCTTCGGCCTGGTGCAGATGGGCATCTTCTACACCGGCATCGACACCGACTGGTTCAAGGTCTTCCTCGGCATCGTCATTTTGATGGCCGTGCTGGTCAACAACTACATCCGCCTCAAGGCGCTCGGACGCGGAGGCGGCAAATGACCTACCCAAACCCGTCCCCGGCCATCCAGCCAGCCATGGAATTGCGTGGTGTGTCGGTCAATTTCGGCTCGGTGCGCGCGCTGCAGGATATCGACATCAAGGTCTATCCCGGCGAGGTGCACTGCTTGCTGGGCGACAACGGCGCCGGCAAGTCGACGCTGATCAAGGTTCTGTCGGGCGTGCACCGGCCGACCAAGGGCGAGATTTTCGTCGACGGCAAGCCCGTCACGTTCCGCAGCCCGCGCGACGCGCAGGACCTCGGCGTCGCGACGGTCTTCCAGGACCTCGGCATGATCTCGCTGATGTCGATCACGCGCAATTTCTTCCTCGGCCGCGAGCCGACCAGAAGCCGCCTGCCCTTCTCGCGCTTCGACAAGGAGCGCGCCAACACAATTGCCCGCCAGGCGATGGCCGATATCGGCATCGACGTGCGCGACCCGACGCAGGCCGTCGGCACGCTGTCGGGCGGCGAGCGCCAATCGGTGGCAATCGCGCGCGCAGTCCACTTCGGCGCAAAGGTGCTGATCCTTGACGAGCCGACCTCGGCGCTCGGCGTGCATCAGGCGGCCATGGTGCTGAAATTCATCATCGAGGCGCGCATGCGCGGGCTGGCGGTGATCTTCATCAGCCACAACATCCACCACGCCTACCCTGTCGGTGACACTTTCACGCTGCTCAACCGCGGCCGCAATCGCGGCACATACGCAAAGTCCGAGATCTCGCGCGACGAGGTGATTTCCATCATGTCGGGCGGCGAGGATCTGAAGGCGGTGGAAGCTGAGATTGCCGGGCTGTTGGCGCAGATCGGCAATCGGCCGGCCGCCGCACCCTGAGCCTGGAACACTTTGCAGAGAGTTTTAGCAGCATGAGCAGGATACGGGTTGGCGTTATCGGCGCCGGCATGATCTCGCAGGTCGAGCATATTCCAAACCTGTTGCGGCTCGGCGACCTGTTCGAACTGGTCGGCGTCGCCGACCCGTCAAGGATTTCGCGGGAATATGTCAGCGAAGTTCACGGCATCGCCAATTTCGAAACGCCGGAGCAACTGTTCGACCATAAGCTCGACGCCGTCGTGATCGGCTCGCCCGACCCGCTGCATCAAGAGCAGGTGCTGGCCGCACTGGGGCGCGGCCTGCATGTCTTCTGCGAAAAGCCGCTCTGCTATTCCCCGGCGGAAATCGCCGAGATCATCGCCGCGCGCGATAAGGCCGGCAAGGTCATGCAGGTCGGCTATATGAAGCGCTTCGATCCGAGCTACCGGCTGGCGCTGGCCTCGCTGCCCGGCACGGCAAAGACGTTGCGGTCCGTCTCGGTCGAGGTTAACGATCCCGATGCCTGGCCGTTCATCGCCCACCAGCGCTACAAGCGCGGCAACGACATTCCCGAGGAGCTGATTGCCGCCGCGCAAGCCAGGCAGAAACAACAGGTCGAGCGCGCCATCGGCCAGCCCATGACCGATCTGGCTTTCCGTGGATTTACCGGCGCTTACAGCTCCGCCTTGATTCACGATGTGAATGCCGTGCACGGACTGCTCGACGCACTCGGCGTGCCGGAGGGCGAGGTTGTCGGCGCGCAGATCTTCGCCAATGGCGATGGCGGCCAGGGCGCGGTAAAACTGCTCGACAGCCAGGCGCTGTGGACGATGACGCATCTCACCGTGCCGAAGCTCGCCGACTACAAGGAACGCATCACGCTCTTCTTCGACGATGCCAGCCTTGAGCTCGAATTCCCCTCGCCCTGGCTCAACCATCATCCGACCCGGCTGACTGTGAAGACCTCGGACGGCCACACACTGTCGACCAGGGATCTACGCGCCGGCTACGGTCAAGCCTTCGTCGAGGAACTGCGCGGCTTCTGGGGTGCGATCGTCAATGGCGACGAGGTGGTCAACCGCCCCGAGCACGCCGCCCGCGACCAGGCGCTGCTGGTCGCGCTGACCAGGCAGCACCTGGCCACTTCGCAGGCCGGCTGAGCGCTCGCAGGATGTGTTGAGATTCAGGTCAGGCCGCGCCGAAAACGTTGGATTTCGAGAACCGGAGCGGAGCGTACTTAAGTAAGTGAGCACCGGAAGCGCAGAAAGCCGGCGTTTGCAGGCCGGCCTCACCTGAATATCAGCATATCCTACCGGGTGTTGATGACGCCGTCGGTATTGGCGAGCAGCTTGCGCACCGCGTTGCGGGCCGCCTCCGGCCGCTGCAGGCGGATGGCCTTCTCGATCGCCTCGTGCAGTTGCTGTGCATGCTGCAGATCGTCGAGTTCGCGCGTCGTATAGGTGAACAGATGATCGAAGGCGGATTCGATCAGCACGCCGAGCGGCACCAGCAGATCGTTGCCGGAGGCGCGCAGGATGGCCAGATGGAAACGCGTATCGGCGCGCGTGCGCTCCTGCAGGCTCGGCGCCTCGCCCATCTCGCGGCAGGCCTGGCTGATCTCGGCCATCTGCTCTTCGGTGCGTCGCATGGCGGCGAAGGCAGTCGCTTCCGGCTCGATGATATGGCGGAATTCCTGCACCGTCTTCAGGAACACCTCACGGTCGGGCGCGGTCGCGTACCAGGCGAGCACATCGCGATCGAGCAGGTTCCAGCGCTCCCTGGGCTCCACCCAGCTGCCGATCTTGGGGCGCGATGCCAGAAGGCTTTTGGCCATCAGCATCTTGATCGCCTCACGCACCGCCGAGCGGCTGACGTTGAAGGTTTCGGACCATTTGGCTTCATTGGGCAGGATGGTGCCCGGCGGATAGTCGCCGCGCACGATCCGAAGCCCGATTTCGCTGGCCAGTGACGCATGCACGCTGGTGCCGGGCATCCGGGTCGCGTCAGCCCGGCGAAGGGCCGCCGGGCGCTCGGCGGATGCCCCCTTTTCAGGCTTCGTTCCCTTATTCGGCTTTCCGTCCCTCATGCGTCCACAAAGTCCGGATTTCGAAAGCTGTCAAGCAGAGTGCCGGGCGCAGACGGCAAAGCCTGCGCCTGTGCACAGATCAGGTTACAACCTTGCCCCAAAGCCCAATTTGCCAGTCCTATTTGACGTATTTGCGCCAGCTGTGCTCGGGACGGAAGCCGAGCATGTCCCTGGCCTTGCGGTTGGAAAGCAGCGTTTCATATTCGCCGAGCTTCGTCTTGACCGGCACGTCGGGATAAAACCGCTTCAACAGTTCCGCTGTCGGCAGGTCGGACGAGGTGTCGTCATTGGCGGCGTTGAACACCTGGAAGCCGAGCCCGTCCGTTTCAACGGCGCGCAGCGCGATCTGGCCGAGATCGCGCGCGTCGACATAGCTCCAGGCGATGCGCTTGCGAAAGCCCGGATCGGCAAACCACTTCGGAAACAGCGAATATTCGTGCGGCTCGATGACGTTGCCGATGCGCAACGCATAGATATCGGTGCCGTTGCGCTGCGCAAAGGCGCGCGCCGTGTGCTCGTTGACGACCTTGGACAGAGCATAGCTGTCCATCGGATCGACGTCGTATTCTTCATCGAGGGGAAAATATTTGGGGTCGCGCGGTTCATTGGCGAACACCACGCCGTAGGTGGTCTCGCTGGACGCGATCACCACCTTGGGGATGCCAAGCTTCACCGCCGCCTCGATGACGTTGTAGGTGCCCATCGCATTGATGCGGAACACCTCATTGTCGGTCGTGATCATGATGCGCGGTATGGCGGCGAAGTGCACCACGGCATCGACCGGCTGCGGGCGCAGCGACGGGTCGAATTCGTGCAGACCCATATAGCTCGACAGCGCGTTGAACACCTGGCCGCTGTCGGTGATGTCGGTGATCAGCGTGCGTACCTTGGGATTGTCGAGCGGCCTGGTGTCGATGTTGAGCACCTGGCAGCCCTGTTCGACCAGATATTGCACGACATGGCGACCGGCCTTGCCGCTGCCGCCGGTGAACATGATCCGCTTCGTCATTTTCGTCTCCAATGCCTAGGATTTCCGTGTATTGTCAGACAATATGGCATTCCGCAACCACCCTCGCCCGCCAGACGGCGGCGCCCACTATCAATCATCGCAACAGGACTTCAAGACATGACCACGACCGCCGCGAGCGAAAAGATCGGCTTTATCGGCCTTGGCCTGATGGGGCACGGCATTGCCAAGAACATCGTGGACAAGGGCTATGGCCTGACCTTCCTCGGCCGCAAGAACCGCAAGCCGGCGGAAGACTTGGCTGGCCGCGGTGCGAAGGAAGTGGCCACCTCGCGTGAGGTGGCAGCGGCATCCGATATCGTCTTCATCTGCGTCACCGGCTCGCGCGAGGTCGAAGCCATCATCCGTGGCCCCGGCGGCCTCAAGGAGGGCCTGAAAAGAGGCTCGGTTGTCGTCGACTGCTCGACCGCCGATCCGGTCTCGACGGTAGCGCTGGCGGCGGAACTGAAGGAGATCGGCGTCGACTTCGTCGATGCACCGCTCAGCCGCACCCCGAAGGAAGCCTGGGAAGGCACGC
This sequence comes from Mesorhizobium sp. W016, assembly GCF_054719485.1. Lineage (NCBI taxonomy): Bacteria > Pseudomonadati > Pseudomonadota > Alphaproteobacteria > Hyphomicrobiales > Phyllobacteriaceae > Mesorhizobium > Mesorhizobium sp. W016. The sequence goes on from NZ_JBTTIF010000002.1 coordinate 5,044,119, forward strand.
TCGACGCCATGGTCGGCGCGCCCGACGCGCTGTTTGCCCGTGTGAAGCCGGTCATCGAGACCTGGGCCGGCCGCATCGTCCATATTGGCGACACCGGTGACGGCCACCGCATGAAGCTGCTCAACAACTTCATCTCGCTGGGCTATGCCGCGATCTATTCCGAGGCGCTGGCGCTGGCCGAAAAGGTCGGCATCTCGCCACCGCGTTTCGACAGCGTCATCCGCAACGGCCGCATGGATTGCGGCTTCTACCAGACCTTCATGCGCTGGACGCTGGAGGGCGACCGCGACGCACATAAATTCACCATCGCCAACGCCTTTAAGGACCTGACCTATCTGGAATCGATGGCGGGTGCGGCCGGCATCGCCAACCCGCTCGGCAACGCCACCAAGAACTCCTTCGCCGGTGCCCATGCCACTGGCCCGGCCGAGCAATTCGTGCCGATGCTGGCAACATATGTCGGCAAGGTCAACGGCGTCGACCTGATGCCCAGCAAGGATGGCAAGAAGCAGACGATTTGAGGTGGCGAAAAGCCTGTGTCAGCGCCTCGAGCGGCCGATAACATCGTCGGTGTTGGCGAGCAGTTTGTGCACCGCATTGCGCGCGGCCGCAGGGCGCTGCAGGCGGATGTTCTTCTCGATCGCCTCATGCAGCGCCTGCGCCCGCCGCTGATCGCTGGTCTCGCGTGTGACGAAGACAAAGAGATGATCGAGCGCCGACTCGATCAGAACGCCAAGCGGCACCAGCAGATCGTTGCCCGAGGCGCGCAATATGGCGAGGTGAAAACGCGTATCGGCGCGGATACGCTCCTGCAGGTTCAAAGCCTCGCCCATCTCACGACAGGCCTGGCTGATCTCGTCCATCTGCTCGTCGCTGCGCCGCGTGGCGGCAAAGGCCGACGCTTCCGGCTCGATGATGTGACGGAACTCCTGCACCGTGCGCAGGAAGGCCTCCCGGTCCGGCCCGGTCGCGTACCAGGCCAGCACATCGCGGTCGAGCAGGTTCCAGCGTTCCCTGGGCTCGACCCAGCTGCCGATCTTGGGCCGTGAAGCCAGCAGGCTTTTGGCCATCAGCATCTTGATGGCTTCGCGCACCGCCGAACGACTGACATCGAAGGTCTCGGCCCATTTGGCCTCGTTGGGCAGAATCGTGCCGGGCGGATAATCGCCGCGCACGATTCTGAGGCCGATCTCGCCGGCCAGCGAGACATGGACGCTCGCTCCCGGAAAATGCGCGGCACCGGCCCTGCGCATGACAGCCGGGCCGCGGCTGGCTTGTGCCTTGGCCCGCTCGGTTCGCTTCTTTGATTTCTCGTCCGGCATTCACGTTCCAATGCGTCGGCCGTCTGCGTCCGGACTGGTCCGAACCTGCACGGCGCGCCGATCTCGTTGCCGAAAATCCAAACTACAGGCGCGTCAAAGCCGGAGCCTGCTGCCCCAACCGTTGCGTCCGTTCGGGAAGAGACGGGGCGCCCGTCAAAGGGCGCCCCGAAATCGAGAACCTACTTCTGGATGCAGGTGTCGACCGTGTCCTTGGTGCATTCGTCGAGGCCGGTGAACACCGGATCGGCGACGGCCTTGCCTTCGACCAGATCGATCATCACCGACGGTGCCTTGTAGCCCATTTCGAACGGCCGCTGACCAACCAGAGCGGTTACAAGGCCGTCACGGGCGATCGCCACTTCATCGCCGATCGTATCGGCGGCGCCGATGACGAAGTCGTTGCTGGCGATGCGGTCCTTGAGCGGCCCGAACAGGTCGCGATAGGGCTGCGGTGCGCCAAACAGCGGCCAGCCGCCCATGATGCCGAAGGCGTCGAGCTTGGGATTGGCGGCGAGGATGTCGGTCATCGCCTGCACGCCCTTGGCGCCGTCGTCATTGGTGAACACCGGGCAACCGGCGACTTCGGTCCAGCCGCCTTCGCCGGCAAGTGCCGCCAGGCCTTCCTTGCCCGACAGCGCGTCACGCATGCCCTGCGCGCGGCGCAGGATGTTGTCGGCCGCGGGATTGCCTTCGATGGTACAGATCGTGCCGCCGTTCGGCTTGCCCTTCTTGATGTACTCGCCGATCTTGTGACCCATCAAATAGTTGTCGGTGCCGAGATAGGTCTTGCGCAGCGCGGCATCTTCCTTGCTGAGATCGGCGTCGAGCGTCATGATCGGGATCGTCGGATTGGCGGTCTTGATCGTCTGAGCGATCAGCGGCGCGTTGGATGGCGAAATCGCCATTGCCACCGTGTCGGCCTTGCTCAGCATGTCCTGAACGATCTGCGCTTCGCCGGCCTCGTCGGAGGTCGATGCCGGGCCGGTGTAGAAGCATTCATATTCCGAGCTGGCATTTTCCTTGTTCCATTTCTCGCAGCCCTGGTGGATGGCTTCGAAGAATGGATTGTCGAGACCCTTCACCACGATGACGAGTTGTTTCTTGGCCAAAGCCGGCCCGGCGCCCAGCGCCATGGCGGCGACGGCGGCGAGCAAAAGTGTTTTCCTCATGTCAGTCCTCCCTTGAAACAGACGGACACGGCGTGCCCGCCACACAGATCGACCGGATGCTTAATGACCGAGGTTCGTTTCACGAGCACTCGTGTCGCCAAGACAGATCGATAAGCATTTCCAGATGCGGCATTGGCCCGGCTCAACACAAGGGTGGCGCCGCAACCTCGACCTATAAACCTCCGCCGATTCCGCCCGGCTAACCGCCAGCGGCATCGGCATAATCTCCTCCGACGCTTAGCTAATATCGGCTTGCGGCCAACGTCAATGCTATTTGTCCTACAAAACGGATTTTTGGATAACCAACGCTTCAATTCGTCCGACAATTGATTGACGAGCGCCGGCTTTTGCGTAAAAGAACGCTGACGCTGTTTCCGGGAGGAGATGGGGAGAGCGGGGCCAAAGCAGCGCCGGCATTCACGCCGGGAACAGCAGCGGGTCGCAAAACACGGGGAGGCAAAGACTGGTGGCGGTTCTCGAACTCACCAATATCTCGAGGCATTTCGGCGCCATCCAGGCGGTCAACGACGTATCGCTGTCGATCGAGCCCGGACAGGTGGTCGGCCTGATGGGCGACAACGGCGCCGGCAAGTCGACACTGGTCAAGATGATCGCCGGCAATTTCCGCCCCAGCCATGGCGTCATGCGCATGGACGGCAAGGAGTTGATCCTGCACAAGCCGGCGGAAGCTCGCCAGCACGGCATCGAGATCGTCCACCAGGACCTGGCGCTGTGCAACAATCTGACCGCCGCCGCCAATGTCTATCTCGGCCGTGAACTGCGCCGCGGCGTCGGCCCATTACGCATCCTCGACTATGCCGCCATGTACAAGCGCGCCGGCCAGTTGTTCGCCGAGTTGAAGTCCGAGACCCGTCCGCGCGACCTCGTCAAGCAGATGTCGGGCGGCCAGCGCCAGGCAGTAGCGATCGCGCGCACCATGCTGTCGCAGGCCAAGATCGTGTTGATGGACGAACCGACGGCCGCGATCTCGGTGCGCCAGGTCGCCGAAGTGCTGAACCTGATCCGCCATTTGCGCGACCAGGGCATCGCAGTGGTGCTGATCAGCCACCGCATGCCTGACGTGTTCACCGTCGCCGACCGCGTCATCGTCATGCGGCGCGGCCGCAAGGTCGCCGACAAGACGATTGCGTCAAGTTCGCCCGAGGAAGTCACCGGGCTGATCACCGGCGCCATCGAACAGGTTTGATCTCAGCGAATTTCACCACGCACAGCACATGAAGGTCGACGATGGCACTGACAATTGACCAGCCGATCGAACAAAAACAGCAATCCTTGCCGGCAAGACTGTTTGCCAGCCAGACCTTCTGGGTGGTGATCGCGGTCATCCTGGCCTGCCTGTTCCTGTCTTTTGCCACCGACGCCTTCGCCACGTCGAAGAACCTTTACAACATCACCCGCAACATCACCTTCGTCGCCATCATCGCGCTTGGCATGACCTTCGTCATCATCACCGGCGGCATCGACCTGTCGGTCGGTTCGGTGCTCTGCCTGTCGTCGATGGTGCTGGCCGTCACCATGCATGCCGGCTACTCCATAGAAGTCGGCATCCTCGCCTCGATCGCCACTGCGCTCGCCATAGGCGCCTTCAACGGCATCATGATCGCCTATCTCGGCTTTCCACCCTTCGTGGTGACGCTCGGCATGCTGTCGATTGCCCGCAGCCTCGCCATGGTCGCCTCCAACAACACCGTCGTCTTCCAGTTCGGCCCGGATCACGACAAGCTTCTGGCGCTGGGCGGCGGCGCCTGGGTGTTCGGCATCGCCAATCCGGTCCTCTACATGATCCTTCTGGCGCTGATCACCGGATTCACGCTGCGCTGGACCAAGTTTGGCCGCCACATCTTCGCCATTGGCGGCAATGAGCACGCGGCGACGCTGACCGGCGTTCCCGTCAAGCAGATCAAGGTCGCCGTCTATATGATCTCGGCGCTGGCGGCGGGCATTGCCGGCATCATCCAGACCGGATGGCTTGGCGCCGTCACCACCAATCTCGGAACCGGCATGGAACTGCAGGTCATCGCCGCCACCGTCATCGGCGGCGCCAATCTCGCCGGCGGCGTCGGCACCGCCTTCGGCGCCATTGTCGGTGCCGCGCTCATCGAAGTGATCCGCAACAGCCTTGGTCTGCTCGGCATCAATGCTTTCTGGCAAGGCGTGTTCATCGGCGGCGCCATCCTGCTCGCGGTGCTGTTCGACCGGATCCGCAACTTCAGGCGCAATGACTGAATGTTTTTGGACTGAATCTTCCGGCTGGAAACCGTTGCTTTGACATCGAAATCCCTGTTCGACCTCAACGGGCGGCTGGCGCTGATCACCGGCTCCGGCCAGGGCATCGGCCTGGCGCTGGCGCGCGGCCTTGCCGAGCATGGCGCAAGTGTCGTGCTCAACGGCCGCGATGCCGGCAAGGTTGCCGGTGCTGTCGCCGGCTTGCGCGACGCTGGCTTCAAAGCGCACCCCTCGACCTTCGACGTGACGGATTTTCGCGCGGTCGATGCCGATGTCGCCCGCATCGAGGCCGAGATCGGCGCCATCGACATCCTGATCAACAATGCCGGCGTGCAGTTTCGCGCCCCGCTCGAGGACTTTCCCGAGGAGCAGTGGGAGCGGCTGTTCAAGACCAATGTCTCCGGCGCCTTCCATGCCGGCAAGGCGGTCGCCCGCAACATGATCGCGCGCGGCAAAGGCAAGATCATAAACATCGGCTCGGTGCAGAGCGAACTCGCCCGGCCCAACATCGCGCCCTATACGGCGACCAAGGGCGCGATCCGCAATTTGACCCGTGGCATGTGCACCGACTGGGCGAAATACGGCTTGCAGATCAATGCCATCGCCCCCGGCTATTTCCGCACCGAGATGAACCAGGCGCTGGTCGACAACCAGGAATTCTCCGCCTGGCTGGAAAAGCGCACGCCGGCTGGCCGCTGGGGGTATGTCGACGAACTGATCGGCGCCGCCGTGTTCCTCGCCTCCGACGCCTCATCCTTCGTCAACGGCCATACGCTTTATGTCGACGGCGGCATGACGGCTTCGGTTTGACGGGAAACCCTATCGCTCAGTCTGAAAATCCACCACTACGGCCGGCAGCACACAGCGGCTTTCGCCCCGCGCCTTGACGCGAGCCCGAACTCAGCCGCACAATCCCGTCGCAGGCGAAGGGAGGCCAGTCGTCTGCGGGAGGTATAACCCATGACGGACGCGATCAGGCTCTATTGGGGCCGGTTCGGACATGTTTCTGTCCTGAATGTCGCCAGCGACTTCGTCACCCATGCGCATGTCGAGGCCCACATCATCATCTGGCTGGAGGGCACGGCCGGCGAGATGACCGTCGGCCGCGAGACGGTGCCGCTGGGTCCCGGCACCGCCGCCGGCATCAATTCCTACCAGCCACACAGCCACATTCTGTCGCACAACGGCAGGCCCGGCCTGTTCCTCGCCTTCTACATCGATCCGGATTGGGCGCGCCGGCGCCGCGACCTGCCTTCGTCGGCGCCGTTGTTTGCACAGGCTGCGATCACGCTCGAACCATGGCTGCACCAGGCCGCCGCCAACCTGCTCGATCATTTGAGCGATAATGAAAGCATCGACGACGTCGCCAATTACGAGATCGAGCGCTTCATCGATAGCGTGCTCGACGCCGCCGACGCCTCGGCGCCGCAGGAGACGCGCATCCGCGTCAACACCATGCAGGATTTCCGCGTCCGCAAGGCGATCCAGCTGATGAAGGCCAATGTCTGCGAGCGCATTTCGTTCGACGACGTCGCCCGCAGCGTCGGCCTGTCGCGGCCGCATTTCTTCGCTTTGTTCAAGGAACAGACCAATCTGACGCCCAACGTCTACTGGAACACGCTGCGCATGGAGGAAGCCGTGCGGCAGTTGCAGTGGTCGCAGGAGCCGCTGATCTCGGTCGCCTGCAATCTCGGCTTCACCACCCAGGGCAATTTCTCGCGCTTCTTCCGCGACCATGTCGGCGTGCCGCCGACGCTTTACCGCGAGGCGGCGCGGGCTATGGCCTGAGCCAAGCCGCTCGTTTTTCAGACTCCTTGATAGGGCCGCAAGACCCATTGATAAGCGCAGCACCGCCCGCCGCCCTACCCTGCTGCGTATCGAATTCGTAGGGGAATGATCATATGGCTGAAGTCACCGTCTCCAGCGTCATCGACGCGCCGGTCGAAAAGGTCTGGGCGCGCATACGCGACTTCAACGGCCTGCCGGGCTGGCATCCGCGCATGGTCAAGAGCCATATCGAAGACGGCAAGAGCGCCGAAACCATCGGCTGCGTGCGTAATTTCGAGCTCGCCAGCGGCGCGCGTATCCGCGAAAAACTGCTCGACTTCTCCGACGCGAATTTCCGCGTCAGCTACTCCATCCTGGAGACGCCGCAGCCGTTGACCAATCACAAAGCGACGCTGCAATTGCGCCGCGTTACCGACGGCGACCGCACCTATGCCGAATGGACAGCAACTTTCGACGCGGCGCCCGAAGAGGCCGACAAGATCGCCGCCGGCATGGCCGCCAATGTCTTCCAGGGTGGCTTCAATGCGTTGAAGAGCCATTTTTCTGGCCAGAGCTGAACCAGGGAGACTGCCATGGCGCTTGCCCTCCAGACCTTTTCGGCCGTCAGGGATGCCAACGCGGCGCTGAAGGCGCCCGGCACCCGCTATCTCGGCGGCGGCACGCTGGTCGTGCGTGCCGCCAATGAAGGCGATGTCTCCGTCACCGGCCTCGTCCGCTCGACCGATCCGACCCTTTCCGAGATTACCGTTGCCGGCGGCAAGGTCCGCATAGGCGCCTCGGTGACGATGGCGGCTATCGCCCGCCATCCGGAGCTTGCGGCGCTGTCCAAGGCCGCACGCGCCGTCGGCGGCCCGGCGATCCGCAATATGGCGACTGTCGGCGGCAATCTGTTCGCACCCGCGCCCTACGGTGATTTCGCTGTCGCCCTGCTGGCGTTGGATGCGACGGTCGGCACCGATGATGGGGAATTGCCTGTCGAGGATTTTCTGGCCAGGCGGGACGGCAGCCGCGCCATCGTCACGTCAGTCGCCTTCGCGCTGCCGAAGGCCGAGAATTTCCGCTTTCTGAAAGTGTCGCGGGTCAAGCCGAAGGGCGTCTCCGTGCTCAGCATCGCCGCCGTTCTCGAACAGGCCGGCGACGGCACTGTCTCCTCGGCGCGGATCGCGCTCGGCTGCATGGCAGACCGGCCGATGCGCGCCCGCGCTGCGGAAAAGGCACTGATCGGCAGCAGGCTTGACCAGGGCGGCATCGCAGCGGCGCTGGCTGCAGCCGGTGAAGGCACTTCGCCAATCACCGATCCGATCGCCAGCGCCTGGTATCGCGCCGAGGTTCTCCCGGTCCATCTCGGCCGGCTGCTGCTTACTTAACCACCGCTTGGGGGGGCGCGTCTGTCCGATCAATCGGGCAGGCGCGCTGGGAGGAAAACATGGCAAAGGTTCCGGTTCAGTTCACGCTCAACGGCTCGGAGAAGGCCGAATTTGTCGACAGCGGCACGACACTGCTGCACGCGCTGCGCGACAAGATCGGCGACACCTCGCCCAAGGGCGGCTGCCACCAGGGCACCTGCGGCGCCTGCTCGGTGATCATCGACGGCGAACTCCGGCTCTCTTGCCTGACCCTGGCCGAGACCTGCAGCGGCGCCGACATCCGCACCACATCGGGCCTCGCTGAGGCCGGCGTCCTGCATCCGCTGCAGCGTGCCTTCCTGGACGCCTTCGCCACGCAATGCGGCTTCTGCACGCCGGGCATGATCATGGCCGCCAAGGTGCTGCTCGACCATACCCCCAATCCGAGCCGCGAGGACGTGATCGAGGCGCTGTCCGGCAATATCTGCCGCTGCACCGGCTACGAGCCGATCATCCAGGCGGTGCTGACGGCGGCCCGAGCCAATTCGCAGAACGCGGCCTAAGGACCAAAAGAATGGAACTGCGCAAAAACTATTTCGCCGATCAGCGCAAGGACGGCCTGCACGAGATCGGCCATGGGCGGCCGCGGCTGGATTCGCCGGGACATGTGACGGGCAAGACCGCCTATTTCGCCGACCGCAATTTTCCTGGCATACTGCACCTGAAGATGGTCCGCAGCCCGCATCACCACGCCCGCATCCGCTCCATCGACACCTCCGAAGCAGAAAAGCATCCGGGTGTGATGAAAATCCTTACTGCCAGGGATGTGCCGCACAATGTCTACACCATCCTGATCCTGATCCAGGTCGGACCGGAAGACGAGACGGTGCTAGCCGACGGCAAGGTACGCTGGAAGGGCGAGGCGGTGGTGGCGGTGCTGGCCGAGACCGAGCGCGCGGCTCAGGAAGCGGCAGCCAAGGTCAAGGTCGACTACGAGGTGCTGCCGGCCGTCTTCGACATGGAAGAAGCGCTGAAGCCCGGCGCGCCTTTGGTCAATGAATATCACGGCCAGAACTATTACCTCTACGACAGCGGCGAATGCCGCAAGGTGCGCTTCGGCGATGTCGAGGCGGGCTTCGCCGGCGCCGACCACATCCTGGAACAGAGTTATCAATCCTCGCCGATCGAGCATGCGCCGACCGAGACCACCGGTTGCGTCGTGGTGCCGGAAGGCAATGATCGCTTCACCTGCTACACCAACACCCAGGCGATGTTCTTCACCCTCGACAACGCCTCGATCATCCTGCAGATGCCCGGCTCCAAACTGCATTTCGTCGGCGGCACCGTCGGCGGCGGCTTTGGCGGCAAGGTCGACGTCATCGTCGAGCCGATCGCCATTCTTGGCGCCAAGCTCACAGGACGTCCCGTCTCCTTCATCTACAGCCGCGAGGAGGAGATGCAGATCTCGTCACCCCGAGCGGCCGAAAAGATAATCATCAAGGATGGCGTGATGAACGATGGCCGCATCGTGGCTCGCAAGGTGACCGGCTACACCGATGCCGGCGCCTATTCGCGCCACTCGCCTTATGGCGCGCAGAAGGGAGCGGCGCACTATCCCGGGCCCTACACCATTCCCAATGTCTGGATCGACACTTATTGCGTCTACACCAACCGCACCCCCTCCTCCGCCATGCGCGGCTTCGGCGTCACCATCGGCGACTTCGCGCTGGAGGTGCAGATGGACAAGCTGGCGCGGCTGATCGGCATGGACCCGCTCGAATTCCGCTTCATCAACGCCTATCGCGATGGCGACATGAAGGCGCATCGCCAGCCGACCGAAGGAGCGGCGCTGATCGAGTGCATGCAGGAGGCGTCGCGCGCCGCCAACTGGCCGGTGGCGGAGAAGTATATGGCGATGTCCTCCTACACGAAGGGAGCTTGAGATGGCGATAAGGCGCGGACGCGGCGTCGCCGCGATCAACTACCCGACGGGCATGAACCTTGGCGGCGACCCGACGCAGGCGCTGGTGCATTCGACGCCGACCGGCAATTTTATGGTCACACTTTCGTCGGTCGATCTCGGCCAGGGCCTGAAGCAGATCATGGCGCAGATCTGCGCCGAGACCATCGGCGTGCCGACCGACCGGGTCACCATCGACACCGCCGACACCGACACCGGCCCGCACTGCATGGGCACCTTCGCCTCGCGCGGCACCCACCGCGCCGGCAACGCCGTCATCCAGGCGGCCAAGGAAGCGCGCCAGGTGATGCTGGAAGTGGCGGCGGAAGAGCTGGAGGTGAACGCCTCCGATCTCGAAACTGATGGCGAGGGCAACATTCTGGTCAAGGGCGCGCCACAGAAATCGATCTCGATCTTCGATGTTGCCTTGTCGGCGCATTTCAAGCGCGGCCGCTCGATCTCAGGCCGCGGCATGTTCCTGATCCCGCGCTCCTATCCGGAGAAAGAGACCGGCGCGATGAAGCCGTCGACCTGCTACGCCCATGCCTGCACGGTGGCCGAGGTCGAGGTCGATGACGAGACGGGCGAGGTTACGGTGCTGACCGTGAAGAACGTCTTTGAGATCGGCCGCGCGCTGAACCCGAAAATGGTTGAGCAGCAACTGGTCGGCGGTTCCTGGATGGGCATCAGCCACGCGCTCTACGAAACGACCGAGCCCTATTATCCCAACCGCGACCATGGCGGCACCGACTTCAACCAGTATCTGATGCCGGGACCGGGCGATCTCGCCCAAACCGAGATCATCGTGCTGGAGCGGCCTTCGGCCGACGGGCCTTATGGCGCCAAAGGGCCAGGCGAAATGTGCGCGAACCCGCAGATCCCCGCGGTTGCCAATGCCGTCTTCGACGCCGTCGGCGTGCGCATCGACACGCTGCCGATCACACCGGAGCGCATATTGCGCGCGCTGAAGGCGCAAGCGGCGAACTGAGGACGACATGCAGGAGCCGAATGCCGAGACTGTCGCGACCTCGCCGGAGGCGGTGGCACGGCATCTCGCTGCTTCGCGCTACCTCGCCGACGACAGCCTGGCCACCGCCATCTTCCTGGCCATACGGCTCGGCAAGCCGCTGCTGCTGGAAGGCGCGCCGGGCGTTGGCAAGACCGAAGCTGCGAAGGCGATCGCGCAACTGCTTGGCCGCGATCTGGTGCGGCTGCAATGCTATGAAGGCATCGACGCAGCACACGCGCTCTACGAATGGAACTACCAGCGCCAGCTGCTCGCCATCCGCCATGCCGGCGAGCATGAGATCGACATCTATGACGACCGCTTTCTGATCGCGCGGCCATTGCTGCAGGTGCTGCGGGCGCCGGAGCAGCGCGTGCTGCTGGTCGACGAGATCGACCGCTCCGACCACGAATTCGAAGCGCTGCTTCTCGAATTCCTTTCCGATTTCCAAATCAGCATCCCTGAGCGCGGCACGATCCGCGCCGAGGCACAGCCGATCGTCATCCTGACCTCGAACCGAACCCGCGAACTGGCGGAGGCGCTGCGTCGGCGCTGCGTCTATCACTGGATCGGCTATCCCGACGCCGAGCGCGAAGCCGCCATCATCATGCTGCGCGCCGGCGGGGTCGCCGAAGCGACCGCCCGCGCCGTGGCGGCCGCCGTGCAGGAGATCCGCGTCCGCCCGCTGGCCAAGCCGCCCGGCATCTCCGAGGCCGTAGAATGGGCCAACGCCGCCACCATACTGGAGAAAGGCGGCAGCCCATGGCCGCAAGCCTTCCGCCGAGCCATCGGTGTGCTTATCAAGGACGAGGAGGATTTGTCCGCGATCGCGCCGGAGCTTGGCCAGATTGTCGAGGAGGCGCTGGGGTGACGTGTGAGGTCAACAGCTCGTTCATAGCGAGGTGGCCTCACCTGGGCACTCTGCAACGCTGGCGGGACAGCGCCCCCCTCTGTCCTGCCGGACATCTCCCCCACAAGGGGGGAGATCAGCCGTCATCCTGGCTTTCGCCAATCTCCAGCGGCGCAGAAAGAACCGAAGCGCCAAAGCTGCTGATCTCCCCCCTTGTGGGGGAGATGTCCGGCAGGACAGAGGGGGGCGCGAAGGAATGATGCGTCAGGGAACCCTTCCTCTCGCCTCCGCGCCCTTCCTCCACTTCGCCCGGCTGCTGCGCCGCCACGCCTTTGCCGTCGCCCCCGAGCAGGTCTCCAGCTTCATGCAGGCGGTCACCCTGCTCGGTCCCCGCTCGATGGCCGACATCCGCGAGGCGGCGCTCGCAACGCTTGCCCCCCCGCCCGATCGCCGCGGCGAATTCGAGGCGCATTTTCGCAATCACTTCCATGGCGATGGCCAACCCTCGATCGAAGGCGAGGAAGACGAGGAAACCCGCATCAAAGACGATCACGGCACGCGCCAGGAGGAGAAACAGACCACGCGCCAGGAGAAAGGCGGCGATCTGTCGTCGGGCCTGGAGCAACTGAGCACGCGCGATTTTCAGCGTGACGATGACAGGCTGACCGCCTTCCGCCGCAAGCTCGCTTCAACCCTGCCCGCGCGCCGCTCCTTCCGCACCGTGCGCACCCATTCGCGCGGCAAGCTCGATCTGCGCCGCTCGCTCAGGGAAATCGTCAGCGCCGATGGCGATATCCCCTCGCCGCAGCTGCGCCGCCGCCAGACGGTGGCGCGCAAACTGCTGATCCTGATCGACGTCTCCGGCTCGATGAAGCTGCACACGGCGGACTACCTCAAACTGGCGCACGCCGCCGTACAAGGTGCTGACCGTGCCGAAATCTTCACCTTCGGCACGCGGCTCACCCGCATCACGTCCGCACTGCGTATCCGCGATCGCGACCAGGCTCTCGCCCGCGCGGCGGCACTCGTCGACGACTGGGACGGCGGCACGCGCATGGGACCGACCCTGCTCGCCTTCCTCTCGGTGCCCCGTTTCTCAGCCTTCGCCCGCGGCGCTGCTGTGATCATCCTGTCGGACGCGCTGGAGCGCGGCGACCATGCCGATCTCGAGACCGCAATGCGCCGACTGAGCGCGCGCGCCTTCCGGCTTTCGCTGGCGACACCTTTGGCCGGCGATCCGCGCTTCCAGCCGGCAACGGCGGCGTTGCGCGCCATCTTGCCCGATCTCGACGATCTCATCGACGGCTCGTCGCTCGGGAGTCTCACCGATTTCATCCTGTCGCTCGCCCGCCCGGCCCCGGCGGCGTCGGCAATCTGGAAAAGGGTATCGTGATGCAGAAAGCCATCGACGCGCATTTCCACATCTGGCGCCAGCAGGATCAGCCCTGGCTGGTCGGGCCGATGGTGCCACGCATTTTCGGCCCCTACGAGCCGATCCGCCGCGACTATCCGATCGAGGAATTTCTCGCCGATCAGCAAGGCGCAGGTGTCGAGAAGGCCGTCTATGTCCAGACCAACTGGGCCAAGGAGGATTTCGAAAAAGAAGTCGCCTTCCTGCAGAAGACTGCCGACGAGACCGGCTGGCCGCACGCTATCGTCGGCTATACCGATATGACTGTCGACGATGTCCGGCCCCAGATCGATCGATTGAAAAAGTACCCGCTCCTGCGCGGCGTGCGCATGCAGCTGCATTGGCACGAGACGCCGGCCTTCCGCTTCGCTGCCTCGGCCGATCAGGTCATCGACCCCAGGGTGCGGGCCAATGTCGCGCGGCTTAAAGACTATGGCCTGTCCTTCGACCTGCAGCTTTTCCCCGCCCAGATGAAGAACGGGCTGACGCTCGTCGGCGAGAACCCCGACACCAATTTCATCCTCACCCATGCCGGCATGCTGACCGGCATGGAGCCGGAAACCACCGAGGCCTGGAAAGCCGGCCTGAGTTCTCTATCAACAGCGCCGAACTTCTACGCCAAGCTGTCGGGCCTCGGCACCTTCGCCCACCGCAACGATCCGGCGTTGATTGCCTACATCGTCGACAATGCCATCGACATTCTGGGCGCTGACCACCTGATGTTCGGCTCCAACTTCCCGATAGAGAAGCTCTGGACCAGCCACGCCGAACTGATCAAGGCGCATCGTGCAGCCGTGGCGAAGCACGGTCCGGTGGCGGAAGCGGATATCTTTTGGAATACAGCAGAGAAGGTTTACAGACCGGCATAGCGCACGCTTTCCCTTCTCCCACAGGGGAGAAGGGAAAGCCGCCCCTCACTTCACTTCGAACTCAGGATCGACCGGAATCTGCATCGCAGTCACCAGATGGTTGGTCTGCCCGGCCAGCCCGATGATCGACACCAGCTCGCCATGCTGCGCATCGGTCAAGCCTTTGGCCCGCGCCGCAGCCGTATGCGAATGGACGCAGTAGGAGCAGCCATTGGCGGTCGACACAGCGATGTAGATCATCTCCTTGGTCAGCGGATCGATGGCGCTTTCCGTAGCCATCACCACTTTCAGCTGGTCCCATGTCCGTTTCAGCAAGGCAGGATCGTTGGCCAGCCCGCGCCAGAAATTGTTGACGAAGTCCGACTTGCGCGTCGCGCGGATGTCATCGAACACAGCCTTCGCAACCGGGATTTTTTCGACCTCGGCATCGCTGAGGAGTTTTGTGGCGGCCATGGCGTTTCCTTTCGTTGAATCGGTGGATCAGGTGGTTGAATCAGGTCTCGAGCAAGGGCGGCTAACCGGCTATTCCGATTCAGTTTTTGATGCTGACAGAACCATGGCGATTGGCCGAAGCATCTCAGCTTCGTCATTCACGGGCGAAGCAGGCGCGAAGCGCCGTCGCGGAGACCCGAGGATGACGAAGGCGCTGAGGCCTTCGCCAATTGGCGACCTATGCGCACCCTCAAACACCGACCAGAAACCTAATGAACCGCCGCATACATGATCTTCTCCTCCGTCGCCTCGGCGGGCGAAAACTCCTCGACCATACGGCCCTGCCGGCACACCAGAATCCGGTCCGACAGGTTCATGATTTCCGGCAGGTAGGACGAGATAACGACGACGGCCAATCCCTCGTCGGCCAGCCGGTTGATGATCTGGTGGATCTCGGCGATGGCGCCGACATCGACGCCGCGCGTCGGCTCGTCGAAGATCACGATACGCGGCTGCTGCACCAGCCCCTTGCCGATCACCACCTTTTGCTGGTTGCCGCCGGAAAGCTCGACCACGCGGGCATTGTCGTTGATCGCCTTGATGTTCAGCGTCTTCGTCCATTCAGCGGAAAGCCTGCGCATCTCCTGCTGGTTAATCACCCAGGCCTTTTCGCGGCCCGCCGCCAGGAGCCCGCCGAACAGGTTCTCGGCAATGCCCATCGTCTCGAAAATGCCCTCGCTCTTGCGGTCCTCGGTAACATAGACGATGCCGTCGGCGACCGCCTCACTGGGCACGAGATAGCGCACCGGCCTGTCGTCGAGTTCAATCGCGCCACCGCGCAGGAAATCGCGCTTGTAGATGCCGGAGACGATCTTGAAGGTCTCGGTGCGGCCGGAGCCGATCAGCCCGAACACACCGGTGATCTGTCCCTGAAAGATCGAGAAGGAGGTGTTGCGCACGACATTGCTCATCGAAATGTCCTGCACCGACAGCACCTTCTTGCCGGCCTTGCGCAGCTTCGCCTCGTCGCGCTGGCGGTAGATCTGTCCCGACAAAGTGCGCCCTACCATGGCGGCGACGATCTTGTCGCGATCGAAGGCCGATGTGTCGTCGGTGATCACCAGTTCGCCATCGCGCAGGATTGTGATGCGGTCGGCGATCATCAGCGCCTCTTCCAGTGCATGGCTGATGAAGACGATCGAGACGCCGTTCGCCTTCAGCCGCCGGATCAGTGCGAAAAAGTGCCGCTTCTCCTCCGGCGTCAGCGTCGCCGTCGGCTCGTCGAAGATGATGATCTCGGCATTGTGGTGAACGGCGCGCGCGATCTCGACCATCTGACGCTTGGCCGCGCCGAGCGTTGCCACCATGGCGTTCGGGTCGACCGGGAAGTTCAGCGATTGCAAAAACTGTTGCGCCGAAATGTAGGTGCCGCGCAGCCGGTTGAGAAACTTTTCGGTGCCGAGATAGAGGTTCTGCGCCACTGTCATCGACGGCACCAGGCTGGTCTCCTGGAACACCATGGCGATGCCGGCCTCGAGCGCCGCATGCGGCGAGGCGTAGGCGATCTCGCGGCCTTTGTGGAACATCTTGCCGGAAGTGGCGTCGACGACGCCGGCAATGATCTTGGTCAGCGTCGATTTTCCGGCGCCATTCTCGCCGAGCAGCGCGTGGATTTCGCCCTTGCGCAGTTCGAAGCTGACTTGTCTGACCGCGGGCACGCCGCGATAGTTCTTGGTGACATTTTCCAGGCGCACGATCGGTTCCATCAGAGACCTCCTGCGTCGATGGCCAGCACGCAATCGCCGCCCCTGGAGGCGATGAACAGGCGGCCGTCCGTTTCCGCCACGCTGCAGATGCCATGGCGCGTGCCGTCGGCGCGGCTGTGCAGGCTGAATTGCGGCTGCATGTTCTGATCGAGCCTGACCACCAGCCCATAGGAGCGGCTCGGCGACCAGGGCTTGTGGATGCCCATGGTGCGGATGCCGCCGCATTGCAGCGGTTCGAGGAAGCTGCGATTGGAGGCCAAAGCCGGCGCGATCCAGTAGGCCGGCGCCACCTGGTCTAGCATGTCGCGCCGATAGTGGGTTTCCTGGAGAACGAATTCGATCAGCCGGTTGCGTGGCGCGAACAGAGCCAGCCACGCGCCGCCATCGCCGGCCGGCGCGAGGCGCGCGGGATAGCCGGGCAGATGCGTCAGCACGGTCGAGCGGCTACCGGTCGCACCATCGAAGCGAACGAGTTGATGGCGCCAGCTTTCGCTGACCAGCACATCCCGCCCAATGGGATGCAGCCCATAGGGAAAGGCGATATCGCCGGCCACTTTGCGGAACTCGGCGGCGGCCGCGTCCCGCCTCCAAAGCGAACCGGACGCGCCCTTCTTCATCAGGTCGGCGGCCCATTGCGACGGCGTGTGCTCAGCCGAGCCATTGGCCAGCCACAACGTGCCGTCGTCTGCATAGGCAAGCGCGGTGATGCAGCTGACGCCGGCCGGCAGCGAAACCTCCTTGCCGGCAACCAGCAGCTTGCCGCTTTCCAACCCCACCGTCAGTTCGCCCGACAGTGATAGAGCCAGCGCCTTGATGGGGGAAAGAAAGGTCCCGACAACCTTCGGCTCCACCCCTGCGGCAAGCGAATATACCGCATTGCCGCTGGAAACGAGCAGCCGGCCATCGGCAACCAGAAGATTGTCGGGTTCGATCAGTCCGGCAAAAACCGGCGCACCATCGAGCCGCGTGTTGGGGCGGAAGGCGCCGTCGAGCGGCGGGATGGTGACGGCCTTGCCGCGAAACATGTCCAAGATGGGATCGAGGATCATGGCTGCGTTCCCCAATAAGAAGCGGAGCTGGTCCAGGTCGGGTCCGCGCCCGCAATCTTGTAGCGGCCGATGCGGTTGTTGAGGATGCCGCCGACGAACAGGAAACCCTTGTGCTCGCGCATCGAGGTGACCATCGGATGCGCGCCGCCGGTGAGGTCGCCCATCGCCTCGATAATGCCGCCCTTGTCGTTGAATTTCACCACGCCGCCGGTGTTGATGTTGGGGAACAGCCACTCGTCCTGCGGCAGCCGGCGCGTCATGCGCTTGCGCATATCGGGATGGCGCAGCGACAGGTCGAAGCTCGGCGTGCGCATGCCGAGCCATGCCATCCAGTAATTGCCGTCGGAGGCGCGGTTGATGTTGTCGGGATAACCCGGCATGTCGCGGATGACGCATTCGGCGGCGCCCGCCTTCGGCCCTTCCAGCCAGTAGCGATGCACGCGGCAGGCCCAGCTCTCAGCGAAGAACAGCGACTTCCCGTCATGCGCCATGCACACACCATTGGTGTAGCGGTAGCCGTCGAGCAGCGTTTTCGTCGAACCGTCCTTCGGGTCATAGACCAGCAGCCGGCCGGTGGCGCGGTTCTCGATCGAGTCAAGCGCCCAATCGTGGGCGTCATAGCGCTTGGTGGAGTCAGTGAAATAGATGCGCCCGTCCGGCGCGATGTCGCAATCATTGGGGTCGCGCAGCCGCGCATCGTCTACGATCGAGGTCCAGGAGCGCGACGTCTCGGCCGACAAGCGCCTCACTTCCCGATCCGGTGAGACGGAATAGAGCCCCATGGCGCCGACGCAGCTGATCAGATTGCCCGATTTGTCGAAGGCCAAGCCTAGCGGAAAACCACCGATATGGGCAAACACCTCCGACTTCACATAATCCGGTGCGAAAAAGCGGACGATCTCGCCATGGCGCGTGCCGCAATAGAGATGGTCGTCGCGGTCGAGGATGACGTCTTCCGGCCCTTCCAACTCGCCGAGCCCGATATGGTCGGCCGCCGACAGCCGGTTGTCGAGCGCGTAGGGCGTGCCTGAGCCCGGCACCGCAGACTGTGTCTCGCCCATCTTGAGATAGACCGGCGCGACATAGACTTCGTTGAGCACCTTATGGCGGTTCTTCAGCCAGCGGATGTCGATTGTCACCGCCACCGCCAGCATGATGCCCAGCACCATCTGGTTGGTGCCGGTGCCATAGCCCAGCCGGATCAGCCCGTTGGTCATGGTCAGCACGATGATGGCGCCCATCAGCCCCTTGATGACCGAGCCGCGGCCACCACCCAGGCTGACCCCGCCGACCACCGCCGCCGTCAGCGCCATGATCTCAAGGTTGAGGCCGGTGCCCGGCCCTGCCCCACTCAGGCGGCAAGCGATCAGGAAGCCGCCGATCGAGGCGCAGAAGCCGGAAAAGACATAGGTCATGAACACGGTGCGACGCACGCGAATGCCGGCATTGTGCGCCGAGCGCCTGGATCCGCCGACCGCCAGCACATGCCAGCCCGGCCGGGAGCGCGTCAGCGCGATATGGGTGACGATGGCAAGAATGATCGCCAGCCACACCGAGACCGAAAGCCCCCAGAAGGTGCTGTCGCCGATGAAGTCGAGCACATCGGATGTCGCCTGGGAAAGCTGCACGTCTGCGGCATAGGTGGTGACGAGAATATCGAACAGCGCCCGGCCAAAAATGAAGGTGACCAGCGTAGTCAGAAAGGCGCGCAGCCTGAGATAGCCGACGAGGTAGCCGTTGACGGCGCCGAAGATGAGCCCGGTGGCAAGCGATGCCGCCAGCGCCAGCCAGATAGACTGTTCGAGGATGAAGAAGACATAGACGGCGGAGAAGCAGGACAGCGCGAAGATCGAACCGACGGACAGATCGATGCCGCCGCCCAGCATCACCACCGTCATGCCGGTGACCACCATCGAGAACTCGCCGAGCTGGCGGGTCGATTCCTGTAGCGAGGTCAGCTTGAAGAAGCCGGGAATGATCGAGCCGAACACGCTGAGCGTCGCCACCAGCGCCAGGAACGGAATGGCGTTGTCGGTCCAGCGTTTTGTCAGGATTTCGCCGACCAGATGGTCGGGCACGAGATTGTAGCGCCAGGACTGGAGGCGTTCGCGAAAGGACATCGGCGGCTGCTATTCCATGAGGGAACGAGGTGACCGGATTGTCCAGCCACCTCGTTTATTTCAGTCGAAAAAGCGCGGCTTACTTCGCCGCCGCTTCGGCCTGCAGTGCCTTCAGGTCCCAGCAGCTGTCGGGCTTGAGGTCGGCCTTGGTCGTAGCCTTCTCCAGTGTGTAGATGTAGGTGTGCGACGTGCCGGCCGGCTGGCCGCTCTGCAGCAGGAACTTGATGATAGCGTTCATGTCGCCGGACTGGCGAGCCAGATCGGTCATCACCACGGCGCCGTAAGTTCCGTCCTGCAATTTGTCGCAATCGGCCGCCTTCTCGCCGCCGCCGGTGGTGACCAAAAAGACCTTGCCGTCGAGCTTGGCGTCGCGGATGGCGGCGGATGCGCCGGTGGCGTCACCATCCCAGAAGTCGATGATCGAGCAGATGTCGGGGTTCTGCTGCAGCATTGTCGTCGTCACGTTGCGCGACGTCGTCGGATCCCAGTTGGAGTCGGGCTTGGCCACGACTTTGAAGTCGGGGTGCTTCTCCAGCACCTTCATGATGCCGGCATACTGGTAGAGACTGGACGAGTTGGCCTGATCACCCTGCACAAGGCCGATCTTCTTCGACGAGTTCTCGCCGCAGCCCTTGATCGCCGCTTCGGCTTCGAGCTGGCCAAGCCGGTCCCAGTCGCTGCCGACAAAGGCGTCGGCCGGGAAGTTGGCGGGGTTGTCGACCAGTATGACGTAGGTGCCGGCGGCCTGTGCCTTCTTCATCAGCTTGGAATAGGAGTTGAGGTCCGGCGCATGGATGATCAACACGTCCGGCCTTGTGTCGGACGAGATCGCGTCGGTGATCGCCTGTGCACCGGCATCGACGACCCAGTTCGGATCGCGTGTTTCGAAGGTGCCGCCCCAGGCCTCGACTTCCGTCTTCAGATAGTGCGACCAGCCCTGCGCAAGGTCGAAGCCCATCGCCAGCGGCACCAGCATGACGCGCTTGCCCTTGAGCGCCTGCGCGTAAGCGGCCGGGCCCGGATCGTCGGCGGCGAAGGTCGGCGCGACGAAGGCGGTAGCGGCCAGCGCCGTGGCGGCGGCCATCAGTGTTCTGATCAGTTTCATGTCACATCCTCTGTTTTTCACTTATTGCCGGCCGGTCGGCATGACCCGGTCGGGTACCCCTTAGATGTCGCCCTGCTGCGCAGTCTGTTCGTCGCGCGGATTGATGATGCCGTCGACGATGATGGCCCCCAGCAGGATCGCCGCCTTGATCAGGTTTTGATAGAGCAGCGGAATGTCGATGATGGTCATCGCGTTCGACAGGATGCCGATCAGTGCAGCGCCCACCAGCACGTTGCGCACCCCGCCCCGCCCGCCGGAAAGGCCGATGCCGCCGATCACCGCCACCAGCACGATGTCATAGAGCAGCGTCGAGTTGACGACGCGGGTGTTGATCGAATGCAGGCTTGCCGCCGTAAGCAGGCCGGCGATCAGCGCGACAAAGGCCGAAACCACATAACGCAGCACCAGCATTGGCCGCACCGGAATGCCGATGTTGCGCGCGGCGACCGGATTGTCGCCGGCGAAATAGATGTAGCGGCCCCATTTGGTGTAGCGCAGGAACACGAAGAACAGGAAGGCGAGCCCGGCGAAGACGAACACTTCGATCGGAATGTCGAGGAAACGCAGGCCGCCGAGCAGCTCCACCCAATGGCCCTGAGGCACCGGCACCGCATCCTGCGTGATCAGTTGCGAGCGGACATAGCCGAAGACGAAGGAGCCGGTCGCCAGCGTCACGAAGATCGCCGGCACGTCGGCATAAGCGACGAGAAAACCATTGAGCAGGCCGATGGCGAGCACGCCTGCCAGCACATAGGCGAAGGCGAGCCCATCAGGCGTTCCGGCGTTGAGCAATTGCAGATACCAGGCGACCGACATCGCCATGATCGCCACCGCCGACAGGTCGATGCCCCTGCCGATTATGACGACCGCCATGCCGAGCGCCAAAATGCCCAGCACCGACACCGAGCGGACGATGGCAACGAGATTGTTGGCAGCGATGAAACCAGGCAGCCCAATGGCAGCGGCGACGAACAGCACCACGGCGATGGCAAAGACAATGCCTTCCTGATTCAGGCTCCTGACATTTGGCCAGCCAATCGTGTTCATGTCTGCATTCGCCCCGATGGCAGCTCTGCCACCCCTTCCGAAGAAAGCTAATCGGCTCGGCGCCGCTTCGTCAAATGAATCCGCGCTCGGAACGCCCGTTGGCAGTGATAATCTTCCAGTGGACGCACCGATTGCTAGAACTGGCGCAATCCTAGGAAAAGGCTGCGCTTTTGGCATTCCGTTGCACCATTGCGTGTATGCGCGAAGGTGCCGTTCTGAGGCGAAAGCACAAGGCGGAATTAATTGCCGCCTGAGCGGCGAAAATCGCGAATTCAGGTCCTGGTCATGTGGCCTGAAACTTCGGCGCCTGCACCGGGCGGCAGCACGAGGAACCGCAACGCCGCCACCAGCCCGATGGCGCCGATGACCAGGAAGGCGATGCGAAAATCGACGAGGTCGAGCGCCGGCCGGTGCCTGACGATCTGCGACAGGTTGAGGATGGCAGCCGCCACCGCCACGCCGAACAGCATCGATATCTGCTGCAGCATGGAGGACAAAGTCGCCGCCGAGTTGCGCTGCGCGGCATCGATGTCGGCGAAGGCCAGAGTATTCAGCGCCGTGAACTGCATCGAGCGCGTCAGGCCGGCGATCAGCATCAGCATCACTACCAGCGCCTGCGGCGTTTCGGGCGAGATCGCCGCGCAGGCCATGATCGAGGCCGAGGCGATCAGGCCGTTGACGACCATGACCGTGCGAAAACCAAAGCGTCGCAGCGTCGGCGTCGTCACCGTCTTCATGCCGAGATTGCCGACGAAGTAGGCCAGGATCATCAAGCCGGCATCGACCGGCGAAAGGCCAAAGCCGACCTGAAACAGCAGCGGCAAAAGGAACGGCGTGGCGTTGATCGCCACGCGAAAAATGGTGCCGGCGGCAAGCGTCGAGATGGCGAAGGTCTGCACCCTGAACGCGCTGAGATCGAGTAGCGGATGCGGCGCGCGCCGGAGATGCCGCACCGCCAGCCAGCCGATGACGATGCCGGCGGCAATCAGCAGCACGGCGGGCAAAGCGCCGTCTTCCGGATGTGCGATGCGCTCAAGGCCGTAGAGCAGCAGCGCGAGCCCAAGCGACGTGAGGAAAAACCCCGGCCAATCCAGCGGCTTGGGATCGGCCGCGCGGTCGCCCGGAATGAAGCGCGCGACCAGCGCCAGCCCGACCAGCCCAAGCGGGATGTTGATGAAGAAATTCCAGTGCCAGGAGAGATAGGTTGTGATGAAGCCGCCAAGCACCGGCCCGACCACGGGCGCAAACAACGCCGGCCAGGTGATCAGCGCCGTGGCGTTGAGCAGCTCCGATTTCGACGCATTGCGCAGCACCAGAATTCGCCCGACCGGCGTCATCAGCGCGCTGCCAAGGCCTTGCACGACGCGAGCGGCAACGAACTGAGGCAGACTTTGCGAGAAGCCGCAGGCCAGCGAGGCCAGCGTGAACAGTACGATCGCCAGCAGGAAGATGTTGCGCGCGCCGAAGCGGTCGGCAAGCCAGCCCGACAGCGGCACGAACACTGCCATGGTCAGCATATAGGCGGTGATGCCGATGCTCATCGCCACCGCCGGCACGCCGAAGGATTGTCCCATCTGCGGCAGCGAGGTCGAGATGATCGTCGAATCCAGCAGCTGCATGAAAAACGCGATGGCGACGATCAGCGCCACGCGCCGCGCATTGCTGGCGGTTACGGCGGAGGCCTCGGTGTCGGGAACGGCAGTCATGGCGAACCGCGTTGAACAGCATATGGCTGGCCCCGTCCAGAGCTTATCCAACAAACTTCCGTGTCGGCTCGCAGCCTGTTATGGATGGGCGGGCGGCCAAGGACATTGCATGAAGCCTATCTATATCGACTACCTCAATGGCCTCGATATCGAAGCCCTGGAGATGACCGACGGCGAAATCATTGCCGCTGTCGAAGCCGGGCTTATCGCGCAAGGCAATGGCCAGACGGTGATCGAGCCGCGCGTCCATCTTGAACCCGCCCCTTCCTTCCATGGCCATTTCAACGTTCTGCGCGGCTACGTTGCGCCGCTCGATACGGCGGGCGTGAAAATCGTCGGCGACTATGTCGACAATTATCTGCACGGGCTCCCTTCAGAATTTGGCATTTTGAACCTGTTCGATCCGCGCACCGGCACGCCGCGCGCCATTCTCGACGCCACCGTCATCACCGACATGCGCACCGGCGCCGTCACCGCTATCGGCGCCAAACATCTGGCGCGCAAGAACTCCAAGGTGCTGGCCCATATCGGCGCACGTGGCACCGCCTATTGGAATGTCCGCCTGCTCGACCATCTCTTCGACTTCGACGAGATCCGCGTTCATTCGCGCCGCCCGAAAAGCCGCGACGGCTTCGCCGCCAAACTCTCCGCCGATCTCGGCAAGACCGTCACGGCGGTCGCCGACTGGGAGAGCTGCGTCAAGGGCGCCGACATCGTCGTCGAGGCCTCGCGGCTGCCGGAGCCGCAGCCGCTGCTCAAGACCGAATGGATCAAGCCCGGTGCGCTGGTCGTGCCCTATGGTACGATGAGCGCGGTGGAGCTGTCATTGACCGACATCATGCAGAAAATGGTCGTCGACGACTGGGGCCAGTGCAAAGGCGGCAAGTTCGGCTCGCTGCGCGCCCATGTCGAGACCGGGCGGCTGAGCGAAGCGACGCTGCACGCCGAGCTCGGCCAGATCGCTGCCGGTCTCAAGCCGGGACGCCAGAGCGACGACGAGACGATCCTGTTCTGGCATCGCGGCCTGTCGCTGTCCGACATTGCGCTGGGCAAGGCGATGCTGGCCAAGGCTGCTGATAAAGGCATCGGCCAGAGGCTGCGCTTCGCATGAGCGCGCTCGTCCTCACCGGCGCCGGCGTCAGCGTCGAGGACGTTGCGGCGGTCGCCCGCGGCGGCCGCAAGGTCGAGGTTGAACCGACAGTCATCGAGAGGCTCGACAAAGCGCGAAAAGTGCTCGATCAGGTCGCCGCGTCCGGTCAGCAAATCTATGGGCTCAACACCGGGCTCGGCGCCAATCTCGGCACATCGGTCGAGGGCGATGCCAGCGCCTTCCAGCGCCAGTTGCTGGAAGGGCGAAGCGGCGCTGTCGGCGAACCGTTGCCCCAAGAGGCGGTGCGGGCGACCATGCTTGCGCGCGCAGCGATGCTGGCAGTCGGCGGCTCCGGCATTTCGCCGGCGGCTTTCACCGCCCTTGTCGATGCGCTCAATGCAGGCGTGCATCCGGTAATGCCGCAGTTGGGCTCGATCGGCGCCGGCGATCTCGTGCTGATGGCGGCGCTCGCCCGTCTGCTGACCGGCGACGGCGAAGCTGACTATCAGGGTCGGCGCATGCCGGCGGCCAAGGCGTTGATGATGGCGCGGTTGGCTCCGATCAGCCTGGCGCCGAAAGACGGCCTGTCGCTGATCAACGCCTCGGCGGTATCAGCCGGCACTGGCGCGTTGGTACTGGCCGACGCGCTGTCGGCCTTTGCGCAACAGCAGCAGGCCGGCGCGCTGACCATGGAAGGGTTTGGCGCCAACCGCACCATCCTCGATCCGCGCCTGCATCTGGCGCGGCCGGCAGCCTGCCAGCAACTCGCGGCCAAGGGCTTGCGCTACCTGCTTGCCCGCGACGAAGAGCCGGCGCCGACCACCCTGCAGGACCCGCTGTCGATCCGCTGCATGCCGTCGATCCATGGTGCATTGATCCAGGCGATCGACCAGGCGCGGCTGGCGCTGGAGATCGAACTCAATGCCGCCGCCGACAATCCACTGGTGCTGGGCGATGACGGGCTGGTTCTGTCGACCGGCAATTTCCACACCGCATCGCTGGCGCTTGCCTTCGAGACGCTCGGCCTGGCGATCGCGCAATGTGCCGCGGCAAGCGTTGCCCGCTTCATCCAGCTCGCCGGCTCCGGCCGCAACGGTCTGCCCAGATATCTGTCGCCGGTTGGCGGCGCCTCGGCCGGTTTCGTGCCGCTGCAAAAGACGGCAACGGCAATCCTGGCCAGCATCCGCCACAAGGCCAATCCGGTGATGCTGGATTTCCTGGCCGTGTCCGAAGGCGTAGAGGACCACGCCACGCAGACGCCGCTTGCCGTGTCGAAATGCGCTGGGATGATCGCGCTGTGGCGCCGGCTGATCGCCTTCGAACTGATGGCCGCCGCGCAAGCCGTGGACCTGCGCGACGGTCTCAAGCTGGCGCCCGGCACAGCAGCGGTCCATACCGCGGTGCGCGCGCATGTAGCGATGCTGAGAGAGGACCGGCCGCTGGGAACGGATGCCGAGGTGCTCCATGCCATGCTCGCCGACGGAACATGGCAAGGTGCAGCGATGATCGGCAAGGAGGCCGAGTAGTCAGCCCTTTGCGTCCACCCGTTTCATGAACAGGCTGAGCTCGGCCGGATCCATGCGCACGACATGCCTGTCTTCCGGATAGGCGCCGCTATCGACGTCGGCAACGTACTCGGAAAACGCCGCGACGCGTTCCGCCTGCAGACGATCGTACTCGGCGGCGAAGTTGCGGTAGACCTTGGAATGGCGCGGCATGTGGCCCCGGTTCTGGCCAAGAATATCGTCGGCAAACAGATATTGCGCGTCGCAGCCGGTGCCCGCACCCATCGACAGCATGATCAGCGAGGTCCGTTCCGAGATCGCCTTCGCCACCTCGATCGGCACCACTTCGATCTCGGCGCCGAGAGCTCCAACGGCCTCATACTGCTTG
The DNA here is from genome assembly GCF_054719485.1 of Mesorhizobium sp. W016. Taxonomy (NCBI): domain Bacteria; kingdom Pseudomonadati; phylum Pseudomonadota; class Alphaproteobacteria; order Hyphomicrobiales; family Phyllobacteriaceae; genus Mesorhizobium; species Mesorhizobium sp. W016. The sequence goes on from NZ_JBTTIF010000002.1 coordinate 5,070,295, forward strand.
ACCGCCTCAAAAATCTGCATGGCGGTGTCGGCGGTCTTGCCGACGGCCTTGAAGCCGCCGGTCCAGGTGGCGCGGGACGGAATGAGGCCGACATGGCCGATGACGGGGATCGCGTCGTCGGCGAGCCGCTTCACGGTGGCGAAACCGGCGCTGCAATAAACGGCGTCGGCGCCGGCCTTGTAGAGCCGGAACGCCCAGCGCAGGAAATCGTCCGCCGTGCCGATCTCATAAAAATTCTCGCCCGGCATGGTGAACAGGCTGGGCGCCGCATCGCGATACTCAGGGTTGAGCACCAGCTCGGGCGGCACCGAGACGATATCGACCCCTGCCCGCTCGGCAGCCTCGGCCTCGTCCATGGTCAGGACGCGCAGCATGGTCAGCTGGCGCTTGCCCTTCATGGCGCGCAGATCGGCGACGGTCGGTCTCTTTCGGCTCATCGGGATGTCCCTGTTGGCTGGTTGCTTTTCCCGGTCACCTTACCGGCCCCGTAACAGGCCGGATAGAAGGCGGGTGGTTTATTCGCTACTCGGCCGCCGCCGACATATCGAGCTCGTGAAATTCACCGCGATAGGGCCGCGCCGTCGGCGGCAATTCGCGCTTGAGGAAATAATCCTCGTACCGCAGCTGCTTCAGCAGCACCGGCCAGACCTCGCGATAGGCATGCCACATGGACGGGTTCGCCGCCGGCAGGTCGTGCTTGACCAGCTCGTGCAGCCTCGGCAGCGCATGGTAGGGCACCATCGGAAACATGTGATGCTCGACGTGGTAATTCATGTTCCAGTAGATGAAGCGGCTGACCGGGTTCATGTAGACGGTGCGCGTGTTCAGCCGGTGGTCGACGACATTGTCGGCCAACCCGATATGCTGCAGCAGGCCGGTCAGAACCATGTGCCAGCTGCCATAAAAACGCGGCAGGCCGATCAGCACCAGCGGCAGCCATGAACCCAGCGCGATCGCGAGGGCGATCGTCGCAACGTACACGGCGACATGCCAGCGCGCCGCCGTGATGGCCTTGCCCTGTTCGGTCTCAGGAATGTAGCTCTTTTCGTCGTCCGACAGCTTGCCCAACGCCTGGCGCGCCAGGATCGGCAGCGAATAACGGAAATCGAGAATGCCGGTGAAGGCAAGCGCCGCCTTGACCAGATTTGGCGGCCGCATTACCGCGATCTCGGCGTCACGGCCGACGATGATCGTGTCGGTGTGATGCCGCGCATGGCTCCAGCGCCATTGCACCGGATTGCGCACCACCATGAAGCTGGCGATTTCGTAGATCGCATCGTTCATCCAGCGTGTGCGGAAGGCGGTGCCATGGCCGCATTCGTGCCAGCGCGAATCGCTCGACGATCCATAGAGCACGCCATAGACGAGCAGGAACGGCACCACCCACCACGTGCCCCAGAACCACACGATGCCGGCGGCCGAGCCCAGGATGGCTGCGATCCAGATCACCGTATCGCGGATCGCCGGCCCGTCGGAGCGCTGCATCATTTCCTTCATTGCCTTGCGCGGCACGTCGGTGTGATACCACTCGGCCGAGGCCAGCCCGGTCTCGATCGCCCGGCGGGTGCTTTCGCCGACCAGGCCGTAATCGCGCTTTGTCTTGGCCGTCGCCATCACCGTCTCGCCCTGCCCTTAGAGACCGTTGGCGCGGAATTTCCCGTCGAGGAATGTCTTTGCGCGCGGCACGTCGTCCTCGGTCAGATGCTCGATGATAACAGGGATGTTCGGGTGCTTCTCACTGAGCCGCTTCAGATAGAGGTCGTAGTTGAGCGAGCCGAGACCGGGCGCCGGCAATTCGATCTCGCCGACGCCGCGGAAGGTCAGCCCCTCATGCGCATCCGCATCGCCGATATCGGCATGCTTTTCCGTCTTGTCGCTGCCGGAGCGTTTCACATCCTTGGCATGCGCGATCCGGATCTTGTCGGCCAGCGTGTCGAATACCTGGTTCAGCACCTGGTCCATGCGGTCGATATTGTGCGCCTCGAAATAATTGGTCGGATCCATCAGCAGGCCGAGGCCCGGATGGTCGACCTGCGCGAACATTTTGACCGTCTCCTCGACCGAACCGACGACATTGTTGACATAAGTTTCGAGCAGGAACACCGCGCCGTGGTCGTAAGCCGTCTGGGCAAGGTCCGAGATCACCTTGCGGCATTCCTCGAAGCCTTCCTCGGTCTTGTTCCTGGGGTGATGCACCCAGTCGGATTCGGTGTTGTAGGTTCCGGTCTCCGAGATCACGTAGGGCGAGCCGAAGGCGCGCGCATTGCGGATGATTTCCTTGAGATAGCCGACGCGCTTGTCGCGCTCGGATTTGTCGGGATGAATGATGTTGGTGTAGCCCGAGATGCAGCAGACCGGCAGATTGTGGTCGCGAAACGTGTCGCGCACTGTCCTCGCCTTGTCCCCGGTGATCTGCCCGGCCGTGAGATCGACATCCCTGAAATGCATGTCGAGCTGCACTGTGTTGAAGCCGAGTGCGCGGATGCGGCGGGCGGCCTCCGCGAGCTCGTAGGGGAAATAGCCGGTGAATATACCTGCCTGCATCATGATGTGACTCCTCCCGGTAAGCGATTCAGCCGCCACACTATTCGGCGGGCATGTTCAGTCGATCGATATCTCGGACAGTTTGACGGTGCGGCCTTGCGCCATCGAGCGATAGCCCGCCTCGACCAGCGCCATCGTCTTGACGTTGTCGGCCACCGATAATGCCGGCGGCGTGCCGGTCTTCAAGGCGTGCTGCAGTTGCTCCATGACGCCGATGAAGGCATGCGGGAACCACATCGTGTCCCAGCTCGGGCTGACCCACTTGCCATCCGTCGTCTCGGTCGAGGCATAGGTCAGCGTCGAGGCCACGCCTTTCGGCCAGCCGATCGTGCCTTTGGCGACACCGTTGGTGCCGTCGACGCGCCAGTTGATGTGCTGGTCGTCCAGATAGCCCTCCTGACGTGGGCCGGACCAGACATCCTCCAGCGACACGGCGAGCACGCCGGAGGGAAAGCGCAGCGTCGAGATGGTGATGCCGTCGGTATGTTCGAATGTCGTGCGCGGGTCCTTGCGTGTCAGCGTGGTGATTTCCGAGGGATCGCCGAACAGGAAGCGCAGCACGTCGAGATGATGCACGCTCATATTGGCGAGCGTCAGCCGGTCGTAGTCCTGAAGGAAGGTCTGCCAGTGCGGGATCGCATGCATGTCGATCTGCGCGAAGACGATGTCGCCCAGCGCGCCGCTGTCGATGATCTGCTTCAGGACGCGCATCGACTGGTCGTAGCGCATGTTCTGGTTGACCGAGAGGATCTTGCCGGACTTTGCGGCTTCGTCGCGCAGTTTCACGGCTTCATCGACCGACAGCGCCAGCGGCTTCTGCGCCAGGATCGCCTTGATGTGAGGCTGCTTCAGCGCATGGCGGATCAATGCCGGCTGCTGGTCGGGTGGAAAGGCAAGGTCGACGATCTCGATCTCGGGATTCTCGATCAGTTGTTCCGGCGTGTCGTGGATGGTCGGAATGCTCCAGCGTGCAGCTACCTTCTCGGCGCTGGCCTTGGTGCGCGAAGCGATGGCGACGACTGGGAAACCGGCCTGCGCATAGGCGGCAAGATGGCATTCGGCCATGATCATGCCGGCGCCGATGCAACCGATCCGGTATCCGCTAGTGCGAACCCTCACATCCGGCTCGAAACCCTGGCCTGCCATCCATTCCTCCCTGGAGGACGGATATAACGCCATGGCCCGTCGATCAGCCAAGGTCCGCTCCATCAATTCCCATCAGAACGATGCCGGGGTGACGGTGCGAACTAGTTAGCGGCAATCAGCACAGTGCTTTCCGGCGACCAGCTGAGCATTACATTCTGGCCCTCGGCCAGCCGGTCACTGCCGGTATTCTGGACGATGACTTTCAACGTCTGGCCGGCGCGCTCGACCAAATAGGTGCTGTTGTTGCCGGCGAAGATGCGCTTGGAGACTTGCCCCTTCAGCGTGTTGGCATTGCCGCTCGATGCCCCGGCATCGGTGGCGATACGAATGCGTTCGGGTCGCACGGCGCAGCTGGCCTTTGTGCCGGCGGCAAGCCGACCACCCACCCCGGCGGCAATCGCCGTGCCATCAGGCAGCCGGATGCCGTTGCCGGTCGCATCGCCGCGAAGGATATTGGCGTCACCGAGGAAGGTGGCGGCGAATTCGCTCTTCGGCCGGTCGTAGATTTCCTCCGGCGGCCCTTCCTGCACGAGCCTGCCGTCCCGCAATATGCCGATGCGGTCGCTCATCGTCAGCGCCTCTTCCTGGTCGTGGGTGACGAAGATGGTGGTGATGCCGATCTCGCGCTGGATGCGCTTCAGCTCGATCTGCATGTCGACGCGCAGCGCCTTGTCGAGCGCGCCGAGCGGCTCGTCGAGCAACAGCACGCGCGGCTTGGTGACGATGGCGCGCGCCAGCGCCACACGCTGGCGTTGGCCGCCGGAGAGCTGGTGCGGCCGGCGCTCGCCGAGCTTGCCGAGCTGAACCAGATCGAGCGCGCGCTGCACTTCGGTGGCGATCGTCGCTTTCGTTTCGCCGCGCACCGACAGGCCGAAGGCGACATTATCGGCGACGCTCATATTGGGAAACAGCGCATAGTTCTGGAACACCATGCCGATGCGTCGCTTTTCGACCGGCACGCGTTCCACACTCTCACCGCCAATGGTGATGCGGCCAGTATCGGGAAAGTCGAAGCCGGCGATCTGGCGCAGCAGCGTGGTCTTGCCGCTGCCCGAGGGGCCAAGCAGCCCATAGAAACCGCCATCGGCGAAATCGATGGAGACGTCGTCCAGCGCCTTGTGCGCGCCAAAACTGCGGGAGACGTTCGATACCTGCACGCCGGCCATTATTTCTCTCCGCCGAATTTGAAGAAGCGCGCCGTGAGCAGCATCAGCGCCATCGACACGACGATGATGATGGTCGAGACCGCGTTGATCTCGGGCGTGAAACCCTTGCGGATCGCGGCGTAGATTTCGACCGGCAGCGTCGTCTGGCCCGGCGTCGCCAGGAAGTAGGAGACGACGAACTGGTCGAACGACACGGCAAATGCGAACAAGCCGCCGGCAATGACGCCGGGCATGATCCACGGCAGCGTCACACGCCTCGTCACTTGCCACTGGTTGGCGCCGAGCGAGCGCGCCGCCTCTTCCAGCTCCGGTGCAAAAGTCTGCAGCCGGGCCGAGACGACGACGATGACATAGGGCAGCGCTAGCGCCACATGGCCGAGCAGGATGGCGAACAGGCCGCGGCCAATGCCGACGCCGAAGAAGAAGATCAGCATCGCCGTGCCGGTGATCAGCCACGGAATGGCGATTGGCGGAAACAGCAGCGCCTGCAGCACTTTCTTGCCGCGGAAATCATAGCGGAACAGCGCCAGCGAAGCGGCCGAGCCAAGCACCACTGAGATGAGCGTGGTGATGACCGCGATCTTGAGGCTGTTCCAGGTGGCCGCGATCAGCTGGTCGTTCTGCCAGAGCGAGGCATACCATTCCGTCGTCCATTCGAACGGCAATTGGTAGAAGGGCGAGACGTTGAACGACATCAGCGCCATGATGATGATCGGCAGATAGAGGAAGGCGAGCAGCAGTCCGATGTAGAAGCGGCCTAGTCCTTCGAGGATGCGGGTCGTCATCATCAAGCAGCCCTCCGCAGCACCGGCGAGGCAACCGCCAGGATCACCAGCACCACCGCCAGCAGGATGAAGGAAAGCGCCGCCCCCAGCGGCCAGTTGAAGACGGCGACGAACTGGTCCTCGATCACCGTGCCGTAGAACGTGCCGGTGCGGCCGCCGAGGATGCGCGGCTCCATGAACGAGCCCGACGACCGGCACGAAGATCAGTGCCGCACCTGCCACCAGGCCGGGCATAGACAGCGGGATGATCACCCGCTTCAGCACCTGCAGCCGCGAGGCGCCGAGCGAACGTCCGGCCTCGATCAGCGAGTCGTCGATGGCCTGCAAAGTGAGATAACAGGTCAGCACCATATAGGGCACGTAGGAGTGCACCAGGCCGATGATGATTGCGGGATAGGAATACATCAGGTCGATGTTGATCTTGAACGGCAGCACGGCGTTGAGCGCCGTGTCGAGGATGCCGCCCTCGCGCAGCACCATCGCCCAGGAGAAGATGCGCACCAGCCCGTTCGACCAGAACGGCAGGATGACCAGCAGGAAGATCGCCTCGCGGCTGCGCCCCTTCAGCACCTTGGCCAGCACATAGGCGGCGGGGTAGCCGATGACGACGCACCACAAAGTCACTTCGAGGCCGAGCCGCAGCGAAGCGAGCAGCAGCGTCAGGTACAGGCTCTGCGAGAAGAAGGCGGCGTAATTGCCAAGGGTGAACGCCCACGGCTTTCCCGACAGCGGCAGGTCGGTCATGAAGGAGAAGAATACCATGGCCGAGAGCGGCAGGAAGATCGCCACCGTCAGCCAGAGATAGGCCGGCGCCAGCAGCGGCAGGGCCGATCTCAGCCCGCTGCGCGACGCGACCGCACCCTGTACTGCCATGATACCCTCCTCCCCAGGATTGAAGGGCCAGCCGGCGCCAACCGCCGGCTGGTCCGGACGTGAGCGTTACTTCACGTCGACTTTGAGCTGCTGCCACAGCGCCAGATAGGCCTCGCGCTGCGCGTCGGTGATCGGCGCCTGGAACTGGATGCGCTTGGCCACCTCGGGATCGCCCATCACCTTGCGGTTGAAGGAGTCTTCAGGCAGCGCTTCCACCGCCTTGGTGTTGGCCGACACCGGCGCGCCGACCTTGGTGACCCATTCGACATAGAATTTCGGATCGATCATCCAGTTGATGAAGGCCTGCGCACCCTCGACATTCTTCGAGCCCACGGGAATAGAGAACGCGTCGAGCCAGGCGACGGCGCCTTCCTGCGGAACGACCAGCGAGACCGGCAGCTTGAAATGCGTCTTGGCACGGTCGGCCGAGCCGCTCCAATAGGTGCCGATGTCGATCTGGTTGGAGGCGACCATCTGGTTCCAGTCGTTCTCCGAGCTCCAGAACGTCTTGATCTGCGGCATCAGCGAGGTCAGCTTCGCCTTGACCGCTTCCATATCGTTGATGTCGTTGATATTCTGACCGGTGGCGATGGCGCCGAACTGCACCGCTTCGACAGCGTCGTCGCGAATGACGACCCGGCCCTTATGCGCTGGGTCCCACATTTCGGCGATCGAGGTCGGTGGCTTGTCGAAGGACTTTTCGTTGATTGCCAGCGCCGTCAGGCCCCACACCCACGGCACGCCATAGACCTTGCCGTCATGGTCGAGCATCGGCGATTGCGCCTTGTCCTTGCTGATGTCGGCATAGTTCGGCAGCTTCGAGACATCGATCGGCTGGATCAGCTTTTCCGCCATCGCCTGATCGTTGAAGGCGGCGTTGATCATGACCACGTCATAGAGGCCCGGATTGGTGCGGATCTTGGTCAGCATTTCCTGTTCGGAATTGAAGAAGTCGTTGACGACCTTGTTGCCGGTCGCCTTTTCGAAGGCTTCGATCGCCCACGGCTCGTCGGCGCCGTAGCCCTTCCAGTTGAGCACATGCACTTCGGCGGCACTGGCGGCCAGCGTGAGCGCGGAGGTGATGACGGCGGTCGCCGTCAGCAGGGCAGTCAGTCTTGGCATGCGCATGTTCGTTCCTCTCTTGTTTGCCCGCTTGGCGGGTCAGGCTGTCTGATGGGCCTTCTGGTTCTGGCCCGGCTCGCCCGTGGCGGCCTGGCTCAGGAAAGTCTGGATCTCGCTGTCGGTCGGCGCCGATGACCCGCCATGGCGGGTGACGGAAAGTGCTGCCGCCGCATTGGCATAGCGCGCCGCCTCGAACGGATGCACGCCGCGCGAGAGTGCACTGACGAAACCGCCGATATGGGTGTCGCCGGCGCCATTGGTGTCGATGGCATCGACCTTGAAGCCGGCAATGGTCTGCGTCTCGCCATTGACCAACCTCACGAAACAGCCCTTGGCGCCGGCGCGGATAACGACGCCTTCGGCCTTTGGGCAGTGGTCGGCGAGCAGCCGGGCGGCGAGTGCCTCGACATCGCCTTGCCCAGCGATCTCGACCGCTTCCGTCATGTTGCAGCTCAGCCATGTCGTACGGGCAAGCACCCGCGACAGGATGGGACGTGGGATATCCGCGATGACCGGCGTTGGATCGAAAACGAAGGGAATGTTTTCTGGCAGCGCCTCGATCCAGTCGGTCAGCGCGTTGTGGCTTCCGAGATAGCTCAGCGTGTAGCCCGACGTGAACACCCAATCATCAGGCGCGACCACCACGGGCCTCATCATCTCGAGGCTGAGAATGCTCTCCGCACCGGGCCACGACACGAAGGTGCGCTCGGCATCCCCGGAGATCATGGCGACGCAATTGCCGCTGTCCATGACCGGCGATGGCGACGTCAGCGTTATGATGCCTTCGGCCGCAAACGCTGCGCGCAAAAAATCGCCATTCGGTCCGCTGCCGAGCTGGCCGCCGAACACCACCGTCATGCCGGTGCGGCTGGCCGCGACCATCATGTTGAAGCCGCCGCCGGCGACCTGCGCAAAGCTCGACGCGGTCTTCTCGCAGCCCGGCGCCGGCAAGGCGTCGATGCGGTAGACATAGTCGACGACGGCGCTGCCGATATGGACCAGACGCCCACTCATGCCGCGGCATCCTTGCTGGCCTTTGCCGTGCGCGCCGCGACGAGGTCTTCGGCAAGCGAGCGCACCTCCCCCATATCTATGCCGACGAGCCCGGCAATGTGTTGTTGCGGCAGTTGCGAAAAGCCGACGCAGGCGCCGGCCATGCCTGAGGCAATCGCGCCGATCGTGTCGGTGTCGCCGCCGAGATTGGCGCTGATGATTGCCGCTTGCCAGGGATCGCCCTGCGCGACTTCAAGCACGGCGAAAGCTGCCGGCACGGACTCCTGGCTGGCCACACCGGTGCCGACGAGATCGGTGATGAGCCCGATCGCATCCCGCATGGTCTTGCCGCGCACGAGCTCCTGCGCCCAGGCGATACGCGCGGCGATATCGCCACCAGTCACCCAATGTCCGAGCCGGGCGCCTCGCCGCGCGGCTGCTACCGCGCTGTCGGAAGCGGCACGCCAGTCGCCACCGGCGACGCCGTGGCTGGCGGCGGCGGCAACTGCTGCGGCCGAAGCGATGGCGATCGAGGTGTTGTGCGTGGCACGGCAAGTTTCGGCCACCTTGGCGACGAAAGCGTCGAGCGGTTCCAGCGGCATCATGATGCCGACCGGCGCGATGCGCATGGCCGCGCCATTGGTGTCGCCCCGGCTTCCCGCCTCTTCCGCCGGCACGCCGTCATTGATGGCGTCGATGGCGCGCTTGGTCGATGGCCCCAGCAGATCGTAGCTGCCGCGCGCCTTGACCTCGCGTTCCCAGTCGAGCAGCGCATTGACCCAGCGCGCATGGTCGAAGCGGTCACCGGACTCGACCAGGATACGACCAAGCAGCAGCGCCTGTTCGGTGTCGTCGGTGATGGTGCCGGCCACGAGCCCCTTCGACACCGGATGGTCGGCGAAGGGCGCGACGAAATCTTCGACATGGCCGTAGAATTCGGCAATGCGGGCCGGCGACAGAAGCTGCGTCGGCATGCCCAGCGCATCGCCCAGCGCCCCGCCGACAAGCGCGCCCAGCGCGCGATCGAGAATGGCGCTTTCCGGCATCGCTCAAAACCTCATATGCAGCGCGAAATGCGCCGGGTTGAGCAGACTGGTGACATATTCGATCGGCCGGTCATCGGCCGCACGCGTCAGCCGGCGGCCGCGCAAAAAGGGCGTGCCTTGCGGGCAACCGAGAATGGCGGCGTCTTCGGCGTTGAGCATCTCGATGCCGACCCATTCCTCGCCATGGTCGGGAATGAGCCCGGCGCCACGCAGCGTTTGGTGCAGCGAGCCTTCGCGCAGGCCGCGCAGCGGCACGTCCTCCAGTTCGGGCGACAGCGGCAGGCGGCTGCGTTCGATGGAGATCGCATGGCCGTCGCTGGCATTGGTGCGCACCCGGTCGACGGCGATGAAGAACGGGCTTTCGATGCCAAGCAGCGCGGCAAGATCGGCATCCTCGATCACTTCAAGCCGCAGCGTCCGCGTTTCGGCATTGGCGCCGGCATTGGCCAGCGCCCGCGACCAGCCAATGCTGTCATCGACCGGCTTGCCGTCGAAAGTGACGAAGGAGCCGATGCCGACCTTGGTCGTGATCAGCCCACGGCTGGACAACTCCTCGAGGCCCTTGCGGACCGTGTTGCGGCTGACGGAAAAGCGCTGGACGAGTTCGTTCTCGCTTTGCAGGCGGTCGCCGAAGCCAAGCACGCCGGAGCGGATCTCATGTTCGAGAACGGTGGCGATCTGCTCGGGCTTGCCCGTGCCGGGAGAAAGTTGAACCGCGCGCCGCTTCATATGGGTACCTGTTCAGTAAACCTGTATAGTCCTGTTCGATATTGGAGTTGAAGGGCGACGTCAACGATATATTTGGATTCACGCATATGCGTTGTGCTCAGCTGCCCCGGGCATCGTTTGTTCGCATGGCGACGCTAACCGCGCAGGGCGTCGCGTCTCCGAGACAGAGCGGGGGCAGCGCTTCCCTCAGGCGATTAGCCTTGCGCTCACACGAAGAAAAATTCCTCAATCCGTTGCTTGGCCGTCCGCAGCGCTGGCAGGATATCCCGCTCCATCGCCTCGACGGAGAACCGCGCCGACTGCGTCGAGACGTTGATCGCCGCCACGGTCTTGCCGGCGCGGTCATAGATCGGCACCGCTATCGAGCGCAGGCCAAGTTCCAGCTCTTCATTGACGACGGCAAAGCCATCCGCCCTCGCCGCGTCGATGGCCTTGGCCAGCGCGGCGCGGCTGGTGATCGTCTTCGGCGTGCGCCGTTCGATCCTCGCCTCTGCAAGCAAGGCCTTCAGCTCATCCGCGCCCAGCCCCGCAAGCAGGACGCGCCCCATCGAGGTGCAATGCGCCGGCAGCCTGGTGCCGACATCGAGCGAAACGCTGAGGATGCGGCGGCCAGGAATGCGCGCGACATAGACGACTTCCTCGCCCGACAGCACCGCCGCGTTACAGGCCTCGTCGAATTGGCCCGCGACGTCGCGCATGATGGATGCCGCGAATGTCCACAGCGAGGCGCCGCCGAGCCAAGAGCGCACGATGGCGAGCAGGCGCGGCGACAGCGAAAACAGCCGGCCGGATTGCGTGGCATAGCCGGTGGCGGTCAGCGTCAGCAGGAAGCGCCGCGCGCCGGCGCGGGTCAGCCCCGCCTCCTCCGCCATTTCGGTCAATGTCATGCCGGCCGGATGGCGTGCCAGTATCTCCATGACCGCAAGGCCGCGCTCCAGCGAGCCGACATGGTCGCGCGTCTTTGCCTTGTCCTCCATGCGGCCTCCGCAAGACAATGCGCCGCCTTGACTCGTCTCGGCGGCGCGATGTAAAAATATCTCATACAAAACAAGTGTTCGCAATACGAACTTTTTGGACTCCGGAGTTCTTGGCGATGGTCAAATTCCTGCCGCTCAAACAGGCCGTGGCCGAGAACCTGCATGATGGCGATACGGTCGCCTTCGAGGGCTTCACCCATCTGATCCCGACGGCGGCGGCGCACGAAGCCATCCGCCAGGGATTTCGCGACCTGACATTGATCCGCATGACTCCTGACCTGATCTACGACCAGATGATCGGCATGGGCATGGCGAAGAAGATCATCTTCTCCTATGTCGGCAATCCCGGCGTCGGCCTGTTGCGCCGCGCCCGCGACGCCATCGAGAACGGCTTCCCCCGGTCGATCGAGATCGAGGAGCACAGCCATGCCGGCATGGCCAACGCCTACGAGGCGGGAGCTGCCGGCCTGCCTTGCGCGGTGTTCCGCGGCTATCGCGGCGCCGGGCTGGCGGCAGTCAATCCCAACATCCGCTCGGTCACCTGCCCGTTCACCGGCGAGGTGCTTGCCGCCGTTCCTTCCATCCGACCGGACGTGACCTTCATCCACGCTCAGAAGGCCGACAAAAAAGGCAATGTGCTGGTCGAAGGCATTATCGGCATCCAGAAGGAAGCGGTGCTCGCGGCCAAGCGCGCCGTGGTGACGGTAGAGGAAGTCGTCGACAATTTCGACGACCTGCATCCCAACCTCACCGTGCTGCCGCGCTGGATCATCGCTGCGATCTCGGTGGTATCAGGCGGTTCGCATCCCTCCTACACGCACGGCTACTATGCCAGGGACAACGCCGCCTATCTCGAATGGGACGAGATCGCCGCCGACCGTGAAAAATTCCAGGCCTGGATGCAGGCCAATGTCATCGAACGCTCGGCCGACGATTTCGCGGCCCGCGTCGAACATCTGAGGAGCGCGGCATGAGCGGCTTCACCCCCAACGAGATGATGACGATTGCCGCCAGCCGCGCGCTGAAGAACGACGATGTCTGCTTCGTCGGCATCGGTGCGCCGTCCGCCGCCTGCAACGTCGCGCGGCTGACGCATGCGCCCGACATCACGCTGATCTATGAAAGCGGCACCATCGGCACCGCGCCCGATGTTTTGCCGCTGTCGATCGGTGACGGCGAACTTTGCGACACCGCCGTCACGACCGTCTCGGTGCCGGAGATGTTTCGTTACTGGCTGCAGGGCGGCCGCATTTCGATCGGTTTCCTCGGTGCCGCCCAGCTCGACAAGTTCGGCAACATCAACACCACTATCATCGGCGACTATGCGCATCCCAAGACCCGCCTGCCCGGCGGCGGCGGCGCGCCCGAGATCGCCACCTCGTCGAAGGAGATCTACATCACCATGGCGCAGTCCAAGCGAGGCATGGTCGAGAAGATCGACTTCTTCACCTCCTTCGGCCATGGCGATGGCGGCGACCATCGCCAGCGCCTCGGCATCGAGACATCAGGGCCGACGCTGCTGATCACCGACCTTGCCATCTGGAAGCCAGATCCGGTGAGCAAGGAATTCACCGTGGTGTCGTTGCATCCCGGCTCGACGCGGCTTGAGGTGCAGGACAGCTGTGGCTGGATCGTAAAGTTCGCCGAGGCGCTTGACGAAACGCCGGCGCCGACGGAACTCGAGCTGACGACATTGCGTGACCTGCAGGCCCGCACCAAGGCGGCGCATGAGGGAAGCGGTAAAGAAAAGGCCGCATGACATGACCGAGGCATTCATCTGCGATTACATCCGCACCCCGATCGGCCGTTTCGGCGGCTCGCTGTCGTCGGTGCGGGCCGACGATCTTGGCGCCATCCCGCTGAAGGCGCTGGTCGAGCGCAATGCCGGCATCGACTGGCAGGCTGTCGACGACGTCGTCTATGGCTGCGCCAATCAGGCCGGCGAGGACAACCGCAATGTAGCCCGCATGTCGCTGCTCCTGGCCGGACTGCCGAAGGAAATTTCAGGCTCGACCGTCAATCGCCTCTGCGGTTCCGGCATGGATGCGCTCACCATTGCCGCCCGCGCCATCAAGGCGGGCGAAGCCGAGTTGATGATCGCCGGCGGCGTCGAATCGATGAGCCGCGCGCCCTTCGTCATGCCCAAGGCCGAGACAGCCTTTTCGCGCCACGCCGAGATCCACGACACCACGATTGGCTGGCGCTTCATCAACCCGCTGATGAAGAAACACTATGGCGTCGATTCCATGCCGGAGACCGGCGAGAACGTCGCCGAGGATTTTTCAGTGTCGCGCGCCGACCAGGACGCCTTTGCCGTGCGCAGCCAGGACAAGGCCGTCGCGGCACAGGCCAATGGCCGGCTGGCGAAGGAGATCACCCCGGTGACGGTCCCGCAGAAAAAGGGCGATGCGATTATGGTATCGAAGGATGAGCATCCGCGCGCCGGCACCACGGTCGAGTCGCTGGCCAAATTGCCGACGCCGTTCCGCCAGGGCGGCACCGTCACCGCCGGCAACGCGTCCGGCGTCAATGACGGCGCGGCAGCGCTGATCATCGCCTCCGAGGCGGCTGTGAAAAAATACGGCCTGACGCCGATCGCCCGCGTCCTCGGCGGCGCTGCTGCCGGCGTGGCGCCACGCATCATGGGCATCGGCCCTGCCCCGGCGACACAAAAGCTCTGCGCCCGCCTCGGCCTGACACCGCACCAATTCGATGTCATCGAACTCAACGAAGCCTTCGCCTCCCAAGGGATCGCCGTGCTCCGTCAACTCGGCATCTCCGAGAATGCGGAGCACGTCAATCCGAATGGCGGCGCCATCGCGCTTGGTCATCCCTTGGGCATGTCGGGCGCGCGTATCACTGGCACCGCGGCACTGGAACTGCGCGAGCGCAGCGCCCGCTATGCGCTGGCCACCATGTGCATCGGCGTCGGCCAGGGCATCGCGGTGGCGCTCGAACGGGTTTGAGTTTGCACCGCCCTAATAGGGCAAACCGACATAGTTTTCAGCCAGCGCGGTCGACGCCGCTTGCGAATGCACGAGATAGTCGAGCTCGGCTTCCTGGATGCGCTGGCCGAACTCGCCCGTATCGGGAAAGCGGTGCAGCATCGTCGTCATCCACCAGGAGAAGCGCACCGCCTTCCACACTCTGGCCAGCGCCTTGGCTGAATAAGCGTCGAGCCCGCTTGGTGATTTGTCCAGATAGAATTCGCGAAGCCCGGCAAAGAGATAGCGCACGTCGCTGGCGGCAAGGTTGAGCCCCTTGGCGCCCGTCGGCGGCACGATATGGGCGGCGTCGCCGACCAGGAACAGCCGGCCAAAGCGCATCGGTTCGGCAACGAAGGAACGCAGCGGCGCGATGGACTTTTCGAAGGATGGTCCGGTAACGACGGCGGCTGCGGTCTGTTCCGGCAGGCGACTGCGCAATTCGTCCCAGAAGCGACCGTCGCTCCAGGCGTCGACCTGTTCGTCAGCCGGGACCTGCACATAGTAGCGGCTGCGATGCGTCGACCGCATCGAGCACAGCGCAAAGCCCCGCTCATGGTTGGCGTAGACCAGTTCGTGATCGGCCGGCGGCACTTCGGCCAGCACGCCGAGCCAGCCGAAGGGATAGGTCCGCTCGAAGGTTTTCAGCGCCCGCTCGGGCGCCGATTTGCGGCTGACGCCGTGATAGCCGTCGCATCCGGCGATGAAGTCGCAGTCGATGCGATGGCCGACGCCGTCCTTGCTATAGGTGACGTAAGGCGCCTCGCCATCGAAACCATGCAGCGCGACGTTGGCCGCCTCATAGACGGTGGTCAGTCCGGCCGCCTCGCGCTTGTCCATCAGATCGTGCGTCACTTCGGTCTGGCCATAGACGGTGACATGCTTGCCGCCAGTCAGTGCCGTGAGGTCGAGCCGGTGCAGGCCGCCGCCGAAGGCAAGCGAGATGCCGCCATGCAGCAGGCCCTCGGCATGCAGCCTTGCAGCTGCGCCCGCCTCTTCGAGCAACTCGACGGTGCCTTGTTCGAGCACCCCTGCCCGCACCCGGCCAAGCACATGCTCCCGGCTCGAACGTTCGAGGATCACCGTCTCGACGCCAATGGTGCCGAGAAGCTGGCCAAGCAGCAGCCCGGACGGTCCGGAGCCGACAATGACAATCCGGGTGCGCATCAGTGTCCCAGGCTTTCGATCTGTCCGGCGAGTTCGGCGGCGAGCCGTAGCGCAGCCGCGGTCGCAACCGCCATCTGCGGCAAGAGCAGCCATTCCAGCGTCCAGGCAGCACCGGAGCGCTCCTGCTCATGCACCAGCGCCTGATGCATGCCGGAAAGCTGGGTGGCGTTGAAGCGCGCCAGCGTCACCAGCACTTCCGCCTTCACCGGGTTCTGCTTGTGCGGCATGGCCGACGAGCCGCCGCCGCCGGACAGCTTGATGTCGGTTCTATCTTGAGCCATCAGCGCAATGTCCTGGCCGAACTTGCCGAGGCTGCCGGTGATGAGCGATAGCAGCCCGGCGAATTCGGCCAGCGCATCCCGCTGGCTGTGCCATTGCGGCGCGTCGCCAAGGCCGAGCTTTGCGGCAAGGGCCGCGCGCACGGCAGGTCCTTTGTCGCCCAGCTTCTCCAACGTGCCGGCGGCGCCGCCAAACTGCACCACGAGCAGACGCTTGGATTGCTCCGACAGTCTCTGCTGATGCCGTTGCAGCGGCGTGCGCCACACCGCCACGCGGTCCGACGCCTGAATTGGGATCGCCGGCTGCATGCGCGTCATCGCTGTCAATGCACGGCTGCCAAAACGTTCTTCCAGCCCCACCAGCCGCAGAATGTTTTCAGTCAGCAGCAGGTCGAGATGTTCAATGAGCCGGCGCAGCCGAAGCACCAGGCCAGTGTCGATGACGTCCTGGCTGGTTGCGCCGAAATGCACGCCGGCGTCGTGCGGCGCCCCGACCGCTGCCTTCAACTGGCGCACCAGTTCGGGCACGATCACGCCATCCTTCGCCACACCGGCCCGCAGCCGCGCGGTGTCCGGCTTGTATGACAACAGGACAGGTACAATCGCCGCGGCGGCATCCGTGCCGATAGTCCCGCTTTCGGCTTCCGCTTGCGCCAGCGCGCGCTCGAAATCGAGCATGGCGGCGATTTCCGCATCCACCGAAAAATGCCGAGCCGCCTCCTCGTCGCCGAGCAGGCCGGAGAGCAGCGGATGGTCGAAGGGCGATACGGTCATGTCATTGGTCTCCTAGCTGTCGAAGAAGACCGTTTCCTTCTCCCCTTGGAGATGGACGTCGAAAATATAGTTGTCGCCTTGCCGCTCGGCGATCAGCGTCGGCACTCGCACCTTGTGCTCGATGCGGGCCAGGATCGGATCCTCGGCATTGGCCTTGGCCTCGTCTGAGAAATAGAGCCGCGTATGTAGGCCGATATTGATGCCGCGCGCGACGATCCACAAGCTGATATGCGGCGCCATCAGCCGCCCGTCGCCATACGGCACGCGTCCCGGCTTGATCGTCTGAAAACTGCACAGGCCGGTTTCCATGTCGGTCGGCTGACGGCCCCAGCCCTGAAAATCCGGATCGGCATCGCCGCGCAGTTCGGCCGGCGAATTGTAGAAGCCATTGGCATCCGCTTGCCAGATTTCGATCAAGGCATCCCTGAGCGGCGTGCCGGTGCCGTCGAGCACGCGAATGCGCAAACCAACGCGGTCGCCCTTGGCGTTGTCGTTGAGCATCGTGGCGCCCAAGTCTGTCGGGTAGACGCCGCCGATACCACCGAAATTCGGCGTCAGCCCGATATGCACG
This sequence comes from Mesorhizobium sp. W016, assembly GCF_054719485.1. NCBI lineage: Bacteria > Pseudomonadati > Pseudomonadota > Alphaproteobacteria > Hyphomicrobiales > Phyllobacteriaceae > Mesorhizobium > Mesorhizobium sp. W016. The sequence continues at coordinate 5,087,450 of NZ_JBTTIF010000002.1, forward strand.
TAAGGCCCGGCGGTCTGCGACGGGCTCTCCTTCAGCCGGGTCAGCGCCTGCGCCATCAATTTCCCTCCGGCCGGTTTTCGAACAGCGAGGCGCGACGCCCGCGCAGCACGATGTCGAACTTGTAGGCGCGCGCATCGAACGGGATCGTCGCCTGCATGTCGAGCGCGGCGACCAGCGTTTCGATCGCCGCCCTGTCGCGGATACCGCGCACGATCGGGCACCGCCAGATCAGCGGGTCGCCCTCGAAATACATCTGCGTGATCAGCCGCTGTGCGAAGCCGTGGCCGAACACCGAAAAATGGATGTGCGACGGCCGCCAGTCATTGGGCCCGTTCGGCCAGGGATAGGGACCTGGCTTCACCGTGCGAAAGGCATAACCGCCATCGGCATCGGTGATGGTGCGGCCGCAGCCGCCGAAATTCGGATCGAGCGGCGCGAGATAGCCGTCCTTCTTGTGGCGGTAGCGGCCGCCTGAATTGGCCTGCCAGAATTCGAGCAGCGCGCCGGAGACGCCCTGGCCGCGCTCGTCGAGCACGCGGCCATAGACGATGATACGCTCGCCGATGGCGCTCTCGCCGGGCTTGGCGAAGTTGTGGATCAGGTCATTGTCGAGTTCGCCCAGCATGGCGTGGCCGAACACCGGACCGGTGATTTCCGACGCCGTGTTGTCGAAGGCCAGCAGCGCCTTTTGCGGCGAGCGCAGCACTGACGTCTTGTAGTCGGGCGTCAGCGCCGGCGGATGCCAGCCGCGGTCGCGCTGGAAGAAGGCGCCGCTCTCGGGCCTGCGGTTCGAGCCGGCATCAGCTGGCATGGCCAGCCCTGCTTCCGTCCATTTCCGAAAACACCTCCTTGGCGATCCTGAAGGCGCGGTTGGCGGCCGGCACGCCGGCATAGATCGCGACATGCAGGAACGCTTCGCAGATATCGTCGCGCGACGCACCGGTGTTGGCGGTGGCGCGCACATGCATGGCGACCTCTTCATCATGGCCAAGGGCGGCCAGCAGTGCCAGCGTCACGATCGAGCGTTCGCGCCTGCTGAAGCCCGGACGCGTCCACACAGTGCCCCAGGCTGCCTCGGTGATCAGCTCCTGGAACGGCCGGTCGAAATCGGTGACGGCATCCTCGCTGCGATCGACATGCGGGTCGCCGAGCACCGAGCGCCTGACGGTCAGCCCGGTCTGGTATCTGGTTTCGTTTTTGGGCAGTTCATCCATGGGTCTGCTTTCTCAGGGGAAGCGCCGCGACGAAATCGCGGATCAGGGTGGTCAGCGCCTCGGGCTGTTCGACGCAAGGGATGTGCGCGGCGTCACGAATGATTTCGAAATGTGCGCCTGGGATCAGATCGGCCAGCCAGCGGACGAGATCCGGCGGCGTCGAGCCGTCCTGGTCGCCAACGACGCAAAGCGTGGGCACCGCGATCGCCTGCGCAGCCTCGGTAAAATCGGCATCGCGCACCGCGGCGCAGGTGCCGACATAGCCGGCGACGGCTTGCCGGGTCATCATGTTCCAGTAACCGTCGAGCTCGGCGACACGGTCCGCGTGGAAGGCAGGCGTAAACCACATTTTGAGCACGGCATCGGCGATGGCCTGGATGCCTTTGCTTTCGACCGTTTCGATGCGGGTGCTCCAGCTGTCGGCCGTGCCGATCTTGTGGGCGGTGTCGCACAGGATGAGGCCGTCGACGATTTCGGGGCGCCGGGCATAAAACCCTTGCGCAATCAGGCCGCCCACCGACAGGCCGCACAGCACCGCATTGTTCAGTTCGAAATGATCGATCAGGCCCGACAGATCATCGACATGCTCGTCGATCGAGCTGACGCCACCAATGTCGGACAGGCCATGGCCGCGCTTGTCGTAGACCAACGCAGGCATTTCACCACCCAGTTCGGACAACACCTCGTCCCAGATGCGGAAGTCGGTGCCCAGCGAATTGATGAACACGATCGGCCGCGCATTTCCCTTCGCCTTGATGTGGCGATGGTGCAGCGTGATGCCGCCAATGTTGACGAATGGCACGATTTCGATCCTCCGTGTTCACATTGCACAAGGCATTTGGTTTGGTAAAATGATATTTTACGCCGTTTCGTTAACTGCTAGGTTATGAGAACATGTCCGAAAGCCGCATAAGGTTCCGTCACCTGCAGGCATTCCTTGAGGTAGCGCGGCAAGGCAGCGTGGCGAGGGCGGCCGACTTTCTCCATGTCAGCCCACCGGCCGTGACCAAGACGCTGCGCGAACTGGAGGAGGCGCTTGGCATCGCTGTCGTCGAACGCGACGGCCGCGGCATCAGGGTGACGCGGCTTGGCGAAATCTTTCTCGGCCATGCCGGCACGGCGATCACGGCACTGAAGCGCGGCGTCAATTCCGTCCGCCAGGACGGCGCCATCAACCGGCATCCGATCCGCATCGGCGCGCTCCCGACAGTGTCGGCCAAGGTGATGCCACGCGCCATAAGCCTGTTCCTGAGTGAAAATACCGGTGCTGCGATCAAGATCGTCACCGGCGAGAACGCGGTCCTGCTGGAACAGTTGCGCGTCGGTGCGCTCGATCTCGTCGTCGGCCGGCTTGCGGCGCCGGAAAACATGACCGGCTTCTTCTTCGAGCATCTCTATTCCGAACCGGTGCTGTTCGTGGTGAGGGCCGGCCATCCGCTGCTGCAGCCGGGCCAGGACATCTTCGCCCGGCTCGATGAATTCCCGGTGCTGATGCCGACGCGGGAGTCGGTCATCCGCCCCTTCGTCGACCGCCTGTTCATCACCAACGGCATGACGGCGCCTGCGACCGAGATCGAGACCGTCTCGGATTCCTTCGGCCGTGCCTTCCTGCGCCAAAGCAATGCGGTCTGGATCATATCGACAGGCGTCGTCGCCAACGAACTCTCCAGCGGCGCCTTCGTCGCCTTGCCCGTCAACACCGAGGAAACCAAAGGGCCGGTCGGCCTGACGATGCGGACCGACACTGCGCCTTCGCCGGCCTTCACCATCCTGCTGCAGACCATTCGCGAGGCGGCCAGCCAGAACGCCTGAGCACCTTTCGCCAATCTGGCGCAGAGCGGGCCTTCAGCCGTATTTCCATAACCTGTTGGTTAACGAAACACCGCAAAATATCATTTTACCAAACCAAACACCTAGGGCACTGTGACGATGGGAGGATCGAAATCGTGCCGTTATCGGCATTGGCGGCGTTCCGCTGCCGCCTCAAGGCCTGCCGGGGCGATCTCCGATCTTAAGAACGGGCGGCATCGATTTTGAGCAGGCCGGCGGTGACCTCCAGGTGCCGTCAGGAAAGGGAGGAATACCAGCATGACCTCAAGCAAATCCGGCGTCTCGCGGCGCCAGTTCATCGCCACATCGCTCGCCGGCGGCGCGGCACTTGCGCTCAGCCGCGGCCAGGCATTCGCGCAGGCCGCCGACACGCTGAAGGTCGGCTTTGTCAGCCCGCGCACCGGGCCGCTCGCCGGCTTCGGCCAGACCGACGGCTATGTGCTCGATCTCGCCCGCAAGGCGCTCGCCAACGGCCTCGACATCGGCGGCAAGAAATACAGTGTCGAGATCATCGACCAGGACACGCAATCCGACCCGTCGCGCGCCGGCCAGCTCGCCAAGGACCTCATCAACAACCAGGCCGTCGACCTGATGCTGGCGGTGTCGACGCCGGAGGTGATCAACCCGGTCGCCGACGCCTGCGAAGCCGCCGGCGTGCCTTGCCTCTCCACCGTCATGCCGTGGGAGGCCTGGTATTTCGGCCGCGGCGCCAAGCCCGGCGAACCCTCGCCGTTCAAATGGACCTATCATTTCGGCTTCGGCGTCGACGAGTTCTTCCGGACCTACATCTCGCAATGGAACCTGATCGAGACCAACAAGAAGGTCGGCGTCATGTATCCCAACGACGCAGACGGCAATGCCATCCGCACCCATCTGGCGCCGTTGCTGGCAAAGCAGGGTTTCACCATCGTCGATCCCGGCGCCTACGAGACCGGCACCACCGACTATTCCTCGCAGATCGCGCTGTTCAAGCAGGAAGGCGTCGAGATCTTCAACTCCTTCCCGATCCCGCCGGACTTCGCCGCCTTCTGGCGTCAGGCTGCACAGCAAGGCCTGATCAAGCAGATCAAGATCTGCCAGGTCGCCAAGACCGGATTGTTCCCGTCCGACATCGAGGCGCTGGGCGATCTCGGCAACAAGATTTCGAGCGCCGCTTACTGGCACAAGGCCTTTCCCTACAAGTCGCCGCTGACCGGCGTTTCGGGAATCGAACTGGCCGACGGTTATGAGGCCGCCAGCGGCAAGCAATGGACGCAGCAGCTCGGCGCCTCGATGTCGCTGCTCGACGCCGGCTTCGAGGCGCTGAAGGCAAGCACCGACGCCAAGGACAAGGCGGCCGTCGCCAAGGCGCTGAGCACGCTCAACACCGAGACCATGATCGGCAAGGTCGACTTCACCAGCGGCCCGGTCGCCAATGTCTCTCCCGGCCCGATCATCGGCACCCAATGGGTGGCGGCCAAGGAAGGCGGCAAATTCCCGCTCGACTACGTCGTGACCGAGAACGCCACCGACCCGAAGGTTCCGGTCGAGGCCAAGCTCCAGCCGTATAACGGCTGACGGACGGCTACGGGGATCGCATCGTGAACGGTTCAGCAAACGCCGCGATCCTCCGCGCTGCCGGCATCCAGAAACGCTTCGGCGCGCTGGTGGTGCTCGACGATGTCGACTTCGCCATGAATGCCGATGAGGCCGTCGGCATCGTCGGCCCGAACGGCGCCGGCAAGACGACGCTGCTCAGCATCTTATCAGGCGCCTTCCCGCCGAGCGCCGGCACGGTCGCCTTCAAGGGTGGCGATGTGACCGCGATGCCGGCTACAGCGCGCTGTCGTCTCGGCCTGGTGCGCACGCACCAGGTGCCCAAGCCGTTCAGCGGCATGACCACGTTCGAGAACGTTTTTGTTGCCGCGTCGCATGGCGCCGGTCTCGCCCGCGACGAGGCCTATGAAGAGGCGCTGGAGTCGCTGAAACTGTGCGGCATGATGGGCGTGGCCAACCGGCGCGCCGAAACGCTCGGCCTGCTCGACCGCAAGCGGCTGGAACTTGCCCGCGCGCTCGCGGCAAGGCCTACGCTGCTTCTGCTCGACGAGATCGGCGGCGGACTGACCGATGGCGAGGCGAGCGAACTTGTCGATACCATCAAGGAATTGCGCCGCCGCAAGATCGGCATCGTCTGGATCGAGCACATCGTCCACATCCTGCTGCAGGTGGCAGAGCGGCTGATCTGTATGGACGCCGGCAAGATCATCGCCGATGGCGAGCCGCAAGCGGTGATGGCCGACCCGGAAGTCGTGCGCGCCTATCTCGGCGGAGGCCCGAAATGAGCCTGCTCGCAATCGAGAATCTGGTCGTCCGCCATGGCCTGTTGCAGGCGGTGCGCGGTGTGAGCTTTACGATCGAGCGCGGCGAAACGCTGGCGCTGGTCGGCGCCAACGGCGCCGGCAAGACGACGCTGCTGCGGGCGATCGCCGGCGCCCATGAGCCGACGGCCGGCCGCGTGCTGCTGAATGGCGCCGATATCACCGGCGTTCCCTCGCACAAGCGCGTCGGCATGGGCGTCGCGCTGGTGCCGGAAGGGCGAAAACTGTTCGTGCAAATGACGGTCGAGGAGAACCTCCTGCTTGGCAAGACCGCCGGCCGTCCCGGCGACTGGAGCGTGGAACGAGTGCTCGACACGTTCCCCAATCTGAAGCCGCGCCGCCATGCCAAGACCGGGCATCTCTCCGGTGGCGAGCAGCAGGCCACCGCCATCGGCCGCGCTTTGATGAGCAATCCCGAACTGCTGCTGCTCGACGAGGTCTCGCTCGGCCTGTCGCCGCTGGTGGTCGACCGCGTATACGCTTCGCTGCAAGGCCTGATCAGCTCCGGCACGACGATCATCCTGGTCGAACAGGACCTCAATCGCGCGCTCTCGGTCTCGGACAAGGTCATCTGCATGCTCGAAGGACGCGTCGCGCTGGAAGGCCCGAGCAAGGGCATGTCCCGCGATGAAGTGACGAAAGCCTATTTTGGTCTGCACAGAAAAAGCGCCGGGAGTGTGCCGGCATGAGCAACCAGATCGTCCAGGGCATCCTGCTCGGCGGCTACTACGCGCTGATCGCCTGCGGCCTCTCCTTCATGTTTTCGGTGATGCGCATAATCAACCTCGCGCATGGCAGCCTGGCCGTGTTTTCCGCCTACGCGCTGTGGTGGCTCGCCTCGCAATTCCATATCTCGCCCTTCGTCGGCCTGCTCATCGTGCTGCCGCTGATGGCGGCCATCGGCTGGGCGCTGCAGCGCTTCCTGCTCGAGCGCAGCGCCCGCGGCGGCGCGCTCCTGCCGATCCTGACCACGTTCGGCCTCGCCATCGTCATCGACAATGCGCTGTTCGAGCAGTTCGGCGCCGACACACGTTCGCTGGCGCCGTATATCGGCAGCCTCTCCTACGATTCCTGGGAATGGCCGGGCAGCATCTATGTCGGCAAGCTTGCCGTGATCATGTTCGCCGCCGCCGTCATCTTGCTTGGCGGACTGCAGCTGTTCCTCACCCGCACCAGGCTTGGCCGCTCGATCCGCGCCACGTCGGAAGATCCCGACACGGCCGGTCTCGTCGGCGTCGATGCGCGCCGCGCCAATGCCCTCGCCGCCGCCATCGCCATGGTCACCGTTGGGCTGGCCGGCGCCTTCCTCGCCATGCGCGCCACCTTCGATCCCTATACCGGCGCACCTCAATTGCTGTTCGCCTTCGAGGCGGCGGTGATCGGCGGCGCCGGTTCGCTATGGGGCACGCTGGTCGGCGGCATCGTTCTGGCGCTCGCCCAGACGCTCGGCGCGCAGATCCATCCGCAAGGTTTTCTGATCGGCGGCCATGTCGCCTTCCTGATCGTGCTGTTCATCCGGCTCTCCACCTCCGGCCTTGGCCTGCGCGGCCTGCTGCGCCTGCCCGCGAGGAAAGCATCATGAGCGCGGTTTTAAACGACCCCGTCATCGAGCGCGGCACCTCCGCCTCGCGCATCTCGGCGATTGCGGTCGTCGTCATCATCGCGCTGCTTGGCATCGCGCCGCACTTCCTGTCGGCCGGCGCCGTCGACCGCCTTACCGCCTTGTTCATCTATGTGATCCTGGCAGCGATGTGGAACGCGCTGGCCGGCTTCGGCGGGCTGGTTTCGGTTGGACAGCAGGTGTTCTTCGGCCTCGGCGCCTATTTCGCCATCCGTCTGGCCGATGCCGGCCTCAACCCGTTCGCCTCGCTGTTCGTTTCGGCGATCATCGTCGGCGCGATCTCCTGGCCGATGTCGCTGTTCATGCTGAAGCTTAAGAACGGCGAGTTCGCCATCGGCATGTGGGTGATCGCCGCGCTCACCCATCTGCTGGTCAATCTCGACCGGCTGGTGCAAGGCGAAACCGGGACGTCGCTGATCTCGCTCAACGTCTATGACGCCGGCGTCAGGCGGGCGACGATCTACTGGCTGGCGTTGGCCGCGATGACGGCGCTGCTCGCCACCCTGTTTAGCCTGCTGCGTGGCAGCACGGGTGCGGCCATCCGCGCCATCAGGGACAATGAGGAGGCCGCGGCATCGGTCGGCGTGCGCGTCACCGGCACCAAGCGGCTGCTCTTCGTGCTCGCCGCCTTCGGCATCGGCATGGCCGGCGCGCTGTGGTTGGCCACGTCGATCACCTTCCAGCCGAAAACCTACTTCAACGTCCAGTGGACCGCCTACATGATCTTCATGGTCCTGGTCGGCGGCATCGGCACCTTCGAGGGCGCCATTCTGGGTGCGCTGCTGTTCTTCCTCATCGAGACCTGGTTCGGCGGCACCGGCGTCTGGTATCTGATCGGCCTCGGCGCCACGGCGGTGCTGTTCTCGCTCTTCCTGCCGCGCGGCCTGTGGGGAACGCTGGAGGAGCGCTTTGGCCTGCGCCTGCTACCGGTCGGCTACCGGGTCAGGCTGCCGGCAAACGCCGGCGATAGCGACGCCACGCCTTCGCCGCAACAGACCGCAACACATAGTGAAAAGGCGTGACCATGCTGTTCGGCAAGACCATCCTCATCACCGGTGTCGCGTCCGGTATCGGCGCCCGCACCGCGGAACTTGCCGGCCAACTGGGCGCTGACGTGATCGGCGTCGACGTGCGTGAACCTGCCGCACCGGTCGGCTTCTTCGTCAAGGCCGACATCTCGTTCAAGGCCGGCGTCGTCGATCTCATCGGGCGCCTGCCGCAGCGCATCGATGCGCTCTGCAATGTCGCCGGCCTCCCCGGCAACACCGGTGCGGTGTCGACACTGGCCGTCAACTTCTACGGCCTGCGCGCGCTCTCGGAAGGCCTCGCACCAAGACTTCGTGAAGGCGGCACCGTAGTCAACGTCGCCTCGATCGCCGGCTATGGCTGGCGCGCCAATCTCAACCGCGCGGCATCGATGGTCGGCATCGAAGGCTTTCCCGATGTGGCGAAGATGATCGCCGACCATCAGGTGAAGAACGAGGAAGGCTATCCCGTTTCCAAGGAGCTGCTGCTGTTGTGGACGCAGCGCGCCGCACATCAGGACCTGTTCAGGAGCCGCGGCATCCGCGTCAATGCAGTGAGCCCCGGCCCGGTCGAGACGCCGATCCTCAAACAGTTCCGCAATGTGCTGGGTGACGCCCGCGTGGACAGCGACATCGCCAGGGTCGGGCGCGCCGGAACCTCGGGCGACATCGCGCCTGTCGTGCTGTTCCTGTGCTCGGACGGCGCACGCTGGGTCAACGGCGTCAATGTGCCGGTTGACGGTGGGCTTGAAGCATCGATCAATGCCGAGGTGCTCGGCTTCTAGACCATGATCCCGAAAAGTGGGAGCCGGTGTTCGGATCAGATCGTGGTCGATAATAGATAGAAAAGACGCTCCACGGCGAGCGAGGGAGAGAACAATGGACATCGGACTTCTGATCGACGGCGACAAAAGGGATGCCTCCGGCTCAGCCTCTTACGAGCGCATGGACCCGTTCACCGGCAAGCTGGCGACCCGCGCTGCCGCAGCCAGCATCGCCGACGCCAATGCCGCGGTCGAAGCCGCTGCTGCCGCTTTCAAGACGTGGTCGAAGACCGGCCCGGGCGAGCGCCGCGCTTTGCTGTCCAAGGCGGCCGATGTCATGGACTCCAAGGTCGGCGAATTCACCAAATTGATGATGGAAGAAACCGGCGCGACCGGCCCCTGGGCCGGCTTCAACGTCATGCTCGCCGCCAAAATGCTGCGCGAGGCAGCCGCCATGACGACGCAGATTTCGGGCGAGGTCATTCCCTCCGACAAGCCCGGCACGCTGGCCATGGCGATCCGCCAGCCGGCCGGCGTCTGCCTCGGCATCGCGCCGTGGAATGCACCGGTCATCCTCGGTACTCGTGCCATCGCCATGCCGATCGCCTGCGGCAACACGGTTGTGCTGAAAGCTTCGGAAATGTGCCCAGGCACACACCGGCTGATCGGGCAGGTGCTGGTCGAGGCCGGCCTGCCCAAGGGCGTCATCAATGTCGTCACCAATGATCCCAAGGACGCAGCGACAATCGCCGAGGCACTGGTCGCGCACCCCGCCGTAAGGCGTGTCAACTTCACCGGCTCGACCAAGGTCGGCAGGATCATTGCCGAACTCGCCGGCCGTCACTTGAAGCCGGCGCTGCTCGAACTCGGCGGCAAGGCGCCGCTGGTCGTGCTCGACGATGCCGACATCGACGCCGCGGTCAATGCGGCGACCTTCGGCGCCTACATGCATCAGGGCCAGATCTGCATGTCGACCGAGCGTCTGGTCGTCGATGAAAAGGTCGCCGACGAATTCGTCGCCAAGCTCGCCGCCCGCGCCGCGCAGCTGCCTGCCGGCGACCCGCGCGGCCATGTCGTGCTCGGTTCGCTGATCAGCGGCCAAGCCGCCGACAAGATGGAAGAACTGGTTGCCGACGCCGTCGCCAAGGGCGCCAGGCTTGTGGCCGGCGGCAAGCGCACCGGAACCGTAGTCGAGGCGACATTGCTCGACCACGTGACGCCGGCGATGCGCGTCTATTCGGAAGAATCCTTCGGCCCGGTCAAGCCGGTGATCCGCGTCAAGGGCGAGGACGAAGCGGTACGTGTCGCCAACGATACCGAATACGGCCTGTCTTCAGCCGTGTTCAGCCGCGACATCCGCCGTGCCATGGCGGTTGCCGCGCGCATCGAAGCTGGCATCTGCCACATCAACGGCCCGACCGTCGGCGACGAGGCGCAAATGCCGTTCGGCGGCGTCAAGGGTTCAGGCTACGGCCGCTTCGGCGGCAAGGCCTCGATTGCCGAGTTCACCGACCTGCGCTGGCTAACCATCGAGGATCCGGGGCAGCACTATCCGTTTTGACTGCACCTTCTCCGACAGGGGGAGAAGGGAAGGAGCCCTCAGGGCCGGTTGCCTGGCGAGCCAACGGATTCCCGCATCAAAACCCGGCAAGGCTCGAGCCGCGCGATCGGCGGCCCCTCCCGGAGTTGTAAATCGTTTAATGGTGGGTATTTTACCCCTCAAGCACATGCCGCCGGAAGGCGGCAAGCGGTTTTGGGGACTACCACAAGTGCAAAGCAAGAATACGCGATACGCATCGCGCCGGGGAGGAGTCGTTATGCCAAACAAAGCCCTGCCGCTGGTCATCAGCGCGCCGGAACCACGCACGCTCGACCTGATCTTCACCCCACCGCAGCTGGCGCGCCTCAAGGCGCATTACCGCGTCGTCGAGACGACGGCCGAGGGCGTGGCGAACTTGCCCGCCGACGTGCTGGCCGAAGCCCGCTATATTATCGGCCAGCCGCCGATCTCGCCCGAGACCTTGGACCAGATGCAGGCGCTGCGTTGCGTCTTCAATGTCGAGACCAACCTCATCAACAACATGCCCTATGAGACGCTGTTTGCGCGCGGCATCCATGTCGTCACCACCGGCCTCGTCTTCGCCGAGCCGGTGGCCGAGCTTGGCCTCGCCATGGCGCTCAACCTCGCCCGCAACATCGTCGATGCCGACCTCGCCTTCCGCAAAGGCGAGGAGCTGTGGGGCGGTGACGGCAATTTGACGGCGCGGCTTCTGTCCGGCGCCGATGTCGGCATCATCGGCTTCGGCGATCTCGGCCGTGCGCTCAACCGACTGCTGTCGGGTTTTCGCACCCGCACCAAGGTCTTCGACCCTTGGCTGCCGCCGTCGATCCTGATCGACAATGGGGTGAAGCCGGCCTCGCTGGACGAGGTGCTGACATCAAGCGATTTCGTCTTCGTCGTCGCTTCGGTGACCTCGGAGAACCAGGGTTTCCTCGGCGCTGAGGCCTTTGCAAGTATGCGCAAGGGCGCCGCCTTCATCCTGCTCAGCCGCGCCGGCGTCGTCGACTTCCCTGCCCTGATGGCGGCGGTGAAAAGCGGCCACATCGTCGCCGCCAGCGATGTCTTCCCTGAAGAGCCGCTGGCGCAGGACCATCCGGTCCGCACGATCCCCGGCTTCCTGCGCTCCGCCCACCGCGCCGGTGCGCTTGACATCGCCTTCAAGCGCATGGGCGACATGGTGCTGGAGGACATGGACCTGATCGACCGCGGCCTGCCGCCTCTGCGCTCCAAGCGCGCCGAGCGCGAGACGGTGTCAAGGATGCGTTCGAAGCCGGCGGACAGGAACTAGCTGTTTGATCCCAGGCTTTGATGGCGCATACTTTTCGTCCGAATCATAGGATGCGCTATGGGCCAGGTTCTTCATGGGAGCGCCACGACGACAGAGGCGATCCGTCGAGCGATACAGCATAGTCAAGAGAGCCTGAGGGCGCGGGCGAAGCGCTACGGCATCTATCAGAAGACTGTTAGGAAGTGGAGGAACCGGACGTCGGCCGCCGATCTTCCGACTGGCCCCAGAGATCCGAAGTCGACAGTGCTATCGACTGAGGAAGAGGCGGTCATCGTCGCCTTTCGGCGTTATACGCTGCTGCCACTGGACGATTGCCTCTATGCTCTCCAACCGACGATCCCGCATCTGTCGCGGTCATCCTTGCATCGCTGCCTGCAGCGTCACGGGATAGGCAGGTTGCCGGATGTCGAGGGCGACAAGCCGGCAAGGAAGAAGTTCAAGGCCTATCCAATCGGCTACTTCCATATCGACGTCGCCGAGGTCCGAACCGAGCAGGGCAAGCTGCATATGTTCGTGGCCATAGATCGGACCTCGAAGTTCGCTTTCGTCGAGCTGCACGAGAAGGCAACGACAGCGGTCTCCGCCGATTTCCTGCGCCATCTTCTTGATGCTGTCCCTTACAAGATCCACACAGTGCTTACCGACAACGGCATTCAGTTCACGACCCCAGGTGCCGGCGGCTCGGCCGTTCCGCTGATCAAGGAAGCCATGGCGGCGGGAGAAATCATATGGGCGCACGCCTTCGAACATACTTGCGCCAAGGCCGATATCGACCACCGAACGACAAAGCCAAGGCACCCATGGACCAACGGCCAGGTCGAACGCATGAACCGCACGATCAAGGATGCGACCGTCAAACGCTTCTACTACGAGAGCCATGACCAACTGCGCCAGCATCTCGCCGATCTGCAAAACCTGGACAAAAGAGCCCGAAGGATTCAGGCTCGATCCAACCCTTCAAACCTTGGGACTAAACATCTAGTTGTCGCGAGAAATCCGCCTGAGATGGATTTCGCAGTTGGCCAAAACCCCTTTGTCGTCGCCGCTCAGGATGACCGGGAACCTTCCGGCATTGGCGTTTTTCAGCCGGATCGCTCCCATTCGATCCAGATCCTACTATCGATACCCCGCCAGGCGTAGCCGGCGGGGTATTGATTTTGAAAGCAATCGGGCTGTGGGAGGCCTGGCCTACTCCAAGGAGGCTCGTCACGATTCGCGTCGGTGGCGGGCCTTTTTATTCACTCCCGAGCAAAGCCGGAGGCGGTCTGCTCGCCTCGCTCTATCGGGCAGCAACGCCGGCTGCCGAGCGATTGGCCAGCACCAGCCCGACCTCGCCGACAACCTGATCGACGCGCTTCAGGATGGGTTCTGCCCGCAGCACGCCATCGGAAAAATCCTTGTCCGTGGCATAGACCCCTGTCGGCAGCGTCAGCGCCTCGAAGAAGCCGAACAGCGGCCGCAACTGGTGCTCGACGATCAACGCGTGGCGATCGTTACCGCCGGTGGCAAGCAGCACCACCGGCTTGCCGCGCAAGGAAGCGGGATCGAACAGATCGAAGAAGTGCTTGAACAGGCCGGTGTAGCTGCCCTTGTAGGTCGGCGACCCCACCACCAGCACATCGGCATTGACGACGCTGTCGAAGATTGCCCGCGCCTGACCGTCGAGATCGCGCGCCCATTTGGCAGCGCCAAGTGAGGGGCCGAGGTCTTCGATGTCGTAGGTACTCGCCGACAATCCATGCTGGCGCGCAATGTCCCTGACGACCTGGTCGACGAAGCCGCGCGTCTTGGACGGCCGGGTGAAATTGCCGGAAAACCCGACGACGGTTGGATTGGGCATATTCTGGCACCTCTTGCGCGGCGGGCAGGCCCGCTTCATACCGCATGTTTACAGGCTTGCGCCTGCCGCAAGAAGCAAATGACTGACCTTGCAGCACCATAGTGAGGAATTTTTTTCCGTTGCCCGCTCGTCTCAGGCCGCGAGAAGCGGGCCATAGGATTCCAGGTAGAAGCCGGGCGACCTTGCGCAGGTCCGCACCGCCTCCCTGGCGGCAACCGTTTCCTGCCACCGCAGCAGGCGCTCGCATTCGGTCGGCATGACGAAGCCCAGATATTTCTCAAGCACGCACAGCTGTTCGAACCAGGGATAGAAGGCGATGTCGGCGGCGCTGAATTCCGAGCCCAGCAAAAACCGTTCGTCCGCCCCTCGCAGGGCGAAGGCATGCTGTTCCACAAAGCGCAGATCGTCGGCAAGCTGGGCCTTGATCCGCTCATGAACCATAGCGTCGGAACTGTGCATCATGGTTGCCGTCCTGGCGTAAAGCTGCGTGTCGGCGAAGCTGATCCAGATGCGCGCCTCAGCGCGGGCATGAGCATCCCTGGGGAAAATCGGCCGTTCGGGGAATGCATCATCGAGATATTCGCAGATGATCGCCGACTCCCTGACATATTGCCCCTGATGGCGCAGCAGCGGCACCTTTCCCGTCGGCGTGAGTTTCAGGAACCCCGCCGGCTTGTTGCGCAGATCGATTTCGATTTCCGTCGCCTGCAGGCCTTTCTCGGCAAGGGCGAGCCTGACACGGTGCGCATAGGGACAAAGCTGCGCGACAAAAAGCTCGATTGGCGGCATGAATAACTCCTGAGTTTCGTTATCGCCGACAAGCGGCCTGTCGGGCATAGCTAGGTCCAGTAAGGCCGGCGCGCTATTCGACAGCGTCTGGATTGATTTATCGATCGTCTGTTTCTGGAGCGAAGCGTGGATCTCCTGGCTACCCTCATGCGCGAATTGCACTTCGCAGCCGCCGGGTACCGGCGCCTCGAACTGGCCGCGCCCTGGGCGATCTCGTTCAGCCAGGCTGGACTTCGCGGCATTCACGTCGTCATCAAGGGGCGATGCGAGGCGGTGTTCGGTGAGGAAGATGTCGAGCCTCTCGATGCCGGCGACCTGATCATTGCACCGCGCGCCGATCCGCATGTGCTGCGGTCGCCCGGCGCGCTCAAAAGCGCGAACGTCCCCGCCGCCGAACTGGCGACCCAAACCGCAGCCGGGCGTATTCGCAGCGGCGGCGAAGGCGAAAAGACCGTCATCCTGTGCGGCGCCTTCGCCTTTCGCGACGCCGACCATCCGGCACTTGCCGGCCTGCCGCGCATCGTTCACATCCGGGGATCGAATGGCCGTCTGCCCAAATGGCTGCGTGGCTATGTCGAGGCCTTGCTGGTGGAAGCGACCGACGAAGGTCCCGGCAGCGACGTAGTAATGGCTCGCCTGTCTGGGGCCATCGTCACGCGCGCCTTGCGCTCCGGTCTGGAAAGCATGGACAATCCAGGTTGGCTGAGGGGATTGCAGGACCCCGCGATCGCCAGAGCGCTCGCGACCCTGCATGAAGCCTATGGCCACGGCTGGACGATCGAGACCCTGGCACGCGCGGTCGGGCTCTCCAGGGCAACCTTTGCCGCCCGCTTTCGCGATCTCGTCGGCGAAGCGCCCATGGCCTATCTCTTCGGCTGCCGCATGCGGCAGGCTAGCCGGCTGCTGCACGAGGGCAAGAGCCTGGGCCAAGTCGCCGAGGCGGTCGGCTACAGCTCGGAAGCCGCCTTCTCCACCGCCTTCAGGCGCCACGCCGGCGTCTCGCCCGGCCAATTCAGGAAACGGAAGGATCTGTAAGGCAGAGCGATATTGGCGGCGGCCGCGCCTCGCGCTAGGGCTTTGCCAGCACTATGTCTGATCATATCCCGACGCGGTTCGCCGCCGCTTTGCCCAGGAGATGCTTCGTGCCCAAAGGTTCTGACCTGCTTGTTGCCGCCCTCGAGAATGAGGGCGTCGATCGCATCTTCGGCATTCCCGGCGAAGAAAACCTGGACGTCGTCGAATCCATCCGCAAATCCTCGATCCAGCTCATCCTCACCCGTCATGAGCAGGCGGCGGCGTTCATGGCCGCCACCCATGGCAGGCTCACCGGCAAGCCAGGTGTGTGCATCACCACGCTGGGACCCGGCGCCCTGAACCTGACGACGGGTGCCGCCTATGCGCTGCTCGGCGCCATGCCGATGATCATGATCACCGGGCAGAAGGGCATCCGGTCGTCGCGCCAGGCCCGCTTCCAGATCGTCGACATCGTCGCCGCGATGAAGCCGCTGACCAAGCTGTCACGCCAGATCATCTCGGCGAAGACCATTCCCGCCGTGGTGCGCGAAGCGTTTCGGATTGCCGAAGAGGAGCGTCCGGGACCGGTGCATCTGGAACTGCCCGAAGACATCGCGGCCGAGGAGTGCGACGATGTCGCGCTGATCCCGCCGCATCCGGTCGAGCTTCCGCTGGCCAGCCCGCTTGCGCTCGACCGCGCCGCCGAGATGATCATCAAGGCGCAGCGTCCTCTGGCGATGCTGGGCGCCGCCGCATCGCGGCCGCGCTCGACGTCCGACCTCGCCCAGTTCGTGATCAGGACCGGCATTCCCTATTTCACCACGCAGATGGGCAAGGGCACGGTGCCCGGCGGCACCGAACTCTACATGGGCACCGCCGCGCTCTCCGAGCGCGACTATGTGCATGAGGCCATCGAACAGGCCGACCTCATCATCACTATCGGCCACGACACGATCGAGAAGCCGCCCTTCATTATGGGCGAAAAGGGACCGAAGGTGATCCATGTCGGTTACCAGCCGGCCAATGTCGAGCAGGTCTATTTCCCGCAGACCGAAGTGGTCGGCGACATCGGCGCTTCGCTCAGGCTGCTTGCCGACCGCCTCGAAGGCAAGATCCCCAACGCGCAGGCGCTACTGCCGCTGCGCGAAGGGATTTTGAGCCGCATTGCCGCCCGCGCCACCGAAGACCGTTTCACGCCGCAGCGTCTGGTGCATGACGTGCGCGCGGTGATGCCGGCCGATGGCATCCTGGCGCTCGACAACGGCATGTACAAGATCTGGTTCGCGCGCAACTACCGCACGCGCGTCGCCAACACGCTGCTGCTCGACAACGCCCTGGCCACGATGGGCGCCGGCCTGCCCTCGGCGATGACGGCCGCGATGCTCTATCCCGGCCGCCGCGTCATGGCGATCTGCGGCGATGGCGGCTTCATGATGAACAGCCAGGAACTGGAAACCGCCGTCAGGCTGAAGCTCAAATTGGTCGTGCTGATCATCGAGGACAATGCTTTCGGCATGATCCGCTGGAAGCAGGCGGTCGACCAGTTCCCCGATTTCGGCATGACCTTCGGCAATCCCGATTTCGTCAGATATGCCGAGGCCTATGGCGCCAAGGGAACCAGGGTCGGCGCCGTCTCAGAAATACAATCGACGCTTGAACAGGCTTTTGCCGGCGGTGGCGTCCATCTCGTCGTCGTTCCGATCGACTATTCGGAGAACGAGCGCGTGCTGGTCGAGGAACTGCGCCACCGGTTGCCGGCGCCACCGGAGGCCTGACGGTGGAGTAGATACCGCCGCAGCAGCGCTCAGGCGGCCCGGACCTTGGCGCTCACACGCGCCCAGGTCGGCAGCCAGTCGCCATGTGTCGCCAGCAACTCATCGACCAGCGCCCAGATCTGGTCGAGATCGAGTTCGGCGGCCGTATGCGGATCCATCATCGCCGCGTGGTAGATGTGCTCGCGGTTTTCGGTCATCAGCGCCTGCACCGTCAGTTCCTGCACATTGATGTTGGTGCGTATCAACGCGGTGAGTTGCGGCGGCAGCTCGCCAATATAGGTCGGCTGGATGCCGGAGCCGTCGACCAGGCACGGCACCTCGGCGGCGCAATTGTCCGGCAGCGAGGTGATGCAGCCATTGTTGCGGACATTGCCGTAGATCACCGAAGGCTCCCCGGTCCACACCGAGTTCATGATCGAGGACGCGTATTCCTTCGATTGCTCGACCTCGATGCGGTCGGCCGAGCGATAGGCCTCGGCCTGGCCCTTCCAGCGCTCGATCTGTTCGATGCAGCGCTTGGGATATTCGTCGAGCGGAATGCCGAACTTCTCGATCAGGTCGGGGCGGCCTTCCTTGATGAAATAGGGCGTGTATTCGGCGAAATGCTCGGAGCTTTCGGTGACGAAATAGCCGAGACGCGTCAGCATCTCGTAGCGCACCTTGTTGGGGCACCGCGGGTTCCAGCCCGGCTTCGGCGCCCTGCCCTCGCGATAGGCGCGGACCAGGTCCGGATAGAGGTTGCGGTAAGAGCCATCCGGCTGCCGGTGCTCGAACTTCAGGTAGAAGGCCATGTGGTTGATGCCGGCCGAGCGGTAGCGTATCTCGTCGTAGGGAATGTCGAGATCGTGCGCCAGTTCCATCGCCGTGCCCTGCACCGAATGGCAGAGGCCGACCTGTTTGATGTCAGGAAATTTCTCTGAAATCGCCCAGGTGTTGATCGCCATCGGGTTGACGTATTGCAGCATGATCGCGTCGGGGCAGACGGCCAGCATGTCCTCGCAGATCTTCCACAGATGCGGCACGGTCCGGAGGCCGCGCATGATGCCGCCGACGCCGAGCGTGTCGGCAATGGTCTGGCGCAGGCCGTATTTCTTCGGCACCTCGAAATCGGTGACGGTGCAGGGCTCAAAGCCGCCGATCTGGAAGGCGACGACCACGAAGTCGGCACCGGCGAGCGCCTTGCGCTGGTCGGAATAGGTCTCGGCCTTCGCCTTCACGCCCAGCGTCGCGATCAGCTTGTTGACGACGATGGCGCTCTCTTCCAGCCGCTGCGGATTGATGTCCATCAGCGCGATCGTCGCGCCTGACAGCGATGGGCGCTGCAGCACGTCGCCGACAATGTTCTTCATGAACACGGTCGAACCCGCGCCAATGAAGGTGATCCTGGGATGTCTTGCCACTATTAAACCTCCGGCACTTTGCTACGCCACGTCGAAGGCGGCCCTGACGAGCCGTTCGGTGTAGGCGGTCTTGGGATGGGTGAGGACCTCGTCGACGGGCCCCTGTTCGACGATCTTGCCGTTCTGCATGACGATGACGCGATGGCAGAGCGCGCGCACCACCTTGAGGTCGTGCGAAATGAAGAGATAGCTAAGGCCGCGTTCGTCCTGCAGCTTGCGCAACAAGTCGATGATCTGCGCCTGCACCGAAAGGTCGAGCGCCGATGTCGGTTCATCGAGCAGAATGAATTCGGGCTCCAGCGCGATGGCTCGGGCAATGGCGATGCGCTGCCGCTGGCCGCCGGAAAATTCGTGCGGGAACCGCGACAGGATATCGCCGGGCATGCCGGCGCTGACCAGGGCGTCGCGAACCCGACCGACCCGCTCGCGCCGTGTCGTGCCGATCCTGTTGACGACCAGCCCTTCCTCGATGATCTGGCCGATCGTCATACGCGGGTTGAGCGACGAGAACGGATCCTGAAAAACGACCTGCATGCGCGAGCGCAGCGGCCGCATCCCGGCGCGCGACAGGCCGTGGATCGGCTGGCCGTCGAAGCTGACCTCGCCGCGCTTGGCCTCGGTGAGCCTGAGCAAGGCGAGACCGAAGGTGGTCTTGCCGGAGCCGGATTCGCCGACCAGCCCCAGTGTCTCGTGGCGGCAAAGCTTCAGGCCGAGATCGTCGACGGCGACCAGCTCGCGCCAGTCCGGCTTCAGGAAGCTGCCATGGCGTAGCATGAAGCAGACGCGCATATCGCGGGCCTCGAGGATGGTGCCGCTGTTTTCCGGCAGCGGCTGCGGCTTGCCGTGCGGCTCTGAAGCGAGCAGCCGCTTGGTATAGGCATGCTGCGGGTCGGCGAACAGCCGCTCGGTGACGTTGTGCTCGCACATCTCGCCATGCTGCATGACATAGACATAGTCGGAGAATTTTCGCACCACGGTGAGGTCGTGGGTGATCAGGATGACCGCCATCCTGAGTTCTTTTTGCAGATTGCGGATCAAATTGAGGATCTGTGCTTGCACCGTGACGTCGAGCGCTGTCGTTGGCTCGTCGGCGATCAGCACATCGGGGTCGTTGGCGAGCGCCATGGCGATCATCACGCGCTGGCGCTGCCCGCCCGACATCTGGTGCGGATACTGCTTGATGCGCGCTTCCGGCTCGGGGATCTGGACATGCCGCAAAAGCTCGAGCGCCCGCGCCCAGGCTTGCTTGCGGCTGACCTTTCGATGCACTCTGATCGCCTCGACGATCTGACTGCCGACCGTATAGATCGGGTTGAGCGAGCTCATCGGCTCCTGGAAGATCATCGAGATGCGATTGCCGCGCAACTTGCGCCGGGCGCTCTCGGGGAATTTCAGTATGTCCTGCCCGCAATAGTCGATGGTGGATTTCGGCGACACGGTGGCCCGCTTTGACAAGAGCCCCATGACGGCGCGCGCCGTCACCGACTTGCCGGAACCGGACTCGCCGACGATGGCGATCGTCTCCCCGCGATAGAGCTGGAACGAGACATCCTTCACCGCGTCGACGACGCCGTGCTCGACCTTGAAGGCGACCTCGATGTTGCGGGCATCGATGATGGGTTGGTCGTGGCGGCCGGCATGGTCGAGCCGGACGGCTGGTGCGAAGGTGGCTGCGAGCGCTACGGTCATCCCGGCCACCTCAATAGGGATCGACGGCATCGCGCAGGCCGTCGCCCAGCGCGTTGAAGGCAAAGACGGTGATCAGCACGAAGCCGACCGGCGACAGGATCCACGGATAGGTGCCGATGACCGAATAGGTAGCCGTGTCCTGCAGCATCAGCCCCCATGAGATCAGCGGCGGTTTCACGGCGAAGCCGAGGAAGCCGAGAAAGGCTTCGAGCAGTACCACCGTCGGGATCGCGATCGTCACGGCGACGATGACGTGGCTCATCACATTGGGGAAAATGTGCTGCATGATGATACGCATGTCGGTGGCGCCAACCGCCATGGCAGCGCGCACATAGTCGATCCGCGCCAGCGCCAGCGTCTTGCCGCGCACCTCGCGCGACATCTGCGCCCAGCCCAGCGCCGACATGACGATGATGACGAAGGCGAGGAAGACGTTGGTCGGCGCGGTCACCGGGATCAGCGTCGTCAGCGCAAGATAGAGCGGCAATTGCGGGAAGGCGAGCACCAGCTCGACAAAGCGCTGCATCCAGACGTCGAAGCGGCCGCCGAAATAGCCCGAGACCATGCCGACTGTGGTGCCGATGACGGTGATGATGAACACCACCGTCAGCGCGATCATCAGCGAGACGCGCGAGCCCTGGATGGCGCGCGACAACACATCGCGGCCGAATTTGTCGGTGCCGAGAAAATGCACCGGCTGGCCGTCGGCCGAAGCGAAGAAATGCCGGTTGGCGGGGATCAGGCCAAGCAGCCGGTAGTCGGCGCCCTTGACGAAGAAGCCGAGCAGGCGCGGATGCTCGTAATCCGGCCCGACGACCGGCTGGAAGGTGACCGGGTCGAGGTCTGCAGAATCCGCCAGCGCATAGACCCGCGGCTGGAGCACGAAATTCCCGTCTCTGTCGTGAAAACTCATCACTTGCGGCGGGGCGAAAGCGACATCGGTCACCTTGGGGTCCATCGGCGCGAAGAAATCGGCGAACAGCGCCATCAGCACCAGAAGCACGACAAGGATCAGCCCGGCCATGCCGGTCCAGGAGCGCCTCAGCCGGCGCCAGACCAGCGCCATATAGCTCTCATTGCCGCGTGGGGTCGCAATCGCGGTTGCTTCAGCCGGGGGCGGCGGCGGGGATGGGTCACGCGCCAGCATCTAGCTCTCCCTGAACTGGCGTACGCGCGGATCGAGCAGCGCGAGCAGCATGTCGGCGATGATGTTGCCGACGATCAGCGTTGCCGACAGCACCATCATGAAGGTCGCCGTGACATAAACGTCGCCGACCGCCATCGAGCCGACGATGGCGGGCCCGACCGTCGGCAGCGCAAAGATGATCGCCGTCTCGATCTCGCCGGTCAGCATGTAGGGCAGCACCACGCCCTGATACATGATGAGCGGGTGCAGTGCGTTGGGCACGGCATGGCGCATGACGACGGCGCTGCCGGTCAGGCCCTTGGCCTTGGCCGTCTCGACATATTGCGCGTTCAGCGTATCGAGCAGATTGCCGCGCATGACGCGCATATTGTAGGCGAGCCCGCCGAAGGTGGCGATCGCCACCACCGGCCAGACATGCTTGACGAGGTCGGCGAATTTCGCCCACGACCACGGCGCGCCGCCATATTGCGGCGAGAAGAAGCTGCCGATCTCCGACACGTTGAACTGGAAGACCAGGAGATAGACGATGATCAGCGCCATCAGGAAGCGCGGCACCGTCATGCCGAGGAAGGAGATGGCCGACAGCACCGAGTCGATCCATGTGTATTGCCTGGTCGCCGCCCAGATGCCGAAGGTGATGCCGAGCACCGACGCCAGCAGATGGCAGACCAATGCCAGCAGCAGCGTGCGCGGCAGCCGCTCGCCGACCACTGCGGCGACCGGCTTGTTGTAATAGAGGCTGTAGCCGAAATCGCCGCGGGTGATGATGCCGGCGACCCAGTTCAGGTACTGGACGGGCAGCGGTTTATCGAGGCCGTGCTCGACCCGATAGGCCTGCGCCTGCGCGTCGGCTTCGGCAAAAGACGCCCCGCCCTGGTTGATGAGCTGCGAACGGATATAGTCGGCATAGTCGCCCGGCGGCGCCTGGATGATGGCAAAGGTGACCAGGCTCAGGATGACCATGACCGGCACCGCCGATGCTATGCGCATGGCCAGGAATCGCAGCATCGGACCGTTTCTCCTCCTTGGATCTAATCTGTTGCCGCTGACCTTACTCCGTCCCGGCCGCGCGCGCAGCGCGGCCGGGCGTCAGCCAGGGGAGGAAACTCAGTTCGTCGGACCCTTGTCGCCGGGCTTGCCGGGAAGCTGGTCGGGAAAGAGTTCGTATTTCTGCTGCTTGTCGGCGGCGACGAAGACGCGTTCGCGCACGATCGAATCCTCGGCCCAGTTGAACATGAAGATCGGCGTTCCCTGCGGGATGTTGGAGAAGCGCTTGTTGATGATCAGGGCGCCGGGATATTCGGTCAGTCCAATATTGTAGACATGCTCCGTCGAGATCTTCTGGAACGTCTTCATCAGGCTGGCGCGCTCGTCATTGTCTGACGAGGAGACGAACTTGTTGACGATGTCGACAAGCTCCTTTTCGAACGGCATCAGGTCGACCACGCCGCTTTCGGGCGCGCGGTGATCCCAGCTGGTCTTGGGTCCGACGGGCGCGAGTTGCACGGTATTCTGCACGACGGAAGTCAGCTCCTGCTCGTTGCGCCTGATCAGCCAGTCGAAGCGGCCGGAATATTGCGAGGCATCACGCTGGGTGCCGTTGAGGCCGTTGAGCACGACCCTGATGCCAAGCTTTTCCATCTGGCCGACGACGCCTTCGGCGAGGCTCTTGTCAGTGCCGTAGTCATTGTTGACCAGCATCACGATCTCGACATTCTTGCCGCCGGCGGTCCCGGCCGGGAAGTTCACGAAGCCGTCGCCATCCGTATCCTTGAGACCAGCCTTGGCCAGTTCCGCCTTGGCGCCCTCGATGTCGAAGGGATAGTAGACGGTCGAGTTGCGGTCATAGAAGCTGGTGCCCGAGGAAAAGCCACCGGGGTAGATGGCGGTGAACGGCCCCTTGACCAGCGAGTCGCCGAGCGCCTTGCGGTCGAGCGCCATGGTGATGCCCTTGCGGAAGTCCTCATTGCGGTTGAGCTCGCGGATCGCCTGGCCGCGTTCGTCGGGATTGCCCCAGCCATTGGCGGAAAAATTCATGCGCAGATTGTAGCCGATCAGGCGCGGGCCAAAGGCGAGCCGGGCCGGCGCGTCCTTGTCCGCCGCTCGCTTCAGCGAAGCGACGAAATTCTCCGGCTGCTCGAGGTTGGAGAAGTCGGCGGCCCCTGCCACCGCCTGCACGTCGCGGTCGGCCCAGGTCGACAGCTTGTAGTGCAGTTCGTTGAGATAGGGCAGCTGGTTGCCCTTCTCGTCGACCTTCCAGTAGTAGGGATTGCGGCGCAAGACGATGATGTCGTCAGGCCTATACTCCACCGGCACCCAGGCGCCCATCACCGGAATGTTCATATATTCCGGCGGGAACGCGTTCTTGAACTGCTCGTAGGTATTCTTCGAGTACTTCGGATGCTGCGGCTTGAGGATATGCGCTGGGCCGGGGCAGAAGGTGCCATAGGCCATGGCGTAGAGATACTGTTTGGGGAAAGCGTCCTTGAAGGTCCACTCGACGGTGTAATCGTCGACCTTCTTCAGCGTCGTGCCGACACCGAAGGTTTCCGCTGTGGCGCCGTTCAACGGCGAGACATTGGGGTCGACGACCTCATCGTCCCAGTAGAACATGACATCGTCGGCATTGAAGGCAACGCCGTCAGACCATTTGGCGCCTTCGACCAGGTGCATGGTCAGCGTGTGGCCATCCTTCGACCAGTCCCAGCTCCTGGCGAGGTTGGGCAGCGGCTCGGTGTCCTTGGCCTCGACCTGGAACAAAGGCGCGGTGCGCGTCAGGCATTCCGAAAGGCCGATGTCGATGCCGCCCCATCCTTGGGTCTGGCCGGCGCCATAATTCCAGCCTTCCGGCCGGCCGCCAATGACGTGGCGCATGGTGTCGCCATAAACGCCGATGCCGTCCGGCATGTTGCCGGTCTTGAACACCAGCGGCTCCTTCGGCAGGCGATCCTTGACCGGCGGCAGCTTGCCAGTCTTGACGTATTTCTCGGTGACCCACTCGGGCTCGTGATATTCGGGCAGCGCCTTGAACTCCAGGATGGAATCGCGGGCGACGTATTTGATCTTGCCCTCGGCGGGAAACGCCGCCGGCGCCGGCGGCGTGGTCGGCTCGGACGCGTATGCACTGCCAAGCGCCGATGCCGAGACGCTCAGCGCCAGCCCGGCGAGAATGCCAATTCTTCGCCCGGCGAGAATGCCAATTCCACGAAAGTTCCTCATTGTGTTCCTCCCAGATGTTTCGACGTCTGCTGCTGCTCGCATCTATTCATGACGGCTGATTGGCGAACCGGCCTCCCGCTGTCCGCCTGCCAGCATTCTCAGCCGGCCTGTTTCAGAGCCGTTTTTTCGGCGCGCAGTTCCTCGATCGAGCGCACTTTGCGCCGCGCCGCACCCGCCCAGTCGCGGGTTTTCACCATCGATTTCGAAAGCCGCTCCTTGGCGGCCGGCACGGCATCGGCGTATTGCGGCAGCCAACGCGCCTGGGCGACGACCATCTCGTCGACCATCTGCCAGACCTCTTCCGGCGTCGACACCGCACCCACCAGCGGATCGTGCAGCACCGCGAGCTTGAGCAGGTCAATGTCGCCCGTAACAGCCGCATGCACCGACATGCGCTGAACGTTGATCGAAGCCATGCAGGTGGCCGCGCAGGCTTCCGGCAGCGTGATGCCTGACGCCATGTTGATGCCGAAGCGATCGACGAAACCGGGTGATTCGATGATCGCGTCCTGCGGCAGATTGGTGATGATGCCGGTGTTCTTGACGTTGAAGTGGCCGCGATAGACGCGGTTCGTCTCCAGCGCTTCGAGAATATGGCTGGCATGCTCGTTCGAGCGCTTCGATACGTCGAGCGGCTTCGACGCCGCTTCGAGGAATTGCGGATATTCCGTCTCGAACCAGTTGCGGGTTTCCGTGGAGTAGCGAAGATAGCCGCCGGTCTCGCCATGGATCCAGTCGGACATGTCGATCCAGCGGGTGATTTCGTCCGGCCGCTTGCGATACCAGGGCAGATATTCGGAGAGATGACCGTTGCTTTCGGTGGAGTAGACGCCGAAGCGCTTCAGCACGTCGATGCGCAGCTTTTCCTGCTGCGAATAGACCGGATGCGCCTCGAAGGCAGCCACCAGTTCGTCCTTGCCGATCTTGCGGCCGTTGAGCCGCAAATCGATGAACCAGGTCTGGTGGTTGATACCGGAGCAGACATAATCGAGTTCGCTGTGCGACTTGGCGCCGAGCACTTCGGCGATCTGTTCGGCGCCGTGCTGGACACCGTGGCAGAGGCCGACCGTATCGACCTTGCCATATTCGATCGCCGCCCAGGTGTTCATCGCCATCGGGTTGGCATAGTTGAGGAATTTGGCGCCTGGCTCGGCGACCTCCAATATGTCCTTGCAGAAGTCGAGGATGACCGGGATGTTGCGCTGGCCGTAGAGGATGCCCCCGGCGCAAATCGTGTCACCGACGCACTGGTCGATGCCGTATTTCAAGGGAATGCGGATATCGTCGGCATAGGCTTCGAGCCCGCCCACCCGCACGCAGCTGATGACGTAGCGCGCGCCTTCGAGCGCCTTGCGGCGGTCGGTCGTCGCCGTCACCCTGGTCGGCAGCTTGGTGGCCTCGACGATGCGGTCGAGGATCGCCTTGATCATTTGCAGATTGTGTTCGCTGAGATCGGTCAGCGCGAATTCGATGTCGCTGAATTCCGGGACGCACAAAATGTCGGTGAACAGCTTCTTGGTGAAGCCGACGCTGCCCGCGCCGATAATAGCGATTTTGAAACTCATCACCTTCACCTCGATCCATTCGAATGCCGGGTAAGGAGCAACAGGAAAGGGAATGGCGGCCCGCCTTGGCGCGCATGCCATTCGAGCCGGAATTCCGGCTCGTTCTCCTCCCCGCCCGCTCCTCGACCGCGGGTCTTTCGCGTTCTCAGGATTTGGATTATGCCGTTATTCCAGGGCGCGGCCAGAGAACGATTATGCTTTCGAGGGTAATTTTGTGCTGCATGATCTGATCGCCAACGGACAGTTGATGCGCACCATTTCGCTGCCGCGCGGCCGCCAGCGCCTGCATGCCATGCCGACCAGCACCGGCTATGAAGTACGCGAGGGCGTGACTTACGACTGGGATGGGCGCAAGCGCGGCCAGACGCCGTTCACCGTGCTGCAGCACACGATCAGCGGCACCGGCCAGCTGCGCTACGAGAACCGCAACTACCGCCTGCAGGCCAACGACACGCTGCTGGTGCTGGTGCCACACAACCATCGCTACTGGCTGGAGAAGGGCGACCGCTGGGAATATTTCTGGATCTCGATGAATGGCGAGGAGGCGCTGCGCGTCCACAAATCCATACTCAGCGTCTCCGGCCCGGTGTTTCGGCTGCAGCCGGAGACGATCGATCATCTCGCCGATTGCAGCCTGCGCCTGATCAAGGGCGGCGCTTCGCCTGGCGCTGCTTCGGCAATCGCCTATGAGGCGGCGATGGCGCTTTACGACGATGTCTTCGGCTCGCACGCCTTCACTGAGAAACAGAGCGTCATGCAGCCGGTCATCGATCATATCAACGCCAATCTCGACAAGCCCTTGCCCGTGGCCGAGCTCGTCCAGATCAGCGGCCTCAGCCGCGCCCATTTCTCGCGCTGCTTCGCCGAGAGCGAAGGCGTTCCGCCGGCCGAGTTCGTGCTGCAGCAGCGGCTGCAGCGGGCGGCGAAGCTGCTAACCAAAGCCGATTTCCTGCCAGTCAAGGAGGTCGCCATCCTGTGCGGCTTCGAGGACGCCAACTATTTCTCGAAAGTCTTCCGCCGGCTCTACGGCATCAACCCGACGCAGTTCCGCACCACCGGCATGTATGCCAGCCTGGGCAGCCTTCAGTAGAGCATGATCTCGAAAAGTGGATACCGGTTTCCGGAAGAGATCATGCTCGGAAAACAGGCCGGATGGCCGCCATCACCCGATGCGATTGCCACTTGCGGGATCGAACAGATGCAGCGCCGCCGGATCGGCAGACAGTCTTACCGTGTCGCCCGGCCGGATAGTGCTGCGTCCCATGACGAAGACACAAACCAGCTGGTTGGCGAGCCGGACATAGAACTGCGTCGACAGGCCGAGCGGCTCGACCACCTCGACCTCTGCCTTGAGCGGACCATCGTCGGCAAGCTGGATGTGCTCCGGCCGTAGCCCGACAGTAAGCACATCGCCATCCTTCAACGGCAAGCCATCAGGCAACCGCAGCTTCTGGCCGTCGGCCAGCACCGCGTCCACCTTGCCGCCCTTGGCCACTGTCGCCGGAAAGAAATTCATGCCGGGCGAGCCGATGAAGCCGGCCACAAAAGTATTGATCGGCCGATCGTAGAGTTCGAGCGGATGGCCGACCTGCTGCACATAGCCGTCATGCATGACGACGATGCGGTCGGCCATAGTCATGGCTTCGATCTGGTCGTGGGTGACATAGACCGATGTGGTCTTGAGCTGCTGGTGCAGCGCCTTGATCTCGGCGCGCATATGCACGCGCAATTTGGCGTCGAGATTGCTGAGCGGCTCGTCAAACAGAAACACTTTGGGATCGCGCACGATGGCGCGGCCCATGGCGACGCGCTGGCGCTGGCCGCCGGACAGTTGCCTGGGCAGACGGCCGAGGAAACTGTCGAGGCCGAGGCGCTTGGCCGCCGCCCCTACCCTGCCGTCGATCGTCGTCTTCTCCGCCTTCTTCAAAAGCAGGCTGAAACCCATATTCGACGACACATCCATGTGCGGATAGAGCGCGTAGGACTGGAACACCATGGCAATATCGCGGTCCTTCGGCGCGACATCGTTGACCAGCCGATCGCCGATATGGATCTCGCCGCCCGACACCTCCTCCAGCCCGGCAATCATGCGCAAAAGGGTCGACTTGCCGCAGCCGGACGGGCCGACCAGCACGACGAACTCGCCATCGGCGATCTCGAGGTCGACGCCGTGCAGGATGCGCAGCGAACCGTAATCCTTCTCGACGTTTTGCAGCGTGACGGAAGCCATCGATTATCCTTTGACCGCGCCGGCGGTGAGGCCGGTGACGAGATAGCGTTGCAGGAAGGCGAAGAAGATGCAGACCGGGATCAGCGCCAGGATCGACGCCGCCATCATCTGCCCCCAGTCCACGGCGAACTTGCCGATATAGGTGAGCAGGCCGACGGCAAAGGTCTTCTGGTCGTCGCTGGAGATCAGCATCAGCGCGAACAGCAATTCGCTCCAGGCGGCGGTGAAGACGAAGCCGAGCGTGGCGCCCATGCCGGGCAAGGTCAGCGGCACGATCACCTTGCGCATCGCCTGCGCCCGCGTGCAGCCGTCGATCATCGCCGCTTCCTCCAGATCCTTCGGAATGCCGTCGAAGAAGGACTGCATTAGAAAGGTGGCGAAGGCGGTGTTGAAGGCGGTGTAGATGATGATCAGACCAACCAGACTGTTGGTCAGGCCAAGCTCGCCCATGACGCGGTAGATCGGCGGAATGACCATCACCAGCGGGAAGGTTTGCGTCAGCAAAAGCATGATCGCCAGCGTTGCCTTGCCGCGAAAGGTGAAGCGCGACATGGCGTAGCCGGCGAGCGTGGCGATGACTGTCACCAGGGCCGCCGTCGACACCGAGACGATAACGCTGTTGAGGAAATAGCGGGGGAAGTCAGAGGCTTCCAGGACAGTGATGAAGTTGCGGAAGGTGGTCTGCGACGGCCACAGCGTGATGCCCTCGGAATAGAGCAGCCGCTCCGGCGTTACCGAAATCTTCAGCGTCCAGAAGATCGGAAACAGCGCAAAGATCATATAGGCGGCAATCGCCGCGTAGAGGCCGATGCCGCTGAAGATGCGCGAGGAGGTGGAGCGTCCGGCAATCATCAGACGTGCCTCACCAGCAAGCGGCGGATGGCGATCAGCGCGATCGCATAGGCGATGAGCAGTACCAGTAGCAGCACCGCCACCGCGGAGGCATAGCCCTTGTCCAGCGACTTGAAGGCGCTGACATAGATGTAGACCGGCACCGTGCTGGTCGAGCCGGCCGGCCCGCCCTCGGTCATGACGAAGATCAGATCGGCGAAGGTCGCGATCCAGATCGTACGCAGCATGACGGTGATGACGATGGTCGGCGCCAGGAACGGCAGCGTCACCTTGGTGAAGCGCTGCCAAGGCGAAGCGCCGTCGATTGCGGCCGCCTCATGCAGTTCCGACGGGATCGACTTCAGCGCCGCCAGCAGCGTGATGGCGAAGAACGGAATGCCGAACCAGATGTTGGCGATGATCGGCCCCCACATGGCGGTCGCCGGATCGGACAGCACATTGGTCGGCTCGGCCTTCAGCCCGAGCGTGAAGAGCCAATGCGGCAGTGGTCCGATGATCGGATTGAACAGCCACGCCCAGGTCAGGCCCGACAGGAAAGATGGCACCGCCCAGGGCAGGAACACCACCGCCTGCACGAACTTGCGCCCGACAAACGGTTTGTCGAGCAGCAACGCCAGACCCAGGCCGAGGAAGAACTGGAAGAACAGGCTGGCGACGGTCCACCACAGCGTGTTGACCAGCGCCTGCCCCAGCACCTGGTCGGTCAGCATCGCCTGATACTGGCCTAGACCGACATATTCGGATTTGAAGGCGGAGAACTTCCGGAACGAATAGCTGATGCCGATGATCAGCGGCACCAGCAGCACCACGACCAGCAGAACGATCGCCGGGCTGAGATAAAGCCAGGGCTCGATTGCTGCATGCGTCAGCCGCTTCTTTCGCGGCCGGCCGGCGGATCGTATTTCGGACACGGCATAAGTCATTAGCGCTCAACAATCATGGGTGGGTGCCGACAGCGGCAACAGCACCCTTCTCCCCGTTCACGGGGAGAAGATGCCGGCAGGCAGATGAGGGGCGGCGCCAGCCTTGGGGTGCTCGCGCTGCCCCTCATCCGGGCCTGTCTGTGCATGTCGTTGTCCCAAAACCGCTACGCACTTTTGGGCGACATGCATTCGGGCCACCTTCTCCCCGTAAACGGGGAGAAGGTGGAAGAACTACTTCTTGTTCTTGGCCAGCCAGTCCTGCTGTTCCTTGGTCAGGAACGCGGCCCATTGATCGGCAACGTCCTTGGCCGACTTCTGGCCGAGCAGCACTTCCTGGAAATTCTTGATCGCCACCTGGTCGACGAAATTGCCGAGGTTCTCCAGATGTGTCGGCGGCGTCACCATTTCATATTTGGAAGTGTCGCTGAGTTCGGTGAACCAGCCTTTGAACTGCTCGGTCTTGAAGTGGGCATCCTGGTCGGCGCCATTGTGGATCGGCACGACGCCGACTTCCTTGGCCCATTCGAGATTGTCCTTGGGCGACAACAGCGTCGCCATCAGCTTCCAGGCATCGTCCTTGTGCTGCGAATTGGCGAACATCGCCCACCCGGCATAGCCCAGCGTCGGATAGGATTTGCCGCTTGGCCCCACAGGCAGCGGCGCCACGGCAAAATCGTCGGCACTCATCTTGTCGGCAATGCCGATCAGCGCATCGGGATCCTGGTTGAGCATGGCGCAGGTGCCGGAATAGAAGCCGGTGACGGTCTCGTTAAAGCCCCAGCTCACCGCATCCTTGGGCGCCAGCCCGTCCTTGTACATGTCGGCCAGCATCTGCAGGCCCTTGACCGAGCCCTCCTCGTTGATGGTCGAGGTGCCGTCCTCGTTGAAGTAGCCGCCCTTGCCAGCGGCGATGTTCATGAACATGTGCATGCCGTTGAAGGCGCCCGGCCCACCACGCAGGCAATAGCCGTACTTGCCTGGAATGGCGGAGATCTTCTTGGAGTCGGCGATGAAGTCGTCGAGTGTCGCCGGCGGGCCGTCGAGACCGGCCTCCTTGAACAGCTTCTTGTTCCAGAACAGCGCATTCACATAGTAGCCGTACGGGATCATGAACTGGGTGTTGTTGACGGTCGAGCCGAACTGCTTGGCGCGGTCGCCGAGCGTTTTGGCATCATCCCATTTGGCCATGTAGGGACCGAGATCCTCGAGCTGGCCGTTGGTGGCGTAGAGGCCCATCCAGCGCTCCGGCATCTCGACGATGTCGGGCGTATCGCCGGCCTGCACCATGGTGAGGAATTTCTCGAACGCCTGGCCCCAGGGCAGCGAGACCACCTCGACCTTGACGCCGGCATTGGCGGCCTCGAACTCGGCGATCTGCTTCTTCAGGAATTCGGTGCGCTGCGGGCTGGTGATGACCTCGACCAGCTTGAGGGTGGTGTCGGCCAATGCGCCGCTGGCGGACATCGCCAGGCCGGCAGCGGTGGCAAGCATGATGCTCAGTCGTTTCATGTTCAGAACTCCCATTTTGAACCCAGTCATTTTTTTGCTTTGTCGAAGGCCTGGCCGATGTCGACCCAGAGGTCTTCGACGCTTTCCAATCCGACATTGAAGCGGATGGTTCGGGGGCTGACGCCGAAGCGCGCCATCGAATTGAGACCCGGTGTCTGCTCGAGCGAGGCCTTTGCCGGCACGACGAGGCTTTCATGACCGCCCCAGCTGACGCCGATGCGGAAAAATTTCAGCGCATCGACGAAAGCGGGAATGTCGACATCCTCCGTCACCTCGAAGGAGAACAGCCCGGCATAGCCGGCAAGCGTCTTCTTGCCGGGATGGTTGGAATAGGCGGGATGATTGACCCGCTCGACCTTGTCATGCGCCTTCAAGCGCTCGGCGATGATGAGCCCGCTCTTCATGTGATGCGGCAGTCTCAGCGGCAGCGTGCGCAGGCCGCGCAACAGCAGCCAGCCCTCGAAGGGCGACAGCTTTGCGCCAAGCTGCGAGTAGGTCTGGTCGTTGATGTGCTTGATATGGGCGGCCGAGCCCGCCACCACACCGGCGACGGTATCGCTGTGGCCGCCGAGATATTTCGAGGCCGAGTGCAGCACCAGATCGACGCCGTGCAGGATCGGCTTCTGGAACACCGGCGTCGCCCAGGAATTGTCGATTGTGGTGACGATGCCCTGCTCTTTCGCCAGCCGCGTCAGATGTTCGAGATCCTGCAGCTCGAACATCATCGAGGTCGGGCTTTCCAGGTAGAGCAGTTTCGCACCGGGAAGTGCCGCGGCCACCGCATCCGGATCGGAGCCGTCGACATAGTCGACCTTGATATGCAGGCGCGGAAACAGCCGCTCGAACAGTCGGTAGGCGTCGCCATAGCAATTGCGCACCGCAAGGATGCGTTCGCCTGCGCCGACGAAAGCCAGCAACGTCGCGCTGATCGCAGCCATGCCGCTCGAAAAACCACGTGCGGCTTCAGCACCTTCAAGCGCTGCGACGCGCGACTCGAATTCCATCACCGTCGGATTGTCGCCGCGCGAATAGATCGGCTGTTTCCTGCGCCCGGCAAAGGTGTCGGCCATGTCGGCATAGCTGGCGAAGGTGAACAGCGAGGTCTGGTAGATCGGCGGCACCACCGCATTGCCGGGGAACGGGTCGTCATGCGCCAGAAGCGTCGCCGCCTCGGCAAGATAGTCGCTGCCGGAAATGCCTGGGTCGAAGCTGTGCTCGTTCATGTGCGGACCGAAAGTTTGAGGTTGGCGGCGCCGCGCTTCAAATCGTCCTCGACCGTGGCGATCAGCTTCAGCGCTTCGGCCCGGGCGCCTTCCGGATCGTGCGCGGCGATGCAGTCGAACATGGTGCGGTGGTAGGGAAAGCTTGCGTGGCCGAAATCGCGCACGCCGAGCGGATGTTCCCAGAAGCGGTGGAACAGTTCGTGCATGGCGGCGATAATCTGCTCGAACAGCGGATTGCCGCAGGCGCGGTAGATCGCCTGATGGAATTCCCAGTCCTCTTCCGACGACATGCCGGCGCGGCTGAGAAACTCTTCCTCCATGATGTCGAGCTTGCGCTCGATCTCGGCGAGGTCGTCCTTGTCGGCACGAATGGCGCAAAGGGCGGCGGCTTCCGCTTCCAGCGCGCGGCGGATTTCCAGCGTGCGCATCAGGCCGGTGAAATCATTGCCGCCGGCAAGCGTCAGCGGCATGTGCAGCATGTCGAGCGAGACGGCGGCCTTGAGATAGGTGCCCGAGCCCTGCCGGCGCTCGACCAGGCCAAGCCCTTCCCAGCGCGTCAGCGCCTCGCGCACCGTGTTGCGGCTGACCTTCAGACGCTCAGCGAGGATGCGTTCGGTCGGCAGCCTCTCACCGGGTTCCAGCTTCTCGCGCATGACGAAGCCGGCCAACGCCTTCAGCACCGCGTCGTCGCGGGCCGTCGTCTGGATCGGCGGAAGGCTGAATTCGGTCACCGGGGCTATTACCGAAGTGGTTCAATGGTCCAACCAATTTCTGCACAGACGAAGGGACCTGTCAACAGTGGAAACGCAGCGAGGCCGAAGGGCCAGGGGATGCACCTTCGGCCTTGCTGCTTCAGCCGTGGATGCGCGCCGGCGCAGCGGCGGCGCGAGCCTCGCGCCAGCGAGCGAAGATTGCCTCGCGAACCCGCCTCGAAGCAGAGAGGCGCTTTTTTGCCTGCGCCAGCACCGCAGGCGACGCCTCGGCGGGCGTGCCGGACCGAAAGGGGGGAGCCGGGGCGTATTCGAGCGAGAGCTGCACGATCTCGGCCTCCTCCTGTCCAAGCAGCCTCGCAACCAGCGCCAGGCCGAAGTCGATCCCCGAAGTGACGCCGCCGGCGGTGATGAGCTTGCCGTCTTCGACGATACGCTCGTCGACCGGGATCGCTCCGAACTCCTCAAGGAAATCATGCGCATACCAGTGCGTGGTCGCGCGCTTGCCCCTCAGCAGTCCGGCCGCCCCAAGCACCAGGGCACCGCTGCAAACGGAGGTGATGTAGCGCACCTGCCCCGCGCGCTCCCACACGAAATCGAGGACTGTCTGGTCCTCCAGCAGCGCGTTGACCCCGCCCCCGCCAGGAATGCACAGCACGTCGAGGGGCCGGCAATCGTCAAAGGTCGCGGTTGGCGTCAGCGAGAGGCGCGTCGATGACGTCACCGGGTTGCGATCCTTCCAGATCAGTTCCACCTCGGCATCCTTGGCCGATGCCAGGACTTCGTATGGGCCGGTGAGGTCGAGTTGTTGGACGTCGGGGAATACGAGGATGCCGAAACGAAGGGGCATGGAAATCTCCGTGGGTTGACTTCCGGCAATCTACGGCATCATGGTTTGGCACGATTGCCATTCATCCCTCGCTTCGGGCCAAACCAATGCGCCGTATCGAAGTACTTGCCTATCCCGACATCCAGCTCCTCGACGTCAGCGGACCGCTGCAGGTCTTTGCCAGCGCCAATGATTTCAAAAGGCAGGCCGGCGAACCGGCTCCTTACGAGGTCGTGGTCGTCGCCGCCTCACCGCGCATCCGGACATCGGCCGGTCTCGTGCTGGAGGCAGCAGTGCTGCCGGCGAACGGAGGTAAGATCGACACGCTGGTCGTGCCCGGCGGATGGGGCGTCAACGCGGCCTGCGACGATCCCGTGCTGATCCAGTGGATCGCCAGCCGCTCGCGCGATGCCACGCGAACCGCTTCCGTCTGCAGCGGCGCCATGCTGCTGGCGACGGCTGGCCTGCTCGACGGGCGTCGCGCGGTGACCCATTGGGGACGCTGCGCGGAGTTCGCCCGCCGCTTTCCCGCGGTCCGCCTCGAACCTGACCCGATCTTCATTCGTGACGGCAATGTCTGGACATCAGCTGGTGTAACGGCGGGGATCGATCTCGCCCTCTCCCTCGTCGAGGCCGACCTTGGCCGGCACACGGCGCTTGCCGTGGCGCGCGAATTGGTGGTCTTCCTGAAACGTCCCGGTGGCCAGGCGCAATTCAGCCAGACCCTCAAGCTGCAGCAAGGCGACGGACGCTTCGACCGGCTGCATGGCTGGATCCTCGAAAATCTGGCCGGTGACCTGTCGCTCACGCAGTTGGCCGACCACGCCAATATGAGCCCGCGCAGCTTCTCGCGGCGCTATCGCGAGGCCACCGGCCGGACACCTGCCCGCGCGATCGAGGAGATCCGGATCGAGGCGGCGCGGCGGATGCTGGAGCGGGGCCAGCCCGTCAACCAGACGGCCCGCCGCTGCGGTTTCGGCTCGGAAGAAACCATGCGGCGCGGCTTTCTGCGCGTGCTGGGCACCAACCCGCGCGCCTATCGCGAGCGTTTCTGATCGCTACGGCTTGCGCCATTAAGCCGGCGGTCGACGCCGTAGAAATAGAGCCTCTCCAGCGTTCAGGCGGGATGCTGTAGCTGGCTGAGCCCGCCATCGACGACGAGGGTCGCCGCGTTCATGAACGGGCACTCCTCAGAAATCATGAACACAGCGGCCAGCGCGATCTCGCGCGCCGAGGCGATGCGGCCGCCGGGATGCAGCGCCAGCGTCTTGGCGCGCGCCGCAACCGGATCGGCAAAACTGTTCCAATAGTCGGTCGCCTTCTGCGTCTCGACATAACCGGGCGCCAGCGCGTTCACGCGCACGCCCTGCCCGGCATATTCCAGCGCCAGCGACTTGGTCAGCCCAAGCAGCGCGTGCTTGGCCACGGGATAGGGGAAGGTATGAGGGATGATGGTGAAGCTGTGCGTCGAGGCGATGTTGAGGATCGCGCCACCGCCATTTGCGATCATTGCCGGCAGCACCGCCTTGGCGCAGTTCCAGGCGCCTTTGACGTTGACATCGAAATTGCGATTCCACTCCTCCTCGGTCGCCTCGAGCGGCGTCGAGAACACATTCATCCCGGCATTGTTGATCAGCGCGTTGATCGGCCCGATCGCGTCGGTCGCCCGGCTGACGGCAGCGGCAATCGCGGCCCCGTCGCTGATGTCGGCTGCGGTATGTCCGACATGGCCCTGCGGTGCGGCAAGGCCGGCGACCGTTTTGTCCAGCAGCGCGCCGTCGCGATCGACCAGGAACAGTTTTGCCCCTTCGGCCAGGCAGGCCTCGGCGATGGCAAGCCCGATGCCTTGCGCGGCGCCGGTGAGGAAGATGCGTTTGCCGGACAGGCGCTCAGCCATGGCTGTCACTCCACTGGAAGACGGATCAGCGCCGGCCCAGTGCCGACGAACGCAGATTGTCGAGCAAAACGGCAAGCAGCAGGATCACGCCGCGCACAATGTATTGGTAGAACGCCGGGATGTTGAGCAGGTTCATGGCGTTTTCGGCGATGCCCATGATCAGCACGCCGACGATGACGCCCGACATGGTGGCGCGGCCGCCGGCAAGCGAGACGCCGCCGAGCACGCAGGCCGAGATGACCGAGAGTTCAAGCCCGACCGCCGCATTGGGCTGGCCCGACGTGATGCGCGAGGCCAAAAGGATGCCGGCGATGCCGCAAACCACGCCTTGCAGCGCAAAGATCCAGATGCGCGTCCAGTCGACATTGACGCCGGCCAGGCGCGAAGCCTCCGGGTTGCCGCCGATGGCCAGCGTGTTCTTGCCGAACACGGTACGATTGAGGACAAAACCGAAGATGCAGAACAGCACGGCCAGGACCCAGACCGGCGTCGGAATGCCGAACAGCTTCGACAGCGCCAGTTGGTAGAAATCCGGGCTGTTGATGCCGACGGCGCGGCCGTCCGATGCGATCAGCGCAAGGCCGCGCACGATCTGCATGGTGGCGAGCGTCGTGATCAGTGCGTTGATGCGGAATTTGGCGATGACGACGCCATTGATGAAGCCGACGAAGGCGCCGCAGGCGATTGCCGCGAGAAGCCCGAGCAGGATCGAACCGGTATAGTTCGACGCCATCACCGCGACCATGCCGGCAAAGGCGACGATGGAGCCGACCGAGAGGTCGAAGTCGCGCGCGGCAAGGCAGAACATCATGGTGCAGGCGACAATGCCGACGGTGACCACCGACTGCAGCAGGCCGAGCATGTTGCGGTCAGTCAGAAAATTCGGCACCAGCAGCGACACCAGCGCGAAGGCGACGATGAAGATCACGACGAGGCCCTGTTCGCCGAGCAGGATCTTCTTCAACTGATCGGTCATGGCAAAGATCCTCAGGATGCGATCGCGTCGGGGGTTTTCTGATCGGGAAGAGCGGCGGCCAGGATCGCTTTTTCGGCGAACTGGTCGCGCGCGAGTTCGGCGCTGACCCGCCCGCCGCACATCACCAGGATGCGGTCGCAAATGCCCATCACTTCCGGCAATTCGGACGAGACGACGACGATCGCCATGCCGTCTTCGGCAAGCTGGTAGAGCAGTTCGTAGATTTCCGCTTTGGCGCCGACGTCGATACCGCGTGTCGGCTCGTCGACGATAAGCACGCGCACGCCCTGCTCCGACAGCCAGCGGCCGAGAATGACCTTCTGCTGGTTGCCGCCGGAGAGGTTGATGATGTCCTGCTTGCGCGACGGCGTGCGCACCTTGAGCTTCTTGATGAAGGTCTCGGCGGTGGCGATCTCGCTGGCGCGGTTCAGGATTCCGAAGCGCGTGTGATGACGCCGCGACGAGATGTTGATGTTCTCCTCGATCGAGCGGCCCTGGATGATGCCGTCATGCTTGCGGTCTTCCGAGCACAAAACGATGCCGGCGCGGATCGCGTCATGCGGATCGGTGGCATGAACGACCTTGCCATCAACGGTAATGGTGCCGCCTGAGCGCGGGTCGGCGCCGAAGACCAGCCGCATCAGTTCGGAGCGGCCCGCGCCGATCAGACCGAAGAAGCCGACGATCTCGCCCGCCCTCGCCTCGAAGCTGGCGGGCGTCGTCAGTTTTACTCCGCAAACAGCGTCGACCTTCAGCCGGACATCGCCAGCCGGGCGTGGGCGAAACCCCCAGATGTCGGAGATTTCGCGGCCAACCATTTCGGCGACGACCTGATCGCGCGTGACGTCTTTCAGTGACGCATGGTGCGCCGCGAGCTTGCCGTCGCGCAGCACGGTCAGGCTGTCGCAGAGGCGGAACACTTCGTCCAGCCGGTGCGAGACATAGATGATGACCTTGCCCTCGCCGCGCAGGCGGTCGATCAGGGCAAACAGAATTTCGCTTTCGCGCGACGACAATGACGAGGTCGGCTCATCCAGAGCGATGACGCGCGCGTCGAGCATGATCGCCTTGGCGATCTCGACCATCTGCCGTTCGCCGATGGACAGCGTCTTGACCTTGCGGCTGATATCGATGTCGATGCCCGCCGATTTCAGCTTGGCGCCGACGTCTTCCAGCATTCTGGCGCGGGCGATGATGCCGGCGTTGGTGGGGAAGCGGCCAAGGCTGAGGTTTTCGGCAACAGTGAGCTCAGGAACCAGCTGTAGCTCCTGGTGGATGACGATGACGCCATTGTCGAAGGCATCTCGCGTCGTTGCATAGGCTTGCATCTTGCCGTCGATGAGGATCTCGCCGTCATCGGCATGCTGGTCGCCCGACAGGATCTTGATCAGCGTGGATTTGCCGGCGCCGTTCTCGCCCATCAAGCCATGCACGGCGCCCTTGTCG
Source organism: Mesorhizobium sp. W016 (assembly GCF_054719485.1). NCBI lineage: Bacteria > Pseudomonadati > Pseudomonadota > Alphaproteobacteria > Hyphomicrobiales > Phyllobacteriaceae > Mesorhizobium > Mesorhizobium sp. W016. The sequence goes on from NZ_JBTTIF010000002.1 coordinate 5,126,143, forward strand.
ACGCTGAACGAGACGCCGGACAGCGCCTTGACGCCCGGATAGGTCTTGGTGATTTCCGAGAAGTCGAGAAAGGACATGGGGCGCCTATCCTTTTGCCATGCCAAACAGGCGGCGACTGTGAGCCGCCGCCTGTTTGTACAGGGAGGATTATTCGATGCCGAGACCCTTGCGGACCGTCTGGTAGTCGTCGCGCTTGGCCAGCGCACCGGCGGTCAGGATGAGCTTCTCGGGTTCCTTGTTGTTGGCGACCCAGTCATACATGTTGAGCGCAGTCTCGTAGCCGTGACGCTTCGGCGAGATGATCACCGTGCCGACGAAGCCGGTGGCGGTCGGCTTCTTGAACTCGTTGATCGCCGAATCCGCGCCGCCAATGCCGACGCCGATCACGTTTTCGGCCGGGATGCCGACGCTTTCGGAAGCGCGCACGGCGCCGAGAACGGCTTCGTCGTTGAGGCCGAAGGAGACCCACTTCTTGATGTCGGCATGGGCGTTGAGTACCACCGTCGCCGCATTGAGCGCAGCCTCGGTATCGGTCTTGGCCTGCGGCGCGTCAAAGATGTTTTCGGCCTTGAAGCCGTTGGCCTTGAGCACCGAAATGGCGCCTTCGACCCGGTCGACGGCGGTCGGCAACTGATCATAGGAGACGCGGATGGCGCCAACCTCGTCGGCCTTCCAGCCGCGCGCCTTCATTTCGTCGACGATCGCCTGGCCGACGGCCTCGCCGATCTTGGTCGCCGAAATGCCCATATGCGGCACGTCTTCCAGCGCCTTCCCGTCTGCGCCGACCAGACGGTCATCAACCGTCATCAGCTTGAGATTGTTGGCGGCGGCCTTGGCGACGATGCCGGGGCCGAGCTTCACATCAGGCGTGCAGACGATGAAGCCTTGCGCGCCCTGCGCGCCGAGATTGTCGATCGCCGACATCAGCTTCTCACCGTCCTCGGCGCCGATCTTGACCAGGGTAAAACCCTTCTCCTTGGCGGCCTGGTCGGCGAACTTCCATTCGTCCTGGAACCACGGCTCCTCGGGCTGTTTGACGATAAAACCTATCTTGGTGTCCTGAGCATATGCAGCGATGGTCGTGACGGACAGCACGGCAAGGGCGCCCGCGACGAGCGCGGTCTTCAGAAGTCGCATGATTACCTCCCAGCGATGGCCGGGCGCTCAGCCCGGATGCAGAGTCTCTAATTCTTTTTATCATACTCGTCAATTGATCTGGTATGATAATTGAGCTACATGCTCTGACCAGGGATCGCTGGCGCAAATCATCCGCATCCGGTAAGGCCGGGGACGCGAGATCAGTGGTTTCGCCGCCTTGGAGGAGGGCTGAGGTGACCGACACTTCGAAGAAGGCATCAGGCGACACCCGCCGCCCGCGCGTCATGCCCGATGTGACCAAGGCGCTTGCCTCAGACATCTTTTCCGGACGCTATCCCGCCGGCTCGTCCCTGCCGACCGAAAACGAACTCGGCGTCGAATATGGCGTCAGCCGCACCGTCATCCGCGAGGCCTTGAAGGTGCTGGCCGCCAAGGGGCTGGTGCTGTCGCGGCCCCGCATCGGCACGGTTGTATGTGAACAGGACAACTGGAACATCATCGACCCGCAGGTGCTGGCCTGGCACGCGCCGCATGCACTGGACGACAAATTGTTCGACGCCATCCTCGAGACGCGCCGCGCCATCGAGCCGCTGGTAGCTGAACTGGCGGCAACTCGTGCGACGCTGCAGGAGATCGCCGATCTCGAAGCCGCCTGGCGCGGCATGGCCAATGCCGGCGAGGATCTCGCCGCCTTCTCGCGCTCGGACATCACTTTCCACCAGATCGTCTATGCCGGGAGCCACAACCCGATCTTCCGCCAGATCGGCAATCTTATCGACACCGGGCTGAAATTCTCGCTCGAAGCAACTGCGACCATTTCGCTCGCCCGGCGCATGGAAGCGGTGGCGGCGCACCGTGAGGTGGTCGAGGCGCTGCGCATGCGCGATGCCGCGGCGGCGCGTGCGGCGGCAGGCCGGATCCTCGACCTTGCGGCGCGCGACCTGGTCAGCGCCAAGAAACTCAAGAACAACTGAGACCAGCATGAAAATCATCTCGCTCACCACCTACATCGTCCCGCCGCGCTGGCTGTTCCTGAAGATCGAGACTGATGCCGGCGTTACCGGCTGGGGCGAGCCTGTGGTCGAAGGCCGTGCGCTGACGGTCGAGGCAGCGGTCAAGGAACTTGGCGATTATCTGATCGGCAAGGACCCGCGCCTGATCGAGGACCATTGGACGGTGATGCATCGCGGCGGCTTCTACCGCGGCGGGCCGATCCTGATGAGCGCCATTGCCGGCATCGACCAGGCGCTGTGGGACATCAAGGGCAAGGCGCTCGGCGTGCCTGTGCACGAACTGCTCGGCGGCAAGCTGCGCGACAGCATCAAGGTCTATTCCTGGATCGGCGGCGACCGGCCGGCGGAAGTGGCTGATGGCGCCAGGGAAGTGGTGGCGCGCGGTTTTCAGGCGCTGAAGATGAATGGCACCGAGGAACTGCAGATCGTCGACAGCCATGACAGAATAGATGCGGCTGTCGAACGAGTCGCCATGGTGCGCGAGGCCGTTGGGTCCAACATTGGCATCGCCGTCGATTTCCACGGCCGCGTCCACCGGCCGATGGCGCGCATGCTGGTCAAGGAGTTGGAACCCTACCGGCTGATGTTCATCGAGGAGCCGGTGCTGAGCGAAAATCGCGAGGCGCTGAAGGAGATCGCCGCCCTCGGCTCGACGCCGATCGCACTCGGCGAGAGGCTCTACAGCCGCTGGGATTTCAAATCGGTGTTCGAACAAGGCGCCGTCGACATCATCCAACCAGACCTGTCGCATGCCGGCGGCATCACCGAATGCCGCAAGATCGCGGCGATGGCCGAGGCCTATGACATTGCGGTGGCGCCCCACTGCCCGCTCGGCCCGATCGCGCTCGCCGCCTGCCTGCAGCTCGATGCCGTCAGCTACAACTGCTTCATCCAGGAACAGAGCCTCGGCATCCACTACAACGCCGCAAACGATTTGCTCGACTATGCCGCCAACAAGGACGTCTTCCGCTACGAGGATGGCTATGTCGCAATCCCCGATGGTCCCGGCCTCGGCGTCGAAATCGACGAGGACTACGTCAAGGAACGCGCCAAGGAAGGCCACCGCTGGCGCAACCCGGTCTGGCGTCACAAGGACGGCTCCTTCGCCGAGTGGTAGCTCGGCCGACCTTGCGGCCAGGCCTTCAGGACCTCGGGTTCGATTTCGCGGTGGCGCCAGCGTAACGCAGGCCTCTGATGGGCCGCAGCGCCGAGCACCAGCGCATGGGAACCGTCGGCGCCGGCAAGCCGCAACTCGCTGACCGCCTGGGTTGCCGCAAGCGATCGAAAGCAGTCGCTATCCATGGAACATGGCGGATGTCCTGTTCTCATCGACCTTTTCTTGGCCCGCCAGCCGCGTCACCTGCCCGCGGCGTGCCGGCCTGCGTTCCTGCCGGAGAAGATGCAGCTGCCGAGAAATGTCCCTTCCAGCGCATTGTAGCCGTGATAGCCGCCGCCACCGCCGCCGGCCACCTCGCCTGCCGCATAGAGCCCGGCAATGGGTTCGCCATTGCCGTCGAGAACCTGCGAATTGAGATTGGTGTGCAGGCCGCCAAGCGTTTTGCGCGTCAGGATGTTGAGGCGCACCGCGATCAGCGGCCCGTGCCTGGGATCGAGTATCTTGTGCGGCTTGGTCACCCGGAAGATCTTGTCGCCAATGTAGTTGCGGGCGCCGCGGACGGCTGTGACCTGCGCATCCTTGGTATAGGCATGGTCGACCTCGCGATCGCGCGCCACGATCTGCGCCTTGAGCCGGTCGTAGTCGAGCAGATTGTCGCCTGACAGCGCGTTCATGCCGGCGACCAAGTCGGCCAGGTTGTCGCGGACGACGAAGTCCTCGCCCTTTTCCAGGAACGCTGCCACCGATGGTGGCGCCTTGCCGCCGCGCCGGTTCTTCAGCACGGCCCGCCAATCCTTGGCCGTAAAGTCTAGGTTTTGCTCCGAACCCGACAGCACGAACTCCTTCGAAGCGATCGTCTTGCTCAGCACGAACCAGGAATAATCGTGTCCCGTCGACAGGATACGCTTCAAGGTGCCGAGCGAATCGAAGCTCGGGAAGAACGGCGCCTCCATGCGTTGTCCCAGAGCATCGAACCATAGCGGCGACGGCGCCGACAGGATGCGGATGCCGTGGTTCGGCCAGATCGGATTCCAGTTCTTGATCCCCTCGACATAGTGCCACATGCGGTCGGCGTTGATGACGGCCCCGCCGGCGTCCTGGGTGATCGCCACCATGCGGCCGTCGACATGGTGCGGCACGCCGGCAACCATACGCTTCGGCGCTGGCCCCAGCCGCCCGACCGGCCAAACCTTGCGAACCAACTCATGATTGCCGCCGATGCCGCCCGAGGTGACGATCACGACACCGGCCGAAAGGTCGAAATCGCCGACGGCCGTGCGGCTCGACTGCTTGCCGCGCTCGACATCGGATGCCTCCAGGATTTCGCCCGCGACGCCGGTGACCGCGCCGTTGGTCTTGATCAGCCGGCTGACCTGATGACGGAATTTCAAAGTGATCAGCCCTTTGGCGACGTGCTCGCGCACGCGCCTTTCGAACGGCGCGACCACGCCCGGCCCAGTGCCCCATGTCAGGTGGAAGCGCGGCACTGAATTGCCGTGGCCATTGGCCAGCGCGCCGCCGCGCTCGGCCCAGCCGACCACCGGCCACCAGCGCATGCCCATGGCGTAGAGCCACGGCCGCATCTCGCCGGCGGCGAAATCGACATAGGCTTCCGCCACTTTCCTTGGCCAATGGTCCTCGGGCCGGTCGAACTGGGCAGAACCCAGCCAATCCTGCCAGGCGAGGTCGCGGCTGTCCTTGATGCGCAGGCGGCGCTGCTCGGGCGTGTTGACCAAAAACAGGCCGCCGAGCGACCAGAATGCCTGGCCGCCGAGAAAACCGCCACCCTCTTGCTCGACGATGATCACGCGCTTTCCGGCATCGCCGAGTTCCGCGGCTGCGGCCAGGCCGGCCAGCCCGCCGCCGACGATGATTGCATCCGTGTCAGCCATTGTCGTAACTCCTGTCCCGGCTTGTTGTTTTTGACATCGGATGCTCGTTGCTAGCCGCGCAGCGCGTTCCAGATGATGCGCGGCAGCTTCAGGAAGCTCGGCCGGTAGTTGAACTCGGTGATCAGGCGGCCGACCATGTGTGCCCTTTTGTGGGTCAGGAACCAGGCCGGCTTCGGCATGATGCGGAACGGCGCTTCGAGCACGCTGCGCTCCGGTCTGTCGAACAAATAGGTGTTGTGGACGACGCCGATGCCGCTCTGCACATCGTCGAGCGTGTGGCCAGGGAAAGCACCCCAGGTCGGGCGCAGCAGCGCGAACAGAACGCCGCTCCAGGAATTGATGCCGATGCCGCCATAGCGCAGTTCGGCAATGATTTCCTCGAAGCGCTGCCGGCCGATCTCGGCGATCGTCCTGGGATGGATGAGGATGTTGGCGGCAAGCGTGCCGTGCAGCTTTTCATTGGCGTAGGCGACAGCGGCGCGCAGATAGGATTCCGCATTGCCCGCCGGCAGCCGCATGACGCTGAGCGCCGGCGCGAACACCTCGGCATTTTCGAGATAGGCGTCCGTGCCCGGCCGGAACGGCACCACAACGCAGGCGGGCCCGCCAGGCCGCTCGAATTTTTGTGCCGTGTCGGCGTGCGCCTCGAAGGCGGCGAGGCGCTCGGTCGCGCCGGGATAATAGGCCGGGCGCGACGGGGCTTTCTGCATCACCTTTTCGAGTGCTGCCAAAAGCGCATCGGATTTGCCCCAGCCTTCGGGCAACACGAGCATTTGGCAGGCGATGCAGTTGAAACCGGAATTGTTGAGCTTTTGGGTAGCGATCAGTTCGGCGTGGTAGGTGATATCGGCATCCGACCACGGACCGGGCACCACGATGGTGGGTGCCACGCCGCCAAGCTCCGAGGTGATACGCCGGCTGTTGCGCGGCGTGCCCGCCGCCTTGTTCTTGCGGCCCTCCTCGCCAGGCCCCCAGACGATCGCGTCATGCGAGGCGGCGGCACCGGTGATGTGGATGTCGTCGACGAGATCGTGGTTGCACAGATACGCGCCGACATCGGCGCCACCGCGCACGATGCGCAGCGCTCCGAATTCGATCAGCGGCCGCAGCGCCGGCCGCAGGAAATCGATCAGATAGTCGTTGACCGGGTTCATCTTGAGCAGAACCACCTGGTGCTCGACCAAAAGCTTGTGCAGGCAGTCGAGCGGCGCGATCGAGGCGACATTGCCGGCGCCGAGCACGAGGCCGATCTTGCCCTTGCGGCTGGTGCGCGGCGCGTCATAGGCCGATGCGGTGTTTGCGGCGAGGTTCGCCTTGGTCACGCCGGGCTGCATCCAGATCTCGGCCTTCAGCCCGGTGAACAACACCTTGTCCCAGAGCGAATTCGGAACCACCGTTACCGCCACCTGTCCGCTAGGCAAGGTGCGGACCGGCAGTCTGTCGAGAAACTTCTTGCCCTCCATCAGGCTGAGCGTGTGGATGAACTGGTTGCAGCCATCCATCAGCGCCGCCGGGCCAGCCAGCCATTCTTCGCCTTCCAGCGGCGAGCCGGTCGGGATGCCCTTCTTGCGCGTCGCGGTTTTGACCCACGCCTCGGCGACCTCGCGGATGTGATCCTTGACCTGCCGCAGCAAGGCGATCCGCTCGCCATTCGAGGTCTGCGCCCAGTCGTCCTTCCTGGCGTCGAGATCGGTGAGGGCGAGGTCGAGTTCGGCTGCCCATTCAGGCTGCACGGGCTGAGTTTTGACTGCCTTGGCGACCATCCTATCCTCCTCCACTTCGGTCTCTTTGTTTGACGCAACTCCGGACGGAACCGCTTCACACTTTTCCTGGAATTGCTCTACGAAAACGGCAGTGCGGCCCATTGCTCGACGAATTTCCCGCCGGAATAGACCTGGATCGAACCGAACTGCTGTAGCACGAATTCGCTCTGCGTCGGACGCAGGAAGGCGTAGTCGTCAGGCCCGACATTGACGTTGTCGGGCAGCGCCATGAATTGCTGATTGGTCGAAAAGCCGAACGTCTTGTCGGTCTTCATCCCCACGGGATGGACGGGCTTCGCCATCCATTTTCCGCCATAGAGAAAACAGCCGCGCCGCGGCAACAGCCCGAGCTTCTGCAGCAGCCAGGAGCGCTGGTCGAGGCCCGGCGCCTGGACATCGACCACTTTCAGGATCGGCGTCGCGATGAATGCGGCAGACCGCAATTGGCTGAGGCTCGGCACATCGAAATCGGTCGGCAGCATAAAAGCCGATCCGATGGACAATTCATTGGCGCCGACCCAGCTGTCATAGAGCAATGCGGTGCTGCTGCCGCCAAGATTGAGGATCTTGCGCTGGTCGGCGGCAAGGCAAGCGACATACTGGCGAAACAGGCTGATCGCCTTGACGCGCGCCTTGGCCGGTCCTCCCAGCAGTTTTGGGATATGGCCGATATGCGCCTCGTAGGCCATGACGCCTTCGCATTTCAGCCGCGGGTAATTCGCCAACGCGGAAACTGCCCGGGCCAGTGAGTCGGGATCGATGATACCGCCGCGATGAAGGCCGACATCGACCTCGAAGCAGACGCGCAGCTCGCGGTCGAGCTCGGCGGCAAGCGAGCCATAGGCGGCCAGCCGCTCCTCGGTATCGATCAGCCAGACGATGCGCGACGTAGCTTCGCCGAGCCCGGCGAGAACGCCCTTCGTCAGCGCGTGCCTGGCGCCGGCAACCGGCATCGGCTTGCCCAACAGGAGATCGACTTGGGGAAACACTTTCAGCATCTCGGCGCTGATCGGCAGATGAAAGGTCATCAGCCTGTCGGTCGCAAACGCCGCGCGGATATAGTCGATCAGCGGCAGGCATGGCAGCGACTTGTCGACGAGGCGCAGATCGAGGCCCGTGGCGAACTTCGCCTTGATCGCAGCGATGTTGTGATCGAGCCGGTCGAGATCGAGCACCAGGCAAGGCTGAAAGATCCCGGCTGCCCTGAGCGCGCCCGACATTTCCGCGAAATAGGTGTCGGTCAGGCTCATGCCGCGACGCCGAGCAGCCTGGCAATATAGGGCGACACGAAGCGGTTGTCCGGGTCCATCTCGCGGCGGACCGCCATCGCATCGTTCCAGCGCGGATAGAGCGCGCTCAATTCCCTTGATGTCAGGCTGTGCATCTTGCCCCAATGCGGGCGGCCGCCGCGCTTCCTGAAGATCGGCTCGGCGGCGTTGAAGAACGCCATCGGATCGCGCTCGACGCCGTGATGGATGGCGATGGAACAGGTTGGGCGCTTGTAGAAGGGGCTGAGCCAGACATTGTCGGGCGCCACGACGCGCACCTCCATCGGAAAATAGACCTCTGGAAACCGCGTCTCGAGCAGCGCAATGATTTCGCTGAGTGCGGCCGCCCCTTCCTCGAACGGCAGGTGGTATTCCATCTCGTTGAACTTGACGTTGCGCTCGGAGGTGAAGACCTTCAGCCACTCCTCGACATAATCCTCGGCCGGCACCTTGGCGAAGGCCGAGCCGATGAGACGGCGGCGCAGCCAAGGGAGCCAGCTGAGATAGTCGCGCAGTTTTCTCAGCGTCGTCACCGCATCGTCGTCTTCCGTCGGCGGACGCACCGTCGCCGGCGCCTCGGTGATGTCGCTGGCAATCAGCAGCGCCTGGCCCGAAAACGGCACGTAGTAGAACTCGGCCGAACGATGCGCCGTCATGGTGCTTTCGAATTGCGCAAGCACATCGGCGATCGGCGCCGTCCAGCGGCGGTGCCGCATCCGGTAGCTCGCCACGTTGCGGATCGTCACTTCGGTGACGGCGCCGAAAGCGCCGAGCGAAGCGCCCATGGCTTCGATCATGTCGGGGCTCTTGGCACGGTCGAACTCTTTCAGCGCGCCACGCCCGTCGACGATCTGCATCGCCTCGAGCTGGGTGTGGTACGCGCCAAGTGTGATGCCCGAGCCGTGCGTGGCGGTGCCGAGCGCCCCGCCGAACGCCTGCTTGTCGATGTCGCCCATGTTCGGCAGCGCCTGGCCGACGCCGTGCAACAGCTTTGCCAGCGCGCCGATCTTGGTGCCGGCGCCGACCCGCGCCGTCAGTTTTTCGGGATCGTGCGACCTCAGGCCCTCGAAGCGGTCGAGCGACAGGATGGTGCCGTCATTCTTGACCAGCGGCGTAAAGGAATGGCCCGTGCCGACAAATCGAACTGGTCCCGGCGAGTTGCGAATGGCACCACTCAGCTCATCGAGACTCTGCGGTTCGGCAAAAGCCTGCGGCGTGGCCGTGACATAGCCCGACCAATTGCTCCACTGGCTGATAGCCTCTCCCACGATCCCTCCCTGGGGCGCCGGCTTTGCCGGTCTTTCTCCTAGCGCTAGATAATATGATACATAGTCAGCTTTTCCGGATATGATACATTGTCAGCTTTCTGTCAACCTGGCAATCGGAGGTGTCTTGCGTCCGCGCCGGCCGCATGGATCTACAGCGACGCACGCTGAGCCGGCGTCGGCATTGAACGCAGTTCGTTGCCCCTTCAAGCCAGCCCAAACGTTTCCACGGCCCGCATGATGCCGCGCAATTCGGCCAGGCCCTTCAGGCGGCCGATCAGCGAGTAGCCGGGATTGATCCTTGTCTTGCCGATATCGTCGGCGAGCAGGTGGCCATGGTCCGGCCGCATCGGGATTTGCCAGTCGGCGCGGCCTTCTCTGTGGCGGCGTTTCTCTTCCTGCATCAGCACCAGAATGACGTGCGCCATGTCGGTGCCGCCCTCGAGATGCTCGGCCTCGTAGAACGAGCCGTCATCCTCGATGGTGATGTTGCGCAGATGGGCGAAGTGGATGCGGTCGGCGAATTCCTTGACCATGGCGACGATGTCGTTGTCGGCGCGCGTGCCGTAGGACCCGGTGCAGAACGTCAGCCCATTGGCCTGGCTGTCGACGGCATTGAGAATGAAACGCGCATCCTCGGCGGTCGAAACGACGCGCGGCAGGCCGTAGAGCGAAAACGGCGGATCGTCGGGGTGGATACACATGCGCACCCCCTCCTCTTCCGCCACCGGAATAATCTCGCGCAGGAACCACGCGAGGTTGTCGCGCAACTCCTTCGGCCCGATCCCGTCATAGTCCGCAAGCGCCTCGCGAAAACTGTCGCGGTCATACTTGCGCTCTGTAGCCGGCAGGCCGGCGATCAGATTGCGCTCGATCTGGTCGATCTTCTCGGGCGGCAATTCCTTCAGCCGCGCTTCCGCCTGCGCAATACGCGCCGGCGTGTAGCTGTCAGCTCCGTTCTTGCGCTTCAGCACGAACAGATCGTAGGCGGCGAAATCAACGGCATCAAAACGCAGGGCGTAGCCTGTCGTCGGCAGACGGTAGGCTAGATCGGTGCGGGTCCAGTCCACCACCGGCATGAAATTGTAGCAGATCGTGGCGATGCCGGCCTTGGCCAGCGCGCGGATCGAATCGCGGTAATAGCCGGCATAGCGCTCGCGTTCCTGCGCGCCGATCTTGAAGGAATTGTGGACCGGAATGCTCTCGACGACCGACCAGGTCAGTCCTGCTTCCTGGATAATGCGCTTGCGCTCCAGCACTTCGGCCTCAGGCCACGTCCGGCCGTCATAGATATGGTGGAGCGCCGAGACCACGCCGGTGGCGCCCGCCTGCTTGACATGATCGAGCGTCACCGGATCATCGGGCCCATACCAGCGCCAGCATTGTTCCATTTTCGGCTTTCCTTCTGCGAGAGGTTGGCAACTTATTGTTGGACCTCGATGGGAGTCGATAGAAAATGGAAGAGTTTTTAGAAATGATGGATTTCGACGGCAAGGTCGCCCTGGTGACGGGGACGACCGGCATTGGCCTGGCAACCGCCAGACGCCTTGCGGCCGGTGGCGCCGCAATCATCGCCTGCGGCATCGACCGCAGCGCCAATGCGGCGATGAAAGCGCAACTGGAAAGCGCTGGAGCTGCGGTGCTGGTCATCGAAACCGATGTGTCCATCTCCGACCAGGTGCGCGACGCGGTGGCGGCTGGCGTCGCAAGGTTCGGCGGCCTTGATGTCATCGTCAATTCAGCCGCCGTCCATCCCTATGGCACGGCGACGACGACCGACTGGGAAACCTGGAACCGAACGATGACGGTCAATGTCGGCTCGATCTACCTGACCGCGCATTTCGGCATCCCCGAAATGATCAAGCGCGGAGGCGGCGCCATCGTCAATGTCGCATCGGTGCAGGGCTTTGCCTGCCAGCAGAACGTCGCCGCCTATGCCACGACCAAAGGGGCCATCCACACGCTGACGCGCTCGCTGGCGCTCGACTACGCGGCGGCAGGCATTCGGGTGAATTCGGTCAGCCCCGGCTCGATCCGCACGCCGATCCTGGAGAAGGCTGCGCGCGGTGACGGCGGCAGCGATGCCGATGTCGAAGAGGCCTACAAGCGCTTCGGCGCGGCGCATCCGCTCGGCCGTATCGGCGAACCGGAGGAAGTGGCGGAACTCATCGCCTTCCTGTGCTCGTCGAAGGCCGGCTTCTGCACCGGCGCGGACTACAGGATCGATGGCGGCCTGACGGCAGGTATTGGCGTCAGATAGAGCACTGATCGTGCTCTGCCCATTCGCCGGCGATCTCGAGCGCTGTCCACCGCCTCTAGAGCCTCCATATCCGCTTGGCATTGCCCGAAAGCAGCTTCGCCCGTTCGTCGGGACTGGCTCCCGCAATCAACGCATGCGTCGCCGCCACCCAGGTCGCAAGGCCACTGCCAAGCGTGCACACCGGCCAGTCGCTGCCCCACACGACGCGGTCCCAGCCGAAAATGCCGATCGTGTGCTCGACATAGGGGCGCAAGGTCTCGACGGTCCATGAGCCGGCATCGGCATAGGCGACGACACCGGAGATCTTGCCGATGACATTGGGACGCCGCGCGATCTCGGTCATATGCTCGCGCCACGGATGTTCCGCACTGGCCTTGATGTCGGGCACGCCGCAATGGTCGAGCACGAACTGCACATCCGGCGCCAGATCGGCGAGCGCAACCGCCCTTGGAATCTGATGCGGCAGGACGACGAGGTCGAAGGTCAGGCCGGTGCCGGCAAGCCGCTTGATGTTTTCGCGAAACAGCGCGCTGTCCGAAAGCTCGTCCGGCATGACGTGCAGCACGCGACGGAACCCCTTGACGAAGGGATCGGCCTGCTGGCGCTCGAGATAGGCGGCGAAACCGGCCTCCTCCGGGCGGCAGGAGGCGATCGCCCCGCGCAACAGACTGCCCTTCTCCAGCGACTGCGCCTTCACATGGCTGGTCTCGGCCTGGATGTCGGCTTCATCGACGTCGACCTCCATATGCAGCGCGGCCTCGATACCGGCCCGGCGGGCCTGGATCGCATATTCTGCGTGCGGGAAATCGCGGTTGAGCGCCGGCTCGCGGCTGAGCCAGGGATAGCGCAGCGCCGACAGGTCGATCAGGTGCAGATGAGTGTCGATGATCATGGCTGTCCCCCTGGGTGATTTCAGATCATCGCCAAATGCCTAAACCCAGCGCATGACACAAGCTTTGGCTCAGGCCCGCTTCGGGATCTCTTTGTCCTCGAGCAGCAGCGTCAGCCCCATGGCGACGAAATAGAGCGCCGCCACCCAGATGAACATCACGTTGAAGCCACTGGAGTAATGGTCGAGCACCACTTCGCGGATCGCGCCCGGCAGGCTCGATGCGAGGTGCGGCGTCAACCCGTTCAGGCCACCCGGCAGCAGGGCGGCGGCGTCTGCAGGAAGCTCGGCTGTCTGTCGGTTCAGCGCCCAGATCATCACCGCGCCGTTCAGCGCCAGACCCAGCGATGCTCCGAGCGTCCGCGCCTGGGTGATCAGCGACGTCACCGCGCCGATATCCTGCAGCGGTGCTGCCGCCTGGATCGCCACGATCAGCACCTGGAACTGCAGGCCCATGCTGATGCCGAACACTGCCATCATCGTCGCCAATACCCAGATCGGCGTATGCTGGTTGGTGAGGACGAAGCCCAGCATCAGAAACCCGCCAATAGCCATGGCGACCACCGGCATCCATTTGTAGCGTCCGGTTGCCGCGATCACCCGCCCGGCGACGATCGAGATGACCATGGAAGTGAGCGACGCCGGCAGGAACAGGAAGCCTACCTCGGCCGGGCTCAGGCCCGTCAGCGTCTGCATGTAGAGGGCAAAATAGAAGAACATGCCCAGCGTCACCGTTCCGGCGACCAGCGACACGCCCGAGACGATGCTGACCGTCGAATTGCCGAACAGCCGCAGAGGGACGATCGGCTCTTCGGCCCGCCGCTCGACCATGGCGAACAAGGTGATGGCGACCAGTGCCAGCAGCGGCAGCGCGAAGGTGATGAGGTCCGGTCCGCTGGGGTCGAGCACGTGGTAGCCCCAATAAACAATCGCCGTCGTGCCGGTGGCGAGCAGCGCGCCGCCGAGATAGTCGATGCGGTGCCGTTTTTCGTTGAACCGGCTGCGCATGGCGAAGGCCAGCACAGCCAGCACGATGATCCCTATCGGCAGATTGACCAGGAACACCCAGCGCCAGCCGAACAGGCTGGTGATGTAGCCGCCGGCCAACGGGCCGAGCACTGATGACAGCGCGAACACCGCCGAACTGTAGCCCTGATATTTGGCGCGGTCGCGCGGCGAAAACAGTTCGCCGATCATGGCGAAGGCCGAAACCATCAACCCACCCCCGCCGATACCCTGCAGCACGCGCGCGGCGATCAAGCTCTCCATCGACCATGCCATGCCGCAGACCAGCGAGCCCAGCAGGAACAGGCCGATCGCCGTCAGCACGACATTCTTGCGGCCATACATGTCGCCAAGCTTGCCGTAGAATGGCGAGACCGCGGCGGTCGAGAGCAGGTAGGCGGCACCGACCCAGCCGAACAGATGCAGATTGCCGAGTTCGCCCGCAATGGTAGGCAAGGCGGTGACGACGATCTGCATGTCGATGGTGGCCATGAACATGGCGATCAGCGCGCCGAAATAGACGATCAATGTCGTCAGATCGGGCCTGACTTGGGCCTCAACGGGCCGCGCGTCCGGCAGCGTCTGCTCGACAGTCATCGGTGTCTCCGTAACTTGGGGCGCGATTTATGTGCCCACAACCAGGAGGTGTCAAATAGGCGAAAACGCCATGCCTGGAGGCATTCCGTCCGGCTAACGGGAAGAGCCTTAGCGGACCGTGCAGCCGTGGATGATGGTCGTCGCGACCAGTTCCGCGGGGTCGCGTGCAATCAGGTAGACGATGCTGTCAATGAAGGCAGTGTGATCGAGCGCCAGCGTCGTCAGATTGTGGCTCTCCACACAGCCATTGCGCAGATGCTGCGGAAGGGCGTCTGGAGGCCAGAGTCAGAGCTTCGCCCCTCCTGGCTTGCCTCTTCTGCAATGCTCTACTAAATCGCAAATAAACCTGTGGATATTTGGTTTCTGACCGGATCGTGTCGTATCTTCGAAGTCAAGCAGGAGTAACTTCAAGCAACTTGACTCGGGGGGACTCATGAAGCGGCTGCTTTTGGGTGTGACTTTTCTTGTCGCGGGTGTCTTTGGCGCGGATATACCTTTTATCTCTGCCATCTCATATATTAGCAACAATGCAGGAATAGAAGCCTTTGCGCAGAATGCGCAAGGCGCTTCGCCTGAGGCAGCAGTGCCTGCCAGGCGTCTCGGCAATGGTGGGGCAGCATTTGGTGGCAGCGGTTCGCCGCCCGCACAGCCGGCGCCGGCGGCCGGCGCGACAGACGGCACGGCAGCCGGAACATCAGGCAGCAGTCCGGACGCGGCGGCCGAGGTTGGCGCCAAGCCGGTAGACTCCAAGGCAAACAATGCCAAGGCCGCGGACACGAAAACAGGCGGCAAGGCGGCAAAAACGAGCGACACCGAGGCTGCACCCGAGGAGCCCGCAGCGGCGATGGCGGCAGCGGCTGCCGACGCCGACAGCAGCGACGACCCCCAGGCGGTCAGCACACCGAAGGCGGATCTACCCAAAGCAGGCGGCAACGGCAATCTGGCTTATGCCATCGGCATTGATGTATCGGACTTCCACGGCATTGAGCCGAGGATCGCGCTGACCTATGATTCCTCGCGCAAAACCAAGATCGGCGGCCTCTATCAGGGCTGGCTGGGTTATGGCTGGGGTCTCGACGGTTTCGACGTCATCGAGCGGGCGACGCCGGGCTATGGCATGCCGGCATACGACGCGAATGACATTTTTCTGCTTGACGGCGAGGCAATGGTGGCCTGCACGGCCGGCATGGTGTCGCCATCCTGCTCGACTGGCGGCACGCATGCGACCGAGAATGAGAGCTATCGCCGCATTGCGCTGAACAGCACCACCAATGAATGGAAAGTGACCGATCGCGACGGCACTGTCTCTACCTTCCGATCGGTGGCGGCGGTCGCGAACCTCACGCCGACCGCCGGCACGCCGGCTTATGACCTGGCCCAAAACTATCGTTGGCTCTTGACCTCGGTTACCGACATCAACGGCAACAGCGTTGCCTACAGCTATGCTTGCGTCAGCCCCGTCTGTTATCCCATTACGATCACCTACAATGGAACGATGATCGGGTTTCATTACGAGACGCGGCCCGATACGATCCTGATGGGCAATGGGCGCGACATCTCCGAGACGACCCTACGCGTCAAATCGATCAGTGTCTGGACCAGCAACGTGCTGCGCGGCGCTTACAGCCTGACCTACGACCAGGCGCCGCTCTCCAACAATTCGCGGCTAACCGCCGTCACCCGCTTCGGTACCGACGCGACCATCGCTGCCGACGGCACGATCTCCGGTAGCACCTCGAAGTCGCTCGGCCAGATGGTGTATCAGGATGCATCGCTCTCTTACGTTGAACGCAATTCTGCAAATACCTCAGACCTCCTCGGCATCGCGTCAGATCAGAACAATGACGGAAAAGACGAGCTGTATACAAGATCTAGGCCAAGCAGTGAAAACCAGAAGATCATTTCCGTAACAGACACCACAATCGCCTCAGGTTCATCATCAAAATACATAAATGGGTATGTTGGAAGATTCGGGTCAACGCCTGATAGAACTTTTGCTGTTGGCGGACGCTCAGAAACTGTACCAGAACAACGAGGTCACTGGGTAACCTACACGTTATGCGACCCAGTGCCGCCGATTTGTACTTCAAGCGGCAATCCACCTGTTACACATTGTTACCCGCAACCCGATCGATGCTATAGTCGACAGAGATATGAATTAGAATGGGTTGATGTTACTCACTATTACCCATACGGACGCTATTCCGAAATTCCCACTTCACTAATTCAAACACCAAGGGACTGCACTGCATCGCAAGCTGCGTGCGCAAAATTTTCGGGTGACCCGGAAGAACCTACTGTCGTAGATACGAACGGTGACGGTCTCGACGAAGTTTATGAGATGTCCGGCAAGCGGCTGATAGGGGTCGCCGATCTTGCGGGAAATGGCCAGCAGCAGCCCATCTATTCCGCAAACTCGCAGAACATCGTCGCCGGCTATCGACACAACAATGCGTGGCAATTCACCTCCCTCTTTTCGGCGCTCGATTGCCCGAAGCGCGTAAATGCAGGTGAGCCAGGATGCTACTTCACCGATCTGAACGGCGACGGCGCGACGGATCTGGTCAGAACGACCTTGGCAAGTTCGATCGCAACTACAACAGTCTATCTCTCGACGGGACAACAACTGAAACAGGTCCTAAGCACGCAGCTGGCCTACACCGGCACCTATCGTCTGGAGTTCGCGGATATCGACGGAGATGGGCGTGGCGAATTTGCAGTCGGCCTTCCTAGCGTCAAGCTTTACGCGCTGGGTACAAGTACGCTCGGGTTGGTGGGTTCCCTGGATTTGGGAAGTGTCAACACCAAAGACCTGGCAAAGCGTGGTCTCGGCGGTGTTGGCGACGTAAATGGCGACGGGCTGACTGATTGGATCAAAGCGAGCCGAAATATTCTTCTGTCCAACGCGGGCGCCGGCAATCCGAACCTGCTTCGGCAAATCATCACCGAACTCGGCGGCACAGTTGCCATTGAATATGCACCATCGAGCGGATGGGCGAACACCTACCTACCACAGGTGACGCATGCAGTGACAAAGCTATCGATCAGCGATGGCCGCGGCCAGACGGCGATGAGTGGCTACGCCTATGCTGGTGGCAAATATGATCCGGTGGCGCACAAGTTTCTGGGCTTTGCCTCGACCGTCGAGACCAGACCGCTTGCCAATGGCGAGACGGCGCCATCGAAGATCGAGACCACTTACAGGCAGGACTTGGCGAGCTATGGCATGCCGTCGCTGACGGTGTGGAGGGATGGCGCTGGCACAGTGCATAAGCAGGTGGCCGAGACCTATGCCGTCAATACAACGGCAAAACCTTACACGGTGCAAAACACGCAGACCGACACGATACTGATCGAGAACGTTGCGCTCAGCCTCAAGGTGCAACGCTACTTCGATGCCTACAACAACATCTTCGTCCAGGACGATTATGGGCGCATCGATGTCAGCGGCGACGAGACCCGAACGGGGCGATGGTTCGCGCCCAATACCAACGCCTATATCGTATCGTTACCGCGCCTTGAGACGGTGCAGGCGGGTTTTGACGAGACATTCCCGCTCATCGGCTACAAGGCGCTGTTTTACGACAATCAGCATGCCGACAACGCGACGCCGCCGACCAAGGGCAATCTGACCTGGTCCGTCGACTTTGCCGATATCAATTCGACCCCGCAGAGATTTTCCTATCAGATCTTTGCCTATGACAGTTTTGGCAACAAGATCTCCGCCACCAATGCGCTCGGCCACAGGACCGAATGGGATTATGACGCGACCTATCACCTCTATCCCGTAACCGAGCGGGCGCCTCGTTATTTCGCCACCGGCGGACAGACGGCCGACACGCGCTTTGTCTCGACCGCTACCTACAATTCAGTCTGCGGTCTACTGGCCACAAAGACCGATCCCAACGGGCTGGCGAAGACCTTCACCTACGATGCGTTCTGTCGGCTCGACCAACTCTCGCAGAGCGTCACCGGCGCCTATGCCAAGACCCGCTTCGAGAATGAAGGCAATCCGGCAACACAGGCTTTAGTCAAGTACACGCCACTCCCTAATGGCGCCGGTGAGGATCTTACCCGCTCGTACTATGACGGGCTGGGCCGGGTCTATCGTGTCGAAACCCCCGGAGAGACGGCGGCCGGCGCCAGGCGCGTCGCCGAGACCGACTACGATCTTCGCGGCAATGTGTTGCGCACAGCTTTTCCGCGTTTTGTCGGCGAGGCCGCACAATGGACCACCAATTCCTATGACTGGACCGACCGCCTGATATCGACTGTCAATGCCGATGCCAGTCTGACCACCTATTTCTATGTCCTTGTCGACAGCACGACAGGATTTGCCAACCCGCCCCTAGCCGCTGTGTTCAAGACCGAGCAGGTGAGCAACACCGTGGCGAGACAGACCGTAACATGGTCCTCCACCCGTGGCGATGTCGTGCTCATCCTGCGCGACTATGGCGGCCTGAATCTCTTCGAGACGCGCATCTACGATGTGCTCAGCCGACTGATCGGTGTCAAGGATCCAGGCGGCTCAAGCTGGACCTACACCTACGACCTAGCCGGCAACCGGCTGACGGCGTCGGATCCCGATCTCGGCACATGGTCCTACACCTACGATGCCGCCAACCGGCTGGTCAGCCAGACCGATGCCAGGGGTACGGTCACGGCGCTCAGCTATGACCAGATGGACCGGCTGACGCTGAAGACGGCAACAGCGCCCGGCGGCAGTGCGGTGACGCAGACGCAGACGCAGACGCAGACGCAGAACACCTACGACCAGGCAGCCGCCGGCTACTACAACATCGGCCAGCTGACCACCGCGACCAATCCAGCAGCCACGCAGAGCTACAAGTACGACGGCTTCGGCAAGGTCGCGCGTCAGGATGTCACCATCGGCACGCTGACGCATGTGACGACCAGCGTTCGCGATGCCTCCGGGCAAACACTGGCGACGCAATATCTGCCGGTGCAGCTCGACTTCGGCACGTCTGCCGCGCCGCTGCAATACAGCGCCGGCAACAGGCTGGTCTCGGCACCTGGCTTCATCACCTCGACGCTCTATGAGGCCGATGGGCAAACCAAGGAGATCACCTATGCCAATGGCGTGAAGACCTCCTTCAGCTATTCGCCGACTAGGCGCTGGCTGACAAGGATAACCACCGCCAAGGACGCCACCGTTCTAATGGATCGCCAGTACATGCGCGACAATCTTGGCCGCATCACCAACATCGTCGGTATCGACCCTGCGGGCCCGGGCAGCTGGACTTATGGCTATGACAATGCCGACCGCCTGACCTCATCCGACAATCTCGGCGACAACACGCTTGACGAGACCTTCGTCTATTCCGCCAACGATAACATGGTCTCGCGCACCCGCGTGGCTGGCACCTATGTCTATCCCGCGGCGAGCTCCGCTCGTCCGCATGCACCGATCACGGTCGGCGCCAATGCCATGGCCTATGACGCCAATGGCAATCTCACCTCCGACGGCAGCCGCACGCTGACCTGGGATGAAGCAAACCGGCTGAAGACGGTCACGCGAGCCTCCAACACCGTCAACCTAACCTATGGCCCTGATGGCGCGCGGGTGAAGAAGGCTTCGTCCTTTGCCACCACGCTCTATCCCGACGCCTCAGTCGAGATCAATCCAGCCTCACCGGGAGCCGAAATCTACACCCGCTATCCCCATCCAGATATCAAGGTGGTGAACGCGACCAAATACTTCCTGCACCGCGAGCACCTTGCCTCGGTGCGCAATGTCACCGACGTGTCGGGTACTATCGTCGAGGCCACGAACTACGCCACCTATGGCGAGCAGCTGAACACAGGCTTCCAGACGCAGAAGAGCTACATCGGCGAGCGCTTGGATCCCGAGACCGGGCTGATGTATCTCAACGCGCGGTATATGGATCCAGTGCTGGGCAGGTTCATCTCACCGGATGACTGGGATCCGACAAAGGAAGGTGTAGGCACCAATCGGTATGCCTATGCGCAGAATGATCCGGTCAACAAGAGCGACCAGAATGGGCATGCAGGTGTTGCAGAAAGTCACTTACCTGTCCAACTCCCCCCAGGGAGCTCGTCGGCTATAATTACAGGGCCAGCTAAAGCCCTTGCCAATATCTTTCTCTTCTTATCGCAAGGAAGAGGCTGGTCTCCCCCTGAACAAGCGGCAAAAATGAAACGCCCTGAGTACTACTATGCAAGCAGCGCCGCCGAAAAATCGATGATGTTTCAGACTTATGAGCTCTTTACCGGGCTAGTGACATCAAAAATACCAATTAAAGGCCTAAAGATAGGCAGTTCTGCATCCGCAGACAGTGAGGCGCTTTCGCCATTTACGCAAAGGTATCTAACGGAATCAGGAGGACGATGGGGCAGCACGACTACCCGGCAGCAGAATTATGCGATATCTCAAGAAATGGGTACGCGTAGTTATAGCTTCCCAGCGAGGCCAGGCGGCGGCATTGGCTCCGAGGAATACATTCCAGGCTCTGGACCTGGCTCAAGCGGAGGAACTTATGTTGACATCACCGCTACGGCACCGAATGGTCGAACCGTGCGAGTTCAGACGGTTACGACCCTTCCTGATGGTGTAACACCAACACCAAGTGAAGCGGCGGCGGCAGCTCGCATTAGAGCTGCTTTCCCAAATGACAAGCTCCTGATCGTGCCGAAACGCTAGCTATGAAGCAAATTCTCTTCTTCGCCACTCCCTCCGATATCGCGCCGGTTCTCCGTCGATTCGAATCGAACACGCCACTAAAGTTCGTCGAGATGGGAACAGCCTCAACCCCGAATAGGCCAATCTATCTGGAATCTTCCGAAATCCCGAATCCTGGAATTGCAACCCATGAGACAGGCAGTATGTCGCAGGGCTACCTGGTGTCACATAGGGACACCATGAATCATATGCGAGCTTCCGTCTCGAAGAAGGGAGAGAAGTTTTGGAATTTATTTAATAGTGACAATGAGGACGCAACCACTTTAATTTTAGCAGGTATCTGGAAGACAGGAACTTTACTGCCAGGCAGCATGTCGACACTTCATCAAACACCTACCGCACAGAAACTGATGAAATGGTTTAACTCCGCGTTGAAGCAGGAAGGCTTTACGAAGGTCCGAGAGTGGTGGGTTGGCACGGAGGCGCTGCAAATGCTGAAGTCGGGCAAGAGATTGACTACAACTGCGGAACAGTCACCTCCTCAATTCGATTTGAAATTTTAGAAGCAAATGGACAGAGGATGCAATAGACAGGCCCGTCTGTTTTCGGCAGATCTATTGCACTATTGTTACCTAAGAGCGCCGTTTATATAGAAAGTGGTAGATTGCAGTGCTCTGTCTGGGACTCCCAAGGCGGATCAAATCCGCGCAAACTTTGCTTGCTCGAGTCAATACACCCGACAACCCCCACCCCCTACCAACCCTGTGGATAGACTCCAAATCCCGCCATCAATCCAAGCGCTCAACCTCAGGACGTCCTAGTCTAAGGCCCTTGGGGAATCGGGTGTATGTCAATCGGGTCAAGCAATCGCGTCGTATTGTGCCTGTTGCTTGCACTTGCCGGCTGCAATTCCACGCCGGGCAAGGACTTTTTCACCGAGACCATCGACAGCCTGCATGCCAAGAACTCGCCCTTGCGGGCGGGATACACCGGACCATCCACCGTCACCTCGGCCGCAGCCGCCGGGCAGCGCTTCAACGGCGCGCAGTATCAGGGGTCCGGCCAGTTCGTCTCGTCCAGCGCCCCCGTCACCCAGGTAACGACGGACGGCTCGGGCCAGTTCGAGCTCAATCTGGTCAGCGCGCCGATCACCGAGGCGGCCAAGGCGGTGCTTGGTGACGCGCTGCACCTCAACTACATCGTCGACCCGCGCGTACAGGGCACGGTGACGCTGCAGACCTCGCAGCCGGTGTCGAAGGATGCACTGGTCGACATACTGGAATCAGCACTTGCGGTGAATGGCGCGGGCATCACCAAGCGCGCCGGCACCTACCAGATCGTGCCGCTGTCCGAGATCATGTCCAACACACCGCCGGTCAGCGTTCCCTCGGTGTCGCCGTCGGGCCCCGGCGTCAAGGTACAGGTGCTGCAGCTGCAATATATCGCGGCCGACGAGATGAAGACCATTCTCGAGCCGATCACCCGCCAAGGCTCGGTGCTGCGGGTCGATTCCACCCGCAACCTGATCACCGTCGCCGGCAATGACAGCGACCTCAATGCCATCAGGGAGGCGGTGTCCGTGTTCGACGTCGACTGGATGCGCGGCATGTCGGTGGCGCTGCATCCGCTGAAGACCTCGAAGCCGGAAGCCGTTGCCGCGGAACTCGATTCCATCTTCGGCACCAAGGACGGGCCGGGCGCCAAGCTCATCCAGTTCATCCCCAACGACAGGCTGAATTCGGTGCTCGTGATCACCTCGCGTCCGGCCTATCTCGCGCGGGCCGCAAGCTGGATCAACAAGCTCGACCGGCTGGCCGAGTCCAACGAGGACCAGCTCTTCGTCTACCAGATCCAGAACCGCCCGGCCAAGGAACTGGCCGCGGTGCTGAGCTCCGTTCTCGGCACCTCGGTCAAGACCGAGGGCGGCACGGACGGCTCGAACGTGTCGCCCGACCAGACGCCGATCGCCATGCAGTCGGACGGCATTACCCCGGTGCCGTTGACCGGACCGTCGCCTTCGATGCCGCAGCAGGACGGACAGCCGCCCGCCCGCGCCACCGTCGTCGCCGACATCGAAAACAACGCGCTGCTGATCCAGACCACGGCGCGCGACTATGAGCGCATCGAGCAGATCCTGACCAAGGTCGACATCTTGCCGACGCAGGTCATGCTCGAAGCCGTCATTGCCGAAGTCACGCTCAACGACGAGCTGAAATACGGCCTGCGCTGGTTCTTCGAGAATGGCGGCACGAAGGTATCGGTGACCGACGTGGCCAAGGCGGCTGCCGCCGCCACTTTGCCGGGTTTCAACTGGAGTTATGCCACCGACAACATACAGGTGACGCTGAATGCGCTGTCCTCGATCACCGATGTCAACGTCATTTCGGCGCCGACCATCATGGCGCTGAACAACCAGAAGGCGATCTTGCAGGTCGGCGACCAGGTGCCGATCCTGACCCAGCAATCGCAGGATACCGGCAGCGGCACGGCGCCGATCATCAACTCGGTGCAGATGAAGGACACCGGCGTCATCCTGACGGTGACGCCGCGCATCAACAATGCGGGCCGGGTGATGCTCGACATTCAGCAGGAGGTCAGCAACGTTGCCGAGACGAAGAGCTCCGGCATCGATTCACCGACCATACAGCAGCGCAAGATCCAGACCCGCGTGCTGGTCAATGACGGCGAAAGCCTGGCGCTGGGCGGCCTCATCCAGCAGAACAACAGTGTCGGCCGCACGCAGGTGCCAATTCTCGGCGACATCCCCATTATCGGCAACGCGTTCAAACAGAAAAACGACAAGATTGTGCGTACCGAGCTGATCATCTTCATCCGGCCGCATGTCGTGCGCGACATCAACGAGGCCCGCGAAGTGACCGACGAATTCCGCGGCAAGATTAGCCTGCAGACGCCGATCCAGAAACGCCGCGGCGGCACCAAGCTGCAGCAGGATTTGAAGAGGCTGGCCTATTGATCGCGGCTGCGCACCCATCGCTCCTGCTGGCTGCCACGTTCGCCCTGGCGGCAATTCTCGCCGCCATTTCGATCGCCGATTTCCGCCGCCAGATCATCCCGGACGGGTTGAACCTGGCGCTGGCGGCAACCGGCCTTGGCTATCAGGTGGCGGCGGACGGCCTGCCGCTGCATCTCCTGTTTGCGGCTGCCACATTCGCCGCCGCCTGGCTGCTGCGGCGCGGGCACTTCCTGATGACCGGCCGGATCGGGCTTGGCCTCGGCGACGTCAAGATGCTGGCCGCCGCCGCATGCTGGATCGACCCGTTGCTTCTGCCGGTGTTGCTGTTCATCGCCAGCGCCACCGCGCTGCTGTTCGTTGGTGGCCAGGTGGTAGCGAGCGGTCCGGCAGCCGCGCGGGCCCGCATTGCCTTCGGCCCGTTTATCACCATCGGTCTCGGTTCCTGCTGGGTGCTGGAACAATTCGCCGGTTTGAACATGGGACTGCTCTGATGATCATGCTGCGCTTTAAGCAAGCTTCCGAAAAATCCGGCCGCGACACCAGCGAAAGCGGGTTCACGCTGGTCGAGCTTCTGGTCGTTCTCGCCATCATTGCCTTGATCGCGACGCTCGCCGCGCCTCAGGTGTTGCGCTATCTCGGCTCGGCGCGGACCAACGCCGCCAAGGCGCAGATCCGCAACATCGAAAGCGCGCTCGAACTCTATTATGTCGACAACGCGAAATACCCGACCGACGAAGAAGGGCTCGCCGCCCTGGTCACACAGCCGGCCAGCGAAGCGCGCTGGAATGGCCCCTATCTCAAGGGCGGCCTGAAGGATCCCTGGGGCAAGCCCTATTCCTACGAGGTGAAGGCCGATGCGAGCGGCGTCGTCATCCGCACGCTTGGCAAGGACGGCAAGCCCGACGGCACCGGCGAGGACCAGGACATCACCAACTGATGCCCGCCAACTGAAGCGAGGCGGGACGCGTTATGGGTCAGGCTCTTCAGCTCACCGGCGGCGGCACGGCGGTTGCCAGATCGAGGCGGGCAAAGCCCGTCGACGAGTAGGTCGCGCCGTCCCTCGCCACCGAGATGGTGAACCGCACGGCAGCAGGCAGACGCCGTGGAGCGGACCAGCTCGCCGACCATGACGGGACTTTGGCCGAGGCGTCGAGATATTCGAACCTTACCGCGCTGACGCCGGCGATCAGCAGCACCGGTTGGCCTCCAGTCGATTTGGCGGCATCGCTGCCGCGTCGGATTTTCTGCACGATGGTCAGGTCACTTCCAAGCGAAACGGCGACCTCGCGCAAGGCTGAGGATTTGAAGCCGATGGCCTGAACGGCGTTGAACTCGATGCGCGCGCCGGTGCCGCTGAGATAAAGCACCATGTCGGGCGTCGACTGCGACAACGGCAGCGGCTCGGCGCTGCCGATCGCCGTTTCGAGAAACCGCGCCGCGGCATCGACCTCCATCTGCATCTCGGTCGTCTTCTGGATCCGCATCATGGTCCGCGCCTGTCCGAGAAAGACGATCATCAGCGCGGAGATCACGCCGATCATCGCCAGTCCGACCAGCACGTCGATCAGCGCGAAGCCTTCGACCGATGCCGATGATTTGGGGCGCCGGTCGGTCCCGAATATTTGCTTGAGAACACGCTGCCCGGATGGCCGGCCCCCACGACGCGCATGGGCTTGGACCAGCCGCCGGATCATTGCCGATCCTTCGCGGGCACGAAGGTCAGGAACGGCTGGCCGGCGCCGTTACTCCTGCCAATGACGACGGCAACCATCTTCGTCTTCGACACCACGATCGGGCGCGTCTGCAACTGCCAGCCGGATCGCCTGCTGTCCGTTCCGGCCTCGTACTCCGACAGCATGATGCGCGCGGCCCTCGCCGCTTCGATCTGCGCCTTGGCGATGGCGATGCTGCGGCTGGCCAGCACGATCGACTGGCTGGCAATGCCGAGCACCAGCGCCAGGATCGTCATGGCGACGATCATTTCCAGGATCGAAAACCCGTCTTCGGACGAAGGCTCTGTCACGGCAATCCCCGCCATGTCGGAAGTCCGGTCAGCCAGTTGACCGCAATGCGCGCGGTCCGCCCCTTTTGCTGCAGCGAAATATCCATGCCCGACGCGCTGCCGTCGGGCAGGAAGGTCAGCACCGTTTGCCGTCCGGCGACGACTGTCTCCTGGCCGGTAACGACCGTCAGTTTGACGTCATCCGGCAATGCGAAAACATCGCGCTCGCCAAAGCGAATGGTGCGGGCGCCGAGATCGACGAGGACCTCTCTCGGCCGCGCGGTGGCGATGGCCGATGTGCGCGACAGCCGCAGCCGCATGGTGATCTCGCCGGCCAGCGTCTCCAGGCTCTTGCTGCGGTAGTGGCTGACCAGCCCGGGCGCGGCGATAGCCGCCACGAGCGCCATGATCGCCAGCACCACCAGCATTTCGACCAGGGTGAATCCGGCTTCCGCCTGCTGGTCGGCTTTCGCGGCGGCGGCGGTCATTGCAGCGCCAGATCGTTGATCGAGAGGATCGTGGTCATCACCGAAATGACCAGGCTGCCGACGAGGAAGCCAAGCGAAATCGTCAGCGCCGGCGTCAGCAGCTTCAGCACCGTGTCGATCCGCCGCGTCAGCGTCAGCTGCAGCATTTTGGCGGCGCGATCCAGCACCACCGGCAGCGCGTTCGCCTCTTCGCCCAGCGACACCAGCGACATCGTCGCATGATCGAAAATCCCCGCCTTGACGACCGCGCCATGCAGGCGCGCGCCGTTGGCGACATTGTCCTCGATCGAGGCAAAGCTTGCCGCGAGCGAGCTTTGCCTCGACACATTGGCGGCGAGCCCAAGCGCCTCGGTCATCGCCACGCCATTGCCGAGCAGCAAGGCCAGCGTTTCAAGGTAGCGCGCGATGACGGCATCCCTGACCAGCGCGCCGATCAGCGGTATCTTCAACACCGCGTGCGAGAACTGTTTTCTGGCGCCGGCAGAGCGAGACAGCACGAGATAGGACAAAAGGCCGAGCACTGCCGCCAGCGGGAAGACGAAGGGGTAGTCGCGGAACACCGTGCCGAAGACCGACAGCATCTTCATGGTGAACGGCTTGGGCGCGGATGAGCCCTCGAAGATCGGCTCCAGCGCCGGCACCAGCACGGTCGCCAGAATGACCAGCGCCCCGCTCATCACCAGCAGCAGGAAGGCCGGATAGGCCAGTGCCTCGCCGATTGCCGCGCGGCGCTTGGCGGTGGCCTCGAACGTGTCGGCCAGCCGCTGGCAGATATAGGCCATCTTGCCGCTGCGCTCACCGCTGGCGAGAAGTGCCGCGACATCGGAGGTGATGCCCGGCAGGGCGGCAAAGGCCTCGGCGATC
The DNA here is from genome assembly GCF_054719485.1 of Mesorhizobium sp. W016. Taxonomy (NCBI): domain Bacteria; kingdom Pseudomonadati; phylum Pseudomonadota; class Alphaproteobacteria; order Hyphomicrobiales; family Phyllobacteriaceae; genus Mesorhizobium; species Mesorhizobium sp. W016. The sequence continues at coordinate 5,153,299 of NZ_JBTTIF010000002.1, forward strand.
GGCCGCCCGCCCGTGGTGAGATCGAGCACCGATTGCAGCTGCTGGCGCCGTTGGCGGTTCGCCTCGCCGGCGATGACCGCGCCCAGGGCGCGGTCGACGGTGAAGCCGGCGTTGAGCAGCACCGACAGCTCGGAGAACAGCCGGCTGAGATCGACCTTGCGAGTAAAGGTCAACGCGGTTCGCCCCGGCAGGCGCAACTGCGGTCTGTCGCTGCTTACCGGGGCGAGGTGATAGGAACGGCGCCCTTGCTGGGCCAGCTTACGGGCGGCCTCCTGCTTGGTCGAGGCATCGAGGACGCCGCTCTCCGTGCTGCCGTCGACGAGATAGGCGCGATAGGCAAAGGCCGGCATCAGCCATCCCCCGCGAGATCGATGACGCGGCGGACCTCGTCCATCGTGGTAACCCCGGAGCGGGCAAGCGCTGTGGCATGGACCGACATCGGCACCAAATCGTCTTGCGCGGCTATGCGGCCGATCTCCATTTCGCCGGCGCCCTGGTCGATCAGTTCGGCAATGCGCGGCGACACCTGCAGCATTTCGTAGGTCACCGTGCGCCCGCTATAGCCCGAGCCATTGCAGGTGCGGCAGGGCGACCCGGCCTGCTCGAGGCCGTGGCAGGCCGGACAGACATGGCGCAGCAGCCGCTGCGCGATGACGCCGCGGATCGTCGCGCCCAGCAGGTAACCATCGATGCCCATGTCGCGCAGCCGTGTCAACGCGCCCGCCGCGCTGTTGGTGTGCAGCGTCGAGAACACCAGATGCCCGGTCAGCGCCGCCTGCACCGCGACCTGCGCCGTCTCGCGGTCGCGGATTTCGCCGAGCAGGATGATGTCGGGGTCCTGGCGCAGGATCGACCGCAGGGCCGCGGCAAAGTCGAGGTCGATCGCCGGATTGACCTGCAGCTGGGTGATCCCGGCCATGCGGTATTCCACCGGATCCTCGACGGTGAAAATCTTGACGTCGGGCCGCGACCGTTCGGCAAGGATCGAATAGAGCGTCGTCGTCTTGCCGCTGCCGGTCGGCCCGGTGACCAGCACGATGCCGTTGGCCGATTGCGACATGGAGCGGATCTTGGCTTGCGCGGCGCTGTCGAAGCCGAGCTTCTCCAGCTTCAGCTCGACCCCGGCGCGGTCGAGAATGCGCAGCACGATGGCTTCGCCATGGATGGACGGGATGACCGAGACGCGCAGGTCGATATCCCTGCCGCGCACGGCGATGCGCATGCGCCCGTCCTGCGGCAGGCGGCGCTCGGCAATGTTGAGCCGCGACAGGATTTTGATCCGCGTTGAGATGCCCGACAGCATCGCAATCGAGGCGGTGTCGACGGTGGACAGCATGCCGTCATGGCGGAAGCGGATGCGGACGTGATCCTCGAGCGGCTCAATGTGAATGTCGGTGGCCCTGGCATCGACCGCCTTGTGGATGGTCTCGGCGACGAAGCGCACGATGGGCGCCTCGCGGGCGAAATCCTTCAGCCGCTCGAGATCATCAGGACCGAAATCCATGATCTCGCCGGTAGCACCGCCATTGGAGACGGACGCCAGCGCCGATTGCTCGATGCGGTCGATGCATTCGGCAATCACGCGCCTTGGCAAGATCCGCAGCGAAACCGTCCGCTCGTAGTGGAAGGCAAGCGCGTCGATGGTGGCCGACGAGAACGGATCGGCGACGGCGACGACCAGCCGCTCGGCGTCCATCTGCAGCGGCAGGATGGCGTTTTCCTTGAGATAGGCGAGCGGCACCCCGGCCAGCATTTCGGCGCTGACCTGGTCGGGGACCTCCACCGGCGTCGGCGCTTCGAGATAGCGGCTGAGGCTGTTGGCAAGCTCCTGCTCGCCGATCAGCCCGAGTTCGGTCATCACCGTATCGAAGGGATGCCCGGATGTTCGCGACGCGCCGAGGGCGCGCTGGGCGGCATGCGCGGTCAGCACTTTCTCGCCTTCGAGAAAGGTGAGGAACGCCTCGATCCCCTTGGCCTGGACGGAAGCGTTCATACGCTCCACCTCGCAAGAGACTGCGCGGCTTCAGTGCCGAACAGCGCCTCGCAGCCACCGGCACTGGCGGCTGGCGGCAGTGCTGTGGCATCGCCGACCGGGCTGCGCGAGACGCGCGAGAACGACGATAGGCCTGCTTGGGATTTCTCGATGATGAAGCCGGCCTCGCCCGTAATGCCGGAACCGTCCCGCCTGACAACGATGTCAACCGTGTAGGCCGATACATCGCTCGCGCCCGCAACGACCGATGCGTTGGGGCCGCCGACGAGAACAGCGCGCAGCCGGCGCGGCGCCCGATCGGAGCTGACCGTGCCGCGCTTGGAGTTGACGGTGAAAATGCCCTGCAGGCTGCGCAGCGGGATTTGCGCAAGTGCAGAAAATTCCTGCAGCTCGGATACGGATTCGAACGGCGCCTGCTTGTCCTCGGGCGGCCCGACCGGGCTTCTGGCCTGGGGCAGGCCGGCGAACAATTTGGCGCTGTCGCGAAACCGGATCGCGGCCTTTGCCAGTTCGTCCGCCATCTGCTGGTCGAAACCGAGCGCAGCAAAGCCCAGCCCCAGCAGGCGGTCATCGGCGGCATTGAGATCGATCAGCCCGCCATGATCCTGGACGCGCAGGACAAAGCTGTATTTTCCCGACCGGCACGCGGCCGGCGTGGAATCCAGCGGCAGCTTTTCCGCGGGCTGGTCACTGGTCAATTCGCTCGCCACCAGATTGCCGAGACCCTCGGCAAGCAGCGACAGACGCTCCTGCTCCAGCTCGTTATTGGCAATCATCAGCCGCGTCCTGGCGGTGACGGCGAAGGGAACGACGATGGCCGAGACGATCAGCGTGAACACCAGCACCGCGACCAGCGAAAAGCCGGCGCTGGTGCTATCTGCGTCTATGGCCGGGAGAGCTTTGCGTTTTAAGAATACCCCTACCCTTGGCCCCTTCCCGCAAGGGGAAGCAGGGCAATCGCATATGGCGTTCCCCCACTCCGTCTCGGCTTCGCCGAGCCACCTCTCCCCCACATTCGTGGGGGAAGAGGAAATGCCAATCGCCGACATCGCTGCCTTGAAAGGCTTGGGTTTCCTCTCCCCCATGGACATGGGGGAGAGGTGGCCGCGCAGCGGACGGAGTGGGGGACTGGCACCACCAAATGCGATTGCCCTGCCTTTACTCTCAGCAAACATGCGCGCGCTCATAGTTCCGGCTCAGGTGGCGGCGGTGGCGGCGCTGGCGCTGGCGGCGGCGCCGGTAGCGGGTTCAGCCATGGCGGATGCAGCAGGATGCGCGCCACCTTGCCGTCCCGCTCCAGCACGGCCTGATCCTTGTCGATCGTCGAGACCGTCCAGCCATCGACAGTCTCGCCACTGGCATACCAGAGCGCTTCATCCTTGCCGGCGACGCGCAGCAGGGCTTTTCCCGCCCCGCCCTGAATGCTGATGCCCAGCAGCGATGGCGCGGCCACTGGCGCGACGTCCACCGGCGGAGGCGCCTGTTCGACGGGCGCCACTGCCACCTCCACCGGCAGCGGTGCTGGCGGCGGCGGCACGATTTTCCGCCGCATCGGCGTGAACAGCGGCCGCTGGAACGTCTCGTTGAAATCGCCGGACTCGGGGAACTGCAGCGCACCCGTCGCCGAAGCCGGGCCGCCATCATGGCCCTTGCTGGAGGCGATCGGCGAGATGTCGACCGGCGTGTTGTAGAGCGCGAAATTGATCAGGGCGAGAACCGCGAAACCTCCAGCAATCGCCAGGCTCGCAAACTTCCCGCTCATGGCTTGACCCCGCCTGGCGGGCCCGACGTTTGCAGCGGGCCGTAAAACAGGATCTCGGCAGACAGCTCGGGGTCGCCCATCCGTCCCGCGGCGGGGCTGACATCGGTGGTGCGCAGCGTCGCCTCGCGGATGAACAGCACCGGCAGCGAGGTCTCCAGGGCAAGCACGGCATTGTGGATGGCTTCCAGCTGCCCCGACAGATTGACCCGCAACCCGATGAAATCGACGCCGCCTTCGCTCAGCACCGGGGCGTTGCCGGCCGAGAGCACGCTGACGCCATTGGCGGCGGCGATGGCGTTCAGCCGCTTCTGCAGCCCGCCGCGAATCATCGCTTCGCTTTCGCCGGTGAGGAATTCGGGATTGGCCGCTTCCACCGGACTGGCGTCGCCGTCGAGGCGCTTGGCAAGGGCGGCCACATTTTGCAGCTGGCCGAGCAGCGCGCGCTTTTCCTCGATTCCGGCCCGCGCCGAAGCGACGCTGTCGAATGCCGCGAACACCAGCCAGGCGCACAGACACGCCGCCACCACTGCCAGCGCCAGCGCGATCAGGCGGCGGAGCGGCGGGCTGGTGTTGAGGATGGCGGAGAGCATCGTCAGAGCGCTCCGATCTTTGCCGAAATGGTGAAATGCTCCCCGTCCTGTCCGGGCACCTTGACCACGGGCGAGGCGAATTCAGGCGCCGAAAACAGCGGCGAGGCATCGATCGGCTGGATCAGTTCGGCGGCCGAGGTGGCAAAGCCGGTGATGGTGAGATCGTCGCCCCTGGCCGAGAGATCGGTGAGCCAGGCCGTGTCGGGAAGCAGATGCGTGAGTTCGGCCCAGACCCGCACCAGCGACGCCGTCGTCTTCTTCTCCCGGCGGATTTTCTCGACCCGCTCGATGCCGGCCCGGCGCTTCTGCAGCGACGCGCGCGCCGCCTTGGCCAACACCTGCGCATCGGCAATCTGCGCATCGAGTTCGCCATCGGCCTGCCATATCAGCCAATGCGCGTGGACGAAGGTGATGAGCAGGGCTGCTACCAGCGCCGAACAGGCCGCGATCCAGGTGCGGCGCTTGCGCCGGTCGCGCGCCGTCGGCGGCCAGATGGCGGCAAGGCTGAGCGGATCGGCGCGCAGCGTCTCGTCGGGCTGCGCCAGCGACAGGCTGCGCACCGAGCCGCCGGTGCGGCGCACCGCGTCCAGCACCGAGGCCAGCGTCTTGCCCTTGACGACATGGTAGGTGCTGTCCTGCCCGGCAGGCCTGGCCCCGGCATCCCTGGCAAACACGACATGCACCTGCGCCGGGTCGAGCGGCGTCGCGGCCAGCAGGTCGAGCTCGGCCATGTCGCGCGCCTGCCGAACCGGCAGAAGCCGCGGCGCCAGCTGCCTTGTCAGGAACAGGCCGGGCTGAATGACAATATCGAAGCGCGGCCGCCTGACGCGGCGCCCGCCCTGCAGCAGCGCCAGGATCTCGTCGGAAGAGGCGGTCAGCGCCAGCGGGATCGACTGGAACTCCGGCGCCCCGGCCTCGCGCACGCGAATGCCGTCATCGGCGAGGCCGACGATCCAGTCGCCCGTGGGCGCTTGCTTCTGCTTCGGCGAAAGCCGCGCCCCTCGCAGCTCCTCGAGCCACCAGTCCCGGAAATCCAGACATTGCGCGCCAAGTCCCGCCACGACCCACCCTGCCTCGGTTGATTCTAAGCCGAGGGCTTTCAGGCTGAGATTACAGGGGCTGGTGTGACGGGGATATCAGCGAAGGCGCGGAGGGCGGATTAGCCACAGCTTTTGTTGGGTGCCGGCGGCCGCCTGCGCGACGTGGTGCGGCGATCGGGACGACAACACGGAAAAGTCAGACATGCGTCGATCTTATGAAAAGCCTGCCGATGAATAAAGAACGGCATTTTACAAAAAGCTCTATTTCTCTCCGTCATTCAAAGTGTTGTATATTTCGTCATACATAAAATCAAAATTCCAACCTCTTTTTTCGAAATACCCCTCAACTACCTCAATGGCCCAGTCGCTTATCGACTCCTTGTCCATCCAGCGCCCTCTAAATACAGATCCCCAAAGCAAGAATAGTAAATCTCTATCATAGTCATACGCGCCACCGATTTTTTCAATAAGAAGTGTCAAGAAACTCCCATATACTTCTTTGTCTTCCTCATTCATTTCAATTTTTGCATTAAACCTCGATACATCAAACAGTATGGAGTATTTGGCTTTCTCATTTTCCGATAAATTTTGATCAAGCTTAGATATAACCTTCTCTACTAAAGCTCTTGCGACGCTCTCGACCTCAAAACGCTCCAAGATGTCCGCTATATCCATGATATCATTCTCGTCACCGTTCTAACGATGTTAGTACTTCACGCCGAGAGTATCCATAGCTGCTCTGCACGAAGAGCAGGGACCTTTGATTGATCCCGTGATTCCTGGCGCCGTCCGGCCGATAGAGGCGGTAGCCGCTGTGAGGTTCGAAGGATGCTCCCCAGCGTTCATTGCACTTGCAACGGCAGGAGGTTCGCCGCAACACCCATGCGTCACCGAGCGTTCGGATGCCGGCACGCCTGCCCACGCATCGTCCACGGCGGAATTTGTTGGCCTCCCAACCCCCAATTTCTTGGCTGCAGTAGTACTATAACCAACATATGTAGCCCCAGTTTCTGACGATACCACAACAGACACTGCTCCTTGCTTGACTCCAACTTGCTCGGCGGACAGCGCAAGTTTTGAAGCGGCTATCCTTGCTATCGTTAGCTCAGAAAGAGTTGTTACCGCTCTCGCAGGTAAGCCACCCGGTACGGCCGCGAAGACCTCGTCACGAGTTTCGACCTTTCCTGAAACGTCCAACGCGACCTGACGAGATATCTCGTCCGCAACTGGCTGACTCAAACGTTCGTACGCGTCTACGTCGCGATTGCTGAAGAAATTGGAATTACCTCGCGCTCTTCTTATGGCGTCGGCACGCGCGTCAAGTGCCTTCTGCGCCGCTCTATCCTTAGCGGCTTTGTCAGACGACGGCGTTGCGGCAACATGGCCGTTGTTGTCGGCATTATTAATAGGATCGTTCTGGGCGTAGGCGTACCTATTGGTGCCGACACCTTTCCTGGTCGGATCCCAATCGTCCGGTGAAATAAACCGTCCCAGCACCGGATCCATGTAGCGTGCATTGAGGTAGAGCAGCCCGGTCTCGGGATCGAAGCGCTCGCCGATATAGCCCTTCTGCGTCTGGAAACCGGTGTTGAGCTGCTCGCCATAGGTGGCGTAGTTGGTGGCCTCGACGATAGTACCCGACATGTCGGTGACATTGCGCACCGAGGCAAGGTGCTCGCGGTGCAGGAAGTATTTGGTCGCGTTCACCACCTTGATATCTGGATGGGGATAGCGGGTGTAGATTTCCGCGCCCGGTGTTGCCGGATCGATCTCGACGGACGCGTCGGGATAGAGGGTGGTGGCGAAGGATGAAGCTTTCTTCACCCGCGCGCCGTCCGGCCCATAGAACAACGAGACAGTATTGGACGCTCGCGTGACCGTCTTCAGCCTGTTGGCCTCGTCCCAGACCAGCGTGCGGCTGCCGTCGGAGGTGAGATTGCCGTTGGCGTCATAGGCCATGGCGTTGGCGCCGACCGTGACCGGCGCATGCGGACGCGCTGCGCTCGCCGCGGGATAGATGTACGTGCCGGCGACACGGGTGCGCGAGACCATATTGTCGTTGGCGGCATAGACGAAGGTTTCGTCCAGCGTGTTGTCGCCGAGATTGTCGGATGAGATCAATCGGTCGGCATTGTCATAGCCATAGGTCCAGCTGTCGGCAGCCGTCTGCCCTGTAGTGCCGGTGATGCGGCCGAGATTGTCCCTCGCATACTGATCGTCGAGCAGGATGGTGGCGCCCTTCGATGTCGTGACACGCGTCACCCAGCGCCGGGTCGGCGAATAGGCGAAGGTAGTCTTCACGCCGTTGGCGTAGGTGATCTCCCTCGTCTGACCATCGGCCTCGTAGAGCGTCGAGGTGATGAAGCCGGGGGCGGAGATCAGCCTGTTGCCGGCGCTGTATTGCAGCGGGGCAGCCAACGTGCCGAAGTCGAGCTGCACCGGCAGATATTGCGTCGCCAGCGTTTGCCCGGAGGCATCACGCACACTCGTCGTGGTATGCGTCAGCGTGCCGATGATGGCATCCTGACGCGCCACCTTGCCGAAGCCGTCATATTTGTAGGCTTGCGTGGCAGCCGGATTGGTCGAGGTTGTCAGCTGGCCGATATTGTAATAGCCGGCAGCCGCCTGATCATAACTGTTCTGCGTCTGCGTCACCGCACTGCCGCCGGGAGCCGTTGCCGTCTTCAGCGTCAGCCGGTCCATCTGGTCATAGCTGAGCGTGGTGACCGTGCCCCTGGCATCGGTCTGGCTGACCAGCCGGTTGGCGGCATCGTAGGTGTAAGACCATGTGCCGAGATCGGGATCGGACGCCGTCAACCGGTTGCCGGCCATGTCATAGGTGTAGCTCCAGGCCGAGCCTCCGGGATCGGTCACGCCGATCAGTCGGCCAAGCCTGTCGTAGTTGCGGCTTTCCATCAGGCCGAGACCCGTGGTGTCGCGGTAGAAGGCCACGACATCGCCACGTGCCCATGTGACCGTTGTGGTTTTGTGACCGAGTTCGTCAGTCAGCGTTGTACCCCACAGCCGCGGCGGAATGGTTTCGGCGGTGGCGAGGTAGGGCAGGTAGCTGCGTTGGCTTGAATCCGGATTGACCGTCAGAACCAATCGATCGGCCCAGTCATAGCTGTTGGTGGTCCACTGCGCGGCCTCGCCGACAAAACGCGGGAAGGCGGTGCGCAGGACATTGCCGCGAAGATCGTAGTCGGTCTCGGCAATGCGCCTGGCGCCGGCTGCTGTCTCTCCGGGTGTTTCGACACGATAGACCCGGCCGAGCCCGTCATAGTACGAGCGGGTAAAATCCTCGCTGGCGCCCCCACTCGCGCCATTGGACAGCGGCGTGTACTTCACCAGCGCCTGTGTCGCCGGATTGCCCTCATTCTCGAAGCGGATCTTGGCATAGGCGCCGGTCACGCTCTGCGAGACCTGATAGAGCCGGCAGAACGGATCGTAGGTGAAGGTTTTGACCAGGCCGTTGGGATCGGTCTTCGTCGCCAGCAGCCCGCACGTCGTGTTGTAGGTGGCGGTCGAGACGAAGCGCGTGTCTGCTGGTTGCCCGCCCGTGGCAAAAAACTTCGGCGCCCGCTCGGTTACGGGATAGAGATGATAGGTCGCGTCATAGTCCCACTCGGTCTTGTGACCGAGCGCATTGGTGGCGGAAATCTTGTTGCCATAAGCGTCGTAGGCGAAGACCTGATAGGTCGCTCTCGCCGGTGAGGAATAGATATCGGCATAATCCACCGACCAGGTCAGATTGCCCTTGGTCGGTGGAGTGGTGTTGTCGGCATGATTGTTGTCATAGAAGTCATAGTGGACACGAATGTAGGGGAGCGACGCATCGAAGCCTCCCTGGGCCGTCTGGGCGCGTGGCAATGACACGATGTATGCACTGGTGTTTGGCGCAAACCAATTTGCCGTCCACAACTCGTCGCCGCTGACATCCGTGCGACCATAATCCTTTACCTGTGCAAGATTGTTGTAAGCGTCGAAGACCCGCTCGACCCGCAAGGTGCGGCTGATGTTCTCGGTCAGCGTCGTATCCGTCGCCGTGTTCTGCACGGTGTAGGGTTTTGCCGTAGTGTTGACGACATAAGTCTCGGCCACCTGCTTGTGCACAGCGCCGGCGCCATCCTTCCACACCGTCAGTGATGGCAGGCCATAGCTCGCCAGATCTTGGCGGTAGGTGGTCTCGATCTTCGACGCCGCCGTCTCGCCATTGGCGAGCGGCCTGGTCTCAACGATCGAGGCAAAGCCCAGAAACTTGCGCGCCGCCGGATCGTATTTGCCGCCGGCATAGGCATAGGTGCTCACGGCCGTCTGGCCACGGCCGTCGCTCACCGAGAGCTTCGTCACCGCATGCACGACCTGCGGCAGGTAGTTGTTCACCCAGGTCGAGGACGGCGAATACTCCACCGCAACTGTCCCGCCGAGCTCCGTCACGATCTGCTTCAACAGGTTCGGATTGCCGGTGCCGGCGTTTGAGATGCGACCTCCGAAGTCAGGCAGTCCGTCGCCGTTGAAATCGCCGATGACCGTGCCTGCATTTATGCCTGTCGGCAACGTAAACTGAACTGGCGTCATCGCCGTCGAGGACGGCCGTAGCGAATACACTTTGACCGGACCTGAATACATCGGCGGCGGCGGCGTTAGCGGACTGTAGATGGCGATGACGTCCGTGCGTCCATCATTGTCGAAATCGCGTAGCGCGACGGACCCCACGGAAATCGATGATACCGAATAGCTTTTGAAGCCAACACCGGTGGACAACCATAGCCAGACGTTGCCGCCATTCCCGTCGTAGCGGAGCAAATCCGATGCCCCGTCCCCATTAAGGTCGGCCAAGGCGCAGGTTCCACTGCCAAAGTGATATTCTCTTGGACAACTAATCCCGAATGACGTTCCGCTGCGCTGCCATTTACCGTTCGAGAGTACGCCCTTCTGTACAGCGGGACCTGGTTTCCAAAAGAGTGGCTGCTGCCGGCCATTGCCGAGGAAATCGCCAACGCCGATGGGTACATCTTCGGAGTTGTTGACGTTCACCGTGTCGATGCCGTCCCCATCGGGATCGGCGACAAGGGAGATTTTATCAGGATTGGGGGCAGTAACGTTAGTGGGCACAGCATCGCAGACGGATTGGTAACCGGCAGGCGCTGTCGGTTTGCAGTACGAGTTGGTCATTGCCAACTGGCTGTCGGTCAGCAGGAGTGCACCCGTGGGCGCATATGCTATCGGGGTGCCTTGGTTGTTTCTGCCGGTGACCTTGTTATCATAGAGGAAAAAATCCATGGCATTCTTGGACGCCAAGAAGTGTCCTGACCCAGAAAAATCCCAGCCGTCATTAAAGTCAGAATTCGAATAAGATTCGTTGAGCAGGATTGTTTTCGTGTCTGTGCGGCTCCCATTTGTATCGAATTTGATAACTCGCTTGTAAGTCCTGGTTACAGTATAGGTTTCCCCACCGCTTCCACCGGTGCGTCTATCCTCCGACTCAGTATAAGCGCCAAAGACTTCGTCGCGTCCGTCAAAATTGAGATCGCCCACTTCGGTAGGCTGCTTGCCCGCGAGTTGCCCCCATATCAACGGCTGGCCATACATTCCTGGTGTGACCGATCCGTACACCCCATCGGTGTTCTGATAGGTCATCTGGCCAAGCACCTTCGCAGTGCCCCCGGTGATGGTGCCATCGGCGGTGCCGGTGGCATCGGTGCCGTAGCGCGTAACCACGGTCAGCCGAGAGGCGTTGGAGAACGGCGCCTGGTCATAGGTCAGCTTGTAGGCGCCGCGCACCGCACCTGAGACCGTAATGCCGATCGTCTTGATGCGCTGGCTGGTCTCGGAGATGTCACGGCCATTGCCCATCAGGATCAGGTCGGGCCGCGTCTCGTAGTAGAATTTCACCACGGTGCCGTTGTAGCTGACGGCGTCGGGATAGCAGACCGGACTTGCCGGACAGGTGTAGCTGTAGGTGACACTGTTGCCGTTCGTGTCGGTGACCGACGTCAACAGCCAGCGATAGCTCATCGCCAGATCATAGGCAGGTGTGCCGGCGGTTGGCGTCAGATTGGCAATCGCCGCCACGGAGCGGAAGGTTGAGACGGTGCCGTCGCGGTCGGTCACCTTCCATTCATTGGTGGTGCTGTTCAGTGCAATGCGGCGGTAGCTCTCATTCTCCGTCGCATGCGTGCCGCCTGTGGCGCAGGAGGGCGAGACCATGCCCGCAACGCAAGCCACCATCGCCTGGCCGTCGAGCAGATAGATGTCATTGGAGTCGTATGCTGGCATGCCATAGCCAGGCGTGGCCCGTTCGATGACATCGAAACCTTCGAGCCCCCAGGCATAGCCGAGCCAGCCCTGGTAGAGGCCACCGGTCTTGGTCTTGCGCGAAGAGTTGTAGTTCAGCGCAATCTGCGGCTCGATGCCATGGAAGCCCGGCACGTCGATGCCGATGTCATAACCCAGATTGCCGTTGCCGCCAGCCTTGGGCAGATCCACCTTCGGCGTGCCGATAACTTCGGGATCGCCACTGTCGGTTGCCGTGGCCGCTTCCACTGCCGCCGCTGCCGCGGCAGATTCCTCCGGCGCTGCTTCCGTATCGGCCTTCTTCTCTGTGGCCTTGCCCTTCGCATCGGTCGTTTTGGCATCGGCAGCCTTGGCGTCGCTCGCATCATCAGCCTTGGCGTCCGCCGGCTTGGCGCCGACCTTGGCCGCCGCATCGGGACTGCCGGTCGCCCCGTCACCCGTCGCGCCTGCGGCCGGTTGCTTCGTCGAAGAGCCGCCGCCTAGTGCGGCGCCGCCATTGCCAAGGCCGCCACTGGCTGGCGCCTCGGGCGAGGCGCTTTGCGCGTTCTGCGCAAACGCCCCGATCCCTGCGCCATCCCTAATATAAGAAACGAAAGATATATCCGCGCCGAAGACGCCAGCGGCAAGCATAGCCGCGCCCAAAAGCAACCGCTTCATTGAATCCCCCGAGCCAGTTGCTGGACGCTACTCCGGCTTGACTTGGTTTATACGACGACAACCCGTCACAACCCAGATATCCACAGCTTTATTTTGCACGCATGGGTTGCGCACAGAGCGCCAGGCGCCCCTCGCCTGCCGGAACAGGTTCAGCATATCGGGAACGTCGAGGCTCTTGCGCTGGTCGCCGGCAATATCGAACACGATGGGCCTTCGTGCAGCATGACGGTACGCGGGCCGTGGTCAAGCGCGTCGCGCATCGAATGCGTCACCATCAGCGCCGTCAGTCTCTGCTCCTCGACGATATTGCGCGTGAGATCGAGCATGAAGGCCGCCATGCGCGGATCAAGTGCGGCGGTGTGTTCGTCCAGGAGCAGTATCTTGATACCGGTCAGCGTCGACATCAGCAGGCTGACCGCCTGGCGTTGGCCGCCCGGCTTCGACGATGACGCTCAGGTCGCGTCGGATCGTTATCGGTCGAAGAAACCGGCGTCCTCTTCCGCCAGGTATTTCTTCGCTGCCTTGGCGTCGATGTCGAGGCCGAGTCCCGGAGCTTCGAGCAGGTCCACCATACTTTCCCTGACGATCTGCCCCTTGGGCAGGCCGATGACGATGTCCTCCCACCACGGGTCGGAGGCGCTGGGATATTCGAAGGCGATGTAGTTGGCCGGCAGCGTGGCGCAGACATTGATCAGCGCACCGAGGCCCAGCAGACCGTTCGCCGTGCCGTGCGGCGCCATCATGATCGAGTGCATGTATGCGTGCTCGGCCACCCATTTGAGCTCGGCGATGCCGCCGATGTCGGCGGGATCCGGACCGATGACGCGAACCGCCTGCGTCTCGATCAGTTCCTTGAAGTTATGGCGCAGGTAGATCTGCTCGCCGGTGTGGATGGGGGTGGACGTCGATGTCGTGAGTTCGCGGTAGGCCTGCGGATTGACCCATGGCACGTAGTCGCCGGTCAGCATGTCCTCCAGCCACATCAGATTGTATTTTTCCACCGCCTGAGCGAAGCGGATGGCGTCCGGCAGGAACCACCCGGGGCCGCAATCCAACGCCAGCGAGACCTTGTCGCCGAGCACATCCTTCATGGCGATGACGCATTCGATCATATGCGCCATGCCGCGCTCGCTGATCTGCCCCTGGTCCATCGCGCCGTGATAGGTCGGCGGCTGACGCACGCCGTAGTGGAAGTCGGGGACGCTGGTCTTCATGTTGGAATGAAAGCTGATGCCTTGCTTGACCATGAAGAAACCTTCCGGCCGCTCCATCATCCATTTGACGTCGGCCGCGTAATCCTCCGGCCTGTCGCCGGTGCGCTTCTTGCGGATGGAACCGTTATAGACCCGCACCTTGTCGCGCACCTTGCCGCCGAGCAGCTTGTAGACCGGAACGCCTGCCGCCTTGCCGGCGATGTCCCACAGAGCATGCTCGATAGCGCTGACGGCGGCGCCGTAGGGCTTGAACGAGCCGCGCTGGCGGATTTTCAACATCACGCGTTCGACATCGGTCGGGTCCTCGCCGATCAGCGCGTCGCGGAAATGCAGCACCCAGGGTTTCAGATAAGGCTTGGTGTACTCGACCTCGCCGAGGCCATGGAGGCCTTCGTCGGTGACGATGCGCACGATGGGGTGCCTGCCGATGACGGCGCACCTGAGATCGGTGATCTTCATGATGTCCTCTATTTCACCGACGAGAAGGCGGTTGGCGCGAGAAACTGGCTGGAAATATTGGCTAGGATCGGGCCATCGCGCTCGGACTCGTCGCGGGCCTTGAGCCATGCCGGATCGGTGGTGAAGGCCTTCCATCTCACTTCGCGCTCGGCAAGGGATTCCCAGGCGACGAAATAGATCAGTCGATTGCTGTTTTCGCCGACCACCGTGGTGAAGAACCCGGCCTGGCGGATGCCGTGTCTATCCCACAGCGCCAAGGTATGGTCGTTGAAACGCTTGAGCAGCGCCGGCAGCCGGCCCGGCACGCAGTCGTAAATGCGAAGTTCGTAGATCATGGTCCATCCTTCTGTTCACCTCTCCCTCCGAGGAGAGAAGTGTAGAGTCAGCTCCAGGTGCGGTCCCAGGAGTATTCGTCGTCCCAGTGATCGGTCGGTTGCCAGATGCCGGTGACGCCGGGCTGCAGGTGCTGGCTGATCACTTCGTCGACGATGTCGTCGATGCCCAGACCAGGCTTGTCGGGCACGGTGATGAAGCCGTCCTTGACCAGCGGCTTGGGCAGGCCGGTGACGATATCGTCCCACCAGTCGACTTCGACGCTGTGATATTCGAGCGCCATGAAGTTTTCCGTCGCCACCGCGACATGCGCGGCGGCCATTGCCGCGATCGGGCTTTCCGCCATGTGAATGGCCATGGCGACGCCATGCTCCTGCGCCGCGTCGCCGATCTTCTTGGTCTCGAGAATGCCGCCGGTGGTCAGCAGATCCGGATGGATGACCGAGATGCCGGCGTTGAGCAGCGGCTCGAAGCCTTCCTTGAGGTAGATGTCCTCACCCGTGCAGATCGGCACCGAGGTCGCCTGCTGCAACTGCCGATACTGCTCGGTGTACTGCCAGGGGATCACGTCCTCGAGCCAGGCCGGTGCGTATTTCTCGATCCGCCGGGCCAGACGGATGCCGTCCTGCAGCGAGATGTGGCCGACATGGTCGATGGCGAGCGGAACCTCGTAGCCGATCACCTCGCGGACCTCGTGGATATATTGGTCGAGCAGGTCGATGCCCTTTTCGGTGAAGTGGAGGCCGGTGAAGGGATGCGGCACGTTTTGCGCGTCATAGGCGGCATTACGCGCCCGGCGCTCGTCCAGCGTGCGTGCCGGACCGCGCGCGGCATGGCTGCGGAAACCGTCGAGCACGCCGGCCGGCGCCACCACTGCGCCCGATATGTGCGAAATCTGCGCCAGACCGAGATCCATCTTGAGGAAGGTGAAACCGAGATCCATCCGCGCCTTGAGCCGCTTTCCGGTCTCGGTGCCGCTGGGCTTGTCCGCGTCGGTGTCGCAATAGACACGCACCTTGTCGCGAAACCGTCCTCCCAGCATCTGGTAGATCGGCACGCCATACGCCTTGCCGGCGAGGTCCCAAAGCGCGATCTCGATTGCCGAGACACCGCCACCTTGCCGCCCATGGCCGCCAAATTGTTTGATGCGGCGGAACAGCCGGTCGACGTCGCAAGGGTTCTCGCCCAGCAACCGGCTCTTCAGCATCAGCGCATAGGTCGCGCTGGCGCCGTCGCGCACTTCGCCCAGGCCGACAATGCCCTGGTTGGTGTAGATCTTGACCAGCGCGGAGGTGAACGGCGCGCCGACGATCTCGGCAACGCGCAGGTCGGTGATGCGCAGGTCGCTCGGCCTGGAGTTCGTATTTACCCGATTGAGCGCCTCGCCGGCGCTACCCGTCTTTGCCATGGCTTATCCTCGTTCTGATTGGTGGCGCCCCGCACCCCCGGCCTGCATAAGCGTTGCTAGCCAAGCTCTATCTCGTGGGCCTGCAGGTAGTCTCGGTTCATCTCGACACCGAGACCCGGCTTCGACGCCAGCTTGAGGCTGCCGTTCGAGACATCGAGTGGCTCGTCGATGAGGTGATTATATTTGTCCAGGTTCCACTCCGACGTTTCGAGCTTGTAGAAGTTGGGAACCGTCATCATCACCTGCGCTCCCGCAACCACATTGATCGGTCCCGCGGCGTCATGGGGCGAGACCGGGATGTAGTAGGCTTCGCACAGGGCGGAAATCTTCTTCAGTTCGGTAATGCCGCCGGTCCAGGTAACGTCCGGCATGATGTAGTCCGCAAGCCTGTTCTCGAGCACCGGCACGAAATCCCATTTGGTGTGGCCGCGCTCGCCCCACGAGATGGCGGCACTGACCTTCTCACGCACTTGCTTGAGAGCATTGAGGCTTTCTGGCGGGCATGGCTCCTCGAACCAGTCGATCTGGCCGGCTTCCTCGAGGCTTCGGCAGAGGCGAATGGCGGTGGGCACATCGAAGCGGCCATGCGCGTCGATGAGAATGTCGACATCGGGCCCCGCCGTTTCACGGATCAAAGCCGTTAGTTCGGCAGCCTCGCGCTCGTCCTTGCGGGTCATGCTGCCATCGAGGTAGCCGTCCCGCTGTTCGCGCGCCAAGCCATCGGCGATGCGGCCCTGGTGGGGGAAAGGATCGAACTTCAGCCCGGTGTGTCCGGATTCGACGATGTCTCGAATTTCGCGGACCACAGCCTCCTTGCTGGTAAACTTGGCCTGGTTGGGATGGGTATAGAGCGCGATTTCATCGCGCACCGGTCCGCCCAGCAGCTCGTAGATCGGCTTGCCTAGAACTTTGCCGCGAATGTCCCAGAGCGCTATGTCGATAGCGCTCACGCATTCGACTGCGGCGCCGCGGCTGCCCATATAGGTGAAGCTGCGGAAAATCTTGTGCCAGAGATGCTCGATGCGCGCCGGATCCTCGCCTGTGACGGCAACACCGATCTGCCGCAGGATCGTGCAGAGCGCGCGGTTGGCGAGCCTTGTGGTGGTGGTGATTTCCCCCCAGCCACTCACCCCTTCGTCGGTCGTCACCTCGACGAACAGGAACTCTCCCCAATAGGAAGCATCGGACTTGATCAGCCACGGCCGAACGCTCGTGATTTTCATCTCTCAACTACCTCTGTCTGATGGCTGGACCAATGATGTTCTGGGCTGGAATTCTATCCGGCCCGAGCGGCATTGCGCGCACGCATCTGTTCGAGAACGTGCCGGCCGGAGCCCTCGACATGGCGGGCAATGAGTTCGGCGGCCTCGTCGGCATTTCCCGCTTTGATATGCGCGATGAGCTCGCGGTGTTCACGCATGATGGCGGCCCGCCGCGCGAGCGTGAAATTGAAACGGCGGCTCACGGCCCGCAGCACTTCGCGATGCTTCCACCAAAGCTCGGCGGCATGGCGGTTGTAGTGACGCTGGTACATTACGGTGTGGAAGGCGGTATCCAGTTCACTGTGCCGCAATGTGTCGGTGAAGTTGTTCTCTTCGATCAGAGCCTGGATGCGTTCGAGTTCGGCGATGTCCTCGCTGGTCGCCATGTTCACGAACCATCGCGTCAGGGCCGGCTCGATTAGGACTCCGATCTCGTAGATATCCCGGACAAAATCCTGGTCTATGGGCCGGACGCGCGCGCCACGGTTGGCGACAAAGGTGACGAAGCCCTCCCCTCGCAACAGCTGCAGCGCCTCGCGTACGGGGTTGGTCGAGGTGCCGTGACGGCGGGCGAGATCGGTGACCACAAGCCGTTCGTTGGCGGCGAGCCGTCCCTCGATGATGTCTTCCCGGATCAGCTCATAAAGCGAGGCGCCCTCGCTGGACGCCCCGATGGGATCAATCCCCACGGGTGGCTCTGCTTTGAAATCACTTGTTTCGGCCAAAGCCGGCTCCCCCGATTAGTACATCGCATGCTCGATATCATACACGCGCTTTGCAAACAATGTACGATCGGGTGCGTTGACAGGCAATCCACGATCTGAAAACGTACCAGATGATCGAAGGGATACATTGAGCAGAAGGACGCATCCCGCACGGTCGGACGAGCCCCTTGGCGCACAGCGGCATGGGAGAATCTGGGAGGATACTATGACGAGGATTACACTCGGCGGTGCCGTCCTGCGCGGCACTGTCGCCACTGCTTTGATGGCGTCGCTCATGTCGGGATCGGCGCTGGGTTCGCCGCCAGTCGATTTGAGCAAGTGGTCGCCGGAATATGTGCGCTCCATCGCCGGCACACAGGATTTCGACACGGCCGCCGATTGCGGCAAGGTCACTCCGCTCGACTACAAGGGGCGACTGACGTTCTGGTATCAGGGCGTGTTCGAGGGCGACCCCGACCTGCTGCGTCAGTACTACAAGGATTTCTTCGAGACCTTCCGCAAGACCTATCCGAACATCCAGCTCGAGGATCAGGCCCTCACCTACAACGACCTTCTCGACAAGTTCCGCACGGCGCTGCTGGGCAATGCCGCGCCGATGGCGGTCCGCCTGCAAATCCTGGGCGGAACCGAGTTCGCCTCGAAGGGTTATCTGCAGCCGCTCAAGCCGGAAGATGTGGGCTATCCCACAGAGGATTTCTGGCCCGGCGCCATGAAGGCGGTAACCTGGGATGGCGTGACCTACGGCATTCCCACCAACAATGAGACGATGGCGTTCATCTGGAACGCCGACATTTTCAAGCGTGCGGGCCTCGATCCGGACAAGGCTCCAGCTACCTGGGACGACGTCGTCAAATATTCCAAGCAGATCCATGACAAGCTCGGCATAGCCGGCTACGGCCTCGTGGCGCGCAAGAACGCCGGCAACACGCCGTACCGCTTCATGCCGCAACTATGGGCCTATGGCGGCGGTGTCTTCGACGAAGCCTCCGCGAACCCGACCTATAAGGAGGTCGAGCTCAATAGCCCGCAGAGCAAGGCGGCATTGCAAGCCTCCTACGACATGTATGTTCGCGACAAGTCGGTTCCGGTCTCGGCCCTCACCAACCAGCAGGCCGATAACCAGCCCCTGTTCGTCGCCGGCCAACTCGGCATGATGGTCTCGCACCCGTCCGACTATAACGTCATGCTCGACCTGCAGAAGAAGGCAACGGGCGCCGACAAGGACAAGGCGCAGACCGTCATCGACAACATGCGCTATGGCCTGATTCCGACCGGCCCCGACGGCAAGCGCGCCGTCGTGTTTGGCGGCTCGAACATTCACATCCTGAAGCCCGAATATGTCGAGGGCGGCAAGGTGGACGAGCCGGCTGCAAAGGCCATCATCTGTATGTGGACGAGCCCTGAATGGTCGTTGAAGATGGCGTATGCCGGCTCGAACCCGGGCAACCTCAACGGCTTCAAGACCAAATGGATGAAGGAACGTCTGGACAACATCAAGTTCCTCGATGTCACGACCTCGATGTTGCCATACGGCATTCCGTTCCCGGCGCTGCCGCAATCCCCCGAGATCATGAATATCATCGTCCCGGACATGCTGCAGAACGCCCTGACCGGAGCGATGACCGTCGACCAGGCAGCGGATGACGCGGCCGAGAAGGTGAAGAACCTGATGGACGGACTCTAGTCCGGGCCTGACCTGCGATCCGACCGGCTGTGCCGATACTGCGTGCAGCCGGTTTGCTCCGAAGAACAAGGGCACGCCATCGTGACGATCGTGACCGGCAAGGCCGAGGCTCGCCAAAGATTGCAACCCGGTAGCTCCGGGGTGCTGCGGAATATCTGGGAGCACCGCGCCGACTACGCATACGTGCTTCCAGCGATCGCCGTGATGCTCATCGTCATCGCCTATCCGATCTACTACACGGTCGAGCTGTCGTTCTTTAAGACGCCGCCTGGCCTGCAGCTCCGCGACAAGACCTTTATCGGATTGGACAACTACACGGCCATCGTCACCAGTCAGGTGTTCTGGAAAGTCACCTTGAACACCCTGATCTGGACGATCGCATCTACCTTCGTTGCCTTTGCCTTGGGATTTGCCGCCGCGCTGGCCCTCCACCGCGAGTTTATCGGCCGGGGTGTCCTGCGCGCTATCCTGATCATTCCCTGGGTCATCAGCGCGGTTGCCGCCTCCTATATCTGGAAGTGGATTTACCATTCGGACTTCGGCATCATCGGCGCGGTGCTGGTCGGCCTCGGATTGGCTGACCGGCCGCCGAACTTCATCGACAACGTCAGCACGGTGCTGCCCTCCTTGATCGTCGTCAACATCTGGCGCGAGTTTCCGTTTGCCATGATCATGATGATGGCCGGTTTGCAGACGGTCCCCGACCAGTTGCTGCGCGCCGCGGAAGTCGACGGGGCCAATGCATGGCAGCGTTTCTGGCACGTCACCTTCCCGCATCTGCGCAACGTCTCTACGGTGACAATTCTGCTGCTAGCAGTGGCCAATTTCAATTCCTTCATCATCCCGTGGATCATGACCGGTGGCGGGCCGTCGAACGCTTCGCACATCTGGATCACCCACATCTATGAGCTCGCCTTCGGCCGGCAGCGATGGGGCGTCGCATCGGCCTATTCGGTGCTCCTGTTCCTCATGCTGATGGTGCTGGGCTACTTCTACGTTCGTGCGCTGGCCGGCAACGAGCGCAAGGAGGGCGGCGCATGAGCACGATTGTCGAGACAGTCCCTCAACGTCCGGCCCGGCGCCGCATGCGCATCGACGGATGGCGTTGGGCCGGGCGCATCTTCCTCGTGTTCATGCTGCTTTACACGGCGTTGCCGATGATCTGGATGCTGATCACATCGATCAAGTCCGGGTTCGCGGCGATGCAGTTCCCGCCGCAATGGTGGCCGGACGAGCCTACCCTGGCCAGCTACCAGAAGCTGCTCGATCCGCAAAACAGCGTCGGCCAGGACTTCCTGCGTTTTTTCTGGAACAGCCTCTACGTGTCGACGGTCACGACCATCCTTTCGGTGATCGTGGCCGTTCCTGCGGCCTACGCCTTTTCGCGCTTTCGTTTCCCCGGCCGAAACTTCCTGTTCTTCACCGTGCTTTTGCGCAACATGTTCCCGGCGGTGATCTTTCTCGTGCCGCTCTTCATCCTGATGCGCGCGATCGGGCTGGTGAACACGCATGGCTCGCTCATTCTCACCTATCTCACCTTCGGCCTGCCGCTGGCGATCTGGCTGCTCAAGGGCTTTTACGACAACATTCCGGTGCAGCTCGAGCAGGCGGCGCGGATCGATGGGGCGACCCGGTTCCAGGCCTTCATCCTGATCGTGATGCCTCTCTCGACGCCCGGAATCATCGCCACCGCGATCTATTCCTTCATTGGCGCCTGGAACGAGTACATCTATGCCTACACCTTCCTTTCCAAGAACGAGCAGTTGACCCTGCCGGTCGGCATACAGCGTTTCTTCTCGGAGAATACGACGGACTTTCCGGGCCTGATGGCGGCCAGCTTCATGATGAGCGTGCCCGTCGTGGTGCTGTTCCTCCTCCTGCAACGATACTTCGTACGCGCCCTTACAGAAGGCGCGGTCAAACACTAGAGCCGGATGATTTCAGGTCTGTTCGACCTGAAATCTGAATCCGCCTCTAAATCAAAGAGATAGAGCATGATGTCGTCCGAAAACCACTTCACACTTTTCGGCATCATGCCGTAGGGAGTTGCCGATGGCCCACGTGGTCCTGAGAGATCTCGTCAAGACCTATGGCGGCTTCAAAGCTGTCAACGACGTTTCGCTGACGGTCAATGACGGCGAGTTCGTTGCGCTCGTCGGCCCTTCGGGCTGCGGCAAGACAACCACGCTCAATCTTGTCGCGGGATTGATCCCGGTCACATCGGGCGACATCGTCATCGGCGACCGCGTGGTCAACGACCTCGACCCCAAGGACCGGGACATCGCGATGGTGTTCCAGAACTACGCGCTCTACCCGCAGAAATCGGTCTACAAGAACCTGGCGTTCCCGCTGCAGATGCGCAAGCTGCCCAGGGACGAGATCGACAGGAAGGTCAAGGAAGCGGCGCGCGTGCTCGACATGACGCACCTTCTCGAGCGCAAGCCGCGCGAACTTTCAGGCGGGCAGCAGCAACGTGTCGCCTTGGGGCGCGCCCTCGTCCGCGACCCTGCCGTTTTCCTCATGGACGAGCCGCTCTCCAACCTCGACGCCAAACTGCGGGTCCAGATGCGCTCGGAGATCAAGCGCTTCCACCAGGACCTCAAGGCGACCATCATCTATGTCACGCACGACCAGCTCGAAGCCGTGACCATGGCCGACAAGATGGCGGTGATGAACGGCGGCTACCTGTTGCAATACGATTCTCCGGCGCAGGTCTTTGCCCATCCGGTGAACATGTTCGTCGCCAGCTTCATCGGCAGCCCGGCGATGAGCCTTGTTCCACTGGAGGCATCGACAGCAAACGGCAACACTGCGTTGACCGGCGCGGAGGGCTGGAGCCTTGAGCTCTCGCCGCTCAACGCCCGGAAGGTTGCGAAGGCAACGTCGAGGAAAGTCGTGCTCGGCGCACGTCACTCGACCATCAGGCTCCACAAGAGCGCGGTGCCAGGCAGCGTCCCGGCCACGGCCTATACAGTGGAGCCGACCGGAGACGTCACCTTCGTGCAGGCGTTGCTGTCAGGCGCCATCGTCAACATCAGCGTGTCCCCCAACATCACCGTCGCACCTGACGAGCAGATCTGGCTCGAGTTCGACCAGGAGCGGCTGCATCTGTTCGATGGCGAAACTGAACTGGCCCTCAAGGCCGGCTGAGACAAGACGGGGTTCATTGGGAACGTTGGGGATGACTGAAAAGCTTAAGATCACCGCGATCAAACCCTATCCTGTATGGGTTGGAACGCGTAATCAGATGCTCGTCAAGATCGAGACCGACCAGGGCGTCTTCGGCTGGGGCGAGAGCGGCTTGAGCGGGCGCGAAAAGGCCGTTGCCGGCGCGGTCGAGCATTATCGCGAGTTTCTCATCGGCCGTGACCCGATGCAGATCGGGCGAATCTGGCAGGAGGCCTATCGCAGCCAGTACTTCGAAGGCGGGCGCGTTCTGCAGGCGGCTATCTCCGCCATCGACATCGCCCTTCACGACATCAAGGGCAAGGCGCTGGGGGTGCCGGTCTACGAACTGCTGGGCGGCAAGCAGCGCGACCGCATCCCCACCTTCGCCTCGACCGGAGACGAGGCCGAGGGCGACCTCGCCATCGAACGAGCCCGGGAGCTGCGCGCACGGGGGTGGCAGGCGATCCGCTTCTTCCCCGCAGGGCAAAGCAGCAGGGACATCTTCGAACCCCGCGAGTCGATCGGCGCTACCGCGAGCATGCTGAACAAGGCGCGCGAGGCGCTTGGCGACGACGTCGTTCTCGGCATCGACTATCATCATCGGCTGTCGGTGGCAGAGGCGGCGAGCTTCTGCAACAAGCTCGGCCGCGGCGTGCTTGATTTTCTCGAGGAGCCGATCCGCGACGAGACACCTGAAGCCTACGAATCCCTGCGCAGGATGACCGACATTCCCTTTGCCATCGGCGAGGAATTTGCCAGCAAGTGGCAGTTCCTGCCCTACATCGAGCGCGGCATCCATCAGTTCAACCGTCTCGATGTCTGCAATGTCGGCGGGCTCACCGAGGCGATGAAAGTCGCCGGCTGGAGCGAGGCGCACTATGTCGACCTGATGCCGCACAATCCGCTTGGTCCGGTGTGCACGGCCGCGACCCTACATCTCGCCGCCGCGGTACCCAACTTCGCGTGGCTCGAGACCAGGGAACCCGAGACGAAGCTGGGCTTCGACAATTCCGACTTCTTCCCCGTGCAGCCACGGCTCGACGGTCCCGACTATCCGGTCAGCGACCTGCCGGGCCTCGGCGTCGAGGTCAACGAAGCGGCGGTCCAGGCGGAGGCTTTTCGTTTCTGGGAAGCGCCTCACCTCAGGCGCCGGGACGGGTCTGTTACGAACTGGTAGTTCCATCTCAACCGGAGTCCACGATGACGCATATCCCTGACATCACGCGACCGCCCAAAGACCTCATTGACGCCCTGAGGGAAATCGGCGCCGCGACGGTCGCCGGCACGCTTGGCCATATGGGTTTCCGCAATCCTCACATGGTCGGTCCGGTGGCGCAGAACCATGGGAAGTCGATCGTCGGGCCGGCGCTGA
Source organism: Mesorhizobium sp. W016 (assembly GCF_054719485.1). Lineage (NCBI taxonomy): Bacteria > Pseudomonadati > Pseudomonadota > Alphaproteobacteria > Hyphomicrobiales > Phyllobacteriaceae > Mesorhizobium > Mesorhizobium sp. W016. Next base: position 5,177,263 of record NZ_JBTTIF010000002.1, read on the forward strand.
CGCTGCAGTTCCTGCCGCAGCGGCCGGACCTCTTCAGCGAGGGAGAATACGCCGACCCGGAAACGCAACTGCACCGGCACGTGCTCTATCACGCGCAGGAAGGCGATGTGGTCGTCGTCGACGCGCGCGGTGACATGAGCTCGGGCGTCTTCGGCGATATGATGTCGACCTATTTCAAGGGCAGAGGCGGCGCGGGCATCGTCATCGACGGCTGCATGCGCGACCGGCCCAATGTCGAGAAGCTCGATCTGCCCCTATGGCTGCGCGGCTGGACGCCCAACTACCATGTGCAAACCAGCATCTATCCGAACGCCGTCAACGTTCCGATCGCCTGCGGCGGTGTCACGGTGATCCCGGGCGACATTATCATCGCAGACGACGATGGGGTGGTAGTGCTTCCCGTCGCAATGGCCGCAAAGGTGATCGAAGAATCCCGGAAGCATCACGATTGGGAAGAGTTCTCGCGAGAGAAGCTGATGCAGGGAGCGCCGCTGCAGCGCTACTATCCGCTGCATGACGACGCCCGCGGCGAATATGAGGAGTGGCGCAAAGCCAATCCAGTGAAGGGCTGAGGCCCGGCAGCAACGGCATTCGGCATGCAGCTGTCCAAGAGGTGATTGTTGCCCCGCAATACGTGGGTTTTGAGACCCTTGCCTTCGGCTACATGCCTGGTCCCACTCGAAAACCCTGCCGACGGGCCTCCCGATCCAGAAAAACGCTTTCCTCGGGTGAAGCGGCGGCTCCGATACGGAAGGTGAAGGACGTCACATGCGTCGCATTGGTGTCGATCCCACAGCGAAAGCGCACATGATACCAAGTCGTCGCGGTACGAAAAGCGGTATCCGGGGCGTCCAGAAGATTGCCGACCTCTAGTGGAATGCTTGGGAGCAATACGGGGCGATAAGCGGCGTCGTTCAGTTGCTGACCCAGAAGATTGGAGCAAAGGTCGGCTACGCGTTGCCCCCGTGGCACGTCGGCCATCGAGTTCGTTGCGAAGGGATCGCCGGTAGCGCCTTTTGAAAAAAGCTTGCGAACACCCGGAAGCCCCGCATACGCTAGTGAGTTGGCCGTGGGGCTTGGCTCTACGGCCTTTGCGCGCGGCGGCTTCGCGGCCTTCGCCGGGCTGGGTTTCGGTGCAGTGTCGGGTCTGGCCTCAGGCGCCTGAGCCGACGCAGGAAGCTCGATCTCACCGCCATCATCAGCCGAAGGTATTGCAGCGGCCGATTCGTGCCTGTCGGCGTCAGGGGCTCCCGCCTCCTGTTTGTCAGCTTCCGGCTTCTCGTCGATGCTGGCTGGCTCCGCCGGCTTTGCAGCGTCGGGCGTCGGTTCAGATCTGCTCTCCGCATCAGTTGGCGTGGCAGCCGGCTTGGGCTCGCTATCCTTGGTCGTGGACGACGCTTGGTCCTGAGCGCTTCTCCCATCCAGCGATTTCCTGGGGCCGGTGTCTTTGTCACCGAACTGGAATGCAGGCTTCAGGACTTTCTCTGACGGCAGGTTGTCCGGCACCGGCTTTTCGACCTTCTTTTCAGGCTGACTTTTGGCTTCGGGTTTCGGCTTCGGCGGTTCGGGCGGCGGGACGAGTGCGACATTGACCGGTTCCTCCTCCTGCGGCTGCTGGGCAGGAACGGGCAGGCCATAGACCAGGAATGCGGTGATGAGCGCATGCAGGACCAGCGATGCGGGCAAGGCCCACAGCAAAGTCCGACGTCGCTCGGATTTCTCGGTCTTCATCCCTCACGATGTGGAGCGAAACTGCGGCGGCATCAAGCGTGGCAACCGTATTGGCGCATTCAGCCGCAGCTCAGCAGTGAGGAGACGACGCATGATTGCTTCTCGCCGCCGGCTCCATTCTCTGCATGCCCGCCTCCAATCTCAGCGACGCAGGCTGGCGTCGCGGGCACGCTCGCGGAGCTCTTCGCGAGAAAGGCCCGCATCCGCCAATATGCTGTCTGGAAGCCGCCTCAAGCTCGCAAGCGTCTGGCGATAGGCAAGCCAGCGGGCGAAACGGTGTCGAAGTTCATGCAACATGATCGTCTCCTTGGCGAGCGGGATACCCACGCTCTTGGATTGGTCGAAAACGCAAAGCAATCGCGCAAAGCGTATGCACGATCGAACGGATTGCGCTGACTGCCTGGCCAACCGAGGTGCCTGTCATTTTCCCGCCAGGGCAGAATTATCAAGCGCTTCCATTGCCTATATACTTGCGCGTGATGGCCGCTTCGCGCTACAGCCACGGTCGCAAGGAGTTTTTCATTTCTGCAAAATGGATATTGGCTGGGACGATCTGAGGTTGTTTCTCGACGTTGCGCGGCTGGGTGGCCTGAGCGCGGCGACGGCAACCACGCGCCTCAGCGCAGCCACACTCGGACGACGCGTCACCGCGCTCGAAAAGCAGATCGGCGAAGCGCTGTTCGTACGTCAGCAGACCGGCTACCGACTAACCCCGGTCGGTGAAGAACTGCTGCGGCGCGCCGAAGACGTCGAAGCAGCAATGCAGTCGCTAACCCGCTGGCGCGAGGGAAACCTGCCCGACCGCATTGTCCGCGTCTCGGCCGGGCCATGGACCTCGGCCTTCGTTTCCACCCATATCGGCGAAATCTGGACCGTCGATGACGGCATCAGGGTGGAACTCGTCACCACCACCGACCGGGTCGACATCGGTCGCCGCGCCGCCGATATCGGCATCCGCAGCGAGCGCCCGACCGAACAGTGGCTGGCCGGCCGTCAGAGCGGCAAGGTCGCGTATGCCATCTATTCCGGACGCCACCTGATCAACGGCATCGCCGCCGGCTTGTTCGTCGGCGTCACCGGCGAAGGGGCAAACATTGCCTCGGCGCGCTGGCTGCAAGCCCATCACGGCGATCGCATCGCCGTGCGCGGCAACAACACCCATTCGGTGCGAGAACTTGTGGCCGCGGGCGCCGGCCTTTCGATCTTTCCGTGCTTCGTCGGTGACAGCGATCCGCGGCTGGTTCGCGTCGCTCATCCTATCCCAGAACTCGAAACCGACCAGTGGATCGTCACCCACCATGAGGAACGCCACTCCCCGCCGGTACGAAAGATTGCCGACCGGATTGCCGCTCTGATGCGGGCCCATCAGCCGTTGTTTCGCGGCAAGATGCCGATCCGCTAAGCGTCAGGCGTCGATCGGCCGCCAGATTCTCAAGGTTCTGGCGCGTGAGGCGGGCGCGTGAAGCTTGAAGGGGTTGGATCCCGGATTGTGGATTTTCGCTGGCCAGAAGCCGGGCCAATCCCGGAAATTGGCTGGAGACTCGTCCAAAAGGTCGGCTCGTTCAGGCGTATATGGTACAAGTCCCACATCTTGTCTTGCCGCAAAGTTCACCCTCTGATTCCCTGTGCCAAGGCGATAGAACCTGATTCTTGCACCTGGCGTGTTCAAGCGGCGCGTTCCGGGAACTTTTTTGTCGATCAATTCCAAGGAGACAAGACGATGAGCACCGCGGCAAGGCCCGTCATCTCGGAAATGCGGCCGAAGATAACCGTCATTGGTGTGGGCGGTGGCGGCGGCAACGCGGTCAACAACATGATTGCCGAAAATCTGCAGGGTGCGGAGTTCATCGTCGCCAACACCGATGCCCAGGCACTGACCATGTCGAAAGCATCGCGGCTGATCCAGCTGGGTGCCCATGTCACGGAAGGCCTGGGCGCCGGGTCGCTGCCCGCGGTCGGCCGCGCGGCAGCCGAGGAATCGATCGACGAGATCAGGGACCACCTTGCGGGAACCCATATGTGCTTCGTGACCGCCGGCATGGGAGGCGGAACTGGAACCGGTGCCGCGCCCGTCATAGCGAACGCTGCACGGGCAGCCGGCATCCTGACCGTGGCCGTCGTCACCAAGCCGTTCACCTTCGAAGGGAAGCGCCGTATGCAAGCCGCCGAAGAGGGCATCGAGCAGCTTCGCGAATGCGCCGATACCGTGATCGTTATTCCGAACCAGAACCTCTTCAGGATCGCTGACGCAAAGACGACTTTCGCGGACGCCTTCGCCATGGCTGATCGCGTCCTTTATTCCGGCGTCGGCTGCATAACCGATCTCATCGTCAAGGAGGGGCTGATCAATCTCGACTTCGCTGACGTGAAGTCGGTGATGCGCGACATGGGCCGCGCAATGATGGGTACCGGGGAAGCCACGGGCGAGGACCGCGCCAGGAAGGCCGCCGAAGCGGCGATAGCCAACCCGCTTCTCGACGAAGCCTCGATGATCGGCGCCAAGGGCGTCCTGGTCTCGATCTCGGGCGGCATGGACATGACGCTGTTCGAAGTCGATGAGGCCGCCACCCGCATCCGCGAGGAGGTCGACGCCGACGCCGACATCATCGTCGGCGCCATATTCGACCGGGCACTCGCCGGAAAATTCAGGGTCTCAGTCGTCGCGACAGGATTGCGGCAGGGCCTGGAGATACCGCAGTAGGCAGGATCCGGGCTGCTGATTTATGAGTCTGGTGGACCGTGGTCATGGGCTTCGCCACCGAAAAGTCGGCCCGCAAGCCCGCACCATTGAACTTGCCGGTGAATTTGCGTTGCCGGCCTAGGGACCGAATTCGTTTCGAGGCCGCTGCCACGAATGCGCGAACTCGCATCAGCGCCGCCGCGGAACCGCTCCCAACTGCAACCGCGCCGCGAATGCGCTTCGACCCGGATCCCCAACAGGAGGCCATACAGATTGACCACGGCAGACATTTCGCCTGCGATATGGCCAGCGTCTGCTGACCACATGATCGGCCCTTTCTGATCGGTGATGCGGGCTCGCTGGATATGGCACAATAAAACCGGCATGGGTCAGACGTCGGGAGCATCCAGTGGCGGCCAGCCTCGCAAGCGCTATATCGAAGAAAAACTCAGGTCGACCCGACAGGAGCATACTCCATGGCTGACACGCCGACACCCGATGCTTCGTTTCTCGCGGCCCTGACGACAGAGCATTTCGTGCAGCAGACAGCGATCAGCACGTCCATAAGTGAAATGGCGTCGCGGACGACCATCTACATTATGGCTCTGTCGAGCGCTCTGGTGGCAACGGGCTTTGTTACGCAGTCCTCCGAGTTCTTCCTGCCGTTTGTCGCGGTTGTGCTGCCATCGGTCTTTTTACTGGGTGCCTTTACCGTCTTGAGGTTGGTCGACATCGCCGCTGAGAACATGCAGGCCCATATCGGCATTGCCCGGATCAGAGCCTACTATCGAACTTTGGGCGACGAGGCTGCCTTCCAGTTTTCCAAGGAATTCGGTCGCTGGCCCGAAAATGACGCCGAACCTTCTCTTCGTACTGGGCCTCTCCTGGCGTACCTGACCACTGCAGCGACTATGATCGCATTCATAAATGCCATCGTCGCTGCGGCCGGCGTTACTCTGCTTGCGTTTCGTGTCGGTGCAGAACTATTGCTCGCGCTGTGTCTTGGTGCCGGAACAGCAATCGGCTTGATGACGATTTTCTATTTATACCAGCGCCTTCGGACGAAAGGCATGGTCCGCATTGCCAAACCCTATGGTTCTGAAAAGAGCGTGCTTTGAGCGGGTAACGAATGTGGTGTTTGTCTGAACGCCACCGGCATGGCAATTCCGGTCTCATTGACGACCAATGCTCCACGCTCCTCGCAGGCTGTTCGCAATGGCGAGCCCCTTCGGGATCGAGATATTTGCGCAAACTTTTTTGCCCGGCATGCGTTGTTCGTTCTCCGAGCACAGGAGAAAGCCATGCAGACTAAGTCGCAGACTTCAGCTGAAGCCGCCAAGCAACGCCATATCCAGCGTGGTATCGACGCCAAAGACGAGACGAAGAGCAATGGCAAAATGCAACAAGCGATGCAAGCCGGCGCCCGCAAATATCCCGAGCCGCCTTTTCCCGAGCAGCATCAACCCAAACCGGGGCATGAATGGGCGATCGAGCCCGCTCCGCTCTACGATGCGCCTTACTACCTCGGATCGAAAAAACTCGACGACAAGGTAGCGCTTATCACGGGTGGTGATTCCGGCATCGGCCGTTCGGTGGCAGTCTTGTTCGCCCGCGAGGGCGCCGACATTGCGATCGTATACTTGAGTGAAGACAGGGACGCCGAAGCGACCAAAAACGCCGTCGAAAAGGAAGGCCGGCGTTGCATACTGATAAAAGCCGATGTCAGTGAACGCGAGCATTGCCGCAACGCCGTGGCGCTGACGGTCGAAAAATTCGGCAGGATCGACGTGCTGGTCAACAACGCCGCTTTCCAAATCCATTCCAGTGACTTCAACGACCTGACCGAGGAACATTTCGACACGACGCTGAAGACCAATCTTTACGGCTATTTTCATATGGCGCAGGAGAGCGTGCCGCACATGGAGCCGGGCTCCGCGATCATCAATACCGGTTCGGTGACCGGCATCGACGGTTCCAAGCAACTGGTTGACTATTCGATGACCAAGGGCGGCATTCATGCCTTCACGCGAGCGCTTTCGGGCAATCTGATCGGCAAGGGCATCCGGGTAAACGCGGTCGCGCCAGGTCCGGTGTGGACGCCGCTCAACCCTTCGGACAAGGAAGCCGACGACGTCTCGAAATTCGGCGCGGATACGCCGATGAAACGGCCAGCGCAACCGGAAGAACTTGCCCCGGCTTACGTGTTCCTCGCCTCGTCGCATTGCTCGAGTTACATCACGGGAGAGATCCTGCCGGTGGTCGGTGGCTACTGAGGTCGCGGAACGTATTTCGTTGCATTGGGCTACCGAGTAGACGGCACGCGACGACGTCGTCTCCAGGGAGACGCTTGCCGCGCTCGATCGCTTCAAGAAACGCGTGATCGGTGCCGTGCGCCGCCGCTACACGGCACCCGCCACGGCTCCGGAGCAATAGCGCTCCGTGTTGGTCGAAATCCTCGCTCGCGTTTTCAATTTTCTGAATTTCCGCTTGGAACTCTCCCGCCGGCATACCGTTCAAACATCATTGAGCCAGGAGAACGACCATGCCACGAGGCGACAAATCGAAATACAGCGACAAACAGGAACGCAAAGCCGACCACATTGCCGCAGGCTATGAGAAGCGCGGTGTTTCCGAGAAGGAATCCGAGCGCCGGGCATGGGCGACCGTCAACAAGGACGATGGCGGCGGCAAGAAAGAAGGCGGCTCGGGTCGTGGTAAACACACCGGACACCCCGCGGCCCACAAGGGTGGGAAAAGCGGCGGCAAGGCATCGGCTTCACGGTCAGCTGAAAGCCGATCGGAATCGGCAAAGAAGGCAGCGGCAACCCGCAAGCGGAATGCCGAGCACCATGCCCATTAACTGCCCCGCAACAGGTTCGGAACGCCATGAAACCCAAGCTCGTCAATCAGGTCAGCGGGCAAAGGACTTTCGTCGTCGTGCTCGACCTCGGCGACGAAGGCTTCGGTGCGCTGACAGCCTTCGCAACCGACCAAAACCTCGGCAGTGCCTCTTTGACTGCGATCGGAGCGTTCGGCGCCGCCTTGATCGATCTTAATGCGTGAGGTTGGCAAGCGCCTACCCGGCTCCTTGGCCATCAAGGGCGGATGTCTCTGTGGCAGGATCCGATTCAGCGCCGGGATCGAACCGAGGGTTCACTACTGCCACTGCGATATGTGCAGACGAGCGACCGGCAGCGCGTTTGCAGTTCTTGCCTGGATGCCCTGCCAAAGCCTGACCTGGAATTCCGGAACGCCAACATATCGAAGGTCTTCGCCGATCGCGCAAAGAGGCTTCTGCCCAGAATGCGGGTCGCCGCTCAGCCTTTGCTATGACGCGTCGCCAACCGAGATCGCGCTGCACGTCGGTACCTTCGATGATCCGGCTCATCTGGAGCCTCGGTACAACTATGGTTCAGCGCAGCGCCTTGGTTGGGTGTGCTGCGGAATAGACCTACCGGACCGCGACACCGAGGAACGCTGGTAGCGCCGCCTGTTGCGAATGACCAAGATTGCCGATCAGGAATGCGGCCCTTTGCGACGTGGCCAGACCGTTGACAACCCCTAAGCGCTAGCCGGTTTTGATCCTTTGGGGGGCCGCATTCTCTATCGCGAGGAAAATCGCTTCGAACAGATCCTCGTCCCGGAAGGGCTTGCCGAGCAAGGGCACGTCGGCTGGCCGATCGGCAATCTCCCGGGCATCGGCATAGCCCGTGATCATGACCGCTGGCCAGTCCGAGCGCAAATTGCGCGCGAAGCGGATCACGTCGACGCCGGATACGAGTGGCATGGCGAAATCGGTGATAATGACGTCGAACTCGTCGGGAGTGCGCTCCATCATGGCCAGCGCCTCCGCCCCTCCTCCCGCGCAGGTCACCTCGAAACCACGCTGGCGAAGGGACTCGGCGGTCAATTGCCGCAAAACATGGCTGTCGTCGATCAGGAGGATTGATGGGTGCTCCATCCCGGCATCGGCGAACGCTCGTTCAATGTCGGGTTCCACCACAGGATCGACCGGCTGTTCGGTCGATCGTGGCAGCCAGAGTTGCATGGTAGTTCCGCGGTTGACGACGCTTTCTATGCGAAGTGTCCCACCTGACTGCTTCATGAAGCCGTAGACCGTGCTGAGGCCGAGGCCCGTTCCCTTACCGACCGGCTTGGTGGTGAAGAACGGTTCGACGACCTTGGCGACAAGATCGGGGGGTATGCCGGATCCGGTGTCCTTGACGGCGATCATTGACATAGTCGCCCGGCGGAATATCCTCTGTTGGCGTCCCGATCGATCAATTCTGCGCATGCACGGTTATTGTCCCGCCAGAGGGCATGGCGTCACGCGCGTTGAAAACCAGATTCATCAAGGCCAATTCAAGTTGGCCTGCATCGACATGCACCGGCCAGATCGTGTCATCGATCTGCCAGTCGAAACGGATCAACCCCCCCAGCACGGGCGCCACCAATCCGTTCATCGTGTCGTTCAGCGCAGCAAGGCGCACCGCTTCCGGCTTCAGGGTCTGGCGCCGCGAGAATGCCAGCATTCGCGCCACAAGGTCAGCGCCTTGTTTTGCAGAACGCCGCGTCAGGTCGAGTACCTGTTGCGCCTGATCATCCAACGTGGCTCGGCGTTCAAGCAGCCCTAACCCACTGAGAATTGCGGCGAGCAGGTTGTTGAAATCATGCGCCAGGCCGCCGGTTAGCTTGCCGATAGCGTCGATGCGCTGGGATTGAAGCAGCTGATCCTCAAGACCGCGCCGCTCGGTGATGTCAAGCAATGTGCCGATGATTTCCGGTTCACGGCCATCTAAGCCGTCCGACATCACCCCCTGGTCGAGAAAAATGCGATACTCGCCATTGGCGCATTGCCAGCGGAACTCGCACGTATAGGAGCCGGTGGTTTTTGCCGCCAGCAGCGCTTCCCTCAATCGCGGCAGGTCGTCCGGATGAACGCGGCTGAGACCGAACTCTGGATCCGATGTCAGGTATTCAGGCGCAAAGCCGGTCAAGCGCTCGACGCCCTCCGTAACAAAGCGCGCCGCAAAGGGCGGCTCGGCTGCCCGAGCATGAAAGCAGACCGGCAACGAATTCAGGATGGCGTCCTGCCGTTGCTCGGCGCTGCGCAGCGCGCGTTCGGCCTGAAGCTTGTCCTTGTGCGCCTGCAACGCCTGCGCCAATAGTCCCTGCTCGACCTCCGCCTTGCGCTGGATCTCGAGCGTCTTCTCGTGGAGTTCGACGAAAACCGCGACTTTCGAACGCAGCATGATCGGATCGAATGGCTTGAACACATAGTCGACTGCGCCGGCGTCGTAGCCGCGCAGCATATGCGCATCCTCCTTGTTGATGGCGGTCAAGAAGATGATTGGGGTGCGCTTGGATTGCTCGCGCTGGCGGATAAGTGCGGCCGTTTCATACCCGTCCAACCCTGGCATGAGGACATCCAGGAGAATGACGGCGAACTCCTCTTTCAGCAGAAAGCGCAGAGCCTCTTCGCCCGATTGGGCGCAGATGACCTCTCCGATAGTCGCGAGCACTTCGCTGATCGCCAGCAGATTGCGCTCATCGTCGTCCACCGCCAGGATGCGGGCTCTTGCCGGCCCTTCGGCAAGAGCTGCCACCTCAAGTTTCCTTACCCTGTTTCTTGCCAGCTTTTGCATCGAACGGCCGTCAGTTCGCTGCCAGGAGAATTTTTTCCGGGCTCTCGACACGGGATCGGGCACGCCCGATCCAGACACGAAGCAGCGCCAGCAGGAGATCCAGGTCGACGGGTTTGGCGATGTAGTCGGAAGCCCCGGCATCCAGACATTTTTGCCGATCCCCCTTCATCGCCTTTGCGGTGACGGAAATCAGCGGGATATGAGCAATCGCCGGTGTGCCGCGAATCCGCCGCATCGTCTCGTAGCCGTCCATCTCCGGCATCATGATATCGATCAATGCCACGTCGACATCGGGCGTCTGTTCAAGAAGCGCGATGCCATCACGGCCCCGCTCGGCATGCAGAACCTGTATGTCATAGGTCTCCAGAACACTCGTGAGCGAATAGATGTTACGAATGTCGTCGTCGACGATGAGAACTTTCGCCCCGGCGAGATCGGACTTGCCGTTGTGTTCAGTTCCTGCCCAGGCCTCTTGGCGACCTTCTCCCGGCAGCGTTGCCGAAATATGCAGCGCCAATTGAGCGAAGTTCTCCGCCCGCGGTGCTTCTGCCAAGGCCGGGTTCAATGCCAGTACCTGTTCAAGCGCGTCCGGGTGAGGTGTAAAGAACAGCAGCTGCGGCAAGGCTTCGCCGAATTGGCCGGTGATCTCGTCCAGCGCCTTTGCGTTGTCCTTGGCGGAGCGTCCAAAGCCGAGCACGACGGCATCATAGAAGGCGAGGCCAACGTCTTCTGCATTTGCCGCAACACGACCGATCGCGGTGACCGACGTTACGCCGTCGCGGATTGCCTCGACCAGAGCCAGACGCCGCTCCGGGTCAGGGTCCACGACCAGAACGCGGCGCTGAACGCGGAGCTTCTTCGAGTGGATATCCTGAAACACCTTCATCAGCTCGTCCGAGGAAACGGGCTTGGTGGAAATGCTGGACGCCCCCTTGCGTGCGAGACTGTCGATGTCTTCGGCACCCGAGATGACATGGATAGGAATTCCCCTCGTCTTCTGGTCATGCCGCAGCAGATCGAAAAGCACCCAGCCATCGATATCCGAAAGTCCGAGATCAAGTGTGATTGCGTCGGGAACGAGCTTGCGGGCCAATGCCAGCGTGCCGGAACCTGCAGTCGACAGAACGCCTTTCAGCCCGGCCGACCGGGCGAGGCCAAGCAGCAACCCGCCAAAGGTCGGATCGTCTTCGACGATCAACACGATCCGATCGGTGGGTAGGATTGAATCGCGGTCGTCGATCAGCTCTGCCGAGGGCGGACTGCTGAGCAGAGCTGTCGCAGCAACCGCCTCCGCCGCCGGAGCCAAGGTCGACTGTACTGTCGTCACGCGGGGGCCGTCGAACGGGATGATGAGGGTAAATGTCGACCCCTTGCCCGGCGTGCTTTCGACCCGCAATTCGCCGCCAAGCAAGCGAGCGATCTCGCGGCTGATCGAGAGCCCAAGGCCGGTGCCGCCATACTTGCGGCTGGTGGTGCCGTCGGCCTGCTGGAAGGCCTCGAAAATCAGCTTCTGTTTGTCTTCTGGAATGCCAATGCCGGTGTCGGTGACGGCGATCGCGAGAGCCTTCACCGGCTGCGTCGCGCCATTGCGGCGGCCGGCCTTTTCAACCCGGAAGTTCAGGCTGACCTCGCCTTCCGAGGTGAATTTGAATGCGTTGGAAAGCAGGTTGAGGACAATCTGCTGCAAGCGTTTCTCATCTGTGCGGACCGTGTCGGGAAGCGCCGGATCGACCTTGATGGTGAAGCCAAGTCCCTTGTCGGCTGCCAGCTGACGAAAAGTTCGTTCCATATGCTGGCGAAGATGCGTCACCGGCATATCGTTGATGTCGATGGAAACAGTGCCCGACTCGATCTTCGACAGATCGAGGATATCGTTGATGAGGCTGAGAAGATCGGTTCCTGCCGAATTGATGGTGCGGGCGAACTCTACCTGTTTTTCGTTGAGGTTGCCGTGCTGGTTGGTCGCCAGCAGGTTTGACAAAATGAGCAGCGAATTGAGCGGCGTGCGCAGTTCGTGGCTCATATTGGCCAGGAATTCGGATTTGTATTTCGACGTGAGCGCCAGTTGCTCGGCTTTTTCCTCCAGCGCGCGTCGCGCCATCTCGATTTCGAGATTCTTGTTTTCGACCTGCTTCTTTTCGTTCTCGAGCAGCTGCGCCTTTTCCTGCAGCTCCTCGTTTGTCGCATGCAGCTCTTCCTGCTTTTTTGTCAGCTCGGTTTGACGCGCTTGCAATTCCGACGTCAGCAGTTGCGACTGCTTGAGCAGGCCCTCCGTGCGCATCGTCGCAGCGATGGTGTTGAGAACGATGCCGACGGATTCCATGAGCTGGTTGAGGAACGACTGGTGTGTGTCACGAAACTCGCCGAACGAGGCGAGCTCGATGACGGCTTTGACTTCATCCTCGAACAGGGCAGGCAGGATGATGACATTGGCTGGCGAGGCGCTGCCAAGACCAGATGTGACCCGAAGGAATTCTGGCGGCACATTGTCCAGCATGATGGCGCGCTTGTCGGCGGCACTTTGCCCAACCAGGCCCTCTCGCAGATCAAGCCGCTGCTTGATGGCAGCCTTGCTCTCGGCGCCATAGGAAGCCGCCAGCTCAAGATAGGATTCCTCCTCGTCGCGATTGGTGACGTAGAACACCCCATACTGGGCGTTCACCAGAGGAGCGAGTTCGGACATGATGAGCCGCGAGACGGTGGCAAGGTCGCGCTCGCCTTGCAGCATGCGCGAAAACCGGGCGAGATTGGTCTTCAACCAGTCCTGCTCGGCATTCTTCAGCGTCTGATCCTTCAGATTGCGGATCATTTCGTTGATGTTGTCTTTCAGCGCGGCGACCTCGCCGGAGGCTTCGACGCTGATCGAACGGGTAAGATCGCCCTTGGTCACCGCCGTCGAAACCTCGGCGATGGCACGCACCTGGGTGGTCAGATTGGCAGCGAGTTGATTGACATTGTCGGTCAGGTCGCGCCAGAGGCCGGCGGCACCTGGCACACGCGCCTGACCACCGAGCTTACCCTCGATGCCCACCTCACGGGCGACGTTGGTCACCTGGTCGGCAAAGGTGGCAAGCGTCTCGATCATGCCGTTGATGGTGTCGGCCAGCAGGGCGATCTCTCCCTTCGCGTCGACCGTCAGTTTGCGCCTGAGATTGCCTTGCGCGACCGCCGTCACGACATCGGCGATGCCGCGCACCTGATTGGTCAAGTTCGTCGCCATCAGGTTGACGTTGTCGGTCAGGTCCTTCCAGGTACCGGCAACACCTTCGACGCGCGCCTGGCCACCAAGCTTGCCCTCGGTGCCAACCTCACGCGCGACTCGGGTGACCTCGCCGGCGAAGGAGTTCAACTGGTCCACCATGGTGTTGATGGTCGACTTGAGCTCCAGGATTTCGCCCTTCACATCGACGGTGATCTTCTTCGACAGGTCGCCGCGCGCCACGGCGGTCGTGACTTCGGCGATGTTGCGCACCTGGCGGTCAGATTCTCGGCCATCGAGTTCACATTGTCTGTGAGATCCTTCCACGTGCCGGCAACGCCGCGCACCTGCGCCTGGCCTCCCAACTTGCCTTCCGTGCCGACCTCGCGTGCCACGCGCGTGACTTCCGAAGCGAAGGAATTAAGCTGGTCCACCATTGTGTTGATGGTGTCCTTCAGCTCCAGGATCTCGCCGCGGACATCGACGGTGATCTTCTTCGAAAGGTCCCCGAGCGCCACGGCGGTGGTTACCTCGGCGATGTTGCGCACCTGGCCGGTCAGGTTGGCCGCCATGGCGTTGACGTTTTCTGTGAGATCCTTCCACGTGCCGCCGATGCCGCGCACCTGGGCCTGGCCGCCGAGCTTGCCATCGGAGCCGACCTCGCGCGCCACACGTGTCACTTCCGAAGCGAAGGAATTGAGCTGGTCGACCATCGTGTTGATGACGTCCTTGATCTGCAAGATCTCGCCCAGCGCGTCGACGGTGATCTTCTGGGTCAAGTCGCCGGTCGCAATGGCCGTTGCCACCTTCGACACGTCACGCAACTGCACCGTCAAATTGCCGGCCATGGCGTTGACGTTGTCGGTCAGATCCTTCCAGGTGCCACCGACGCCTTCGACATGCGCCTGGCCACCAAGCTTGCCTTCCGATCCCACTTCGCGGGCCACACGCGTGACCTCAGAGGCGAAGGAGTTCAGTTGGTCGACCATCGTGTTGACGGTGTCCTTGAGCTCCAGGATCTCGCCTTTGACGTCGACGGTGATCTTCTTCGACAGGTCGCCGCGCGCCACGGCGGTGGTGACTTCTGCGATGTTTCGAACCTGGCCAGTCAGGTTGGCGGCCATGAGATTGACGTTGTCGGTCAAATCCTTCCATGTGCCGCCGACGCCCCTCACCTCTGCCTGGCCGCCCAGCTTGCCTTCGGTGCCGACCTCGCGTGCCACGCGCGTCACTTCCGAGGCAAAGGAGTTCAGTTGGTCGACCATCGTGTTGATGGTGTCCTTGAGTTCCAGGATTTCGCCTTGCACGGCGACCGTGATCTTCTTGGACAGATCGCCCGACGCGACCGCCGTGGTCACCTCGGCGATATTGCGCACCTGACCGGTCAGGTTCTCGGCCATCGAGTTGACGTTGTCGGTGAGGTCCTTCCAGGTGCCGGCGACGCCGCGCACCTGCGCCTGGCCGCCAAGCTTGCCTTCGGTGCCAACCTCGCGTGCCACGCGCGTGACCTCGCCTGCGAATGAATTCAGCTGGTCCACCATCGTGTTTATCGTGGATTTCAGCTCGAGAATCTCGCCCTTCACGTCCACCGTAATCTTCTTCGACAGGTCGCCCAAAGCCACCGCGGTCGTCACTTCGGCGATGTTGCGCACCTGGCCAGTCAGGTTCTCGGCCATGGAATTCACATTGTCGGTCAGATCCTTCCACGTACCACCAACACCCTCAACGCGCGCCTGGCCGCCAAGCTTGCCTTCAGTGCCGACCTCGCGCGCCACGCGCGTCACTTCCGAAGCGAAGGAATTAAGCTGGTCCACCATCGTGTTGATGGTGTTCTTCAGTTCTAGGATTTCGCCCTTGACATCGACTGTGATCTTCTTCGACAGGTCGCCCGACGCGACTGCGGTCGTAACCTCCGCGATGTTGCGCACTTGCCCGGTCAGGTTCGTGGCCATCGCGTTGACGTTGTCGGTCAGATCTTTCCACGTGCCGGCGACGCCCTTGACCCGGGCCTGGCCGCCGAGCTTGCCTTCCGTACCGACCTCGCGCGCCACGCGCGTCACCTCGGAGGCGAAAGAGGCCAACTGGCCGACCATGGTGTTGACGATCTTGCCGATGCGCAGGAATTCGCCGCGCAGCGGTCGGCCGTCAATTTCGACCATCATGGTCTGCGACAGGTCACCCTTGGCGACGGCGCCGATAACGCGCGCAACCTCAGCCGTTGGCTGAACCATGTCTTCGATGAGATCATTGACTGAACGGACACTGGATTCCCAACTGCCGGTGGCATTGCGAACCCGGCCGCGCTCGCCTATCCGCCCTTCCTTGCCGACGACCCGGCTCAAGCGCTCGAACTCGCGCGTCACTTGGTCGTTGAGGTCAGCGATCTCATTGAAAGTCTCAGCTATCTCGGAATCGAGGCCTTCATAAACATTGTCGATGCGGACGGAGAAATCGCCGCGCCGGAAGGCTTTCAGAGAATTCAGGATGCTTCGACGGTCCAATTGCTTCTTGGATGCCTGCACGGTCACAGCGCCACTCCCAGCCCTATGGATTTATACGGATAAAGTTGCCCCCGCGGCCAATGGTGGATCGCGCCGCAAGACCCCAAACGCGGCATCTTCAATTTTGTTCCATCGTGCCGTGAATTCCAGGCCGACGGTTGCGCCTTGGTTTGAACGCCGGATTTTCATGATGCGGTTGTGGATTTATCGTGCTTCAGCCGACCACGACACGTCATAGCCGTTTGCCATTGCCAGAGAGGCGGAATTGCGTTGCGCAACTCGGAAGGCGAGGCAGCCACCCGGTGGTCGAAGCTCACGGCAATTTTCTTGCCGGACATGGCATGGACCATAAGCCCGACCAATTCCTCGTCGTCGCAGCGACACTCAGGAAACCTTGCGCGGATTTCATCGACCGCAAACGCCGTCGAGATAATGTCGTCAGCGCGATAGCCAGAGATCACCGCGTAGACTGCGCTATAGGTTTCAAGGTCAATGACTTCTGTTTTCAGCACATCATCCTCCCTGCGGAAGGCCGACGGCAGAGGCGCCGGATGTCTCGCAAAGATTGCTAGATGCCGGCATCGAGTCTTCGGCGCTGTATCCTGTTCATTCTATGACGGTTGGCCGCGCTGTCGATAGCTCTGCAAGGCTTTGTACGCTTCCAGACACTGATTCACGCGAGCGACCAGATCAGGCAATCGTGCCGTTCATATACGTTTTCCGGTTCACTGTAGTGCCGTCCGCCAACTGAAACAGTCCACCCGACCAGAATGACGATTGTCGGCCCATTCACTTTAAGCCCCCCAGATCAGCGAGTGAGTTGTGGCCAACACTCCAACACCTCCGCCATGCTGGCCGCCTCAATCTGCTCACTGAAGCGGGAATGGTAGACTTCCATCAGTGCGTCATGGGTCTGGTCGGCAGAGCTGCAGATGGCATCGGTGACGAGAATGACGCGGAAGCCACGATCGATGGCGCCAAGCACGGTCGCGAGAACGCAAACGTCGGTTTCGCCACCGGTGATCACGAGCGCACGCACGCCGGAGCCACTCAGCAGCGCGTCGAGCCGCCCCTCGGTCCAGGGCGAATAGACATGTTTGTCGACCACCGTCGCCGGCGGTACAAATCGTGCAAGTTGAGGCATCAGCTCAATCAGGCGCGGATCGATGTTGGAAAGGGTTACCTCCGCCCACCGACGATAGTAGTTTGCCCACATTCCCGGCGCCTCGCCCGGGCGGGCGGCAGGAATGAAGCGCGTGAACAGGGTACGGCTGGCATGTCTGGCGACCAGTTCTTCGATCGCCGGGACCACCTTTTCAGCCCACGGCACGGGCCAAGGTCCACCCGGCGCAAACAGGCGCTGCATGTCGACGCACAGATGCAGGCCATCGTCGCCTATTGGTCCGTGAATCAATCCTTGGGCGGCCACTGGTGGATTCCGTCGGGTTTGGGTTACTGGCCTGCCTGCCGCGCTGCATCGGCCTCAGCCACATCAACAGTGTAAAGCAATTCACCGTTTTCGTTGGATACCCTCACAAGCCAGCCGGACAGAGCGTCCGTGCCAGGCTGCAGGTCGGCAAGAAGATCGATTGCGCAGCGGATAGCTTCGGACCGGGCCGCCTCAAGGCTCGCCATCCTCGACGGCGGTATGCGTCGGCTGGTTTCGCCATCGCGATACTCAAAGACATATACGTCGCCGGCGCCGTCGCTTGCAGAGGTTATCTCGACCTGGTCGAAATTGCCGTTGCTGCTCGCGTCATATCCATTGGCTGCGAGATCAAAGGTCGCTGTCTGGACCAGGATTGCCTTTGCGCGGGCAAGCACGTCATCTTCAGCTTGTATCCCGACGTTTGCCATGTCCACCGTAACGCAGTCGCCGCCCTCGCCGCAAAATATCACCCGGCGAACCGACTGCCCGTCTGGCGCCCTGGCATTCACCACTTCGGTCCGAACGACTTGCATGACACTCTCCTGCCTGTCTGACAATGTTCATGGTGCGCTTTCGGTTCCTGCGGATGCAGGGCGTCGGCCCGGCTGTCGAGACCGACAGGATTTCGCCCACCGGACATTCACGGTGCACCGAGCCCCCGCCGCAGGAACAATTCGAACGGAAACGCGTTGCCCTAGCTGGAAACGGGATAAGCGCAAAATGGCCGCGCCACGTGCTGCTTGGAAGGGCTTCTTGAAGGTTGGTTCGGTTACTTGCGGCGTGAAGATTGTCGGCGCAACCAGCGAAGCATCCAAGATCCATTTCAAGATTTTGAACCGCAAGGACGGTCTGCCGGTCAGGAGCGTCTACGCCGACGAGGAGACCGGAAAGCTGGTGGATGCAGCGGATCAGGTGAAGGGTTTCGAGATCGAAAAGGACGAATTTCTCCAGATCGAACCTGACGACATAAAGGCGTTGAAGCTGACGTCGAAGCACACGCTCGAAGTCGGCGAATTCGTATCGATTGACGATATCGATACGCGCTATCTCGAGAAGCCCTACTATCTGATCCCGGCCGACGGCGCCGCAATCGAAGCATACGGAGTGATCCGCGACGCCATGAAGAACAAGGGCGTGGCCGCTCGATCCTGCGTGGTGCTCTACCAGCGCGGCCGCGATGTGCTGATTCAGCCCTATGGCAAGGGGATGGTGATGACCGAGCTTCGCAACCACAACGAAATGGTTTCGGAAAGCACTGTGTTCGATGGATTGGCCAAGCAGAAATACGACCCCGATCTGCTCGAAATCGCCGGCATGCTTATTGACAAAAAAGTGACGACCTTCGATCCCTCGAAATTTGAAGACACCTATGAAGACGCGCTGATCGCCATGATCGATGCAAAGCGCAAAGGCAAGAAGCTGCCGAAGCCCGCACCAAGGCCACAGGAGAATGTCATCAACCTCGCTGAGGTGCTGAAGAAGAGCCTCAAACAGGAAGGGCTGGCGAGATCCACAAAGAGAGCCTCACCGAAACGCAAGACAGCATAGTTGATAACTGCCCAGCCAGAAGGTCCGCACAGCAGCTCCAGCCGCCCTTAATCGCTCGGAACAATTCTCGCGGTTGCCCGTTGGCCACCAAGGACGATGCCTTATGGCCGAGATCAAGAACGTCGACAGGGCAGTCCTCAAAGAGCCAGAGGCAGCGGATGCCAACATTGCGCTCAAAGGAGCCGGAACGCAGGACTCTGATCGGGCGCCGAGAAGCCCCAGGACCGCTGGCCATCGGTAAAAATACATGGGGTGTGAAAAGACCCTTTCGCCTCCAGACGCGGCGACGCGCGACCTGTGGCGGGCCGAACCCCACGCCCAAGCGAAACCCGGAGAATAGATGTGCCCCCCAAACCAGAGCCAACCGAAGAGCCGCCAGTGGATGCGCCGACGTGGACGCCGGACATACGCGAGCCTGAGCCGGATCTTCTTCCCGACGAAGTGCCAGTTCCTAATCCGGACGAGAACCGTGATCCGCCAAAGCGAGGCGTGGTGACAGACTGAACAACGAGTTTGGTCCGGCATCCTCCTGCAAAGGCGTTTATCTCGCCGCCGGGTTCAAGATCGCCAGTGAAATGCGACTGGATTTGGCTGCGCCGAATGCTTGACGGATTTGGTCTCGATGGTGTGGACCTGTCGACGCCTCGCCAAGCCTCATTTTCCAAGTATCTGTTCGAACGTGCATTGCTTCGGGCTTTTGTCAGGACGCCATCGCAGAAATTTGGTGCCATGACGGAAACGATCCCCGGTGACATGATCGAACCGCACCTCCGCCACCAGTTCGGGCCGCAATGGCTCCCATTGTCCGCTTCTTTCCTTGCTCCACCGACTGGGACCGCCCGGCGCTTTTCCCGTGAAGCCAGGAGCCGATCGCAAAGCTTCAAGTTGTCGCGTAAGCTTGGCCCTGTCCTCCCGGGCGATCGTCGAAGTGAACCCGACATGGTCGAGTTGCCCCTGGTCATTGTACAGGCCAAGCAACAGGGAGCCGACTTCACGCGAATTCGCCAGGTAGCGGAACCCTCCGACGACACAATCGGCCGTGCGCAGGCGCTTGACTTTGACCATGGCGCGCTCGCCGGGTCGATATTCGTCATCGAGAAGCTTGGCAACGACCCCGTCGGTCGAACCTTGTCCGGATTGGCCAAGCCATCTGCCTGCCGCCGCCAAATCACGCGTCGCCCGAGACAGTTCGAGATCCTTTCGCGCGGCCGACTTTACGAACAGTTCGAGTGCAGCGCGCCGAACCGAGAGCGGCTGCTGCATCAAGGCGCCCTCGGAGGTCGCCAACATGTCAAAGAGGATCAGCTTTGCCGGCGTCGCGACCGACAGTTTCCGGATCCTGCTTTCCGCCGGATGCAGCCGCATCTGCAAGGCGTCGAAAGAAAGAGAGCCTGCAATTTCGATGACGATCTCACCATCGACCACGAACTCTTTTGTTTTCAGTTCATGCAACATCGCGACGACTTCCGGGAAATACCGCCCTAACGGCTTGCCGGATTTTGCACGCAACTCCACGGCCGCGCCGGATTTAAAGGCCAGGCAGCGGAACCCGTCCCATTTGGGTTCGTATTGCCATCGGCCAGCATCGGCCGGCAACGTGTCGGCAGCCTTTGCTTCCATCGGCGCCGTGCTCAACGCCACGCCGAAAGACGATTTTACACTCGTCGGCAGATCGCGAGAGATGGCAGATTCGCCCGTCATGAAAGTTCCGTGGACAACGATGGAGATCGACTCAACGCAGCACTGGTGCCGGCTTTGGAAAAAATCATGCTCCAACAGGGTTAGGTCATGATGAGATTTCAACCAATCTCATCATGACCTGGGACGGTCTACTCGGCAGCCTGCATGTTGATCTTGCTTTCCGCCATTTCGGTGAGCTTGCGATCGGTCGCCTGCTCTTCCTTCAGGTTCTTGGCCAATACGTTGGCGCAGTCACTGCGGCCAAGCTGCTTGGCCCAGGCGATGAGCGTGCCATATCTGGTCATCTCATAATGTTCGACCGCCTGCGCCGAGGCTATCAGTGCCGCGTCTAGGACCTCCTTGTCGTCGACGTCGCCGCTCACATCGTCGGCTTCCTCCAGAATGCCGTCTATCGCCGGGCAGTTGACCTCCTTGGCCTTGACGCCATGCAATTCGAACACCTGTTCGACGCGCTCGATATGGCCTTTGGTCTGCTCGAGGTGTTTTTCGAATCCGGCCTTCAATTGCGGATCGGTTGCCTTGCCGATCATCTTCGGCAGCGCTTTCTCGATCTGCTTTTCGGCGTAATAGATGTCGCGCAGCGTGTGCACGAAGAGATCGTCGAGTGTCTTGATGTCCTTCGAAAAGAAGCCCATGGCTTTACCTTTCATTGTGCAGAAGTTCGGGTTCGGCGGCCGCTTGCCCGCCACCCGCGGAGGCCGGGAACTCGTCCCGGCTTGCTGGTCAACGCACCGGTGCTGGAGGAGTTCCTGATTCCGAGCCGGGCCGTTACTTCTTTTCGAGACGCTGCGATCCATCTCCAAAGGAGCTTTGACCCAATCACACGTTCCATGGTCCAGACGACGACCCCAAGGCGCACGCCGGCGCGGAAAAACTGACGGCCAGGAGAGCGGAAACGTGCTCTGCGCCGCAAGCTCTCGCAGGCGATGGCTGCCTCGACAAATGCAATGCCAGCGTCGGGCGCGCACTATTGTCGGGAGAACTCTTGGTCAAGTATGCGAAGGCCCTCTTCATATTTGGCCGCCGACGCTCGGACCTGCCTCGACTGCCAGATGTTGTCCTCCAGATCGGCGCGTTTTACGGGGAGCGCCACTGGGTTCGACGCAGCCCGCCGGACAAAGGCGAAATACTCCTCATCCGGCCTGCGCGACATGGCATCGACCGCCGCGGCAATTGTCGGTCCGAAGCCTGCTTCTTCGAGCTTGGCGCGGGTCCAGCCTTCGCCTTTCTCCAGAACGTCATGAAGGTAGGCAACAGTCTTCTGATCGATTGTCTCGACGGCGTCGACGACACGGCGGCAATGCTCGATGTAGGGCCGCCCGGTCTTATCGCGCTGCGACTCGTGAACCTCCTCCGCAATCTTTGCCGCCTGGTAGAAAATGCTGATCGCGCCTGTCGTTACCGTGATTGTCTCTGCCTGATGAAACCTATTCGACGATATGTGGCGTGTGTCGCTTGTCCTCGGCAGGGTCGACATCGATACGGGCCTTTTCCGGATCGAAAGCGCCGTGACCTGCAATAGCCAGAGCAGCCGCATCGGGCGTTTCGTAGGCCCACATGAAATCGTCGGAAGAACTGCCGACGGCGTGGACACGCCAGTAGCTTGCGGTGCCTTTAAGCGGGCACCAGGTGGTGGTGTCGGTCTTTTCGAAAAGATCGAAATAGATGTCCTCGAAGGGGATATAGAAAACGGGCTCGTGCCCGTCTTCACGCAGGACCTTCGCCCGCTCCGTAGCTGCGACGATGGCGTCGGAAAACCGCACCGTCACCGTGCCGGAAAACGGTTCTATGGCCAATCGGCCAAGGTTTTGCTGTGAAGTTGCGCCTGAAGTTTGCATCTGAATTTCTCCCTGGCGATTACCGCAAGATCGGTCATGCCTGGAGACGAAATGCGCGGCGGCGCTTCAGGTTCCGGCATGTCCGATGAACCTGAATGGCGGGCCAGACTTAAAGCGCCTCCCGCTTGCCGTATCCAGCAGTTCTCGTTGGTAAGGCGCGGTGAAATGCTCGTCCAACCCATTCGAAGACTTTAGAAGGACGACACGGTCGTCGCTTCCGTGGAGCGTCAGGGCTGGCGCCGAAATGATCTTCGCCGCTACTTGCCGGCGGGCGAGTTCGTGGCTGGAGATGCTCCAGCTGTTTGGCCGTCGTCAGCTGCCGCCTCATGTACGGGCTCCGGGGCGGCCTCAGTTGCTGCCAAGTGGGCCGCAAGGTCCCTATAGACCTTGTCCCTGCCGCCATCGTGTTTAGCGATCAGGCCAAGTAAGTCATGACGGCTTAGCTTTGCAATCTTCATTAGGAATTCGAATTCGTGCTTCGGAATCGAGGCTGCTAAGCGATCGAGTTTGGCCCGCCGGGTCTCTTTGGACACATGTGCTCCTATGTATCCAGCCATGCGAGGCACGTACTCGAAGGCCCGCCATTGTCTTGATGGCGGGCCTTCGGGCGGCCGAAGCCGCTAGGTCCATCGGCTACTTGTTGCAATTTTGCACGGTCGAGGTCGTTGCGCCACTTGCAGTGTTGTTATCGATGTCATTGCCTGCGGCGTCCTTGCAACGGTCGGTCATGCCGTTCGATTTTGTAGTCGAGTTTGTGGAATTCGGATCGGTTGGCACGGCCGCATTCCCGCTGCCAGTGCCATTGCCAGCGGCGCCGCCGCTGCCAACAGTTCCAGTACCAGTTCCATTACCCGTGCCAGCCGTGCCGCCAGCACCCGTTCCATTTGTCTGCGCCAAGGCGGAACCGGCCAAGGCAATAGTTATCACCGACGCGGCTAGAATTTTCTTCAACATTGGAGTCTCCGTGTTTGAATCGCCGAATTGCGATCGCTTTCCCAACGACAGGTTTTTCTCATTGTTCCCGGCGTAATGGATTGTGATCCGCAGCAGCCTTCGTCGAGGTGGACACTCTTGACGGCGCACGAATTGTGATGAGACCTGACAAGGGCAGGATGGGCTTTGTTCAACACCAAAGCGATATGTTGGGCGCGGCTGCATGCATCCGACGCGGATCGCGATGCGGAATGTGGGCAAGACGGGTTACAACAGAAGCGGCGATCAGAGCTGCGAGCGAACCGGCCGCCTTGATGTTAATCTGACGGTTGAATCTCAAGACCATTCCGACGCAGGAGCAGAACGCATGCCGGCTCGATCCGAAGGATTTACAATCGCTCTGGCTCACAACGGGGATGCACGAACGCAGGCGGCCGCTGCGCTCTATCGACACAACATCGAACAAACCGGAATCGATGACCGGGCAGTGATCGGCGCGGAGCTTACCGACCCCTCCGGAAAGATCTGGGGTGGAATTTGGGGCAGAACGGAACTGGGGCTCCTGTTTCTCGACATGTTCTTCTTGCCTGAAAAATTGCGTGGCCGATCCTATGGATCACAGCTTCTTATGGCGATCGAGGAGGAAGCCGTTAGGCGTGGATGCAAGAGAGCCGTCGTCGAGACGAGCAGTTTCCAGGCGCCCCAATTTTACCGGCATCATGGGTTTGAGGAATTCGGCAAGGTCGAATTCGTTATTCCAGGACACGCCCGCATCTTCCTTCGCAAGAACCTGCAGTAATCTTTGCGGAGGCGCCATCTGCACGAACGGCTGTTCGCCGGCAAAACGCCGGCGCCTTAGCCCTCCCAGCCGTAGCCATCTACTCCCGAAGGTCCTTTTGCCCTTTCCATCCAGGAAGCTCGGTCATCGGGCATAGTAGCCGCGGTCGCGCCGGATCGGAGATATCGAGTTTATCCCAGGGAATGCGGTACAGGCCGTCGCGGCGGCGCAGCCGAAACAGGTCGAGCATCGCGATGCCGATGGTCGAGGCCGACAGACGCTCGAACGCGGCGTAGATGCCAACGTGGAATTCAGTAACGACGAGCTCGTCGCCACGCTGTTCGGCGAGAATCTCTTCGATGTGACCGATGCTCTTTCCACGCTGCGAGAGCACGCGTCGCCCGGCAAGATGTTCGAGGTTGACTGTCCTCATCATCACGCTCCTGGGATGCGCCCGATGACATGATCGCGCAACCAGTCCTGCCAGGCGAAAATCGACGTCTCGCCCACCTCGATGTCACATTCGATGTCGAGCCCGTTGTCCTGCACCTTTTTCCACGCAATCCTGTGTGGCTCGGCGTGGCGTTTGCCACCCACCCTCGTCGCCAGTTGCGCCATCCATTCCCCGGGCCGCGCGCCAAGGCGGCGCGCCAAAGTGATGGAGCCGAGTTCTATCGCGACAATCCTTGGTGGTTTGCCCCGCCGCAACTCGGCCACCACTCCGTCGACCTTGCCGATCTTGACCCGCCGGCGGTCGAACACCTGCTTGTCCAGGAGATCACGCATCAATTCCATCATGTGCCTCCGAATATCTGCAGCGGAATCGTCACCACGGCGAGCACGAAGGCAAGCGCGATAATGAAGACAACGGCGGCATTCGAAATGATGCCGTTGCGATGTTCGCCGACATAGCGTTCGTCATTCAGCAGGAAGAGAAATGGAACTACCGTCAGCGGAAGGCTCGCCGCCGTTACCGCCATGGAAAAGATGGTCAGCCTCAGTGGGTCGAGGCCAAGCATGATCGGAATGGCGGCCAAAAACAATGATGCCGTATAGACGGCACTGAAGCCCGGATCATCGCGCGGCTTGCGATCCTCGCCCCAGGTCCAGCCAAAGCCCTGCGCCACCAGATATGCCTGTTGCAACCCGACTTCGAGTGCGGCGCCGAAACAGGCAATGGCGAGCGAGGCAACGAATAGAACGAACCCCCAGAAGCCGAATATAGGGATCAGCATCAACGGCAGTTGGTGATAGTCGTCCACCTGGTCGATGCCGCGCGTCGCGAGAACGAGAGCAGCGACGATCAACACGCCGATCGAAATGGTCCCACCGAAGGTCATGCCCAGCCCGGCGATGGCACGATTGGCCCCAAGGTGGCTTTCATCCCATTTGTCCTCGATAGCTCCCGAGGAATAGAACATGAAAAGATAAGGCGATATTGACGCGCCGAGAATGCTGGCCGCCATGAACCAGTAATTGATGGCATCGTGAGCCGGCAGCGAAGGCACGGCGCTGCCAGCGACCGCTGTCCAGTCGGGCTTTAACATCACCGCACCAACCACGAAGCACAGCGTCACGAGGCCGAGGACCGAAACGCCTTTCTCGATAAAGCCAAACGTGCCTTTCCACAGCAGCAACCATGCCAGCAACGCCACCGGCAGTGCCCACCACTGGAAGCCTATGCCGGTGGCAAGTTCGAGTGCGATGGCCACACCGCCGATCTCAGCGGACAGCACCATGAAATTGACGAGAAGGACGACGAGCAACGGCCATAGAAAGACGTTGAACCCAAATCTTTCACGAATGCCCTCTGAGATCGTGTGATGGCTCATCGCGGCGAACCGACCGGCCATTTCAACCAAAAAGATGATGCATATGGTGCCGAGAACTATGGCCCAGATTAGCTGGAATCCGAAGGCGGCACCCGCCTGCGTCGCCGTAGCCATCGACCCGACTTCGAGGAAACCTCCGACACTGGTGACGACGCCAAGCGATATTTCCAGAAGCTTCTTCACGGCTTTGGTCCGAAAGCGCTGGTGTAAGCGGCGGCGAGCGAGCGCATGGCCGCCCGAAGATCCTGTTGTGCGCTTTCCACCTCAGTGCGATTGTTCACCCGCAATCCCGCCTCGGCATGCGCCACCGCCACCGACAAACTGTCGACTGCTGCCGTCAGTCCTGCTCGCCCGGCTGGTTCAGCGGTCTCGGCCGATCGAATTTGCGCCTCGACATCGGCCAGCGTTTTTCCGACCGAGTGCAGTGCGGCCGTGGCATAGGCGGACGGTGCCGCTCCCTCCACCCAGGCATCCAGCACCATCGATACGGTCTGTGCCGCGGAGGCCGCTGTTCGTGATTGCTGCGCCACCTGATTGGAAGACGAGCATCCGGCCAACCCGGCTAGAATCAGAAGCAAGCACAGGCAGTCAACCGGAAAATGACGGTCGTTATGGGGTACAGCGCGCGTTGGATGCGCCACGCGGATTTCCTCCCCGGCCCGAACCAACTGCGTCCGGCATCAATGATCTAGGGCGCTCGGAGAGCTCGTCAAACGAAACCGACGACGAGCCTGTGAGGTCGGCTAGTCCCACGTAACAAAACGCTCCATCCCGGACAGCCGTGAAAGTGCGGGGGCCCGCGCTTCTCTTTGGCGCGGAGAAGCGCGGGAGATCGGGCTGAGGGGATGACCCGATCGCGCAGCATCAACATGGGAGGGCAACAACGCTGCACGGTTCGAACTTCCAACCGGGCCACTTGTTCCAACTTCAACTGATTAGGCTCATTGCCGTTCTGAGTACTCAATCCATGCGTTTGGGGGCCTTTTGAAGGTAGGCCATGGCGAGTTCTCATGGCGTAGAACGGTTTTTGTCGCAACGGCCCATCCATGAATGCGCGCGAGGACCGCGACGACGACCGTCGCCTG
Source organism: Mesorhizobium sp. W016 (assembly GCF_054719485.1). Lineage (NCBI taxonomy): Bacteria > Pseudomonadati > Pseudomonadota > Alphaproteobacteria > Hyphomicrobiales > Phyllobacteriaceae > Mesorhizobium > Mesorhizobium sp. W016. Next base: position 5,204,163 of record NZ_JBTTIF010000002.1, read on the forward strand.
ACCGTCATGACAGCGCACGATCAATCCAGCCCAAACGCCGCGGAACAATTGTGCCCACTCGTGGTTCCGATGGCACGAAGATGGAGGATATGATGACGGACGCCAAACTCGCTGTGGTGACCGGCGCCTCGAGTGGCATCGGAAGGGAACTCGCAAAGCTGTGCGCTAAAGACGGTTACGACCTGATCATCGCCGCCGACGAGCCGGCTATCCGGCAGGCGGCAGAGGCACTTGAGACCCACAATGTAACGGTCGAAGCCATTGAGGCCGATCTGGCGACCGTCGAGGGCGCCGATCGGTTGATCTCCCAGATCGGCGATCGCGATATCGACCTGTTGTTTCTCAATGCGGGACGCGGGCTCGGCAACGGCTTCGTCGACCAGGACTGGCGAAAAGTCCGCCGGATCATCGACACCAATGTCACTGGAACGGTCTATCTGGCGCATGAGCTCGGCGCCAAGATGGCCCGGCGAGGTCGCGGGCGCATCCTGTTCACCGGATCGATCGCCGGCTTCATGCCCGGCACATTCCAGGCCGTCTACAACGGCACCAAGGCGTTCATCGATTCCTTCTCGATCGCGCTCCGCCATGAGCTGAAAGATAGCGGGGTGACGGTCACCGTGCTGATGCCTGGCCCTACGCAGACGCGATTCTTCGAGCGCGCTGAAATGATGGATACCAAGATCGGCACCGATGAAAAGGACAATCCGGCCGATGTCGCCAAAACGGGTTACGAGGCGATGATGGCCGGTGATGAACAGGTCGTCAGCGGTTGGAAAAACAAGCTGCAGGTTGCCGCCGCGCATGTCACGCCGGCAGCCACCTTGGCCGAACAGCACCGTAGGATGGCCGAGCCGGGGTCGGCGTCCAGCGACTGAGCTGATATTTCGCGTCATCAACGGGCTGGCATTCGCAGAGACCGCATGTGCTGCGCGAGGCAATCTATCGCTGCAGCAAGGCGGCACCATTTCGGTTCCCGGCGTCTGTGTTGGCCTGGTCGATCACATCCCGTTTGGCGCGATGAATGAGGGACCGGCTTTCCGGATGGGCCAGACGCATACGCAACGCTACCTCGTACCTCTTTTGGCCATGGTCCAGAGCGGCGCAATCGATCGCTCCTTGTGATTACCCACCGGCCGATCTGGAAGCAGGGCCGGTCTGTACAAGACGTTCCGCTACAATCAGGAGGTTGTGTCAAAGTGGTGATGCGGCCTCACGGCCGAGACGGGCAAGGCGAGCGACACCTCACTGCAATCACAAGGGAACATTCGCGTCGACGGCCGGTTAGGTGCCACTTCCGTAACGGTCACCTGCCGTCAAAGCGAGCCCATGATGAACCACGACCAGCATGACAATGTACCAGACGCAGCGCGTAGACTTGTCGCTGGAAGCATGGCGGGAGGAATTCTCGCCGCTTATGCTTCCACGGCGTCAGCCGATACGGGAACAGTGCCTGCTAAAGCAGGCCCTGCGAGCCCGATGCTCAAACAGAATCCGGTGACGCAATATCCCCAGCCGCCGTTCAAGCCACAGGAACAGAAGTGGCCGGGTTTGGCCAGCAAGATGGTGCCGCGCCCGGATCACGGCGAAACGACCTACAAGGGACCAGGCAGGCTTGCCGGTCGCAAAGCGCTGATAACCGGCGGCGATTCCGGAACCGGTCGTGCGGCGGCGATAGCATTCGCGCGCGAGCGTGCGGACGTTGCTTTCGGCTACCTCCCCGAAGAACAGGAAGACGCCGACGAACTGGTGGACCTAATAAAAGCGGCAGGTCAAAAGGCTTGCCGGCGATATCCGCAATGAGGCCTTTTGCAGAAAGCTGGTCGATGAAGCAGCAACGCCCCTCGGCGGTCTCGACATCCTGGTCAGCAACGCTGCCCGCCTCACTCGAGTCCACGGTCCTCAAAAAGGGCCGCCAGGCCCACCGCTCCTTAGGCGTGGTGGGCTTTCAGTCTGTCTACAGGAGGAACCAATGGCTGGCGATGATATAGAAAGAAGGCGACTGCAGATGTTGATCGAACAATATCTGGAGACCCGTAAGCGACGGCACGATTTCGTGTCGATCGCGAATGCCGAACTCGCGATCAAGGCTGTCATGCCGCATTGCCCGGTGTCGAGCGCAGCGTTGGCAGAGATGATTGCCGCTGGCGCCGTCACTTACGGCCTTGGCGTCCTATTCGACGCGAGGAAAACCGAGGGCGAACTGCCCGTTGTTTGATAAGCTCACACGGCTGACCAATCGTCGCGCGGTGGCGAACTTTCGCCCAGCGCTGGAGTACGCCAGACCGCGAGCATGCCAATCGTGCCGGCCGGATCGCAGGCACTTGCCGGCGACGCCGGCTCGGGCCTGGACCCGAATGTCGTCGCATCTCTGGTGAAAAACCAGTGTCTTTGTGCAGTTATCGGGCTTCTCGTTGGGTTGGCACCGTTCCGCTGTCCTGGTGTCTTGCCAAAGCTGTCGGTTGAACACCGAGCATATTTCGCACGGCCTCGACCAGCGCGGCAGCCCACACGGGTTTTGACAGCATCTTGTGATGACGCAAATCTTGCGGGATGTCGGCTGCCGTGTACCCACTGACGAAAACAAACGGAATTCCGCGTTGCGCTAGAAGAGGGACAAGGGCAGCGCTGGTCTCGCCGCCGAGACCAATGTCCAGGACCGCAGCAGATATGACTTCACTCTCGATCAGCTTTTTCGCGCGAGCAACGGACGGCACTGGCCCGGCGATGGCGAAGCCGGCCTCTTCCAGGATTGCGCGGTGCTCCTCCGCGACCAGCCATTCATCTTCGACGACAAGGATACGAGATGCAGTCACGTTTCGCTCTCCCGATGATCAAACGGAAACTCAATCCGCAAGCTCAAACCATCGGAACCGAAAGATGTTTCAAAATTTCCGCCAAGCCGATACTCAATTTCGCCCTTCACCAGCGAAAGACCAAATCCCGTCTTCTCAGGCGGACTGACAGCGGGACCGCCGCTTTCTAACCATTCGAGCTGAAAACCGTGATCCGACGCCGACCAAGTCACGGACACCACGCCGTTTGGCACGGACAAGGCGCCATATTTTCCAGCATTCGTGGCAAGTTCATGGATCACCATGCCAAGCGACAGGCCCTGCTGAGGCTTGAGCCGAATGTCCTCGCCTGTGGTGTTGATGCGTTCCAGCCCGAACGGCTCGACTTCCTGCCGCACGATTTCCTCTACCGAGACCTCTTTCCAGCTTTCGCGCGAGAGCACTCCGTAGGCCCGCGCCATGGCGCGCAGGCGACCGATGAGCGCTTCGGCGAAAGCCTCCGAAGAGGGAGCATTTTTCAGGGTCTGACTGGCAATGCTGACCGTAACGGCCAGCATGTTCTTGACCCGATGATTGAGTTCCGAGATCAATACCCGCTGGTGGGCTTCGGCTTCAGCCATGGTCGTCACATCGACAAAGGTCACCACCACACCTTGGATTTTCCGCACGCTGTCGCGGTAGGGGATCAGCCGCACGAGATAGTGGATGCCGTCGCTATCGCGCGGTAGCTGGTGCTCGATCATCTCGCCGGCCCTGAAAACCTGCGCGATATGGTCGCGCAGGTGCGGATAATCGAGCCGGCTGGCAAGATCGGTAAGCGGTCTTCCGATGTCGGTCGGCAGCAAATTGAAGAACGAAGACGCCGCCGGCGTGAAGCTGCGGATAACCAGCTTGGTATCGAGAAAAACAGTCGCGATCTGTGTGCTCTCGAACAGGTTCTTCAGATCGCTGTTGGCCCGATCGAGATCCTCGATCTTGGAAACCAGTTCGGCATTGATGGTGTTCAATTCCTCATTGAGGGACTGCATTTCTTCCTTGGAGGCCTCAAGCTCCTCATTGGAGGACTGGGCTTCTTCGTTGACTGAGACGAGTTCCTCATTGGAAGATTTCAACTCCTCCAATGCGGTCTCATATTCTTCGATCGTCGATTGCAGGCGCTCGCGCGTATCGCGGAGCTCGCGCTCGAAATCAGCAATCCCGGATGGCTGACGAACCTTTAGAGCCTCCAGCCGCGGCTGCGGCTGGCCCACCGGTTCGAACAGGACGAGAAACAGCGGCTCGCCGCTGCCGCGATCAACCAAGGGCTCGATCGTCAATGTGACGAATTGGACACGATCTTCATTTTCTTCAATGGCTATCGCTTCGCGCACAACCGTGCGCCGGCCTTCGGCCGCTTCCCGCAAAGCGCCGCGCAGTTCCAGACGCAGGCCGCTGCGTGCCATTGTGAGCAATTGTCTGCTCGGCACCCCTTGCGGCGGCTCGAGATATTTGCCGGTTCTGACCGAGTAATAGACGACATCTCCATCACCATTGATGACGACATGGGCCGGAGCGTAGCGTTCGAGAACATGGGCTTCAACGGTTTGCCTTAGGGAATAAGACAAGCCGCGGCGGGCATGAGTGTCATTGGCGCTGGAAAAGTTGCTTGCAGGCGCAGCATTCAACAAGATCGGCAGCCGCGGCGGCGCCGTATGTTCTCGTGCCTTGAATATCCGTTGTTTCTTGTCGACCGGTGCAAACAGATCGGCATGCTGGCTTATGCTCTCGGAGGTGCCAAGGAACAGATAGCCGCCGGGCTTCAGCGAATAGTGGAAGGTCGGAATAACCTGCTTTTGCACATCGGGGCCGAAATAGATCAGCAGGTTCCGGCACGACACCATGTCCATGCGCGAGAAGGGTGGATCACGGATGACGCTGTGCGCCGAGAAGATGCAGAGATCACGTACGCTCTTGCTCAAGATGAAACTTGTGCCGTCATTGCTGAAGAAGCGTTCGCGACGTTCAGGCGAAACGCCCGCAAGCAATGACTCCGGATAGCGCGCCGAACGTGCGATGCCCAACGCCGCGTCATCGATGTCCGTGGCGAAAATCTGGATGCGCGGCACAGCCGAAAGTGTATCCATATGCTCGCGCATCAGCATTCCGATCGAGAAGACTTCCTCGCCGGTTGCGCAGCCGGGCACCCAGACGCGGATCGTATCGTTGGCGTCCTTGCCTTCGAAAAGTTTGGGGATGACGGTTTCTTCCAGGGTCTTGAAAGCGTCCGTATCGCGGAAGAAATTTGTCACGTTGATCAGCAGGTCGCGAAACAGCGACCGCACTTCCTCCGCATTTGAACGAAGCAACTCTATATAGGCATCGATCGCGGTGTTCTGTGTTATTTGCATGCGTCGCCTGACGCGGCGCAAGAACGTCTTGGCCTTGTAGCCCGAGAAATCATGTCCCGAATGGCTGCGCAGGATCGCGTAGATTTCTTCCTGGCCCTTGCGGAGTTTCAAAGCACTGGCCTTGCCATCGTCAGCTTCAAGCTCGTCGAGCAGTTCAAAGCTGTGGGCAAATTCCATGAGTTTCGCACCCATCTCATCGGCCGGGATGGCGATATCGATCAGACCGGAACTGATCGCGCTGCGCGGCATGTCGGGATTGCTCGGACCCGACTCGTCGGAGAGTTGCGCCAGCGTCAGGCCGCCATGCTCCTTGATTGCCTTGATGCCCAACGTACCGTCGGAATCGCCGCCCGACAGGACGACGCCGACGGCGTATTCGCCCTGATCCTCGGCCAGCGCGCTGAAAAAGATATCGATGGGCTTGCGCTCCCTGGACACCGAATTCGGTTGGCGCAGCTTTAGGCTGGAATTTTCGATGGTGAGGATCGCGTTGTGCGGCATCACGTAGACGGTGTCAGGATGGATATCCATTGCATCTTCAGCGACACGAACCGGAATTCCGGTGTAAAGCGCAATCACTTCGTGCAGCAGACTTTCCCGTTCCGGGCTGAGATGCGTGACGATCACGAACGCCATCCCGCTCGAAGACGGCATCCCGCGAAAAAATCCCTCCATGGCGGCAATGCCGCCCGCAGAGGCGCCAATACCGACTATGGGGAACCTCGGCAGCTTTTGCATCAATTGTCCTGCTTCAGTGAAATGCAACGCGGCAGCGCTGATTTCGATCCAATGTGTAAACCGTTCCTGGTCGAATTCCTATCCCGCACCGCCGATAGCCACGGAACCGATGGACGCGACCGCCGTTTAAAGCCCGGAGGGCTGCTATGTTATTAGGCATGCGAATTCTGCTCGTCGAGGACGAATTCTTGCTGGCAAGCGAACTTGCCTCTTATTTCAGCGATTGTGGGGCGACCGTTTTGGGGCCGGTGTCGTCAGTCAGCCGGGCTCGACGATATATCGATTCAGCGGACGGGGCGGTGCTGGACATCGATCTTAACGGTGAGACTGTCTTTCCCCTCGCCGATGAGCTGACGGACAGAGGCATCCCGTTCGTATTCTTCTCCGGAAACGATCAGATCACCCTACCGGAGCGGTTCCGGTACACCCAAAACCTCTCCAAGCCGGCCGGGTTCAGGACGGTTGCCGGGATCCTCGCCGCGCAATCAACAGCGCTTGGTGAAGACAACGTTTTCCGCGCTCTTCCAAAACTGAGGCTGTCCGCGCGGCTGTTGTTAGGCGACCCACAAGCGGCCGATCGCCTCGTGGAACGGACATTGAAGGCGGCGCTGGAGGAGCGGTTGTCGACGCGGCATGACCTTCCCTTGAGCGAATGGCTCAATACACTCATGGAGGAGGTGCTCCGCAACGACAGGTCTGGCATCATGAATTAAGATTGTCCGATAGTTTGCCGCAGGCCGCCCTGTCGACCGCCCCCCGCCACGGTACCCCTCCCCAAGAGCGCTTCGCTTCGTCTTGCAAATACGGCCGCATTCCTGCTAGAAATCCTCGTGGCCAAACCTCCGCAAACCAAACCTGACTCATTCCGCGATCCTGTTGAGGGCGACGCACTCGCAGCGCTGCTCGACGAAATCGCGGAAGAGGAAACACCTGAACGGCTGTTGAAACTCGCCCTTGAGCTGCAGCAGCAACTGCTGTTGTCAAAGCAGCTGAAAAATCCCAACTGAACGGCCTGCAGCTAGGCATCTTGATTTGCCTCGAGTTCCACGATGGCGTCATCGCCTCGTTCGCCAGACCGATGCTGCTGCGGTAATCTTTCTGCGCTCGATGTGGGCGAAACCCCAGTCTCAATAGCTCAGCGGTTCTGCGCCCAGAAGGCCCTGATCCCATCATGACGCCGATGAGACGACCAGGAAGATCAGGGCCAACTTGGGTCGCAGCCCAAGGTCGATCACTGCTGCCCTGGCATCTCGGTATTTTCTTGCGGGTTCTTTTTAACGCCGGGCGCGGGTGATGTCTCGGCGGGGGCATTGCCGCCTTGGTTCTGTTCCGGGGTGCGCTTTACTGGCGATGTCTGCCACGATCCGCCTGAAAGGGGTATGAACACAAAGAAGGCTAGCAGTGCGACGAAGATCACAGCCGCAATGACGACGCCCCACCCGAGTACATTTCGGGTGCCACGCTGTTCTTCCTTCCGGGACACATGCTCCGTCATCACTGGACTCCTTTGTGTCGTTCGATGAGGTACAAATTATCGTGCAGGATCGACCGCACGGTCTGCTCTTCCCCGACGCGTGCCGCCAGCACAGCCGAAGAAGCTGAAGCTAATCTTCTCCAGCTTTTCGGCTGCCTGGTTTGGCGGCCCGCTTTGGGGCTTTCGGCACTGCCGGTTTCCGCTCGGGTGCAGGCGGATTGATCGCCTCGTGCGCCAAACGGGCTTTGCGCAATCGCGCCGTTTTCTCTTCCCGCGCCTTGCGCTCGGCTTCCATTACTCCTTGTGCGTAGAGGGTGGCTCGTGCGTCTCTGTCGTTTGCGGATCCACTGGCCGCCATAGTCAGCCCTCCGCCTTGTAGTTTCTTGCTTCCTTCTTGGCGCCGTCTTTGCCGTGCTCGGCTGCAAGCTCTTTGGCCTGCCCGGGTGACACGTCGGTGGCTTCGGCCAACTTGATTGCCTCTTGTTCAGAGAGATCACTGTCCTTTCGCCCGGGGTTCCTTGTCATCGCAGATCTCCTATCAGAGCCCAAACGACCGGACCGGCGGTGTGTTCCGTGGAACCTTCGATAGTCCACCGATTGAGGCGGGCTATCGCGCTTCCGGCAACGAGCGAAAAGCTTCTGATGCGGGCTGACAAGGTACATGATCAGCTTCAAGGCCTTTCGAACTGCTAGGCAAGCCGGGTTATGGCCGGGCTATGACCCTGTGGGAACGCGTGACACACGGACGGATTCAGGCATCGATGCCAGGCGCTAGTTCTCGCCCGCGAGCGTGGCGAGAAATGACCGCCGCCATTCTGCTGCGTCATTGCGCGTGATGCGCTTGAGCAGTGCACTATGCCTTGCAATTCTTTCCCCAAGCGGCATCGCGAGCGCTTTTGCGATCGCGTCGGCAACCTCGTCGACCGCATACGGGTTCACGATCAAGGATTCGGCAAGTTCTTCGGCCGCACCTGCAAAACGCGACAAAACCAGCACTCCGGGGTCGGCTTCGTCCTGCGCGGCTATGTATTCCTTGGCGACGAGGTTCATTCCGTCACGCAGGGGTGTGACCAATCCGACCTGGCTAGCGCGCAACAGGCCAGCAAGCCGAGAGCGTGATACGGCACGGTGGATGTAGCGGATCGGGGTCCAAGCCAAATCCGCGTATCTTCCGTTGACCGCGCCGGCGGTTGCCTCAAGCTGGGCCCGGATGTCGGCATAGGCGCTGACCTCCTCCCGCGTCGGCGACGCAATCTGCAAATAGGTTGCCGCTCGCTCGTGTTCCGGATGCCTTTCCAAAAGACGAGCGAAAGCCTGCATGCGGCCGGGGAGACCCTTGGAGTAGTCCAGCCGATCGACGCCGATGATTTGCTTGAGGCCCAGAATCTGGCGGCGCATGGAATCGATCTGCACATCCTCCGCCGCCTCATTGGCCATGCGTGCGATTGAATCGACGTCGATGCCGATCGGAAAACACCTCGACAACACCGTGCGGCCGTTCATCTCAGCCGAACCATTGATATCAAAAGTAGTGGAGTTGGCCGCCTGCACTGAGCGCCGGAAATTCCCCACGTCCGTTTCGGTCTGGAACCCCACGACGTCATATTGAAGCAGATCATCGATGAGTTCTTCATGGTCGGGCGTGGCTACAAACAGGTCGGGCGGCGGGAACGGTATGTGAAGAAAAAACCCGATCCGATTCCGGACTCCCAGCCGCCGCAACTGGGCGGCCAAGGGGATAAGGTGGTAGTCGTGAACCCACACCAGGTCGTCGTTGCCCGACAGCAGTCCTGCGAGCGCCTTCGCGAACCGCGCATTGATCTGCCGGTAGGCGTGTTGAAACTCTGCCCGGTGGTTCACCAGGTCGAGTCGGTAATGAAAAAGCGGCCACAGCGTGCTGTTGGCATAGCCATTGTAATAGAGCGAATACTCCTCATAGGGCAGGGTAAGCGCAGCCGTCTCGATCTTTCCCACGCGTTCCAAGCGGATCAGCGGTTCGTCGCTCGCGGCGTAGTCCTGATACTCGGCGCTTGCTCCTAGCCACAGGCCTCCACGCTCGGCCAACGCATCCCCGATGCCTACAGCAAGTCCGCCGGCTTGCGACGGATCGCGAATGTTCCCCAGCCTGTTCGAGACGACAACCAGACGACGCGGGATGGCGCGATCGCCAGTTAGCTCAGCCTCCCCACCTAAGGCGTCGCGCTCAAGGGGATCACCAACCGTCTGCGAAGCCTCGTTGAGAATTTCATCCGGTCGCTGCAACAAGAGCAAATCCTGAGCGTGAAGATCGCTTGGGGAACGGTCCGCGCGTGCGATTGTTCCCGACGTAAGTGTCCAGCCGGATTCGCTGGATCGCATTCTCGGCCCGCTCGGGCGCCTTTTTCAGCGGCTCTCGCAGGATCGTCGTCGGACACACCGGTGATGAGACCCCGATCCAGCACGCCGAGCAGCCGCTTTGGCGACGGCCGGGCTTACCGCTTTGGCATTCATGCTGCCGGATCCCCTGCCCTGTCATATCAACTCCCCACCTTGGCAAAAGCCCCAACTGACCAAACCGTCAGTCCACCTCGATTACCTTGCGCGTCGGCTTTCGTTGGCGGGGCGGCGGCTTTACCGCTGCGGACGCGGGCGGGGTCCGCGCTATCGATGCCTCCAACAACTGTCGCTGTTCTCTAAGCCGCGCCGTCTTGGCTTCCCTGGCATGCCGCTCCGCTTCCAACAGCAACTTGGCTTCTCGATCCGCCCTCTCGATCTTTTCCCTGTCGATGCGTCGTGTTTTCAAGGTCGCCTCCTTTGGTCAGACGGCGAACAAAGTGCGGACCTGAAAAAATGTTCCCAACAAATTAAGGCCTGATCTGCCTCAAATGATATTGACGAGCAGCCCGCCGGTTGCGCGCATCTGCGGCTCTGTGACGTCCAAAGGAACTGCTTGCCGTCCGCGGCGTTACGCCACCACGCTGGCCGGAAGATTACCATGGACGACAAACCCCGAACGACGGTCAGAAAACCGGCCCGGATTGATCAAGGGCATTGCTTTTGCGGAGCCATCACAGCTGAATTCAGTGGCGATCCCTTTTGGATTTGTTTCGACCACGACGATGACTGCCGACGAGCGATCGGCAGCCCACTGACGATCTGGATTGGCTATCGTCCAGATCAGGTCGATTGGCTCGGCTCCAAACCAAAAACATTTTCGAAAACCAGGGGGGTCGTGCGCTCCTTCTGTTCGGAATGTGGCACCTCGATTGGGTACACCGATGAAGGCTTGCCAAATGAGTTCTACATCTCGATCGGATTCATGGACGCGCCCGAGAAGTTCCATCCCCAAGCTCAAGCCTATTGGGAAATGCGACTGCCGTTTATCAGGATGGATGACGGTTTGCCTCGCGTCGAGGGCTACACCCGAGCGCGCGACCCCACCCTGGGCAATCCCAGAGACCGGTGAGGCAGGAGGTTGGATCCGGGCGTCAGCGCCAGGGCTGGCGGATCCTGAACGGCGGCCGAACCATTGGAATGAGAGAAATGTCCAAACGGACAAATGCCCGAAACCAATTTCACCGGGGTGGGTTGAAGATGGACATGCGGGACTTGTTTTCACAGTCTGACGACAAAGAAGCGGATGTTTGAAGGATTCAAGCTAGAGACCGTGGATCTGCCCGAGTCCTCACTGAGAGTCAGGTATGGAGGTTCAGGCCCGCCGCTTCTTTTGCTGCATGGCCATCCTCGGACGCACGTTACCTGGCACCGGGTAGCCCCACTTCTCGCCGCCGACCACACAGTTGTCTGCCCCGATCTGAGGGGCTTTGGCCGGTCCTCGGTACCGGCGGACGCCGTGGACCATGCTGGATCCTCCAAGCGTGCCAAAGCCAGGGACTGCATCGCTCTCATGCGACATCTCGGCTTTGGCCGGTTTGCGATCGCAGGCCATGACCGCGGCAGCTACACAGCGTTCCGAGCAGCGATGGATCACCCGTCAGCGATCAGCCATCTGATCGTCATGGACAGCGTCCCTATCCTGGAAGCCCTCGAACGCTGCGACGCCCGCTTTGCGAAGCTCTGGTGGCATTGGTTCTTTTTCGCACAGCGGACAAGCCCGAACGCGCAATCATGGCCGATCCTGACGCATGGTATGGCGGCTCAGCCGGGTCCATGGGGGCTGAGGCCTATATCGACTACAAGGACGCAATCCACGATCCGAATGTTGTTCACGGCATGCTTGAAGACTATCGGGCAGGTCTGGCCATCGACCAATTGCACGATGCCGACCACAGGAAAGCTGGTCGCCGGGTCGCGTGCCCGACCTTGGCGCTCTGGTCCGCCCGCGATGATCTTGGGGCACTCTACGGCAACGTGCTCGATGTTTGGCGACCCTGGACCACCGAACTAAAGGGCCAACCGATCGATTGCGGACATCATATGGCCGAAGAAGCAGCCGACGCGATAGCCGCAGCCGTCATGGCCTTCTTGCGCGAACCGAAGTCGTCACGCGGCGAGCTTTGCTGAACCGATCCGTTTGATGGCGATGCTGATCGACCGTTCGCCATCGTCGTAGTCAGCCCAGGCGACGGTCTTTTTCAGGTGGCCCGGGACCGTGCGAACGGTGTATTTTTTCGGATCGAGATCCGCCTTCACCTGACTCCAGGTCAGCGGCATGGATACAGTCGCGCCTTCCCTGGCGCGAGGGGAGAGAGGGGCGACGGCTGTCGCCATGCGATCATTCCTGAGATAGTCGAGAAAAATCCGGGATGTCCGCAGCTTCTTGGCCATGTTGACGAGGTAGAGATCCGGGCTATCTGCCGCCATCTGGATGCAGACGGCCTTTGCGAAGGCCTTGGCCTCGGCCCATGTCGTCTTGCTGCGTTCGGCCGCCAATGGCGTCACGACATGCAAGCCTTTGCCGCCCGTGGTTTTGCAGAAGCTCACCAAGCCCAGATCTTCGAGACGATCGCGCATTTCCTTGGCTGCCGCGACCACCTTCGCAAAAGGGACTTCCGGACCGGGGTCAAGGTCGAAGACAAGTCGGCCAGGTATTTCGGGATGACCCGGCTGGCAATTCCAGGGGTGAAGCTCAAGGCCGCCTATCTGGGCGATCGCGGCCAGACCCTCGACGCGGTCGATTTGCAGATACGGTTTGTGGTCGCCGAAGACTTTTACCAGTTCCAGCAGATTGGATGTGCCTGGCATTGCGTGGCGCTGGAAAAACTGCTCGCCGGCGTAGCCATCCGGCGCACGCACGAGTGAACAGGGACGACCTTTGATATGTCTGATCATCCAGGGGCCAACGGTCTCGAAATATTCTGCAAGATCGAGCTTGTCGACGGGCTGACCGTCGCCGGCATTCGGCCAAAGCGGCTTGTCCGGCTTGGAAATGATGACGCCCATGACAACCGGGCTTTTTCCTGTCTTGCCAGTCACCTTGGCAGGGTCGGCAATCGGCGTCTCTTGAGGATCGGCTGGACGCTCGGCCTCGACGTCTTTTGCGGGCTTGTCTTCACGCAGGCCTTTGAAGGCGGCCTGCCGGATATTGCCACCCCCGGTCCAGCCGGCGAACTCGATTTCCGCGACCAATTCCGGCTTCGTCCAGAAGACGGTTGAATTCCTTTTCGGTGCGCCATCGCCGGTAAACGGCGACGTCGCGGCTTTCATCTCCTGCAGCCTGGGCATCAGCTGCTTGACCTTTGCCTCGCTGAATCCGGTCCCCACACGGCCGATATAGGCGAAATGTTCACCGCGATTGACGCCGACGAGCAATGACCGGAATTTGCCGTTGGTCGTCGACCAGCCGCCGATGACCACCTCATGCCCGGCGCGGCATTTCGATTTTGCCCAGGTGTCGGTCCTCCCCGAAACATAGGTCGCATCGGCCTTTTTGGAGACAATCCCCTCAAGCGACAGGCGACAGGCAGAACGCAGCACCGCGTCGCCGCCATTGCTGAAGTGCTCGACATAGCGGATGAGATTTTGCTCGCCGCGATCGACTTCGCCGAGCATCTCGCTCAGACGTTCCTTCCGTTGTGAGAGAGGCATCTTTCGCAGATCGACGCCATTTGCGAAGAGCAGGTCAAAGGCAAAGTAGATCAGGTCCTTCGTCCGGCGCTCCGACAGCGCTGCCTGCAGTGCGGCAAAATCGGGCGCGCCGTTCTCGCCAAGCGCTACGATCTCGCCGTCGATGATGACGTTGGGAAGACTGGCGGCCTCCTTTGCGATGGCGCCAAATTTCTCCGTCCAGTCAAGACCCTTGCGGGTCCTAAGCGCGATGTCCTTGTCTTCCACGCGCAACTGGACGCGATAACCGTCAAACTTGATTTCGTGAACCCAGTTCGTCCCGGCCGGCGGCCGGGAGAGCGTCGCGCAAAGCTGTGGTGGGATGAAGTCGGGCATCTTCGCCGCTGAGGCACCAGCGGCTCGCTTCGGCCGCGGAGCAGGCTTTGCCGACCTGGCGGCGCGCTTGTCGGCATGGCCGCGCTTGCTGTCCCAAACGGCATCCGCATCGGCCAACGATGAACCTTTCATCATGAACGGCTTCGGACCTGCCCCCTTCCCCGCTGCAATCCTCTCCATGCTCCGACCCGAGGCGACGGATCGATCCTGAGCCAGCACCGCATCGCCATTGCCCTCTGTCGCGTATTTGTCGCGGTGTTTTATCAGCAGCCAGTTGGTCCGCTTCCCGCCATTGCGGTCATGCTTCATGCGCACGAGGACGAAGCTTCCATGCAGGCGCTTGCCCTGCAGCGTGAATTTCAGGTCGCCTTTTTCCAACGACTTTTCGGGAGACATGGCGCCTTCCGGTTCCCAATATCCGCGATCCCACAACTGCACCGTGCCGCCACCATATTGTCCTTTGGGAATCGTGCCTTCGAAGTCGCCGTACTCCAGCGGGTGATCCTCAACCTCCACGGCAAGTCGTTTGTCGTGAGGATCCAGTGATGGACCTTTGGTCACAGCCCATGATTTGAAGACCCCGCCAAGCTCGAGGCGAAGATCATAGTGCAGCCGCGTGGCCGCGTGTTTTTGGATGACGAACCGGAGTCGGTTCGAACCCGCAATCGAGCTTTCGCCGCTGGGCTCTTTCGTCTTCGCGAAATCCCTTTTGGCCCGGTAGGTTGAAAGCTCGCCCGTTTTCATGGAAGTGCCCCGACTAATGACGCAACGCCGGGACTCAACGCAGTGGGTGAGATTTGGTTCGGTTCATAGCCGAGACGACGCCGATGCTGCTTTTCCGCTTCAGAGTGGCATCGGCGTCAAATGAGGCCTTCACGGAGACTACAGGTGTCGTCACCGCTGACGTTAAGGTTCCTTGGTTTGCCCAACCATTTTTGCAAGCTCTGAAAATGGTGGGATGTCCAGTTCGCCTTGCGCGTTGTTTGCGATCTGCAGAAGCCGGATCGGGAAGCAGATCGCGTCACGGTTGGCCGGTGACATGTCTTCGTAGGTCCGCTCGTCACCTGTCATGGACGCCTCTGCCTTTCGCAGGGCGGTATCGATCTCGTCAATTGACAGCAGACCTTTGTGAACGAGCAGGTTGTTGATTGACGCGACCGCCATCATCAACCCTTCAAGCTGAAGATTGGCAACGTTCATGGCTTGACCGTGTTTCCGCCGCCCGGCCTCGCCGGGGCGTTCTGGCCATCGGATTGGTGCGTCTTGTCATCCACCTCATTGACTGGCCGCGTCAGACCGACCCCACTCTTGGGTTTCTTGTTGCCGGCCGCATCCTGAGAGAACGCATCCGAAGGATCAGGACCTGTTCTAGCCGGGTACTTCGTTGCGCCGGTCTCGCGACGGTTTTCATTATCAGGCATTTTTGATCACTCCAATCGGATGACCGATAACCATTACGAGCCCGGCGAGTTCCGGCGCCGCATGGAACATTTCTGGCCGTTCGTGCAGCGGGCGTGTCTCGGCAATCGCGCCTCGCGCACTGGCGGCAGGTCTCGCTTTCGTTGCCGACAGCACTAGGTTGCTCGTTGAGGCAAAAGGAATTCCCCATGCGGGTGGCACGCGAAGCCTGGGTTCTTGGCAAGGAGAGCATCCTCGGATTCATCAACGACAATGCCCTCAGCCACGGTGCGGCGATGGCGTTCTATGCCGTTACGTCCCTGGCCCCGATCTTGTTGATCGTTGTTGCCATTGCTGGACTTGTCTTTGGGCATGAAGCAGCTCAACTCGCTCTGTCGGCCGAAATCGCAGGCGTGATGGGATCGCAAACCGGCGACCTTCTGCGCAGCACCATCGAAAGCGCTTCTCACAGAACCGCCGGCACTGTTGCCACCTTGGTGGGCATCGTCACCCTCTTCGTGACAGCCTCCGGGGTGTTTGGCGAAATGCAGCTTTCGCTCAACACAATCTGGAAGATTGACCCACCACCCATGTCTGTGTCGCGATTGGTGCGGGCGCGGGCGGCCAGCCTGGGTCTGGTTGCAGCGTTGGGATTTCTACTGCTTGTGTCGTTGGCGGCGAGTGCCGCCATTTCCGCGCTTGGCGCTGTCATCAACGCCCATCTGCCGTTCGGCACGATCATTCTCGCGTCGATAAACGGCATTGTATCGTTCGTGCTGATTTCCGCTCTGTTTGCCGCGATCTTCAAGATCCTGCCGGACCGGTCGCTCGCTTGGCGCGATGTCGCAATTGGCGCGGCAGTGACCGCTTTGCTCTTCACCATCGGCAAGTCGCTGATTGGCTGGTATATCGGAACCAGCGCGATTGCATCCTCCTATGGCGCGGCGGGTGCACTGCTGGTCGTGCTGCTTTGGGTTTACTATTCGTCTGAGATATTCCTGCTCGGCGCCGAGTTCACGCGGGCCTATTCCGTCCGTCTCGGCAGTCGGTCCGACCTTCAACCGTTAGTGGAGGCAGAGAGCCCGTCGCGACAGACATCGAACCTTGGACCAACCATCCAACGCGAGGTGCAGGCCTGGATTGTGATCACGGGTTTGCTGACCTTCGTGGCGACACGGGTCTGGCCATCGCGGCGATCTTAGCTGCTTCCCACCAATTCTGTTTCTTTGGAACGCAACCCGGACACCGGAATTGCATAGGAACAGGAGGTTGCCCATGCCAAAATTCCGCTTTGAGACGACAGTATCCGGCCAGACTACCGCTCTCGAGGAAGAGCTAGCGAGTGCGGAGATGGCCAGTCCGAGAGCAATAGAGATGGCGCGCGTAGCGGTGGCGGCGGATCCTGGGTCAGGAACCAAGCAATCGGGATCGACTATCAAGGTCTACGATGAAGCCGGATACCTGGTCGCCACAGTCAATTTTTCCGACGTGTTGCCGAGTGATCCGGACGCCGGACAGCATGGGATTGGCGACGCGGTTGTCGAAGAACCGGGTGTGATGCGGTCTGGCTGACCCGTGGTAGATCAGGGTTTCACGTTTCGCTCACGCGATCCCCGGCAGGGCAATTCGCTGAGATCGCGAGGTCCTCGCCCATCGTCAGATGCTAGAGCTGAGATTCGATCGGGAGGTGACGGACGAAGACCGCCAGGATACGGCGAAAAAATCCGGCTTCTGGTTCATGCGTATAGTCCTGAATCTTGCCTTCGCCGCATCCATGCCAATGCAGAACATTGTGCTTCAGTTCGAGCCGATAGCTTGTTTCCGGAGATATTTCCGATTGGAATCGATGCCGCAGCTCGGCGACCAATTTCGGATCCTCAAACAGCACGCCCATTTCCGAGTTCAAGGACACTGACCGTGGATCGAAATTGAAGGAACCGACGAAGCCGATATTGTCGTCGACGGTGAAAGCTTTCGTATGCAGACTGGCGCCCTTGGAGCCAAACACCGAGATTGCGGAGCGCCGGTTGAACGGCTGAAGCTCGAAAATATTGACGCCATTCCTCAGCAGCCGCTTGCGATAGTTTGCGTAAGCGCCATGGACTGCGGCGACGTCCGTGGCGGCCAAGGAATTGGTCAGAACCGAAACGTCAACACCGGCGCCGACAAGGTCCAGCAAGATCGCTGTGCCCCTTTTGCCGGGGATGAAATAGGGCGACACAATTTCCAGACACCCGCGCGTGGATTGGATGATCGGACGCAGCTCTTTCATAAGCCAGCTGCGACGTCTCCAACCACGAACCTTCTCCGGCGGATCGGAAATGACCCGCACGCCATCCACCCAATGAACGTCGTTGCTGGCCGCAATAAACTCTGTGATCGAGCCCCGGTTGCCGATGCCGTTCAGGAATTTGGGATCGGGGCCGGTATCGCTTCCTTCAAGCCATTTGGCATGCTCATGCTCAGCCACTGATCCCAGGGTTTTGATTGGCTTGGCTTCATTGCAAGCCCAGAAGGCATCGAATATCGCCGCGGTTTGCCGTACCGCAGGCCCCAGGAGCAGCAGATCGAGGTCCCGGAAATTGGTTTCTGCCGCATCGAAATAGGCATCGCCAACATTCCGACCGCCGACAATGGCAAATTTGTCGTCGACGATCCAAGCCTTGTTGTGCATCCGTCGCGTCAATGCAAAGAGCCGCAACAGCACTTCCACACCACGCATGATCCGGCCGCGCCTGATACCGCTCGGATTGAACAACTTCAATTCGATGTTTGGATGGTTGTTCAGCGCCAGATATGCCGCATCATTTTTACGCGGATTGACGTCGTCAAGGAGCATGCGCACCCGA
This sequence comes from Mesorhizobium sp. W016, assembly GCF_054719485.1. Classification (NCBI taxonomy): domain Bacteria; kingdom Pseudomonadati; phylum Pseudomonadota; class Alphaproteobacteria; order Hyphomicrobiales; family Phyllobacteriaceae; genus Mesorhizobium; species Mesorhizobium sp. W016. The sequence goes on from NZ_JBTTIF010000002.1 coordinate 5,222,185, forward strand.
ACACCGCGCTCAGCAGCTCGAAAAACCTCGCGAAGCAGCAAGCGGCCGGTGTGATCATCATGCCAAAGGTAGTACATCAGGTCGAGGCTGCGCTCAGCGCTCCTTGCGGCCAGCACGCGCAGAGCGAAAGCGTCATAATTGTCCGAGACAAGCAGCAAGCCGCTCTTGCCGGTTTTGATGTTGTCGTCTGCGGTTCGCGAAAGTGATACGTCCATAAAAATTGCCACCTTTGGACGGCGCTCGCTGCCATCCCGCTCAAATCATAGCTAGAACCATTCTGAGGTATTCTGGTTGCATACGCAGCGTCCAATCACCCAATTCCTGGATGCAAGCAGGGCCAGCAATCAAGCGGCTGCAGAGCGGTCAGGAGGCTTGAGAGGCGTTGCCCCGACTGCTCTGCTGCCGCTGCGGTACTTGCGTCTCCTGCAGTCCCAGGCCCTCAGACCGCACGACCGTTGGCGGGAGCCCGATGGCGTGCGCCCCGCCGCGGCTCTTCGACGAGAATGACGTGGTCGTTGTTCTCAGTGAAGCGCAGGACCCTTTAAATTTAGATATCTCCATTATCCCGGAACCGGGTTCGGGTTTCCGAGTTAAGAAAATGCTCGCGACGGGCAATTTTCAACAGAGGAGACGGCACAATGCCCACTGCCAAGAAAGCCAATGGCAACAACAAGGACCTGGAGGACCTTTTCCTCGATGGCCTCAAAGACATCTACTATGCCGAGAAGAAAATTCTGAAAGCCTTGCCGAAGATGGCCAAAGGCGCATCCGAACAGCAAGTTGCGGCAGCATTCGAGAAGCACCTCGCTGAAACCGAGGGGCAGGTCGAACGTCTGGAGGAGGTCTTCGAGATTCTCGGCGCGGCCGCGCGCGGCAAAACCTGCCCGGCGATCGACGGCATCCTGGAGGAAGGATCTGAAATCCTTCAGGAGTACAAGGGTTCGACTTCGCTCGATGCAGGGCTCGTCGGTGCCGCGCAAGCCGTGGAGCACTATGAGATTGCCAGGTATGGAACCCTGATTGCCTGGGCTACGACGCTCGGCAAGGATGACGTGGTTGCGCTCCTCAATGCGACACTTGAGGAGGAGAAGGCCACCGACGAGGCGCTGACTGCCCTCGGTGAAGCCGGCGTCAACGAACGAGCGGCAGAACGGAAAGCGGCTTGATTGATCGCCTACCCAACCGCCTCGGCGACCCATGTGCCGAGGCGGTCGCGGGAGATGAAGGACATGGTCACGCATATCTACAAAGGACTGGAATGTTTCCTGCTTGAGTGTTCGGCCGCGCTGGTCAGGCGCCGCGCCCTTGGTGGTTCGCGCAGCGATCCTCGGCAGTTGCGAGAACAGCGCAGAGATGAGTTCAGGGCCCGCAAAGTCGCCGAATGAGCGCCAAGATGGAGAGTCGGATGGGCTTCTTTGGAAAATATTTCTCAGGACTGTTGAGCAAGAAATCGACTGACGGCAAGGGGAGCGGCGATATGCGTAAAGCTACCGGCGCGGGTCCGGCGATTGCCGCGCATTCCAAAGATGCAAAGACATCCGCTGCTTCCGGTCAAAGCACCAATGCTTCGAGCAAAAATGCAGATGGACGATGACAAAAGGCAAGATTTGGCTACCGACCCTATGTCGCATCGAAGCGGCGCAAAGACGTTAAATCGTCGAGATGACCCGCATCGCAACCTTCAACGTCAATGGCGTCAACGGCCGACTGCCAGTGCTTCTCAAGTGGCTTGGCGAAACCGGCTATGACATCGTCTGCCTTCAAGAACTGAAGACCTCTGACGAAAAATTTCCCGTCGATGCGATTAGAAACGCCGGCTATGGCGCAATCTGGCACGGACAGAAGTCCTACAATGGCGTGGCAATCCTCGCTCGCGGGATTGAGCCGCTGGAACGTCGTCGAGGTCTGCCGGGCGATCCCGACGATTCGCACAGCCGCTACATCGAGGCAGATGTGAATGGGCTTGTTGTCGGCTGCCTGTATTTGCCCAATGGCAATCCAGCGCCGGGGCCGAAGTTCGACTACAAACTTCGCTGGTTCCGACGTTTGATCACCTATGGCCAGGTGCTGCTCGGCGATAGCTCACCGACCATCCTGTGCGGCGACTATAACGTCGTTCCAGGCCCGATCGACGCGGCGGTGCCGGGGCGCTGGGTTGGCGATGCCGTTTACTTCCCCGAGAGCCGGAGCGCGTACGCCGAAATGCTTGCTCAGGGCTGGTTCGATGCGGTTCGTCGCATTCATCCAGAAAAAGGAATTTACACCTATTGGAACTTCTCCTACCGCGGCGGGTACGATCGGAGTTCCGGGCTCCGGATGGACCATCTCTTGCTGAGTTCATCCCTATTGGATCGCCTGAAGAATGCCGGAGTAGATGCCGAAACGCGTGCATGGGACAAGCCGAGCGATCATGCGCCAGCCTGGATAGAACTTGATTGAGCTTCCTCGGCAAGGAGCCTGAAGACCTGGTGGCGCTCCTTCGTGATTAGATTTGGCCGCATGTCTATCGCCAACAATGAGGACTGCCGGCGCCAAGCGATCAAAGGACGCAATGATGACAAACACTCAAAAGGAAGCTGAACTGATTGCGCGCCTTGCACGCCAGCATGGCGTCACTGATGGCGCTGTCATGGCTGTCCTTGAGGCGTTGCGGCGTGGTGGTGGAACCATGGCCCAGTTCAGCCACGTCGACTTCGGAGGAATGTCACAATGGTCCTCCGGCATGACGATGGTCGGCGACATGTTCGATGACAGCCTCAAGGCGAAGCTCAACACTATCGCGGCGGAGCTCTCGGCCTACCTGCGCGATCATCCCGCCAAGCCACAACGCGACGACACGAGCTATCGTTCTGCAGCTATGGCCCACGCCGGCTCATGGTGGCCTGAGGAGTTTGGGAGCCCGTCTGCCGCTGGTTCTCAAAACAATATGCGCTACGCAGCGTTTCCTGAGCAAAGCCGCCTGGTCATGGACGATCATGGAAAGATGGAGATTTATGACACAGGCGACCATCGCATATCCGGTGTTTCGCAGAGCCAGAGCACGGACTCCACCCTGACCTTTGTCAGCCAGCACGGCGTGGTCCGCGTATCTGATCTCAAGCGCGTATCTGCGACGTAGGTCAGGGCCGCTTCCATGCAGACAGTCACGCTCATCGGCTATCTCGCGACCGTCTGCTCGATGAGCAGTTTCACCCCGCAAGCCTGGAAAATCATCAGGACACGAGAGACAAGCGGCATCTCCGCACCGATGTATGCCATCACTGTGTTGGGCTTCGCCTTGTGGCTGGCCTTCGGCATCATGAAGGCAGAGTGGCCGATCATAATCACGAATGGCGTTTGTCTCCTGCTGTCAGCGTTCATTCTCACAATGACAGTCCTGCCGCAGGCTGAGAAAGATGCAGTTGCCAAGGCTTTCGACCCCGACGACTAAATTAACGCTTCCAACTTTTCAGAAGCGGACCTTGGCTACCATATGCAGGATCCTTGCGCGGACGCCCCACCTTGGGGATGGTTGCGAGCGCATCGCTATGCTGATCCTTGCTCCTACATTCGTCATAAGTCCCAAATGGAGGATACGCGCCGACAACCAAAAAGTCATCGGATGCCGAGAGACATTGGTGCCCGGTGCCTGCCGGGAGGACCGCGACGTCGCCAGCCTTCAGCGACAGCGTTCGTCCTCTCTTGCCCCCAAACCGGACTTCAGCATTTCCGCGGGCAATGCCCAGAACCTCGTGTATTTGCGAATGATAGTGAACGTAATCATAGATGCCGTTTCGCCAGCTATCGCCCCATCCGTTTGCATCGAAAAGCACCTCCATGACGGCTGCTGGATCAAGTCCTTCGGGCAATTCGACGGCGCCTCGATAAACGACGAGCGGCCATGCTGGATGATTGGGTACAAGTCCATCATCCTTGAACCAGAACTCATTTGACTTTCGCTGCCTCACAAATCCGGCGACAGCTTGCTTGCGCGGTCTTGCGAAACCGGTGACGTTCTCGATCACTTTCTTGCTGGTTTCCAAAATGCTCATCGACGCTGCCTCTAAAGCAGAGGTTAGTTTAGCCGCTCGCTCAGAGCTCGACCTTTGCGTTGTCGCCCACATTCGGCTTGGCGCCGGTAACGGCCGCAAACACCATCGTTGCGGTAGCCATCATTAGCCCCGGGCTGTCCCACAATTCGCCTTCCTCGGGTTTCACCGTTATCAGACGAATCTCGGGATCATCGGCATTATCCCACCAGGCTGAGTCAGTTTTCTCCCAGAGCTCGGCGATCTTTTCCCTGTCATTTGTCACTGTGGCCGGGCCTGACATCGTGACGTATTTGTAGTGGCTGTTGTCACTCCAGGCCAATGTGACCTTTGGATAGGTCGACAGCTGCTTGCTCTTGGCGCTGTCGTCATTGACGAGGAAGTATATGGCGTTTTCCTCACGGACCACACGCGCAGATAGCGGACGGGCTCGATTGTACTCGCCGTCCCAGGTCACGAACATGCAGACGTCGATGTTTTCGGCGAGTTCCCAGATGCGGTCTGTTGCCTCGGCGGGCGTGAGGTCCGTCTGCTGCTCTCGGCGGTTAGCCATAAGATGTCCTCCTGCGGGTGAATATCCTTGCTGACAACTCACGTCCCGCCACGACGTTCCAACTCACTGGTTCCTTCGACCTGCTAAGCGGCGGTGGAACTTTCGAAATTGCCGGAAGTTTGGATGGCAAACGCGAGGCCATGATGGCGGACAAGACGCTTCGAACATCAAAACGGACACCCGAGCAGGACGCAAAGGGTCAGTCGGAAAAGGACCACAAGGGCGGCGGAAGCGATGGCGTCGCCAGCGCCGATCCGCGGGTGATCTCCGGCAAAAAAGACGGCGACGCGACATTCCCTGTCAAGGGACCGAAGAAATAGCTATGAGCTCATTGGCAGGGCATCTGGCGGTGTCATCAATGCCACGGAGAAAATTGACGAACGGCTCAAGTCATTTCGCTAAAAGCGACAGAGTTAGGGCCGGCCTTCCCGACTTGCCGCCCGCCAAGTGCGATCGCGGCAATCGTCAATCCGCATCGGCCATGTCGTGTCTCCTACTGCGTCGGATGACACTTTACTTGCCGTCACCGACGCGGATCACCTTCAACCCTCAGGAGTTTCATGGCCGCATGACGCGCATCCGCCTGGAGGCGCTAATGGCAGCCTGGAAATTACGCGACCTTTGAAAAGAGAGCGACGTCGCATCTGGCTAAACCATAGCGCCATCGGTGATCGGTTGTGGCAACCCGGCTCTGGTAGAACAGTGAAAGCTGACTGCCATCGATCATCACTGTCGAGTGGCCGTTCTCGCCCGGTTGACCTGGCTCCAGCACCGGGCCGATCGAAACGTAAGGCCCGCTGACCTCGTCGGCGATGGCAAAAAACACCCGTTGCCGGTTTCCCCGAAGGCCATTCGGAAGAAAGCAAGTGGCGTTGAGAAGCACCCGGCCGTCCGGCAGCTCGATCAGTTGCGCGCCCTCAATGCCCCATTCGTAGTCGGGATCATCTCTGGTGTTATGGTGGGGAACATCGTTGTGGTCGAGGATTTTGCCGATCCGCTTCCACGGACCGAACCACGAGTCGGACTGGCTACGTGCCAGATAGATGTCGGGCTGAGGCACCCTGGTGAATTTTGGCATAGCCGAATAAACCAGGTAGCGCCCACCGCCAATGACTGCTGGATGCGGATCGTAAATGCCGTCCTCTTCCGTGTCCGGGATGGCCAGAATGGCCGGACTGAGGACTACCCAATGGAACCCGTCGTTGGAAACCGCATGCTCGCAACGGCCACCCGACTTCATGAATTCCGTCTGAATGAACATGTGGAAGACGCCGCACTCGTGGGTCACACCGGGAGCCGCAACACCAGTGCCGTTGATTGGAAGTTCGATCGGATCATGCTCGGCCCACGGCCCATAAAGATCGGGCGCCGTGGCATGCAAGATTCTCCACGTCTCGGTGGTGACCGTGCCGCTTGACCCGAAGACGTGCCAGACACGGCCATCGAAGACAGGACACGGGTCCTTGAGATCATCCACGCTTTGCGGATGAAACAGTGGAAAAACGTTGGTTTCAAAGTTGATGTTCATGTCAGCCCCGGAATTCGCCTCGGCAGTCGGAGACGCGCAGAGATACAGGCGAATCATTGATGTTAGGCACATTCTATAGCCAACGAGTTCAACGCAAATACGGCAATGCCGCTGTCCACCAGCATTCGTCGTTCAACCACGCTTTCAGTGGCGGCCGGGTTCCGACAGCCGCCCTCGCCTCCGCACCCAGATCCCGCTTCGTGCGTGGACCAAGGCGGGCGACCGGGCCTTCTTCATTTCAGTTGGAACAACTCACCTGATCGAAAGTTAGGAGCTGGAACTAAGTAGTTCTCTCCATTCGCGATTAACAAATGTTAATCGTAACATAAATAGTGTCACAGAGGGAGTATGTCAATGGAAGCGGCCTTTGGCGGGGTAACCGGCAGTCAATATGTTCGTCGCGAAAATATACTGGTTTGCTTCTCCCACTTACGATGGAATTTTGTTCACCAGCGTCCGCAGCATCTCCTCACCCTTGCATCCGCTCAGCAGCGAGTGGTCTATTTTGAAGAACCCGTTTTCGAAGAATTGCCGCAGCCGCTGATGCGGACGAGCGTGGCATCGGAAAACATTCTGATTGTCACACCAGTGCTGCCGCTTGGCACGTCGGCCGCGAAAGCAGATGCCGTCCAGCGGAGATTTGTGCAGCAGACCATCGCTTCTATGCCGCATAGCCGGCTGATCGCCTGGTACTACACCCCAATGGCTCTTCGCTTTACGGAATTCCTCGACCCAGACATATGCGTCTATGACTGCATGGACGAACTCTCTGCGTTCAGGAATGCGCCCCCCGAGCTGGGCCAGATGGAAAAGGCGCTTCTTCGCCGCGCGGATCTCGTTTTCACCGGTGGTCTAAGCTTGTTCGAGACCAAGCGTCACCTCCATCCCGCCATCTTTCCATTTCCGAGCAGCATCGATGTGAGGCACTTTCACACCGCAAGACAGCCAGGAAGGGACCCAGCCGACCAGGCGGGCATTCCTTCCCCGAGGGTTGGATATTTCGGCGTCATCGACGAGCGGCTGGACGTCGATCTCGTGGCGCTAGCGGCAAAGACAATGCCGGACGTGCATTTCGTCATGCTCGGTCCGGTCGTCAAGATCGACCCTGCAAGCCTGCCGCAAGCCGAAAACCTGCATTGGCTTGGCCCGAAAGCCTACTGCGATCTGCCCGACTATCTGCGCCATTGGGACGCCGGATGGATGCCGTTTGCCCTCAACGAGGCGACGCGTTTCATCAGCCCGACCAAGACGCCGGAATTTCTCGCGGCGGGTCTGCCGGTGATCTCGACGGCAATCGTCGACGTGGTGCGCAGTTACGGTGCTGCCGGGCTGGTGGAAATCGCCGACTGTGACGATCTGGAAATCAAGCTGCGCTCCGTTCTTTCGCGACCGCGTCAGATGCTCCTGCAGCAAGTCGATGCCTACCTTGCGGACATGTCCTGGGAACGGACATGGAATGCCATGGCAGCTCACATTGAGCGCGCCTATCAACGCAAGAAGGTCGTGCCCCTTCGCAGGAGTGCATAGCCATGTTCGATTGGCTGATCGTCGGCGCGGGTTTCGCCGGCAGTGTGCTTGCCGAAAGGATAGCGTCGCAGCGTCAGGAAAGCGTTTTGCTGATCGATCGCCGCAGCCATGTGGGAGGCAACGCCTACGACTGCTACAATGAAGCCGGCATCCTCATCCATCGCTACGGCCCGCACATCTTCCACACCAACAGCCAAACGATCGTGGACCACCTTTCGCAGTTCACGCAATGGCGGCCGTACGAGCACAGGGTGTTGGCGGCCGTGGACGGGCAACTGGTTCCCATCCCGATCAATCTCGACACCATCAACCGGCTTTACGGGCTAGACCTGACCTCGGCACAGCTGGAGGATTTCTTCGCGTCGCGACGCGAAACGGTGGAGGATGTCCGAACGGCTGAGGACGTCGTCGTCAGCACCGTGGGGCGCGAGCTCTATGAAAAATTCTTCCGCGGCTACACAAGAAAGCAATGGGGCGTCGATCCCAGTCAGCTGAGCAAATCCGTCACGGCACGAGTGCCGACCAGGACCAACCGTGACGACCGCTACTTCAGCGACAGCTTCCAGAAAATGCCGGCCGGCGGCTACACGCGGATGTTCGAACGCATGCTCGATCATCCGAACATCAAGATCATGCTGCAGACCGACTTCCGTGAAATTCGTGAGAAGATACCGTTCAGGCGCATGGTTTATACCGGCCCGATCGATGAATATTTCGGCTGGCAGCTCGGGCACCTTCCGTACCGTTCGCTTCGTTTCGAGCACGTTACACTGGATTGCGAGCAATTTCAGCCGGTTGCCGTGGTCAATTATCCCCAGACGGAAGATTACACGCGCATTACCGAGTACAAACATCTGACCGGCCAGCAGAGTTCGCGGACCAGCCTGACCTACGAATACCCCACGGACATCGGGGACCCGTACTATCCCGTGCCCCGGCCCGAAAACGAAGTGCTCTACAAGCGCTACGAAGCGCTCGCGGCAAGCTGCCCAGACGTCTGGTTTGTCGGTCGGCTTGCAACTTACCGCTATTACAACATGGACCAGGTAGTCGGACAGGCTCTGGCCACTTTCTCGCGCATCCAAAAAAGCCTCCCGGCCTGGGCGCGCACGGACGAGCCGTTGTTGGCCGAGCCGAGAAGATAGTTTCTTTCAAGACGGAAGATCGGGCGGGTATCAGAAGGAGAAACTCGATGGATACAAACTTCAACTCGGAAAGCCGTGAGATATTTATCGTCGGCTTGCGCAACGCGCACGCCATGGAAAATCAAGCGCTGTCGATCATGAAGCCTCAGGTCGAGCGTATAGAGAACTATCCGGAGGTGGCCGATCGCTTGCGCCGGCACATTCAGGAAACCGAAGGCCAGATCACGAGACTCGAGTCCGTCCTGGAGGGCCTTGGCGAGGAGCACTCCACCCTCAAGGACACCGCCTTGTCGATGGTTGGCAGCGTGGCCGCCATTGGACATTCGATGGCCGGCGACGAGATCATCAAGAACAGCCTGGCGAATTTCGCATTCGAGAACTACGAGATTGCTGCCTACAATTCGCTGCTGGTACTGGCCGACGCCGGGGGCTTCCAGGATGCTGAAAGGGCCCTCAAGCAGAACCTGAACGAAGAGGAAGCCATGGCCAACTGGCTCAAGGAAAATCTGAGCGACGTTACCATGCGGTATGCCAGGTTGCGCGAGGCCGGGGCGACTGCAAAAAGCTGATGCACCGCACCGGCGCGGGCGGCGTTTCGAAACAGACGCTCGCCCGCCCCTCCCTCGTTTGAGGCCTCTTCAAGGCGTCGTGTCCGCCACGAGAAGAGCTTGCTGCCGGGCCAGTTCATCTGCTGTGGGTTTGCGCAGGTGTCGCCTGCCATCAGCCTGGATGACGGAAAACAAACCAACCTCGGCATGTCGCGAATTGTCCCAGCCCGGGTAGGCCGTTATCGGGTACAGGCAAATACCCTCGACCGGCGCTCCGAGACTGATTGCGGAACGCACCTCGTCGCAGACATAGTGGAGCCAAGCCGGCCCGCCGGATCCCTCGGAACCGGTCTCCGCAATGAACATCGGCTTGCCGTATCGATGAGCAACTTCTAGCAACATTTCCGACAGGGCGCGGTACTCGTGGTGTCCCATCGGAATCGTCGGCCCGTTTACGTACCATTGATTGTGCGGGTAAAAATTCAAGCCCACGACATCGACAACATCTTCGCTCCCGCCCAACTCAGGTTCGACGCGGCCCAGCAACATGTCGTAAGCTTCGAACTGCCCCTGTCGGGCGTTTTCGGCCCGGCGCCGTTCGCTGCGGGTCCGGTCGCGAGGGGCGATATGGATAAGCGGCTCGGCCCAGACAAATCTGCAGGCGGGGTCGATCTCCCGCATTGCACGAACACCCGCGATGGCGGCCTTGACGAGGTGCCGCTTGAACCATCCACGTTTGTTCGGCCCCACGCGCGGGAAATAGCCGACCTCGACAGCCCATGCGAAAAAGGAGATTTCGTTGATGGGACACAACAGAGGCGATGTTCCGGTGATCGAACGGTGTACCTTGACGGCTTCTGCCGCGAACGAGGCATAGGCGTCGATGAAATGCAGCGAGCCCTGATCGACATGGTCCGGAGATCCGTAGTGAAAGATGTCCCAGATTACCTGAACACCTGCCGATCGGGCTGCCTCGACCATTGGCGCCCAACTTGACCAGTCATAGGTTCCGGGAGCGGTTTCGATCAAATGCCAACGCAGGCCGTCGCGGATGGTGCGAAGGCCGAGTTCGGCGCAGCCGCGGTAGTCGCCCAGGGCATGCAAATTATGCGAGGTCGCACGAATAAGATCGAGGCGAACGCCGTCCTTGCGCCGGTGCGAGGAGCATTCAAAGCCTGCCATGAAAAAACTGGCGAAGCGCGAAGCTTCCGGAACCGAGGCCTCCGTCTGGCGTCCCACTTCGCTCATTTTTCGAAGTCTCCTTTGGGCAATCGGCTTCGAACTCGGCCGCCTTGTCCGGACCGGGAACCGCGTTGGCGAAATACCGAATTCAGTCGGGCGCGCCCCATGTTCGTTGCTCAGTCCAGCTCGTCCTTGCGTGGCCGGGTAGTGCCGAACCCATTGGTAGAGCCTTTGTTCCGGTGGTGAACTGTCCGGGCGCCGCGTGCAAATGAGGAACAAGGAGGCCCGTCCCAAGTTCGGGGCGATGTACAGCCGCCGTCATCCACTCGAGCGGCTGCTCGGCAACAACAGAGGCATGGGATCACATGACCGTTCAGATTCGACTTTCCGAGATCGACCACGCCAGGCGCGAGGATCGTGGCGACGGCGCTTGGAGCATCGCACCGGACCTGGGTTACTTGCGGCTAGCAATCGTCAATGTCGTGTTCTTCGGCGCACCGGGCAGCGGAGATCGGAACTGGGTGCTGATCGATACCGGGTTGCCGACGTCTCGCAGCAGCATTCTAGCGGTCGCGGAAAAGCGGTTCGGCGTCAACGCACGGCCGGCTGCAATCATCCTGACCCATGGCCATTTCGACCATGTGGGAACGGTTCTAGAACTCGCAAATGGCTGGGACGTGCCTGTCTTCGCCCATCCACTCGAGCACCCCTATTTGGACGGAACCACATCCTATCCGCCACCGGATCCCTGGGTTGGGGGTGGACTGATGGCGCTGCTTTCACCGCTTTTTCCACGCGGGCCAATCGATCTTGGCAGCCGTTTGCAACCCTTGCCCGCCGATGGATCGATCCCCGGAATGCCCGGATGGCAATGGCTGCACACACCCGGACATGCCCCTGGGCATATCTCGCTCTGGCGCGAGCAAGACCGCTCGCTCATCGTAGGAGACGCTTTCATCACCACCGGTCAGGAGTCGGTCTATGAAGTCGCCATTCAGGATCTCGAGATGCACGGTCCGCCGCGCTATTTCACGCCAGACTGGGATGCAGCGGAAAGGTCCGTGAAGCATCTGGCTGCCTTGGGCCCCCAGATGGTCATCAGTGGGCACGGCGCGGCTGCTGCGGGAGTGGGCATGCGTCAGGCTCTCGACAACCTGGCTGAGCGGTTCAGGGTATTCGCCGTCCCGCCGAAATTGAAATTCGTGCGCGAGCCAGCGTCGCCGATAGCTAGGCCAATCGAGCCGCCATCGTTCTGAAATTATGGTCGGATTGGTCCAACGCGGGACATCGGACAGAGTAACTCGTCCAGCGGAACAAACCCAGCCGGCGACAGTTGGGGCACTCGCTTAGGGGCGACACCCTGCGAAGTGCCGCGAGGTTCCGCGCCATGGGGAGGCTCAGATGGAAACCCGATGAACGCATGCCCCTAGCACGCGTTCCCGCAAAGAGAGATTGCAGAACCGGTGTTGTTGCCATCCAGCCCTAAGTTGACACGCCAACTGCTCTGTATCCTCGGAGGCGCATTCTTCCCCGGTTGCGCGGGGGGAGTGCTCGATCCCCAAGGACCAATTGGCGTCGGCAATCGCACGATCCTTTTGAACTCGCTGGCGGTGATGCTGGTGATCGTTGTTCCCACGCTTGTTGCGCTTCTGGCATTCGCCTGGAAGTTCCGCGCCTCGAACAGCAACGCCCGCTATAACCCGGAGTTCACCTATTCGGGACGCGTGGAGTTGATCGTCTGGTCGATCCCGACGCTCACCATCCTGTTCATTGGCGGTCTGATCTACTACGGATCGTATCAGCTCGATCCGCGCAAACCGATCCCTTCTAGCCAGCCGCCGCTCGACATTCAGGTGGTGGCGCTCGACTGGAAATGGCTGTTCCTCTATCCCGAGCAGGGCGTGGGCGCTGTCAATCAACTGGTTATCCCCGCCGGTGTTCCAGTGCGTTTCAAGTTGACCTCGGCCAGCGTGATGAACACGTTCTTCGTGCCCCAGCTTGGCAGCATGGTCTACGTCATGAACGGCATGCAGACCGAATTGCATCTGCAGGCCGACCGCGAGGGCAGCTTTTTCGGCCAGTCGGCGCACTTCAGCGGCGACGGCTTCTCGGATATGAATTTCAGTGTGAGCGCGGTTTCAGCCGATGCCTTCACCCGCTGGGCGTCATCGCTGCGTGGCGGGGGCGGCGTGCTGAATGCCAATGCCTATCGCGAACTCGCCCGGCAAAGCACAAATGTGGCGCCGGCTTCCTTCGGTCATGTCCAGCCTGGGCTGTTCGAAGCGGTCGTTCAGCAGACGCTCCCACCGGGTCCGGGGCCTGCTGAGAGCGCAGCCAGCGGCGAGCCACAGGTGAGCCCAAGGGCATTCCCCCCGGCGGCGGCAACGATGACCCATCATCCACAAGGCGCAGAATGACGATGCTGGGCAAGCTCGACTGGTCGGCCGTTCCTTTCGATCAACCTATCCCCCTCGGCGCAGCCCTTGGCGTCTTTCTGGCAGCAGCCGCCGTGCTTGGCTGGATAACGGTGAAGGGCTACTGGCCATATCTGCGGAGCGAGTGGATAAGCTCGGTCGACCACAAGCGCATCGGCGTGATGTACATTGTGCTGGCGATGCTCATGCTTCTTCGTGGTTTTATCGATGCTATCATGATGCGCACACAACAGGTGCTGGCGATTTACGGGCCGGGTTACCTCCCGCCGGAGCATTACGACCAGATCTTTTCCGCGCACGGCACGATCATGATCTTCTTCGCCGCGATGCCGTTCATGATCGGCCTGATGAATTTCGTCGTGCCGCTGCAGCTTGGCGTACGCGATGTCGCTTTTCCGACGCTCAATTCCGTCAGCTTCTGGCTGACGGCTTCCGGAGCCCTGCTGGTCAACATCTCGCTTGTGATCGGCGAGTTCGCGCGCACCGGCTGGCTGCCCTATGCCCCTTTGTCGGAAACCGCCTACTCGCCGGGCGTCGGTGTCGATTATTATCTGTGGGCGATCCAGATCTCCGGCGTCGGCACGCTGCTCACCGGCGTCAACCTGGTGACGACCATCCTCAAGATGCGGGCGCCGGGAATGGGCTATCTGCGAATGCCGATGTTCTGTTGGACCTCGCTCGCGTCCAACCTGCTCATTGTCGCAGCCTTCCCGATCCTTACCGCCACGCTCGCAATGCTGACGCTGGACCGGTATCTCGGCTTCCACTTCTTCACCAACGAAGCTGGTGGAAATCAGATGATGTTCGTCAACCTGATCTGGGCGTGGGGCCATCCCGAAGTATACATCCTGGTGCTTCCCGCCTTCGGAATCTTTTCCGAGATTTTCTCGACTTTTTCATCGAAGCCGCTGTTCGGATACCGTTCGATGGTCGCGGCCACGATGTTCATCTGCATCGTCTCGTTCATGGTCTGGCTGCATCACTTCTTCACCATGGGTGCCGGAGCGGACGTTAATGCCGCCTTCGGCATCGCCACGTCGGTCATTGCCGTGGGAACCGGTGTGAAAATCTACAACTGGCTCTTCACCATGTATGGCGGGCGCGTTCGTTTCGACACGCCGATGCTTTGGGCACTGGCTTTCGTGACCACCTTCACCGTCGGCGGCATGACTGGCGTCCTGCTTGCCGTCCCGCCGGCCGACTTCGTGCTACACAATTCCCTTTTCCTCGTCGCGCATTTCCATAACGTCATCATCTCGGGCGTGTTGTTTGGAGCATTCGCCGGCTTCACCTACTGGTTCCCCAAGGCGTTCGGCTTCCGTTTGCACGAAGGCTGGGGAAAGGCGGCATTTTGGGTCACCTTGGCCGGCTACATGCTGGTCTTCGTACCGCTCTATATTGTCGGTCTGCTCGGCATGACGCGGCGCCTGCAACATATCGATATGGACCTTTGGGCACCGTGGCTGGTGGTGGCCGCTTTCGGCGTGGTGGTGATGATCGCCGGCGCGGCGCTGCAGATCACACAGCTTTTCGTTTCGATCCGGCATCGCGACAAGTTTCGCGACGAAACCGGCGACCCGTGGGACGGGCGTTCGCTGGAGTGGTCGACATCTTCTCCTCCTCCTGTCTTCAATTATGCACGGCTGCCTCACGTGGAAGACGAAGAGCCCTACTGGAGCATCAAGCAACGAGGGATCGGACAGAGCTCGGACGAGGAAAAGGCATATGAGCCGATCGAGATGCCTCGCAACAGCCCGACTGGCTTCGTCACCGCCTTCTTCAGCACACTGATCGGCTTCGCGCTGATCTGGCATATATGGTGGCTGGCGATCGTCGGCTTCATCGGCGCCTACGCAACCTTCGTAGTATTCGCCTGGCGCGATCATGGAGACTACGAGATCCCTGTCGACGAGGTCGCCCGCATCGACCATGACCACAAGGCAGCCCAGTTTGCCCGGCTGCGCGGGTGGGAGCGCCCGGCATGAGCGATCACGCATTCTCCGGCGACATCAGCGCCGGCACCCAGGCACAGGACCCGTATCGGCTTAATCACACCGGTCGGCATGCGGTGCGCTCTGCGACGGGCCACGGAGAAGGCGGCCCGGCCTCAAAGTTCGTCACGGTGACCTACGGCTTCTGGATCTTTCTCCTGTCCGACATCATCATGTTCTCGGCATTTTTCGCCGCCTACGCCGTGCTCGCCAAGGCAACCGCCGGCGGACCGACAGGCAAGGATCTGTTCGAACCGACACGGGTTGCGGTCCAGACGGGCCTTCTGCTCACTTCGAGCTTCACCGGCGGCGTGGCAACACTCGCCACCCGTCGCAGATCAATGGCTGCCACGCAGTTCTGGCTTCTCGTCACGGGGTTGCTCGGGGCAGCGTTCCTGTTCCTGGAACTACAGGAGTTCGCGGCAATGATCGGCGAGCAGGCAGGCCCCTCGCGCAGCGCATTTCTTTCTGCCTTCTTTGCGCTCGTTGGCTGCCACGGTGCCCACGTCGGTCTCGGCCTGCTCTGGCTGGGAACGATGATGGCGCAGCTGTGGGTCAAGGGCTTTCGGCCCGACATCTTGCGGCGGCTCCACTGCTTCGGGCTCTTCTGGCACGCCCTCGACATCATCTGGGTTGCCATCTTCACCCTGGTCTATCTGCTGGGAGCATCGTCATGACCGAGTTCGAGAGCAAGACCGGCGAGTTGCAGGACCGCCGCGATTCAGCGCCGGGCGAGGAACACATAAGCGAGCACGAAACGGCTGGGGGCCTCTCGGGCTATGTGCTCGGCTTCGGCCTGGCTATCCTGCTCACGATCGCGTCATTCCTGGCGGCGCGAACCGACCTGATTTACCAGCCCGCGGTCATCTCGGCCCTGGTGGTGCTCGCCGTTGCGCAGATGGGCGTGCATCTTGTCTTCTTTCTGCACCTGACCACCGGGCCGGACAACACCAACAACATCCTGGCGCTGGCCTTCGGCGTGCTGATCGTCGCGCTGGTGGTTCTGGGCTCTATCTGGATCATGGCCCATCTGAATGAAAACATGGCTGCCATGACACCCCATCAAGCCGGAACCATGCCTTGAACGCTCCCCGCGAACGCACGGCCGCCCGCAGCGCCATTCGCACGGATGGCCCCAGGAGACAAAAGGCTCGTCAGATCTCGTGCTTTGGCTGGGCTGCGCGTAGGGCATCAAGCGCTAAGCGAACCGCATCGATGCCTGAGACGCTGGGCTGGATAGGCCTGAAAATCAGGCGGCCGTTCCGGTAGTCCAGGCCCAACGCCTTGCTGTTCCGCCATTGGGACGCCGACGGCTTGTTCCGAGGGGTGATCGCGATGGCCTCGGGACCGACATCGACTTTGCCGACGCCCAATTCCGACGCTGCTATTCGCAACCTGGTAAATTCCAGCAAAAGGGCTACTTCGCCAGGCATGTCTCCAAAGCGGTCCTCGAGCTCTTCGCTGAATGTATCGAGGTCCGGCTCCGAACGGATGCGGGAGAGCCGCGCATAGAGGCCAACGCGCACCGTAGGCTCGTCGACATAGCTCTCGGGAAAAGCCCCCTTTCCCGAGCCATTGATCTCGGCAAGTTGCTTGCTGAAGTTGGCCCCTCCGCCAGCCGCCGAGACCGCCCGCTCCAGCAAGTGCTCGTACAAGCCCACTCCGATCAGCTTCATATGCCCGGCCTGGTCTTCGCCGAAAAGATCTCCGGCGCCACGCAGGTCGAGGTCTCTTTGACTGATTGCCAGGCCGGAGCCGAGCCGATCGAGCGCAAGCATCGTCGAAAGCCGGGCCCTGGTGCCGTCGGCCAGTTCAACGCCAGGCTGGGTCAGAAGAAACGCAACGGCCTGCACCGCCCCCCTTCCGACCCGGCCCCGCAACTGGTGCAACTGCGCCAGACCGAACCGGTCGGGGCGCCAAACGATGATGGTGTTGGCCCGCGGCACATCGAGGCCGCTCTCGATGATGTCGGTGCTCAACAAAATGTCGCCATCACCGTCGGCGAATCCGACCATGACTTCGTCCAGCTGTCTCCCCTTCATTTCACCATGCGCCGTCTTGACCCGGAGTTCCGGCACCAGTCTGTTCAGCTGGTCACAGGCCGGGGCAATATCCTCGATCCGCGGGACCACGAAGAAGCTCTGTCCACCCCGGTGAAATTCACGCAGGAGGGCCGCGCGCACCGATGCTGGATCGAACGCTGCCAAGATCGTGCGAACGGGACGTCGTTTGGCGGGCGGAGAGTTTAGAACGCTGACGTCCTGGATGCCCGACAACGCCGATTGCAGCGTCCGGGGTATCGGTGTGGCGCTCATGCTCAGCGTATGGAGGCGAGGCGTCATGGTCCGCAGGGCCCGCTTCAACTTGACCCCGAACCGGTGCTCCTCGTCGATCACCAGCAGTCCAAGATTGGCGAAGGTGACGCTCCTGGACGCCAGGGCCTGAGTACCCACAACGACCGCAACCTGGCCGCTCCGCAGACCCTCTTTTGCCGCTCTCGCCTCCGCTGCCCCGACCATCCTAGAAAGGTGGGCGACCTGCAGGCCGGTTCCTGCGAAGCGGCGGCTGAACGTCTCATAGTGCTGTCGTGCCAACACCGTTGTCGGCGCTATGATAGCAACCTGTTTCCCGCAGAAAGCCGCGGCGGCGCAAGCACGCAGGGCGACCTCTGTCTTGCCGAAGCCGACATCGCCGCAGACGAGCCGGTTCATTGTTCTTCCCGACGAAAGATCATCGAGCACAGCGCGGATGGCGGCCGCTTGGTCGGGCGTCTCCGTATAGGGAAATCTCGCCGCAAAACGGGCCAAGTCCGTGCGGGAGGGCTTTATGATCTCGGCAGGCTGGCTGGACCTGATTTTGGCAAGACTCAAGAGGCGTTTGGCCAGCCTGTCGATCTCGCGCAACGCAGCTTCGCGTCGCTTCGGCCAGCCCTCGCCTTTGAGGCGATCAAGCGACACTGCCTCCGGTTCCGAGCCGTAGCGCCATATTCGTCCAAAGTCGTCGACCGGAACCAGCAAGGAAGCCCCGCCATGATATTCCAGTCTGACGACATCCTGTTGCTGGCCAGCCAACTCGACCTGTTCGACCGCGGCGAGCACGCCCAGGCCATGGTCTTCATGGACGACGACATCGCCAATGCGCAACTCGGGTTCGAGTATGCCCGTGGTCGCGCTCCCGCTCGCCTTTAACGCGGGCCCAAACAGGTCGGATGCGGCCACCACGGCGATATTGGATTGCGCGTCGACAAACCCTTCGTCGAGGACGAATTCAGCCTTGAGAACAGAGCCCCTCGCGGCCGAAAGGATTTGCGGCAAGTCGGCCGCTTCCTCTGCCCGCCGGCCTAGTCTCCTATCGAGCAGGCGATCTGCTCGCTGCAGTTCAGAGGCATCGCCGGTGAACACTACTCTGACTCCGGCACTCGTCTGCCCTCTGATGAATTCCGCGAAATCATGCCCGGGTCGGGCCTGGCGGAAGAATTTGGGAACTCCCACGGCAGAAACGGCTAGTCTCACGCAGCAGCGGTTAAGCAGAGCAGCGTCCCACTCTTCACGGGATAGGTAAAATCGTCCCGGCAAAGGTTTTTTCGTTCCGGCTGCCTCCTGCCTGGCACGACGTGCATCCTCGACCAGATCCAGAATTCTGCCGAGCGGCTGCCCGTCGGTCCCTTCAAGGAAGGAGATCGAAGCGCTGGATGCCGCATCGAAGACGGATGGCATAGCGCCATACGATGCGACCAGGCGCTCCTCCATCGACGTCGTGCGCATCGCTGTCAACTCAGGATGCTCACCAGCTTTAAAGATCAGCTCGGATGCCGGTCCGACCGTAATCGAGTCTCGAACCTGATCGCTGAGCTGACTGAGCGGGTCGTAGGTCTTGAGCTGCCGGATGCAGGCATCGGGATCAACGATGACGCGAACGGGGCCATCCGCGCCAGCAGGGAAAATATCGATGAGATCGCCCCGAAAGGCTATCTCACCCGGTTCGTCGACCCTCTCGTCGACGACATAGCCAATGGCTTCGGACCAGGTTCTAAAATCGTCACGGTCGAGCTTTTGTCCCACCTCCAGAATTGTGAAACCGCCAGCGATGACCGGAGCAGGCGGCACCCGCTGCAGAATGGCTTCGAGCGACATTACAGCGATGCGCGGGCGATCCGGCTTCGTTGCGATCTCACGCAACGCACGAAGCCTTCGCCCCATATTGGCGCGTGTGGGCCACACCCTGTCGTAAGGCAGGCAATCCCAGGACGGCAGCAAGATTATATCCGCGTCAGGCAGGAACTGACGCAAGGCGCCGGCGATCTCCTCGGCACTGCGTTCCGAGGGAGCTATATGGATGATGTGCTTGTCCCGACTGGTCTCCAGGCCACGGGCCAGCGCTACCGCGATTGCTGAGGATGGCGGTCCGCCGTGCTCTATCGCAAACCCGCTGTCATCCGTGTGATCGATTTGTTCGACATCCGTCCGCGAAATATGCCTGTTCACTGAAATCTCACCTTGCCACTGAGACAACGTCAGCGGAGCCACCCCGTTCCTGGCGGCGCATCAAAGAGTTCCAGGACGGGCTGCGGGTGCAGCCCTTGAATGGGCGGAGCGACAGGGTCAAAGCTGCGCCGTGATCGGCGAACTCCTGGGGCTGGCTGCCCAGCGGGAAAATTTCTAACCGAGCCTATGTCATAGGTTAATGCATTGCTGCCTTGCTCACCTATGGCTGTCCTAAAAAACTGGTGCTTCGATCATTCCGGGATCTTCAACCACGCTCGACGCTGGCAAAACGCTCCAGGCATGGGACCATGCCGCACGGCGGCGCCTTCTGCCGCCGCGCATATGTCCCCATGCCAGTCGGAACTTTTGGCGCGGATAATAGTTCGATCACCAACATCAGCCAGGTAGTCAATTTGTTCCCCACCTCATCCTCGGATGTACTCATTCGCAAGCTTCAGACCATCTCGGATCTTCGAGAGGCCGACATCGGCGTTCTGAAAGGCATTCCGATCCAGGAGAAGGAATATTCGGCCAACCACGATCTGGTGCGTGAGGGCGACCGTCCTGTTTACTCGTTTGTCGTTCTTGATGGCTTGGTCGGTTCCACCAAACATACGGGCGAAGGAAAGCGACAAATCACATCATTCTTCGTCGCCGGCGACATTCCTGATCTGCATGGGCTGCATCTGTCGGTCATGGATTGTAACTTCTCGACCCTTACGCCGGCGCGAATAGGTTTCATGCGGCATGACACCCTGCGTGCCGTTTGCGACCAGCACCCTCGCATCGCCACCGCTTTTTGGCGGTCGACGTTGATAGATGCCGCGATTTACAGGGAGTGGGTCATCAATGTGGGAAGACGCGAGGCATACACCCGCATGGCTCACATCCTGTGCGAACTGATTTTTCGCTTGCGCTCCATGGGGCGCATTGAGGATCACGTGGCGGATATTCCCATTACACAGGCGGCCCTTGGCGATGCACTGGGTTTGTCCACGGTCCACGTCAACCGGATGCTCCAGGAACTACGACGCAGAGGTCTCATTGCCACCTCGGGATCAAAAGTTCACGCACTGGACTGGGCTGGCCTCACTCACGCAGGAGATTTCGACACGACCTACCTGCACCAAAGGAACCCCGCAGATTAGCAGTGACGGAAGCTCTCCGATGGCACGATTTTTCTTCGACAGCGGCGATGGCGATCTCATCTTCGAGGACGAAATAGGTGTCGAATGCGCTGGCCTCGAGGAGGTCCGCCGCGCGGGATTCGAGGGCCTTGTCGACCTCACGAGAGAGTCACTGAAGAGCGTCGACGGGCAGCAATTGTTTATCGAAGTGCGCGATGAAAATGGCGCCAAGATTTTGCGGCTAAGCCTCTCGCTTCGGGTAAAATCGAACGTATAAATTTGCACCCTACGCGCAGCGTTAGGCGAGCGGACTGGGACTGCAAACATCCACTGGCATGTCGTGTCTCAAAACCAGGGCCACTTTTGAGCGACATGCATTAACCCATAGATTGTGCCTCGATTTGTGTACAGGACGGGGAACCATCAAAGAGCCGCCGAGTTCGTCCAACGGACAAGCCCGGAATCTAACATGGAAGAAATCGGCAAGGCACAACAAAAGGTCATAGCCCGCCTCATACGGGAGTGGATTTCATCGGACGCCAATCGTCGCCAGCTTCGCCAGTTGCTGGATCTGCCGACAGATACGGACATGCCCAGCGAGCATCGGTCATTGCTTGACGAACTCGACCGAAAGCTCAACCAATGAGCGCCCCTGCTTTCGGGAGGGCTTCCGAGTGGATGCGAGCCGGTGGCGAGGGAAAGGAGCTGAGGTCGACATCTGGTTGAGGCCGCCGACATTTGACCGAAGCAGACGCGAACGCTTTACGCGGGGACGGCGCCGATTGGCCGAAGAAAGAATGTTCGGTGGTTTCGTGGAGCCGCGGTCGGATTCCTAGAGGTGAGTTTCTGCACCTTGCTGCGCGTTTAAAAGTTGAGAAACGGCAGTTATGATCTGCGGCAGAAAAAAGGGCTTGGTGATCATTATGCTGTTGGGCACGCCTTCCGCTCCCCAGTGTACCGCGCTGTCGCCACTGATATAGACAACCGGGATGGTCGAGTTGGACCTTCGCAAGTGCCGAGCGACCTCCCACCCCGACTGTCCTGCTCCCAGACGGATGTCCGTGAGCACGGCCTTGAACTTGGTCGGATCGGGGTCGAAAGCCGCCAGCGCGTCGGCGGCACTCCGAGTGCCGACGACCTGGAAGCCGGCCTCCTCCAAAGCTGACTCGAGGTCGAGCAGGATCATTGTCTCATCTTCGACGATCAGAACAGCACCTTCGCTCATCCGGAATCTCCCCAAGCCGCCACCGCTAATACGAGTTCGGCGTCAACTTGGTTCCATCTGACGCGCAGCAGCCTGTTGGTTATCGAAGCTCTACGCTGCCTCGATTGCGCGGCGGACTTGTGACGTCGGGAAGCCACCCTGGAAAAGGCCGACACCGGCTTAGCTGCTTCGACAGCCTTGGACAACGAGGCTGAATTACAGGTTGTAGCCGACGCTTAACCGTTGCCGACGAGGTCGCTTTGATCAAGCGTTCTCCTGATCTCCAGAAGCTTGCTGGATCTGCGTCATCACCTTTTGGGGATCCACATTCTCGGCGAGTTCCGGCAGCTCTTTGTCGGCCGGGGTCGAGATATTCAGACGCGCCGTCAAGGCAGCCACCATCTCGATCAGCCGCGTGGTTTCATGTTCGTTCAGAAGGCTGATCTGCAAATCCAGTTCGGCTCGGCGCTCGCTGTGGGCGGCCATTCTGTTCTGATTGATCAGCACGAAAGTAGACAGGAAGATTGCCTCAACCGAGGCGACCATGGCCAGGATCACGAAAGTCGGGTCCCAGGCTGGGACGGCTGGTATCGCGCCAAGGTTCGCGAGGACCCAGACGACAAGAATTGCAAGGTGCAGATAGACGAAAGTCATGCTTCCCGCGAAGCGCGAAACAGCGCCGGCGACCCACGCTTGAACGCCTTGGTGCTCCTCTTGCTGCCGCCTGTGCTCGACCAGGGCCTGTATGTTCTGGTGGAGCACCGACTGCATGTCGGCTGGACGTTGGTCGCTCATTTGAAAGCCCCGTTTGGAGATCATTCCGTGCAAGCGGCGTCGCTTATCGCCGGTGGCTCCCGCGAGGCCGGATCTGCCTTGAACTCGTCGGCACACGACTTGGGTCGCTGCCGACGGCCCGCTTGGAACAAGGCGTGCCGTCCTGCAATAGTGTGCACCATGCCGACCACTGCCTGCGGGGCGCTCTGATGAACCATATGGCCGGCGCCCGGAACCACCTCAAGGAGAGACCCACCGACTTCCGCGTGCAAGCGTCGTGCATCGCGTTGCGCGTCGAACAACCGGTCCCCGGATCCCGCCATGATGCCGGTGGGCACGGCAATGTCCCTATAGTTGGCTTTTCCCAAGAGGGACGCGGCCAGCATCGATGCTGTCTCCAGAGAAACCGCCCGCAGTTGGGAAGGGCGGCTGGCGACATCTTTGGCCAGTGCGGCGAAGTCGCCGGCGACGACGGCGGGTTTAAAGATCTTCTCCATTGCCCAATGCCAAGCAAGCCTTACAAGCGGGGGCAGCAAGGTGTGACGAAACGCGGTGCCGATCACAGGCAGTGCAGGGAGTGCGGCCAGTGCAAGATCCAGCCGCGGTGGCGGATAGTAATAGCCCGAGACCAGCACGATGCCGACGACCGATTGAGAATGCCTGCGCGCCAATTCGAGGGCGATCCAAGCTCCCCAGGAATGTCCAAGCACGAGGTATTTCTCTATACCCAGCCCGCAGGCGGCGGCATGTATAAGGTCGGCTTGGTCGCGAGCGGACCAACGCCGGCCGCGCGGCCGTGAGCTTCGCCCAAAACCGGGACGATCAAATGCAAGCACCCGATAGGTCTTTGCCGCCTCATCGAAGATGCCGCTCGACTTGAAATCCTCCGCCATGGATCCATTGCCATGCAGGAGAAGCAGCGGCATGCCGGTTCCGGCTTCGATAAAATGCAGGCGCACACCATCGATCTCCATCACACGTCCGCATGCCCGGCCGGCAATCGCACGTTTGGCGCGGATGGCATTGTATGCCGCCAGCGCCGCCAACGAGGCCGCGAGCAACCCGGTCGCGAGTTTCGGTCCATCTCTGTCGAACGCCATGCCCGTGCCTGTTGGAAACCATCTGCCGACCCCAACTCTTGGGGCGAAAGCTTGTTCCGCCAGACAAGATAACGCTGTACAACCGGCTCAAGCGGCTAAAGTAGGCCTTCTCCATGGAGTTGGGACCGTTAAGCCTGGGCAGCGCTGCTGCCTCCCATTTTCCAATCACCCTGCCAACGTGCGCGCACGGCAATGATCAGCATGGCCGCTTCCGTCATCCCGGTCTGGAAAAGTCTGACCAGCTCTCTCGCGATGGATTCTGCCGCGGTAGTGTCCGACGAAATCTCAAATTCCTGACACAGCGCGTCGAAAACCGACCGAAGCGTTTTCAGGTCGTCTGGATAGAGAGCGTCCGTATTCGTAAGAATGGGTCGGTCAAGCATCAAACGTCTCCAAACGAGTGAAGTGCGGTTCGGGCACCCAGCCAGCGGGAGCTCGTCAAGTGCCCGCTGGTTTCCCCTTTATCCGCCACAGCGCGCCAAGCTGTCATTAACCTATGACCGGTGCGGCGTGTTCGGCTGACCGGCCCGCCAAAGAAACTGCCGTCCTGCGGGGAACTCTTGGCCGCAGACTGCATTTAAGTCCGGGCAAAACGGGGGCGAAATGGGGGCCACTTCAAGCAATCCGCGATCTGAACTGCAGCGCTTCGAGCTTTTGGCAGCGCTGGGCGACCGTATTCGCGAGATTACGGATCCCGCAGAACTGGCCTACGCAGCCGCGGAACTGCTGGGGAACCATTTTGGCATCAGCCGAGCCGGATACGGCACGATCGATCTAGAGAAAGAAACGATCACCATTGACAGGGACTGGAACGCGCCAGGCATCAAAAGCCTGGCTGGGACGCTGAATTTCAGGAACTACGGCTCGTATATCGAGGATTTGAAGCGAGGCGAAACCGTTGTCTTTGAAAACGCCGAGACAGATCCGCGAACCAGCAGCCATGCGGAGGCACTCAAAGCCATCAGCGCCCAATCCGTCATCAACATGCCCGTTACCGAGCATGGCGGGCTGGTGGCGCTGTTATACCTGAACCACTCCGCGCCCAGACGCTGGGCGACGGAGGAAGTAGCCCTCATTTCGGCAGTCGCGGACCGGACGCGTACGGCGATAGAACGCCTTCGCGCCGAACTGGCCCTGCGTGAGAACGCCGAACGCCTTGCTTTTCTCGACCGCCTCGGCAGGGAGATAGCCCTCGCGGCCGACGCCGATGCTGTCATGCAGATCACCACTCGGCTCCTCGGCGAACATCTTGGCGTCTCGATTTGCGCCTATGCCGACATGGAGCAGGACCAAGACCATTTCACCATCCGCGGCGATTGGAGCGCACCTGGCTCGCCCAGCATCAGGGGATATTACAGTCTTGCCGATTTCGGTCGCCTGGCTGTCACCAACCTCAGCGCCAACAAGCCGCTTATCATCAACAACAACCTTGAGGAAATCGCTCCCGAGGAAGCGAAGACCTTTCAGGATATCGGGATAACGGCAACCATCTGTATGCCTTTGGTCAAACAAGGCCGACTGACTGCCCTGATGGCCATCCACGACAAGCAGCGCCGCGTCTGGTCGCAACGCGAATTGTCCTTGCTGACCGAGGTGACGGAGCGGTCCTGGGCTCACATCGAGCGCGTTCGCTCGGAACAGGCGGCACGGGCGAGCGAGGAGCGGCTGAGGCTTGCCACCGACGCGGCCGCTATTGGCACCTGGGATTACGATCCCATCAGCGGAGTGCTGCGTTGGGACGACCGGTGCAAAGCCCTTTTTGGTTTGCCGCCGGACGCGGAGGTGACATATGAAAGCGCCTTCCTGGCGGGCCTCCACCCGGAAGATCGCGCACGGGCCGACGAGGCCGTACGCCAGTCGCTCGCGCCGGGCACCCCCTCCCGCTACGACATCGAATACCGGACGATCGGCCTTCGGGATGGCAAGGAGCGCTGGATTGCCGCAACCGGGGAAGCACTTTTCCAGTCCGGCCGTGCGATCCGCTTCATCGGCACCGTGGTTGATGTCACCGCGCGAAAGCGGGTGGAGCATCAGCTTCAGTTGATGAACGCTACTGCGGCAGCCGTGGCGGCCGAGCTTGACGTGGAGCGAATTGTCCAGACGGTAACCGATGCCGGCGTCGTGCTGTCGGGCGCACAATTTGGAGCTTTCTTCTACAATGTGATCGACGACAAGGGCGACAGCTATGTGCTCTACGCCCTTTCGGGGGCACCTCGTTCTGCTTTCGAAAACTTTCCCATGCCGCGCAACACCGCGGTGTTCGAGCCCACTTTCCGCGGCACAAGCGTGGTGCGTTCCGACGATATCCTCACCGATCCGCGTTACGGCAAGAACTGGCCCCGCAAGGGCATGCCGGAGGGCCATCTGCCGGTGCGTTCCTATCTCGCCGTGCCGGTCGTCTCGCGTTCGGGCGAGGTGCTGGGTGGCCTCTTCCTTGGCCATCCAGAAATCGGCGTCTTCGCCGAACAGCAAGAGGCGGCCTTGCTGGGGCTTGCGGGCCATGCCGCGACGGCAATCGACAACTCCCGACTGTTCAAGGCGCTGCAGACACTCAACGGCACGCTCGAACAGCGTGTCAAAGATGAAGTAGCGGAACGCGCCAGAGCAGAAGAGCACCTGCGCCAAGCCCAGAAGATGGAAGCTGTCGGACAGCTCACCGGTGGCATCGCGCACGACTTCAACAATATGCTGGCCGTCATCATCGGCGGCCTGAACCTTGTGCAGCGCAAGCTCAGAAACGGCGATACCAACGTCCACCAATTCGTAACCGGCGCGATCGATGGAGCACAACGTGCCGCAGAACTTACCAGGCGACTGCTCGCCTTTTCCCGCCAGCAACCACTGGCGCCGAAGCGGCTGAATCCAAATCGCCTCGTCTCCGGCATGAGCGAATTGCTGAACCGGACGCTTGGCGAAACCATCCAGATCGAGACCGTGCTCGCCGCGGGGCTATGGCATGTCGAGGCCGACGCAGGGCAATTGGAAAGCGCGCTGCTCAACCTCTGCGTCAACGCAAGGGATGCCATGCCTGCTGGCGGCAAGCTGACGATCGAGACATCAAACGCCCACGTCGACGATCGCTATGCCAGGGAGAACGCGATCCCCTCCGGCCAGTATGTGATGATAGCGGTCACCGATACAGGAACGGGCATGACTGCTGATGTTGTCGCAAGAGCCTTCGATCCGTTCTTCACCACCAAGGGGGTCGGCAAAGGCACCGGGCTGGGACTCAGCCAAGTCTATGGGTTTGTTCGCCAGTCCGGCGGCAGTGTGAAGATCTATTCCGAGCAGGGCATCGGAACCACCTTGAAAATATATTTGCCGCGCTCGCACCATGGCGTGCTCGACAGCCAAATCGACGTCGTGGCAGGCGAGCACCCCGGCTGTGCAGACGAGATCATCATGGTTGTCGAGGATGAAGATCGCGTCCGGCTGATGGCCGCGGAAGCGCTGCGGGAACTGGGCTACTCCGTGCTGGAAATGCAAGGTCCACGCGAAGCGCTGGTGGCCGTCGAAAGCGGGCAAGTGCCGTCGCTTCTGTTCACCGACGTGGTGATGCCGGAGATGTCGGGCCGGGAGCTGGTGGATCAGGTCAAGACAATGCACCCGTCGCTAAAAGTGCTCTACACCACCGGCTACACACGAAATGCGATTGTCCACAACGGCACGCTCGATTTCGGAACCGAACTTTTGACCAAGCCCTACACGATCGACGAATTGGCAGAGAAAGTCCGGAAGGTGCTGGATCGAAAGTGAACGGGCAACAGCCCGCGACGCTCGCCGTGTGACCGAACCCGGCGTTTGCCGCGTAAGGTGTGCGGCGAAACGGGCCGAAGGTGTCGACACCGACATCGTATTAATATGGCCCGGCTTCACTTTTCCGAGCCAGTATCCCTCCAGATTTTGTCTACCTCTTGCCCATCCGCGGCCTTGCTCATTGCCGTGATGGCGCAGCACGATCGAAATCTCGTTGCCGCCGGTCACCGGTCGGAGAATAAATGCCGCCTCTGGCTCCCTGCGATGCTCAACACTGAAGCTGCCGTAAAAATGCTCGCTGGCCGATGGCCGGATGGAACAATCAACTTGCCGGGATGTTCGGATGATCTAACCGGAGAGATGTCCATGTTCATGCACAACAAGCGCTTGCAATACACCGTTCGCGTCTCGGAGCCGAATCCTCGCCTGGCCTGCATGATCATGGAACAGTTCGGCGGCGCCGATGGCGAGCTTGCAGCGGCCATGCGCTATTTCACGCAAGGGCTTGGCGAGGACGATCTTGGCCGTCGCGACATGTTGCTCGATATTGCGACCGAAGAACTCAGCCATCTCGAAGTGGTGGGATCAATCGTCACCATGCTCAACAAGGGGCTCAAGGCACAGCTGGCCGAGGGCCAAATGAAGGAAGCGGACCTTTACCTGATGATCGGCGCCAGCGGCACAACAGCCAAGGAATCAATTCTGTTCGGCGGCGCTCCCGCGCTGTGCGACTCAGCCGGCGTTCCCTGGACCGCGGCCTATGTCGACTCGCGCGGTGAACCTACGGTGGATTTGCGGTCGAATATCGCCGCCGAAGCCCGCGCCAAGATCGTTTACGAACGCCTCATCAACATCACCGACGACCCGGGAATCAAGGACGCGCTCGGCTTCCTGATGACCCGCGAGATCGCGCACCAGAAGTCGTTCGAGAAAGCACTCTACGCGATCGAAAACAATTTCCCTTCCGGCAAGCTCCCAGGCGTAGAGAAGTACGCCAGCATGTATGTCAACACCTCTCAAGGCGACGGCGATGTCGCTGGCCCATGGAATTCCGGCGAAGAGTGGGATCGGATCGATGACCTTGAAGAGGTGATGCCCGTCGACGGCGGAGACGGCCTGGCAACTGTCAAGCTGGGGGCCAAAGACATGAAGGTGGTGGCCAGGATGGCCGACCGTACGCTTTCCGATCCGGCTTCCGATCCGACAACAGGCGCTGATCTAGGAGCAGGCCCGGGAGCTGGCCGTACCAAGAACGCCGATTTCGGCGGCGCGGCAAGCATTCAG
The DNA here is from genome assembly GCF_054719485.1 of Mesorhizobium sp. W016. NCBI lineage: Bacteria > Pseudomonadati > Pseudomonadota > Alphaproteobacteria > Hyphomicrobiales > Phyllobacteriaceae > Mesorhizobium > Mesorhizobium sp. W016. Next base: position 5,250,851 of record NZ_JBTTIF010000002.1, read on the forward strand.
GAGGCCCCGGCCGTGGCAGAGGCTGCTGTCAAACGCGCACGTAGGCGTTAGTACAGAGCCGACGCGGGCATCTATGTTCCGCGATGCGGCCGGAAGCTAACACCGACGAAGGCAGGGCGCCCGACCAGCAACGGACTGGCCGGAGCGCTCGCATCGACATCTGTGCTGAATGTGGGTGAAGCAACCATGGCCACCGCCGCACCACGATCAGATTCGGAGCGTGCGGGCCAGCCGGACAAGGTCCGTCCCGACGGTTGCGAGAACCGGTGCATCGTGACAATCGGAGCATCGGCCGGCGGCGTTGACGCGCTGAAGAGACTTGTCCGCGATCTTTCGCCGGACATCCCGGCGGCTCTCCTCGTCGTACAGCACGTTGGTCCCACGAGTTACCTCGGCGACATTCTCGGTCGCGCTGCCAACATGCCCGTTGCAAATGCCTCCAACGGCATGAAGGTTAAAAACGGGCACATCTTCGTTGCACCGCCCGGAGCTCACCTTCTGTTACATGACGATCATATGCTGCTGCGGCGCGGGCCGCGCGAGAACCTGGCGCGCCCCGCCATCGACCCCCTGTTTCGATCGGCGGCCTGCAGCTTTGGCGGCAGCGTGATCGGCGTCGTGCTCACAGGCAGCCTCTCCGACGGCACCGCCGGCCTGCACGCAATCAAGATGTGCGGAGGCGTCAGCGTAGTCCAGGACCCCGGCGACGCTGCAGTACCCGACATGCCGCTGAGCGCCTTGCAGAATGTGGAAATCGACCATTGCGTCCCTCTGTCCGAAATGGCTGGCCTGTTGCACAGGCTTGCTTCCGAAATCGCAGGACCGACACCAGAAATCCCGTCCGGCATCCGCCTTGAGGCAGCGATTGCAGCTCAGGAGCACAGCACAATGGAACTGACCGAAGGCCAGCTTGGCGCCCCCTCGACATTTGTCTGCCCCGAATGTCATGGCCCCCTATGGGAGATAGAAGACGGGCCGATTACCCGTTACCGCTGCCACACCGGACATGCGTTCGGGGCAGACGTTTTGATGCAGGCCCAGGCTGACGATGCGGAACAGGCTCTTTGGAGCCTTTTAAGAGCGCACCAGCAGCGGGCTGAGTTGGCGAAACGTACGGCAAAACGCGAAGCCGCGCGGGAAAGACACAGCCTGGCCAGCCAAATGGCTGCGCGGGCCGCGGAGTACGAAGCCGACGCGAAACTTATTGAAGAGATCATCCATCGTCGAACGCCGTGACAAGGCAACAGCGTTTGTCAGGGCGGGTGCGTCTGCGCCATCCCGATCGCATTTTCCTGGATCAGCCGCGTTGCCTCACCGCTTGGCCTGTGGCCACGGGTATCCAGGTCCCATGCTTTGATTGAACACCTGCACCCAAATCCAACTGCACGAATTTTATGCAAAGCAGGAACATAGAAGCATTACGCGAGTTAGGCACTGACGCACTGGACGTATCCTCGCATTCTGCGGTCTGCCGGGGTGGTCCTTGTTATGTAAACGAATGCCAGGACAATGTATCGCTCGCAGCTTTTCGTACCTCTTTTTGGCCTGCTGTTGCTGATGGGTGGCCTGTTCCACGGGCACGATGCCATGGCGCAGGAGCCCTGTCCGGCCGATCACGACAAGCTGCTTGCAGCCCTCAAAGCCAACGTGAAGGCAAGCGGCGGACCAGCCAATGGCGGCTTTGAAACCAACGAATGGGCAGCCATCGTTGCCCGTGACGGCACTGTCTGCGCGATTGCGTTCAGCGGCCCCACCCCCGACTCGCAATGGCCGGGAAGTCGGCTCATAGCAGCGGAGAAAGCCAACACGGCCAACGGTCTCAGCCTGGCTCAGATGGCCCTCTCTACGGCCAATCTCTATGCGGGGGTGCAGCCGGGCGGGCCGCTATTTGGCCTGCAGGAGACCAATCCCGTCAACCAGGCCGCGGCCTATACGGGCGATCCCAAAACGTTCGGAAGCGCCGGCGACCCGCTCGTCGGCAAGCCGATCGGAGGCGTCGTGGTGTTTGGCGGCGGGCTTGCCCTCTACGACGGCAAGAGCATTGTCGGCGGCCTCGGCGTTTCAGGCGATTCCTCATGCGCCGATCACAATGTCGCCTGGCGTATCCGCGCGGCGCTCGGCTTCGACAAGGTCCCGGCAGGCGTCAATCCAAATCGCAAGGATGCCATTGTCTACGATCTGGACCCCGGCGGCAAAAGCGCTTCGGGCTGGGGCCATCCGCTTTGTGCCGGAACGGAGGCCGACATCGCGGCCGAACTCGGCGCCGGCGTGGGAGGCTCGATCAATAAATGAAAGCTATGCCCCAGTTGGCATTGACGCGCGTTGACGTAGAACGCCATACCCGCAAATTGGCTGCCGGGAATTCCTTTGGCGCTATCCTTCTGGTGACGCTGCTCGCCTGCCTGCCGCTTTTGGGCGCTGCGTCCGAGCCACCTAAAACACCAGCGATCGTACCACCAGCCGCAGCCTCGCCACCCGATGACGGCCAATGGACGATGCCGGCCAAGAACTACGCGTCGACGCGCTTCAGCGAACTCTCCGAGATCAACGAAGGCAACGTCAAGAACCTGCAGGTCGCGTTCACGTTCTCGACAGGCGTGAACAAGGGCCAGGAAGCAGCGCCGCTGGTCGTCGGCAACACCATGTATATCGTGACGCCCTTTCCCAACTTCGTCTATGCGCTCGATCTCTCCAAGCCCGGCGCCCCGATGAAGTGGAAGTACGAACCCAATCCCGAGCCGGCGGCACAGGGGGTGGCCTGCTGCGACGTCGTCAACCGAGGGGTGGCATTCGCCGACGGGCGCATCTTTTTCAATACGCTGGACGGCCACACGATTGCCCTTGATGCGAACACGGGCAAGCCGATCTGGAACACTCATGTCGGCAACATCAACATCGGCGAGACCATCACCATGGCGCCGCTTGTGGTGAAGGGCAAAGTGCTGGTCGGCAATTCCGGCGGCGAGATGGGCGTTCGCGGCTGGGTAAAGGCGCTCGACGCCGGCGACGGTCATGTCGTCTGGATCGCCTATAGCACCGGGCCGGACAAGGACGTGCTGATCGGATCGGACTTCAAGCCGCACTACGACATGGACAAAGGCAAGGATCTTGGCGTCACGACGTGGCCGCCGGAAGCCTGGAAGATCGGCGGCGGCAACATGTGGGGCTGGATTTCCTATGATCCCGATCTGAACCTGATCTTCCACGGCACCGGCAATCCCGGACCATGGAATCCGGATTTGCGGCCGGGCGACAACAAGTGGACGTCTGGCATTTTCGCGCGCGATCCCGACACCGGCGCGGCGAAATGGTTCTATCAGTGGAGCCCGCACGACCTCCACGATTATGACGGCATCAACGAGCAGATCCTGCTCGACATGACCTGGCAGGGCAAGCCGCGCAAGGTGCTGATCCGGCCGGAGCGCAACGGCTATCTCTACATCCTCGACCGGACAACCGGCGAGGTGCTGTCGGCAAAACCGTTTGGTCCGGTCAACTCCAGCAAAGGTGTGGATCTGAAAACCGGTCGGCTGATCGTAAACCCGGACAAGAAGACCGGCACCGGCAAGGTCGTTCGCGATATCTGTCCGACGGCGTCGGGCCTCAAGGACTGGCAGCCTTCCGCGTTCTCGCCGAAGACCGGCCTGCTCTACATCCCGCACAACAATCTGTGCATGGATGAAGAAGGCGTCGAGGTGAACTACATCGCCGGCACGCCCTATGTGGGCATGAACGTCCGCATGATACCAGGGCCTGGCGGTAATCGCGGCGCCTTCACCGCCTGGGACATCGCCGCGGAGAAACCCGCCTGGAGCCTCAAGGAGAATTTCCCGGTGTGGAGCGGCGCGGTAGTGACCGCCGGCGACGTTGTGTTCTATGGCACGATGGAAGGCTGGTTCAAGGCGGTCAGCGCCAAGACCGGAGACCTGCTTTGGCAGTTCAAGACCTCGTCCGGGATCATCGGCCAGCCTATCACCTATCGCGGTCCCGACGGGCACCAGTATGTCGCCATCCTCTCAGGCGTCGGCGGCTGGGCCGGCGCCATTGTATCGGGCGATCTTGATCCGCGTGACGCCACCGCCGCGCTCGGTTTCGTCAATGCTATGAAGGATCTGAAGAACGCGACAACCTCGGGAGGCACGCTTTATGTGTTCCGGCTGCCTTGATGGATTGTACTTGACCGTAGGTCCGGCGCGAAAGGCGTGTCAACGGCTGGTGATCGGCATGGCCGCCATCGCCTTCGTGTTCTTGACGGCCACAGCCGACGCACGTGAGTTGAGGGTCTGCGCCGATCCGAACAACATGCCGTTCTCCAACGCGGCAGGTCAGGGCTTCGAGAACAGGATCGCCGAAATCGTTGCGTCCGATCTCGGCGCCAAGCTGACCTATACCTGGTGGGCGCAGCGTCGCGGCTTCATCCGCAACACGCTGAAGGCCGGTCTATGCGATCTCGTGCCGGGCACGCCGAGCAACCTCGAAATGCTGCGCACCACCACGCCCTACTACCGATCGTCCTATGTCTTCGTCACCCGCAGGGACGGCCCCGACGTAGCATCGTTCAATGATCCGCGGCTGCGCGACATGCGGATCGGTGTTCAGCTCATCGGCGACGATGGCGCCAATTCGCCTCCGGTCCAGGCGCTTGGCCGCCGCGGTATCGTCGGGCACCTCGTTGGCTATCCCGTGTATGGCGATTATTCCGCCCCCAACCCGCCGGCGCGCATCGTCGAAGCGGTGGCGAGTGGCGAGATCGACCTTGCGGTGGTCTGGGGCCCCCTCGCCGGCTACTTCGCCGCCAGGCAGAAGGTGCCGCTCCGCATCACGCCGGTTGCGCCCCGCATCGACGGACCGCAACTGCCGATGATCTACGACATCTCGATGGGCGTCCGCCGCGAAGACGATGCGCTGCGCGGGGACGTCAATGGCGCCCTGTCCAGGCACAAGGGCGAGATAGACGCCTTGCTGTCACAATATGGCGTGCCCCGCCTCGATCCCCCGGGGAGCCCGGTGCGATGAGAGCCGTTGTGGCCATGCTCCTGTTTCCAGTCCTGGCGCTCGCTGCCTGCCAGCGCGAGGAACGTGACACGCGCCCGCAATCGGCGCTCGGATCGGGCGAGCAGCCGACGCCTGTGACCACGCTGGAGCCCGGCGGACAGCGGCCCCCCGCCAGCGATAACAAGGCGGCGAGCTTCGAGGCCAACGCCTTCCACATGAGCGAAGGGAAACGGCTTTTCGGCTGGTTCAACTGTTCGGGATGCCACGCCAATGGCGGCGGCGGCATGGGGCCGGCCCTGATGGACCAGAAGTGGCTCTATGGCAGCTCGATCGAAAGCATCCATGCCACGATCCGCGACGGTCGGCCAAACGGCATGCCGAGCTTCCGCGACAAGATTCCCGACGACCAGATCTGGGAGCTCGCGGCTTTCGTGCGCTCGCTGAGCGGCAACGCGCCGTCTTCCGCCGCGCCGCAACGCAATGACGACATGATGGCGCATCCGTCGGAAAACCGCATGCCCGACGCGGCCACGCTGGGGAAGTCGCCGTGAAACGTCTCGTCTCGATGGCGTTCGCCACCGCCGGCGCTCTGTTGCTCCAGGGATGCGCGGGCTGGCAATCCGCCCTCGACCCGAAAGGTCCCGCGGCGAGCGAACTGGCATGGCTGATCTGGTTCTTCACCGCGCTCTGCGCCGTGGTGTGGGTGCTGGTGATGATCGCCCTCGTCGTGCCCTTGATGATGCGGTCGCGCGCGCAGGCGGAGCCGCTCGCGATCAAGGCCGGCGCCGACGACCGGAAGCTGCGCGCGGTGATGACCGCCGTCGGGTTGACCGCCATTGTCCTGATCGGACTGACCTTGCTGAGCTTCTTCGCCAACAGGACGCTCGCCGCGATCGGCTCGGATGCCGCACTGACCATTCGGGTCACCGGCCATCAATGGTGGTGGGAGGTGCGCTATGAGGATGCCACGCCAAGCCGCATCCTGACCACGGCGAACGAGATCCATATCCCCGCCGGGGAGCCGGTGCGGCTTCTTCTGACCTCGACCGACGTCATCCATTCCTTCTGGATTCCGAGCCTTTCGGGCAAGCTCGACCTCATTCCCGGCCACATGAACGTGCTCGACCTCAAGGCAGACAAGCCTGGTGTTTACCGAGGTCAATGCGCCGAGTTCTGCGGGGCGCAGCACGCAAACATGGGCACCTTCATCATCGCCGAGCCGCGTGCGAAGTTCGACGCCTGGTGGAACGACCAGTTGCAGCCGGCCGCTACTCCGACGGGGGACGAAGCCAAGGCCGGCCAGGATCTGTTTCTGAAGCGCCCTTGCGTGATGTGTCACAGAATAGGCGGCACGCCTGCCGGAGGAACGGTCGCCCCTGACCTCACCCATATAGCCAGCCGGCAGACGCTTGCCGCCGGGACATTGACAATGAGCCGCGGCAATCTCGCCGCCTGGATAGCCGACCCACAGGGCATCAAGCCCGGATCCCACATGCCGGTGGTGGAGCTCAGCGGCGACGAACTCAACGCCATGGTCGCCTACCTCGAGGCGCTTAAATGAGCAGCGCGGACCTCACAAGCGAACGCGACCTGCCGCCGGTGCGTGAAACCTCTACCGCGGGCGACGTCGCACCCGAGCATGACGGACCGCGCGACACCGGCATGGACGATGCCAGCCTGGATCGCTGGCTGGCGCGGACATGGCGCACGCCCCCCGGCATCATCGGCGCGCTGTCGAGCGTCGACCACAAGGTCGTCGCACGGCGCTATCTGATCACCGCCTTCGTGTTTCTGTGCCTGGGCGGGCTCAACGCCGTCGCCATGCGCATCCAGCTCTCAGGGCCGCAGCGCGGTCTGATCGGCCCGGACCTCTACAACCAGCTGTTCACGATGCATGGTGTGACCATGATGTTCCTGTTCGCCGTGCCCATCGTGCAGGCGACAGGCATCTATCTCGTCCCGCTGATGGTCGGCAGCCGCAACATCGCCTTTCCCCGCCTGAACGCGTTCAGCTACTGGATCTATGTTTCGGGCGGCATATTCGCCTGGGTGTCTTTCGCGCTCAACATGGCGCCCGACGTCGGCTGGTTTGCTTATGTGCCGCTGTCAGGCCCCGAATTCGCGCCAGGCAAGCGGGCCGACGTCTGGGCCCAGATGATCACTTATACAGAAGTATCCTCACTGGCCGTCGCGGTGGCAACCATCGTCACCGTGTTCAAGCAGCGAGCCCCCGGCATGTCGCTGGACAGGATTCCGCTCTACGTCTGGGCAATGCTGGTTACCTCCTTCGTCGTCGTCTTCGCCATGCCCGCGGTGATGATCACCTCGACCTTCCTGATCCTCGACCGGCTGGTTGGCACACATATCTTCAACCCGGCCGAGGGCGGCGACGCACTGCTCTTCCAGCATCTGTTCTGGTTCTTTGGCCATCCCGAGGTCTACATCATCTTCCTGCCGGCGACGGGCATGGTCTCCGCGATCATCCCGGTCTTCGCCCGGCGTCCCGTGTTCGGGCATCTCGGGCTGGTCTTGTCGCTGATCGCCGTCGGTTTCCTTTCGTTCGGCCTCTGGGTCCATCACATGTTCGCGACGGGGCTACCCAAGCTCGGCGCCAGCTTCTTCACCGCGTCGAGCATGCTGATCGCCATCCCCAATGGCGTTCAGATCTTCTGCTGGCTGGCGACCTTGTGGGACGGCAGGCCGGTGATCCGCACGCCGCTGCTGTTCGTGTTCGGCTTCTTTTTCATCTTCGTCATCGGCGGCCTCACCGGCGTCATGCTCGCTTCGGTGCCGCTGGACCTCCAGGTGCACGACACCTATTTCGTCGTCGCCCATTTCCATTACGTGCTGATCGGCGGTTCGGTCTTCCCGCTGCTGGGCGCGGCCTATTTCTGGTTCCCCAAGATCAGCGGCCGCATGATGAGCGAGCGTCTCGGGCGCTGGCATTTCTGGCTGGCTTTCATCGGCTTCAACGCAGCTTTTTTTCCAATGCATCTCGTCGGGCTCTGGGGCATGCCACGAAGGGTCTACACCTATCCGGCCGAGCTTGGCTGGGGCAACATCAACCTGTTCATCAGCGCTGGCGCGGTGCTCTTTTTCCTCAGCTTCGTACTGTTCACTTTCAATCTTGTACACGGCGCGTTGAAGGGCGCGCTGGCCGGAAACAATCCCTGGGATGCCGGTACGCTCGAATGGGCGACGTCTTCGCCGCCGCCAAGCTATAATTTCGCGCGGATACCGATTGTCACGCATGTCGAGCCGCTCTGGGCCGAACGGGAGGCGCTGCCTGTGGCGACCGGTCTCCGCGTCGATGTCCGTGAGCTGTTGATCTCAACCGTGGCGGAAGCCCACCCCGACATTCGCGAGAAATCGGCGACACCGTCGATCTGGCCGCTGCTGGCGGCAATCGCTGTCGGCGGTACGTTTGTCTATTCGATCTTCACGCCCTGGGCGATCGTCTGGGGCGCCGCGCCGATCGCCATCACCTTGATCGGCTGGTTCTGGCCCAAGGACGACCCGGAGGATGAGGGATGAGTGAGCGTCCCAGCTTGGATCTTTCGGACCTCCCAACCTTTGGACATGGTCCGCGCAGCCCGACCTGGTGGGGAACGCTCGGCTTCATGGCGCTGGAAGGCATGGGCTTTGCGTTGGCCGCCGGCGCTTATCTCTATCTCGCCACTTTGTGGCCCAACTGGCGTCTAAGCGCCCCGCACCCCAACCATTGGCCCGGGACGATCGTCACCATCCTGTTTATCATCAGCGTGGTGCCGAACCACATCCTCCACGGCTACGCCAAGCAATGCGCGATCGTGCCGGTGCGGATCGGGCTGGTGGTGATGTCGCTGCTCGGTCTGGCCCCGCTTGTCGTGCGCTGGTTCGAATTCCCGGCGCTGAACATCTACTGGGACACGAACGCCTATGGCTCGATGCTCTGGGTGCTGCTCGGGCTGCACACCACACACCTGATCACCGATGTCGGCGACACCATCGTTTTGACGGTGCTGATGTTCACACGCCATGGCTATAGCGGCCGGCGCTTCGGCGATGTCGGCGACAATGTCTTCTATTGGGATTTCGTGGTGCTGACCTGGATCCCGATCTATCTGCTCATCTACTGGATGCCGAGGCTAGGCTGATGCGTGCGTTGAAAATGGGAACGTCCTGGGCTGGTCTTCTGTCGGGGCCGATGGCTTGGGCAATCTCGACGCAGCTGAACTACGCACTCGTACCATGGCAGTGCAACCGCCAGGTGCCGGTGGTGCTTCCCGTGGCACTGGTGCTCGCCGTGCTTTCGCTGCTCGGCGGTGCCTTGTCATGGCGGGCGAAGCGGCAGGGCGGCGCCGCCTTCAAGCCTGAGCGCACGCGCAGCACCGAGCAGTTCGTCGCCGATCTCGGCATGCTTGCGGCATTGCTGTTTGCCCTCGTCATCATCGTGCAAGGCAGCGCGGCTCTCATTCTCGACGAGTGCCTGCGATGAGCTTCGACGCGTTCTTCTCGACCTCGATCTGCTACGGCGCCGGCGCGCCCGAGGCCGGATGGACGCTCGCATTTCCCATCACGTTTCCGCTGGCCGCGATTGCCTTCCTTTATTCCATCGGAGCGACTCGGTTGTGGCGCCGCAGCAGCCGAGGCCGTCCCGAGCGGATGCGGCAGGCGTTGTTTTTCGCCGCCGGTTGGGGCGTGCTGACGGCAGCACTGGTCAGCCCCATCCACGCGCTCGGCGAGCGGGTGTTTGCCGCCCATATGATCGAGCATGAACTGCTGATGGCGGTGGCGGCGCCCCTCCTTGTCGCCGCTTGCCCAGGCGCAGTCCTGCTCTGGTCCTTGCCGGCCTCACTTCGCCGCGGAACGGGCAAGCTCACGCGCGCAAAGACGCTGCAATCGGTTTGGGCCCTGGTGATCCGCCCCCTCAACGCGACGATCATTCACGGCGTCGCCATCTGGATCTGGCACATTCCGGCGTTGTTCCAGGCAGCGCTCCAGCAGGGCTTTCTTCATTATGCCCAGCATGCGAGCTTCCTCGGCACAGCCTTGCTGTTCTGGTGGGCGCTCCTTCCGCGCCCCGGTCGACAGCAGACCTATGGCAGCTCCGTCATGCATCTTTTCTTCACCTCGCTTCATACCGGCCTGCTCGGTGTCCTGCTGCTGATGTCGCCCAAACTCTGGTATCCGGAGAATGGCGCCGGCGCGGCATTGTGGGGAATGACCGCGATCGAGGACCAGCAGCTCGCCGGATTGGTAATGTGGGTTCCGGCCGGCTTGATCTATGGCGGCGCCGCCCTGCTGCTCGCCGGCCTCTGGATAAGCAGCAGCGCAACCAGGGAGGCAACACATGCGTTCCGACCTGGGTAGGCTGATCGGGCGCGCCCTTGCCGCAATCCTGCTGCTGGCTGCGGCTGTCGCAGCGGCGACTTTGTGGTCCGACAGGCGCGAGCGCGTCCGGCACGAGTCGGATGCGGCGACCGGCGGCGTAGGCGCCCGCGCCATTCCAATCATGACGGCGAATGGCTGCTCCGGCTGCCATACGATACCCGGCGTGCCGGGTGCGCAAGGCCAGGTCGGACCCCGCCTGGACGGTGGCCTTGCCGACAGGGTCTTTATCGGTGGCCTGCTGGCAAACAATCCGGAGAACATGATCCGCTGGATACGCTCGGCGAGGGAAGTCAATCCGCACACGGCCATGCCGTCGACGAGGATCACCGAGCAACAGGCGCGGGACATCGCCGCTTATCTCTATGCTTTGAGGTAAATCAGCCCTCGCCGCCGCGCCGGGACCACAAGCCGCGGCCGGGATCGTAGCCGATGACCGCCGCGAGGAAGAAGGCGATGAGGCAGCCAAGGACCACAATCGCCGCGACAGGATCGAACCGCAGATAGAGCGCGAAGCGTATCAGCTCGACCGCCGAGCTGAACGGGTTCCAGGCGGCGATTGTTGCCAGCACCGGTCCCGCCTCGGCAAGCCGCCACAGCGGATAGAGCGCCGTCGAGGCAAAGAACACCGGAAAGATGACGAAATTCATGACACCGGCAAAGTTCTCCATCTGTGTCGAAACCGAGGAGACAAGCAGGCCGAACGCGCCAAGCATCAGGCCCGCCAGCACGAGCGCCGGAAATACCGCGACGTAGCCGAGAACGGGCGGCCGCACATCCCAGAAACGCGCGATCAACAGAAACAAATAGACCAGCGGCACGCCGACGATCACGCTGGCCAGCAGGCGCGCCGCAAGCAGGTACCAGCGCGGCAATGGTGCGGTCAGCAACAAGCGCATGCTGCCCATCTCGCGATCGTAGACCATGGCCAGCGAACTCGCCATGGCATGGAAGAGCAGCATCATGGCCGCTAGCCCGGGCACCACATACACGTCATAGAGAACATAGGTCTGGTAGGGTGGCGTGATCGACAGACCGAGAACGGAGCGGAAGCCAGCGGCAAAGATTGCCAGCCAGACCAGCGGCCGCACCATCGCCGAGAGCAGCCGACCGCGTTGCCGCAACGTGCGCAGCATCTCCCTGCGCAGGATGCCGTTGAGCGCGCGCACCGCGTGAGACGTTTTCATTCGGACTCCGTCAGCGACGCGAAGGCCTGGCCCGTGCTCGCTACACCGAGATCGGCAGCCAGACGATCGGCGCGGCCGGCCCACCGCATTGTGCCTCGATGCAGCACCACCACATCGTCATCCGCCGTTAGTTCTTCCAGAAAATGTGTTGCCCACAGGACGGCAATGCCGCGCTCGCAGCAAAGCTCCCGCACGTGCCGCTCGAGCGCGCGGCGGCCCGGCACGTCGAGCCCGGTGGTCGGCTCATCCAGCAGCAAAAGGCGTGGGCTATGCATCAGAGCGCGTGCTATCTCGACACGGCGACGCTGCCCCCCGGAAAGCGCTCGGGCAGGATCGTCGATCCTGTCCAGCACGTCCAGCCGGCCGAGTTCGTGGATGGAGCGCTCCTTGCTCAAGGCCTGGCTAAGCCCATGCAAGGCCGCGTGGTAACGCAGGTTCTCGCCGGCTGTCAGATCGAGATCGAGGGTCGGCAACTGGAAGACGACGCCCATCTGCGCCAACGCGGCGGACGGGTTGACATCCATCGCCTGGTCGAAGACATGCACCGAGCCGGAGCGGGCGTGATAAAGACCGGTGATCAGCGAGAACAACGTCGTCTTGCCGGCGCCATTGCGGCCTAACAAGATGCACATCCTGTTTTGGGCCACAGAGAAAGAGACGCCGTCGAGAACCCGCCGGTTTCCGAAACTATGGCCCAGATTCTCGACCGACAAGGCGTTCATGGCCCGATCACGACGCCCCACGGTCCCCGCCCCACCGGCAGCGATTTCACCACCTCCTGGTTTTCCAGATCGATAAACGAAATATCGCCGGAATTCCCGTTTGCGCTGACCAGGCGCTTCTCGTCGCCGGAGAGCGCAACGTGCCAGGGTCGTTGACCAACAAGGTAGAGCCGACGGACCGCCAGCGTTTTCACATCGACTTCCGCAATCCTGTTGGCGGGGCCGAGCGCCACATAGACGGTCGTGCCATCGCGAGACGTCGCCATGCCGACCGCCTGCACACCCTCGCGTCGTATACCCGGCACCTCGAACTCGACTTTGCCGGTCTGTGCGCGCGTTGCCGTGTCGAAGACGGTGACAGTGCCCCGGATCTCCGAGGACACCCAGAATTGCTTCCCGTCCGGCGAGAATAAAGCCGCGCGCGGCCGGGTATCGACCAGCAGATTGTCGACGAGTTCAAGCGTGCCTGCGTCGATCAGATGCACCATGCTGGTGGTCTCCGAAGTGCAGGCGACATAGCGGCCGTCGGCGCTGGCCGCCATTCCTTCCGGTTCGACGCCGACATCCACGGTGCCGATGACCTTGGCCGCGGCGATGTCCACCACCGACACCAGATTGTCATTCTCGTTGGCGACGAACAGCCGCTTGCCATCGGGATGGACTGCGAAGAATTCCGGATCGGCTCCCGAAGGCAATTCGCCGACGACCCGCCGCTTCGCGACGTCGACCACGTCGATGCGGTTGTCGTCGCCTTCCGCGACGAAAAGCATCTTGTTGTCTATCGACAGCGCCAGCCCGCGCGGACGGCGGCCGACATCGATCGTCGCCAGCAAAGTCATTGTCACGCTGTCGACGACCGCGACCGTATTATCCTGCTCATTGGAAACGTAGATGGTCTCGGCGGCGGCGGGAGCAGCAAGAGCGAACGCCGCCAACAACAGCGTCATCAGAACTTGCATGTGCTCTCCTCCAGGTCGATGCCCAGCGTGTCGAGCGGCGTGCGCTGATGCAGGAAGCCCGGTTGCGGTGAGCTGGAAATCAAGAGGCGAGGCCCGGCGATCAAAATGGGCTGGCGCATCTGTCCGTCCCAGGGACGGAAACTAAGCCCCTGCCCCTTGAAGCCAGCGAGAAGAAACGCGTCGCCGCGTATATATCTGCCGATTGCCGCGGGATCGAGACTGTGCAGGCGCGTCGCCGCTTCGCCGATACTGCGCACAGCGAGCCAGGCCGCGTAGTCGCTGGGCAACATCCAGCGCCTTGCCTGCCTGTGGAAACGGTCCTGCAGTTGCGTGGCGCCCCATTCCTCGCTGACAGCGCTCCAGCCTGTGGTGACCAGCCCTTGCGTGCCGGCGACAATTCTCGGCAGCGCAGTGCGGCCCTCCAGATAGGCGCCGAATTCATCCGCCTCGTCGGCGACCACGAGCACATCATAGTCGCTGACCTGCGTGACCGCGGGTATTTCGGTCTGCAGCGTGACATGCCCTGTATCGGCACGTCCGTTGGCGGGCCTGAATGTCCACGGCTGGTCGATCGTGATCTCGGCTCCGAAGCGAGCCGCCGCCCGTCGAAAGGCCGCAGCCATCGCCTGATCCTGCGGATGCGGCCCCACAAGCAGGAACCAACGCTGCCAGCGCTTCCAGGCGAGATATTGCGCCAGCCCGTCGGCGAGCATGGCGCGGCTCGGGATCGTGTGCAGCACGTTCCGACGGCAGTCCTGTTGGCGAAGCACGTCGTCCGGCGCCCGGCTGTTGAGCAACGTCATCTGCTCGGCACCGGGCGCGGCACTGGCCTGTAGAAGCTGACTGGCGTCGAGATCGGCGACGACAAAGGCGATGCCGGCATCGGCGAATTGTCTTACCGCGTCGTCCGGCGTTTCGGTTGGTTTCAATACCCTTTCCTCCAGCCGAAATTTCTGCCCGAGAAACCGGCCGGTGCTTTCGTCGTCGGCAATGCCGAGCCGAGCGCCTTGCAGGCCGTCATCGGTGACGGTTTCATCAAGGGGTCCAAGGGGCAGAGCCGGTTTGCGCTCCTGGCCGATATACCCGATCACCATCGTCTGTTGCTCGGTGGCGCCAGGGCCGGTGATCAGCAAAAGAAAGAGAAGGCCCAGCAACAGTCTCATTGTGTCGCCCCCAGCCCAAAGCGCGACGATCCCGCTTCATCGCCACCAGAGATTGCGACATCGCGCACGATGCGCGCAGGCGATCCCTCCAGAACAATAACCCGATCCCCCAGCGACGAGGCATATGCGAGATCATGCGTAACCAGCAGCGTGGTAGTCCGCCGACTGGCGAAACAATCCTGCAGCAGGCGGCGCATGGCTTGCGCGGTCGCCTCGTCGAGTGAAGCGAATGGCTCGTCGAGGAGCAGGAGCGCAGGCTCCACGGCGAGCGCCCGGGCAAGCGCTACGCGCCGCGCCATGCCGCCCGAGAGTCGCTGCGGATAGCTCTTCTCATTGCCTTTCAGGCCGACAGCGGCAAGCCACCGGGCCGCATCGGGCGCGCGATCCGGGATGGCCATCTCTACATTGCGCAAGGCGGTGAGCCAGGGCAGCAGCCTCGGTGTCTGGAACAGCATGCCTATCGGAAGCGGTCGTCCGCTCACGCTGCCGCGAAATTCGCGGTCGACGCCCGAAACGATCGACAGCAGCGTCGACTTGCCGACACCGGAAGGGCCGGTCAGGACGCAGACCTGTCCGTCGGCTATATCAAGCGACAGCGCGCGAAAGATCGTCCGGCGCTGGCCGTCGTCACCGGGGAAAGTCTTGTCCTCGATCCTGATCCTCAGCATCAGCGTCGCCAGGCGAACAAACGACGTTCCAACGGCACAAGCAGTCCATACTCTATGGCAAGCATCACAACGCCGAAGCTGATCGCATAGGCAAGGATGTGGGTGACGTCGAAGTTCTGAAAATAGACCTGTAGCTGGAACCCGACGCCGTTGGAGCGGCCGAGCAGTTCGGCGAGCAACACGATCTTCCACGTCAATGCCAGCCCGCTGCGCAGGGTGACGAGAAAGAACGGCGCCAATTGCGGCAGCACGACATGCTGCAGCTTTGCAGCACGCCCGAAGCGATAGAGCTCAGCCATTTCGGCAAAGTCCTTGTCCAGCCGGCTGGCGCCTTCACGAATAGTCACCACGACATTGGGGATCTTGTTGAGCGCGACCGCAAGGACAAGCGCGGTCTCGGCAAGACCAAGCCAGATATAAATTAGAATGACCGTGATCAGCGCCGGCATGTTGAGGAGTAAGACGATCCAAGGCCTCATCCATATGTCGGCTCTGTGCGAGCGGCCTGCCGCGTAGCCAAGGGCCGCGCCGATGAGTATTGCCGACCCGAGGCTTGCCACGACGCGCGCAAGCGAGATGCCCAAATGGTATGGCAGCTCGCCCCGAACCGCTTCGTGCAGGAGAACCGAAACAACCTGGACCGGACCAGGAAACAGCCGATCGGCGGCGATCGATGATGCAATCTGCCAGACGAGCACCATGGTCAGCAATGCCGCAGCCGATTGCCAACGCTGCATTGTGATGGGGAACGCTGGGACATCGGTCATTGGCGCGAGCTCAAGCCGGTATGGCCCGGAAGACACCAGGATCGAGGCTCGTCGCCTTGCCGACCAGATCCTCGCCGCCCAATTTGGCCAGGATTGCAAACAACCGGGCCGCGCCATCACGTTCGTCTTTGCCGAAACGACGAGGGATTCCGGCTCGATAGGCGGCGCGTAACGCCGCCTGTAGGTGAGGATCGTCCGTGCCCAATTGAGGCGCGAGCACCCGCCACTCGTCGTCCGAAGACTCGAGCAGCGACTTCGCTGCCGCGGTCGCGCTCGTGAATCGCGCGAGGGCTATCGGGTTGGCCCGCGCCCAGCTTTCATGGAAGACGTAGCCGAGCATCGGCAAGTCCACGGAAACGCCAAGCCCCTGCAGGATTTGAGCGACACTGAGCAGAGGCCTTGCACCCTCTGACTCGAGACGGGCGGCGAAATTCCAGAACGTCAGCAGTGCATCCAGTCGCCCCGCCAGAAATTCCTGCTCCAACAAGGGCGGCGCGCCGAACACTGGCTCCACCTCTTCAGCAAGGTCGCGCTTCACCTGACGGAGGCCGAGCGCGCGCAACAGGATCCAGCTTTTGTCCAGCGGACCACCTGCGATCCCCAGCCTTTTGCCCTTGAGGTCCGCAAGAGTTCGAATGGGCGAGCCTTGCGGCAGTTCCAGCGCGCCGACGGCACGAGAATAGGGATAGAAGACCAGATCAGCGCCTTCGCTGCGCTGGCGCATGACCCACACCCAGTCCGAAACGATGACGTCGACGCTGCCGGCCAGCAATGCGCTCTTACCGGCTTCGGTACCGGCAAGCCGCTGAGCCTCGATTGATACGCCGTGCACAGTGTCCAACGCATGTCGCCGCATGACGTCAACTTCCCAGGCGGCGGTGCCAAATCCCAGCACGCCAAATCGCACGAGCGGCGATGGCTGTGGCGCGGCTTCTGCGGAAGGACCCAATAGCCAGCAACAAATACCCGCAAGAGCGGCCCGCCGCGAGATGTGACCCTGATCATGCCGGGTCAGCCATTCGCCTGGAAGGGTAGCAGTCAGCACGGGCGCACCGGGTGTGAAGGAACTTTCCTAACGCCGTGGCGGCAGGAATGTTCCTCAATGGTGCATGGAACTAACGGGAAAGCACCTAAGGTCCGTTTTTCAGCTCGTATAGCAGCCCGGGGGGCTTGTTCAGGCGAACAGAAGAGGTGTCAGGGGCTACGGTCCGCTCTTGGCATCATCGACCTCCAACGCGTCCATTACAGGTGCCGGATCGCTCTTTTCGGAGCTCGGGCTCTGCACCCCGGACCCGGCGTTCTCGATCGCTTGCACGATAGCATCTTCGATGTTTCCGAGTTCGTCCTCCCTTACTTCACGCCCATAACCAGCCACCTCGGCATCTTGCTCGAATTGCTGAGCGAGCACCGCGACGCTGACTTCCTCTCGACCAGGAAGTGTGCCGACATTCTCCTGTAGCCAGTTTTGAAAAAACTCTCTGGTCGCGCTCATCTCAGACCACCCTTTCGCCAAACTAAGCGCGAGGGTGAGCCGAAGTTCCATGATGCGTTTACTTTCCCAGTGGCGCTGTACCCACAGCGTTGGGAGCCACGAGGTTTTTGCAGGCTTGATGAGGCACTGGCCTTTCTCTTCACGACTCGATTGGAGTTCACTCTTATTGCGCAGTGTGCATCCTGATTGCGTCCATTTCGACCCTGTGGAACAAGCTCGTTGAGTTGAAGTTAGGCCCGATGCCAAGCTTTTCGGGCGAACCAAGTTTTTCGGGCGAACAAGTTTTTGACGTTGCCATCGTCGGCGGCGGCCCCGCGGGGCTCGCTGCAGCCATGTATTTAGCCAGGTTTCTGCGTTCGGTGATCTCATTCGACGCGGGGAATGCGCGTGCCAAGCTCATCCCAAAATCCCGTAATTGTCCCGGCTTCCCCGACGGCATCAGCGGGGAAGAACTGCTCGGCCGCCTACGAGCCCAGGCACAGCTATACGGCGCGAGCCTTGTCCATGGTTGCGTAGGCCACGCCGAAAAACGCGAGGGGTTTTTTGTTCTGACGACCACCTGCGGGATTGTCCAAGCAAGGCGCGTGATTCTGGCAACGGGCATTGTGGACAAGGCAAGTCCCATTGAAAGACTGGAGGAGGCGATCGCAACCGGCATTGTCAGACTGTGCCCGGTTTGCGATGCATATGAGGCCCGGGGTAGCCGCATCGGCGTTGTTGGTCCGGAGCATCTCGCCGTCAGGGAGGCTCTGTTCCTGAAGGGATATGGCAGTCAGGTCGCCTTGCTCGCCAATAACCAGGATGATGTTTCCGAAGCTGCCCGCGGCGCCGCCTTGGCAGGCGGAGTTGAAATCTGGGACGCTGTCGATGACCTGATCCCTCGACGAACCGGGTTCGATGTCGTCATGGCCGAGGGCGCCCCGATGCGCAACATCGATGTGGTGTACCCTTCGATGGGCAGCGACGTACGCTCCGAACTCGCGGTTGCTCTGGGGGCTAACTGTGACGCAGAAGGCTATGTCCTGGTCAACCGACACCTTGAGACTTCAACGCCAGGACTCTATGCCATTGGCGACGTGGCCGAGGGGCTCAATCAAATTGCTGTTGCGTTCGGAGACGCCGCCAGGGCTGCAACTCACATTCATAACGACCTCCGCGATTGCGCCGAGCCGGCGACGAACTTCCGGCGAAGTTGACCTGCAGATGCGAACGCACCGTACCGGCTCACCTTTGGCTGCGTTGATGCCCGGAACCTGTTCCACCCGGCGTGAGACTACCGGCTTCGGCTTTGCTAGAGTTGTCCCAGGCGCAGCCGCTGGGTTGATGGACGGGCACGCGCTGGCGAACGGCTGGAGGAAGGAATGAAAATTCTCGTCACCGGCGCGTCAGGTCTGATTGGAGCCGCGCTTTGCGCGCGCCTGGCCGGCGAGAGACATGAAGTGGTTCGCGTGCTTCACCACGCAGACACTGGCGTCCACCCGGAGATCCCTACCGCTTTTGTGGATATGGCGCGGGCCTTGCGACCTCAGGACTGGACCCCCTATCTCGCCGGTGTGGACGCCGTCGTAAACTGTGCCGGGGTCCTGCAGGATAGTGCCCGGGAAAACACCCGGCATGTCCATTCTACCGGCGCCTCGGCTCTCTTCACCGCGTGTGAGCAAGCAGGTGTGAATAAGGTGATCCACTTTTCTGCCATCGGGGTCGATCGCCAGCAGCCGTCCGCCTTTTCCGCCAGCAAGCTCGCCGGCGATGAGGCACTGATGGCACGTAGCCTTGACTGGGTCATCCTGCGCCCCTCCGTAGTACTGGGAAGGCCGGCCTTCGGCGCAAGTGCACTTTTTCGCGGCCTCGCGGCGTTGCCGCTCTTGCCGTTGATGCCCGACACGGGCCGTCTCCAAGTCGTCCAACTCGATGACGTGATCTCCACCGTCCTGTTCTTCCTCAAACCCGGCAGCCCATCGCACCTCACGCTGGACCTGGCTGGGCCCGAGGCACTTTCGATGAGCGAGGTCGTGGGTCGCTATCGCCGCTGGTTCGGATGGAGCAGTGCTCGGGAGTTCATCTTGCCCAATTGGGCCGCAGCTATCTTGTACAGGTTCGGGGATGCCGCGGCTCAGCTGGGCTGGCGCCCGCCGATGCGCAGCAATGCAGCAAAAGAGATTGCCCGTGGCGCTGTCGGCGATCCCCAACCCTGGATGACGGCGACCGGCATTCAACCATCAAGTCTTACATCTGCACTGCGTTTAAATCCTGCGGCGGTGCAGGAGCGATGGTTCGCCGGTCTTTACTTCGTCAAGCCGGCGCTCTTTGTCATCTTGCCGCTCTTCTGGATCATGACGGGCATCATTTCCCTCACTGCCGGCTGGCGCAGCGGAGTTGATTTGCTGATTGGCACTGCTGCCGGCCCCTTGGCCGAACCGGCGGTAGTCGCCGGCGCGCTGGCTGACATCGCCGTCGGGGCGCTTATCGCCTGGCGCCCAACCAGCCGGCTTGGTCTTTTCGGCGCAATCGCGGTATCGCTTTTCTATGCGATCGCTGGGAGCATTCTGCGGCCGGATCTTTGGCTTGAGCCACTCGGGCCGTTGATCAAAATCCTCCCGATCCTCGTTCTGCATTTTGCAGCGCTGGCCATTCTGGAGGAACGCTGATGACGTACTTCGTGCTTAAATACCTGCACGTGATCGGCGCTGCTGTGCTGCTCGGAACTGGTGCCGGCATTGCTTTTTTCATGCTTTTGGCACACCGGACCGGGAATGCCGCGACGATCGCAGCCGTCGCCCGCATTGTCGTGCTGGCTGATTTCCTGTTCACGGCTACCGCCGTTATCGCACAACCTCTGACCGGACTGGGCCTCGCTAGGGTTGCGGGGTATTCGCTGTCCGAAGGATGGATCGTTCTCTCGATCCTGCTCTACATCTTGACGGGCCTGTTCTGGCTGCCTGTCGTGTGGATGCAGATCGAGATGCGAAATCTAGCCACACAGGCCGCACTCTCCAACCAACCTCCTCCCGAGCGCTACCATCAGCTGTTCAGACGCTGGTTTGTCTTCGGCTTCCCAGCTTTCGGCGCCGTGCTCGCCATTTTCTGGCTGATGATTGCGCGCCCGGCAATCGAGTGGTCATCGTTGTAGCTGCGATCGGCAAGCACTGCGCCGTGAATTCATCCGTCGCGCCTAGCTGGCTCGTGCCGGCGCGATGCACTGCGGTCGGGAACCACGGTCACTGCCGCGAGTTCTTTCGCATGGCCAATCATCCCGTCACCGGCGTGCTTACCTCAATCGGCACATTAACCTCCCGCCCCGCGGCATTCCTGATCCTGTTGGTCTACGCAATCCTTTGGATGATCTTCGAGCGACAGACCCTGGACTGGCATGGAGCGGCTACCTTGTTTACGTGGGCCATGACGCTGTTCATCCAGCGTGCCGAGCACCGCGACACTCAGGCCATTCACGCCAAACTGGATGAGATCCTGCGATCAGACCACAATGCCTCGAACATCACGCGGATCGACGATGAAGAGCCCGAGGAAATCGAAAAACACCGCCACCGCAGGCAGCAGGACGACTGATGAGCGGCGTTTTGGTTTCACGGCAGGACGAGTAGCGGGTTTCCGGCTTTTGACGCCTATCCAGCCCCGCCGCCTCCTGCGCTCAGGGCCAAGGCCTTCGATCCTTGCTGCGGCTGTGGTTCAGCGACGGAAGGATCGGAGCCCCTATTGTTCCACCGCATCCAGAAAAATTTGCCCGAGAACCAGGTCAGGCAAATCGGCCGGCTCGAAGTGCGTCATTCGCCCTTCTGGTTGCGCTCGACGAACTTGTTGAAACGGCTGGTTTGTCCGTCACCAGTCTTGGACTGGTAAAGAAAGGCCAGATCGTTCTCGTCGAATATGCGGAAGAACTCATCCCATTCGACCGGCTCGAATGCTTCCTCGGGTTTGCCGAAGTCGATCCGCAGGATGCCGCCCGCGCCTTTGGTGCGAACCACTGCCGGCCGTCCATCCCGCTCCTCCGCCCATTTGCGGATTTCGTCGTGATTGGTGGTCGTTTGCGACTGGGACATTGAAATCTCCTTTGATCATCGGCGTTGCCAACATCGGGCATCGTCGGGGCTGCCGGCGTCCTAACAGCACAAGGGCGGCAATGTTCCGGCACGGCGCGGCGAGCGCGATGTGGCTGCTTCCGAACGAAGCCGGCCAAAGGAACTTTGTTGAAGCCAAGGGAACAAACCTTTTGCCGAAAAGTTCGGGTCGCCAAGATTACCTGTCTGAGGAGTGGTCGTGAAACGGATATTGGTTACAGGGGGCTGCGGCTTCATCGGCCGGCATGTCGCCCAGGAACTCATCGAGCAGGATTATTCGGTTCGCATTTTGGATGTGCTGCTGGAGCAGGTGCACGCAGGCGAAACAGTCGCCCTTCCCGCCGGGGCCGAGCTGATCAAGGGCGACATTCGGGACCGGGAGGCGGTCGCCAAGGCGCTGGAAGGCGTTGACGCGGTCATTCATCTAGCCGCGGAAGTCGGCGTCGGACAGTCGATGTACGAGATCGCGCGCTATGTCGGCACCAACGATCTCGGCACCGCGACGCTGCTTGAGGCGCTGATCAAACACCCGGTCGAGCGCATTGTCGTCGCCTCATCGATGAGTGTCTATGGCGAGGGCCTCTATGCTACATCGGACGGCCGGCGCATCGACAATGCCCGGCGCAAGGCGAGCGACATCAAAAACGGACAGTGGAATCCGCTGTCGCCGGAAGGCGAACCCCTCTCCCCCCTGCCGACGGACGAGGAAAAGCCGGTCGATCTCGCCTCTATCTATGCACTGACGAAATACGCCCAGGAACGCGCCGTGCTGATCTTCGGCGAAGCCTATGGCATCGATGCGGTCGCGCTGCGCCTGTTCAACGTCTTCGGCGCCGGCCAGGCGTTATCGAACCCCTATACCGGCGTGTTGGCCAATTTTGCTTCGCGTCTCGCCAACGGCCAACGTCCAATGATCTTCGAGGATGGCGAACAGAAGCGCGATTTCGTCCATGTGGATGACGTCGCCCGCGCCTTTCGTCTTGCGCTGCAGCAACGCCAGGCAAGGGGTCACGTCATCAACATCGGCAGCGGCCGAGCCTATGCTATCAGCGACGTCGCGCGGGTACTTGCCGAGGCCATGGGAACGCCGGACCGCTCGCCAGAGTTGCTCGGCAAGGCGCGCTCCGGGGATATCCGCAACTGCTTCGCCGATATTTCCAAGGCCCGTGAGCTGCTCGGTTTCGAGCCGAGGCAACAACTGGAGAATTCGCTCGCCGATTTCGTTTCCTGGGTGCGCAACTCGTCCGCCATCGACCGCGGCGCCGACATGAAACGCGAGCTTGAAGAACGTGGGCTGGTGTCATGAATACGCGCAATCGACGCGACGCGCCCGTCGCCATTGTCGGCGGCAGCGGCTTCATAGGATCGAACCTGGCCGACAGCCTGTTGTCGGATGGCGATCCGGTGCTGGTGATCGACAATCTCAGCCGCCCCGGCGTCGAACAGAACCTTGAATGGCTGGCGCAGAAACACGGAAGCCGCCTCATGGTCGAAACGATTGACGTGCGCGACGCCAACGCGCTTGCGCCCGTTCTGAAGAGTTCCAAGGCGATCTTCCACCTGGCCGCGCAAACCGCCGTCACAACGAGCCTGGTCCAACCGGACGAGGATTTCGACATCAACCTTCGAGGAACGTTCAATGTCCTCGAGGCGGCGCGGCTGAGCAATGAGTTTGTTCCGGTGGTCTTCGCCAGCACCAACAAGGTCTATGGCAGCCTGCCCGACGTCGCGGTGCGCGAGGACGGCGATCGTTACCTGCCTTGCGACGGCATCATCCAAGCGAATGGCATCGACGAGACCCACGTCCTGGATTTCTGCACGCCCTATGGCTGCTCCAAAGGCGCGGCGGACCAATATGTGCTCGACTATGCCAAATCCTACGGCATGCCAACGGCGGTGCTGCGGATGAGCTGCATTTACGGGCCGCGCCAGTTCGGAACCGAGGATCAAGGCTGGGTCGCGCACTTCCTGCTGAGTGCGCTGACGGGACGTCCAATCACCATTTACGGCGACGGCAGACAAGTGCGCGACATACTGCATGTCTCCGATGCGGTCGCCGCCTACAGGGCCACGCTCGATCGTATCGAGACGACCAAAGGCCAGGCATTCAATCTTGGCGGCGGCCCCGATAATGCGATCAGCCTGCGCATGCTGTTGAGCGAGATCCGTAGCTTGACCGGCCGTGAGCTTTCGATCCGCCATGATGGCGAACGCACCGGCGATCAGCCCTTCTTCGTCGCCGACACCCGCAAGATCAAAGCGATGCTTGGCTGGAAAGCTCGTGTTTCATGGCGCGAAGGCATTCGCGATCTCGCAGACTGGCTGCAACAACACCGGCTCCAGCCTCGCCCCGAAGTCGTGAGGTACGTCGCATGAAAGTCGCCCTGGTAAACCCGTTCTGGACCTATGACGACAGCATTTATTTCGGCTGCCGCCAACCACATCTCCCGCTGGAACTCGGCTATTCGAAATCCCTGCTCGAAACAGCTGGCCATGAGGTGTTGATGCTGGATGGGCAATTGCAGAAGCTCGACAACTCGGACCTCTCCGAGCGTGTGGCTGATTTCGCGCCTGCAATGACGGTCGTCAGTACCGCCCCGACTTATCTGTTCTGGCGCTGCGCACCACCCGAGTTGCGCGTGCCGGCCGATTTCCTCAACCGTCTCGCCGGGCGCGGTGGACGCACAGTCGCGGTCGGGCCGCATGGCTCGGCTACGCCCGCGCCAACCTTGCGCAAGCTTGGGGTCGACATTGTTGTGCGCGGCGAATGCGAGGAAATCGTCGCGGAACTTGCCCGGCGCGACGCCTGGAGCGCGGTGCCCTCGACCGCTTATTTGCGGGATACCAAGGTGGTTTTGAACGGCGGCGTCCACGCCAGCTCGTTTGTCGATCATCCGCCACTCCAATGGCCATCAGACTGGATCGCTGCCCATTCGCATCACCATCACAGGTTCGATGACAATCAGGTTGGGTTCGGCGCGGAGGTCGAAGCATCGCGCGGCTGTCCCTACAATTGCAGCTTCTGCGCCAAGATCGATTTCCGCGATGCCTATCGCCGCCGAAACCACAAGGCGGTCATAGCGGAAATCGATCGGCTGATTGCCCAAGGCGTCGGCTACATTTATTTCATCGATGAAATCTTCCTGCCGCAAAAAGCGCTGTTGGAAGCGTTGATCCATCGCGACGTGAAGTTCGGTGTGCAGACCCGCATCGACCTTTGGAAACCCGAGCTGCTGGAACTGCTTGGTGCGGCTGGCTGCGTCTCCATCGAGGCCGGTCTCGAAAGCCTGACCGTGGAAGGTCGTGCGATGCTGGCGAAACGCTGCCGTCTGGGTACCGAGGAACTTGCCGCGCTGCTCGTCAATGCGAGGCGTCACGTTCCGTTCGTACAGGCCAATCTGATCGGCGTCGTCGAGGATGACCCTGCCCTTGTGGACTACTGGCGAACGCACCTCATCGACAACGGCGTGTGGGCCAATGAACCCGTACCGCTTTATCCATATCCGAGTTCGCCAAGCTATCGCGAGCTTTGGGGCGAACCCGACGACCTCGCCTGGGAGCGCGCCCATGATCACTATCTCGCATCATTCCAGAAGTTCAGCGACATCCAGGAAAGGCGCCCGCGTCCGCTGGCGGAACTGGAGGCGACATGTTGCGGACACTGACGCCGCGCTCGCGGCGCATCCTGATGACGGTCGACGCCGTGGGCGGCGTGTGGCGCTATGCGCTCGACCTGGCCAGGGAACTTGTCAACGGCGGCGATAGCGTGGTGCTTGCCGGCCTCGGTCCGCCACCGTCCAGGCAGCAGGCCGACGAGGCGGAGGCTTTCGCGAAGCTGATCTGGCTGAACACGCCGCCGGATTGGATGACCCGCAACGGCGGTGATCTCGACGCGCTGCCGCGGGAGTTGCATGCGCCCATGCGCGACCACGCCATCGACCTTGTCCATTTCAACGCGCCTTCGCAGGCGGCGGGATTCGACGCGCCGTGCCCGGTCGTGGTGGTCTCCCATTCCTGCGTGACGACTTGGTTCCATGCGGTGAGAGGACAGGCGGCGGATGGGGCATGGGCCTGGCAGAAGGAGCGCAACAGACGCGGCATGGATCGGGCCGACGCGGTCATCGCGCCGAGCCGCAGCCACGCCGACATGCTAGAGACCTGCTACGGCCCGATCGCGCGCTTGAGTGTGGTCAGAAATGGTGCCCGTCCTCTGCCGAATGCCGAAAAGCACCAACCGCTCGTGTTCGCTGCTGCCCGCTGGTGGGACGAGGGCAAAAATGCCGCGGTGGTCGACCAGGCGGCGTCCCTGACGCGATGGCCTCTGTTTGCCGCCGGGTCGACGAACGGCCCAAACGGCGAGCATGTCAGCTTCAGCCATGCTGTTCCTCTGGGAGCAGTGCCGTCCGACGAGGTGCGTTCGTTGATGGCTCGCGCCGGCGTTTTCGTATCGCCATCGCTCTACGAGCCATTCGGCCTGGCCGCGCTGGAAGCCGGCATGTCGGCTACGCCCCTGGTGCTTTCCGATATCGCCACCTATCGCGAACTATGGGACGGGGCCGCGATGTTCTTTGACGCGCGCGATCCGCACGATCTCGCTGCCTGCCTCAATCGTCTCTCCAGCGATGCCGAGCTCCGGCGAGAGCTTGGCCAGGCAGCCATCCGACGCAGCCGCAGGTTTAGGCTGACAAAACAGACAGCGGCCATGCGCGGCGTCTACGACAAAGCGGCCTTAGCGATGGCGGAGCGCTGATCATGCGCTTTGTGTTCTACACCCATTCGGTCGTTTCCGACTGGAATCATGGCAATGCCCATTTCCTGCGCGGCGTCATGCGAGAGCTGGTCCAGCGCCGGCATCAGGCGATTGCGCTGGAGCCGGCGGATGGCTGGAGCCGGTTGAATCTGCTGGCTGAGAAGGGGTCGTTCGCCATCGAACGCTTCCGCAAGGATTTCCCCGAACTGATGCCGGTGACCTACGATGCCGGATTTGATCATGAAGCCTGGATCGCTGAGGCCGACGTTGTGATCGTTCATGAGTGGACGGATCCGGAGCTTGTCGCACGTATTGGCCGTGCCCGGGCCGCCGGCGGCAACTTCATCCTTCTTTTTCATGACACCCACCACCGGGCCGTGTCGGCGACCGAGGCGCTCTCGGCGCTCCGGCTGGAGCACTATGACGGCGTTCTCGCCTTTGGCGAGACCTTGCGTGAGAGCTATTTGCGCGCCGGCTGGGGCAAGCGCGTCTTCACTTGGCATGAAGCCGCGGACGATCGCCTGTTCAAGCCGCACCCGGAGATCCGCCCCACCTCCGATCTGGTCTGGATCGGCAACTGGGGCGATGATGAGCGGACCGCCGAACTCAATGAGTTTCTGATCGAGCCGGTGCACGATCTCGGCCTTGATGCCGCTGTTCACGGCGTACGCTATCCCAAGACCGCACTTGCGGATCTGGCCACCGCAGGACTGCGC
Source organism: Mesorhizobium sp. W016 (assembly GCF_054719485.1). Taxonomy (NCBI): domain Bacteria; kingdom Pseudomonadati; phylum Pseudomonadota; class Alphaproteobacteria; order Hyphomicrobiales; family Phyllobacteriaceae; genus Mesorhizobium; species Mesorhizobium sp. W016. The sequence continues at coordinate 5,277,716 of NZ_JBTTIF010000002.1, forward strand.
TATGAGGGGTGGATTGCCAATGCCGACGTGCCGAAGGCTTTCGCCGCGCATCGTGTCACCGTTCACATCCCACGGCGCCCCTATCGCGAGAGGTTGCCCGGAATCCCGACGATCCGCATGTTCGAGGCACTCGCCTGCGGCATTCCGCTGATTTCAGCGCCATGGTCCGATGTCGAGCAGCTTTTCAGGCCCGGTGTCGACTTCCTGTTTGCCGAGAATGGCTCGCAAATGCGGCAACAGCTTCGGACGGTGTTGTCCGACGAGGACTTTGCGGCCTCCCTGGTGACCTCGGGTCTCGAGACCATCCGCTCGCGGCACACCTGCCGCCACCGCGTCGACGAGTTGCTCGGCGTGCTCACGCAATGCGGGAACCGACACACCGCCGTCCCGACAGCCGCAAAGGAAGCCGTCGCATGAAGATCGCATTCTATGGATCGAGCCTTTTGTCGTCCTACTGGAACGGTGCCGCGACGTACTATCGCGGTTTGCTCAAGGCACTTTCGCAATTGGGTTACGAGATCACGTTCTACGAACCCGATGTCTACGACCGGCAGAAGAACCGCGACATCGAAGCTCCCGACTGGTGCACTGTCGTCGTTTACGAGGCGACCCAGCATGCGCTGATGCAGGTCGCGGCACGTGCCGCCGGCGCCGACATCGTCGTCAAGGCGAGTGGCGTCGGTTTCGAAGACGAGGCGCTGCTTCGCGCCGTTCTCGACCACGCCCGCAGCGACGCGCTTGTCGTATTCTGGGACGTGGATGCGCCAGCCACGCTTGCCCAGTTGCGCGACGAGCCGGACCACCCGCTCCATCGTGCACTGCAGGAGATCGACCTCGTGCTGACCTATGGTGGCGGCGATCCCGTTGTCTGGGCCTATCGTGCCATGGGCGCCAAGGAGTGCGTGCCCATCTACAATGCGCTCGATCCCGAAACGCACCATCCGGTCGCCAGCAAAGCGCATTTTGCCTGCGACCTGGCGTTCCTCGGAAACCGGCTGCCGGACCGTGAAGCGCGTGTCGAATCGTTTTTCCTCGATCCCGCCAGCCAGCTGCCGAAACAGCGTTTCCTGCTCGGAGGCTCGGGTTGGGGCGACAAGCCGCTCCCCACCAATGTAGGCTGGCTCGGCCATGTCCGCACCCGCGATCACAACGCCTTCAATGTCACCCCAAAAGCCGTGTTGAACATCAGCCGCGACAGCATGGCCGCCAACGGTTTTTCACCGGCCACGCGAGTGTTCGAGGCGGCCGGCGCGGGCGCCTGTCTCATCACGGATGCATGGCTGGGCGTGGAACTGTTCCTGAAACCAGGCGAGGAGATCCTGGTCGCGCGTGACGGCGGCGATGTCGCCGAAATAATGCGCTCGCTGACCCCCGGGCGGGCCAAGGCAATCGGCCAAGCCGCACTTCACCGCGTGCTGGCGGACCATACCTACGCGCTTCGGGCGGATGTGGCGGATGCCGTCTTCAAACGTCATTTCGAGCACGGGGCCGTGGAGGCAGCGGAATGACCAAGAAACTGGACATCGTCTTTCTCGGCCTGTCGCTGTCCTCATCCTGGGGAAACGGCCACGCCACGACTTTCCGGGGTCTTTTGAAAGGCTTGCACGGACTCGGTCACCGGGTGACTTTTCTGGAGCGCAACGTGCCCTGGTACGCCAATCACCGCGATCTGCGCGATCCGGAGTTCTGCGCCTTGCGCTACTACGAAACCACTGCGGAGCTGCAACGCGACTACGCACAGTGCCTGGAGCAGGCCGACATCATCGTCATCGGATCCTTTGTTCCAGAAGGACGCCAGGTCATCGACATCGTCGCCTCGCTTTGCAAGGGGCAGCTCTGCTTTTACGACATCGACACCCCGGTGACCCTGGCCAAGCTTTCAGCCGACGATTGCGATTATCTGAGTTCGCGGCAAATTCCGTATTTCGATGTCTATTTCTCCTTCACTGGCGGACCAACGCTCAACCATCTGGCGCAAGACTTCGGCGCGCGCCATGCCGAACCTCTCTATTGTTCGGTCGATCCAGAACGGCATCACCCGACAGGAGATCCGATCCGCTGGGATCTCGGCTATCTCGGCACGTACAGCATGGACCGGCAGACAACGCTGAACGCTCTGCTGCTCGAGCCCGCACGGCATATGCCGAACCTCCGTTTCGTCGTGGCCGGCTCCCAATATCCATCCGACATCATCTGGCCGGACAATGTCGAACGCATCGAACATTTGCCGCCAGCCGATCACGCCGCGTTCTATAGCCGTCAGCGCTACACGCTGAATGTCACACGCAGTTCCATGATCACCGCAGGATGGTCGCCCAGCGTGCGCCTGTTCGAAGCGGCGGCTTGCGGCACGCCCATCGTCAGCGACCACTGGCCAGGGCTCGACAGCTTCTTTCCCGCATCGGCGATCCACACCGCCGCGGAGACGGACGAAGTCATCGATATCCTCGTTGGCGAGTCCGAGCGCGCACGCCTGGCCATGGCCGGCCGGGCTCGCAAACTCGTCCTCGCTTCCCACACCGGTGGGGCCAGGGCTCGCGAATTCGTGGCGGCGCTGACCCAACCAAGGGCGACGGCCCTCGATCTCGACATTGGAAGTGCAGCATGAACGGCAGACAGGAGAAAACAGCGATGCGACAGACAAGAAAGGCGCACAGGGCAAAGACGGTGCTTGTTGCCGGCGGCGCGGGTTTCCTCGGTTCGCATCTTTGCGAAGTATTGCTCCGCAACGGCTGGCGCGTGATCTGCGTCGACAATTTTCTGACCGGGCGCATGGAAAACATCATCTCGATCATGGACCGGCCGGGTTTCCGGTTGATCGAGCAGGACATCTGCCGGCCACTGGATCTCGGCGAGCCCGTGGATCACATCTTCAACCTGGCCTGCGCCGCCTCACCGCCGCGTTATCAGGCCGACCCGATACACACCACGCGTACCTGCGTGATCGGAACCCTCAACCTGCTCGAACTCGCTGTCCGCAATGACGCGCGACTGCTGCAGGCCTCGACGAGCGAAGTGTATGGCGATCCGGAACAACACCCGCAAAGGGAGGACTACGTCGGTCATGTGAACTGCACCGGCCCACGCGCCTGCTACGACGAGGGCAAGCGCACCGCCGAAACGCTTTGCTTCGACTATCTAAGGGCCGGCAAGGCCGACGTCCGCGTCGCGCGCATCTTCAACACCTACGGTCCGAGAATGGATCCGGCCGACGGTCGCATCGTCTCGAATTTGATCATGCAGGCGCTCGAGAAGCGTCCGCTGACGATATTCGGCGACGGCCAGCAAACGCGATCCTTCTGCTATGTCTCCGACTTGATTGATGGATTGATGCGCCTGATGAACATCGACCCCAATCCGGGCAAGCCGGTCAATCTGGGCAATCCCGGAGAATTCACCATCGTGCGACTGGCGGCATTGGTGAAGGCGATGACCGGCACCAAGTCGGATCTGAAATTTCTGCCCCTGCCGCAAGACGATCCTCGGCGCAGGCAGCCTGATATTTCGCGTGCGAAAACGCTGCTCGGCTGGTCGCCGAGAGTGCCGCTCAACGAAGGGCTCAAGCTGACGATCGATTATTTCGCGGCGCTCGAAGGCACCGGCATCGGCGATCAGATGACAGGCCTTGCCAAAAGGAGACCCGCAGGCGGGCTGCAGAACCTTCCTGCATGACGTGGGCCGCGGCCGGACCTGCCCGGAGATCGTGCGGAACATCCATCCAACCTTGTAGTTTGGCGGGAGGGACCCGATACGGAGGATCATCCTCATGCAACCCAAGCGACCCGCGAAGGATGTCGACAAGATTGCCGAACGCGAGGCGGCTGCCTATTTGCGGCGCTCCTCGATCACCTATCTCGAGTGCTGCGTCAGCTTGATGATGACGCATCTGCAGCGCGAGGAAGTGGCCGCTATTCTTGAGCAGGAAGCAGACATGCTGCGAAGGCTGGATTGATCGAAACGTTACACCTGAGATTCGTCCAGGAATCGTATCAGCCCCGCCCTGTATCGGTCTGCCGTCCCGGCCAGCCTTGCTTTTTCCTGGCCATTTTCGGATTGCGCAGCCGTGCTCCAGAGCCCGATTTGGAACGCCAAATAGCAGGGTTCGAAAAAATCGATGTGGCCATTGTCAATATCGAGCCCCATCCCCTCGACCAATGTCGTCACATCGCTGTCGGACAGTCCATATTCGACACAGGCGCCGGCAATGTCCCACTCTATCGGCTGGCAGCCAATCAAATCGTGTGCCCGGCAATGGTCGACGGCATCTGTCTTGACCACCGTGCCATCGGCACAAACGAGAAACTCCCACGCGTGAAGCTTTCCGTCGATTTCCACCCGCTGCAGAACATGCGCAGGGGTTTTTTTCGAGAGCCAACGGCGCAACGTCGCCGCTCGGTTCTCGCCCAGGGCTTCAGATGTATTGGAAACAGCCATTTCCGCGAGTGCGAGCAATGATGCACCCGGTTCGCAGGTTCGGAGATTGAGCGCCCGCCAGGTTAGATAGCGCGCCAACTCCGCGACCAGCCTTCCTCTTGGCAGCGGCGCCTGGTCCATCGTGGTGCCGTCAATCCACCGTTCGACCAGAAAGCCGTGGCAAAGCCCGACCACTTGCGATCCGAACCCGGCTTTCCCCAACATTTCCGCGGCTCGTCTCTTACGCCGTCCGGTTTCGCCGAGGCCGGCGAATTTGACGAGCCAGCGACCACACCCCGCGGACGCCAGGAATTTACGCCGCTCGATGCCGCGCGGGCTCGGCGGCCAATGCTTTTCGTCGACGTAGTGGACGCTCCTCCATTCGCCACCAGACAGTTCGGTCAGGCGTAATTCGGGGCTGCCGACCGCCTCGGCCACCCATTCGCTAAGCGTGGGAATGTTCGAGCTTTCGGGGAAGGTGCATTCGAGCGCCGTCGCCACATGTTTCGGACAGCGCGACCATGTCTCCCTGGCCTCCCGTGACGCTTCGATGCCCGGGTCGCCAGGATGGCTGGGAAACAGGTGAATGCGGTCCATACCAATACCCAGTTCCCGCAGCCACGCGACGACGGCGTGCATCGAACTGCCGGACAGACCGGGACCTTCGTCTACAACGGCGAAGCGTGCCGATGGATTGTTCTTCCAGGAAGCGATCGAGCGCGGATCGGCATTGATGTGCCTGCGGAAAGGATGGCCGACCGGACGAACGCTGAACGGCGCCGGCGCGCCAATCGCGGCAGCCACTATGGCGGCAAGCCCCAGGCCGATGCTGCGGATGCCGATCACGCATGTGTTCGCATCGAGACCTGACTCCTGCGCCGCTCCCAAATAGCTTTCGGGATAAAGCGCGTAATGCGCGTAACCCTCGGCAGAACCGGTCAGAACCTCAGCCTCGCAATCCAACCCGTCCAGCAGTTGGAGAAGTCCCGGCTCGATGCCACCGCCCACGGCGAAACCGCTTCGCCACGACTTCGCCACCTCTGCCGCAAGACCAACCAGCAATCTGGCGCCTTGCTGTTGCCGCGGCGAAAAGATGTCGATGCCCCTGTTCTCGAAATCGACATCGGCAAGCGCGCGAACCAGTTCCGATACGCTGATGAATAGGCCGACCAACGCGGCATGGCGTCGGACGCCATGAGCCATGCGGTCCAGACTTTGAGCAATTTCGCTCGCAGCATCGCGAAGCCGTTCTGCGCTCTGCCTCCGCTTCTGGTCGCCGTAAACAATCATCGATCGGTTTTCCAATGCTTCGCCTTGCGGCAACGCAGCGAGCGCTGCTTCGATCCATGCTGTCTTGCGCAATTTTTCGGCAGGCCAAGGAACATTCCGGCACGCTGGTGGTTCGGCTGCAGGAACTTACCTTTGAACAGCATAGGGCGGCAGTTTCGTGGGATCGAAAAAGGTTCGTGTCGGTATCGTCGGGGTCGGCAATTGCGCATCCTCCCTGGTGCAGGGCCTCTCCTATTATCGTCACGCAAAAAGCAACGAACCAATCCCAGGGCTGATGCATGCCGACCTCGGCGGTTACCATGTCGACGACATCGAGATTGTCTGCGCATTCGACGTCGCCAGGAGCAAGGTTGGCCTCGACGTCGCTGAAGCAATCTACGCCGCCCCGAACAACACGTTCCGCTTTGCCGATGCGGCGGCAAACGGCGTTCGCGTCGAGCGCGGACCGACACTTGACGGCATCGGAAAATACTTGCGCGACGAAATCGAGGAGGCGCCGGAGCCGGTTGCCGACGTCAGCGAAATCCTGCGCAACAGCGGCGCCGACGTGCTGGTCTCTTACCTGCCGGTGGGCTCCGAGGAGGCGACGCGCTTCTACGCCGAATGCGCGCTTGAGGCCGGCTGCGCCTTCGTCAACTGCATACCCGTTTTCATCGCCTCACGTCCGGAATGGCGCCGGCGCTTCGAGCAGCGAGGGCTGCCGCTGGTCGGCGATGATATCAAGAGCCAGGTCGGGGCGACCATCGTTCACCGCCTGCTGGCCAATCTCTTCCGCGAGCGCGGCGTGCGCATCGATCGCACTTATCAGCTGAATTTCGGCGGCAACACCGACTTCCTCAACATGCTGGAACGCGAGCGGCTGGAATCAAAGAAAATTTCCAAGACCCAGTCCGTGGCCAGCCAGTTCGATGTTCCCCTGGAGCCGGGCAATATTCATGTCGGACCCAGCGACCACGTACCGTGGCTGACTGATCGCAAATGGGCCTATATCCGAGTGGAAGGGACGACCTTCGGCGGCGTGCCGCTCAACGCCGAGCTCAAGCTGGAAGTCTGGGATTCTCCAAATTCAGCCGGCGTGGTGATCGATGCGATACGCTGCGCCAAGCTTGCGCTCGATCGCGGCATAGCGGGAGCACTGACCGGTCCCTGCAGCTATTTCATGAAGTCGCCTCCCGAACAGTTCACCGACGCCGAAGCGCGGCAGCGCACGCTCGCCTTCATCGCCGGCAAGGACGAGCCTTTGCTGGATGCCGCGGAATGACGACAACGTTCTTTTTGATCCGTCATGCAGCGCACGACAATGTCGGCTCCTATCTTGCAGGACGGATGGATGGCGTTTGCCTTGGCGAGGCTGGGAAGGCGCAGGCCGCGCATCTTGGTGGCCGCATGGCCCGGGAGCCGATTGAAGCCATCTTGTGCAGCCCGCGTGAGCGTACGCAAGAGACGGCCGTGCCGATCGCGCTTGCCTGCGGCGTCGGTGAAATCGCGATCTGCGCCGAACTCGACGAGATCGATTTCGGCGATTGGTCGGGAAAGACCTTCGACGAGTTGAATGGCGATGCCGGTTGGCGGGCGTGGAACGACCAGCGGCAGGAGGCCAGGACACCGAGCGGCGAGACCATGCTGGATGTCCAGGAGCGGATCGTCGCACTGATGAACGCAGTGCGCGAGCGGCATCCGAATCAGTGTGTCGCCCTGGTCAGCCACGCCGACGTGATCAAAGCCGCCGTCTGCAAGGTGCTTGGCTTGCCGGTCGGCGACTGCTTCCGCTTCGACATCGATCCAGCCTCGATCACGACGATCGTGTCGGGTGACTGGGGCTCCAAGCTCCTGCGAATGAACGAAGCTGCCTGACGAGGACTTTCCGGATGCAGATGGTCATTTTCGGTCTCACCGTTACATCATCATGGGGCAACGGCCATGCCACGCTCTGGCGGGGACTGATCCGCGCCCTGGGTCGGCTGGGATGGTCCATCACCTTCTTCGAACGCGATACCCCCTACTATGCCGGGACGCGTGATCTCGATCGGCTCGATGGCGGCAACGTCGTCATTTATCCGGACTGGGAAGACATCCGTCGCGTTGCGGAGCGGGCAATGAAGCAAGCGGATGTCGTCGTCGTCACTTCCTACTGTGCCGACGCCGTGGAGGCCTCGCGGTTGGCGCAGCAGACAGGTCGCGGATTGCGTGTCTTCTACGATCTCGACACTCCGGTCACGCTTGCCCGCATCGAGCAAGGCGAGCGTCCGCCCTATTTCGGACCTGAGGGTCTTGCCGATTTCGACCTCGTTTTGAGTTACACCGGCGGCTCGGCGATCGAGGCGCTTAAGTCGGTTTTAGGCGCGCGTCACGTGGTACCTCTCTATGGGCATGTCGATCCCGACCAACACCGGCCGGCAGAGAAGCGGGCCGAATTCGCCGGTGATCTGTCCTATCTCGGAACTTACGCGGCGGATCGCCAGGCCGGCGTCGAAAAGCTGCTGGTCCGCCCGGCCGCGCGCCTGCCTGACCACCGCTTCATCATTGGCGGCGCGCAATATCCGCAGGAATTCCCATGGAGCGACAACATCTTCTTTGTCAGGCATCTTCCGCCAGCCGACCATCCGGCTTTCTTCTCATCATCTCGCCTGACACTGAACGTCACCCGGGAGGCGATGGCGCAAAAGGGCTGGTGCCCGTCGGGACGGCTCTTCGAAGCGGCCGCGTGTGGGGCTGCCATCGTCACCGATGCATGGCCGGGCCTAGCCGAATTTTTCGAACCCGGCCGCGAAATATTGTTGGCGCATGACACCGATGATGTGGTCGCCGCATTGCAATTGCCGGAGTGCGAGCTCGACGGCATTCGAAGGCGTGCCCGCGACCGGGTCTTGGGCGAACACACTTCCGCACGGCGCGCGGCGGAACTGGATCGCATCCTGAACGATGCCTTTCAAAGATCTCCCGGCGAACCGATGAGGGAAGCGGTCTGATGTTGGGCATCGTACCCGCTGCCGGGCGCGGCAGCCGCATTCAGCCGCTCGGCTTCTCGAAAGAGCTGCTGCCGGTCGGTAGCCGGATCGATGGACAGACCGAGCGTCCCTGCGCCGTGAGCGAGTATCTGGTACGGCGCATGGTGCAGGCCGGCGTCGACAAGATTTGCTTCATCATCGGATCGGGCAAATCCGACATCCTTGAATACTACGCCGCCGGCTACGGTGACGCGGCGGCTCTCTTCGTGGTGCAGCCGAACCCCGTCGGTCTGTGCGATGCGATCTTCCGGGCGGCGCCCCTCGTCGCGCCCGACGAGGTCGTCCTGGTCGGCCTTCCCGATACGATCTGGTTTCCCGAGGACGGTTTCCGCCATTTGCCCGACGATCAGCTCTCATTTCTGCTTTTCCCGGTGGATCAGCCGGAATTCTTCGACGCCGTCGTCATCGACGTCCACGAGCGCGTGATCGAAATCCAGGTCAAGCGGCAGGATGCCGCCACGAACTGGGTTTGGGGTGCGTTCAAGATGCCGGGCCATATCCTGCATCAGCTTGCGGGACTCTGGCGTGAGCGGGAGCGCAGTGACGAATATATCGGCACTTTGGTCAACGCCTATATTGCGGCCGGCGGTACAGCTTTTGGTGTCAGGGCTGGGTCGGACTATGTCGATGTCGGCACTTTCAACGGCTATCGAACAGCTCTGCGGTTGCTTGAAAACGACGCCTCATCCGCGCAGCGCCGGCCCACCATGATCATGCCCGGCGCGCAGTCGCATGTACCCGTCGTTCCTGGCGAAGGAGCCTGAGCCATGCTGCATTCCCATGCCGAAATCCGCCGCCGCATCGATGCGCTCGGCCCATGGTTCCACAACATGGAACTTGCCGGCGTCCAAACCGCTCCCAACCATTTTCTGGGCAACTACCCGCTGATCAAATGGCGCAAATTTGCCAATGCCATTCCCGCTGATCTGAGGGGCAAAGCCGTACTCGATATCGGCTGCAATGCAGGATTTTACTCCATCGAGATGAAACGGCGAGGTGCTGACCGTGTCCTCGGCATCGATTTCGATGACGCCTACCTGGCGCAGGCTCGCTTTGCCGCCGAGGTTGCCGATTGCGAGATCGAATTCCAGAAGCTTTCGGTCTACGACGTCGGCTCGCTGCGCGAGACATTCGATGTCGTGCTGTTCATGGGGGTGCTTTACCATTTGCGCCACCCCTTGCTCGCGCTCGACCTGATCCGCGAACATGTCGCCCGTGACCTGATGATCTTCCAGTCCATGCAGCGCGGCAGCGCGGATCTGCCCGAGTTGGAAGAAAACTATCATTTCTGGACGCATGACCTGTTCGACCAGCCGCAGTTTCCCAAGCTGCATTTCATCGAGCACCGCTATGCCGACGATCCCACCAACTGGTGGATTCCAAACCGCGCCTGCACCGAAGCGATGCTGCGCAGCGCCGGTTTCGAGATCGTTCTGCACCCCGAGCAGGAGGTCTATTTCTGCCGCGCAGCCGGGGACCCGGCCGGCGGCGGCGCCATCTACCCCTCGAAAGGACAGCTCCATGATTGAAGCCGCCATGATCTGGAACGAGCCCAACAACAAATCGCATTGGGACCCAGAGCTCGATCCCGATTGGAGCCGCTTTGCCAGGATGGCGATCTTGTCGGCTGACGCAATCGCGTCAGAGAACCCGTCTTTGACGAAAGTACTCGGTGGCATCTCGCCGATAGATCCGGGCTTTATCACCCGCATGAAGGAATTCGGCGTGCTGGACCATATCGATGCCGTCGCCGTGCACGGCTTTCCGCTCGACTGGAACCTGTGGCAGATCCACGAATGGCCACAGAAGATCGGCGAGATCGCGACCGTCACCAACCTTCCCATCTGGGTCAGCGAAGTCGGCGTATCAACCTTCGGCGCGGAAGAAATCCAGGTTTGGGGGCTCAAGCGCACCGCTGAGTTGCTGATTGGCAACGCACCACGCATCCAGTGGTACAGCCTCTACGATCTTCCGCGCGAATGGGAAGCAACGACGCGGCATCGCGAGGCGGAGGGCTCTTCTTACTATCGACATTTCCACATGGGGCTGCTGCGCCAGGACGGTACGCCAAAACCTGCGCTGGAGGAGTTCCTGCGCTACACGCCCGCAATGGGGCTGGTGCAGTGGTTTCATTTCGAGGACCCCCGGCTGGACGATGCCGTCGCCTGGATGAAGCGGCTGGGCGTCACCAATATGCGCACGGGGCTTTCCTGGGCAGACAGCTTCCGGCCGAACGCGCTGGACTGGTTTGACCGGCAGATGGAGGCACTCGCCGATTTCGACGTGACGGTCACCTTTTGCTTTACACCGCAGCATCGCGGAATGATGCCCCACCACACCAGCCCACCTCTGGTGCCGGAGGAGTTCGCGGAATTCTGCGCAACCATGATCCGCCGCTATGCGCCCGGCATGGCGTCCAATTCGCTCCCGACGCGGCGGGCCTCGGCAGCGTGAAATGTCATGCTACCGATGCATCAGACGCCCGACACATTGGACGAATTAGCGGCACCATCGACAGGTGGTGCGGCGTACGGGACCGAGGCCCAACCAGCCGCGGCGCTCACTATCCTCAATGTCGCCTACCCTCTCGCACCCGTCGGACCCGATGCTGTCGGCGGTGCCGAACAGGTTCTGTCGATGCTCGATCGGGCGCTGGTTCGCGCCGGCCACCGCTCTATCGTCATTGGCTGCCGCGGCTCCAGCGCCAGCGGTACCCTTGTGGAAATACCGGCTGAAAACGGCGTGCTCGACGAGGCGGCGAAGAGCCGCGCGCAGCAGGCTCATCGCAAAGCGATCGCCGCTGCCCGCGCCCGATGGCCGATCGATGTGGTTCATCTGCACGGCATCGATTTTCATGCCTATCTGCCCGACGATGGTCCGACCCTGGTGAGCCTCCACCTGCCCTTGGACTGGTATCCGGCCGAGGCTCTGCGACCGACGCGCGACGACCTGTGGCTCCATGCGGTCTCGCCCACCCAGCAGCAAACGGCGCCACCAGGGGCCAGACTGGTGGCGCCGATTCCCAACGGCGTTGACATCGAAGCACTGAGCCTGGTGCAGCCGAAGCGAGACTTTGCCCTGGTTCTCAGCCGGGTCTGCCCGGAAAAGGGCATTCACCTGGCCCTGGACGCGGCCAAACAGGCGGGCGTGCCCCTGGTCATCGGCGGCAAGGTCTATCCCTACGAAACACATACGCGCTACTTTCGCGACGAGGTCCAATCCCGTCTTGATGCTCGCCGCCGCTTCCTGGGCCCGCTCGGTTTTAACGCCAAGAGGCGCTTTCTCAACGCAGCCCGCTGTCTGGTCATTCCAAGCCTCGCCGCCGAGACAAGCTCGCTTGTCGCCATGGAGGCCCTCGCCTGCGGTACCCCGGTGGTCGCATTCCCGAATGGTGCGCTTGCGGATGTCATCGAGCACGGCAGGACGGGCTTTCTCGTCAACACAGTCGACGAGATGGCCCAAGCCATTCTTGCGGCGCCCAGCCTGGACGCCGAGGCGTGCCGGGTGGAGGCGCGACGGCGGTTTTCGCTGGAACGGATGATCTCGTCGTATATGGCTGCCTATCAGGCGCTGGCACAACTTGGCACAGATTGCCGGCGCTTCGCTGCGGCACCGTGAGAAAAGCAGTGTTGCGCAGCGAAATCATCGATGACCCCGTAAAATTCGATGCTTTGACGCCGCACTGGTGGAAACTGTGGGAGCAGAGTTCCTCTGCGACGCCGTTCCAATCCCCCGCCTGGCTGGTGCCATGGTGGCGCTCATTCGCACCCGGTGAACTGGCGACAGTCGCGGTCTGGCGTGGCGGCGATCTGGTCGGGCTGGCGCCACTCTATCTTGAGCATGGAACGGCCGGTTCGAAGCTGCTTCCGGTCGGTATTTCGCTCAGCGATTATCTGGACATCCTGGCTGTCCGGGATATCGAGGCGGCGGTTGTCGCCACCATTGCCGAAACGATCTGCTCGGTCGGGTGGTCACAATGGATATTGTCTGATCTGCCGCAAAACAGTGCCGGTCTTACGATCGCGCATCCCGGTTTAACGGTCGAGAGGCCGGCAATTCATGCAGCCTGCCCTGTGCTTGCTGTTGCCGGCGACGAAACGTTGGCCGGCTGCGTTCCCGCTCGGCGCAGGCGCCAGTTGCGCCGGGCGCGCCAAGCGGCGTCCAGACGCGGCCGGCTCGCGTTGGCGGCAGCCCGGGGCGATCAGAACTTCCTGAACCAATTGATCCGCCTGCACCATGCACGCTGGGTTGGACATGGAGGTGGTGTATTGGCCGACCCCGCCGTGCAGCACTTCCATGGGCTTTCACTTCCCTTGCTCGATGCTCACGGTCTGGTCCGATGCTGGTTGCTCGCGATCGATGGCACGACTGTCGCCGCCTATTACGGATTTCACCACCGCGGCCGCGCCTATGCCTATCTCGGCGGCCTCGATCCTGCTTATGCCGAGGAGAGCCCAGGGGCGATCCTGATCGGCCACGCGATCGCGGAGTCGATCCGCGAGGATGCGCGCGAGTTCGACTTCCTGCGCGGCCAGGAAGCCTACAAATATGGCTGGGGCGCCGTCGACAGGTGGACGATGCGGAGGATCTGGACGCGGAGTTGATGTCATGAGTGTGCACGCGCAGCGCCGGACAACGGTCAGACGGGCGGTCGAGGATTGTGTGGCCGATGGTGCCTGCGCCGAAGCTGTTCTCGTCAGGCTGGCGCTTCACCTGCCGCCCACAATTGAAGCGGCGGAATTGGCGGAGGTCGTGCTGAAAGTCCGTCCGGCGGATACCGGCGATGCTGAAAGACTGCGAAAGGTCGCTGGACTGCTGCGCCACAGACCGGGCGTCCTTGCCACTTTGCGAGCGACAGGCGGCGCCGTTCGGCATGAACGCGGTAACGGCGAGACGGATATCGCAGTCGTCACGCGGCTGGCCTCGAGTTTTGATGCCGCGGCAGCAATTTCGACAGCCGCAAGTGTCCAGCTAGGATCCCTTGGCGATGACGAGCGGCTGACAGCCATGACCGACGAAATCGTTGAATGGCTTGAGGCGCGAGAATTCACCGGAATTGAACGAGACATTCTCGACATCGGTTGCGGCATCGGACGTTTCGAGCGCGCGCTGTCCAATTCCTTCAAGCGGATGGTCGGCATCGACATATCATCGCGGATGATCTCTATCGCCTCCGAGCAATGCGCAGCGCTCGGCAATGTCGAACTGCGCCAAACCTCCGGTCTCGATCTGGCCGACTTCGACGACGACAGTTTCGATTGCGTGTTGGCGGTCGACAGCTTTCCCTACCTGGTCCTGGCCGGCATGGCTGAGCGGCTTTTCGATGAAATTGCGCGCGTTCTCAAACGGCCGGGCCGGCTCGCATTGCTGAACTATTCTTATCGCGGATCGCTTTCTTTGGACCGGGCCGACATCGGCCGTCTTGCGCAAGCTCACCAATTGCGGGTCGTCATCGACGGCGAGAAGCCGTTTCGGTCATGGGATGGCGACGCCTTCTTGCTTGCTGGGTGAGACGGAACATTACAGCGCGATGCCGGTTCGGGCGTCGGCACCGATCGGTGTCCTGGATTCGAAGGAGGAGATCATGGCATCCGGCGGCAAAAAGCATTTCGACCAAGGCAGCCAAGGCAAAGGTGCCGGCCCCGGCGCAATGACCACCTTGGACAAGGACAAGATCGAGGAAAACGCGGTTTTGTCCAACCGCGACAGGAAGCAACATAGCCGAGAGCGCGGGCTGGACGGCAATCGAATCAAGTCCGATCAATTTCAGGATCACGCCGCAAACCGGTTGCTGAAGGACTGACGCCACCGCGCCGCGTCTTGCCGCGGCACGGAGGAAAAACTGTGCAAGGGCCGCCGGTGAGCCTCTCGGCGGCCGACAACGCCTTGTAGTGCCGAGCGCTCATCATCAGACTTGGATCTAGGGATGCTATCAAGAGAACGTGATGTCTCATTCGAGCGACGATACCACGGATCTGCTTGTCGAGATGGCAGTGGATCGGGAGATTGCTTCCCTGCTGGCCGCCATAGAGCAGGAAAAGATACCAGACCGCCTGTCCAAGCTGGCGATCGAATTGCAAAACGCTCTCGTCGAGAAGCGTCGGCGAGACGTGAAGAGCTGATTATCTGCGGCTGTCGACCTCTATATCGAGCTGACCATCCGACAGCTGATTTCGCCTTTCTATCAATGTCTGCAACGAGCTCTCCCCGAGTAGCTCAAGGATGTTGGCGCGGGCACGGTTCAGCCGGCTCTTGACCGTCCCTACCGCGCAGCCGCAGATTTCGGCGGTTTCCTCGTAGCCCACTCCTAAAACGCCGATCAGCATCAGCACCTCGCGCTGATGTTCGGGCAGCTTTTGGATGGCGCCGTGAACTTCCTTGCTCTGAACGGTCCATTCCTGGGTAGCTTCCGAAATCGGTCTCGAAGACGCGCAGTCGAGAAGGCCTGGCGCTTCCCGTGCAGCGATCTTGATCCGGGTGTAATAGGTGTTGCGCATGATGGTGAAGAGCCACGACTTCATGCGTGTACCGGGTTCGAACTTGTCGATGTTGGCGAGCCCTTTGGTCAACGTTTCCTGCACCAGATCGTCGGCATCGTCTGGAACGCGGCAGAAGGTGCGCGCGAAAGCCCGCAGGGCAGGTATCAGATCAACGATGGAAACGTCATTGGTTTGTTGGTCGGCCAAGAGATAGCCTCCGGATGACAATGGTCCAGCTCCCAGAAGAAAGAGTGAATGAACGAAGCCAGAGCTAAATGCATGGAAGTTTGGTTCGTTCCCGCCGTTGGAAACAACTCTTCGAAAATTCCACCGGGCGCGAACACGCCGACTACGGTCTTCCCCCAAACACGCCCACTTCAAAGGAACGAAACACCATGCCGAGCTTCATTCCCGGGAAGCCTCGCCGGTGCGTTTGGCTGTGCAGGGCATGGACCGAGTCGTGCGGCTGGTAACGCGCAAACCACTGCCTGACAAACCTATTGGCGAACCACGTGGCGAACTCGGCTACCATCGATACACAGCGATAATGGTTGGCCCGGAGGACATGTTAAAGTTGTTGACTTTGTTAACTTGTTGGCGCGGGTGAAGTCCAGCAATCGGTCGTAGTTGCCGGGAGGCCGGCCAACGAACATGCTCGTCCAGCACTTGCTCTGCGCGCGGCGACCGGTCTAAGCCGATGAAATACTGGCTGATTCACCCTTGACGACGTCGCCGAACGGCGTGCTGTCGCGTACAATCTGCAGTTGCTCTCTCCGAAGCTGGCTGTTGCGGTGCTGTGCAACTCGCTTTGGCGAAGATCACGGATGACGATCAGCGCTTGAGTGAGCGCCCGAACCGATCCTCGATCCGCGACTGAAGGAACTCGAGCCCCATCGAGAGCAGCCAATAGATCATCGAGGCGGTGATGAGCATCTCGATGTGGCGGAACTCGGTCTGGCCCTGCGTGCGTGCGAGATACATGATCTCCCAGACCCCGACCACCGAGACCAGCGAAGAATCCTTCAGCATCGCAATGAACTGGTTGCCGGTTGGCGGCACGATGACCCGCATCGCCTGCGGCAGGATCACCAGGAACATCGTCTGGTTAGCGCTAAGGCCGAGTGCCGTAGCACCCTCGGTCTGGCCGCGCGAGATGCTTTCGATGCCGGCGCGGAAGATCTCGGTCATGTACGCGCCGTAGCAGAGCGACAGCGCCATGATGCCGGCCGGCACGGCGCCGATCACGTAGCCAATCTGCGGCAGGCCGAGATAGATGATGTAGATCTGCATTAACAACGGCAAGCCACGAAACAGAGAGGTATAGAAGGTCGCCAAGCCATAGACCACGCCGTTGCGGGAAAGTTTGGCGATGGCGCCAACGAAGGCGATGAGGGTGGCGATGGCGATCGAAATGGCCGAAATGTAGAGGGTCGTCACTACACCCTTCGAGACGAGGAAGCCGATCTTCTTGGCGATGAACGCGAAGGACAGGTCGAAGGAATAGAAAAACAACATTAGCAACACGAACAGCTCTATCCAAACTGCCACAATCTGCTGTTTGCGGCTGAGATACCGCAGCGCGTTCCAGTTCGCCACCAAGATCAATGCGATCAGCACCGCCGAGACCGCCCGCCCGACGTCCGGGTTGGCGGCGAGCCACTCGACCGACCCCGGAACGAGCTTGCCGAGCCAACTGGCTTTGATGCCGAGCCCATACAGGCCGGCGGCGATGGCGGCGAGCACGAAGAACACGCCAACCCGGCGCGCCGCGTCCGGGTGGTTGAGCAATAGTCGGCCGATCACGTCTTCGATCTCCCTGCGGTCAGCGGGCCCGCTCGCGCCACCAATCCTGCGCCTGCAGCTTCCAGTAGGTGAGTTGCGCAACCGCAAGTCCAGCCGGGCCGCCCGCCCAGGCAAGGCCGAAGGGTGTGAACAGCCGGTAGCGGTCCGATTGTCCCAGTATGGCTTCGGCGATCAACTTGCCGGCGACCGCCGTGGTGTTGATGCCATGGCCACCAAAAGCCGTGAGGTACCAGACGCCCGGCTGCAACGGGCCTATCTGGGGCATCATGTGCCGGGCATAAGACATGAGCCCGGACCAGGCGAGTTCGGTCTTGAGGTGTTCGAGCTGCGGATAAGTGGTGACCATCTCACGGCGCAATTGCCTCGCCAACACGCCCGATGAGGCTGCCCGGGTGGTGATGCGCCCTCCCCAGAGCAGCCGCCTGCCGCCTTCGACAACACGGTAATAATCGCCTGCGCGACGGTTATCGCCGACGGCGTCGGTCGTCGTAATCGCCTTGGCGATGAGGTCAGGCGCCTCCTCGCTCACCATAACGTAAGTGGCGATAGGCAGAAATGCCCGCTGCAGCCGGCCGACCAGTGGGCCCGTATATCCGCCGGTGGCAACTACGGCCTGGCGGGCGCGCACTTCGCCGCTGTCGGTGCGCAAGATCTTTTCGGCGCCGTCAAGGTTGGCTTCAACGGCAGCCGTTCTCTCGTATATCCTGCCGCCCAGCCGTTCGATCTCGCCCGCAACGGCGCGCAGATAGTTAAGCGGATGCATGTGGAAGGCGCTGGGATCGCGCAGGCCTTGGTGGTAGCGATCGGAATTCAGCACCGCTCGCACCTGGTCGCGATCGAGATAGTCGAGCCGATAGTCGAAATCCCGCGCCAGTTGCTCCGCATATGCCTTGAGCGCGGCGCCGCCATCGTGGCGAAGCACGCTCAATATACCGGAGCGCGGCTCTGCCGCCTTGATGTCTAGATCGCGGATCGTCTGCCGCACGAAGTCGACGCCTTCGATGGACAGGCGGTGCAGTTTTTGTGCCGCGTCGACGCCGGCCATCGCGGCGATGTTGTCGGTGCCGGTGGCGAAACCGGGATTGACGAAGCCGCCATTGCGACCGGAAGCGCCGAATCCTATCCGCTGCGCCTCAAGCACGACGACCTGCTGGCCGGCGCGAGCCAGCTGCAACGCCGTCGTCAGGCCGGCCAGTCCGCCGCCGACAACGACTGTCTCGCACTCGGAAACGCCGCTCAGCGGCGGCCTGATGGTGTTGTCGGCAAGCGTGCGTCGGTAATAGGTGTCAGGACATGTCATGATCAATATGATGAGGTGGCGGCACTAGAGCATTTTGCAGGCAGGCGGAGCCGCCCGGTGTCGTGGAAATGCGGCTGAAACAAAACAGATGGAGCGGGATGTTCAATTGAATGCACCCCGCTCAAGCTTTATCCACGATGCTCCTCAGTCGGCGCTGTAATCCTTGCCGTACCACTTGGTGGTCAGTTTCGCGAGGGTACCGTCCTTCTTCATCTCGTCGAGAATGCCGCCGATCTTGGCATTCCACTCGGCATCACCTTTTTCCGCGATCACCACCAGTGGCTCACGGAAGGCATAGCCGCCTTCCAGGACACGCAACGGGTAGCCGTTCTTTATCGCGTTTTGAGCCGTCTGTTCTGGTGCGATGACCGCGTTGAGGCGCACGCCGTCGCCGAGCCTCAAATCGTCGAACGGCAGCATTGAGTCGGCGAAAGTCCTTATCTCACCGGGCTCCAGCTTGTATTCGATGGGCGGCAGGCCGGGAGCATCGATCTCGAGTTGTCTGCGGATGAAATCCTCCGACGTGGTGGCGGTCTCGACCCCGATGATCTTACCGTTCAGGTCGGCGACCGATTTGGCCGGGCTGTCCTTGTGAACCACGTAAACGTAGGGGCTATAATAATAGATGCCTTCGAAATCGATCACCTTGGCCCGCGCTTTGGTCGGCGTCACCGAGCCGACACCCAGATCGTAACGTCCCTGCCAATGGCCGCCCGTCATCGTCGCCCAGTCCGGCGTATCGAAACTGACCTCGACACCGAGGCGCCTTGCGATCTCTTTCGAGACGTCTATGTCGAAGCCGACCAACTGATTGCTGTCGTCGAGGAAACTCTGCGGCGGCCAACCGCTGTTTGTGGCGACCACCATTGCCTTCTTCGAGGTAACCCGGTCGATGGTTTCACCCGCCGACGCCGCAGACGCGAACGCGAGCGTGGTAGTGGCCAAGGCCAGCCACGCGATCAATTTCCTCACTTGAACCTCCCTCTTCATCGTCATTCAGACATATGCTTCCCAGAGCGCGCTCCCGTAGAGAAACAGTAATTGAGAGCGCGGCATGAGATCGATCTCATATCAGCACACATATCGACGAGGGGATCAAGTCCTTTTTCAAGTAGCCAGTTGTCCTCCGGGGGCGCAAAGCATCGGCACCCGCACGGTGCGGCGGAACCCGCGTTTGATGTGACGCGCGTGACTTTCAAGACAGAGGAACGAAGGTCTACTTCAACCTACACAGCATCATAGACAGATGGCGGCACAGGATGGCTTGCTGTCTACGAGTTTCCGATGTTCCGGTTAAGCATGGGTGCGCGGCACACCGGCAGCAGCACCAGCAGGATGATGGCGGAATCGACCCAGAGGACCCTGTTCACGCCCATCGTGTCGACGATCTGACTGGTCGCTAGGGTACCCACGGAGATGGCAAGATTGAAAGTGAAGCAGTAGATGGCCGTCGCGGTCTCCGCGCTTTCTGATGCTGCACTCAGCACCCACGTCTGCAGCGTAATGGGCGCCGCGCCATACGCGAAGCCCCACACCAGCAGCAGGATGGTTCCTGTGAGCGGCGTGACCCCGAGCAACGGGAAAAGAGCCAGCGTGGCCCCGAGCCCAATGACGACGCAGGCCAATGTGCGACCGACGGATTTGGCGGCCCAGACGCCTGCGACGGCGTTGCCAATCATTCCGAGAATGCCATACCCCAACAGTAGCCAGCCTATGCTCCCTGCAGTGACGCCCGAGACCTCCAGCAACACCGGGCTCACGAAGGTGTAGGCACCGTAGTGGGCAGCCACCAGCAGTGCGGTCGCAACCACGCCCGCCAGAAGGGCGGGATTGCGCAATTGCGCACGCAGGGCTTTCACCTCCACAGGCTGCGCCGCCTCCAGCTTCGGAAGCACAAGCAGGGCGGCGAGCAGTGTGGCAAAGCTCAGGCCGGCGAGAGACCAGAACGCGCCGCGCCAGCCGACTAGATCACCGATGATCGTGCCGGCCGGCACGCCCAGCACCGCAGCGGCACTTACACCGCCGAAGACAATAGTCATGGCGCGCGGCACGGACGGTCCAGGAACAAGGCGTACTGCGATGCTTCCGGCTATCGCCCAAAAGCCACCGATGGTGATCCCGACGAGCAGCCTGGACGCGAGCAGAACGGGAAAGTTCGTTGCGAGCGCTGAAATCACGCTCGCCGCAGCCATTACCGCGAGCAGGCCCGCCATCAGAATACGCCGGTCGAGCCTCCCCACTGCCAACGGCAAACCGATAGAAGCGAACGCCGCAATTACGCCGGGTATCGTCACCGTGAGACCGCCACTCCCAATAGAGACATTCAACTCGGAAGAAATTGCCGGAATCAGCCCCACAGGGAGTTGCTCCGCAGTGATCATCGAAAAAATACCCAGCGATACAGTGAGCACGGAGAGCCACATGCGAAAAGTGGCTCCCTGTTTCTCCCGAAGGGCTGCTTTGGTCAGAGACATGATCACCTCCAGCCCGCGAGAAGGCACTCGACGCCAACGTTTCGGGCAAACGTTAGAGAGACGGATCGGGCAATTGATCCCGGCCTGGTTTCAGATAATCTGTCCACTGCGGATTGATAATCGAGGGAGATATGGATGGTGAATTCACGAAACGTGAATGAAAGAGGTGATTGCAGTTGGACCGGCTGACCAGCATGACCGTGTTTGCCAACGTCGTCGGTGAAGGCAGCTTCGCTGGAGCGGCCAAGCGGATGCGACTATCGCCAGCGGCTGTGAGCAAGCATGTCCAAATGCTGGAAGAGTGGCTTGGCGCACGCCTTCTCAACCGGACGACCCGGCGCATCAGCCTGACAGAGCTCGGCGCCTCCGTCTACGAGCGCAGTCTGCGCATAATCGAGGATGTCGAGGAAGTTCGTACGAGCGCGGCCGAGAGCAAGACACGTCCGACCGGCTCACTGCGTGTCAGCGCGCCGATCTCCTTCGGCGCGATGCACCTTGGGAGAGTCGTTGCAGAATATCTCGCGGTCTACCCGGAGGTGTCGGTTGAGTTGGTGTTGGACGACCGTGTGGTTGACATCGTGGAAGAGGGCCTGGATGTCGCGGTACGCATCGCTCCACTCACGGTTTCCAATCTGGTTGCTCGCCGAATCGCGCCGTCACGCGAGGTGGTCTGCGCTTCGCGCGATTATCTGGACAGACGCGGGCGTCCCACAAAGCCGTCGGATCTCCACGACCATGATTGTCTGGACTACGCGTTGCGCGCCAGCCGCGGAAAATGGCGGTTCGACGGACCAAAGGGGCAAGTGGCGGTAAAAATCACTGCACGGATGACGGCAACGAACGGGCAGCTCCTGCGCGATGCGGCGCTGGGTGGAGCAGGCATAGTACTTTGCCCCACTTTCCTTGTTGGAGAAGCCATTCGTTCGGGCCAGCTGGAGACAGTGATGCCCCAGTTCAAGCCGGTAAGCCGGTCGATCTACGCGATGTACCCGTCAAGAAGGCATCTTTCCGCCAAAGTTCAAAGCTTCGTGACGCTTCTCGCCGCCCACTTTGGTGAGAACCCACCTTGGGACAACTT
Source organism: Mesorhizobium sp. W016 (assembly GCF_054719485.1). Lineage (NCBI taxonomy): Bacteria > Pseudomonadati > Pseudomonadota > Alphaproteobacteria > Hyphomicrobiales > Phyllobacteriaceae > Mesorhizobium > Mesorhizobium sp. W016. The sequence goes on from NZ_JBTTIF010000002.1 coordinate 5,299,561, forward strand.
TGGAACATGACGACTGGAATGTTGAGCCCAGAGGCCGCGCGCACTTGCACGGCCTTACTGTGCATGGGACCAGCACCCAGGGCCAAGGGCCGGTGCATATCGAGCCGTCCAGCACCTTTTCGAGACTGAAGCATCCGCTATTTGCCGACGGTCAGTCGCTGAGGCTCAATCCACCGCCCATCCTAAGCGCCGCCACAGCGCGAGTTGTAGCATCTGCGGTGTCTCTGGTTCTCTGCGGCCACCGGCGGAACGGGTTGTAAGCAGGCGCGTTCCTCCAGCGTCAAGCTTGGAGAACATACATGGATGACGAGCTGCGCCTGAAGTTACAAGAGCTGAGCCAAAGCACGCAAACGCGAGCGGCCGAACTTTCGACGCTCGGCGGCAGCGCAGACATAAGTACGGTGATGTCGGGGATCGCCGTCGCTCTGGAGGCGCTGCTGGTGATTGCCGAAGAGATGAAAACGCCACGTTCCGGCCCTTCGGTCCTGCCCGACGCTACATGAACATCTCCGATCGTTTGGGAGAGGCTCCAGAGCGAGAGCGCCTACCGCCCACCAGCAAATCGCTCGCCGAGGAACTGGCTTTAATCCACATTCCGGGTTGGAGAGTGGAGAGCGCAATCTACTCGGTGGAGTACTCCAGGTGGGGTGAGCGTCGGCAGAAATGGATTTTGCACTCGACGATGCCTTTTGGGTAATCGAGGACGGCCTTAGGACGGAGGACCACGATGGCTTGGATGGCCGCAATTTGCCCGATTACAGATGAGCAGGCGCTCGTTAATTCGGAGACAGTTGGTGACATCCGGGAGTTTCGCTGTCCGAGTTGCGGCGACTTCAAAATCACGAACTCGGCCACCGCGATGTTCAAAGGCCTATCGGCAGAAGTTGGAGCGCTTCGAATACGCTAGGGCAATCGCGGGCGACAACGCGATCACAGTGACGACGGAACATGGATCTATCGATCCCGAAGATCAATAGAATACCCGCCCGACAAGCCGGTTCCCAGCGCATCTCCTCACTTGCTGCCCTGAGACCATTTGACTGCCGGTCCAGGTAGTGGGCAGTTTGAAGGTAGAAGCTCACGTCAACATGGCCAGGCCATTTTTACACTGCCGATCTGCGCGGCCAGCAACGCCTCTCGTGAGGGGCAAGGCATGGGCATCGAACGTCTCGGACCGGTCGGCGGCATAAGGCTGGTTGCCTATGATCCTCCTACCGGCGAATGGAACCAGATCTGCCACAGCGCGTCATAGAAGCAGATCAGGTGCGATTTAACGTAAGGAGTGAAATCGATGATCAGGCTCCTTCTCCTCCTCGCCATTGCACTCGCCTTCGCATGCGGCGGGACGGAGGCGGCCAAGCTGGACCTAGCCGCGGTAAATCAGGCGCAATTCTCCGCCGGCGATCCGAAAGGGCTCGATCCTGCCGTGCTGAAGGCGCAAATTTTTTTGGATCGTGCGCGCTTCTCACCGGGGCTCATCGACGGCCGCCTTGGAGAGAACTTCGCCAAGGCGGTCAAGGCCTTCCAGGCGTCGAACGGACTGGCGCCAGATGGCAAGCTCACCCAGGCGACTTGGGACAAGCTGATGGCAACCTCCACCAGCCCAGCTCTGGTCACCTTTGAACTGACCCGCAAAGATGTACGCGGCCCCTTCACCAAACGCATTCCGCGGCGCATGGAGAGGATGGCTCGCCTGAGAAGGCTTGGCTATCACGACTCGATCGAGAAGCTGGCGGAGCGCTTCCATGTGAGCGAACCATTGCTCAGGAGGCTAAACCCAGGCACCGGATTCAGGAAAGCTGGAACCACGCTGCTGGTACCAGATGTTGGCCGGGGTGAACCTCCCGCCACCATTGCCGGCGTCGAAGTCGACAAAGGCGCTCATCAGGTGCGCGTGCTCGACCCCTCCAATAAAGCGCTTGCCGTCTACCCTGCCTCGATCGGGAGCGACGAGAAGCCGGCACCAAGTGGGCAGGCAGAGATCCAAAGGGTGGTGCACAACCCGACCTATCACTACGATCCCGATTTTGCATTCAAGGGAGTCAAAACCAAGCGGCCCTTCACCATTGCTGCCGGCCCTAACAATCCCGTGGGATCAATCTGGATCGACCTCTCCATCGAAAGCTACGGCATTCACGGCACGCCCGAACCCGGCAAGATCGGGAAGACCTTCTCTCACGGCTGCATCAGGCTCACGAACTGGGATGCCGAGGACCTCGCCTCAATGGTGCACAAACATATGAAGGTGACTTTCAAGGACGAGTGAACGCAAGCCGTCGCATCCCTCGATGGTCGCCGAAACAAGATGTCCGTCTGTGCCCGTGACAATTGCATCTTGCGATCCGCTGGATCCGATCAGCGGATGCTCCGGGTTCGGGGTGTCAGGTCAAGCGGCGCCATTTGCACGGATGGCGGCGAACCAACCACCATGGCGGGGGCGCCAGATTGCTCACCACGTTGGCTCTCTACTTCGCGGCTCATACCTTGTTGAGCAGCTTGCATCTCCGGAACGGTGAAAACCGGGACCTCGCCCTTGAAACCCTGGAGCTCAAAGGCGCCCGCCTGAACGACCGGCATCGATGCTCCTGCCGCAAAGCCGGGTCCAAGCACCAGGGGGATGCCCAGCTTCTTGGTCGTCGATTCGAGCCGTGCCGCGCGGTTCACGGGGGAGCCGATCGCGGTGTAATCGAAGCGCCGTTCGGAGCCGAAATTGCCTACCGAGCAGATGCCGGTCTCGATGGCGACGCCGATTTCGATGGATCGATGGCCATCCGCGGTGAAGGCGGCGTCTTCGCGCCTCACCCGCTCGATAAGGGCAAGGCCCGCGTCCAGCGCACGCTCACGATGATCGGGTTGATCTAGCGGTGCGTTCCAGAAGGCCAGTACCGCATCGCCCATGAACTTGTCGATGGTGCCGTCGCGCTTGAGGATCTCATCGGTCGCAATGCCGAGGAAATGGTTGACCACCTTGGCGATCTCTTGGGTGTCGAGCTGTTCGCTCATGGTCGTGAAGCCACGTATGTCGCTGATCAAAATGGTGATCTCGCGCTTCTCGCCGGACAGGATTGCCTCGGTGTCCGAGCTTGCGAGGCGCTGCACCACGGAGGGCGACAGATATTGGGAGAACTGTCGCGTGAGGGTGGACCGGCGCTGCTCGCTGCGCCTGTAGAGGACATAGCCTTCGAAGCCCGCAACCATGATGGTTGCAAGCGCCGGCTGCAGCGGGTCATAGAGTGCACCCTGCAGGCTGTACTCGAGAGCGCCGAACACGAACGGCGTGACGGCCAGCAGCGCCAGGGAGAGGGCGCCAAGCACGACACGCCCGGCGAGCACTCCGGAAACCCCGATGAAAACGACGGCACTGAGGAGAAACCAGAGCCGCTCGAGCATACGCGCGTGCGCTGGCTCTGCCAGGAAGCGCCCGGCAAGCATCTGGCCGATCGCATCGGCGTGGATCTCCGCTCCTGGTCGCGCTGGACTCGTCGGCGTGGGCAGGTACTGCGTCAGGCCCACAGCCGACAGGTCGACAATGGCGATGGCGTCCCGCAGCCGCGGATCGCCATGGCCCGAAAGGATAGTGCTGGCAGACAGGCGAGGCGTGTCGGTGGCGGTTTCCCAGAGGCGGATGCTCCCCTCCGGCTCGAGCGGCACAATGGCGCCTGCCATCCTGAGTGCGTCGAACCCGGCTGCATTCATCCGGGCTGTGTAACCGTCCTGTCCAGCGTAAAGGCGCAGGAGCTCGAGTGCGAAAGACGGCCACAGCTGCGCGCGTTGAGGGGTGTTGCGAAGCCAGAGCAGCGGCACATGGCGCAGTACGCCGTCGGGATCGGGCAAGGTGCGAATCACGCCGAGGCCTGCGGCGGCGTTCGAGAATTCGGCAAGCGACCCGGTAAGACCGGTGAAGCCGGGAAGTGTATCGGGTACTTGCCCGACGATCGACCAGCCGGCTTTGGGTTCTGCTTCTGAAACCGTCGCTTCATTGCCCAGGCTGACGGCAAGCGCCGTTCGATTTTTGGACAGCGCCGCTGCCAGGCGCTTGTCTCCGGCCATGCCCTCAGGCGAGGTGTCAGCCTCGGGGAGTACCAGCGCAAGCCCGACCACCGCCGCACCGGACTGCGTGATGCCATTGACCAGATCGGCCAAGAGGCCACGGTTCCAGGGCCATCGCCCATGTGCCTTGAGGCTGGCGTCGTCTATCGAGACGATCACGACAGGATTGCTCGTCGCCTGACGTGGGGCGAGAAACTGATAGAAGTCGTACGTCCGCTCACGCAGGCGCGACAACGGCCCGTCAAAAGCCAAATGGCAAGCGAGCAGCAGGAGCACGACCACAAGGCCGGATATTTTGCGTCTGCCGGCTTGCCGCCAATCAGCCCAGCGCCTACCGACCGAGTGGCTCATCTCGTGCAGCCAGGCCTAATCGCAGTTGTAGTAGTAGCAGCAACCCTCACCCTCACACTCGCCCCGCCGCCCCCCGCTGCCCGCAGGTGGCGTTGGGCTGTCAGGGAATTCCATGACCACTCCTGGCAGTGCGCCGTCCCTGGACCCGCAGACTTTGAGCGAGGAGCCTAGAGCCGACGCACAAATTGCGCTTACGTCCAACCCAGGACCCGGTGCGCCCGGCAGGCCGGTTCCCGCTATCCGGTCGATACTGTCCAAGATCGGGAAGGCGTCGATGCCGCCGTAGCCGGCCAGAAGCTTGCCATCGTCCGACGTGCAGGCGTAGCCCGGGTTCGTGATGACCAGCCGTTTGCCATTGATCGTGCAGGTCATGCGGCCGGCGCGCAATATGCCGACGGTCTGGCCGGCTGCCACCAGCACTTCGATGATGCCGCCTCTCGCTCCGAGCACCATGTGCGGCGTCGCAACCTGCATGACGCCCCCTTTCGAAACCTGGCCGCCATAAAAACGGGCCAGGCCGCTGTTCATCCCGATGTCGATCTTTCCCGACCCGGAGCCCGGATTGTAGACGAACTCATCGATCGTCAGGCTGGTGTTTGGACCAATTTTGGCGCTCAATTCATCCCGGAACACCAGCATTCCGAGACCGGTGGGATTGCTGCGCAACTGGTCGCCGAGTTCGACGCCGGCGCCAACGTTCATCGTCCCGCCGTTATTGCGGACGATGATGGTCTGGTAGGCCGTCATCGACCCGACCGTCTCAGCAGCGGATGGTGCCGCGAAGGCGAGGCAGGCGATAAAAATGACGATCTGATGATACCTCATCGCGGCCTCTTTCAATTGAGCGTCAACGTATAGCTCATGAGCATTTCGAACGATTTTCGGTCGCGGTTGGCGAGGGCGAAGTTGGTTTTGCGGTAGGCGAGATCGACGCTGATCTTCTGCGCTTCCGTCAGCTGAAAATCGCTTTCCGAGGCAATGCGCCAGAAGTCGCTCTTGATATTTGTGCCGATGCCGACGGACAGATCGGGAGTGTCGCTGTGGCCGGCCGATAAGGCGATCTGGTGCGACCATGCGAAAAAATCCGGTACGTTCATCAACAGGCCGCCATAGCGGACCTCGCCCGTATAGCTGCGGCTGATTTCGCCCGATCCGGAAGCGAAGTCATTCGAGCCGACAAAGCGCAAGCCGAGCGCCTGGCCATTGCGGAAGCGGTAGCTGCCGCCTGCCTCATAGAAGACCCTGCTATCCGCGAAAATGCCTTGCGAGGCGCTTAGATCGATGTAGCCGCCACCGGCGAAGAGCGTCGTCTCGACCGTCGGGCGAACGACGAAACGTCCACTGAGGCCGATACCGGTTTCGTAAATGTCGCTGTCGAAACGATCCGTAACGGTGAACGCGGAAAGCAGCAGGCGCAGCGAATCGATCCCGCTGTTGGGCAGTCCCTTGTCCCAGGTTACCGCTGCGTTGCCGTGGATAAAAGTCTTCTCGCCACCCGGAACCGACAGGTCTTCCGTGAAAAGACGCTCAGTCGCGGTCAACGACCCCGAAAGAACGAGCGCGTCGGCACTTGGCGTGCCGAGGTCCCACCGCACAAAACCTTCCGCCTGCCCGTAAGGCGAGACGAAGCTGTCGTCGTCCTGCGCCCCGCCTGGCTCAAAATCGGTGAATGCGCTGAATACGCCGCCGGTCAGGGCGAGTTCCCAGGTGACGCCACGCAACGCGCGCTCGATGCGGGCGAGCAGGCGAACAGCTTCCTGTTGCTCACTTGCGGTCAGACCCCCGACTTCGATGCCGTACTGCACCTGCCGCCGGGCCAATTCATAGGACCCGACATGGTAATACAACCGGCTGGCCGCAAGCCGGGCGCGCGCATCGCGGGGGTACTGGATCAGATACTGCTCGATCGAGGAGATCGCCTGATCGTATTGCCCAGCGTTGACCGCAACCGTGACGAATTGGGCGAGCGTTCCATTGTCGGCCGGACTGGCGATGCGGGCCGCAAACGCATCGTCATAGGCCCCAAAAAGACCTTGTGCGCCGGCCGGCAACACGCCGGCACAAAGCAGCGCTGCGGCGAAGCCGAAGATCGTTCGAAACGAAGATTGCATGCCGAGAACCCACCCCAAACCCGACTAGTGCGAGGGATTTAGCACGACTGCAAGAAAAAGGCGACTGAACGGTCGCCGGACTTATGCGAGTCCTCAGCAGCTGTTGCAGCTGCGCAACAAGATATCGGGTTTATTCCTATTTCGGCTGCGCTGATTGTCAAAAACTCTTCTCAACATTGCTGCACGTGATTGAAGTATTTGGCCCAAGGCTTAACAAAATCAAATCTCATCAGTAGTGGATCGCACAGCCGACAAGATTAATATTGGGTGGGCGATCCTGCGTATCTGGTCACCAGGCTTCAAGGTCACCCACGGCTTCTCCAAAGGCCTTCCGTCGCGTTTCGCAAGGGACGGAGAGCTGCCGGAGGTGCTTCTCACGAGGCGTGTGCGATTCGGCCCGGGTCTTGCAATTTCTTTGAACGCGAGGTCAGCTCATTGCCTCAACGCGCAGGGACGCGTCACCGCACGCAGCTTGCTACAGCACGAGCATGGTGGCCAGCCCCAGCATCAGGCCCATGCCTACAATATCGGTCACGGTGGTGAGGAAGATCGCCGAGGCGACCGCCGGATCGGCGCCTACCCGGCGCAGGCCCAACGGGATCAGCACGCCGGAGATGCCGGACATGAGGCACGATCCGGACATGGCAAGCAGGATCACAAGTGCCAGCATCGGCGCCTGCGCCGCCGACGCCGGTTGCCTCGAGGCATAGAACCACATCGCCGCAGCCGCAACAACGCCGACGAGCACGCCGTTGGCGGCCGCGAGCGCGCCCTCTCTCATCACCAAGTGCAGCTTCGGTCGTTTGTCCACATCCCCCAGGGCAAGGCCACGCAGCGTCATAGCCAGTGCCTGGCAGCCGGTGTTTCCGCTCTGCCCGGCCAAGACCGGGAGGAACGCCGCCAGAGCGACGATCTTCTCGATCGTGCCTGTGAACGAACTGACCACGAATGCGGCCATGAAGGCCGTCAGGAGATTCAACTGCAGCCACGGATGACGCTTCAGGAAGGCTGAAAACAGCGGCGTAAAAGAGCGCTCCTCCTTCTGGAGGCCTACCATCTGGCCAGACTGGGCGGAAATCTCGATGATTTGCTGCTCGAACAATCGCCAGCCGCGAACCTGCCCGAGCAGCCGGTTCTCCGCATCCACCACCGGATAGACAGGATAGTGACGCCGTACCGCCGCCTTGCATGCGTTACTCAAAGAGAGACCGACATCAAGAGCGAACGGCCTGGGCAGCATGATGTGATCGACAATCGCGTCGGGTTCGCTCAGCATCAGATCGCGCAGGACCGCTAGGCCAACCAGTCTATTGCCCTCGTCCGTGACGTAGAGATAAGTGAGCTCGGTCGGCACCTGGGCGCCTCTGACAGCTTCCACCGCGGCAGCAACCGTCGTCCCGACAGGAACGCTGGCGGGGATCGGGTCCATCACGTCGACGAGCGACTCGGGGATCGCGAAACCCATCTCACCGTCATGAGAGCTGATGGGCCGCATATGCAGTGGCAAATGCTCGGCCACCTTACGGGCGTGCCCGTCCGGCAACAGCTTTAGTGTGTCGCGGATGAACTCGGGAGACTCTCTAGCGAGCAATTCAGCTGCGTCATCAGGTGCTCGAGCACGCAGCGTGCGCACCAACTTCTGAACGCCGGTCTCTTCGTTCATTTGCTATGGCCCCCCAATTGGAAAGTGAAAAAGTTGTGAAGTATCGGATCGCACCGGGGCGGAAATACGACAGCTTCTTCCGGCCCCAGCAGTCCGCCTTGTGGTTGTCGCAAGCGCCGCCTGCACACTCCTAGCTTGAGAAGGCAAAGCAGACGTCTACATTTTGGGCGTGCCTTCGGTCAGGTCAGCATGGGAGTGTCCGCGCTACTTCCCTCGCTTTTCAATCTTTAGATTTGGGAGGTCGGGTCGCTTGGATACCACACCGGCCTCCTTCAAGGCTGTGTATCCAACCTTTTTGAGGAGCTTCTCTGTTTTGGCGCGCTCCTTGTCCAGAGCGGTATCACCTTTGACCTTGGGCATCCGTCCTCCATTTGGTCGTTGTCGTTCGCCGGTAAATGAGATTGCCGGAAATGTCCCGCAGTGTCGTGCTTTGACCCGCGGCCGAGGACTGAATTGAGGCGCTTTGCCGCCCGGCAGCCTTTGGGCGGGAAGCGGACGGGCGGGCTATTCCTGCTGGAATTGACAGGGCCAATCTTCTGGCCTCGTCATGCCAGAAGGCAACTCGGTCCGGGCGTCTCCACAAGCCATGTTGAGCTGCCACTGGGACAGACCCGCCGAATTGGATAGATCGAGGCCCTCGATACGGGTCAGAAAGAAAAAAGCGCCGTCAAAGTCTATCGGTGCGGTGAACTTCGCTCCTCGGAAATCCGCCCGCGCGAGATTGGCAAACGAAAAGTGGCTGCCGCTGATATCGGCGTCATGGAACTGTGCACGCCCCAATTCCGCCTTTGTGAAATCAACATTGACCAGATTGGCGTTCTGGAAATTCGAGCGCTGCACTTCCGCGCCCGTAAACACAGCGCCCTGCGCGTCCATCTGGCTGAAGTCGGTCCTGTACGCCTCGATTTTGTCGAACCGGGCGCCTTTGGCGGTCGAGCCGGCCAGGGAAGCGCGCACAAGCGTTGCCTTCTCAAAATTTGCCGCAAGGAGATTGCTGTTCCTGAGGTCGGTCGAAGTGAAATCAACACCGAACAGGTTTGCCCCGCTCAGGTCCTGTCCTTCCAGGATGAGAAGCTTTTTGTCACACTCCTGCCAATTGACGCCAGGCGTCGCGGCTGCGTAGCAATCCTGAGCGGCGGTGGCGTTTTGCCAAGCCAATACAGTGCAAACCGCCAGAACCAAGCCGGATCCGCCGTAAGCTCTGGTTCGTCTCAAAGTCATTGTTGCTGGACCCCTCTGCTACTCGTCGACAATCAGCCTTACCACATCTGCTGACACTCGAGCCACGGTAACGACCGCCGTCACAGTTGCGCATCAACGATCCGCCGATAGCCAGCGGCAGCTTGCGAAATTATCGAGAGGTGGGGAAAAGCTTTGACGGTAGAGTGCTTTTTCGCGGATGCGATCACAAAACAAAGAGTTCGGCGTAAGCCGTGAGTTATTGGTGGGCCCGGAGGGCGAACGGAAATCGTTGATGTTGCTGAATTTTTGGTGGGCCAAAATCTGAAAGGTTCCCGTATCATTCCGTATGCTCCCGCGACCCCAAACTGCCGACCATAGCTGACCTCGTTTTGCAAACGTTGGGAGACAGGGTCCAGAACGGCGGAAATGGGGGCGGTTGCAGATCGGCAGCTGTGGCAACAGCGCGCGACCAGCTGACGGTCTAGCGCCTCGATATGCCGACGGGACTTGGGAAGTAACAAACAAGCGGCAGCTTGCAGGCAGTTGTGATCGGTGGAATGGATTTACGAGTCGAGGCGCCGGACCAGGACGGGCTCACTTGCCTCGAAGTTCAGCCTGTTGGAATGGCGCGGAGGAACGAGTAGTGGTATCTAACGAGCCGGCGGCCCTCGATGTTTGACCGCTCGTCCTGCAACTCTCGTATGTCGTCCCGCAAAGTGGTGGCGCAACCGACCACTTCGTTCCGCATTGTTTAAACAGCGTATGACTCAATTCCAGTCAGATTTTTTTCTGAACTGCGAAAAGGCGGACACTAACCGTCAAAAAAATTGCACTTTTGATTTTAACGGAAAATCGCCGCAAGAAATATTTTGAGGTTTCACCAGCTATCGGGTTCAATGGAGCGATTTTTGGACCTTGCGGCATTCGATGGCCTACAGAACCGCCTCAAAAAGTACCGTCACCTCTTCGGTTGACCCAGTCGTTGATCGGCCCTCATACGAGCCCTATGCTGGCACGCTGGCCAGTGAAGCAGTCGTCGGCGTTTATTCGCCGGCTCAGGGATTTATGCCCACGCTTCAGGTCGAAGAAAGGCAGGGGTGTCCGTTCCAGGCTCTTGGCAAGCGGGCTAAGATTATCCTGCCGATTGTAGCTGCCAACCAAGATGTTGTCGGTCACCTCGCTGAAAAGTACACCCAGAAATAGTCAAGCCATCAGGAGCAAATAGGTCATAAGGTGGCCTTGCAGTCCTCCTTCCCGGAGCGGTTTCGCTTGCCTGTTCAAACTCGGACGGCTGTTACTCAAAAACCGCAGTGGGTATTTTATGTGCCATTTTTGCGACATTCTATAGAATTTTGCTTGAATTCAGCGTTTTAGCGGTCACTAAATCAATAAGTGCTCCCATATTTTGCAAATTTGTGAACAATCACGGTTGAGTTGTAACGCCTGGCAATAATGGCGCAGGGGAACGTTGGGGTGGGGTGAAATGAATACGACATCTATGTCGGCGATAGGCAAGCGCCTCGGCCTGCTGACGACGGTCGCCATATTGAGTTGTGGGAATGCTCACGCGCTCACTCTCCAGGAGGCGATGGCGGTTGCGGTGGAGTCCAACCCCGAAATTGGCCAAGCGATCGAAAACCGCGAAGCAATCGAATTCGAGCTACGCCAAGCGAAGGGACTTTATCTTCCCAGCGTCGATGTCGAGGCGTCGGCGGGGGTTCGTCGTCTCGACAATTCCTCCCGGCGTTCGCTGTCCATAGAGGATGACGCGCTCTATCCGGCGGAAGCCGATGTCGTTGTCACGCAGACGCTTTATGACAGCGGCGCAAGGCGGGCGGAACTGAACCGTCAGGCGTCGCGGGTCGACGGCGCATCGTTCCGGGTGCTGGAACGGTCTGAATTCATTGGACTGTCTGTCGTCCAGGACTATCTCGAATACATGCTGCAGGCTTCGATCGTTTCAGAAGCGAAGAAGAATCTGGGCTTTCACCAGGCAATCCTCGGCGACATCCGGCAAGGTATTGCAGGCGGCGCGTTGAACGAGGCTGATCGCCAGCAGGCCGAGGAGCGGCTGTTCGCTGCCAAGGCACGTATGCAAGAGGCGACCGAAGAACTGGAGGCTTCCAAGATACGGTTCTTCAAGACGGTCGGTAAGCCGCTGACCAACGCGTCAAGGCCAGGCGATGTCTCGAGCGCGCTGCCAAGGTCGCTCGACGACGCGCTAGGGCTGGCGCGACAGAACAATCCGCGCGTCCACATGGCCAACAGCGATATCGACGCCGCCGCCTCCCTGGTGGATGCGGCGCGGGCGAAATTCGGGCCCTCCGTCATCGCCGAAGGCCGCGCCCGCGGCGGCTATGACATCGACGGCGACGATGGCGACGCTAGCGACCTGCAGGCGCGGCTGGTGCTGCGCTGGAACCTCTATCGCGGCGGCATCGACAAAGCCAACGAGCAAGAGCAGGTCCGCCGCACCAGCGAGCAGCGCCTTGTGCTGCACCAGGTTCTGCGCGAGATCGAGGAAGCCGTCCGTACGTCATGGGATCGCCGCTTCCGGCAGGCCGATCTGGCAAAGACATTGAAGCTTCAGGCTGCCGCCAACGAAAGGCTGGTGGCGTCCTATCGCGAGCAGTTCAAGGTCGGACAGCGCTCGCTGCTCGACGTGCTCGACGCGCAGAACACGCGGTTCAACACAGCTACGCTTGCCGACACCGCATCCTACGCGTCGCTTTTCGCGCAGTACCGGCTGCTGGCGGCAACCGGGCAGTTGCTGAAGACCATGAATCTTCAGCCGGCAAAACAGGCCACCGCCTATGCCAAGGCCGAGTTCAATGCGCCTGAAACGGCCGACACCGAAACGTATGCGCGCACGCCGTCGGAGCAGACGAACGATCTGCCTTTCGACATCCTCGCACCGGTAAGAAAGAAGTAGGAAGGTCAAGGACGAACGATAGTCCTGCGGGCCGATCGTGAACCCACAACCCAAAATCCTCTCCCCAAAAGAGGCGTTCAAGGCCTGCTTCTCCGCTGTTGCCGGGTACCTCGGCAGGCCGAGTTCCGAGACCGTGCTGTTTGCCGGCGTGCCGCTGTCAGACACCCGCATCGATATCGACGCCATCCGGCATCTTGCCGAACGCATCGGTCTTGAAATCACGGAATTCAGCCATCGCGACTTTCTTCGCGGACGCATTGACCTTCCCGCCATTCTGTTTCGCGTCAGCCAGTTGCCGGTTGCGCTGCTTGCCCAGACCGAGGACGGTGGATTTACGACCGCTCCCCAGGAAGACGGGCGCACGACAATTAGCAAATCCGAGTTTTCCGGAAGTTATATTAGTGGCGGCGTTTCCTTCTCGATAACCTATGCCAACGCAGTAGAGGCGATGAGCGTCGGTTCGGCGGCCAGGATCGAGCGGCGACATTGGCTGACCGGCACGATGGGGCCGTTCTGGCGCACCTATTCGAAGGTCATCCTGTCGGCGGTATTCATCAATCTGCTGGCTCTTGCCTCACCGATCTTCACCATGAACGTCTACGACAGGATCTTGCCGAACAAGGCGATATCGACGCTCTGGGTGCTGTCGATCGGGATCGGCGCGGTCATTCTGTTCGACCTGCTCTTGAAGACCGCCAGAGCGTCACTGATCGACTATGCCGGGCGCAAGGCCGATCTTCGCATCTCCTATATGCTGTTCGAGAAGGTGCTGAACTCGTCCTTGTCGGCAAGGCCCGGCTCAACCGGCGAATATGCAAATCGGGTGACCCAGTACGAGTTCGTGCGCGAGTTTTTCACGTCGAACACCATCAGCGTCTTCATCGACACAGCCTTCGTCTTCGTCTTTCTTCTTGTCATCTATGCGATAGGCGGTTGGCTGGTCGTCATACCGGCCATAGCCTTTGTCGCCTCGGTGATCGTCGGGCTGATCACGCAACGGCGCATCGGCAAACGCGTTGCCGCTTCCATGAACGAGGCTTCGCAGCGCCAGGCCCTGCTGGTGGAATCCATCTCCACGCTGGAAACGATCAAATCGCTGCGCGCAGAGGCGTACCTTCTGCGAAAATGGGCGGAGCATTCCAAGAACGCATCCAACACGTCCGAGAAGATCAAACAGCTTTCGGCTGCCGCCGGCAACATAACGCAAGCCATCCAGCAGATGGTCACCGTCGCTTTGATCGTGGCCGGCGCCTATGCCTTTTCGGAAGGGCATGTCTCGACCGGCGCCATCATCGGCACCGTCATGCTGGCGGGCCGGGCGGTGGCCCCGCTTGGGCAGATTGCGATCACCTTGTCCAGACTTCGCCAGGCGATGCTGTCCCTGCGAATGGTGAATTCGATCATGGCGCAGCCTGAGGATCGGCCGGACACGGTTGGTTTCGTCAACCGCCCCATTCGCAACGGTGCAATGGCATTCAGGAATGTCGGCTTTGTCTACCCGGGTTCCGAAAACGAAGTGCTGACCGGCCTGAATTTCTCGGTGAAGCCCGGTGAGCGGATTGGCATCATCGGCCGCATAGGCTCGGGAAAGACGACCATGGGGAGGCTGATCGGCAGGCTTTTCCTGCCGACCTCCGGCGAGCTGCTGCTGGACGGGATCGACATCCGCCAATACCACCCATCGGAGGTTCGCGCCGCGGTCGGGATCGTCGCGCAAGCCAACGATCTATTTTCCGGCACCATCAAGGAAAATCTCCTGATGGCGTGCCCGGAGGCGACCGATGAGCAGATCGTCGAGGCGGCCAAGGCTGCCGGCGTCGACGACTTCGTCTCCCGCCATCCGCGAGGCTACGACATGAATGTCGGCGAGCGCGGCACCAATCTCTCGGGCGGTCAGAGGCAGACAATGGCAATTGCCCGCCTGTTGCTGACCAAACCGAAAATCGTGTTCCTGGACGAGCCGTCCGGCTCGATGGATCTGGCTTCCGAGCGCCAGCTGATCAAGCAGCTCAAAGTGGCTTTCGATCGCAACACGACCCTGATCGTATCGACGCACCGCTTCAGCATGCTCGAGCTGGCCGACCGCCTGATCGTCATCGAGCAGGGCAAGATCGTTGCCGATGGACCGAAAGACCAAGTGATACAAGCGCTGCAGAAAACAAGCGCCTGACGAACAGAATTATGCGTGAACACAGCACGTTGGGACGTGGTAAATGCTAGCCAGGGAAGACCGTCCGCCGCTTTTTGCGTCGGCTTCGATATTCATTATCGGAGCGCTTTTTGCGAGTTCGGTGGCCTGGGCATCCTTCGCCGAGGTCGATGAAATCGCACGCGGCGACGGCAAGATCATACCGGCGTCGAAGACCCAGATCATCCAGGCCAGCGAGCCGGGCGTGGTTCAGGAAATCGCCGTGACGATCGGTCAGGTCGTCAAGAAGAATGACCTCATCATTCGTCTCGACAACACCTTCAACACTTCCAGCCTTGGCGAGCAGCAGGCCAAGGCGCGGGCGCTGCAGACGCGCATTGCACGGCTCCAATTCGAACAGACCGGCAGCCTCGAGGGCGCGTTTCCCTGTCCGCCCGAGATCCAGAAGGTGGCGCCGGAAATCTGCGACAACGAGCAGAAGCTGCTAATCGCGCGGCGCGACAACTTCGAAGTCAAACTGTCGGTTCTAAAGTCGCGGCTCGATCAGCGTGAGAAGGAACTCGACGAAGCCAACGCCAATGCCGATCGCCTCACCAAGAACCTGGCCGTCAGCGACCAGGAGGCGAAGCTGGTCGAAGCGATGGTCAAGAAAGGCCTGATGGCGCGAACCGAGCAGCTCCGCGTCGAGCGCGAGCAGACCGAGCTCAATGGTCAGCTGACGCTTGCCGGAGAGACCATCAAGAAAGCCAGGTCGGCCATCACGGAAGCCAAGCTTCAGGTCGACGAACTTGGCCTGCAGCTGCAACAGGAAGCGCTCAGCGATCTGACGCAGGCGCTGGCCGATCTCTCGGTGGTGGACGAGACGATACGCGGTGCCACCGACAAGGTGGCGCGTACCGATATCCGTTCGCCTGTCGATGGTATCGTCAACACGCTTGACATCAACACGGTCGGCGCCTTCGTCCAGCCCGGCGCGGTCGTCGCGGGTATCGTGCCGACGTCCGAGACCCTGCTGGTCGAAGCCCGGGTCTCACCGCGGGACGTCGCCTTCATCCGGCCGGGCCAGGATGCCCTGATCAAGGTGACCGCCTATGACTTCTCGATCTTCGGCGGCATCGAAGGCAAGGTCTCGAACATCACTGCCGACAGCCTGGTCGACCAGAAGACCGGCGAACCCTATTATCAGGTCCGTGTCGCCACCGACAAATCGACCCTGACACGCGACGGCAAGACCTATTCGATCATCCCCGGCATGATCTGTTCGGTCGACATCAAGACCGGACGCAAAACGATTCTCACCTACCTTATGAAGCCGATCAACAAGGCGCGAGAGGAGGCAATGAGTGAGCGATAGCGCGGTCTCCCTTCCTGCCGATCGCGACCGGCTGCTGCCACCGCTGGCGGCAGAGGATTTCGGACTGGAGTTCCGGGTTGTGGCGCGTGGCGGCATGCGCCGCGGCATTCGTCTGGAACGGGCGTTCTGGACATCGCTGAAGCAGATGGCGGAAAGCCGCAAATGCACGATCGGCACACTGATCGAGGAAATTGCAGAGAGCCACGCCAACGCCGGAAACCTGACATCGGCAATTCGCGTAGCCTGCATGCGTGGATTGGCCGACCAAAACCTCACCTTGCAGAGGCTCGCGTCGATCAAGACCATCAGCGCCATTCTCGTCGCCTGTCCCTCGCCGGCCTTTGCCCTGGCATCGTCGAAGAAGATCCTGACCTTCAATGCGCCGTTCCAGCAACTGGTGCGGCGGCAATTGCCGGTGGCGCCGAACGAGGACGCGCGCCAGGATCTCAAGCTGGCGCTGGACCTCAATGTCGCCGACATATTCGCTAGGCTCGACGCCAATGGCGAGACGCCGGTCGCGACCGGTTTCGTCATAGGCGCCGGCGACCGCCGCTACCGCGGTCAACTGAGCGCGGTGCGGGCGCCGGTGGTCGAGCCGGAACTGCTGATGGCGTTCGTCTTCGGCGGCTAGAGCAATTCCGGGAAAAGTGTGAGCGGTTTCCGTGGAAAATTGCGTCAAACAAGAGATAGAGCGCTCAAGACTCTCTGATGGGAGCTTACGGCTGCACACCTTCACCAGGCGCGACCGTCGAAAGGCCGCCCTTGATATCGGCTATTTGAGCAGAACCGGTCTTCGCGCCATGGATCCACGCGCGATCGGTGCTGAACGAATACAGCGGCACGTAGGTCGGCAGGTCTGTGTCGCGGGAAACTACATTGCTCAAACTGTCGAGAATGAAGACGCCGCTGCCGGTGCTGACCGACAGCACGGCATGAAAGAAACCGCGCTTGCGATCCTGCAAGACGACCAGCGACATGCTCTGCGCCGGGATGCCTGCATGCAGCAGCGCGGCCATCTTGAGGATGGCGAAATCCTCGCAGTCCCCTGCCCGCCGCTCAAGGATTTCCCGGGGCTTGGCCCAGTAGTCGAGCTTGCCGTAAACCACGCTGTCCTTCTTGTAGGCGATGGCGCGATTTATACTTGAGTTGACGAAGGACAACTTGTCGATGAAGCGCTTGTTCCCGGCTGCCTTGACTATCTCGGCAAAGGCGCTGTTCTTGCGTTCGCACGCGCTGCTCGCGGTACAGTCGACAATTGCCTTGTAGACCGGCGCCCAGCGCGCCGAAACCGGGAAATTGCGCATCGACAGGGCAACAGAACCGAACACGCCGGGAATGATCGCCGCCGTCTGGATCAGGTCGATCCCGGCGGCGGGCGGCGCGATCGAAGAACCACGCTTTTCATCAACGGCAACAGAGCTGCTGAAAATCATGCCGATCCGGTAGGCTGAAACCGGCTGCCATGGCTGCGGCCGAGCCAGCGAAACGCCGCCGAGACTGGAAGGGGTTTCGACCGCCGCCAGAACTCCAGCGGCAGCGCCGGCATTCACGGTAATTGCTTTCGCGGATGATGGCTGCGGCAGGCTTGTGATCGCCATTGCCAGCAGGATGAGCCTGAGCCCGGTTATTCCCAGGGCAGATTTTTCTTTTTTCATAACGCCCACCTCTTGACTGTGGACGGTACCAATCTTGTCTCAAATTACTGGAAAGGAAGGTGGATAAGTTTCCTTCAATCGGGAATACCTATTTTGTGTAAAACTTTATTCAAACTTATACTTCTGTTTACCAATCCAGCTCAGCCGGCGGATATAAACGAAGCGCGGCGCGGTCAATGTATATCAGATTATATCTTCCGGGTTTACCACACGTAAAAAATGCCGAGACTTGCATACCGGGATATATGAAATTGATTGCGGGACAGTTGCAAAGCAGAAGTCGTCACTGTCTCTATCCGGGAAATGCCGGAGGGGTTTGGCGATGACGACCAGTAACGATTTGGATACCGTCTCGAATTCTTGGGACGAGCACTCTTCACATGAACATGGCGGCTCGCCATCGCAGGCAGGCATCCAGGTAGCGCAGGCCGCTCAGGCGGCGCCTGCCGAGCCGGTGCCGGTCGATGTCGGCAGTGGCGCACCCGTTCAGCCGGCAGCACCCGCGGAGGCGAAAGCGCCGGCGGCAGCCGCGCCGCATGAATACGTGGCCGACGCCAGCAACATCGTGAAGCTTCCGGCGGACGTCTCCATCGACAACATCAAGGTCGACGGCCACAATCTGTTGCTGGAACAGGCCGACGGTTCAGTCATCCTCATCAAGGATGGCGCGCTCAACGTGCCGACCTTCATCATCGGTGATGTCGAAGTTCCGCGCGTGGCCTTGCTGGCCGCTCTTGAAGCGAGCCACGTCGATGTCGCCTTCGGTGCCGATGGTTCGATCTCGGCCGGCCCGGGCGGCGCCCCAGGCAGTGCCGGCGGCGACTTCACCATTCCCCCAGGTGGTATCGGCGACGGCTTCGATCTTTCCGCATTGTTGCCGCCGACGGACCTGCAATTTGGACGGCTGGAGCCGCGTGAGCTGACGATCGGGGTCAGGGAAGAAGATACGACGCCGACAATCGACATTGGCTCCGGATTTGTCGTCAACGAGGCCGCGCTTTCCGACGGGACGGACCCGGCCAGCACCGCCGAGCAGGTTTCAGGGACCTTCAACATCGTCTCGGGTGATGGCATCGGGACGCTTGTCATTGACGGTGTGGACGTGACCAACGGCGGCAGCGTTGCCGGGCAATACGGCACGCTCGTGGTCACCGGCAATCCTACGAACGGCTATAGCTGGATTTATACCCTTGCCGACAACACTCTTGATCATCACGACAACTCATCGACCGGAACGACCGAGGGGGTTTCCGACAGCTTTGCCGTCGTGGTTACAGACACAGACAATGATCCGGCCACCGCGACCCTCAATATTGGTGTGCTGGACGACGGCCCAACGCTTTCGGTCCAGGCAACTGCGCAAGCGGCACAGTTGCTTTCGGTCGAACTCGACGAGACGGTCGGCGGCGACCGCTACAATAGCGGCGAGACTGAAGATGCCGGCGGTAACGCCAACACGGATGACGGCGTTGGCCTGGCCCAGGTGACGACCGGCCTGGCGGGTGGCCTTTCTTCGCTGTTCGCCGTTGGCGGCGTCTACGGTGCCGACGGGCCAGGCAGCACGACCGCGCAGTTGGCATTCACCGGCATTTCGGCCGGTGGCCTTGCCACGAATCTCATTGCCACGAACGGCGGGGCCATTACGCTCTTCCTCGAAGGAGGAGTGATTGTCGGCCGCGACACGCAGGGTGATCAGGTCCTGACCATTGCGATCACCGGCGCGCCCGGCGCAGAGCAGTTGCAGACCACGCTCTACGAAGCGCTCAACCATGGCGCCGACGGCAACAAGTTCGATTCCGAACTCAATCTGTCGCTGACCAATGGCGGCCAGGTTCAGCTGCAATATGAGGTAACGCGCCAGGACGGCGACGGCGACACCATTACCGAGAAGGCGACCGTCGACCTGATCAACGGCCAAGGCTCCGCATTCTCCTTCGACGACGATGGGCCAAGCCTAACGGTCGGCGCCCACGATGGAGCGGCTGGCCTGCTTTCCGTCGAGCTTGACGAGACGGTTGGCGCGGACCGCTACAACGGCGCTATCGGCGAGACCGAAGATGCCGGCGGCAACGCCAACACGGATGATGCCGGTCCGGGCCTGGCGCAGGTCAACACCGGGGTAGCAGGCGGACTGACCAATCTGTTCACTGTCGGCGGCAGCTATGGTTCGGACGGTCCTGGTACCGTTACCGGGAATCTGAGCTTTACCGGCATTCCGGCCGGTGGCCTTGCCACGAATCTCACCGCCACCGACGGCGGCGCCGTCACGCTCTTCCTCGAAGGAGGAGTGATCGTCGGCCGCGACACGCATGGCGATCAGGTTCTGACCATCGCGATCACCGGGGCGCCTGGCGCCGAGCAGCTGCAGACCACGCTCTATGAGGCACTTAACCATGGCGCCGACGGCAACAAGTTCGATTCCGAACTCAATCTGTCGCTGACCAATGGCGGCCAGGTTCAGCTGCAATATGAGGTAACGCGCCAGGATGGCGACGGCGACACCATCACAGAGAAGGCGACCGTCGACCTGATCAACGGCCAAGGCTCCGCATTCTCCTTCGACGATGACGGGCCGAAGGTTACTGGCACCGCCCAGGTCACCGCGAATGTCGACGAAGACGGTCTGCACAACAGCCAGTCCACCGGAAATGCCGACAATCTTCAGCCTGGCGAAGTGACCGGAACAAACTCCGCGGTTGCCATCGGTGCTGCCGGCGCATTGAATGCAATCGTCGACTTCGGCTCTGACGGCCCGAATGCGACTTCGGCCTTCGGCCTTGTCACCCAAACCACCCCATCGGATTCGGGATTTGATTCGAAAGGCGGCAACGTCCTCATCGTCTCCGACGGCACGACCCTGACCGGCTATGTCGATGTAGGCGCCGGCGCCGGCTATCAGGCGGGCACGGATCGTCCTGTTTTCACCCTGACCGTCGGTGCGGACGGCTCCTATGTCTTCACCCTGATCGATCAGATCGATCATCCGACTCTGGATATGCTCCCGGGCGACAACACCGAAAATACGCTTGCCAATGGCGGTATCGATCTTTCGGCCTTTGTCGTTGCCATGGACGGTGACGGCGATACCATCGGACTGGCGGCTGGTACATTCAAGGTCCAGGTGCTCGACGACGTTCCGCAGATCGTCGCGCGGGATGCCGGCACGACGACCACAACCACGACCGAAACGATCGTCTACACGCTGCAGGCCGGCAACACCGATGTTCGCGGCATGGATGGCGCAGGCAACCACGACATCAAGCTCAGCGCCGTCGACATCAACGAAGGCGACAATTCCGTCAACACCACCGGCACCAAGATCGGCGTTGGCGACGGCCAGATCATCGACGGATACGAAACCCATCCGCATTTGACCGGCCCCGAAATCGTGACGATGGACTTCGTCAACAATCTTGTCATCGCCCCCAACAATCCGAATCCGCCCAGCATCACCGACGGTGGTTCATACGACGTCGACTCGGTCAAGTTCACGATCGATGTTGCGGAAGCCCAGGGTGTCGAAGCCGCCGTGATGTTCATCGGCGCCAAGGACGGTGGCACATTCGAGCCGTTCACCGTGAGCATCAATGGTGTGCTGACGGCCGGCACGGCTGTCTTCGAGGGCGGCGTGCAGGTGGGCTATGCCTTCGCCGGCGTGCCCGATGGTGCGACTGTCGAGGTCATCGGCAGCACCCCGTTCGACCAGCTCAAGGTGGGCAACTACAACGATTTTACCTTCGATTCCAACGCTGGCGGAACCGATGCGACCCTGACTGGCGGCAACCCGTTCAAGATCTTCGGCATCGAAGCCAAGGTCACGACAGTCACAACGCAGACCGAGGTCTTCCGGGTCAGCCACGACGAGTCCGCCGGCGTCAACAACGCCGCAGATCCCAATCCGGCGGATGACACCGCTCTCTCCCCGCCAGCTCTGGTGGACGAGCCGGGGGCGTTGGGCTACGCAAAATCGTCAGCCAGCGCGCTCGGCCTTTTCAACGCCTCGGTCGGCGCCGATGACGACGCGACATTCTCGTTTGCCGTCACCGACGCGATTGGCAATCCGCTGTCAAACGTCGATTCCGGCCTGAAGACACTCGACGGCTCGGCGATCATGCTCTCGACAAATGCGGACGGCGTTCTCGTTGGTTCTGCCAACGGCGTCGACGTCTTCAAGGTTTATGTCGATCCGACCGGAGCGGTCTGGATCGGGCAATATCAGCCGATCGCTCACAATGTCGACGGTTCAAGCACCGCAGCCTTTGACGACATAGCGACCGTCGCCGCCGACCTGCACGTCAAGGCCACCATCACCGATTTCGACGGCGACACGAGCACCGCCGTATCCCATGTCGCGTTGAGCATCGAATTCCAGGATGATGGCCCGGTTGCGGTCAACGATCAGGACTCGGTCACCGAAGATGGGCCGCTCACGGCAGACGGCAATGTGATCACGGGCGTGGGTGGCGCCGACGCAAACGCAACCGACGGCCACGCGGATCACCTCGGCACCGACGGCTTGGGCTCGATCACCTGGGACGGCGCCGTTGCCAACCACGTTGCTGGAACCTACGGCCAGCTTACGGTGGGCGCCGACGGCAGCTACACATATGTGCTCTACACCCAAGCCCAGAACCCGGCCGGGTATGCCGCGGTACAGGCGCTGGATGTCGGCCAGACCGTGGCCGAGAGCTTCGACTATGCTGTGGCGGATGGCGACGGCGATACCGCTCTGGCGTCCCTGACCATCACCATCAACGGCACCAACGACGTGCCGCAGATCGTCGTCGACCAGGGCAACCCGGCCGGCGCGCACGACCTGGTCTATGAAGCCGGCCTTGCGGCGGGCTCGGCGGCCGGCAACGGCAGCACGGTGGCGACCGGCACCTTCACGGTATCGGACCCCGACGGCCTCGACGACGTCCAGAGCGTCACCATCGGCGGCACCACGGTTGCCATCGGCAGCCTCAACGGTTCGACCTTCCCGGGCGACCACGGCACGCTGCTGATCACCGGCTACAACGCGGTAACCGGCGTAGCGACCTACCAGTACACGCTGACCAGTCCGACCACGGACGTTCCCGCCGTCACCGAGACCGAGACCTTCTCGCTCACCGTGTCGGACGGCACCTCCTCGTCAGCCCCGGCGGCAATCGTCATCACCATCGTCGACGACGTGCCGACCGCACACGCCGATACCGACAGTGTTGCGTCCAACCAGTTCACCGCCGAGACCGGCAATGTGCTGAGCGCGGTTGGCACCACCTCGCCGGTCACCGGCATCGACGTCAAGGGCGCCGATGGCGCTGCCGTGGTCGGCGTTGCCGCCGGCAACACCAATCTCGATGTCGACAATGCCGCAACGCTCGGCACCCAGGTCCAGGGCAGCTACGGCAAGCTGACGCTCAACGCCGACGGCTCCTACTCCTATGTTCGCGATGCCGGCACGCAGGGCGGCGTCAGCGATGTCTTCACCTACACCATCAAGGACGGCGACGGCGACACCTCGCACACCACGCTGACCATCGCCATCGGCGATTCAACCCCGACCGACGCCATTCCGGCTGCCGGCGGCGCCACCACCACCGTCTATGAAGCCAGCCTGCCGGCACGCGCCGGCGAACCGGCCGGCTCCAACGAGCCTGCAACCACCGAGACCACTTCGGGCACCATCGGCTTCACCTCGCCCGACGGCCTGACCACCGTCTCGCTGGGTGGCCATGTGCTGACCGGCTCGGCCCAGACTTTTGCCGACGGCACCACAGGATCGCTGACGGCCAGCTATGTCTACAATGCAACCACCGGCATCGGCACCATCAGCTACGCCTATACGCTGATCGACAACACGCTGACCGATCCGTCGAGCACCAGCTTCGCGGTCGTCGTCACCGACGCCGACGGCGACAGCGCTCCAGCCGGCAATCTCGTCATCACCATCGTCGACGACGTGCCGACCGCACACGCCGATACCGACAGTGTTGCGTCCAACCAGTTCACCGCCGAGACCGGCAATGTGCTGAGCGCGGTTGGCACCACCTCGCCGGTCACCGGCATCGACGTCAAGGGCGCCGATGGCGCTGCCGTGGTCGGCGTTGCCGCCGGCAACACCAATCTCGATGTCGACAATGCCGCAACGCTCGGCACCCAGGTCCAGGGCAGCTACGGCAAGCTGACGCTCAACGCCGACGGCTCCTACTCCTATGTTCGCGATGCCGGCACGCAGGGCGGCGTCAGCGATGTCTTCACCTACACCATCAAGGACGGCGACGGCGACACCTCGCACACCACGCTGACCATCGCCATCGGCGATTCAACCCCGACCGACGCCATTCCGGCTGCCGGCGGCGCCACCACCACCGTCTATGAAGCCAGCCTGCCGGCACGCGCCGGCGAACCGGCCGGCTCCAACGAGCCTGCAACCACCGAGACCACTTCGGGCACCATCGGCTTCACCTCGCCCGACGGCCTGACCACCGTCTCGCTGGGTGGCCATGTGCTGACCGGCTCGGCCCAGACTTTTGCCGACGGCACCACAGGATCGCTGACGGCCAGCTATGTCTACAATGCAACCACCGGCATCGGCACCATCAGCTACGCCTATACGCTGATCGACAACACGCTGACCGATCCGTCGAGCACCAGCTTCGCGGTCGTCGTCACCGACGCCGACGGCGACAGCGCTCCAGCCGGCAATCTCGTCATCACCATCGTCGACGACGTGCCGACCGCACACGCCGATACCGACAGTGTTGCGTCCAACCAGTTCACCGCCGAGACCGGCAATGTGCTGAGCGCGGTTGGCACCACCTCGCCGGTCACCGGCATCGACGTCAAGGGCGCCGATGGCGCTGCCGTGGTCGGCGTTGCCGCCGGCAACACCAATCTCGATGTCGACAATGCCGCAACGCTCGGCACCCAGGTCCAGGGCAGCTACGGCAAGCTGACGCTCAACGCCGACGGCTCCTACTCCTATGTTCGCGATGCCGGCACGCAGGGCGGCGTCAGCGATGTCTTCACCTACACCATCAAGGACGGCGACGGCGACACCTCGCACACCACGCTGACCATCGCCATCGGCGATTCAACCCCGACCGACGCCATTCCGGCTGCCGGCGGCGCCACCACCACCGTCTATGAAGCCAGCCTGCCGGCACGCGCCGGCGAACCGGCCGGCTCCAACGAGCCTGCAACCACCGAGACCACTTCGGGCACCATCGGCTTCACCTCGCCCGACGGCCTGACCACCGTCTCGCTGGGTGGCCATGTGCTGACCGGCTCGGCCCAGACTTTTGCCGACGGCACCACAGGATCGCTGACGGCCAGCTATGTCTACAATGCAACCACCGGCATCGGCACCATCAGCTACGCCTATACGCTGATCGACAACACGCTGACCGATCCGTCGAGCACCAGCTTCGCGGTCGTCGTCACCGACGCCGACGGCGACAGCGCTCCAGCCGGCAATCTCGTCATCACCATCGTCGACGACATGCCGACCGCACACGCCGATACCGACAGTGTTGCGTCCAACCAGTTCACCGCCGAGACCGGCAATGTGCTGAGCGCGGTTGGCACCACCTCGCCGGTCACCGGCATCGACGTCAAGGGCGCCGATGGCGCTGCCGTGGTCGGCGTTGCCGCCGGCAACACCAATCTCGATGTCGACAATGCCGCAACGCTCGGCACCCAGGTCCAGGGCAGCTACGGCAAGCTGACGCTCAACGCCGACGGCTCCTACTCCTATGTTCGCGATGCCGGCACGCAGGGCGGCGTCAGCGATGTCTTCACCTACACCATCAAGGACGGCGACGGCGACACCTCGCACACCACGCTGACCATCGCCATCGGCGATTCAACCCCGACCGACGCCATTCCGGCTGCCGGCGGCGCCACCACCACCGTCTATGAAGCCAGCCTGCCGGCACGCGCCGGCGAACCGGCCGGCTCCAACGAGCCTGCAACCACCGAGACCACTTCGGGCACCATCGGCTTCACCTCGCCCGACGGCCTGACCACCGTCTCGCTGGGTGGCCATGTGCTGACCGGCTCGGCCCAGACTTTTGCCGACGGCACCACAGGATCGCTGACGGCCAGCTATGTCTACAATGCAACCACCGGCATCGGCACCATCAGCTACGCCTATACGCTGATCGACAACACGCTGACCGATCCGTCGAGCACCAGCTTCGCGGTCGTCGTCACCGACGCCGACGGCGACAGCGCTCCAGCCGGCAATCTCGTCATCACCATCGTCGACGACGTGCCGACCGCACACGCCGATACCGACAGTGTTGCGTCAAACCAGTTCACCGCCGAGACCGGCAATGTGCTGAGCGCGGTTGGCACCACCTCGCCGGTCACCGGCATCGACGTCAAGGGCGCCGATGGCGCTGCCGTGGTCGGCGTTGCCGCCGGCAACACCAATCTCGATGTCGACAATGCCGCAACGCTCGGCACCCAGGTCCAGGGCAGCTACGGCAAGCTGACGCTCAACGCCGACGGCTCCTACTCCTATGTTCGCGATGCCGGCACGCAGGGCGGCGTCAGCGATGTCTTCACCTACACCATCAAGGACGGCGACGGCGACACCTCGCACACCACGCTGACCATCGCCATCGGCGATTCAACCCCGACCGACGCCATTCCGGCTGCCGGCGGCGCCACCACCACCGTCTATGAAGCCAGCCTGCCGGCACGCGCCGGCGAACCGGCCGGCTCCAACGAGCCTGCAACCACCGAGACCACTTCGGGCACCATCGGCTTCACCTCGCCCGACGGCCTGACCACCGTCTCGCTGGGTGGCCATGTGCTGACCGGCTCGGCCCAGACTTTTGCCGACGGCACCACAGGATCGCTGACGGCCAGCTATGTCTACAATGCAACCACCGGCATCGGCACCATCAGCTACGCCTATACGCTGATCGACAACACGCTGACCGATCCGTCGAGCACCAGCTTCGCGGTCGTCGTCACCGACGCCGACGGCGACAGCGCTCCAGCCGGCAATCTCGTCATCACCATCGTCGACGACGTGCCGACCGCACACGCCGATACCGACAGTGTTGCGTCCAACCAGTTCACCGCCGAGACCGGCAATGTGCTGAGCGCGGTTGGCACCACCTCGCCGGTCACCGGCATCGACGTCAAGGGCGCCGATGGCGCTGCCGTGGTCGGCGTTGCCGCCGGCAACACCAATCTCGATGTCGACAATGCCGCAACGCTCGGCACCCAGGTCCAGGGCAGCTACGGCAAGCTGACGCTCAACGCCGACGGCTCCTACTCCTATGTTCGCGATGCCGGCACGCAGGGCGGCGTCAGCGATGTCTTCACCTACACCATCAAGGACGGCGACGGCGACACCTCGCACACCACGCTGACCATCGCCATCGGCGATTCAACCCCGACCGACGCCATTCCGGCTGCCGGCGGCGCCACCACCACCGTCTATGAAGCCAGCCTGCCGGCACGCGCCGGCGAACCGGCCGGCTCCAACGAGCCTGCAACCACCGAGACCACTTCGGGCACCATCGGCTTCACCTCGCCCGACGGCCTGACCACCGTCTCGCTGGGTGGCCATGTGCTGACCGGCTCGGCCCAGACTTTTGCCGACGGCACCACAGGATCGCTGACGGCCAGCTATGTCTACAATGCAACCACCGGCATCGGCACCATCAGCTACGCCTATACGCTGATCGACAACACGCTGACCGATCCGTCGAGCACCAGCTTCGCGGTCGTCGTCACCGACGCCGACGGCGACAGCGCTCCAGCCGGCAATCTCGTCATCACCATCGTCGACGACATGCCGACCGCACACGCCGATACCGACAGTGTTGCGTCCAACCAGTTCACCGCCGAGACCGGCAATGTGCTGAGCGCGGTTGGCACCACCTCGCCGGTCACCGGCATCGACGTCAAGGGCGCCGATGGCGCTGCCGTGGTCGGCGTTGCCGCCGGCAACACCAATCTCGATGTCGACAATGCCGCAACGCTCGGCACCCAGGTCCAGGGCAGCTACGGCAAGCTGACGCTCAACGCCGACGGCTCCTACTCCTATGTTCGCGATGCCGGCACGCAGGGCGGCGTCAGCGATGTCTTCACCTACACCATCAAGGACGGCGACGGCGACACCTCGCACACCACGCTGACCATCGCCATCGGCGATTCAACCCCGACCGACGCCATTCCGGCTGCCGGCGGCGCCACCACCACCGTCTATGAAGCCAGCCTGCCGGCACGCGCCGGCGAACCGGCCGGCTCCAACGAGCCTGCAACCACCGAGACCACTTCGGGCACCATCGGCTTCACCTCGCCCGACGGCCTGACCACCGTCTCGCTGGGTGGCCATGTGCTGACCGGCTCGGCCCAGACTTTTGCCGACGGCACCACAGGATCGCTGACGGCCAGCTATGTCTACAATGCAACCACCGGCATCGGCACCATCAGCTACGCCTATACGCTGATCGACAACACGCTGACCGATCCGTCGAGCACCAGCTTCGCGGTCGTCGTCACCGACGCCGACGGCGACAGCGCTCCAGCCGGCAATCTCGTCATCACCATCGTCGACGACGTGCCGACCGCACACGCCGATACCGACAGTGTTGCGTCCAACCAGTTCACCGCCGAGACCGGCAATGTGCTGAGCGCGGTTGGCACCACCTCGCCGGTCACCGGCATCGACGTCAAGGGCGCCGATGGCGCTGCCGTGGTCGGCGTTGCCGCCGGCAACACCAATCTCGATGTCGACAATGCCGCAACGCTCGGCACCCAGGTCCAGGGCAGCTACGGCAAGCTGACGCTCAACGCCGACGGCTCCTACTCCTATGTTCGCGATGCCGGCACGCAGGGCGGCGTCAGCGATGTCTTCACCTACACCATCAAGGACGGCGACGGCGACACCTCGCACACCACGCTGACCATCGCCATCGGCGATTCAACCCCGACCGACGCCATTCCGGCTGCCGGCGGCGCCACCACCACCGTCTATGAAGCCAGCCTGCCGGCACGCGCCGGCGAACCGGCCGGCTCCAACGAGCCTGCAACCACCGAGACCACTTCGGGCACCATCGGCTTCACCTCGCCCGACGGCCTGACCACCGTCTCGCTGGGTGGCCATGTGCTGACCGGCTCGGCCCAGACTTTTGCCGACGGCACCACAGGATCGCTGACGGCCAGCTATGTCTACAATGCAACCACCGGCATCGGCACCATCAGCTACGCCTATACGCTGATCGACAACACGCTGACCGATCCGTCGAGCACCAGCTTCGCGGTCGTCGTCACCGACGCCGACGGCGACAGCGCTCCAGCCGGCAATCTCGTCATCACCATCGTCGACGACATGCCGACCGCACACGCCGATACCGACAGTGTTGCGTCCAACCAGTTCACCGCCGAGACCGGCAATGTGCTGAGCGCGGTTGGCACCACCTCGCCGGTCACCGGCATCGACGTCAAGGGCGCCGATGGCGCTGCCGTGGTCGGCGTTGCCGCCGGCAACACCAATCTCGATGTCGACAATGCCGCAACGCTCGGCACCCAGGTCCAGGGCAGCTACGGCAAGCTGACGCTCAACGCCGACGGCTCCTACTCCTATGTTCGCGATGCCGGCACGCAGGGCGGCGTCAGCGATGTCTTCACCTACACCATCAAGGACGGCGACGGCGACACCTCGCACACCACGCTGACCATCGCCATCGGCGATTCAACCCCGACCGACGCCATTCCGGCTGCCGGCGGCGCCACCACCACCGTCTATGAAGCCAGCCTGCCGGCACGCGCCGGCGAACCGGCCGGCTCCAACGAGCCTGCAACCACCGAGACCACTTCGGGCACCATCGGCTTCACCTCGCCCGACGGCCTGACCACCGTCTCGCTGGGTGGCCATGTGCTGACCGGCTCGGCCCAGACTTTTGCCGACGGCACCACAGGATCGCTGACGGCCAGCTATGTCTACAATGCAACCACCGGCATCGGCACCATCAGCTACGCCTATACGCTGATCGACAACACGCTGACCGATCCGTCGAGCACCAGCTTCGCGGTCGTCGTCACCGACGCCGACGGCGACAGCGCTCCAGCCGGCAATCTCGTCATCACCATCGTCGACGACGTGCCGACCGCACACGCCGATACCGACAGTGTTGCGTCAAACCAGTTCACCGCCGAGACCGGCAATGTGCTGAGCGCGGTTGGCACCACCTCGCCGGTCACCGGCATCGACGTCAAGGGCGCCGATGGCGCTGCCGTGGTCGGCGTTGCCGCCGGCAACACCAATCTCGATGTCGACAATGCCGCAACGCTCGGCACCCAGGTCCAGGGCAGCTACGGCAAGCTGACGCTCAACGCCGACGGCTCCTACTCCTATGTTCGCGATGCCGGCACGCAGGGCGGCGTCAGCGATGTCTTCACCTACACCATCAAGGACGGCGACGGCGACACCTCGCACACCACGCTGACCATCGCCATCGGCGATTCAACCCCGACCGACGCCATTCCGGCTGCCGGCGGCGCCACCACCACCGTCTATGAAGCCAGCCTGCCGGCACGCGCCGGCGAACCGGCCGGCTCCAACGAGCCTGCAACCACCGAGACCACTTCGGGCACCATCGGCTTCACCTCGCCCGACGGCCTGACCACCGTCTCGCTGGGTGGCCATGTGCTGACCGGCTCGGCCCAGACTTTTGCCGACGGCACCACAGGATCGCTGACGGCCAGCTATGTCTACAATGCAACCACCGGCATCGGCACCATCAGCTACGCCTATACGCTGATCGACAACACGCTGACCGATCCGTCGAGCACCAGCTTCGCGGTCGTCGTCACCGACGCCGACGGCGACAGCGCTCCAGCCGGCAATCTCGTCATCACCATCGTCGACGACGTGCCGACCGCGACGAATGACACCTGGGGGCCAACGATCACCGGTGCGACGGTCCTCACCGGCCTCCTGACCAATGACAAGTTTGGCGCCGATGGCGTCGACACCGACAACAATCCGGTCAGCGGCCAGGTGACCGCCACCAACGGTGCTCACGGCACCGTCACCTACAACAACGATGGAACGTTCACCTATACGCCGACGGGCATCTATATCGGGTCGGACTCTTTCACCTACACGATCAAGGACGGCGACGGCGACACTTCGACGGCCACGGTGACCCTGAATGTGCAGACCAACACCGTTCCATCTGGTGGCGGGACTGCATCGTTGACATTGAACGAAGCCGCGCTCGACACCACGCTCGATGCTTCGGCGCCTGCGGATCTCCAAGCCGGGGCCGTGACCGGCACCAACCCAGGCAGCCGCGGCGAGACGGCGCAAGCAATCAGCGGCATCACCTTCACCACGACCGGCGAAGCCATTAATGTTGCATTCGCCAACCCGACCGGCGATCCAAACTGGGTGGCGCCGACTGTTTCTGGCCTAGCCTCTGGATACACAATCAGCTGGGCGCTCGTGGGCAACCAACTCGTCGGCAGTCTGATACAAACGGCCGGCAGCGTGAACCTCGGCGCATTCGTCTATCTGGCGCTGTCAAACACAAGCGCCGGCGCCAACAGTTCGTTGACACCCGTCGTTACCGCGACACTGACCGACCAGCTCCAGCATCTTGCCGGCTCGGGCAACGTCACCATCAACGGGCTTCAGGTGGTGGCAACCGACACCAGCGGTGATCATGTTTCCGGATCGGTCAATCTGACGGTCCTGGACGACGTTCCGCTGCCATTCAAGCCGGATGGCATCTTCGTGGAAAACACCACGCATACGGTGCTGACGGAGAGCATCAATTTTGCCGCGAGCGCCGGTGCTGACGGCGTTGGCAATGTCGTGTTCAACGTGACCGAAGGCGCGGCCGTCACATCAGGCAGCACAAACATATTCCTGAATGGCGAGCAGGTCTTCTTCCACGTCGTCGATACGCATACTGTGGAGGGACGGACCTCGGCCGCGAACGGCAGCGACCTCGCTTTCACGGCGACCCTGAACCCGGCGACAGATACTTGGACATACACCCAGGCCGCGACGATGTTTGCCGGCAACCAGTTCAATACGGCGAACTTCTCGCCAAGCGGTGGCAACAACCAAGCGATTGTCCTGGACTCCATCGGCTCAACCAGCGACCTGCTTGCAACCGCCAACAGCCCCAATTCCGTGAACACCAGCACGGGCAGTTGGGGCGTCGATGGCGGAAACAGCATCAGCCCTGGTGAGAAGATCCGCTTCGATTTCGTCAGCAATGCAACCACCGACGGCACCATCGCCGGAACCCCCGCGGGCATCGGGGCGGGAACCCACTATACGGATCACTACGAGGTGGCTAGCTATACACAGGGGATTGGCAATGTCTCGGGACCTGGCCTGGTTTCTATAACGATCCGCCCGGTCAACGCCGACTATGATAACACCTACATAGGTGATGTTACCGGCGAAAGCACGGCCCTCGGCGCCTTGGTCACTGTCGTCAACGGCTCCGGCGGAGCTACTCCGACCGCAACGAACAATGGGGACGGAACGTGGACGATCACCGGTCTTGCGCAAGGCGACACCTTTACCGTGGTTGCAAATTCAGACCCGTTCAGCGCAATCGAAATTTCGGCCAATGTTGGCTCGAATGACTTCAAACTGGGCCCGGTCACCTACACGACCGCCAACGCCGTCACACCGTTCGACATCTCGATCCCGGTCACGGCAACCGACGGTGACGGCGACCCAATTGCCGGGTCAGTGACGGCACACCTTTCGCCCGATCTCAGCACCTGGCAAGGAACTTCGGGCGTGGACACTCACACCACGACCGCGACAGAAACCACGCTGCTCGGCGAGGACGGCAACGACACCCTCAATGGACTCAATCTCCAGGCTGATATCCTCTCCGGCGGACGCGGCGATGATACCTTGTCGGGCAACTCCGGTAACGACACGCTTTACGGCGGCTCGGGAGCGGACATATTGTTCGGCGGCGACGGCAACGACCTGCTGATCGGCGGTTCCGGTCAGGACACGCTCACCGGTGGTATAGGCGTCGATACGTTCAAGCTCGAGCACCTCGACATCAAAG
The DNA here is from genome assembly GCF_054719485.1 of Mesorhizobium sp. W016. Lineage (NCBI taxonomy): Bacteria > Pseudomonadati > Pseudomonadota > Alphaproteobacteria > Hyphomicrobiales > Phyllobacteriaceae > Mesorhizobium > Mesorhizobium sp. W016. The sequence continues at coordinate 5,332,070 of NZ_JBTTIF010000002.1, forward strand.
ATCTTATCGCTGACTACAGCGGTGTCGGCGGCCATGGCGACATCATCGACCTTACCTCACTGTTCGATACAGCCGCCGGAGGGGCCAATGTCGGCGACTTCGTGAACTACAATGCGGGAACGAACACTCTCAGCGTCGACGCCGACGGTTTGGCCAACGGCGCCAATTTCGTGGACGTGGCCACCTTGACGAACGCACCCGTCGCCAACACGATCACCCTGCTCTACGATGACGGAGTGACGCAGCATACGACAACGGCAAACGTGGTCTAGGAGCATGGTGCGGGGCCACGCGACTATGCTATGTATTAGAGATTAGGAATACAGAGGGGATCTCATCATGAAACGTTCCGTAAGACTGTTGGTTTCCGCTGCGACGCTGTTTCTGGCAGTCGGATCGACGGGCTATGCCGCCGACATCATCGACGGGCCGGTGGCCGACTATTGCCGGACCGTCGGCACATCGAACCTGGTGTTGAACGACAACATCGTCGATCTCAAGGTCCAGGTGGTGAAGCTGATGGACGAGTCGGTGGCCGTCGCCAACAGCTCGGAATGGATCAATTCGTCCCGCCCCGCCTTCGTCTGGGCGTCGGAAGCCAAGGTCGCCTGCGGCATGGCCTATGGCTACCTCAAGACGAACTACAAGGACGAGGACACGCTCAACAAGTGCGAGTGCTTCCACGACCGCATGGTCGAGTACATGAACTGACCGAAAGGGATCCGGCAGTGCCGGTTGGCTGACCCGATGGTCGGCGGACGATTGACGAGGGCGATCGCCGGAGCGATCGCATTGACCGGTTTTGGCCAGCTTGCCACTCAAGCCTGCGCCAACTGGCTGGAACGACCTAGCCTGGAGAGACCAGCACCGTTCGGCTTGAGGCGGCCGGTTCGCTGCGACACCGCCTCCGAATGGACGCGCGCGACATTCAAGGCGTTTGCGACATGCCAGGCATCGCTCTACGGCCTGGAGCCGGTGCTGGCGCACGCGGTGATGGAGATCGAAAGCGGATTCGATCCCGATGTGCACGGCGCCGATGGTGAGGTCGGGTTGATGCAGGTAATGCCCGCGACGGCCCGAATGCTGGGCTTTCGTGGCTCGCTCGACGAGCTTGGCGCGCCGGCGACCAACATCGCGCTCGGCGTCAGATATCTGGCGCAGGCAAACAGCCTTGCCGCAGGCGATCTCTGCACCACCGTCATGAAGTATCGCGCCGGGCACGGTGAAACCCGGTTCTCCGAACTTTCGGTCCGCTACTGCCGGCGTGCGCGTGCAATCCTGGCGAGAGAAGGTTTTGCGGTGGCCGGGCCATTGCCGGTGGCGACGTTCGGATTCTCCGCATTCCCGACAGCAGGAGACGATGGTGCCCCTGCCCCGGCGAGGCGGATTTGTGTGCGCCGCCTGTTCGTGCCGGGCCCACGATACATGAAATGCGCGGACTATCGAAGCGCCGGGCAAGCCAGAATGATCAAGGCGCTCCGGGCAAGACTTTTCGACGGCTGAGCCATAATCCAGCAATTGCAAAGACGGCGAGGCAAGTCTGCCGTAAGATGAACGGATGAGACCGGGACAAATACCCGGCGGGATATGAGGGAGGCATCATGGATTCTGGCCGGCAGCGACACGGTTCGTGGACGTGGGCGATCGTCTTTGCGTTAGCGGGCATAGTGTCGGGCTGCCAGTCGAAAGGCAGCGTCTCGGACGCGCTCGACCAGGCGGCGATCGCCGCACCCGGAGCGCCGGCCGCCGGCACCGCTGCCAGCCCGGCCCAAGCCACGCGATCGCTCGGTACCGGGTCGACGAAGGTCACGATGCTGCTGCCTTTGTCGGCCCCGGGAGTCGCCGGCGAAAACGGCCGGAAGATGCTCGATGCGACCAAGCTGGCAATGGCCGACCTTGGCAGCGCACTGCTCACGGTTACGGTCGAGGACACCAAGGGCGACAGCGCGCACGCCAGCGAATTGGCTGTGAAGGCGATCACCACTGGAACCAAGATCGTCATCGGCCCGGTCGAACTCGCGGCCGCGCAGCACATAGCCAAGCTGTCGGGATCGAAGCGGCCGCCGGTGCTGGCGTTGGCCGACAATTTCGCCGGCGGCCCGGGCGTCTATGCGGTGCGCCTCAACGAGGCCGACAGCGCGGCCGCGGGCGCAGCCGGCCTGGCGGCCAAAGGCAGCAAGAAGTTCGTGTTGCTCGTTGCGGCGGGCCCGAATGCCAGCGTGGTGGAAAAGCGGGTCGCCAACAGTCTCAGCATCTATGGCGCGACGCTCGCCGTCACCATTCCGTATCCGGCCGGCGACGGCGGCACCAAAGTGGTCGATGATGTGGGCTCGCTGGTCGAGGCTCCCGACGCCATCATCATCGCCAGCGGCGACGACAATCCGGCGCAGATCCTTGCGGCGCTCAAAACGAAAGGCATTCCTGGAAAAGCAATTGCCGTCGTTGGAACCAACCGCTGGCTGGAACATCCGATGGAGCCGCTGTTTGAGAGCTCCTATATCGCCACGCTCGACCCAACCGAAACCGGCCCGATCGCCGACCGCTTCAAGACGACCTACAATTATCCAGCCGACGCCAATGTCGCCTACGCCTATGATATGGTCGCCCTGACAGCAGGAATTGCAAGTTCGGCCGGGCCTGACGGCTTCAGCAAGCAGGTGCTCGAAAATCGGAGCGGATTTCGCGGATCGACCGGCCTGTTCCGGTTTCGGGCGGATGGCTCCAGTGAGCGATCCATGCCCTTCTATCAGGTTCGAAAAGGCGCACTCAAGCTGGTCGCCAAATCGACATCGGGGTATTGAGGGGCAAGGAACCTTGCTTGAGTTGATGGGCTGGCTGAGGCACAATCGCTTGATAGCGCTCGGAAGCCTGCTCCTCCTGGCCGGGGTCTTGTTGATCATGCGGGCCGCCGATCTGCTTCCCATCGATCGGCCGATACCAGCGTCGCGTCAATCCATCGACGATAGCCAGCCACTGCGACCAATTGCGAGCGCCGCCAATACGCCATGGCGAGGACGGGCACGCAAGATTGCTCAGGACCTTATCGCGCCGCCACAGCTTGATCCGGCGCAAATCGAACGGGTCGAGCCGCGCCCGCCGCTCAGCGACCTTGGTCTGGCTTCGCCTGCAGGGATGCGGATGCCAAAGGATTGGAAAGAGGTCCTGCTGTACCAACCGGTTGCCACCTCGTCGGCAACCTTCGAGTCGATGGGGCGCAAGGTAGCCATCAGCGGGATCCAAGGCATTGACCTGGATGAGACCTGTTCCTTTCGTGGCATCGCCTGGCCTTGCGGCCAGCGTGCGCGCGCGACGTTCAATTCCTGGCTGCGCGGCCGGGCGCTGAAATGCGTCGTGCCGCCGGAAATCGATCGTTTTGCCATTGCGGCACCGTGCAGCTTGGGCAAGCAGGATGTCGGCGCCTGGCTTGTTTCCAATGGCTGGGCGACGGCCCTGGCGAGTGGCATCTACGGCAAGGCGGAGGCAGTGGCCAGAGACGCGCAGATGGGGATATTCGGCCCGCCGCAATAGCCGATAATTCGGTGTCGTCGCTTTTACCGCCGTAGCCTTGCTTTTGAAGGCCTGATTTCGGGCCGATGGTAGGTGATTGCGCCATTACTAAAATTGTATGTTTCCTCGAAACTGAAAGTGCAGCACCTTGGCCTTATGACAGCCGATCAGGCGGGAGATTGGCTAATGATGACACCAATGGCGAATAGCTCGCCCCGGCAATGGAAAGATATCGCATGGCTGACCGCCCTGGGATCGGCGGGAATTCTGCTCCTCTCGGTTGGCCTAAATTATCTGCTTCTGTTCTCGGAAGCCTTGACGCCGTTCGGCCGCAGCATGGTCACAGCGATCCTGTTGCCGGTCATCGTCGGTGGCCCGCTTTTGCTGTTCATTGGCCTGCAGCGGACCGAGCTCGTCCGTTATCGAAGAGAACTCAACAAGTCGGCGACCTTTGACAGCCTGACAGGCTGCCTCAACCGGACAGTCTTCACGTCGATGGTCGAAAGGAGAGCAACCAGGCCGAAATCGTCTGGTCCAAGATCTGGCGCCTTCCTGGTCATTCATCCCGAACACATCAGGTCCATCAATCTGCGCTTCGGCCTTGGCTGGGGTGACGAAGCCTTGCGGCTCATAGCCTCGACCATCCAGTCATCGGTACGCAAGGAAGATCTGGTGGGCCGGATCGGAACCTCCATGTTCGGGGTCTTTCTGCCCGGTGCGACAGAAGAAGACGCCAGGGAGATCGGCGAGCGTATCCGGGCGCGCGTGGCCCAAGCCTATTTCGCGCCAAAAGGAACCGCGGACACGCTGACCATCAGCGTCGGCGGCGTGGTGTTTGAAAACGAGTTGGAATTCGAGGACATGTTCCGATCGGCGGAATCGCTGTTATCCGGCATGGAGCACCAGCCTGGACTTCAACTGTCGCACCTCCACAACTAGCTGGGACGATTCGTTGCCGGAGGAACACCGCCGCAAATATGTCTTGCCGCACGGCTGCGACAGCGATCATCTTGGCCTTTGTTGCCAAACCGGACTGACCTGAAACCCTGAAGCTCCTCCAGTTTTTGGTAGAGTCTGTCCCGCTCAAGGAGACGGACGAATGAAGCGTTCACGGTTCACGGAAGAACAAGTCATCGCGATTTTGAAGGAGCAGGAGGCGGGCATGAAGACCGCCGATGTCTGCCGCAAGCATGGGATCTCGGAAGCGACCTTCTACAAATACAAGGCCAAGTTCGGTGGCATGGACGTTTCCGATGCGCGCAAGCTGAAGGCTTTGGAAGAGGAGAACGCCAAGCTGAAGAAGCTGCTGGCCGAGCAGATGCTGGACAATGCCATCCTGAAGGATGTCGCCGCAAAAAAATGGTGACGCCCGATGCCAAGCGATGCGCTGTGGCCCACGCCTGCGATCGGCATGGGGTGAGCCAGCGTCGGGCGTGCAAGGCTCTTTTCGTCGACCGCTCAAGCGTTCGCTACACAAGCATCCGGTCGGACGATGCCGCCGTTCGAGCCGCGATGAAGACGGTGGCTGCCGAGCGCCGCCGCTTTGGCTACCGGCGCATCCACATCATGCTTGAACGGCAAGGGATCGTGATGAACCAGAAGAAACTGCGGCGGCTTTACCGGGAGGAGAAGCTCCAGGTCCGCAAACGTGGCGGCCGCAAACGGGCCTTGGGAACAAGACGGCCGATGATCGCGCCGGGTCGGACGAATGAGCGCTGGAGCCTGGACTTCGTAAGCGATGCCTTCACGGACGGACGCCGGTTCCGGGTTCTGGCCGTCGTCGACGACTTCACGCGCGAGTGCCTGGCGCTGGTCGCGGATACATCGCTGTCGGGCGCCCGCGTCGCTCGGGAGCTGGATGCCATCCTCGCCCGCCGCGGCAGGCCTCGCACGATCGTCTCGGACAATGGCACCGAGCTAACGTCGATGGCGATCCTCAAATGGTGCCAGGAAGGCGGCGTCGAATGGCACTACATCGCGCCCGGCAAGCCGATGCAAAACGGATTCGTGGAGAGTTTCAACGGCCGATTTCGCGACGAATGCTTGAACGAAACGTTGTTCTCCACTCTCACGCAAGCACGGGCAGCAATCGATCTATGGAAGGAGGACTACAACCAGAACAGACCACACTCAGCCCTGGGCAACATCACGCCCATCGAATTCGCCATCAAAATGGCTCTGGAAAACAGGCCGCATGAGGCCAGAAATGAAACTCCGGACTCTCCATTGAACTGGAGGGAACAAGGGTCCCAGGTCACAGAGCGTGAGCAAGAGATCGTCGCGAATGCATGGGCACTGGCTACGGGCGCACATCAAATCCTAGAGGCGCTTCTCATCATGCTGAAAAAGTCGGGAACGTCGCGCGAGCTTCGATTGCCGGGTAGCCGGGAAGTGGACCATCAGTTAGGGGTCCGTAGCTAGAGCGTGATAAAGCAGCAAACACACTATCATAGAAACGGCGCTGCCTAGCAGCTGGTCTGCCGTCAGGCCGGAAAAATAGACAAGATGAAACGCCACCAACGCTCTACCAATCACGGTTCGGAACACTGCCGAAATAACCGTTAGTCGGCGCTAATGTTCCGGTCGGGACTCGCTACCGCTTTGGAAGCATTCTGCACTCGGGGGAGAGGGCGTGGGCAAAGTCCAGCGTCATCAAGGTGCGGATCAGGCCGACCGCTGGCGCAAGAACGCAAAGCGGCGGTGGATGTGGCGACGGCAATATCTGCCGGCGCTGGTGATGGTTCCCTGACCGGCTCATCCCAGCTGGCTGGCTGAGTGGCACCCGCACGGCCGGCGCGGGGAGCCTGCGATATCAAGGGCAACATTTCCACCAGTACCGATGAGCGATTTATCACGTTCCAGGGCAGGAGCATTACTGGAAGACGACGATCAGTTTCAGTACAGCGAGCGCTGGCTGTGCAGCGAGGCAGAGGCATGGGCCGCCGGCTGGCGCAAAGCAAGGCGGTAGCGCGGTAGCCACCACCATGTGCAGGCCCACCAGCCCGTCATCATGGTCCGAACCTGATCGCACCCGCCGACCTTGGTCTCAACGTCGTTGATTGGCACTGCCACGCGGCTTTCCTTCATTCGCATGGTTCGCAGAGATTAGCACGATCGCATACTCTCATCATCCGGCGTCGTCTCCCTCACAAAGCAGCGCCGGTAAGGCTCGGCGCCCTTCTTGTTTGTCCCGTGTGCCAAAGGAGGTCGCCGGGCCTGCCGTTGCTCATCTTTGCGGGTTGCTCCTGATGGCTCCGCTTGGCGCCGTGGCCCTGCGTCTTCCTTCGGGTAAGGCCGGCGAGGCGCTTGTCAGACGGCCTGGCATGTAGAAATGTGGTCCTCGTTGCGGCGACGCCCTCAATGGAGAGCGCCAATGGCCAGAACAAACCTTCCGAACAGCTTTCCCGGGCTGAAATCGAGCGCTTCCTGGCGGCAGCCGAAGCGCTGCACAAGAGCATCGCCGGGCCGCTCCTGGCGTACCACAGGGAGCACTGCCAAGCTCTACCTGAGGCCCATGGACCCCTGTTGAAGTCGATTGAGACGGTCACCGGTCAGAAGGCGCAGTTCATCCGCTGGAACGGGACAGGACCGGCACAGCCCCGGAGAAGCCTCCGGGCTGGTTCTCCTCGCGCAACTCTCGCGCCGCATCACCTCTAAGAGCAGTTCGAAGACGCTTTCGATTTCGCCGTTGATTTGGTCGGCAGGGATGCCAGGCTTCTCGGCCGCTGTCGTCAATTGGTCTGCTAAGTCGCTGGCGGCGATCGGATCGCCCTGCGTCACAATCGCGGCGCGGAGGGGTTTTATTAGCTCCCCCTCATCTTGACGCCGGCGCCGGCTGCTCCAAAGTCTTGGGCATGGCTCGGGGAAGTATCAAAGTTGGCGACGAGGTCGCAGTCACGGCGATTGTGCGCGGCCGGGTGACGCCCGATCGCATAAGCGTGACGATCCCCTCCTACGACTTCCCGCATTCTGTTGTCGATTCGACTTGGAAGGCTGTGATTGGCCAGCATATGGAATTGATCGGCCCTGTCACACGCATCGACGGGGACAAGGTAACCGTCAGCCTCCGGCCATTGGTGACTGTCGACGCCGAGCACGTGCGCCTGGTCGAAAGCAACGTGGCGCTTCCGCGAGCGCGAAAAAGGCCGCTCGTTGACAAAGTTTAACTTGCCTGCCCACCCAAGGAACGGCCAGTGAAACTTTCCCCATCACATCGGCTCTGGTCGCCTCCCGCTAGCTGCCGGCGCGTTGCGATATCGGCGCAGTAGACGGGTCGGCATTTTCCGAACTTTCCGACATCTCGTCGCGATGACGTTGGCGAAGGCGCTTCAGCAGTTCGCGTGAGGCTTGGATCGCCCTGCGCGATTGATCCATGTTCTGGCGAAACGTGGCGCGTTCCTCCATGGACTTCTGCCACTTCAGCAAGGTAGCCGTAGTCGCAGTGGCCGCTTGAGCGATATCTATGGGCGTTGCAACCATCGCATCCTCCCAAAAAAGGCAATGGTAAACGCAATCTTTATAGGCCCGCCGAAACCCTTTCTTCAATCAAAAACGACCGTACAGATTCATACACCAAATGGTATTCGTCGGGGCGCTCGACGGCGGCTTCGTCGACCTCGGCCTCCATCTCGTCGTTGACGGTTTTGGTCTTGCCAAAACCGTCCATCGCCACACCGTCAAGCCCTGCAGCCAGCTGGCACCTCACGCTCCTTGCCATCCTTGCGCGCTTGGGCGCCGTACATCCAAGCGTAGGTGGCGCGTTCCTGATCTTTCTTAGGCATGGCCATTTGCATCATCCTCCCGGAAATCCAGCAGCCTTGCGTGCCCCAGCTTCTCTTCGCCTTTGAGGGTCTTGACCCAGCCAACCAGTCCGGGCTTCAGCCACTCGGCCTTGTCCTTTTTATGCCCCTTCGGGACCGGGCCGCCAACCTTGCCCTGGACGCGATCCCAAAGCGCTTGCCGCTCATCGGCACTGAAGTTGACGAGTGCGCCGCCTTTATAGAGGCCCTTTTCAGCGATGATCACCTGGGTAGCTTTGCCGCGCTCGCGCTGTGCACCGATGATTTGCATTTCCTTTTCCTCAAAGCACTTGATCTTGCGCCAAGCGCTCGTTTGCCGCTGCGATATGGGCTGCCCTTGAGCTTCGAGACCATGTCTTCTAGCCCGTCTCGTCGACCAGGTGGTAGACGGCGTCACCAGTGCGGCATCGCTCCGCTGAATTGAATGCGCCCGCCGGCAGGGATCATTTCGTGCAGGATCTCGCCGCGATCTTCGGTCGGCATCCCGCGCAGGTCATGATGCGTGGAACCCTGCCGGTTGCTGACCGTTCTCCGTCAATGGAAGCCCCGAACCAACAGAGCCAAACGATCCTCGTGGTTGACGGCGACGTCATCGCCCGATGCGTCATCGCGGACTATCTCCGCCACTGTGGCTACAGGGTGATTGAGGCCCATTTCGCACGTGAGGCGCAACAAGCGTTGAACTATGCGGAGTTCGGTGTCGACACCGTCTTGTGTGACGTTGACCTGCCGGGCAACATGAACGGGTTCCAACTGTCGAAGTGGGTTCGCGAGAACAAGCCCGAGGTCAAAATAATGCTTTCCGCCGCAGTAGAACGAACTGCGATCGCGGCGGGCGACCTTTGTCAGGAAGGCCCGCACCTTGCGAAGCCGTATGAGCCGGCCAACGTAGTGGACCATATCAGGCGACTGCAGCGTGTTTGGAGCTTACGATCCAGGAACCCTGGTGCAAAGCGCAATTGATCTCTGTCCAGACGCCGAGAGGCTCGTCTGCATACCAATGGTGATTTAGCCCTGCGAACTGGACGCCGCTCAAAGGAAGAACGGCGTATAAGCCGCAGTCCTGCGTGCGGCCGCAACAGTGGACGGTTGTCGCGCGCAGGACGGAGGAAATTCGCCCTCCTGCGCGGGCGGTGAACGGGATACCGTAGGAGCGTCAGCATAGCGCCGGCCACAGGATGGGACGCGGCACCGACTGTCCCCGTCCGGTAGTCCGCATGTTTTGGTCGAAGCCGACCGGCTGAGATCGTGCGCATTTTGGTTCTCGACGGTACGGCCGCTGATCGGCGATGATGCGAGGACCGAGTTGCCTGGAAGAAATCGATCTGGTCTTGCACCTTTTTTGCTTCCTCATTCGCGGGGCAGCTTGTGATTTTCCAGCCTGACAGACCCTCCCCTGTCTATAAGAAATTTCCCGACGCATGAGCGCACGTCCAACACAGTGCGGGCTCCAATGCTCACCGGCTGCGCGAGAATGGTAACCACCTACCTTGAGGGGAGCGCCACGTGCGTAGTCAACGATGCAGGCGCTGCCAACCTCGGCATCCCCGGGAATAGCAGGCTTATAAATGAATATATCGTTGATCAACGCTATCGGCGCAGCCGCCGGGAGATGGACAGACCGCGTTCCAGCTAGGGGTATCGATGTTCCAGGCTAAAGGCATTGGCATGCCCGAATTAGAAAAAAGACCTGAATCCCGTAAAGCAGCAACAAAATGCCGAAAGCTATCCAGAAGCCGGGTCGCGTAAGCAATGCCAGATCTTTTCTTAGCTGCTCCATTCACATCAACTAACATGGCCAAGCGTCGTTCCCGTCCGCTGGGGACAAATTTCAACTAAGCTGATCGTCGCATAATGGCCGCGCCACTGCGGATCGAGACACCTCAGCGCCCCGCATGAGCACGCGCAACTCGATCGGAGGCGCAAGGAGAAAGTTCGGAACGGTTCCAAGAACCCCAAGCAAATTGAGCGCCGCAGCGGACGATAAGGTTCACGCATATCCCCGGCGAACATCCGCACAGCATTGGTCAACATCAACGGCAGAAGGGCGTCCGAAAAGAAACGCATCTCTGCGTCACCGCCTCATCGAGAGTCACCGCTGCGGCATCCTGAATACGGTCGGCGATCCGAAGAGCATGCATTGCGCAAGATTTTCCAGATGAACTGATGCCGAGACCGGCCCAAGCGTCCACCCTAGCCTCCAGCCGGTCATTGCATGAGACTTCGACAGGCTGTTCACAATTATCGTCCGCTCTCTCATTCCGGGACTGAATGCTATTGAGAGGAACTCGCCGTCGAACACTGTGCTGCGGTAAACCTCATCGCTGATGATCCATAGATTGTGCCGCTCGGCAAATGTGGCAATGGTTTCCAGATCCTCCTTGCCGAACACATATCCGCCGGGATTGTTTGGGGAGTTCAGCAAGATCGCCCGCGTTCGATCTCCTACCGCTGAACGGAGAATATCCTCGGATGCCTTCCGCCGCGCATTTTGCAGCGATAGTTTGACGGGTCGGACCACTGCTCCATCGGCGCGTATTGCCGCTTCGTATGTAGATACCAAGGCTCAAGGCAAAGCACCTCGTCGCCAGCTCCGGCAACGGAAGCTTAGTGCGATTGAGCGGCCAGGCGGCCGGTCCCCAATTCGTTCGAATGATGCGCTTGCCTCGCCAATGTCGCATGGTGAGTCAGCCGGCAAACCAAAACACTCAACCGCCGGTTAGGCCCGGCCGCCTGATGCGCCCCACAAGAGGCTGTGCCGGGCCGTTCGTCGGGGCTTCTGCACCTGAGTTGTTAATGTGCCCAGGCAACACACCATTGACGCCAAGACGATGGCAAGAAGGGGAGCCGCGCAGTCCTCAAGAATAAGTCAGCAGGCACCTAGACCGATGTAGGGCCTTCCGATCGCAGCTCTCGGCTCCTCGCGGCGCCGGCGCCCTGGCATCGTTTGATTGAACGAAGACGCTGAGTTGAGCTCTCGATACAAAAGCATCTCAGTCCTCGTGCCTCAATGGTCCGGGCATGCGGCTGCAGGGGATGAAGTCATGAAGTTCAGGGATTTGATCAGACGCGCCGAGGACAATGTGGAGAGGTCGTTCGACGATCTCGAAGCTGACTTGGCTAACGCTGTCGACCAGTGCCTCGATTTGGAGGATGTCGCCGACGTGCCAAACATGGCAGGCGAAAACAACGAACAGGATGACAGCGTACCAAGCGAGGACGGTGCCGGCGACGACGATGATAGCTCGCCGATACCAGCGCATCGGATGACCTCACATACGCAGAGCCGAATTGCTGCCGTGAGCTCGTTTAACGGCTTGTTCCACGATGCCAAGCTCCATTTCGAGGAGATCAACGCAAAAATCTCCGAAATTACAAGCACATGTCAACTGACGTCCGAGTTTTTTCACATCCTTCACGCGGACATTCTCCGTGCCAACGAACTGGAGTTGGCGAATCAAAATCTGATCGCAGATCAAAGGAACTTGTCGGAAACACTCAATGACCTGAACAGACGGTACTGTGAGCGTCAAGGCACCGTCGAGACATTGCAGCAGCGCCAGGCAAGCCTTGTTCAGGAGTGTGAAGTGCTCCGTGGCGCGTTGGCCGCGGCAAGGCTGGAGCTGGTCGAAGCGGCGAACACCACCACAAAGAACGAAGCGGAATTTGGCGACCTCACGAACATGCTTGCCGCCGCAAATGTCGAGGCCGACAGGCGCTCCCGAGAGAACAAACAGCTGCGTGAAAAGAATGTGAGCCTGTCTATTGACCTGGAAAAGGCCATGAAGCGGGAGGAAGAGGCACGGCATAGGCTGGATGCCTTCTCCACGATCCATGCCAACGAAGCTGCGCGAAATTCCGAAATGCTGAGTGCGCTCGGCAAGAGCGAAAAAGAGGCAATCAAATTGCACACCTCACTCGAGGTTGCGCAGGCGAAGCTATGGGAGGTGACCGAAGCAGCCAGGATTATGCAGGCGGACATGGATGGCGAGCTTAAACGCTGCCAGGCTGAGAACCGAGGATTGCGCTCAGAAATTCAAAGTCTCCAATCGCGCTTCGAACTCGCCTCAAACGCAAACAACGAGGCCGCGGCCGAGATCGCCAGGCTCCAGCTACAATGGAGCGACGCCCTGGCCGAAAAACAGGTGACCGACGAAAGGTTGGCCGCACTCACCGAGGAGGCCGAAACCAACAAGGTGAACCTTTCCAAGATCGCCGCAGATTTTGCACAGCTGTCCATGCAGCAGGCGTCCGATCAGATTGAACTCGATGTGAGACGGCAGGAATGCGAGGACTTGCGGGTCGAGATTGCCTCGGTCAATGCTCGGGTCAGGGAATTGCTGCCCTACAAGAGGTCGCATGGAAGCGCGAACGCCTTGCCGCATACATCTGACGTGGCAAATGTAGCGGTGACTGCAGACCGAACGGTGCATGCCGCACGCCGTGTCCGCCGCAGGGCCCTCGCCGCGTCGTAGGAGCAAAGAACCTCTCCTCGTGAGGCAATTGCCCATGTCGATGATCGTGGAACGGTATGCGCTGTTTGTTGCGCAAAAGATGACAGGACACTAACGCTGTTGTCGGGGCAGGACTTGGTGAGGCGGCCAGGAAAATCCTGTTGGGGCATCCTTGTAGCCGGGACAATGTCCCAGACGAGCCTCGCGCGTCGGCCGCAGGCGTCACCCCTGTGGCATCACGTCGCCTACCCTAATATGTCAGCAAGCACGCCTGCCGTGTTCCCGCGGTCGACCGCTCACAGCCGCCATGTCATTCCCGGAAAGCCCTCGACATCTGGTCGGTAAGCGGCTTCAGCAGATAAGACCAGACGCTGTGTTCGTCCGTACTTATGTGAACCTCCGCTGGCATACCGGGTTTGAGCACTTTGGCATCGGTCAGACAGGTGGACTTGTCTTCGACATTGATGCGCGCCGAGAAATAAGAAAGCTGGCGCTGTTGATCTTTTATCAGGTCCGCCGAGATGCGCTTGACAGACCCTTGGCAGGCAGGCGTAGTGCCGGCGTCGAAAGCCGGAAACCGGATCGAGACCCGCTGACCTGGACGAACGTCATCTATGCGCGACGGCGCAATCAGCGCGTCGACCACAAGGTTGCCGGTGTCAGGGACGATCATCATCAGAACTTCGCCCGCGGCAATCACGCCGCCGATCGTGTGAATGGAAGATTCCTGTACCGTTCCCGATTGCGGAGCGCGGATGGTGGTTTTGGCCAGTTCGTCCTGTGCCACAACCTTGCGCTCGCTGAGTTCGGTTTGCTTGGCTTCCGTTTCACGAAGTTCGCTCGTTACGTCACTACGCCTTTGTTCATCGAGCTGAAGAATCTGCAATTCGGTCTCGCTGATCCGGGCCTGCGCCTCGGCAACTGCCGCCGCGAGGCGCCCTGATTCTCCGTGCGCCCGGGTGGCATCCAGTCTGATGTTGCTAAGTCGCTCTTTGGACACCAGTTTCTTTGTAAAAAGCGCCTGTACATCGACAAGATCGCCATCCAGCAGGACCACGGATTGTTCTTCCGCGGTCTGTTGCGCCTTGAGGCCCTCAACTTGGCGTTCGAGTTGCTTTGAGCGGCTTTGCAATTGTGCCTTCTGCCCGTTGAGGGCCGTAGCGCGGCTGTCGAACAGCGTGCGCTCGCCGTTCACCAGCGCAGCCAGCTCCGGCTCGCCCATTCGCGCTTGAAGGCTGAACGGAAGCTGCATCTCCGACAGGCCTTGCCGCTCTGCCTCCAGCCGCACAAGCCGAACCGTTGCCCGATCAAGATCCTTGCTAATTATCAGCAGATTGGCCCGTGTCAGTGTGTCGTCCAACCGTGCCATCACATCGCCGGCCCGTACATGATCCCCGTCTTGCGCGAAGATGCCACCTATCGTGCCGCCCGTCAGATGCTGCACCTTCTTTATGTTGCTCTCGACCACCACGGTCGCCGGCGCAATTACCGCGCCAGCAATCTTGGTCAGACCGAGCCAGAGCCCGCCGCCGGCAAGCAACATAACCGTGACCGCCGCACCCAGGATCAGGTTGGCCCCGATTCCATCGCGCGTGCCCGAAATCGCGTTGCGCCGGCTCCCATTGCCGATCGGGGCCGATGGAGCCATCGTCGCCTCAGACAAAAAAATATCCCTCATGCGTGACCGCTCACCCCTTTGTGCATCGCGACGGCCGCTGCCGGGCGTTCAACCGGCGCAGCAAAGGGGCGGATGACGTTGGCCAGGACCTCCTCGCGTGAGCCGAAGGCGTGAAGCATCCCATTGGACATTACGAGTACCCTGTCGATGTTGGTAAGGGCAGAAGGACGGTGCGCAACTACGATGACGATGCCTCCACGTCTGCGCACTGCCAGGATCGCGCCGGCCAAGGCGGTATCGCCATCGACGTCCAGATTTGAATTCGGCTCGTCCAGAACGACGAGAAACGGATCGCCGTAAAGTGCCCTGGCAAGCCCTACGAGTTGCCGCTGTCCAGCCGACAACGCTGTTCCTCCCTCGCCCATGCGAGTTTGAAAACCGTTCGGCAATCGCAGGATCATTTTGTCGACGCCCGCTGCCTTGGCAGCTGCGAGCACGCCCTTGGCGTCGCCCTTCCCGCCAAATCGCGAAATGTTATCGGCAACCGTTCCATCAAACAGTTCGACGTCCTGGGGCAGGTAGCCAATATGTGCGCCAAGACGTTCTTGGTCCCATTGGTCAAGCGAGGCGTCGTCCAGCCTCACCGTGCCGCGAAGTGGCTGCCAGACGCCCACCAGCGCGCGCACAAGCGTGCTTTTGCCAGAACCGCTCGGGCCGACAACGGCCATTCCCGTCCCTGCAGCCAGGCGGAAGCTGACATTGGCTACCGTCGGTTTTTGCTGGCCCGGTGGCGCTATAGTCAGGTCCTCGACCGCAAGCTCCGCTTGGGGGCGCGGAAGTTCCATATGTTCGTCCCGGTCAGGAAAAGCGGCCAGGGCCGTTGCCAGTTGCGAATAGCTTTGCCGGAACGCGGCGAAGCCTCGCCAGTTCGCGATAGCGGCGTCAACAGGAGCCAATGAGCGGCCCAGCAAGATGGAGGATGCGATGATCACGCCTGGCGAGGCTTCGCCTCCTATCACCAGGTAGGCACCCAGTCCGAGAACGCAGGACTGCAAGGCCAAACGCAGTGCCCTAGAGAGTGCCCCGGTGGCGCCGACGACGTCGGAAAGCTTCTCTTGGTGCCTCAGATATGCGTTATTGATCTCGCCCCAGCGGTGGGCAAGCCGTGCGGAAAGGCCCATCGCGCGTACGACCTCCGCGTTGCGGCGTCCGGATTCGGCGAGATTGCGCTGCGACACCAGCGTCTCGGACGCGCGTGTCACCGATGTGCGGCCAAGAACTTCCGCCATGACCGTGAGCAGCACGACAATGATCGCACCGCTTGTGGACAACAGACCGAGCGCAGGATGCAGGAAATAGATGATCAGCAGGTAAAATGGAATCCACGGAGCGTCGAATATAACAGTCGGCCCCATTCCGGAAAGGAAGCCGCGTAACTGATCGAGATCACGGAGGGGCTGTATCCGGTTCGCATCCTGCCCGCCAATGAGCGGCAAGGACAGCGAGAGGCCGAACACCCTCTGCTTCAAATTCCTATGGACACGATTGCCCACTCGAACCAGCAGGCGCAGCCGCACGAAATCCAGCAGCCCGTAGACAGCGTAAAGACCCAGCATTCCGATGGTGAACCCGACAAGCGTCGGAACGCTCTGCGAAGGTAAAACGCGATCGTAAATTTGCAGCATATAGACCGAGCCGGTCAGGGCGAGAAGGTTTATGACTGCCGAGAAGATGCCGACGCCTACCAGGCCAGGCACGGTCCCAAGCATTGCGCCTCGCAGATCCGACGAACTCCTTCCACCAGGGTTCATAGGCTTCGACCTCCCGTGAGAGATCGTTGCGCAAGCTCACTGGCCCCACTGGGCACCGACAATCTCTTGCTGTTCAGGAGCGTATCCCCTTAGCCTTCTAATATTACGCCCCACTAACATGCTTGGACTTTAGTCAAAATGTAGCAAAATCGTGGCGCTGCCCTCAGAAACCCGGAACCCACATGTCAAATCGGGGGAAAACTGCCGTTCCATGGTATTTGGGCGGGGCTTCATGCCGGGCGGAGCGGCCCAAGAAAACCACCCCCTGCCCTTTTTCGGGACATTTTCGCGCTTTAGCGCTTCCTCGCAACAACCAGGAAGTGTTGCGCCAGCTGGCCAGGAACGCAAAGCCTTCTGCAGGCCTTCTCGACAGGCTGCATCATCATTTCACAGAACCCTGGCAACAGGTTTCCCGGCCGAGGCAGGTAACCGTACGGTATCGTCTGCTCGACGGTGAATCCCGAGGCAGTCAGGAGGGCCTTGAACCTCGCCGCGCTCAGCGTGTGGCGAATTGTGCGTCCAGACACTCGATTGAGCAGCCGGCACGCCAGGCCGACGGGCGACGTCGCATTCATGTGAACGTTGCACACAAGCCGCCCGCCATCTTTCAGGTGCTCATTGATCGCTTTCAGTGCATGCCATTTCAGTTCATCCTCTGCGTTCAGGAAAAAACGAAATGCGGTTACCACATCGAACGTCATACCCAACTTCTCCCTTGTCACGTCGACGTGACGCAAACTCACATTGGGCGGTACTTGAGCGCTGTCGAGCATAGTTCTGGAAACGTCGGCGCCAACCACCTCGCTGAAGAGGCCGGCGGCTACCTCGGCGATGCGACCTGTTCCGCATGCGAAATCGAGGCAGTTTCGGCTCGCTCCGCTCAAGGGGCGAAGAACGTTGAGGATCAGGGGCTTTTCGATGTTCTCCCAAAGCGCGCCATAATAGCCGGAACTGTGCGTTTTGTTGTAATGTAGGCCGTAGCCGGGCGCGCAATGGCTGGTCCTATAGCCGTCCGACACCCAGCCGCCCTGCGCATTGCTCTCCTTGCTGGACGTAAATTCCTGCCAATTTCCGGACTCACCGGCGCGCGACCTGGACCGCACAATTCGCGCTGACGGCATATGGGAAGCATAACTTGCAGACTGCGTCATCTGATCCGCGTTCGTTGAGGGTGTCAGGGTCGCTCCCTGGTTGAAAATGCGCCTCACCTTGGATCTCCGTTCAATTGGGTTGCCCCCCCGATAGAACAGTAAGCTCCGCACGGACTGCGCTGACGCCCTATTGGACTGCCACACTTTGCAGTTCACTGCTGAATTTGGCTTCGAGAGTATCCCCCGGCAGCACAATCGCATCTTCGTCAACCAACAGCTTGCGCCATTCATTGCCGATCTTGCGCACGATGGTCACCTGGGCCCGTACCGTTTCGCCGGCAATCGGCAATGGCTGTGTGGATGCTCCGGTCGGCTGCAGCTTCTCGCTGGCGGCATGGAGCCTGGCGGTGACATCCGCCAGCCGGGCGTTGGTGTCCTTCAGATCCGTCAGCAGGCCAATCCTCCTTTGATTGTCGTTGCGTTCGTGCTGTCTGACAAAGTCCTCCTGCTGGCGCCGCGCCCTCATCAGCTCGACCGAGGTTTGAAGCGCGCCGCTTGAAGACAGAAGCAACGCGCGCCTGACATCCGCGAGCCGGGTGTTGGTCAGATTGCCTGCATCGAATGCCTTCGTCACTCGCGCCAAATCTTGCTCATCCGCCTTCACGCTCTCGCCCTCTACTCGTTCGCGTTTCTGCAAAACGTCAATCTGCTCGGCAGCGTCCGTCCGGCCCTTCTCCAGAAAATCCTGTTCCTGCCGGAAATCGCTCAGCGCAACCTTCAGCGCCTCTGCTTCAGCCTGTGCCATCGCGGCTACAACGCTCGGCGAAAGAGGTGATCCCTGTGGTGTCTTCTTGTCGAAATCCGCCTGGCCCTGAAGCTCGGCGCGAATGCGGGCAGCGTGAAGGTATTCTTTCGTGTAATCTCCCCAGAGCATTTCGTAATCGCGCTTGAGATCAACCGGATCAGGCCCGGCCTGGCCTGCCCGTGATCGCAAAAGACTGAAGCCGCCGGAAACGGCCAGCGCCTGCCGTATAGTCATGAGCGGACGGTAGGCCTGTTGTCCCGGGGTGAGCACATCGCCCGTTACATAGATCGGGCGATAGTCCGCTATGATCGCTGTGACATCGTCGGGCTCGACAGTAACTGTCTGCTCCCGCCCATCAGTCAGACGCACGTGAAAAATCTTGCTTGGCAAGACCTCTTGCATGCGCCTTTGCAGTTGGGACGCCGTCAGGCCTGCGACCATGATCATTCCAGCCTCCGGAAGGGCGATATTGCCATCCATCTGGACTACGGCGCGCTGCGTCCGATCAGGGATCGGCGCTATTCCTATCTCGACCGTATCGCCAGGTGAGAGTTGATAGGGCTCGACCTCGCCTGCGCAAGCCATCGAGGTTAGCGACATCATCACGACTGCGCCAAGAACGTATCGTCTACTGAAGGTCATTTGCGACAATCTCCTTCCGGTCGAACACCGGCTTCAAAGGCCATTCAACACGACTAACGAAATCATATACCGGGCCACCGGGCACGCCCCAGTTGCTGGACCAGACCACCTGGGAGCCGTCCGGAGACGGAGAGGCATGCGTCTCGCTCCAGTAGTCGAAGGGCGCGTTGTGCGTGTCTGCGACACGGCGGACCTCTCCACTGCCGTCTAGACGCAGAGCAATGACTTGCTGAGCGTAAGGCGCCCAATCCGGGTGCTGCGATAGTTCGGCTGGCGTGCCGCCATAACTCAGAAACACCCAGCCGGGCCTGCCGAGCGACCTGAGTGACGCATGCATGGCCTCGCCATATTTCATCAGCGAGGTAGCCTTGCCATCAGCCAAGCGGCGCTTGATCACCTGATATTTGTCAGGATCCGATTTGCTGATCCCGACATAGATTTCGCTTCCGTCGGAATTGACCGTCATGTCGCCATGGCCTGGTCGATGGTGCTCCATCCACTTCTGGCGCAATATGCCGTCTATGGAGAAGACGAAACTCGCTTCAATTCCGTCCGGTAATTGCTGGGAACACACTATGTTGATTCCGAGTGGTGAGATTGAGCAGGAGCCGGTTGTTCCCGGGAATTCGGCAAGATCGATATCGGGGAATTTCCGCCGTAGCTTTAGATCGTAGCCAAAGACCACCGCTCTGCCGTCATTGTTCGTTGCACGCACCGCAATCCGGCTGCCGTCGCGGCTCGGATTGCCTTTGTTGGGTCCAAATTTGAGGTTGGAGTACGCTGCGGAGGCAAACACGACGTCCTCATGATCGGTACGTGGGGCCCATGTCGCAATCTGCCGGCCCCCGACACAGATCATCAACTCGGGATCAGTGGGATGCCATTCGCATTCGGTCGCGCGGTTGCGGTGGAACAAAGGCAAGTAGGTTTGTCCGTCGAGAAAGCACAGGCCACCGCAGCCATTGGCGATCAGGAGCAGGCTCTGGTCGGCATTCCAAGCCTGTGCGCTTGAGTAACGGTGGGTGCAGTACTTCTTCCCGCATACACCCGCCCCGCCGAGAACGCCCGGTCTGGTGATCCGTGCGAAAACCATGCCAGACCAAGGATCCCTTGTTTCGGGCACATGGCCCGGCAGGTTGTCCACAACCGCGGTGGCCGCCGCCTCCGCTGCCTTGCTTTGACGGCCACCGGCAACGTAGATGTTGGGAGATATGGCACCGGCAGCCAGCAACAGCGCCAACGCATGACGGCCGCCCAGGGTCATGTCATGTAACCCACTTCGCGCCGTACCCGGCCTTCACTAAGGCGCTCGCGCCACCACGTGATTGTTCGCTCCAGCCCATCGCGCAGGCTGGTCTGTGTCCGCCATCCAGTCTCGCGTTCAAAGCGCGAGGAGTTGGCGAGCAAGGCGCGAACTTCGGAATTTTGCGGCCTCAGGCGCCTTTCATCACGACGGACCGGCTTCTTGCAATCGGTCAACTCAAGAACAATGGCCAATACGTCCGAGACGGTCGCAGCGCGTTGGCTGCCAGCGTTGTAGGCGTGGCCGAACTCGAGCTGGGCGAGACCTGCGGTCAGGAACGCTGTCGCGGTGTCTTCGACATAGGTCAGGTCGCGGATCGGGCTGGTATCGCCGACCATGATCGCAGGACATTTCGGGTCGAGGACTTGCCGGATAATGGTCGGCACGATGGCGCGCTCACTCTGGCGCGGGCCATACGTGTTGAAGGGTCGCATGATGACCACAGGGACATCGAACGACCTGGCGTAAGACTCCGCCATCATGTCAGCGCCGATTTTGGATGCCGAATATGGTGACTGTCCCTGCAGGGGGTGTGTTTCGCCGATCGGCATGGTTTGGGCAGTTCCATAGACCTCGCTCGTGGAGGTATGGATCACCCGCTCCGTCTCCCATAGGCGCGCCGCTTCGAGGACGTTCACCGTGCCCAGGATGTTGGTTTCCACATAGGACTGGGCAGCGGCGTAGGAATATGGAATCGCAATAAGCGCCGCCAGATGAAAAACCGCGGCTTGGCCGCGCATGATCCGGTTAAGGAACGCACTGTCGCGGACGTCACCACGGACGAGCCTCAACTGGCTGCGGATGGTGTCCGGCAGATCGTCTAGCCATCCATGGCTGTCGAAGGAATTGTAAAGGGCAAGGGCTGTGACATCTGCCCCGTTGCGAACAAGCGCCTCGGTGACATGCGAACCGATGAATCCGTCCGCGCCGGTCACCAGGACTTTCTTTCCATTGTAGCTCATCACTGCGCATTCCCTTGGCTGTTTGGAACGCTTCCCTTGGATATTCAAACGTCGATCGGCGGTACCGGAACCCAACCGACCACTGCCAGCACTCCCCGCACCATCCACGCGAGGTCGGAGACGATGGTGCGTCGCGGATAATATGAGAGGTCCAGTGTTGCCTTGGCGGGGAACATGACTTCCCGGTAGAACACGATCGGATCTACGGATTGGGGGAAGTAATGCGCTTCGTGCCGAAAAACGACCTGGGCTGGTCCCAGCAGGCCTGGCTTGTATTGCAGCACGGCCCTAAGCTCGCCCCGGAAACAATCGGCGAAAGCCAGGCTCTCGGGCCGTGGGCCGACGATCGCCATTTCGCCTTTGAGGACATTCCACAGCTGCGGTAGTTCGTCCAGCTTCGTCGCTGCGAGAAAGCGGCCAACGGTGGTCATGCGTGTATCGCCCACGACCGTCAGCGCAAGGCCTTGAGAGCCGCAGTTCACACCGAATTTGCGAAATTTGTACATGCGGAAGGTTCGGCCGCCGGCCCCGATGCGGGTCTGAGCGAACAAGATCGAGCCACCGCCCTCGAGCAGAAGCGCTCCGGCGATCAGCAGCATCAATGGCGCCAATGCGACGGTAGCGATGCCCGCCACCGCAAGATCGATTGCGCGTCTCGCAAAGCCGTGATCAGGATTTGGAACGAACATCCGGTGAAAGGCAGGGTCTAACGCATTCATGCAGCAGTTCCTCTTTGGGCGCCTGCTTTGAGCGCGCCTGTTTTGAGCGCGGCTGCCAGGGCAGCCACGACTGATTCGGCGGCGGCGGAAGTGATCTGGGGGTGCAGCGGAATTGTGAGCTCTCGCTCAGCGAAATCCTCTGTTCGGGGCAAACTCACGCCGGGAAAGCGCTCGCGGTAGAACGTCATTTGGTGCACCGGCGGGTAGTGGATGGTGGTCTGTATGCCCTGTGTCCGCAGCTCGTCGATGACATCCTGCCGGCTCGCGTAGCGCGGCAGGACGATCGGCATGATGTGGTAAGCCGACGTCCGGGGTTCGCTAAATGGAATGACAATGGCTGGGCAACGGTCCGCGATCAGGCGTCGGTACAAGACAGCTATGATACGCCTGATTTCGTTCCACTCTTGCAGGTTCTGCAACTGAACCAGCCCTATTGCCGCTCGCATCTCGTCCATTCGGTAGTTGAACCCGAGCATCGTGACATCATATTGCGGCGTACGACTGTTCAGCCGCTGATGCGTCCCCGTGGTCATTCCGTGCCCGCGGGCCAAGCGAACCCTGTCGAGCAGATCGGGGTCACGTGCGATCACGGCGCCCCCTTCGGCCGTTGTCATGTTCTTGTTGCCATAGAAGCTGAACGCGGCCGCGGCGCCGAATGTCCCGACTTCCCTAAGCCCGGGCGCGTGCGCAGCGTCCTCGATGATATGCAGCCCGCGAAGCCGGGCGAACCGCTGCCATTGTTCCCGATCGGGGAGATACCCGGCGAAGTGAACGAGAATGACCGCTTTCGTGCGCGTCGTGCACCGCGCTTCGGCTTCCGCAACCGAGATCAACGGCACGTCGACGGACTCGATATCGACGAAGACCGGCGTCGCCCCTACATACAGCACCGCATTCGCCGTCGCCACGAACGTCAGCGAAGGAACCAGTACTTCGTCGCCAGGGCCGATGCCCAAAGCATGGAGGAGAAGATGGAGCGCTGCGGTGCAGGAACCAACCGCAACGCAATCTCGCGCGCCATGCATGCCGGCAAAGGCCTGTTCGAACTCTCGTACCCTGTCCCCCATCGTAAGCCAGCCGCTATCAATCACCTGCGACAGGGCTGCCTTCTCTGGCACGCCTAGGATCGGGGCGCTCACCAAGAGCATTTTGACCTCCTGAAAGCCTTGTTAGTGGCTAGACCTCTGCATCAGACTTTCATGCGGCTGCAGCGGCAGCCGCGACCTCGATTGAGGACGACTGATCTTCCCAGGCAATTGCCTGTGCATTCTGGAAGTCATCGACACGACCGATGTCGAGCCAAAGACCGTCATGCTTGTAAACATGCACGGTCGTGCCGCCCTGCATCATCTGCAGCATCAGGTCATCGAACCCAAATGGGATCCCGGACGGAATGAACCGCAGGACATCTGGGTTCATGCAGTAAATCCCCATGCTGACGAGATGGGAAAGCGTCGGCTTTTCCCGGAAGAGCTGGACGGTATTGTCGATCTCGTCGATGACCCCGAAGTCCATCTTGATATGACGGCACGCCGTGGCAATCGTAACGGGATCCCTATGCAAGCGGTGCGCGGCTACAAACCGGCTCAGGCTTAGATCTGTGAGGACATCGCCGTTCAGAACGACAAATGTTTCGTTCAGTTCATCCCTAATCAGAGAGAGAGGTCCGACGGTGCCGAGTGGCTCCATTTCCTGGGTATATTTGATCTTCAAGTTCCATTGCGATCCGTCGCCGCAGACGCTACGGATCAAATGTCCTAGATACCCTGTCGTAATATATACCTCTTCAATGCCGTTGCGCCGCAGCCACTTCAAAAGCAACTCAAGAACAGGCCGGGCCCCTATCGGCATTAATGGTTTCGGCAGGACCGATGTAAACGGTCGAAGGCGCGTACCCATCCCACCACATTGAATCACCGCTTTCATTCGATCCTCCTGATCTGCAGTTGGCTTTGTTCGGGATCGGTGTTCCATTGTCCGGCCAGGGCACCCCCTCAAATCCGGCCAAACCTCGGCGGCAATCCGAACATCATATGCGAAAAGGTATGTGACAGCCGGGGCGGCTGTCGTCGTGCATTCGAATGGTAGGGATTCAAAACGTTCAAGGTATTAGATGGCCACGAGATCAACAGCCTACAGAAGCGCGATTGGGCACTGATCATGACGCCGATAAAACGAAAGCAGTTGCTTTCAAGAAAGCTGCGATCCGCCAGGGCCGGACCGGCCTACAGGTCCGGCGACAGCGGGTGGCGACATAACAGATGCCACATGATTACGATGGTCCTGAACAGCTGGCTTGGACCCAGAGATGGGAAACCGGCATCGTTTTGCGGACAGGCACCGCACGCCAGGGTTAAAAATCTATGGATGAGCTTCGCAATTTAGTATTATATTAGACGTTCTGGATGTGCGTGGATGGGACGCTGCGGACATCACTGTGATGCGTTGACCAGTGGATGGCCGCCATTTTAGGACCACCACGGATTGTCGATCATAGGCGAATGGGAGGTTCCAGCGGGTTTTCTCGTCGGGAACCGAGTAACGCGTTGGGGTAGTTGCATGGCTCGGATCGTCATTGCCGACGATCACGGCTTATATCGGCGTGGTCTCCGGCTGGCACTCATGGCTGGAATTCCAAGCGCCGAAATATTCGAAGCTTCGTGTTTCGATGCCGCGGTCAATCTTTTAGAGGAGCAGGCGTCCATCGATCTTGCGATCCTCGATCTGAACATGCCTGGGCTGTTCCATCAGGAAGTGCTCAGCGACTTTATGGCTGCCTATCCTGACACTCGCTTTGCGATCGTTTCCGGGGATGATTCCCGCTCGGAGATACTGACCGCGCTTTCGATCGGACTTCACGGGTATATCGTCAAATCGCAGAGCGACGAAGAAGTCGTGCTGGCTGTAAACGAAATCCTCGCTGGCCGGATCTATGTGCCATCTCTCCTATCTCGAACGTCTGCCGACCAGAGATCGCATGCCCCCCCACCTCCGGTTCAAAATGCCAGCCGCCGGCACGAGGGCTCGGGCGACGTCGCTAGGCTGACGTCTAGACAGAAGGACGTCCTCAAGCTGATGGCAGAGGGGTACTCGAATAAGGAGATTGCCCGCAATCTGGACATTGCCGAGGCGACAACGAAAATCCATGCCGCAGCCGTGCTGCGTGAGCTTGGGGTTAGAAACCGTACCGAAGCAGCTGTGTTGCTCCAAAGCTGGCTTACGAGACAGGCGAGTTGACGCATGCCCCTCGAACCGGCCCGAGTTTGCTTGCAGGAAATCGCAGCAAAGGGCCCACACCATCGGGTAATTGGTCGGCTTCGACTTGGAGGGGCTCTATTGCAGTCCAAATTCCTCAATTTCTTTGCGCGATACACGCAGCGAATATCGAAGGCCATCTTCGGTTATTTCCATATTCGGGGAATGCCCGACAAGCGGCGTGCTGTCCACACCGATTATCAGTGACCCGAACCCGCGGCGTACGACTTTTGAACTCTTCCGTCGGCCCGATTCCACCCAATCGAACACGAGGTCGTCGCCTTCGTCCTCGGATGCAAATCGCCACTTAACTTCGACCTTGCCATTCGGGTCACCCAGCGCACCATGTTTCACCGAGTTTGTCGTCAACTCGTGAAGGATCATCGCCAAGCCCTCGGCGGCGCCGCTTGGCACAGTGAGGGAAGGTCCACTGATCGTAATGTCGCGTGTCTCCTTGAAGGGCTGCAATTCCCGGTCCACGAGTTCATGGAGCATCCCTGACAGGTTGGCATGACGAGAAAGGATGCGATGGGTCGCCTCCAGTGTTCGAATCCAATCGATCAACATCTCCTTGTATTTGGCAACATCATTGTCGGGAGTATCGATCATGTTGACCAGAGCTCTAATCACTGGAAACACATTGCTGAACCGATGGCGCTCTTCGCGCATTATGCGCTCGCGTCTCTTTACGGCGGCGCGAAGCAAAGTTGTTTGTCGACGTTCGGTCAGATCCGCCGCCACCCCGATGCGCATTTTGCGGTCGCCGTGCTCTTCCTGCCGTCCACGCAATGCAATCCAGCGTGTGTGACCATCCACTTGCCGGACGCGAATCTCGACGTCAAAGTTCAATGCCGATGAAGGCTTTGCCGAGGCGGACAACTTCGGCCAGTCGACGGGATGGATTACGGCCGAGAGTTCTTCCAAGCGGCGGACTGGGGCCGGAGGCAGACCAAGGATGTCCCAGAACTTGCCGGAGCCGGCGACTGTCCCATCCTCAATGTCTATTTGCCATGTGCCCAGGCGCCCGGCAGATACGGCGAGATCGAGCCATTCCTTCTGAGCCCGAAGGGCCTCGCGTGCCGCTTGTCGCTCGGAAATATCGTCAACCACCACGAATACGCTCTCATTTGGCGCCTCGTCCGGCCGCGACGAAGACAGGGCCAGGTGAGCCCAAAATGCCGTGCCATCCTTGCGCAAAACGCGGATATCCGTCGCCGACGCGGTCCCATTGCCCAAATCTTGCAAAAGCTTCCGCACAGTACCTCGATCGTCGGGGAAAATGAGTTCCTCCAGCTCCAGTTGGGCAAGTTCCTTGTGCGCGTAGCCGGTCATCTCCAAAAGCCGTCTGTTCGACTGCAGCAGTTCGCCATGGCGATTGGTATTAGCAAAGCCCAAGGCGGCAGCATCGATGGCAGCGAGCCTCGCTTCTGCCACCCTGAGCGCGCCGTGCAGATCTTGTCGCAGGCGGTGGAACACGGTTGCGATCAGGCTACCCGAACCCAGAAGGAAGACGGCCCCGGTCCAGTCTCGACCAGTGAGGTGACCGTCCAACAGGTGTCGCATCCACAAGCCGGCGACCGCCATCAGAAGCGTTGCTGCGATGGCAACAAAACGGCCCTCAAGATACACGATGACAACGGTTATGGGGATAAACGCAACAAGCGGCAACGGCTGGCCGCCATATACCGTACTTATCGCCTCGAATGCTATCGATGCTGCAAACACCAAAAGCGAAGCTAGATGAGCCCACGTAGTGCTCGACACATTCGATTTGAGCCAGCGCAGGTCCGAACCCATGCGCAAAGACTACAACTTTCGGTCTAGTCCGTCGAGACTAGGCCGAAGGGGTGGCACCTAATCCCAATGCCCGATTGCCATGACTTTGCCGGCGAATAAAATCATGGTGTCAGGAGCGCTCTTCAGAAAGATATATCCAAGAGACGCTGCGGAAAAACCATTCGCAGATTTCTCGCAGTATGTGGAAATTCAAGTTGAAGCAGCAACTTCATCAGATTTGATTTGCGTCAGTAGCAATGGGTTGGGTGGAAGCGATGACACTGATTGAAACGCGAAACGATGCGCTTGCAGGCAGGCAATACATTGTATTGAACGATACCCGCCACGAAAGGCCGATAAGCCTTGTGGACCGACCGGACGCAAGGGTCGGCGGATCTCGACGACGCAGCCTGGAATCCATCACCGGCATGCTTGATCGTATGGGTTGCGGCTATCTCGTCCTGGACCGAGACAAGAAAGTAATAGAATGGAACGCTGCCGCTCGGGACACCCTCGCACGCCAGGGCGAAGCAACTGATACAGCCGTCGAGCTTGCTGCCGGGTTGAGGCGGCTGGTCGCGAATGTTCCGGTCCACCTCCAGCCGGGCTCACTCTCATGGGTAGTGATCCACAGCAGAGGCGACAGGCCGGTGACCATGAACGAGACGGGCGTCGTTACACCGGACGGGACAACCGTCGTCGCATTGCTGGACCGGGATAACAAATCGGCGGCCAACCCTCGCACGTTGCAAAGGATGTTCGGTTTGACCAGCGCGGAAACGCAGTTGGCGCTACGCCTCGCCCATGGCGACGCGCCCCTGGAGATCGCCCGTAGCTGGCATCTCAGTCGCA
Organism: Mesorhizobium sp. W016; assembly: GCF_054719485.1. Lineage (NCBI taxonomy): Bacteria > Pseudomonadati > Pseudomonadota > Alphaproteobacteria > Hyphomicrobiales > Phyllobacteriaceae > Mesorhizobium > Mesorhizobium sp. W016. The sequence continues at coordinate 5,359,664 of NZ_JBTTIF010000002.1, forward strand.
CGACTATTCGCTCTCAGCTCGCCTCGCTGTTCGCCAAGACCGACACGAGGCGTCAGGCGGAACTAGTGGCTCTTTTGGGGCGCATTTCGGTTTTGCCATGAGAAATCGACTGCTGTCTGCATCCGCTTTGATTTTGATTCAGACAGCGGCGGCCCGCATTGAGCGCGCTGTCGCGTAGATCACAAGGCCGGCGGCGCCATTTCCGATCGTTCAGGCGCTGCCGAGATAGCGCGGAACGCGGAACCTGGAAACGGGAGTGACTTGCCATGGCCGAGGCAGATTCGAAGGTCAACAAGCTGGCGGATATCGTTCACGCGCTGCAGGATGGTGCTGCGTCGAACCTTACGCACACGGGGCCGATCATCGTCACGGGCGCCGCTGGGTTCATCGGATTTCATGTTGCGTCACGCCTTTTGCGGCTCGGCGCCGAGGTCATCGGCGTCGACAACTTCACGCCTTACTACGACCTGAAGCTGAAGGAGGCGCGATTTACACGGCTCTGCGCCGAGCCGAGGTTCACGCCGATGCGCTTCGACCTGGCGGACCGGTCGCTGGTGAAAGCGCTGTTCTGCGAATTCCAGCCATCGCACTTCGTGCATCTGGCCGCCCAGGCCGGGGTACGTCATTCGCTCGTGGACCCGCATGCCTATGTGGAGTCAAACATAGTCGCGTTTCTCAACGTTCTGGAGGGCTGCCGACACGCCGGCGTCAGCCATCTCGTTTATGCCTCGTCGAGCTCCGTATATGGTGCCAATCGACGCATACCCTTTTCCGAGCATCATGGTGCCAATCATCCGGTGAGCTTCTACGCCGCCACCAAGGCCGCCAACGAGTGCATGGCGCATTCCTACAGCCATCTGTTCGGCTTGCCCGCAACCGGACTGCGCTTCTTCACCGTCTATGGTCCCTGGGGCAGGCCCGACATGGCTGTCTATACTTTCACCCATGCCATCGCCGAGGGCCGAACGATCGAAATCGCCAATGCCGGGCGCGTATGGCGGGATTTCACCTATATCGACGACATCGTAGAGGGGGTTGTTCGCGTGCTCGCCAAACCACCGTGTCAGGATCCCGATTGGGACGGTCGCGCTGCCGATCCTGCCACCAGCTCGGCGCCGTATCGGCTCTACAATATCGGCAATGATCGGCCTGAAGAAATCAACCATCTGATCGCGCTCATCGAGACGGCCCTTGGCCGCCGCGCCCTTCGCGTCAACGTACCTTTACCACAAGGTGACGTCCTGGAAACCCGCGCCGATGTCAGGGACCTCCGCCGCGCCGTTGGCTTCGCACCGGCGACAACACTGGAGGACGGCGTGCAACGTTTCGTGGAATGGTATCGGGAATTCCATGCATGCCCCGTCGGACAGGTGCGACCAACCGGCCTTACGGCAACGGCATAGTGAGCACAACAGCGGCATTTCCTTGGTGTGGCAGGGTCGCGGCTCGCCTTCAATCTGTCTTGGGATACGCCGGCAATGGAAGGGACCCAAGCTGCCGTCCTGTGCCGTGCCCGACCCCCAAAAGGCGCCGCGCATAGCGGGTGAGCGGCTTCTCGAACAGACGGTGGATGATAAATGCCACGCCCAGGGTGATCGCCAAGGCGGAACCGATGAAGGCCCACGGGCCGAGCACAAAGATCAAGCCTGTACGCCAGAACAATATGCGCATGGCGCGGATCACGAATGGATGCATGAGGTAAAGAGCGTATGACGCATCGCCAACGCCAGCGGCCCACCTCGCCGCCAGGCTGTCATGCCTCAGTTTACCCGGGGGTGCCAAGGCAGCACTCCAAACAATTAGAGACGCCGGAATGCCATACACAACAGAGCGACCAAAGCCGGCCGAGATATCAGGAAACGCCGCCGCAAGCATCAGGGCACCCAGTCCCGTTGCGGCGACACAGGCCCTGATTGGGCCGGAAGGCCGCAGGCCCGAGGCGCACATGACCCCGATCATCGCGCCGAAAGCGAATTCGAGGATGATCGGATTGGTCCAGAAACCCCAAGGCTCTGGCAAAGGAGCCGCAAGAGCGCCCAAGAGCACCATCCCAACCAGGATCGTGAGCAGGACCGTAACTGCCCACCGCATGGGCAGCACGATCGTCGCCGTGAACAGCACGTAAAACAGCATCTCATAATTGAGCGTCCAACCCAACTCGTAGACCGGCTGAACGACGCCGTCAGGGCGACTGGCCGGAACGAATAAGTAGGATTCGACTACAAACCTGAAATCGACGTAGCTCTGGTTGAGAAGATTTGGGGCGGCCACCGCTACCGCAATGTAGAGCGAGGTGAGCGCCCAATATAGCGGGACAATTCGCGCGATCCGGCGGGAAATGAAGAGACGCGCGCCCCCGGGCTTTGCGAACAGCTGTCGCGACGTATGCACCATGATAAGGCCGGAAATCACGAAGAAAATATCGACTCCAGCGCTCCATGGTATCGGATTCCAGCTCTGAAAGGTGCGGCCGGCCTGTAATTCCAGGGTGGCCGCATCATGCTGGGCGTGTCGCAGCGCGACCGAACTAGCCGCGAGGGCGCGCAGGACCTGAACTTGGGTGAGGGTTTCGCGTTGGCTGCGCTCGACAGGCGTCGATCTCTCCGAGCGACGGCGCACTGCAGGCGCCGAGGCGCTCGCCATTCGGGCTTGTTCCATGGATGCTCCGCAGATTGTGAGCACACCCTGGGGCGCCTCCGAAACTGATGCATCCTTCAAATGACGGACACAGCCCGCGAAGTATCGGCTGCCCGCGCGGGTGTCCGGAACAGAGATACGCCGAAGCGTCTGTGCAGCCCTATGGCCTTTGTGCGATCCGGGCTTCGTGACTTCCTGCCCGAACGACGGCAATCACCGTAGCCAAAACAGTGCTCTCATTTGCTCGCCCTCAAGAACCAATGCCATTGACGGGCATCGACCGCGCTCGGCCTGATCGACAGCAAGGCAAAAACCAAGCCTGGCATGATTTTCAGTCGCTTGCGGATATAGACGGCCATGGCAATGCTCCAGATGCTCAGTGCAAGTGCCACACCCACCGCAGCGCCAAGCAGGCCGTACACCGCAACTCCGGCTGCACAGGCAATTATATTGGCCACAGCACCCGCTATCATCGTCGTTGCCGCAGCCCATTCATTTCCAGTCATGGTCAGGAGATTCTGTTGGGGCCCGCACAGCGCGACAAAGACATATCCCAAAATCAGAACCCGTGCGATCGGCGCTCCCGCGCTATAACCCTCACCGAAATAGCTCAAGAACGGCTCGACGATCACCATCATCGGGACGGCCACCAGGATGGCACCGCCAGCAGAAAGCAGGGTTGCGCGCGCGAACAGCTGTTGTAGGCCTCTGCGATCGCCTCTGACGTAGAGATCGGCTGCTGTTGGCGAAAACATGGTTGCCACGGCGATACGGGACAGGCCCACGAGCATCGCGACATTCAAGGCCAGCGCGAAAATACCCGCTTCAGCAATATGGCTTGTCCAGCCCAAAACCAGGACTCCTGCCCGACTGACGAAAACATCGAGCCCGGTGATGAGCATGAGCGGGGGGACGGCAAGCCACCATTCCCTCGAGGCATAACTTGGCTTGGCGTGTCCCAGGTCGGGTGGTTCAAACCTCCTCGCGATGATGAACACCAGCGCCGCTGTGAAAGCGGAACTCACAAGCACCGCCATCGTCACCGAGGGCGCATCCACTGTTCGAAATCCCGACAATGCCAGGAGCGCTACCAACACGAGCAGGAGTCCGTCTCGCATGATGCGCTCCGGCAACAACGCCGAGACAACGCCGCCGAAAGCACGCACGAGCGTGGCTCCGAGAGCATAGGCCGTAACCAAGGGCACAGCCATCATGCCGAGCACGATGCTTGTCTCAAGCCCTCTTTCCGTTGGATCTGAAAGGAACAGGACGGACGCAGCGCCGATCATCCCGAACAAGGTTGCCGCTATCAGCGATCTCTGCAGCGCAAATCTTATCACCCCGCGGGCTAGATCAAGCCTGCCACTGGCCCTATAGGCCGGGAGGAAACGCAACAATGATACATTAAAGCCAAGCGTTGCCAGATAGGCGAGCACTGACGTCCAAGCCTGAACGTAGGAATAGATACCGTAGTTGTGAGGTCCGATAAGGCGTGCAATTGCCAACTGTGCAAGACTGGTCAAACCAGCGCCACCAATATAGATCAACAAGGCGAATATGCTTGCCCAAGCCAGCCGCGAGCCCATGTCCTTGTTGCGCGGCGGTGCGGTTGCTGAACCAGTTACATCTGCGCGATGAGCCGTCAACTCAATTTGCTTTTCGCCGACCGACCTATCGAAGCGCGACAATGCAGAAAGTATTTGTCTCTCAATCCGACAAATACTTTTAAAGGTCGATGGACCATCGGTGTTTTCGACGGAGATGATTTCCCGGCCAGATGTTGTCAGGAGGTCATGCATCGCTTCAAAAACGGCGAATGAGCGCATGTTAACGCTCAAGTCGGCCTCGAAAATCCGTTCCGCCGGCGGCTCAAGCTCCATCCGCCGACGAAGGCGACTTTCCACGACCGCAGCTGGCACCAAGAGCCTGACGGTGAGATCGGCCGCCGGTGCGAGGCTGAGCGCCTTTTCCAGCGCTCTGGGGTTGGTGCTCCCATTAAACATCGCAAGCGAACCAATCGCTTGAACATATCCTTGATCGAAAATTATAATTTCGGGCGATTGCTCCGCAGACTTCCAGCAACGCGAAAGGTGCAGGATGTATCGCCAGATTCGCGCGCGCCATATTCGGTTTTTTGGCGGTATCATCCTCACTATTGCAAAGGAATTGGAAATATCATCGGCTCGCCCTGCCGAAAAAAGCAGTATTCTGGCTGTTGAAAACATCGCCGATACGATCCGTGATATGAACAGAAAGATTCCGAGATCATATTTGGCGGCCCTGGTGCTTGGCTTGTAGCTGAGAGCGACCTTGGCGTGATAGCCTTTCCCGCGCAGCTGCTGCGCAAGCGCATGTGCGAAGGTTGTTTTGCCGGATCCTGGAGGTCCGAAAAATTCAATGATCATCGTGTAGCTGGCTCGATTTAGGGGCTCGATCGCTCCCTGGAGCTTCTGTTGAAGATCGCACACGCATCTTCAAACCCTCTCCAACAGAAGATCGGCGTTGTCTCCGAGCCTGGAGCCGGCTAGCCTCTTCAGGTTCACCCGGGTGAGCACACTCCCTACTGGAACGGTGGCGGATCCGCCGGCTCCTATTGCATCCAGAGCACCACGGGCAATGCTGCGCCTCGTCCTTGCCCAGCGAACGGCAAAAAGCACCGAATCGGCCCAGCGCTTAAGCAGCCTGGTTTCAGGCCCCCCGAGGCCCAGGGGACCGTTCATGATGACCACGTCGTAGGCCGAACGCAGCTCCTCGGTGAACTGGCATTTGTCGACGGTGGACAGAAGCGTCAGGAGATCATCGGAAGGTGCTGGAGCGGCCATGAGGTCGATACCGATTTCCGGCATCCTCGTAATTGCATCCTTCAGCACGCAACGTTCATTCACATAGTCGCCGAAGGAGTTCCGGGCCTTGTCGGTGCTGAATTCACCACGAAACCCGTTCGTGAGCCGTACATCCTTGCGATCGAGATCGAGGAAAAGCACTCTTCCTCCCAGCCGCGTTGCCGCCAGCGCCAGGCTCCATGCCAACTCGGTCTTGGCATCGTCCTGGATGCTGGACGTCACGAGAATGATATGCGGCGGCTGCCCCTTCCCCTGAGTTGGCGCCGCAGTGACGAGCAGCGAAGTCACGGCGCGGCTGAACGGCAAGTTCTGCTGGCTCAGAACCAGATGCCGCAGCTTTCTGGCATTAAGTCCCGCAACCCTGGGAAGCAGTCCTACGCACGGGACCCCAAGCTCGGCCTCGGCTTCGGCTTCACTGCGCAAGGTTTGGTTGAAACCGTTGCGGACCAGGACAATGACCGCCCCCATGAGACCAAAGACGACCATGCCGGGGGGAATCAGGAAAATCGGCGACAATGTCACGGGGGTCGACGGCGGCCAGGCGGTCGAAAGGACCGCTACGCCTGGCGAAGGAGCGGCGATGCGACGTATCAGATCCTGCTGCCGGCTCAGGAGTTCGTTGTAATGCTGCGTCACGATGGCTACCCTAGGCTCAAGGGAACGCAGCCCCGAAAGTTGGCTCGCCGTGTCGGCCACGGCCGCGTCGAGCATCGCCTTGCGACTTTCAAGAGCCGTAGCCTGGGACCGGTAGACATTTGCCTCGGCAGCGATTCGGGCAACGCTTTGCTCCATTTCGCGGGCGATCGCGTTGCGCAGATCGCCGTCGGCGGCGGCACCCGACTGGCGTGTCACCAGGTCCGTCAACACGGGCGACCCGATTTCTTCAGCGATGGCCGTGACCGGGGCGCCCGCCTTGCGCAGGTCCTCAATACGGCGAAGGCGCGCTTCCGACGCGGAAAGACTGGCTTTCGATAGGAATATCTGCCGGCCGAGTTCCGCTGTCTCACTGGCTGCGTTGTTGGCCGCAGTCTGATCGACGGCGCCATGCGTGAGCCGGTATGTCTCCAGCCGATCTGTCGCTTCGACAAGATCCCTTTGTACTTGCGGAAGGCTGGCGACTATCGAATCCAGATTAACCTGATCCGATGCCCGGCTTTTTTGTACCAGATCTTGAATGTAGACTTGGGCAAACGTGTTCGCGACAAGTGCCGCACGCGCCGGACTTGGATCGGTGAAGCCGATGGTGATGACGCGTGATCGCAGCTCTTGTCCGACCCTCATTCCGTTGCGTAGCGCCTTCAGTTCGGGCGCGTCCGCTGCGTCCGGATTTTCCGCCACCGTGTTATCCTGTCTCCAGGCCCTGCTCAGGAGATCGATGAGGAACGAGCCAGCCGCGGGCGGGACGGCATTGACGACGGTCTTTCCGTTACCGTCGACTGGTTGGGCTTTGCGGAGTGCTGCCAGGACCCGACGCAGGTGGCCTTGCGAGGAGAGCATCGTCAGATGATCATCGATGTTCGATTCCAGCGAGTCCTGGGCGGATGCCACGCCGCCCGAAGCACTGCTGCTCGGGGCATCGATAATGACCTGGGTCGTTGCCTCGAACAGCACCGGGCGGGTGAAGCCTGCCAGTCCGGCCAGGATGCCGCCCAGAAGGGCCATGGCAAGCAAGAACCATTTTCGCGTCGTCAGGATGATGACGAGCTGGTGGAAGGGTGACGATTGCGTTGGCTCGCGTGGCGGCCGCATCAAGCGCAGATTGGTTTCAAGTGTCCCAACTTCCATCTGCTTGGCGCGCGGACGCCGGGCGCGGTTGGCTATGGAACCTTCCATCTCAATCCCCTGTCAGTTCGATATGGTAAGAAGGGTGCGTGGCGACCGTCGATGGCCGCATGGCTTCGTTGCGCCACGCCTGAAACATGAGCACCGGCCACAGGTCGCGGAAATTATCTTGGCTTCCATGCAGATGATTGCGCCAGCATGCGTCGACCTTCTCACGGTCGATGACCCCGTCCCCGGAGCGGCCGATCGTGGCAATGATATCGGTTGCCCAGCCGCGCAAGGGCCCTTTCAACCAAGTCCCGACCGGAACGTCGAAACCTTGCTTGGGCCGGTCGACCAGTCGGCGTGGTACATAACGATCAAGCAGTCGGCGAAGCAACCATTTGCCCTTCCCGTTTCGGACTTTGGCGCGGGCTGGCAAGCGCCAGGCGAATTCAACGACGCGATGGTCCAGGATCGGGCATCGCCCCTCGAGGCTGTTGGCCATGGTGGCTCGATCGAGCTTCACCAAAATGTCGCCCGGTAGATAGCCTGTCATGTCGGCGAATAGGAGACGCGAGAGCAGGCCGTCGAGCTTTGTGGTGTCGGTAGGTGCTGTCGACGGCTTGCGATGAACAAGGTCGTTGGCTGAAGATTTTGTCAGTTGCAGAAAGAGTTCGTCCTCATCTCGCGCCGCGAGCAGGCGGGCAAGGCGAGCCAGGCGGTCACCGCGCAAGCCATGCCGCATATTCGCCGAAAGCGGCAGATTGCCGAAGATATCTTTCTGAGAGGCTTGGGCCAGCAACCCAGCCCCCGATGCCAACAGCCGGCGAAATGACAATGGCAGCTCATGCTGCTTTGTGAGGCGGGTTGCCAGGAAGTGTCGAGAATAGCCTGCGAAGCACTCGTCGCCGCCATCGCCTGAAAGCGCCACGGTTACGTGTTGCCGCGCGAGGCGCGACACCAGCAGCGTCGGTATCTGCGATTCATCGGCAAACGGCTCGTCCCAAATCCGGGGCAGCTCCGGAATGACCTCAAGCGCGGCAGCCGGCGAGAGATGAAGTTCCGTATGATCGGTGCCCAGATGCCGAGCAACCGCGGCCGCATGGGGAGCTTCATCAAACCCACCTTCCCCGAACGCTATGGTGAACGTCCGAACGGGGTTTCGGGACTGTGCCTGCATCAGGGCGACGACAGTCGAGCTGTCGATCCCGCCCGACAGAAAGGCGCCCAGCGGCACATCTGCAATCATTCGTTCCTTGACGGCCAGGCGGAGCAGGCTGTCGAGCTCGGTTGCGAGGTCCTCGTCGCTGGCAGCTATCGGATCGCGCTGTCCCTTGCAGGCGACATCGGCCAGCGACCACCAAGGGTGAATGCGATGCGCAAGCGAACCGGTGCCTCGGGCGTTGGCGAATTGCGCCGCAGTGACCGACAGGACTGATCCAGGCGGCAGCTTGAACACGCCTTGCCAAATGCAACGGTCATCCGGCACCCAGCCTTTGGAAATCATTGTCGTCGCCGCATCGACATCGAGTTCCGGGGTGAAGCCTGGGAAGCGAGTGATCGCCTTCAACTCCGAGGCGAAGACGAGCGCATCACGTGTCAGGGCGATATAAAGTGGCTTCTTCCCCATTCGGTCGCGGGCAAGCTGAAGCGTTCGGTTCTTCAGGTCCCACAGCCCAAAAGCAAACATGCCAGCGAAGCGCGCGAGGGCTGCATCAAGGCCCCAGCTTTCGATCGCGCACAGCATGACCTCCGTGTCGCTGGCGCCGCGGAAATGATGGCCCGCCCCTTCCAGTTCACGGCGCAGATCGCGAAAATTGTATATCTCGCCATTGAAGGTGATGACATACCGACCGCTCGCGGAGAGCATTGGCTGGCGACCCGCTTCGGACAGGTCGACGATGGCCAGTCGCCGGTGGCCGAAGGCTACCCCCCCTTCACGGCTCACCCAGAAGGCCTCACCGTCAGGTCCGCGATGACGAAGCGCCGTCGCCATCGGTCCGATGGCCCTGAGCGCACTTGCGTTGGCTGCATCGGGCGCCAACAAAATTCCGGCGATCCCACACATTCTAGCATCTCCTCTGGCGAACAATCGCAGGGATCGCTTCCGGCGTCCCAGCGGCAAGGCAGAGGGTCAGACAGAACCACACGATCGGATGGCGGATGACCAAATGCGGAGCACTGAAAACGGCGATCGATGCCACGAGCGCCACCAGAGCGTCCAGCTTCGCCCGCCAGGCGGACAACGCAGCCGAGCCGAAGATCCACATCAGGGCTAGAACCGAAATCAGGCCGCCCTGAGTGTAGAGATCCAGGATGGTGCTGTGCGCCTCGAAGGGCCGCGGCAAAAACTGTTGATTGACCACGGGCGGACTATCTAGGTGCGGGCCCGGACCCAGTCCAAGCGATCCCGATCGTGCCCCCTTCTCCAAGGCTGCATTCCAGAGGTAGAGGCGAAGCGCCGCGGTTTGGGCAGTCGCTTCCCCGCCCTTGTCTTTGGTCAGGCTCTTGGCGAAGTCTTCGGCGCTGGAGGCCTCGCTGAGGGCATAGGGCGCTATAGACAGGGCCAGCGGCAGGAAGCCAACGGCCATCAAGACGGCAAGCTGCCTTGAAAGGCTCGCCTTATTGCCGTCGCTCGTCAGCCAGGCCCGGACCCGCAGCCCGAGAAGGATCAGACAAGCCAGGACCGTGGTATAAAGGTAGGTATCGCTTTTTGTCAGCCTTCCGACGTAAACGGTGAATATGAGGCTGCATAGGGCAAGGCATCTTCCCCATTTATTGCTGGTGGTTGTGGCAAGATGCAAGGCCAGTGGACCGAGCAGGGCGCAGTAGAGCGCAAGCTGGTTCGGATTGTCGGACCATCCGCAGAAGCGGTCCCAGTACCAGGGCTCGACCCCAGCCTGATGGAGCCAGCCGAAGCCAAGCCCTACCTGAATGATGAAGCCCGCATTCGCGATAGCAACCATCCACCAGGCGATACGACGCAAACGGAAAGACGCGTTGGGCTCCGCAGCGGCCAGACAGGTGACGCACGCCAACAGCACATAGGCCAGCGTGTCGTGCAACAACGGATCCAGGAACAACGTGGTTGTCAGAAAACCGATGATGTAACCCACGCCCATGGCAAGCGCCAGGATCAGCCAGAAAAGCCCAAGCTTGGCCAGGGCCGGCGTAACCTCCAGTTGGCCGCCAGCAAGGATTCGCGTCATCGACAGCATTATCCAGAGCGTGAGGCATAGTTCGCTGTAGCCGAAGGGCAGCCCTGGGATGCTGAGTTGCGCCGCGTAGGACATCGCGACGCCGAAGGCCAGAAGCGCATCACGCATCATTGCCGCGCCTCGCCCAGTCGATGGGGGCTCGGCACCGCCTCTTCCCTCGGATTCGCCTGCGCAGCTTGAACAAGCCTGCTGCGATATCTGCCACCCAGGATTGTCTTGTACAGGTCGCAATACTGGTCGATCACCCACGACAGCGAGAACCGCTCCCGCACGAATCCGACGGAACGGCTGCCCATCGTCTTGCCACGGGCGGGGTCGGAAAGAAGATCGACTATCCGGGAGGCCAGGCCATCCGCATCGCGCGGCGCCACGAGATAGCCGTTCCAGCCATCCTCAACCACATCGTTGCAGCCCGGCATATTCGAGGCGACGATCGGCAATCCGGACAATCCCGCCTCCAGCAGGACACGCGGAATTCCCTCGCGATATTGCGTCGGAAACGCAAAGATATCCGCCATGCCAAGGAGGGCTGGAATGTCGCGCCTTGGCCCCAATGCGACAACGTGGGGAACATGGCGCTCGATATCGGCTCTGCTGACGGCAAACGGACCTTCGGAGTCTTGCGGGCCGACAAGTACGAAACGCGCGTTGGGCCTCTCGCGGATAACGCGAGGAACCGCCTCGATGAGGGTTGGAATCCCCTTCTGCCGCGTGAGCCGACCGACAAATATTATGACCTGGGCCGATTGTAGGCCAAGTTCCTCGCGCATCGTGGCAGCCGAAGGACCACGATACCTTGCCATCGAGAATGCATCGGGGTCGATGCCAGAACTCCGGATCAGTCGCCCTTTGCCGCGAGCCACCAGCCGATAGCGCTCGAAGAAGGCCTGATCATCACTATTCTGGAAGACGGTCATGGCTGTCCAACGAGACGCCACCCCCTGAAGGCCGCAAAAGAAAGGACGCAATGCCAGGGCCCGCGGCTCCCGCGACGAGAATGTCCAACCAAGCCCGTTGATGGTGCGAACGACGGGAACGTGCCCGCGCACCGCCAGTGGAGTTAGGATATTGGGCTTGGTGTCGAAACTTTGAATGATGTCCGGACGCAGTTCGGACATCAGTTCACGGATCGCGCTGACAGCACCCCATTCTGCACCGCCGCTGCCAAAGCGGTCGAACCCAAATCGGCGATGGGCAATGCCGTGGGGTGAGAAGGCGGCTCCGAGATCACTCGAAACGGCAGTGACTTGAAAACCCCTTTCGCGAAGCGCCAAAAGAAACGGGATTCTTAGTCTATGATCCTCGCCTCCAACGCAAACCAGATGCGGACTCATCCTGTCGCTCCTGGATGCGATACCAATCGCTTAAAACAGCTGACCCTATCCGCGGTTTCCATGGCCGGTTTCATCGCCCCTGAACACACAACAGCCAGTCCCACGCTAGGAGCAGGCTTTCGTGCTGTCCTCGTCTGTTTGCATGAAGCAAGCTGATCAACGATGCGGCAATGCAGCCACAATCGCTGTCACCTCGGTCAGTGAGTTGGATTCATCCGGTCTGACGGTGCAAGGACGGCACCTTCGCGTACGACACGGCGGGCCGGATATAAAAAAGGGCTGTGTTCGAAAGGTCCGCGCGCCGCGTTCAAAGCAACTTCCGCCCGCCTTCTCACGCCGGATCAACATCGCGCCCAGATGGTGTGATGACTCGCACCGCCAGTTCTCCCGAGCGCTTCGTCTGGAACAGGCTTTCACCCGGTGTCTGGATATGGTCGGACCACCAGCCGCCTCTTCCCGCGGATGGGCGACCGCGTTGCCATGCTCGCCGTCATTCGGACCGGCACGCCCGCCTTTCCGTTGAACCCGGTGGGATCCAGTTCAGTGCCTCTCCGCAATTGCCAGCGGCGCGCGCCTCGCATGACCTTGTGGAGTACTGCCTTGCTCATTTTGGCGCCGAGGCTTTTCACGAGGAGCATTGAGCGGCTGCAATGGGAGGGCTTCGCCAGGACGCGATTCCTTTGCGGTCTGAGCTCGAAGAAATCCTGCGGGAGCGCGCATTTGGGCGGTGGCTCAACCGAAGCGCGCATTGGCCGATTACCGCCACTGCAAACGCACAAGGCGCTCCGGCAGACGTCGCTGCAATGCTTTCGTTGCAGGCTTGAGCACCCCATACTTGGATCATCTACATACCTCTGAGGCAAGCGTAGCATCGAGGCTGTTGTGTTTTTCGGACGCTGATCAAAGATTCTATCAAGGGGCGCCGGTATTTGATTTGTCGCTAATGGATCCTTTCCCTAGGCAGGTGTGGGGCGCCTACCGAATTGGACGAAGGGTATGTCAATGACAACACTCCATTACGCCTCGGGCGGGTCGGCCTCCGAGGTCGCGAAAGCCGGATTCAATCTTGTTGATGTATCTTCCTTGGACCAGCTCAACGCCTTGCCGGCCGGCCAGAAAGGCCTGGTGTGGCTCAATGAAGCCGATGGTGCAACCTCCTCCTTTATCCAGAAGGTCACGCCCTTCATCGGCAATCCGAAAGTGTTTGGCTTCTTCCTAGTCGATGAGCCGGACCCGACCGGCAAATGGGGAACTTATGCCACCGCCGCTGATCTGAAGGCGGAGTCAGACTGGATCCACAGCCACCTGCCCGGCGCCAAGACCTTCATAACCATGATGAACATGGGGTCTTCCGCTAACCCCGACTTTTCAAACACATTCAATCCTGCCAACACGCATATCGACTATTACGGCTTGGATCCCTACCCGGTACGGACCGGAACAAGCACGATTGATTACAACATGATCGACAGGACTGTGGCGGCGGCCGTCGCCTCGGGCATCCCGCTCAGTCAGGTCGTTCCCGTGTATCAGACCTTCGGCGGCGGCGACTGGACGACCGACACGGGCGGTCGCTATGTCCTGCCCAGCGTTGCTCAGGAAAAGACCATGTTGGACCACTGGGCCAAGGTAGCGCCTTCGCCGGCCTTCGACTATGCCTATGCTTGGGGTTCTCAACAGGGCGACACGGCGCTTGAGAGCTCGCCGACGCTGCAGGCTCTGTTCCTTCAACACAACCAGAGCACCGCAAGCGGTCCTTCGGCCAGCGAACCGACGCCGCCGCCTACCAGCACAGTGCCTCCGCCCACAAGTGTCCCTCCGACCAGCACCGGCGATCACATTTTCTACGGCACGGGTAGCGCGGATGTGCTTCGCGGCACCGCTGGCGCGGACACGATGATGGGCCGCGGCTACAACGACACCTACTATGTCAACAACGCCGGCGACAAGGTGGTGGAACTGCGGCACAGCGGCAACGATAGCGTGCTGGCATCGGTCAGCTACGCGCTGTCGGCCGGCTCGCAGGTCGAGCATCTTGCGACCACCAGCAAATTGGGAACTGCCGCCATCAAGCTCACGGGAAACGAATTCGCCCAAACCATTGATGGCAATTCCGGGAGCAACACTATCAACGGCGGTGGCGGGAGAGACGTTCTGACGGGACATGGCGGCAACGACGTCTTTGTCTTCGATTCGGCTCTCAAGGTCGGCAATATCGACAAGGTCACCGATTTCAAAGTGGGCCACGACAAGATCCAACTCGACCACACCGTGTTTGCCGGCCTGCATACAGGCGCCCTTCCCCCTTCGGCGTTTTACGCCGGCAGGGCCGCGCACGACAGCGGCGATCACATCGTCTATAACAGCACGACCGGCGCGCTTTCCTTTGACAGCGACGGCTCGGGCGGCGCACATCAGATCCAATTTGCCACTCTATCGCCACACTTGGCTCTGACGGCGTCCTCGTTCATCGTGACGTGACCGCGGGAACGTCAGCCTGAGCAAGATGGTCTGACGTTCTTGAATATGGCTGACGGAACCAAGAAGCCCCGCCGAGCTTGTACTTGGTATGAGCGCGCGCGGCATCGAATTCCTGCAGAAATGGGTAGAGGATAAGATCCCACTCTACACCAAGGCCGATCCGGCTCTTGCGGCGAAACTTGCGGACCAAGCAACGGCGGATGCCATCAGAGCGGGAATCCGCCCCGAGGAAATCTCTGAGGAAGTCGGAAGCATGTTGACGACCATGCTCGAAGTGCTCGATCAGCACGATTCGACATGATTGCGCGCTTGGCGGCAGATGCTGCCCGGCTTGGCGCCAAATGCATAAATGTGTCATGGATCATAGGTCATGGGCCAGCCTAGGCAGCATGACCAACATGCTCTCCCAGAACGCGCGCGACGACCCCGTCCACGTCGTGAGGTTCAGCACCATTGACTTGTATCAACGGCCATCGGTCCTGGCGCAGGCACTCGCCGACCTCTCTTGAGATTTCGGCCTGCCTTAATCCTTTGTCCACGCCAAGTTCGAACAGCATAACCTCGAGGAGCGGTTGCTGCGCATGCCTATCCACAAGACGGCGGCGTAACGTTTCCTGGGGCGCGTCGAGTTGCACAACGAGATCCGGCCGCGGCAGGAACGCCAGGCACTCGCGGACCGCGTCGAGGCTTGGAGTTCTAGCCAGCACACCCAGCGCACACAAAGCCTGAATCATGCCCTCTTCGAAGATGAAGCAACCGGGCGACTCCCGCGCTTGGCGCCAGGACTGGCACAGTTGGGCGATGTCGACCTTCATTCGCCATGACCACACGCGGCTTCGAAGAGGGATCGATGCCAGAAGCCGGGCCGCGACACTGTCCTTTGGCAAGGTCGACAGCAAGATAGGACCGGATGTGGCAATCTTTTTGCCAATTCTTCCTATGCCATGGCGGATTTCCGGAGCGTCATCCTGAGCCGATCCAGGTTCAATCAGGCGATACCCATTTACTGTCTTCACATTGATGCCGTGTCTCGCCAGCCCTTGGCAGAGGCCGCGAAGCAGCGTGGTTTTACCCGCGCCAGGCGGCCCAAACAACTCGATGATCATATGCTCAAGCGTCTCCGAAACGAGCAGTCATTCCCCTACGGATCAAGCTTAGCCGGATTTCCGATCACACCAACGTTCATTTGAATGATTGTTCCAGTCAGTGAATCTGGGCACCGAGCCCGGATTCTAGCGGAGATGCCGATCGCTCCGTTTGCCTGGGCAAGCCGTCTTGCGCTCGACGGAGCTTGCAAGGAAAAACGACCGGTGCTGGACACAGATGGCAAAACTTCTGAAGGACGCTCGGGAAGCGCTGGCTAGGCAAGATCGAGGCATCATCCGAATGATTGATGAAAAGATCTCCGCGGCGAGCGATGTTCGACCGTCAGCTTGGCGGGGCCCTGAATGTCCTCAGTGTGTTTGCATTCGGAAGTGGCAAATCAAAACCTACAGGTGGATCTGCGACCCACCCGAAAGTGGTCAGTCGTTCCCGAATATGATCTTGACCAAGGGGGGCCAGTCTGGCGCCGTTACCGACAGATGGGTGCCAAATTTGCGGACACTCCAATCTTCGACCACCTTGGAGATGTCGCCAGGCGGTATCCTGACAAGCTCGCAATCAGCGACGGCGCGAACCGCCTGACTTTTTCTGAGCTTTTCCGGGCGGTCGAGACGCTGGCAACTCATATCGCTGCCGTCGTCCCCGAAGGGCAGGCCATCGGCATCCTGCAAGCAAACTCCGCTTGGTATCCTGTGGCGATGTTGGCGACCATGGCGGCGGGACGGCCTTCGGTCCCGCTCAACACAAGAGATCCCGCCTCTCGCATTTTCGATATAGTCAGTGCCGCGGGGCTCGGCGCGATTATAGGCGCCGAAAATGTTCGCCCGGTCGAATTGGCCCAAGAGATCGTCTGGATCGAAATTGCGGCCGCCGTGGCGTCCAACGATCAACACCCAGAACAGCAGCATAAGCCCCCTATGGTTTCGGTCGATGCGCCCGCATTGGTGCTTTACACTTCGGGCAGCACCGGGCGCCCCAAGGGAATCGTCAACAGCCAACGCAGCCTGCTATGGCGGGTCCGGCAATATGTCGATGCGTGCCATATCAGCGCGGATGACGTTTTCCTGCCGCTGACCGGGCCAGCCACGATCGCCGGTTGCCGGGAGATCTTTGCGGCGCTGCTGACGGGCGCCACGTTGCATCTTCTCGAGGTGGAGGCTGTCGGCCTGCGCGCTACGCGCGCTCGATTGCAGTCCGAAGGTGTGACGATCGCCTATCTTGTGCCGGCACTGCTTCGAGCCCTCCTGGCTGAGGCGCCCGCCGACGCTTCCTGGCCGCTCAGAGTGGCCCGAATCGGTGGGGAGAAAGTGTCATGGACGGACATCGCTTTGCTGCGCAAAGCCGTTTCGGACCAGTGTCTGATCCAGATCGGCTACTCATCGACTGAAACCATCGGTTCGCAATGGTTCTTGCCGCCTGACTGGCCCGAGCAAGACGCGTCGGTTCCCGTCGGCAGGCTGCTCCCTGGTATGACATTCGCTATCGTCGACGAAGCGGAGCGCAATGTAGGGCCAGGCGAAAGTGGAGAGCTTCTGATCAAAAGCCGCTATGTCCTGCTTGGTCATTGGGAGAACGGTGTGGTCGTTCCCGCGCAGCCGGACCCCGACGATCCCGAGGCTCGGCTTTTTTCGACCGGGGACCTCGTTCGGCTCGACGATGATGGCATCTTGAGGATCGTCGGCCGCAAAGGGCGCCAGATCAAGATCAATGGTCGACGCATCGAGCCCGCCGAACTCGAACGGGTCTTGCGTTGCGCGCCTTCGGTGGCGGATGCCGTGGTGATGGTAACGGCCGCGCAGGAACTCATCGCCTTCGCGGTTCCCCAGCGCTTCGCAGGCGGCGCTTTTGCAGACGACCTTCGCCAGCTCCTCAGAATGACCTTGCCGGCACCATTGCGTCCCTTGCGATTGCACCCCGTTGACGCAATCCCACGCCTGTCGGGAGGTAAGGTCGATTTGGCAACACTGGCCGAGATAGATCGTTCGCACGGAAGGAGGGCGCGAGTCGCCCGGTCGTCCACTCTCGATGCTCCGCCCGCCGGAGGAGCAAAGGACACACGTCAAATAGTGCAGCACGCGTGGACGCAGGTTCTCAACACAGGCACTGCCACGGGAAACTGGGATGATGCTGGAGGAGATTCGCTGCAGCTGCTGCACTGCGTGATGGCGATCGAAAACGCCATCGGGCAAGAGCTGGGCCTCGAAGCATTCACCGTCGGCATGAGCTTGGACGAGATGGTTGAGGCGGTCGTCTCTGCACGGTCGGGCGAAGGGCGCGAAAAGAAGCACCACCCCCCGGTTCTTTTCCTGTTTCCAGGGTCCGTTGGCTATGGTCCGAGCCTCGCTGCGTTCGCAGCCGCCATGGGGAAAGTCGCCCGTGTAAACCCGATCCGATATCCGAGCCTTGCGGCGATACTGGACGGACACAACACCCTCAGCGCCATGGCTGGCGCCGCACTCGAGCAGATAAGCCGCATCCAACCTGCGGGTTCCGTGCGACTTCTCGGCCATTCTCTGGGTGGCGCGGTTGCATTCGAGGTTGCCGCACGGCTCATGAAGGCCGGGCGAACGGTGCGGTTCCTGGGCATCCTCGACACGAGCCTTCTGGACGAGCCGAGCAACCATTGGGAGACTCTTACCCGTACGTTCTATCGTATTCGCACCAACCGCATATCCGCGCACCGGATGGCTTGCAGAGCCCTTGCGAAGATCACCGTCGCCGTGGGCGGCGAAGCGCGTCTGGCCAGGATTCTGGACAGATTTGCCAATGGAGAGTTCAACCCGACGATCTTCAGGACCAAACTGGAACTGCAGGAAGTTTTAAGGGCGAAGTCATTCTTCCAGTGGCTTGAGGCACCGAAACCGGCTCTGCCCCTCTCCGGTACCTTGTTCCGATGTCGCAGGGAGGGAATGCCGCGGGCCTTGGGCTGGGACAGCGTCTTGGCACACCTGGACGTCATTTCGATCACGGGCAGCCACATCGACCTTGTCGTCGAACCAAACCTTGCCACCAACCGTCCGCTTATCGAGACGGCCATCGTGCAGACCTATTCCCCCGCCGAATCTCGCAAAAGGGAGGACTTGTCATCGACATAATTCCGGAATTCAGCAAGGACATGCTGACGCTCGATGCCCGCGCGGAGGTCGATCGCATCGTTGACACCTTGCGCACTCAGGTTCTCGGCACCCTGCATCGTCGCGGCGTGGTTGTCGGTCTTTCCGGCGGTATCGACAGCTCCGTCGTCGCGACCTTGTGCATGCGCGCGTTCGGGAAAGACAAGGTCCTGGGACTGTTCATGCCGGAGCGGGATTCTTCCGGCGACTCCCTGAGACTTGGCCGCCGCGTCGCGGCACAGCTTGGCATTGAAAGCGTCCTTGAGGACATAGCACCGGCACTGGAGGCCATTGGGGCCTACCGCCGGCAGATCGATGCGATCCAGACCGTCGTTCCCGACTATGGGGAAGGGTGGAAATGCAAGCTGGTGATCGCGTCGGTTCTGGAGAGCAGCGGGCTCAATATAACCCGCCTCACGGTCCAGGATCCGCAGGGTAAAGTAGATACCGTGCGTCTGCCGCCAGCTGCCTATCTGCAGATCGTTGCTGCGACAAACTACAAGCAGCGCCTGCGCAAGATGACGGAATACTATCACGCCGACCGCCTCAAATACGCGGTTGTCGGCACTCCAAATCGCCTCGAGTACGACCAGGGCTTTTTCGTCAAGCAGGGCGACGGAGCCGCCGACGTGATGCCGATCGTTCACCTTTACAAAACCCAGGTTTATCAACTCGCGGAATATCTCGAGGTGGATGATGAAATCCGGCAGCGGCCACCGACCACCGACACCTTTTCCATGACCCAAAGCCAGGAAGAATTCTATTTCGCGCTGCCCTATCACCTGATGGATCTATGCCTCTACGGCCTGAACCACGGGGTCGCCAGCAATGAGCTCGCGGCGGTTGCTGGCCTCACCGAGCCCCAGCTTCAGAAAGTGTTCAAGGACATCGAAGCGAAACGAAGGGCGGCCCACTATCTTCACGCGCGGCCTTTGCTGTCCGCGGAAGGCGGAGATTGACCGAGCATGTGCGGCATCGCTGGAATCGTGGCGCTGAATGCCACAGCGGCTTCTCCTTCGCGGCAGGCGCTGATGCAGATGATGGGCGCGCTGGCGCATCGCGGCCCCGACGGGCGCGGTCTCTACCGGGACAGACGCGCGGGGCTGGCGCATGTGCGCCTGTCCATCGTCGATCTTTCCAGTGGCCAGCAACCGATGGCGGACACAGGCGATACGACGTGGATCGTGTTCAACGGCGAGATATTCAACTACGTCGAATTGCGTGAAAAACTCACGGCGCTCGGCCACCGCTTCCGAACCCGCAGCGACACGGAGGTCGCGCTACACGCCTATCGTGAGTGGGGAGAAACGGCCTTCGAGCGGATGAACGGCCAATGGGCAATTGCGATCTGGGATTCAGTGGCCAATCGTCTTATATTGTCGCGCGACCGCTTCGGCATTTGCCCGCTGTATTTCAGCGAGCATGCGCACCGGCTTTATTTCGCCAGCGAAGTGAAAGCCATTTTCGCGGCCGATCGAACCATACCTCGCGCCCTTGATCCAGCCGGCATCGATCAGACGTTCACGCTCTGGACGGTCGTTCCGCCGCAAGGAGTTTTCCACGGAATCAACGAACTCGAGCCGGGTCGTGTCCGCATCTATCAGGATGGCACCGTTCGTGAGCGGATTTTTTGGCAGCCTTCCTATCCCGACAATTTCGGATCGCGGCAGGGCGAGTTCCCCGGGTCCTCCAACGACGCGGTGGACCGCGTGTCTAGCGCTCTTGAGGCCGCGACGGCGCTCAGAATGGTGCGCGCCGACGTGCCTGTCGGGTGCTACCTCTCCGGAGGGCTGGACAGTTCGCTTGTGGCCGCGCTCGCGAGGCGCTTCGCGGGCGATCGCTTCCAAACCTTCTCCTTGCGTTTTGCCGACGCCGAATATGACGAGACCCGCTTCCAGCGAATGGTTGCCGAGGCGACCGGCAGTGAGCACCATGAAGTGGTCGTTTCGCGCAGAGATATAGCCGGAATCTTTCCGGAGGTAATCCGACACACCGAACGCCCGATACTGAGGACTGCCCCGGCGCCACTCTTCCTGCTCTCGCGCCTAGTGCGCGAGCGTGGAATCAAGGTCGTGCTGACCGGCGAAGGCGCTGACGAAATGTTCGCCGGCTACGACCTGTTCCGCGAAGGCAAGGTCCGCCGCTTCTGGGGGCGCCACCCGACTTCGACACGACGCTCTCGGCTCCTGGAACGCCTTTACCCCTATCTCACCCGCTCGCCGGTGCAACAGCAGGCGATGGCGCGTCAGTTCTTCGGGCGAAATATTCAGGCTTACGACGCGCCGGGCTTTGCTCATGAAACCCGCTGGCAAACCACCAGGGCCATCAAGCGCTTGTTTACGGCCGATATGCGGGCTCGAACGCAGGGCCGCGACGCCGTGTCCGAGTTGCTCGCCCGTCTGCCCGCGCAGTTTGCCCGTTGGAGTCCCCTTGCGCAGGACCAGTATCTCGAGGTGCAAACACTGATGTCGGGCTATCTGCTCTCCTCGCAAGGCGACAGGATGCTGATGGCTCACTCCGTCGAGGGGCGCTTCCCGTTCCTGGACGATGAACTTGTGAGGCTCGCGAATTCGCTGCCACCCTCCTTCAAACTCCGCGGCCTCGACGAAAAGCACGTGCTGAAGCGCATGGCGGCACCCATCCTGCCCTCCGAGATCGTAGCCCGCAAGAAGCAGCCCTTCCGCGCGCCCAACGCGCTTTGCTTCGTCGGCGCAGACGCTCCGGATTACGCTCGCGAGGCGGTTTCGCAGAAGGCCCTGCGCGAGGCGAATGTCTTCGATCCAAAGGGGGTCACGCACCTGCTTGCCAAATGCCAGGCCAGAACTGGCGATGGCGACCTGTCCAATGCCGACAACATGGCGCTGGTCGGCGTGTTGTCGACCCAACTTCTTCATCAGCAGTTCGTCGCGGGTTGTCCCAGTGCAACGCTCGAATGCACGCTCAGCGTCGACGTCGACTGCGAACATCGGGAAGAGCGCCTGTATGTTGCATGATGCCGTACCATTGCTGCATGACTACCTCGCCCATTCCGCCGTCCGACACGGAAGTAAGGTGGCGCTGGTGTGCAACAGGCAGCGTGTCACCTACCTCGAACTCGAAACGCGAGCCAACGCGATCGCCTGGGACCTGTCCGCATCCGGAGTCGTTCGCGGTGATCGCGTGATGATCTTCGCCGACAACACCGTCGAGACGGTGGTTAGCTTCTGGGCGGTGCTAAAGGCGAATGCGGTGGTGTGCATCGTCAACCCGCTCACCAAGAGCGACAAGCTCGATTATCTGCTCAACGACTGCCGGCCGACGGCGCTCATCACGGACGGCCATCTGCAAGCGATCTTCCGCGAGCCGGCGCGCGGCTGCCCGTCACTTCTGCGGGTGATCGTATCGGGACCGATCGACGACGTCGAACTCGCCCAGCTGCCGTTTGCCGTGCGCTGGGACGCCGCCCTCGCCAATGGCGCGGATACGCCGCCGGCACGGCAGTGCATCGATGTTGATCTGGCAGCCATCATCTACACGTCCGGGTCGACGGGCGAACCCAAGGGCGTGATGCTGACGCACAGAAACATGATGGCCGCGTGCGCGTCTGTCGCTTCCTACCTCGCGATTGCCGAGGACGAGGTGATCCTCAATGTCCTACCCCTCGCCTTCGATTATGGACTGTACCAGATGATCATGGCTTTTCGTACCGGCGCCCGGCTGGTGCTCGAACGCTCGTTCGCTTTCCCGGCACAGATCCTCGGGTTGATCAGGCAGGAGGGAGTTACGGGCTTTCCCGGCGTGCCCACAATCTTTGCCGCACTCTCCGAACTCAGGTCCCTCAAAGACCAGGATTTCTCGAGCATCCGCTACGTCACAAACACTGCGGCAGCCCTACCCCTCAAGCATATTTTCATGCTTCGCGAGCTGTTTTCGGGTGCACGCATCTATTCGATGTACGGTCTCACCGAATGCAAACGTTGCACCTATTTGCCGCCAGAGGACCTCGAGCGAAAGCCATTGAGCGTAGGGATCGCAATCCCGAATACGGAGATGTGGATCGTTGACGAGCATGACAGGCGGATAGGCCCAGGCGTTGTCGGCCAACTCGTCATTCGCGGCGCAACGGTGATGAACGGGTATTGGGGCAAGCCCGAGGCAACGGCCAGGAAACTCAAACCCGGCCCGCTGCCCGGCGAGCAGGTCCTATACACCGGCGACTACTGCCGGATGGATACGGAGGGTTACCTCTACTTCGTTGGCCGTGGGGATGAGATCATAAAGTCGCGAGGCGAGAAGGTGGCGCCAAGGGAAGTGGAAAACGTACTCATGGACATTCCAGGAGTCCGGGAAGCGGCTGTCATCGGTGTTCCCGACGAGCTCCTCGGGCAAGCGGTGAAAGCCTTTGTGGTGATGGAGCATGGAAGAGCCATTGGCGAAAGGGAACTGCAGAAGGAGTGCCAGAAGCGTCTGGAAAACTTCATGGTCCCGAAATCCATCGTCGTTGTGGCGAACCTGCCGATGACGGACACGGGAAAACTCAAGAAAACGGCGCTGTCATGATGCGGGGCCAGAACCAAGTCGCTGATTTAATGGTGACGCCACGGAGGACGAATTCATGTTGACCATCAAGGAACGCACCGGAATCTACAGCGAGCAGATTCGTAGTTTCTTGGTTTCAAATTTCTACGTCAGCGACGTCAAGGCATTGCTGGATGACGCATCCTTGCTCGATCAAGGCATTGTCGACTCGACGGGTGTGCTTGAGATTATCGGCTTCATCGAGGAGACCTTTGGCATTACCGTCGAGGATAGCGAACTTCTGCCTGAAAACCTCGATTCCATCCAGGGGATCGAGCAATACATCATCCGCAAAATGAACTGATGGGTAAGCGTTACGCCCAGAGCAGCCCGTATTTGGTCTGACTGTCGCAGGATTCATGCCTGCGACTTGACTTGCCCCAGAACCACCCGGCCCTCGCCCGCTTCGTTCGAGACCGAACGGATGTTCTCGAATGCCTTGCTGCGTTCCAGCAGACCCGCTACCTGTCGGTCTTGGCCAAGCCCGACCTCGAAGAGCAGGATGCCGCCACGCCGCAGGTATCGCGGTGCGTCTTTCAGTACGCGCATATGGATGCTCAGGCCGTAAGGGCCGGCTGCGAACGCCTCGCGCGGCTCAAGCTCGATCAGATGGGCGCGGTCGCCCTCGAGCCGCTTTTCAGAAATGTAAGGCGGATTGCAGACGATTACGTCGATAGTTCCGTCTAGCCCAAGGCCGATGAGAGAGTCGAACAAGTCGCCCTGAAGCACCGAAAGACGCTCAGCCATGCCGTGATGTGAGGTGTTGCGGCGTGCCGTTTCGACGCATTCATCGGTGAGATCGCTTGCCCAGACAAGGGCGCTGGGCACATGGTAGGCGATCGCGCACGCCAGATTCCCAGTGCCGCAGCACATATCAACTATGCGCGGAGCCGGCAGGTTCATCTGATGCAACACACCAAGCGCGGTCTTGCCGAGCAACTCGGTCTCAGGTCTGGGGACGAGCGCACCGGGCGAAACCAGCAGTTCAAGTCCCATGAACATGGCGCGGCCGGCGCCATAGGCATCAGCTACACTGAACTCTTTGCTCATGGCCGACCCCATCGCTTGATCTCCCCAGTATAGATCTGCGGCGCTCATGCGCCAGCCAAACCTGCTCCGAAATCATGAATTCTCAAGCCTTTCCTTCGAAAAACTGCAGGCACAAACTCGGTGCATCGCACTTCTGACGCTCATTGACCGATTGCAATCTCAGGTCGCCCAAGATGGAGAGAGAGGTGCTGCTCATGCTTTGAAGAGCCAATGGCGCGGTACGGCGGCTTTTAGATTTTGTGGATCGTGGAGAGGGGTAAACGCCTATCCAACTCTGATGGAGCGGAGGCGCGGACGGCAGCTCCATTGACGCGCTAATCTTCGGCTCCGGTAATTCAGCAAGTGGTCGGTGGAAGCGCCTCCGCTCCAGCATCAGCCTCACCTTGCTGCATGGAGAGGTTACCTATAGGTTTGCGGACATGTCGAAACAACTACCCGAAGGTCTCGGATCGACATCTCATTTCCGGTCAATCGCAGAGAGGGGCCGTGAGCGAAAGCGTGAGTGTTCTGATTGTTGAGGATCAATGGCTAGTCGCGCAGGACACTGCCGCGCGGCTGCGTCGCGCCGGTTATCAGGTGGTCGGACCTGTGCCGTCGGTATCCGCCGCTCTGCGTCTTGTCGAATCGGACAAGATTGACGTGGCGTTGCTAGACATCCAGCTGAACGGTGAAACGGGGCTGCCGGTGGCGAGGATATTGCAGGCGCGAGGCATCCCCTTTGCCTTCTTGTCGGGATTTGGCCCCGCCGACGTTCCCGCGGCTTTCCGCGACTGCAGATTCCTGCCGAAGCCGGCAACCGATGCTGTCATCCTTGCTGCTGTCAGCGAGTTGGCGTCCCTGCGCACAGCTTCGCGCTGACATTCGCTCCGCCGCATTATTACCGGAGTTGCGCCCTGGCGACCTGGTAGGCCGGACGAGGTCAGTCTCACAAAGGGCAACATTGGCGCTTTGGCCATGAGGACGGCGGACTACGACCGGCGAGGACGGAAATTCAGCGTTCAAAAAGCATCCGCCGGGGTTCCACTTCTCGGCCTGTTGGCGGCGATTTGGACTTAGGTCCGATCCCGGTCGCCAGAGGTCGGATTGCGGAACATCTGCCAAGGACCCACGTTCGGGGTTTGAGCACGGAGGTGCCGGCCGATCTCGAAGCGCAAGTTTCACGGGCAACTGTTGGGGAGTGTCGTAGTGCCGATTTCAAACGATATGGGGGACGAGTACCTGGAACTGGAATGTCCAAACTGTTCTCATGTCATCATAAAAAAGGGATCGTGGTTGAAGGTGATATCCAACTTCAACTGCACCCAATGCCATGCAAAAATCAGAATTGGTTATATGACCAAGCTCGCGCTTTTCGAGAAAAAAAGGCAAAGCATGAACCCGGCTGCGCAGTGAGCGTCCTGGCGGCCCGACAGTCGTTTGGGGTGGTGCGTTGAACCGTCGGGCCTGACCGGCCCGATGGCGGGGGAGCCAGGCCGGCTGGGTGAATCGTATACATTAGATCATGCTTATCAAGCCCAAATCCGCGGCGCGACATCGCCTGGTGGAGCAACGGTGAACCCCGCGCCCGTATACGCGCTAGCAGGAACGTCGGCGGTCAACATGCCGCTCATTCGTAGAGAGTGCGAACAGCTTCATCAAACAGCTCCACCTCGGCTTCAACCTTTTCAGCCGCTTTATCGACCTTCTCGAAACGCTTCAGCATTCGATTGTGGAGCATGGACAAGCGTGCGGCATGGTAGACCACGCTGCGCTTGTAACCTTCAGAGTCGAGTGGTTCGAACAACATTGTCATGGCAGAAATCCTCAATGTTTTTCGCCCTGCAATCCTTCCCTAGTAAACCGCCAATTAACTCTTTCGTTCCGCTGGTGATGCGAAGGCGCCCGAATGAATAACTCGTTGCGCTGTCTCCAGACTGCACGAGCGTGATTCGTCTGTCTGCGGTTGGGCCTCAAGGCTTGCGCTTGCCTCGCCTGTTCGGCTCATGCTGCGTCAGTCACGACATGGACGGCCAGCTTCAGTTCAATCGCTTTGGGCGTGAGTTGAATACCGGCGCTGCCAAGAATTGCCGAATGATCATCCTGCTGTGGTGGGACCGCCGAACCCGTCAGGAGCGACGAACCGAGCCGGCTTGGATAGTCGCCCCACCGCAAGGACGCGAGCGGATCGAAGATCACGTCGGCAGGTGCTCTGCCCTCTCTGGGAAGCCGGCGCCGCGCGCACTTACTGAAAAAACCCAAACAGAATAAGAGCGAGAAAGGCAAACAGCAGCGCTGCAGCCGCTAGCAACACACCTTTGTTGGAGCCCCGCCGAGGTTGAGGGTCAGGCACGAGTTTTTTCCGGTTTGGGAGTTCATTCATTGGACATTAATTTGCGGCTGCAAATTAGGTTCCGCTCATGCAACGTCGCGAACTGGTCCACGGCCTGTGCGGCCAGCCCAGGACCGTTGGATCCAAAAGCTTGCCGTCGGCAAAATCGCTGTCGCTGCGATAGACGGCGCTCGGCACCCTCAGCGCCGAATAGAAGCCGAACGGCGGGCGAAGCTGGTGTTCGACCACCAGCGCGTGGCGCTGGCCGCCTCCCGTCGCGCCGATCAGGACTGGGCGATCGACGAGTGCCAGCGGATCGATGAGGTCGAACAGGCCAGCATAGGAACCATTATAGACCGGCGTCGTCACGATCAGCGCGTCGGCTTGTTCGACCGCGGCCATCACATCCAGCGCCTCCGGCGTCAATTCCTTTCGGGTGAACGCAGCACCCAGACCGCGGCTGGCATCGACGAGATCGAGGAAATTCACTGTGACCGACAGTTTTTCGCGCAGTGCCTCACCCAGGTGATGCGCCAGCCTCCGTGATTTCGACGGCCTATGGGTGTTGCCTGACAACACGACGATGTTCTGGCGCAGCCGTTCGACATGGAAATTCGTGGTCTCTCTCTCTGTGCGAAATGATTGGAGACTTTGACGGGGCCGCCGGCCCCGCCAGTCCACAGCTGACCGTCAGGCGGCGCGCAGAGGCCGCGTCAGCGGGATCGGTGCGGCCGGCTCGGAACGCGGCACACGGCCTTCGACCGGATGGCTCGGATCGTTGAACCCATGCGTCGAGGCATGGCCGGCGGTGACGAGGCGGTCGACAAAGGCCTCGTCCTCGGCGGTCAGCCTGAAGTCCAGCGCCTTGGCGTAGCTGTCCCACTGTTCCTCAGTGCGCGGACCGGCGATCGCCGCCGTGATCAGCCGGTTGTTGAGCACCCAGGCCAGCGCGAAATCGGCGGCCGAGACACCGCGCGACTTTGCGTGCGCCGCGATCTGCCTGGCGATCTCGATCGATTCCGGGCGCCACTCGGTCTCGGCGATACGCTTGTCGCCACGCCCGGCCCTAGTATCGGCGGCTGGCGCCTGGTTGGGCTCGTATTTGCCGGTCAGCACGCCGCGCGCCAGCGGGCTGTAGGAGACGACACCAAGACCAAAATAGGCTGCCGCCGGCAGTTGCTCGGCCTCGGCGGTGCGGTTGACGATGTTGTAGAGCGGCTGGCTGGCCACCGGCCGGTCGATGCCGAGTTCATCGGCGAGATGCGCGACTTCGGCGATGCGCCAGCCACGGAAGTTCGACACGCCGAAATAGCGCAGCTTGCCCTGGCGGATCAGGTCGGCGATGGCCCGCACCGGCTCCTCCAGCGGCGCATCGAAGACGGCGCGGTGGAAATAGAACAGGTCGATGTAGTCTGTTCCCAGGCGCCGCAGACTGTTCTCGACGGTCTGGATCACCCATTTGCGTGAATGGCCGCCGAGATTGGGACCCTTGTCATGCGAGTTGACGAATTTGGTCGCCACCACCCAATGATCGCGCGTCGCCTTGATGCCGCGGCCAACAACTTCCTCGGACTTGCCATTGTGGTAGACGTCGGCGGTGTCAATGAAATTGACGCCTTGCTCGCGCGCCTTGTCGATGATGCGGTGCGCGACCGTCTCCTCGGTCGGCCCGCCGAACATCATGGTGCCAAGGCTGAGCGGGGAAACCTTCAGGGCGCTGCGGCCGAGATAGCGGTAATCGGACATTGTTTTGCTCCGTTGAACTTTCAGTTGAGGGTTGGTTCGGCGTAGTGGCAAGCGACGTGATGCCCCGCCGCGATCGCCCGGAATGCAGGCTCCTGCGAACGGCAGAGATCCGTCGCCAGCGGGCAGCGCGTGTGGAAACGGCAACCGCTGGGGATGTTCTGCGGGCTCGGCAGATCGCCATGGATCGGCGCTGCCTGGCGCCGGCGCGCCGGGTCCGGCACGGCGTCCATCAGTGCGCGCGTGTAGGGATGTTTTGGCGAGGTCCACAGCGTCGCATTGTCGGCGCTTTCGACGATGCGTCCGAGATACATGACCAGCACCCGGTCAGCGAAATAGCGGACCACCGACAGATCATGCGAGATGAACAGGTAGGACAGGCCGAGCTGCCGTTTCATGTCGACCAGCAGGTTGAGGATCTGGGCCTGGATCGAAAGGTCGAGTGCCGACACCGGCTCGTCGCAGACGACCAGTTCCGGATTGAGGATCAGTGCCCGGGCGATGCCGATGCGCTGGCGCTGACCACCGGAAAATTCATGCGGGTAGCGGCCAAGCGAATCCTTGGGCAGACCGACGCGCTCGATGATATCCTCTACAATCTTGCGCCGCTCGGCCTTGTTGCCGATGCTATGGACTTTCAGCGGCGCGGTCAGGATGTCGCCAATCGTGTGGCGCGGGTTGAGCGACGCGAACGGATCCTGGAAAATCATCTGGATGTTGCGGCGCGCCGCCTTCAGCCGGCGGGCGTCGAGAACGGTGATGTCGGTGCCGTTGAACTCGATCTTGCCGCTGGTCGGATCGACCAGCCGCATGATCGTCTTGCCGAGGGTCGATTTTCCGCAGCCGCTTTCGCCTACGAGGCCAACCGTTTCGCCGCGTCCGACCTCGAGCGAGACGCCGTCGACGGCGCGCAACGCACCACCGTGAGCATGGAAATGCGTGGAGAGGTCAGAGACCGAGAGCAGCGCCATGCGCAACCTCCGGAATGAAGCTGTAGGGGCAGGCGACGAGGCGATCCTCGCTCACCTCGACGAGGTCGGGCACGAAATGAGCGCAGCTATCGCGCGCCACCGCGCAGCGCGGCCGGAACGGGCAGCCTTTCTCGCCAGCGGCCGAGACGATGCCGCCGGGTATCTCCGTCAGCCTGGCGTCGCGGTAGTGCAGATTGGTCTTCAGCCTTGGCGAAGCGGCCAGCAGGCCGCGCGTATAGGGATGGAGCGGGGTTCTGAACAGCGCGCCGGGCAGCGCCTGTTCAACCTTGCGTCCTGCATACATGACGACGACCTTGTCGGCCCACTGCGCGACGACGCCGAGATCGTGGGTGATGAGCACGACAGCCATCGACAGTTCGCGGCGCAGCGTATCGAGCAGGTCGAGCACCTGCGCCTGGATGGTCACATCCAGCGCCGTCGTAGGTTCGTCGGCAATCAGCAGGCGCGGACGGCAGGCAACGGCAATGGCAATCATGACTCGCTGGCGCATGCCACCGGAAAGCTGGTGGGGATAGTCGTCGATGCGCCGCTGCGGATCGGGAATACGCACCAGATTGAGAAGCTCGATGGCACGGTTCCGCGCTGCCTTGCCGCGTATGCCTTCGTGCAGCGTCAGTACCTCGGTGATCTGCCGGCCGATGGTCAGCACCGGGTTGAGCGACGTCATCGGCTCCTGGAAGATCATGGCGATCTCGCGCCCACGCAGGTTCCGCATCGCCTTCTGGTCGAGACCGAGCAGATCCCTGCCGGCGAACTCGATCCTTCCATTGGGGATCTTCGCCGAGCGCGGCAGAAGCTGCATCAGGGCAAGTGCTGTCAGCGATTTGCCGGAGCCCGATTCGCCGACGATCGCCAGCGTCTCGCCTTCGCCGACCTCGAAACTCAGCCGGCTGACCGGCTCGGTGCTCGGGAAGCGAACCGTCAGATTGTCGACCTTGAGCAAAGCAGCGGCCATCTCTAGCGCTCCTGCGAGAAGCGCGGGTTAAGCGCGTCGTTGAGGCCGTCGCCGATCAAGTTCAGCGCCAGCACGGTGAAGACGATCGCAAGCCCCGGCAGTGCTGTCAGATACCAGGCGGTGCGGATCAACTCCCTGCCCGCTCCTATCATCGAACCCCAACTGACGACATTGGGATCGCCGAGGCCCATGAAGGACAGCGCCAATTCCATCAGGATTGCGGTTGCCACCATCACCGACGAGGTCACGATCAAAGGCGGCAGCGCGTTTGGCAATATCTCCCGAAAGATGATGCGGGTATGGCCATAGCCGAGGCTGCGCGCGGCCATGACGAAATCCTTTTCGCGAATGGCGCGGAATTCGGCGCGGGTCAGCCGCGCCACCGTCGGCCAGGTGATGACGGCGATCGCCACCGTCACGACAAGCGCCGTCGGTTGCGCGATCGCCACCATGACGACCAGAAGCACGAAGCTCGGTATGGTCTGAAAGATCTCGATCAGGCGCACCAGCACGTCATCGATCCAGCCGCCGAAATAGCCGGCGGTGGCGCCGACAAGGATGCCGAAGCTCAGGCCAAGTGCTGTCGCCACCAGGCCGACGAACAGCGAAATCCGCGCACCGTGCAGAATGCCGGAAAGCACGTCGCGGCCCATGGAATCGGTGCCCAGCGGAAAGCCAGGATTCTGCCCCGGCCAAAGGAAGGGCCGCGCCACCATCGACAGCGGATCGGCCGGATAAACGACGGGCGCCAGCAATGCTGCGAGCACGACCAGCGACAGGAACACCACGCCGAACATGGCGTTGGGATTGCGCAGGAAAATCCTCAGCGCCCGGCCGCCGGCTGCAATCGGTACCGACGCCGCAGAGGCGGAGCGCGCGTCGGGCGCGTGAAGATTGCTCCAGCTCTTCGCCTCGGGTTCAGCCGGTGCCGCAGGCTCGCGAGCGTCGCCATAGAGACCGCGGGAGCGGATGTCGCCGGCGGCAAAGTCGGTGGAAGCCATCAGCGTACTCCGATGCGGGGGTCGAGCCAGGCGTGCAGAAGGTCGACGGTCGCGTTGGCGATGATGACCAGCAATGACGACAACAAAAGGATGCCGAGCAGCACGGTGAAATCACGGCCCATGACCGCCTCGAAGGCGAGACGCCCGAGGCCGGGCCAGGAATAGACGGTCTCGACAACAACGGCGCCGCCAAGCATGCCGCCGACATGCATGCCGGCCATGGTGGTGATGGGGATCAGCGCGTTGCGCAGGACATGGCGGATGGTGATGATGGTTGGCGACAAGCCCTTGGCGGCGGCGGTGCGCACATAGTCCTGCGATTGGACTTCCAGCATCGCCGCACGCGTCAGCCGCGCATAGATCGCCACGTAGAACAGTGCCAGCGACAGCGCCGGCAGGATCATGTAGCGCACCTTGTCCCACAGGCCGGCAAGGCCGGTCAGGTTGCTGCCGATGGTTCCCGAACCGCCGCTCGGCAGCCAGCCGAGCTTGACCGAGAACAGCACGATCAGCATCAAGCCGATCCAGAAGCCCGGGATCGAATAGAACAGCAGCGAAACGACCGAAAGCAGACGATCCGGCAGGCGTCCCGAAAACACCGCCATCAACGATCCGAGGACGAGACCGAGTGCGATGGCGATGCTCAGCGCCACCGCCATCAGCAACAGTGTGCCCGGCAGCCGCTGGCCGATCAGGTCGGCGACCGGCATGCCGTAGCGCGGCGAAAAGCCGAGGCTGAAATGCGCCAGGTTGTAGAGATAGTTGAACAGCTGGACGAGCAGCGGATTGTCGAGCCCGAAGCGCTCGCGCAGCGCAGCCATGGTTTCCACCGTGGCCGAACCGGCCTCGCCGGCCATGACGTCGGCAGCATCGCCCGGCGCAAGCTGCAGCAGGAAGAAGTTCAGGATGACGATGCCCAGAACGGTTGGCACCGCCTGGATGGCCGTGCGCCGGAAGGTTCTGCCAATGCGCGTCAGGGTCGACATCGTTTTCGCTATCCCGGCTGTGGCTGACGATGCGGGTTTGCTGTTTCCCGGAAGTTCCGTGCTTTTTAGTTGACAAGATTTATAGACATTGTCAAACCTGATTTAAGAAATTTTGTTCTGCAAATGGCAGCATTGCAGAATAGAATTTCATTTCATGCTACAAAAATAGCCATTTGAAGTATGAAATCTTACGTGCGGGAGCGGATCGGCCAAATCTTTTCACAAACGGCCCCGCTCTTGGAACGACGGATTTTTCACCCGGCGGCCGACAACCGGTCGATCGGGGTCGGCAGCAAAAAAGGACCAGGGCGCGATGTCTCATTTCCTCATTCCGAACCGCCGCAGGTTCCTCGGCATCTCGGCAGCCGCGCTCGGAGCGACCCTGTTGCCGGCATCGCGCCGAGCCTACGCCGCCGAGCCGAAGCAGGGCGGGACGGCGACATTTCTGCTCTCGGCCGACCCGCCGGTGCTGACGACGATCGCCCACACCGCATTCAATTCGGTCTACGTCTCGGCAAAGACCACCGAGGGCCTGCTGACCTATGATTTCGATCTCACGCCGCGGCCATCGCTGGCCAGGCAGTGGTCGGTCAGCGACGATGGCCTGCAATACACATTCAAGCTGCGCGAAGGCGTGAAGTGGCATGACGGCCAGCCATTCACCGCTGCCGACGTCGCCTATTCGATCGCCACGATCAAGGAGGTTCATCCGCGCGGCCGCAACACCTTCCTCAACCTTGTCGAAATCCAGACGCCGGATCCGCTGACCGTGACGCTGGTTCTGTCGAAGCCGGCACCTTACCTGATCACGGCGCTGGCCGCGGCCGAAACGCCGATCGTGCCGAAGCATCTTTATGACGGCAGCAAGGCCGCCGAGAATCCGGTCAACACGGCTCCGATCGGCACCGGCCCATTCGTCTTCAAGGAATGGGTCCGTGGCAGCCACATCGTCTACGAACGCAACCCCGGCTATTGGGATGCACCGCGCCCCTATCTCGACCGGCTGATCGTGCGTTTCATTCCGGACGCCTCGGGACGCGCACTGGCGCTCGAGACCGGCGAGATCGACCTGGCGCCGGCAACGCCGATCCCGTACAGCGATTTGCAGCGCTTCGAAACGCTGCCGCATATCGGCTTCGAGAAGCAGGGTTACCAGTATTCCAACGGCATCAGCCGGGTCGAGTTCAACCTGGAGAAACCCTATTTCCAGGATGTTCGCGTCCGCCGCGCCTTCGCCCATGTCATCGACCGCGACATCATCCGCGACACCATCAACTACGGCTATGGCGCGACCATTCCGGGCCCGATCAATCCCAATCTGAAGAAGTGGTTCGTCGCCGACCTGAAGACCTATCCGGTCGACATTGCTGCCGCTGAGAAACTGCTCGACCAGGCAGGCTTGCCGCGCGACGCCGACGGCGTCCGGCTCAAGCTTGTCCACGATTATGTTCCGAGCGGTGAGACCTACAAGCGTGGCGCTGAATACATCAAGCAGGCGCTGTCCGCGGTCGGGATCGCGGTCACCGTGCGCAGCCAGGATTTCGCCACCTACACCAAGCGCATCTACACCGACCGTGATTTCGACTTCACCTTTAACGGCATGAGCAATCTGTTCGACCCGACGGTCGGCGTGCAGCGCCTCTACTGGTCGAAGAATTTCAAGCCGGGCGTGCCGTTCTCGAATGGCTCGAAATACAGCAACCCCAAGGTCGATGAACTTCTTGAAGCGGCCGCTGTCGAGGTCGACCACGAAAAGCGCTTCGAGCAATGGGCCGCGATCCAGCAGATCCTGGTCGAGGACCTGCCCGACATCGGCATCGTCAGCCAGCCGGAAATCACCCTCTACAACAAGCGCATCGCCGACCACACGGTAGGCGCCGAGGGCAATGCCGGCTCCCTCGCAACAGCCCACATCGTCGCCTGATCCGCCAAACCCGTGCGCGGTCTTCACGCACGGGTTCCCTGCCTCCATCCGAGAAAGTTCGCCATGACGCTCGCCCATAAGCCTGGTTCCATCGTCGGCACGCCCTTCTTCAGGGCGCCCACCGATTATCCCGACAGCCCGCTGTCGAAAGCGCTTCAGCAGCCGGTGCTGCTCGGGCTGTTCCTGCCGATCCAGGCCGGTGGTTGGACCAACTCGACCCTGGAGCGTTCGACCGACTGGCGCTTCGACTACAATCGCGACCTGACGCTCAGGGCGGAAGAGCTTGGCTTCGACCTTGTCTTTGCCCTCAGCCAATGGCTGCCCAAGGGTGGTTATGGCGGTGTCTTCAACGGCCAGGCGCTTGACAGTTTCGTGTCCATCGCAGCCATGGCCGCGATCACCAAGAGGATCATGCTGATCTCGACCATGCATGTTCTCTACGGCCCGTGGCATCCGCTGCATCTGGCGAAATTCGGCGCTACTCTCGACCACATCTCCGGCGGCCGCTGGGGCATCAATGTGGTCACCGGCCATCGCGCCGTCGAACACGAGATGTTCGGCTGGAACCGCATCGAGCATGACCGCCGCTACGAACTCGCCGCCGAGTTTGTCGAAGTGCTGCAGCGGCTGTGGCAGGACGACGAGAATTTCTCCTTCTCCGGAGAATCGAGCTGGAAGCTCAACGGCGGCTTTGTCACGCCGAAGCCGAATTACGGCCGGCCGATCCTGGTCAACGCCACCGGCTCCGACGCCGGCATTTCCTTTGCCGGCCGTTACTCCGACATCGTCTTCGTCACCAGCCCGGCCGGCTCAGACATAGCCAGCGCGCTGGAGGCGCTGCCGGCGCATACCAAGAAGGTAAAGGACGCGGCCCTCGGTGTCGGCCGCACCGTGCGCACGCTGCTCAACCCGCTGGTCATCAGCCGTCCGACCGAGAAGGAAGCCTGGGCGGTCGCCGACCAGATCGTCGCCCATGCCGACAGCCGCACGCCGAAAGGCTTCCAGACCTTCAACAGCGACGCCCAGGCCTGGAAAGGTCGAGAAGGCCGTGACGATCCCTACGCCAAGGTCGGCGGCAACATCTATCTCATCGGCACGCCCGAGCAGATCGTCGACCAGTTCGTCAAGCTCAAGGACGCCGGCATCGACGGACTGCAACTGTCCTTCTTCGACTTCAAGCCGGATCTCGAATTCTTCGGCGAGAACATCCTGCCGCTGATGAAGCAGGCCGGCCTGCGCAACGTCTGAGGAGCAATCATGACCACGACTGCGATCTCCGAAATCTGGTACACACGCTGCCCGGTGCCGACGCCTGTCGGACTTGCGGCACAACTCGGGCTTCTCGACGAAACCTTCCGCAAGGAAGGGATCGAATTGAAGTCGATCATCGACTCGCCCAACCGCGATATCCGCCAAAGCCATTTCAACCACACGCTCGACTGGTCGTTCCGCCACGGCGGCAACGTGCCGCCGATCCGTGCCCGTTCCGAAGGGCGCAAGACGCGTCTCGTCGGCATCACCTGGACCGACGAGTTCCAGGCCATCATCGCCTTGCCCGGCTCCGGCATCAAAAAGACCAGAGACCTGAAAGGCCGCCGCTTCGGCATCGCCCGGCGTCCCGAAGGCATCGTCGATTTCATGCGGGCGACGGCGCTGAAGGGCCTGGTATCGGCGCTGTCGCTCGAGGGCCTCAGCCATGCCGACGTCGAGATCGTCGACATCGCGCTGACCGACAGTGTGCTCGACAGCCAGGAAGGGCCATCGTTGTTCGGCCTCAAGCGCAAGCAGGCCTATGGCGAGGAGGCAGCAGCCCTGATCCGTGGCGAGGTCGACGCCATCTATGTCAAGGGCACGGCCGGCATCAATGTCGCCAATCTGATCGGCGCCATCCAGGTCGCCGAATTCGGCTTCCACCCGGAGCCCAATATCCGCATCAATTCCGGTTCGCCGCGCGTGCTGACCGTCGACGATTTGCTGGCCGAAGAACGCCCCGATCTGGTCGCTCGGCTGATCGAGACGATCCTGCGCGCCAGCGCCTGGGCCGAGGCGCATCCCGACGAGACGCGGCGCTTCGTTGCCCGCGAATCCGGCGCCACCGAAGAGCAGGTGCTGGCGGCCAACGGTCCGGATGTCCACAAACATCTCGGCCTCGGGCTGCAGCCCGAGCTCATCGCGGCGGTTTCCCACTACAAGGATTTCCTGTGCGACTGGGGTTTTCTCGCCAGCGATTTCGACGTCGAGAAATGGGTCGATCGCCGGCCGCTCGATCTGGTGACCATTCGCGCCGCCGCCTGAGAGGAAGCCAGCTTCATGACCTCGACCATTCCCGAGTTTCCACAACTCCTCGACACGGCAGCCGGCCTTGCCAACGACTTCGCGATGACCGCCGCGCATCACGACGCGACCGGGGATTTTCCGTTCGCCAATTTCGACCGGCTTCACCAGGCCGGGCTGCTTGGCCTGGTGACGGCGCGCGAGCATGGGGGCCTCGGTGGCGGGCTGGTGGAAGCCCAGGCAGTGATCGCCGAGATCGGCCGTGGCGAGCCGTCGACGGCGCTGGTGCTGGCCATGCATTACAACAGCCAGTACGCGCTGCGGAAATCCGGCAAATGGCCGCGCCATCTGGTGCAGCGGATTGTCGAGGCCGGCCGCCTCGGCCCTGCTTTGATCAACGCCGCGCAGGCCGAGCCGGGGATCGGCTCGCCCGCTCATGGCAAGCCGCCCGAAACCATTGCCCGGCGCGACGGCAATGTCTGGCGGATATCCGGCCACAAGAATTACGTCACCGGCATTCCCATTCTGAAATGGGTGAACTTGCTGGCGCTGACCGACGAGCCGCAACCGCGCCTCGCCTCGTTCCTGGTGCCGACCAATGCGCCGGGATTGCGCGTCGAAAAGACATGGAATGCCGCCGGCATGCGGGCCACCGCCAGCGACGATGTCATCCTCGACAATGTCGTGGTGCCTGCCGAAGACATTACCGAGGCACAGCCGGCGTCTGAACCGCTGAGGCGTGAAGAAGGGCCGACAGCGTTCTTCTTTTCGCTGATCGGCGCTGTCTACCATGGTGCGGCCCGCGCGGCCCGTGACCGGCTGGCCTCCTTCGTCACCACGCACGCGCCGGCGAGCCTCGGCGCGCCGCTATCGACGGTGCCGCACATCCAGGCGGGGCTGGGCGACATCGAGGTTCGGCTTGCGACCAGCACGCGGCTGCTGCGTTCGCTCGCCGAAGATGTCGATGCCGGCCGACCGGTCGGCACCGACGGCATGACGGTCAGGCATGTCGTCATCGACAATGCCGTTGCCGTCACCTCGCTGGCGCTGGAGCTTGCCGGCAATCCCGGCCTCAACAGAGATTTCCAGCTCGAGCGCCACCATCGCGATACGCTGACCGCGCGCTCGCATGCACCACAGAACCACATGATCCGCACGATCGCCGCCAAAGCGGCGCTCAGCCGCCACGCTGCCCCTCAGGTAGCCGAGCCGCCGGCTGTTGCTGTCAAACCCAGGCTCAAAGCGGTCGGGTGAGCGGCGTCATGGCATCCGAACATGTCGAAGTCGCCATCGTCGGTGGAGGCCCTGGCGGCCTGACACTGGCGCAGGGCCTGAAGAAGAACGGCATCGGCGTCGCCGTCTTCGAGAAGGATCGCGCCCGCACCGACTATGTCCAGGGTTTCCGCCTGCGCATCCGCCAGCGCGGCATCGATTCGCTGATCGCCAATCTGCCGCCGGAACTCTACGAAGCCTTTGTCGCCACGCTCGGCCAGGCGCCGGACCGCAACATCCTGCTCGACGAGAATTTCGAAACCTTGGGCGAGGATGCCTGGGGTGGCGGCAATGCGCAGGGCGAGGTTGACGACACGCATATCGAAAAGTCGGTGAGCCGCATCACGCTGCGCCAGGTGCTGCTGTCCGGCCTCGACGGTGTCGTGCGCTACGGCAAGGTCTTTTCACGCTACGAGGAGCAGCCGGACGGTTCGGTAACGGTGCATTTCGAGGACGGCTCGACAATCCATGCCGATGTGCTGGTCGGTGCCGACGGCGCCCGCTCGCGCGTTCGCCAGCAGTTGGTGCCGCATGCGGGGAGCTTCGACACCGGTGTCAGGCGCCTGGCCGGCAAGATGACGCTGCATGCGGCAGCCCTTCACCAGATCTCGCCGCTGCTGCTCGACTACAATGCCAGCGTCAGGCCGACAGAAGGTCATGGGCTGATGGTCACCAGCCACCGCGTCAATGTCGAAGCCTATCATAGATATGGGCTGATCGGGCTGGACGACGACACCCACAAGGACATTGCCGGTTTCCATTTCAACAACACCACCAGCTATGTCTGGTGGAACACCGCCTATGAGAAGGACGAGCTTGCCACGGATGACGCGCTGGCAAAGCTCTCCGGCGCCGAACTGCTCAGCCTGCTGATCTCGAAGATCGGCCACTGGCATCCGGAGCTCCTCAACCTCATCCGCTATACCGATCCGTCGACGGTGGCGCTGCTGCATGTCCATAGCTCCGAACCAGTCGATCCGTGGCCGACGAAACAGGTGACGCTGCTGGGCGACGCCATCCACGCCATGACCTATTTCCGCGCGCTTGGCGGCAACACCGCGATCTACGATGCCGGGTTGCTGGTGCCCGAACTCGTGGCCGCCAAACGCGGCGACAAGCCGCTTCTCCAGGCACTGTCGCACTACGAGGCCAGAATGCTGGAGCACGGCGCCAAAGCCGTGCGTTCTTCGCTGACCGCGATGCAGAAGAACGTGCTCTCAGGCCGCCGCCGTCAACAGGAAGCCGCCGAATAGCGCCTCGAAGAATCGGCTGACAACGCTCCTGCTCTACGCCGCTTCCACCAGGCTGGCCGATCGGAAATCATGCAGGAGGATGGCGATCTCGAAGCCGCGCCGCTGCAGCCAGTGCGCCGTCGTCGCCGCGCGGACACCAAGCAGATCGTCGATCAGCACGATGCGGGCGCCGCGCACGGCGATGGTGCGATAGGCGACGCCGAGCAACTGCCCGCCCTCCGACGCGATCGACCCGGCAATGTGCGCTTCGGCGAATTCCTCCGGTGTGCGCACGTCAAGCAGGTAGGTCGTCCGCTTCTCGTCCTTCGCCCAGGCTGCCGCGGTCGCCGCATCGATGCGCGGAAAGCTGTCGCCTTCGGCGAGTTTTGCGATGTGCTCTCCGGCGAAGCGCTTCGCGTCCTCGCTGGCCGAACCATACCCAGCAGTCCTGCCGGTCTCGAGCGCAAGGCCGGCCTCACGCCACGCTTTGGTGCCGTCGTGCAGATAGGCAACCCTGTTGGGCACACCGGCGTCGATCAGCGTCTGCGCGCCGATGATTGCGCGCGGCAGGCCGGCACAGGAGACAACCACCTGCGTCTCCGGCGACGGCACCAGGTCGGCGAAGCGCAGCACCAGTTCGGCGCCCGGCACGCTGATGGCGCCAGGCACATGGTCCTTGTCGAACTCCGCTACCGTCCGGCTGTCGAGGATCACCACGTCGGCGACTTGGCCTTTGAGCGCTTCAAGTTCGTCGACGGTGATGACCGGCGTTCCTTTCTCGTCGCGGATCGCCAACGAAAAATCGACGCCCGGCGTGTCGAAGGTCGGCAAGCCGTCCAAGCCGCCTTTCGTCCATTCCGGAATTCCACCGGCCAGTGCGAAGAGCTGGCTGCGTCCGCGCCCGGTCAGTCGTTCGACAAGTCGCTCGGCAACGCCGCTGCCGTCATCGGCCAGCACGGTGCGCACCGCTTTGCGCGGGATGAAGCGGTCGATCTCCGCCTCGACCTGATCTGCGGGCAGATTGGTGGCGAACAGCGGCGATGCATATCCGACAGCCGCGCTGTCTCTGATATCCAGCACCGCCAGTTCCTCGCCGTCCGCCAGCCATTGGCGAAACGTTGTCGAGTCGATCGTCGTGTCGCTCATGATGCTTTCCTCTCTTGCTGTTCGGCGGCGCCACGGACCGGACGCGCAAGGCCGAGATTCTCGCGCAACGTCCTGCCTTCGTAAGCAGTGCGAAACAGGCCGCGCCGCTGCAGCTCCGGGATGACGAGGTCGACGAAATCGGTGAGGCCCGTCGGCAGGATCGGCGGCATGACGTTGAAGCCGTCGGCCGCCCCGCCGGCAAACCACTCCTCCATCATGTCGGCCACGTCTTTTGGCGTGCCGACGATCTGGAAATGGCCACGTGCACCGGCAACGGCGAGGTACAATTGCCGGATGGTCAGGTTCCGGCTTGCGGCCAATTCGGAAACGACTTTCAGGCGGCTCTTCACCGAATTCTGAACTGCCGAGTTCCGGCAACGGCCCGTCGAGCGGATAGCCGGAAAGATCGACGCCACCGAGCAGTCCCGAGACCAGCGCCACGCTGACCACCGGATCGACGAGGCGCTGGATGGCGTCGAACTTGTCCTCGGCCTCCGTGCGTGTCGGCGCGACGACCGGGAAGACACCGGGCATGATCTTCAAGGAATCGGCAGAGCGGCCAAAGGAGCCCAGCCGGCCCTTCAGCTCGCTGTAAAAACCGCGCGCCGATTCGATGGTCGGATGAGCGGTGAAAACCACCTCCGCCGTGCGCGCCGCCAGGTGCTGGCCGGCATCGGACGAACCGGCCTGGACGATGACGGGATGGCCCTGCGGTGGGCGGGCGACGTTGAGCGGTCCTTTGACGCGGAAATGCCTGCCGACATGGTCAAGAGCATGGATGCCGTGCCGGTCGATGGCGATCCCCGAAGCCTTGTCGGCGACGAAGGCATCGTCGTCCCAGCTGTCCCACAGCTTCTGCGCCACGGCGACGAACTCTTCGTCGTAGCGATCGGCATGAACGGGGTGCTGGTCGCGGCTGAAATTGGCGGCCGCGGGCGCATCGGCCGAGGTGACGACATTCCAGCCTGTCCTGCCGCCGCTCAGATGGTCGATCGAAGCGAATAGCCGCGCCAGATGGAAAGGTTCCCAATAGGTGGTTGACGCTGTCGCGACGAGCCCAATCCTTTGCGTGATGGTCGACAGTGCCGACAACAGCGTCAGCGGCTCGAAATGCACGACATGGCCGGTGCGTTCGAAAGTCTCGATCGGCTGCTCGCCATTGCGCGCGCTGAGGCTGTCAGCGAGGAAGACCATGTCGAAGAGACCGCACTCGGCAGTGCGCGCGGCGTCCGCATAGTGTTGAAAACTCAGGCCCGGATTGGCCGGCACATCGGGATGGCGCCAGGCGGCGACATGATGGCCGGGTCCGCGAATGAAGGCTCCAAGCCTTATCTTTCGATCTTCAGTCATCAGTGGTTCTCGGGCTGGTCGCAAAGGGCTCTCCTATCTAGCGCCTGCCAAACGCGCTGAGCGAAAGAATGCCTTTCGCCAGCTGGCAATTATTGTTTTTTGACATCGGGTTACGGGGAAGCACGATGGTCGCCGCCGAGGCGATGGGCTAGAGCCACGCACCGTCGGCGTCGCAAAGGTCCTTGATGCTTCATACCCCCTCCTCCCCGCCTTCGATCATCCCTCCGCGTTCGACCCCGCGCTCGATCATCATCGTCGGCGGTGGCTTTGCCGGCGCCCTTACCGCGATCAAGCTGCTCGATCGTTCGACTGAGCCGCTGGCGATCACCATCATCGAACGCCGGGCCCAGCTTGGTCGTGGCGTTGCCTACGGCACCGCCGATCCGCAACATCTCGTCAACGGCGCGGCGCGCATCTTCTCGCTGCATCCGGAGGACCCCGATCACCTCGTTCGCTGGCTCGAGGCGAATGGGCCGGAGCACGGCTGGACGCCGCCCGAGGATGTCCATGACTCCAGCCCGCCGCGTTGGCTGTTCGGCAGTTATGTCCAGTCGGAACTGACCAGGGCTGTCAGGGAAGCAGATCCGCGTTCCTTGCTGCTCCACATCAAGGCATCCGCCGTCGACATGCTGACCGGTCCGTCCGGAGTCTGCGTCGGCACCAGCGACGGCCAGCAATTGCTGGCCGATGAGGCCGTGCTGGCGACAGGTGTTTTTCAGAGCGAGCCGTCGGCCACCGAAGCACCAATCATCAACGATCACCGCTATGTCGCAAATCCCTGGGATTCGGCAGCACTGGATCGGCTCGCTGGCAGCAGGCAATTGCTGCTGATCGGCTCGAGTCTCAGCATGGTCGACTTCGTCGCCAGCATGGAGGCGCGCGGCTTCAAGGGCAGCTATCGCGTCGTGTCGCGGCGCGGACAGATCGTCGAGCCTCGGCGCAATACCGAAGCGTGGCGCGATTTTCTTGCCGGGCGGCCGCTGCCGAAAACCACGAGGGCGCTTCTTGCCTTGGTAAAGGCCGAACGCCGGGCCATCGAGGCCGCCGGGCTGGACTGGCAAGGGCTGCCTTTGACGATCCGGCCGTGGATCCTGGCTCTGTGGCAAGGCGCCACCGACAAGGAGCGCCTGAAGTTCGCACGCCATCTGCGCGCTTTCTGGGACGTCACCGCGCATCGAGCGGCGCCGCCGAGCTTTGAGCGCGTCGCACTGGCGCAAAGCCAAGGCCGTTGGGCGGGCGGCGCCGGACGGGTGCTGGCACTGCATCCGCGAGCCGGCGGCATTGTCGCCGAGATCCGCTGGCGCGATAGCGGCGCGGTCGAACGGCTGCGTTTCGACGGTGTCGTCAACTGCCGGGGCCATCAGGAGCATGACTGGCGGCGGATCGCCGATCCGTTTGTCCAGAGCCTGCTGGAGAACGGCATCGTCAGGCCGCATGCGACCGGGTTCGGCATCGACGCCACGCATGACGGCCAGGTGATTTCCGGCGACGGCAGGACCCACGGCAATCTGTTTGCCATCGGCCATCCGCTGCGCGGCGTCGCCTGGGAATCGAGTTCCATCGGCGAACAGCTGGCGCAAGCCATCGCCCTTGCCGGCCTTCTGGTCGGCTCCAGCCCAAGGCTGCGTGCTCTGGCCTGACCGTTCTGCACCTCAAGACAATAGAAACGAAAAGGGCCGCGTCGAGACGCGGCCCTTTTCTTGCTGATGTCCGCCGGGTTCAGGCGTTCGGATCGATATATGCGTCTGCGAAACTGGCCGACAGGCCTTCAGCACCCGGCGCGTAATTCTTGACGGTCTTGCGGGCAATGATGATGGTCGGCGGTGCGATCAGATTGATGATCGGCAACTCGTCGGCGATGATCTCCTGGAACCTGAAGAACAGCTGCTTGCGCTTGGCCTCGTCAAGCTCCACCGATGCGGCCTCCAGCAGCCGGTCGACCTCAGGGTTCTCGTAGTGCGCGCCGTTGGAGAATGGCAGTCCGATCTTGATGTTCTTCGACCAGTAGAGCCGTTGCGCACCGGCGCTCGGGTCGAAGATGTTGCCGCAGGATTCCGTCGACAGGTCCCAGGTGCGATCCGTGTAGATGGTTTTGACATAGGTGCCGAAGTCGAATTTCTGGATCTCGGCGTCGATGCCGATCTTGGCCAGTGCCTGTTTGAGGAAGTCGGCATAGCCCCACGGATTGTAGGGATTGTTGGTGAGCCTGAGCTTGAAGCGGATGCCGTCCGCTCCGCGCTTGAAGCCAGCCTCGTCGAGCAGTTTTTCCGACAGCGCCGTATCGACGGTCGCCGCCTTCACATCGGGATCGAAATACTTCTTGTTGACGACGCTGATCGGTGTCGGCGACACTTGGCCATAGCCGTAGAACACGATGGCATTGATCGCATCGAGATCGATGGCATGCGCGATTGCCTGACGGACCTTCTTCTCCTTCAGGATCGGGTTTTCCAGGTTGATGATCAGCTGGTGCAGCGGGCCGCTATAGGCAAAGACGGTGCTATCGACGACGAACTGCGGCAACGCCTTGAACCGCTCCAGATCGGCAAACGCCACCGGGTTCGGGCCGATGTCGACTTCACCCGTCTCGAG
Source organism: Mesorhizobium sp. W016 (assembly GCF_054719485.1). Lineage (NCBI taxonomy): Bacteria > Pseudomonadati > Pseudomonadota > Alphaproteobacteria > Hyphomicrobiales > Phyllobacteriaceae > Mesorhizobium > Mesorhizobium sp. W016. Next base: position 5,403,540 of record NZ_JBTTIF010000002.1, read on the forward strand.
TGCCGCGGCGCGCGCGCCGGAATCGGTGATGAAGCGGAAGATGATCCGGTCGAGATAGGGTTTTGGCGCATCCCAATAGGTCGGGTTCTTCTCGACGATGATGTGGCTGCCCTTGACCCATTCCTTGAGCACGAACGGTCCACTGCCGATGATCTGCTCGAAGGACGGATCGTCCGCCGGCTTCAGCTTCTCGTAGATGTGCTTGGGCACGACGGGCGATTCCGTCGCGGCCAGCCCCGAGATCAGCGCGGCGGACGGTTTAGACAGTTTGATTTTCACCACATGCGGATCCGACGTGTCGACGTCGGTGACATTCTGGAAGGTGATGCGTCCACGCGGATGCGCTTCACGCAGCCGCGAGATCGAAAAGGCCACGTCTTGCGATGTCAAATCATGGCCGTCGCTGAATTTCACCCCCGGCCGCAGCTTGAAGACATATTCGAGCCCGTCATCGCTGATCGACCATTCGGTGGCCAGTTGCGGCCTTGGATTGAGGTCGTAGTCGTAGGCGAGCAGGCCGTCGAAAATCTTCGGCCCGATGGTGGCCGGTCCACCGGCGCTGGTGTTGATGGAAACGATCTGGTTGGGCTCGGGATAGTAGACGAAATTGAGCGTGCCGCCCGCCACCGGCTTGGCGTCTTCGGCAAAGGCCCCGGCAGGTAGGGCGGTACTCGCGCCGGCCAGCAGCAGGAACTGATTGAACAAGCGTCGGTTGATGGTCATGGTCGATACTCCGCGTTTGCGCGATTTGTCTTTATGGGGAAAAGTCGGGATCGGTGGTTTCACGCACCGATCCAAGGCAAGGCAATCCGAGCGCCTATGCGTTTGGCGCGAGCCAGATCTGCGCGAAGCTGTTGTTGATGCCTTGCGCTCCGGGTGCGAAATCCCTGACCTTCTTGTTGGCAACAATCTGGGCACCGGCCGCAACTAGGTCGACCGACACCACGTCGTCATGGATGATGTGCTGGAACTTGTACCAGAGCTCGCGCCGTTTCGTTTCGTCGGGCTCGATTGCGGCGGCTTCGAGGATCTGGTCGACCTCGGGGTTCGCATAGTGGCTGGCGTTGGAGAAGACGAGGCCGATCTTGAAATTCTTCGACCAGTAGGCGCGCTGGACGCCGAGCGTCGGATCAAAGGTGTTCGACAGCGACTCAACCACCAGGTCCCAGGCGCGGTCGGTGTAGACGGTCTTCAGGAACGTCGACAGATCGAGCTTCAGGATCTCGGCGTCGATGCCGACCACTGCCAGCGACTGCCTGATGAAATCGGCATAGGACGCCGGCAGGAACGCGTTGTAGGCGAGCCGGAGCTTAAAGCGCGTGCCGTCGGCGCCGCGCGGATGGCCGGCATCGTCGAGCAGTTTCTCCGCCAGTTTGGGGTCGGGTTCGCGCGCCTTGATGCTGGGGTCATACCATTTGGGCAGTGCCGTGCTGATGGGACTTGGCGATACCTGCGCATAGCCATAGAGCGCAATGTCGACCAGCTTCTGCAGGTCGATCGCGTGGGCGATGGCCAGACGCACGTCGCGCTTGGTCAGGATTTCGTTCTCGTAGTTGAAGAACAATTGCTGCTGCGGGCCGGAATAGGCATAGGTGTTGGTGTCGACGACCAAAGCGGGGTTGGCCTTCAGCCGCTCGATATCGGCCAGCGGCACGGGATTGGCGCCGATATCGATCTCGCCGGTTTCAAGAGCCGCCGAGCGTGCCGCCGGGTCGAGAATGACATGCAGCACGACGCGGTCGAGGTAAGGCCTTGGCGCATCCCAATAGTTCGGATTGCGATCGAAGATCAGATGGCTGCCGGGCACCCATTCCTTGAGAACGAAGGGGCCGGTGCCGATCGTCTGTTCCAGCTTGGGCTGTTCTGCCGGCTTGAACGTTTCGTAGACATGCTTCGGCACGATCGGTGATTCCGAACTGCTCAGCGCCGTGATCAGATAGGGCGCCGGCTTCGAAAGCACGACAATGGCGGTGTGCGGATCGGGCGTCTCGACCGCTGTCACGTTCTGGTAGGTGATGCGGCCGCGCGGATGCGCCTCCTTCAGCCGGAAGATGGTGAAGGCAACATCTTCCGAGGTGAAGTCCTTGCTGTCATGCCACTTGACACCCTGGCGCAGCTTGAAGGTGTAGCGCAGGCCGTCATCGCTGATCGACCACTCCGTGGCCAGCAGCGGTTTCGGGGTGAGGTCGTAGGCGAAATCAAGCAGGCCTTCATTCACCTTGGGGCCGATCGCCTGGCCGGTGCCCGACGAGGTGTTGATGGCGATCAGCGACGTCGGATCGGGATAGTAGGCCCAGTTGAGCGTGCCGCCCTGAACGGGCGTGCCTTCGGCTGCAAAGGAAAGGCCGGGCAATGCGAAACTCGCACCCCCAAGCAGCAAGAGCTGGTTGAAATGACGACGATTGACAGACATGGTCTTGGGCTCCGGAAAACGGATTGCATCCGGCGGCCGAACGCACTCCGGCGCCTCGACGCAATGATCCCTGCCGTCGCGCAAAACCGGAAGAATGATTTTCTATCGTCGGCCGAAAGCGCCGCTTTGCACGACTGGTTCATTCCAGGCCTGCGAAGCCGACCGACACCCAAATCGGTGCTGCCCGTCTTATTTCTACAAGAATAGTAGACATTGCGATTTTTTAGATTTCCGTTCCCGCTGGCGCGACGCTGCGGCAAACGAAATTTTCCGCCGCGCGCTTTGGCGCAAAGCCCGCCCTCGTCGCGCCGGGTCCGAACGTGTTGAATGCGCCTCATGGTTGATCTCATTCGCGCCAAACCGAGGAAGCTACGACCGACGCTGGCGAGACTTCCGCCGCTGACCTCGCTTCGCGCCTTTGTCGCAACCGCCCGCCACCTGAGCTTTACGCGAGCGGCGGAAGAACTCCATGTCACGCCCGCCGCCATCGGCCAGCAGATCCGCCTGCTGGAGGATCACCTGGGGCAACCGCTGTTCCAGCGCAACCGGGGCGAGCTTTTGCTGACCTCGGCCGGTCAGGCGCTGATGCCCGGGCTCACCGAGGCTTTCGACGTCGTTGTCGAATCGGTCGCGCGTATTTCCGGCGACGAGGAGGATGCGCCGATCAAGGTGTCGGTCGCGCCCTCCTTCGCCAGCAAATGGCTGATCCCGCGCCTCGACGCGCTGCGTGAGGCGGTGCCCGGACTCGAAGTACTGGTCGATGCATCGACAAGGCTTGCCGACTTTGCCAGCGAAGATATCGACTGTGTCATCCGCTACGGCTCGGGCGCCTATAGCGGCCTCATCACGGAACGGCTGTTCTCGGAAGCGGTGCTGCCTGTCTGCAGCCCCGAATTTGCCCGCACGCACGGCCTCTTCCGTGGACCGGAAGGGCTGCGTAACGCGCCGATCCTGCATGAGGACGGGCCGGAGCGCGATCCAAGTTGCCCCGACTGGAAGGGCTGGCTGCGATCCAACGGCCTGTCCGGCCGCCTTGTCGACGGCGGCATACGGCTTAGCCAGTCCTCGCTGGTACTCGACGCCGCGGTTGCCGGCAAGGGCATCGGTCTCGGCAAATTCCGACTGGCCGAGCCTGACCTTGCGGCAGGGCGGCTGGTCAGCCCTTTCGGCTCGCCGCAGCCGGTCGAGTTTTCCTATTACTTCGCGACGACGCCACACAAGGCGAAGCTCGCGACCGTCGAGCGCTTCCATGGCTGGCTGAAGGCTGAGGCGCGAAGGGTTGGCGCACTCGACTTCACACCGCCGGCAGCACTGCCGGCGCGCATCGCCATCGTTGCCGCCGAATAGCCTTGGCTATTTAAGCTTGAAGCCCAGCGCCTTGAGCGCATCACCCAGGCGATCACGGCCTTTCAGCGCCGCAGTGCTGCCGATGCGGTTCGACATCAGTTCGGTCCAGTCGACAACGGGCATCGACTGCTCTTGCTGAAAGGTGCGAAGCGTCAGGTTGTACGCTGCGAGATCGTCCTGATCGAAGCCTGACTGATAGCGCTCGCGATGCAGCACAACACGCTGCGGCAGTCTGGGCTTGATGTCGGTCGCAGCCAGGAGATCGGGACAGCCAACGGTCAGGCCGAACACCGCCACGGCTTCCGGCGGCAGGCCGAGCTCTTGCGCCACGGCCTCAGGATGATTGCGCATGGCGCCGATGTAGCAGGAGCCGAGCCCGAGCGCATCGATTGCCACCACGGCATTCTGCGCGGCAAGTGCTGCGTCGATCACGGCCAGCAGAAAACTCTCCTGATAATCGAGCCCCTCGCCCGCCCGGCTGTTTGCCTCGGCAATGGCGCGCAGCCGTGACAGGTCGGCCAGCCAAACCAGCAGCAACGGCGCCTGCTCGATATGGCGATTGACCGCCGCCAGTCCGGCAAGCCGCGCCTTGCGCGCCGGATCCTCGACGGCGATGACGCTCCACGCCTGCAGATTGGACGAGGTCGGCGCCGACTGGGCGGCAGCGATGATCAGTTCGAGCGTCCCTTCGGGCAGAGGCCTGGCGAGATAGTTGCGGACCGAGCGATGTGAAAGGATCGCCTCGAGGGCTTCGTTCCAGTTTGCAGTGTTCGCCTCTTGCGGCGCCCGGTAACGCCGCCTTAGTGCTGCTTCACCGCGCAGGTCGGCGTCGGAAGGGCGGATGCTGAAAGCGGCCGGCTGTGGCATTGTCGTCCCTATTTGGCGATCTGGCTCGTTCGGTGTTCTGACAACCCCACGTCATTCAACAAACGCGGCTTGGACCCTATTGCGCAATAGCGGGAGCAACTGGTCGCCTTGCCGCTTGATCTCGGAAAGATACGGCGTGTCCGAGAGCACGAAATGCGTGATGCCCAGATCCCGGTACTTGCCGAGCGAACTGGCCACGTCGGCGGCCGAGCCGACCAGCCAGGTGGTGCCGGCGCCGCCGCCGCCATATTTGCCCGGCGCAGTGTAGAGATTGTCGTCCAGCACCTCGCCGCGCGTGTGCAGATCGAGCAGACGCTGCTGGCCTACCGCTACCGCCCGACCATGATCATTCCAGCCGGCGCCCTGGCCCTTTGCCATTTCGGCGACCTTCGCCTCGGCGTCCGTCCAGGCCTGCCCGGTGGTGTCGCGGACCAGCGTGGTGACCCGAAACCCGAATTGTAGAGGTGGGAGGTCCCGGTCAAGTTCCCGGCTCAAGGCCTTGAGCCGCTCGATCCGCTCCCGGACGCCGTCGAGCGGCTCGCCCCACAACAGCTGGACATCGGCCTCGCTGGCCGAGACGCGCTCGGCCGCCTCCGACGCGCCGCCGAAATAGAGCCTGGGATGGCGACGGTTTCCACGGACAGGGATGCGGGGCATGACGGTAGACCCGGTGACCTTGAAGTGCTCGCCGGCAAAGGTGACGTTCTCTTCGGTCCAAAGTCTGCGAACCAGCCGCATGAACTCTCTGGTGCGGGCATAGCGATGGTTCTGCTCGCCTTCGCTGTCGCCATAGGCAGCGAGGTTGTCCTTGCCCGACACTATGTTGATACGCACGCGACCGCGGGTCAGCTGGTCGAGCGTGGCGACCGCGGATGCGAAGTGCGCTGGCCGCCAGTAACCCGGGCGGATCGCGATGAGCGGCTCGAAGGAGGTGGTCCGCGCGGCGAGCGCGGCGGCGACGGTAAACGTGTCGGGCCGGCCCCAGCCGGTACCGATCAGCGCGCCCTTCCAGCCGTGTTCCTCAAGCGCCTTTGCGTGGCTGGTCAGCGTCTCCAGGCTGTTGTGGTCCTCGACGGCCGGCTCGCCGCGGTGACCGGGATCGACCTGGTTCGGGATGTACCAGAGAAATTCGGGATCAGCGCTCATTGTCGGGCCTGTATTTTTGTCGGGCGTGGAGGTCAATGGCGGTACCTTCCGCGCCGTTATCGTTTGATGATCGTTCAATGGGTGGCCCCGAGCAACCCTGACGCCTTGTGCGGCTGCGGCGCGAAACGGCTTTCAGGCCTGATAAGGCCGAGATGGTCGCGCAGCGTGCGCCCTTCATAGTCGCTGCGAAACAGGCCGCGCCGGCGCAGGATCGGCACGACCGTATCGACAAAGACTTCCAGCCCGGTCGGCAGCACGTCAGGCATCAGGTTGAAGCCATCGGCGGCGCCGGCGACAAACCATCTTTCGATATCGTCGGCGATCTGCTCCGGCGTGCCGACAACGGTGCGGTGGCCGGTACTGCCGTTGAGCGCCCGGATCAGTTGGCGAACGGTGAAATCGTTGTTGCGGGCAAGTGCCAGCGTGGCCTTGAAGAAGGTGTGGCCGCCGTTGGGCGGCAGCGGGATGACGTCAGGCAGCTTCTCGTCGAGCCTCAGCCGCTCGCGGTCGATGCCGAGCACGCCCGACAGCCGCGTCAGGCTGTAGTCGAGCGGGATGCGGTCCCACAGTTCTTCCTGCCGCCGCTCCGCTTCCGCCTCGGTGCTGCCGATGATGGTGGCCAGACCGGCGAGGTTGAGCGGCACGCCGCCGCTTCTGCCATAGGCGACAGCCCGGGCCTTCAGCTCCTTTGCGTAGGCGAGCGCCTCCTCGAACGATTGCGACGCGGAAAACACCGCTTCGGCGTGGCGCGCGGCGAGCTCCTTGCCGTCATCGGAACCGCCGGCCTGGATGACCACCGGATGCCCTTGCGGCGAGCGCGGCACATTGTGCGGCCCATGCACCGAAAAATGCGCGCCCTCGTGCTCGATGGCGTGAACCTTGGCGGCATCGACGAAGCGCCCACTGGCGACGTCGCCGATGAAGGCATCGTCCTCCCAGCTGTCCCACAGCGCCTTGACGATTTCGGTGAATTCGGCGGCCCGCTCGTAGCGCCGGCCATGATCTATCGCGCCGGTCAGGCCGAAATTGCGGGCCGAGGCGGGATCGGCCGTGGTCACGATGTTCCAGCCGATGCGCCCGCCGCTGACATGGTCGAGCGTCGCGAAACGACGGGCGATGTTGTAGGGCTCGTTGAAGCTGGTCGATGCCGTCGCAATCAGGCCGATGCGCTCGGTCGCGGCGGCTATCGTCGCCAGCACGATGGTCGGTTCCAGCGATGTAATCGGCCGATAGTCGATGCGATCCGAAATTGCCGCCTGATCGGCAAGGAATATAGCGTCGAGCTTGGCGCGCTCGGCGATCTTCGCCACCTGCACATAGTGGTCGACGGTGAAGGCGGCATAGGGGTCGACCCCGTCCATCCGCCATGCCGCCGGCGAGAAGCCGGCGTGCAGGATGTTGACATTGAGGTGGAGCTGCCGGCCGCTCATCGAAAGACGCCGGGCTCGGGATAGGCGCCGGTCAGATACCAGGTGCCGACGGTGCGGGCCTTGTATTCGGCGGGGTTGTGCAAGGTGTGGATGCGCGCATTGCGCCAGAAACGGTCGAAGCCGTATTTGCGCACCGCCGAGCGCGCGCCCATCACCTCGAAGATCTCGGTGGTGACTTCGAGCGCGACATTGCCGGCCAGCACGTTGGCCGCGGCAACTGCAACCGCCGCTTCCCCGCGCTCTTGCTCGGTCAATGCCTTGCCGCGCGCGATCGCATGATCGATCGCCGCCGCAGCGCGATCAGCCAGCACTGTTGCCGCGCGCGTTTTGACCAAAAGCTCGCCATACTGCCGCTTGATCCATGGATCGTCGATGTGGCGCTCGACGCCGGAATACATCCACGGTCGCGAGCTGTTGAGCGTGTAGTCGCGTGCCGCTAGCAGTGCGCCCTGGGCGGTGCCGATGAAGACATTGAGCAGCACGCTTTGCTGCTGCAGCGGGCCGATGGTGCGGATCGGCAGCGACGCGTCCACCCAGCCGCGCACCAGTTCGTTGTCATGGACCCTAACATCCTTGTAGGCGACCTTGCCACTGCCGGTCTGCGTCTGGCCGATGCCATCCCAGTCGTCGAGAATGGTGATGCCCTCACGATCCGCGGGGATGGCCGCGAACTTCCGCTCGCCGCTGACCTCGTCTTCCCAGGAGGTCGAAAGATAGTCGGCGACATGCGAGCCGGAGGCGAAGGGCTTGAAGCCGCTGACGATCGTCCACTCGCCATCCTTGCGGCCGAACAGCGTCTTGGAAAAGCTGTTGCCGGTGTTGCCCCAGAACCAGTCGCCCGCAGCCGAACGCCGCAGCAGATCGGCTGAGCGCGGTTCGTCCGAATTGAGCCTTGCGGCGATCAGCGCGCTGAAATGGTAGCCGTAGATGTGGCCGATCGAGCCGTCGACCTTGGCGAACTCGCGGCCGATCTTCAGCGCCGTCGAATAGGGTTCGCCGGCGCCGCCGAATTCCTTGGGAATGACGATACTGAGCAGGCCGCTCTCCTTGAGCAGGCGGATCTGTTCAACGGGCCTGCCGCCAAGCTGGTCGCGCTCGACCGCGTCGCGGGCAAAGATGTCGCGCAGCTCGACCGCCTTGGCGACCCATGGATTGGAGGTATCGGGATCGAAGCTCATCAGGTCACTCATGCAGATGCGGGAAGCCGTGGCGCTCGGCAAGCAGCGCAAGAATGCGCCTTGTGTCGTCGGCAAAGACCTTGCCCTTCGCGGTCGGTAGGTCGGCTGGCGGATCACCGCCGACGACCAGCACCGGCAGCGACTGGTGGCGTTCGCCGAGCGTATCGATCACCTTACCCCTCGGCCTTGCGAACGGCACGCGCTCGACGTCCAGCCTGGCGGCAAGATCGGGAAAGGCTGCGAGCAGCCCTTCGACCTTGTTGGAATAGGGGCAGACGAAGGTCTGGCCCGGATGCTTTGGGTCGGCGAAACCCGGCTGGATGAGAAAGAGCGTGTCTCGCGCCATCGGCTCATTCCTATTCCGCCGCCGCAGCGGCATGCCGCGAAAAACGGTTTGCCGGCCGCTTCAGGCCGAGATTGTCGCGCAAGGTCCTGCCCTCATACTCCCGACGGAACAGGCCACGGCGGCGCAGTTCCGGCACCACCAACTCGATGAAATCCTTCAAGCCGCCGGGCATGATCGGCGCCATGATGTTGAAGCCGTCGGCGCCGTAATTCTCAAAGCGCTCTTCGATCGTGTCGGCGATCTGTTGTGGCGTGCCGACCACCTGCCAGTGGCCGCGAGCGCCGGCGATGCGCAAATAGAGCTGCCGGATCGTCAGCTTCTCGCGCCGCGCCAGATCGATGACCAGCGCCTGCCGGCTCTTGCCGGCATTGGTCTCCGGCAGTTCCGGCACCGGCCCGTCGAGCGGATAGGCGGTCAGATCGAAGCCGCCGGCCAGCGCCGAGACCAGACCGAGGCCCACTTCCGGCTGGATGAGATCCTGCAGCTGTTCGAACTTTTCCTGCGCCTCGGCTTCGCTGCGGCCGACGACCGGAAAGATGCCTGGCAGGATTTTCAGATCATCCTCTGAACGGCCGTACTTACCGAGCCTGCCCTTGACGTCGGCATAGAAGGCGGTGGCTTCATCGAGCGTGATCTGCGCGGCGAAAATCGCTTCCGCGGTGCGCGCCGCCAGCTCCTTGCCGGGGCCGGACGCGCCCGCCTGGACGACGACCGGATGGCCTTGCGGCGTGCGCGGCGTGTTCAGCGGACCGCGCACCTCGAAGTGCTGGCCCTTGTGGTTCAGCACATGCAGCTTCTCCTTGTCGAAATAGCGCCCGCTCACTTTGTCGCGCGGGAAGGCATCATCCTCCCAGCTGTCCCACAGCCCAAGCACGACATCGGCGAATTCCTCGGCGCGATCGTAGCGGTCGCCGTGCTGGATATACGTATCGTGGCCGAAATTGAATGCCGCATCCGGATCGGACGAGGTGACGAGGTTCCAGCCGGCGCGCCCGCCGCTCAGATGGTCGAGCGACGCGAACTGGCGGGCCAGATTGTAGGGATCGGAATAGCTGGTCGAACCCGTGGCGATCAGGCCGATGTTGGTGGTCACCGCCGACAGCGCCGACAGCAGCGTGATGGGCTCGAACGGATAGACGCCGCTATGCGCCTTGCGGCTGGCAGCCTCGAGATTGCTCAGCCGCGCCGCGACGCCATCGGCAAAGAAGATCGCATCGAATTTGGCCGCTTCCGCGAGCCTGGCCAGTTCGACATAGTCGCCGAGGCTGGTCCCCTCGGCCGCCTGTGGATGGCGCCATGCCGCCACATGGTGGCCGGTGAAGAGAAGAAACGCTCCAAGCTTGAGCTTGTCCTTGCGCCTGGCCATTTTCTCCTCAGCGATACAACCCGCCGACCGGGAATTCCCCGGTCAGCAACCAGGTGCCGATGGTGCGCTTCTTGTATTCGGCCGGGTTGTGCAGCGTGTGCGTGCGCACATTGCGCCAGAACCTGTCGTAGCCATTGGCCTTGGTGGCCGAGCGGGCGCCCATCACCTCGAAAACCTCGCTCGATGCGTCGAGACCGATTTGCCCGGCATAGACATTGGCGGTGGCAAGGTCGATCGCCGTCTGTCCGCGCTGCTCCAGGGTCAAGGCCTCGCCCTTGCCATAGGCGGCATCGAGGCTGCGCGCCGCCACATCGGCGAGTTCGGCGGCAGCCAGCGTGCGGATATAGAGATCGCCATATTTGCGCTGAACGAACGGATCGTCGGTGTGGTTCTCATAGCCGGAATAGACCCAGGGTCGCGATTGCGAGACCGTATAGTCGCGGCCTTCGCTCAGCGCTCCTTGCGCGCTGCCGACGAAGAGGTTGAGCAGGACCGCCTGCTGGAAGAGTGAAATCAGCGTCTGGAACGGCGTCAGCGGCACGGCGGGCGAGCCGATCAGTTCGTCATCACCGATATGCACATCCTTGAACGTGACTTTACCGGAACCCGTCTGCCGCTGGCCGACGCCATCCCAGTCATCCTCGATGACGATACCTTCACGATCGGCCGGGATCGCAGCTGCCAGGCGGTCCTGGCCGTCTTCCCATGCCACCTGGATATAGTCGGCGATGTGCGAGCCGGAAGAGAACGGCCGGAAGCCGTTCAGGATCCAGCCCGAGCCGTTGCGCCTGGCCGTAGAGGTCTTCGACATGGCATTGCCGGAATTGCCCCAGACCCAGTTCTCGCGGGCCGAGCGTGTCAGCAGTTGGTCCTTCTGCGCGTCCGTACCGCGAAATAACACGCCGTTGAGCGGCAGATGATGGTAGCCGTAGAGATGGGCTAGCGAACCATCGGTGCGGGCAAATTCGCGCACGACGCGCAGCACCGACAGCCAGGGCGCGCCCTTGCCGCCATAGTTTTTGGGAATCTGCGCCGACGGCAGTCCACTTTCCTTGAGCAGGCGGATCTGCTCGACCGGTCGTCCACCAGCCTTGTCGCGCGCCACCGCATCGCGATCGAAGATGGTGCGCAGCTCGACCGCCGTGGCGACGAACGGGTCGGAAAGGTCAGGGCTGAAGGTCATCGGCGTTTGTCCATGGAAATGCGTCTATTCCGCCGCAATGGTCTGTGCCGGTCGCCAGACGGCAGAGGCGTAGGCCTCCTCCCCGAACTCGGCCGGATGGCTGCCGGTTATCCGGCTCTCATGGCTGTCGAGATCGGCAAGGAAGAGATCGCGGCTGATGCGGGCGACGACAGCCGGCACGTCGCGCCTGATAGAGGGAACATCGCCGATCGGCAGGCCGAAACTGACGAAGCCGCCTGGATTGAAGACGTGGATGTTCCTCAGGAACGGCGCCTCCCCCAGCGCTTTCTCGAGGAATTCATGGCCGAGGCCGAGATAGGGATGGGCGCCGAAAAATTCATCCAGTTCGCCTTCCGCCGGCGCGTATTGGTCACGCCACAGCCGGATCGAGGCGGCGAAATTGCTAAATTCCGGCTTGCGCGTCGGGTCGGCGAAATAGCCGGTGCCGGCGATGACGAAGTCGAAAGCGAACGTCTCGGCGCCGATGTCGGTGACGACCTTGCCGCCGTCGATATCCGCATTCGTCCAGGGGGCACCGAGATGCAGGTGGAAATTCTTGTGCCGCACTACCCGCTCCACGGCATCGGGCGGTGGCGTCGAACCGGCCTCGCGGAAGCGCAGTGCCTGGCGCCAGCGCACCGGATCGGGCAAGCGCGGATAGTTGTCATAGGCGCCGGGATAACCCCGCACGCGGTTGATCGGCACGCTGGCGATACTGGTGCGCCGCGCGAACAGGCGCACCGATTGCGCGCCGGCCTCAAGGGCTGTCCCCGCCGCATCGAATGCCGAAGCCGCCGACCCGACGACAGCGACCGCTTTGCCCTTGAGCGAGGCAAAATCGATTGCTGCAGAACTGTGTGCGACAAAGCCCTGGGGCAGAGCAGCGGGCACCGCCGGTATCATTGGACCGCCGCTGCCGCCAAAGCCATTGGCCAGAATGATCTTCCGCGCCGTTTCGATCAATGGCGTGCCGCCGGCATCGAGGTGGAGGCGAAGATACCCGTCAGCCGGCTCGATGCGAAGGAGACGCGTGCCGTAGCGAATGCCAATGCCGAGAAAGTCGCGATACCATTTCAGGTAATTCGCCCAATCCGTCCGCGCGATGCGGTCGAAGCCTGCATAGGCTTCGGCACCATGGCGCGCTTCGTACCAGGATTGAAAGCTCAGGCCCGGCAGGCCGAGTTCCGGTCCCGGCAGGCCCTTTGGTGTTCGCAGCCGGTTCATCCGCGCATGCGTGAGCCAGATGCCGGCCTTGCCCTCATCCGGCGCCGCATCGATGACCGTGACCTTGCCGATGCCGGCCCGCCTCAACGCGAAGGCGAAGGTCGCGCCCGTCTGCCCGCCGCCAACGACAAAGACATTGTGGTCGATGCCCTCCCGATCCGGCACCCAATTTTGCGGATCGGGACCGATCAGTCGAAGTGTTTCGCGGGCGTCGTGATCTGGATCGGACGGTAAGGCCATTTCGGTCCTGGCTGAAGTTCAAGCGTTACACCAAACTCCGCCCCGGTCGGCAAACAGTCCAGAAATGTCTGCTTTGATTGCCCGGTAGTTTTTTTCACTTGCATCCAACGGCACAATCGGAGCGTCACCGGGCTGCTGCCGGATATTCGGCACCACCTGCAATCCGTGATGACAAGCGAACAATTGGCGCGCAGGGCTGACATAATCTGAACGCTCGGTTGCCCGCGTCGATTCCGCTGCAATTCTTGCCCGTTGAAAGGAGTACGCTGCGTTTCCGACACTTCACCCAAGTAGGGGTCGAGCCCACGTGTGTAAAAACGCGTCATGCACCCGAAAGGAGACCTCGAGGACTTCGATTGGTGGCGGCTCTCACCACGCCTTGAGCTGCACCGGCGTCAAGTACACGGCGCCGTCGCGGTCGCGATTGAGATCTATTTCAAAGCACGACCGATGGAAAACGATGCGGTTGGGGACATTACCGATTACCATTCTCATGATTTCCTCAGCCTTTACCTGTCCGGGCTGGGTAAGAGAATTCTGTCGGAATTGGCTGCCAGATCCGCACAGATCAACCGAACTGGCAAGCGCATTTTGAGACTGCGGCCGAGTTCAGAACCCGCCTAATTGCACGTCGTTGCCGCCGATTGCCGCAGGCATCCTTGCAGGGTATTTCGAACCCAGGGGGCTTGAGCTAGGTGTGACAGTGCCATCAACGAGACGGAGAAAATTGACGAACGGGCCCCAAAACCATTTTGCCCAGAAGCCATAGATTTACCCGATAACGCTCAACTCAAACTCAAATAATTAGGCGTAAGGTATTGATATATAATAAACTGGTGGTGCTGGCAGTCATTGGCGAACCAGTCTCTGTCTGATTTTCCCTGTTAGCCGCCGAAAAACAGCGAATTTCGGCGATTTTCCGCGCTCAAGGCGAATTTGCGCCGGAATCTCGGCGCAGATTCAATGCCTTAGTAAGGGATTCCCTGCGCGGGCTAACAGCGAAATGATCGTGGCCCAACAGGGAAATCCAAACAGAACGGCGCTTCAACTTGAACGTTCTGGCGATGTAGATGCCGGGGGCGTTTGCGAGATCTGGCAGAGACGTCGCCGTGCTCGATCTAGCCGGTTGGATACTCATTTGCCTCGAAGACATGATGATGAACGCGCCCAGTGAACATCTTCAGCAATTCCCCCGTCACGTCGCGGCTTTGAAATCTCACATCCGACTGAAGCGCCCGGTTGCAGGTGTCCATGTCGGGATAGCGAATGGCGAGAGCCATTGCGTAGACGGGAGCACCCTCGTCACGCGCGGTACCATCCAGGACGCGAACCTCTTGCGCCCCGGGAAATTGCGTCCACAGCGGCACCAGCTTCTCCTTGACAAAGTGCCGGAATTCGTTCTCACGCCCGGCATGGATTTCACCTTCGAAGAGGGCGTAGCGGATGATCATGTTGAAGTTCCTGATTGTCTGCATGGATGAGGGCGCATCGGTGATGCGCCCTCCTCGGTGGCCTATTTGCCCCAGATTTTCTTGTACTGATCGCGGTAGCCATTCTCCGGGTCGAAGGCGTTCTTCGGGCCGCCGTCGAACTCGACATTGTCGGCCGTCACCACATGCAGCGGCGACAGATAGCCCGACCATTTTTCACCGGCGATGGCGCGGTTCAGCTCGTCAACCAATTGCCAGCCCTGCAAGTTGAGCGGTTCGGCGACCGTGACCTTCTGGAACTGCCCGGCGCGGATGCGCTGATAGGCCGATTCCGAACCGTCGCCGGCGGCTACATTGATCGGCGCGTCGGTGCCGGCCTTGCCGGCAGCGGCAAGCGATGGTCCCATGAAGTCGAAATAGAGGTCGTTAATCGCCAGCGAATGCGTCCAGGCATCGCCGTATTTCTGCAAGAGCGAGGTGGTCAGCTGCGGCATGCGCTGCGAGGTCTCGGCGATCGGGGTGTCGACATATTCGAGCACCTTGCCGCCGAGCCGCTCGATTTCGGCCTTCATCTTGTCGGCCTTGGCGATGGCTATGGCGTAGGTCGAATCGGTGAAGATGACGACGCCGGGTTTGCCCTTGGCGTCGGCATAGGCCCAGTCGGCCGCAGCCGTCGAGACCTGCATGGCGTCGGTCGAGACGTTGGCGAACACGCCGCTCTTTTCGTCGGGTCCGATCACCGGTCCGGCATGCCAGGAAACCAGCGGGATTCCGGCGGCCTTCGCCTGTTCCAGCGCCGGCGCCTGCTCAATGGCGTCGAAACCGTTGATGACGATGCCATTCGGCTTCAGAGCCATCGCCTGGCCGAAGGCGGCGGTGCGGCCACCGATCGAGCCGGCGCCGTCGATCACCTTGACCTCCCAGCCAATCGCCTTGGCGGCTTCCTCGACGCCGGTGGTGACGCCCAGAATGCCGCCATTCTTGAGGTCGCCGGCGAGCACGACGATCGTCTTGCCCGGCTGGGCCTTCGGACCGGTGGCCGGGCCGTCCCAGGCGGTGACCTTCTGGGCATATTTTTCGACCACCGCCATGGCGTCGGCCATCGCGTCCGCCCGTGCCTGGCCGGCGAACAGGACCGGAGCAGCGATTGTGATGGCCATCAAGGCGATGGATGATTTTAGAAATGTTCTGCGTTGCATGTTGGTACCTCCCTTGGTTTCAAAAATTGTCTGGTCTTCCGGAACTCGATTTCGGGCGCCAAGTCACTGGCTGATTTGCCCAGCCACCGGGCCCAAACCGGCTGGATGCGCGTTGACATAGATGGAATAAAGCGACGTCTGGGCGGTGATGTAGAGCCGGTTGCGCTTCGGACCGCCGAAGCACAAATTGGAGACGATTTCGGGAACCAGGATGCGCCCGATCAGCGTCCCGTCCGGCGCGTAGACGCGAACCGCATCGGCACTGGAGGCCCAGATGTTGCCATCGCGATCGACGCGGAAGCCGTCGAAAAATCCTGCCTCGCATTCGGCGAGCGTGCCGTGCGACCGCAGCGAGCGTCCGTCCGCGGCGACATCATAGGTCTTGATCGCCCGCGGCAGGCCCTGAACATGGCTTGCGCCAGTATCCGACACGTAGAGGATGGTCTCGTCGGGCGAAAAGGCCAGCCCGTTCGGCTGCACCAGATCAGTGATGACGACACCCACCTCGCAGGTTGCTTCGTTGAACCGGTAGACATGGGACCCGCCGATCTCTGGTCGGGCAATCATGCCTTCATAGTGGCTGTCGATGCCGTACACGGGGTCGGTGAACCAGATCGTCCCATCGGATTTGACCACCACGTCATTCGGTGAATTGAACCGCTTGCCGTCGATGACTTCGACAAGCGACTGCCATCGCCCATCATGCTCAAGCCGGGAGATGCGTCGACCGCGATGGTCGCAAGCGACGACGCGGCCTTCACGATCGAGCGTATGGCCGTTCTGATTGTTGCAATGGGTTTCGAAGACACTGACCGAGCCGTCGCTTTCGTCGTAGCGCAGCAACCGGTCGTTCGGGATATCCGACCACAGCAAATGCCTTGCCGCCGGAACATAGACCGGTCCTTCCGCCCAGCGGCTCCCGGTCCACAGCCGTTCGAGCTTGGCATGCCCGATCGTCAGCTTTCGGAACCGGTCGTCCAGAATCTCGTAGTCGCTCATTCCACTATTCCCGGATGGGTTCGGCTGGTCACTTCGAGGGCTGCGTTGCGGTCTTGGTCCTGGCCCTGTTCGCCGCGCCGCGCTTGCGTTGGGCGTAACCGGCAATGCCGATGGCGACGAGCAGCGTCACGCCGTTGAACAGCGGTTCGACGAAGAACGAGCCACCGAACTGCTGGATGCCGGAAATGCCGACCGCCAGGATGACAACGCCGGTCATCGTGCCCCAGACATTGACGCGTCCGGGCTTGATGGTGGTCGAACCGAGAAAGGCGCCGACGAGCGCCGGCAGCAGATATTCCAGCCCGACGCTGGCCTGGCCGATGCGCAGCTTAGAGGCGAGCAGCACGCCTGTCAGCGCCGTCAGGAAGCCCGACGAGATGAAGGCACCGATGACGAAGCGGCGCACCGGAATGCCGTTCAGAGCCGCAGCCTTCGGGTTGGCGCCGATGGCATAGACGTAGCGGCCGATCGGCAGATATTCGAGGATGATCCAGAGTGCTGCGGCGATCGCCAGCACATAAAGGCCGGTGATAGGCAGCCCGAATACCATCGTGCCATTGAGGGCGTAAAAGCCGTTGGGCAGCACGCCGACCACTTGCCGGCCGCCGGTGTGCCAGAGCGCCAGCGCATAGAGCACGGTGCCGGTGCCGAGCGTGGCGATGAAAGAGTCGATGCGGGCAACTTCGACCAGTAGTCCGTTGAGGAAGCCGGTCGCAGCGCCGAGAAGCAGCACGATGATCACCGCCAGCGGCCACGGAACGCCGAACATGGTCTGCAGGCTGATGGCGAGAATGTGCCACAGCACGATGCCGTAGCCAACGGTGAGGTCGATGCGGCCAGAAGCCATCGGGATCATCGCCGCCAGCGACAGCAGCGCGATGATTGCTTTGTCGGAGATGATCGAGCGCAAATTGAGCAGGGTTGGAAAGGTGTTTGGCAGCAGGATCGAAAACAAAAGGATCAGCAGCGCCGTCAGGATCACCAGCCCGTAGACCGGCAGCAGCCGGATGATTTTCTGCCCCAACGACAAGCCTGCCATTTCGCCACGGGTCGGTTCGAGTGCGCTGGATTCGATCGATTGCATGAGGTTCGCTCCCAGAAAGATCAGGCGGCTTCCGAAGCCGATGCCGCGGTGATCACGGCGGATGTGGTCAGGTCGTTGCTGGTGAGTTCGCGCACGATCTGTCCGCGTGAAAACACCAGGGCGCGGTGGCAGATATGGGCGATCTCCTCGAAATCGGTCGACACCACGACGACGGCGAGGCCGGCTTCAAGTGCGCGGCCGATCAGCCGGTAGATCTCGGCCTTGGCGCCGACGTCGACGCCGGCGGTCGGGTCTTCGGCGATCAGCAACTTTCGGTCGGTGTGCAGCCAGCGGCCGACAATCACCTTCTGCTGGTTGCCGCCGGACAGTGCTTCGATCGGCAGGTTAGGATCGTTGGGGCGAAGCCCGACCGTCCCGCCGATCTCACGCGCCAGCGCCGCCTCCTTGTAGGGCGCCAAAAACGAGAACAGGCCACGCTTACCGGCGCCGGGATTGAGAAAACTGTTTTCGCGGATCGACAAGGAGGCTGCTATCAATTCCTCGGTCCGGTCGCGTGCGATGAGGCCGACGCCGGCCGACATTGCCGCGATCGGGCTCGACAGGTCGGGCACAACGCCATTGATCGTCACCGAGCCGGAGAAAACCTGACACCCGAACAGCGTCCGACCAACCAGTTCCTGCCCGGCGCCGCGAAGGCCGACCAGACCGAGCAGCTCACCCTTGCGCACGTCGAAAGAGACAGGGCCGGCACCGGCGCAGACCAGGTCACGGACCGTGCACACCGTTTCGCCGGCCTGCGTCTGAGCCTTGCTGAAAACCTGGTTCACCGGGCGACCAACGATCATCTCGACAAGTTCGTCCGGGCTGGTATCGGCGACTCTCTTCTGGCCGACCAGCCTGCCGTCGCGCAGCACGGCGACCCGGTCGGCGATGCGGAAGATCTCGTCGAGCCGATGCGAAACGTAGATCATACCGACACCGCGTTGCTTGAGCGGGCGGATGGCGTCGAACAGCCGCTCGACTTCGTCAGCGGGAAGACTGGCTGTCGGCTCGTCGAGCACCAGCACATCGGCCTCGGTGGCCAGGGCGCGGGCGATGGCAACCAGCGACTTTTCGGTGCGCGTCAGATCCTGAACGCGTGTCGTCGGATCGAAATCGCATCCGACCAGCTTGAGCGCCTCACGCGCTCTCGCCTCGGTCGATCGCCAGTCGATGAGCCCCGAGCGGAGCGAAAAGCCTTGGGCCAAGCCGACATTCTCGCCGACCGTCATCCATTCGATGAGACCGAGATCCTGATGGATGAAGGCGACGGGCTGGCGGTGGTTCGGCTGCGGCGGACGATGGTGATAGGGCTCGCCGCGAAACAGGATGCTGCCGCCGTCCGGCCGGTGGATGCCGGCGAGCGTCTTGATCAGTGTCGACTTGCCGGCGCCGTTCTCGCCAAGCAGCGCCAGGATCTCGCCCTTGTGCAGATCGAGCGACACGTCGGAGATCGCGCGGGTGCCGCCGAACTCCTTGGTAATCGACTTGAACTCGATCAGTTTTTCCTCGGTCACAATGCGTTCCTCCCAAGATCGCCCCAATGATGTTATCGATAACATTTCTAAGCGTCAAGCGACGACGAAAATTCAGGCCAGCCAATCAACTGGTCTTGCCGTCGAGCAGAAGCATCATCTCAGCCGAATCCCTTGGCCCCAGCCCTGCGGCGCAAAGCAGACGGTGGATCTCTACCACCTGCCCGGTCATTGGCATCGGCGTCTTGGTTTTCAGCGCGAAGGCCTGCAGCGAATCCAGATCCTTCAGCATATTATCGATGCGGCCGGTCGGCGAAAAATCGCGGGCAGCGAATTTTGCCATGAACTCCTGCATAATGCTGGAGTCGGCCCGCCCGCCCTTGAGTGCCGCGGGGATTGCCTTCGCATCGACGCCGCCGGCCTCAGCAAGCTTGACCGCTTCGGCGACGGCCTGAAACAGCACCGCGCAGAAGAGCTGGTTGATCAGCTTGGTCGTCTGGCCTGCCCCGCTCGGTCCCATCAAGGTGTAGTTGGCGCAGAGATGCTGCATCACCGTGCGCGCGTGTTCGAAGTCTGCCGCCTCACCGCCCGCCATAACGGTCAGCCGGCCGGCCAGCGCGCCGGGAACGCCGCCCGAAAGCGGGCAGTCGAGCCATCTCATGCCGGTCTCGGCAGACAGCTTCCCGGCCATCTGCGCGGTGTCGACAGGATCGATCGAAGACATGTCGATCAGCAGCTTTTCCGACGACGCCGCAGCCGCCACACCACCATCGCCAAACACCACCGAACGCACGATATTGGCATGGTTGAGACTGAGGATGACGAAGCTGCTCTCCCGCGTTGCTTCGGCAACCGACACGGCCGCAGCCGCACCCTTTGCAGTCAGCGCTGCAACCTTGACCTTGTCCAGATCGAACACCGTCACGGCTAGCCCAGTCTCGATCAGGCGGGTGGCGATCGCCGACCCCATGATGCCGGCGCCGACAACGGCGACTTTTGTTGGTTGCGTCATTTCAACGTGCCTTTTTCCTTGATCCCGGCAGGGTCGACCCCAAGTGCACCCAGGCCCTGCAACACTCTATCGGCAATCGTGTCGACAGGCGCGTCGATGTCCACTGTGACCACCAGCGGCTCGTCGCCTGGATGCTCCAGGGTGGCGAACTGGCTGTCGAGCAGCGCCGGTGGAAAGAAGTGGCCGCGGCGCGCGGCTAGCCTGGCTTGCAGCAGCGAATGCGACCCCTCCAGGAATACGAAAACCAGCGACTCGCCCGCCGCATCGCGAAGCCTATCGCGATAGGGTTTCTTCAACGCGGAACAGCTGACGACTAGCCCGCGACCCTCCTCACGAGCCTGGCGCAAGGCTGCGCCGACCAGATCCAGCCAAGGCAATCGATCGCAGTCTGCAAGCGGTATGCCCGCCGACATCTTTTCGACATTGCTGCGCGGATGCAGCGTATCGCCTTCAACGAAGGCAAGGCCAAGCCGCGCGGCGATCTCGACGCCAACTTTGGTCTTGCCGCAGCCGCTGACACCCATCACGACGATGAGCGCGGGTTCAAAGGCAGGTCGTGATGCCACCGTCGACATAGAGCGTGTGTCCATTGACAAAGGATGAGGCCGGTCCCGACAGAAAGATCGCCGCGCCGACCAATTCGCCGACATCGCCCCAACGACCCGCCGGTGTGCGGTTGGTCAGCCACGCCGAAAATTCGGGATTGTCGACCAGCGCCTGGTTGAGCGGCGTCTTGAAGTAACCCGGCGCGATGGAATTGATCTGCAAGCCATGCTTCGCCCAATCGGCACACATGCCGCGCGTCAGGTTGCGCACAGCGCCTTTCGTGGCCGTATAGGGCGCGATGTTCGTCCGTGCCAGTTCGCTTTGCACCGAGGCGATGTTGATGATCTTGCCGCGCCGCCGCAGGATCATGTGCCGCGCCACCGCTTGTCCCACGAAGAACACGCTGGAGATGTTGGTGCGCAAGAGTTCCTCCCATTTGTCAGCGGGGAAATCCTCGAGCGGCATTCGGAACTGCATGCCGGCATTGTTGATAAGGATATCGATGGCGCCGATAGTCGCCTCGATCTCCGCGACGCCGTTCGCCACCGCTGCATGATCAGTGACGTCGAAGACGGCGCTATGGGCCTTATGTCCCTTCGCTGTCAGTGCATCCGCAGCCGTTTTCATTTTTTCGGCGCTGCGTCCGTTGAGCACGATTTCGGCGCCGTGCTGCGCCAACCCCTCGGCCAGCGCCAGGCCGATCCCTTGCCCCGAGCCGGTGACCAGCGCCCGCATGCCGGTCAAATCGAACAACGAACTGCCCAAACGCTCCTCCTGAGCAATGTTTCCTGGAGCGGCCACGATTTCCAACGCACCTGCCGCCAGTCCCTATTGACATGAATGTTATCGATAACATAGTCAATTGGAAAAATGCACAGGAGATGACGCCGTGACCGACATTTTGATGACAGGTCCCTATCCGGATTGGGACATGGGAGATCTTGAAGCGAAATATCGCGTCCATAAACTTTGGCAGTCCGAGGACAAGGACGCGCTGCTCTCAAGCCACGCCGGCGCGATCCGCGCCATAGCTACGCGCGGCGAGCTTGGCGCAAGTGCTGCGCTGATGGCGAAGCTGCCGCAGCTTGAAATCGTTTCCTGCTACGGCGTAGGCACCGACGCCATCGACCTTGCCTATGCCAAGGCGAATGGCATTCGTGTCACCAATACACCTGATGTCCTAACCGAGGACGTAGCCGATATCGGCATCGGGCTGCTGCTCGCCGTGGCGCGAAAAATCCCGCAGGCCGACGCCTACGTGCGCGATGGAAGCTGGCGCAAGGGCAATATGGGGCTGGTCACGCGTGTCTGTGGAAAAAGGCTGGGCATTGTCGGCATGGGCCGCGTCGGTGCGGCGGTGGCGAAGCGCGCCGCTGCATTCGACTGCACGATTTCTTATTTCGACAACCGCAAGCGCGACGATCTTCCTTATACGTTCGTCAGCGATCTGCTCGAACTGGCGAGCGATAGCGAATTTCTGATCGTAACGCTCGCCGGCGGCGAAAGCACGAAACACATGATTAATGCGTCGATGCTGGCAGCGCTCGGAGCAGACGGTATTGTCATAAACATTTCGCGCGGCAGCACGATCGACGAGATTGCGTTGCTCGCGGCCCTGGAATCCAGTGCCATAAAGGGTGCCGGGCTCGACGTGTTCTGGAACGAGCCAACCATCGACGAGCGCTTCCTGAAGCTTGCCAACGTCGTGCTGCAACCGCACCACGCCAGCGGCACGGTGGAGACCCGCAAGGCCATGGGTCAGCTCGTTCGCGACAATCTCGCGGCCCATTTCGGCGGACAGGCCTTGCTGACACCGGTCGTCTGAGAAAGGATCCCATCATGAAGTCGATCGTCATCCATGCGGCAAAAGACCTGCGGGTCGAGGAGACCGATCCGGGCTCCCCTGGCGACGGACAGGTCGAGATCGCAGTCGAAGCCGGCGGCATCTGCGGCTCGGACCTGCACTACTACAATCATGGCGGCTTCGGCGCGATCCGCCTGCGCGAACCGATGATCCTCGGCCACGAAGTCGCTGGCACGGTGAAAGCCGTGGGCAGCGGCGTTTCCGCGTTTGCCATTGGTGACCGCGTCGCGATCTCGCCCAGCCGTCCCTGCAATACCTGCCGCTACTGTCTGCAAGGCATGCAGAACCAGTGCCTCAACATGCGCTTCTATGGCAGTGCCATGCCGATGCCGCATATACAGGGCGCGTTCCGCCAGCGCCTTGTCGCCGAGGCGTGGCAGTGCCACAAAATCGCCGACCATATCTCCATCAACGAGGCCGCTTTCGCCGAGCCTTTTGCGGTTACGCTGCATGCCATGAACCGCGCCGGCTCGCTGCTCGGCAAGCGGGTTCTGGTCACCGGCAGCGGGCCGATCGGCGCGCTTTGCATCCTTGCCGCACGCGTCCACGGCGCGCGCGAGATCGTCGTCACCGATGTCATAGACGCCGTGCTGGCCAAGGCCCTGGAGATCGGCGCCGACCGTACGATCAATGTCGCGACCAATGGCGAAAAGCTCGCCGCTTACAATGTCGACAAGGGCAGTTTCGATGTGATGCTCGAGGCCTCCGGCAACGAGCGCGCTGTGCGTGCAGGGCTCGATGTGATCAAGCCGCGCGGCGTGCTCATACAGCTCGGTCTCGGCGGCGATCTGTCGATCCCGCAGAACCTCATCGTCGCCAAAGAGATCGAGATGCGCGGCACTTTTCGTTTCCACGACGAGTTCGCCCTAGCGGTCGACCTGATCAATCACCGCCGGGTGGATGTCAAACCACTGCTGACCGGCATCTATCCTCTCGACGAGGCTGTCGCGGCTTTCGACATCGCCGGTGACCGAAACAAATCCATGAAGGTTCAGATCGCGTTCTGAAGATCCTTCGGTTGCGCTGGAGGCGCATCGGCACATCGCCTTAAATCACGTCGGCGCCAATCGCCGCCAGCGCGGCGCGTGCCACATCGAATCCTGATCGCCGGTTCCCGAACCGACGCCGATGCCGCCCGCAGAAGCGGATCGGCAAGCCCCCGGGCAAATTGGTCACGCCGCCCTGCGAAGTGATACCGGCTGAGAGCGCCGCTTCGAACGCCATGCCGCCGGTAGCGGCGTTTATTGACGCTGCGGTGCGCGCCTTCGCCTGCGCCGTACGCATGCTGAGGAACCGCGCGCCATCCATGCGCAGGCTGGCGAGGACTTCGCCGCTCGCATCGACGACCACGAGACATTGCGGCACGCCCATCGTGACGGCGCGCGCTGCTCCGGCTGCAACGGCCTTCAAAGCACCGTGATGCGTGAGGGTGATGGTCTCGCGAAACATCGCTATTGGGCTGCCCTTCGCTGCGTTTGAATCGATGCAGGAACTCAGGTGCTTTCGCGCTCGACGACGCGATAGCCGGTGAGCACGATTTCTTGGCCGTGTCGTTTCTCGTCGCCTCGGATCACCTGGATCAATCTGCGAGCGGCCTGTTGCCCGATCCCGTAGCAGTCGACATTCACGGTGGTGATGCCGGGATGGCAAAAGGCGGCTACCTCGTAGTCGCCGAAGCCGGCAATTGCGATATCCTGCGGGATCCGCATGCCCCGGCGCTTGCATTCCATCAGTGCGCCGAAGGCCGAAAGGTCCGAAACGCAGAGTACGGCTTGCGTGTCCGGCCAACGCTCCAGCATGCTGACGACGGCCTGGCCGCCCTGCTCGATGGATATCGGCGGCACGCCAAAGGAAACGAGGCGCCCGGTCGGCAGGCCGAGCTCCTCAATGGCTCTGACAAAGCCTTCGCGCCGCTGGCTGCCGCGCGTGTCGCGCGAGGTCGTGCCACCGATGTAACAGAATTTTCGGTAACCCTTCCTGGCGAGCGTCTTGACGAGAAGCCCCATCGCCTCCTCGTTGGAGAACCCAACCACTTGATCGATCGGCTTTACCGGCAACTCCCAGGTTTCGACTACTGGAATTCCGGCGTTTTTCAAAAGGCGGCGGGCGCGATCCGTGTGAGCGCCGCCGGTTAGGATAATGCCTTCCGGCCGCCGACGGAGCATCGCTTCGATCAACCGTTCTTCCTTCTCAGCCGTGTAGTCGGTGTAGCCGAGCAGAAGTTGCAGCCCCGTGCTTTCAAGCTCGTCGGTAATGCCGCGAGCGGTATCAGCGAAGTTGGAATTGTTGATCGACGGGACGATAGCCGCAACGAACCCTGTCTTGCGCGAGGACAGGCTGCCGGCTGACTGGTCAAGCACATAACCAAGGTCGTTGACCGCGACCATGATTTTTTCCCGTGTCGCCTTGGAAACCCGGCTGCCCTCTTTCAGTGCGCGTGAAACGGTCATGGTGGACACACCTGCCCGCAGGGCCACGTCAACCATAGTTGGCGCATGGTTATTGCCGGACGTTGAGGACACTGCCTTGGCCATCAAGCCACTCCGGCGGTTGCTCGCGCCGCGAACGTTTCACGCTTCGCGAAACGGCTTACCTGGTCTCTATTCGCCTTCATGAACCACCTCCGGAACCCGATACCAAGAACATGTTATCGATATCATGAGGGACTGGCAATAACTGGAGACCCGGGTGAGGCGCGGCGGTGTCAATATTGGCTTTCGGCTGCTGTTGGGTGTGTCTGTAAGCACGATGAGCGTTTCGGGCCATCCCAAATCGCCCTTCCAGCTGCGGTCAAAGAATCTCTGTCTTTAGATTGAAGAGATTCGAGCATCCAGTTGTGATAGGTGTAGGAACGAGCGTTTTACGACCGAGGCAGGCGAACGCCACTTGGGCCTTTGAACCTCACTGCCCATTCACCGGCACCGATACGTCGATATCCTTCATCAGCTGGAATCGGTCGTCGTAGGAGCGATTGAGACAGGCTCTGCTCCCACCGCACGCATTCCGGTGCTGTAGCCATTCGCGTTGGTTGGCTAGCAGGGATTTGCGAACGTTCACATTGTTGAAGCCCCGAATATATCGGTAGATTGCATTCATTGCCCGGTCCTTGGCCCACAAGTGGTCGTCAGAGCACACCGCGTTCTCAGTTGCCGTCATCGCTTTCGAGCAATCGAAACTTGGGCTGCCAATACCGGTTGGCTGCTGGTGGTCTGCCATGAACGCAACGGTTTCCAAGCAGACGAAGAGAGCTCCTCGGCTCTTTAGTGCCGACTTCACCTCGTCGAGCATCGGCGTCCATAAGCCTATCCAGTTCTCCTTACCGGCAATGCGATTCCCTTCATCAAAGGCTTCCCTGACAGCCCGATCGATAACGTCCTTGTCTGGTTGGAAAAACTCCGCGCAGCGTGACTGCAAGAGCGTGTAGGACACGAACCGATCGGCAAAGACGTCCGCAGTCGGCGCGTCACTCGGGGTGCTCAGTTGCCCGCTGTCCTGTTCAAAAACATCAATGCCGAGAGCTCTCGCACTTTCCGAGGAAAGGAGCCGCACCTCGGTTGGCCCAGCAATCGTGAAGAAGCGAATAGCTTCGATACGAAGTCCAAGATGGGTCAGATACGATCCGACCTCGGCGTTCGCGACCCCGCTCTCTTTGTACTGGCCGTTCTCTTCCGTATAGGCCGCATGGAATCCGATCTTCGAGGTGGGCGACATATAGCGGCGAACACCAGCGACCCAAATCAAACCACATGCCGAGTAGCATTCTCCATCTGCACCCACCGATGTCACATAGCTGCTGAGACGGATTCTGGCCCCAATTTGGAGCGCTTCCTCTATCAAGCCTCCGGGGCTTTGGAGGAGAACGAGGACACGCCCGCGGTTCAGCGTAAGATCGTAAAAGCGATCAGCATCGCCCTGAACGATCTCGCCCGAAACGCCAATGATATCGACTGTGCCATTGGAGTCGATAAGTTGAATATCCGCCGCCGCTGCGCGCCCCGAGATCAGCGCAAACGCCAACCACGCGCTGAAGAATGCCCATCGCATAAGAAACGGAGAACCCCCTGCTGCCCAAAATTCCATGTAGCAAATCGAACGGCCGGATCAAGCGCCACTAAAGGCGTTGTCGATCAAATCTGAAGCCTGGCATAACAGATCGAGCTGTTCGCTCAATCACTAGCCCAATTGCCTCAGCGCCTTCACCTGCTCCACCGCAACTTTGACAAGTCGCGGTGCCAATTGGCGTGCGGTTTCGAGGAGTTCGGCCTCCAGTTCCGCCCGCTCGCGCGAAATTGTGCGTCTCTTTTCCAAACCTTCGAAGAAATCCGTCAGCGGTACGTTGAGCACGCGAGCAAGCTCTGCAAGCGTCTCGATGTTGGGAAGTTGTTTGCCGCGCTCAATGTTCGAGATGCTCTCTGGCGTGCGGCCAACGCGGTCAGCCATAACCTCCTGACTGAAGTTGGCGCCGCGCCGCGCAGCTTGATCTCGGGCGCCTATAGTCCGCTTTAAAGAGTCGCTCATACTCGAAACGTGACTTCGGTATTTCGAATTGACAACGAAGTCAGCTTCAGCATTGGTCGTCGCCATGAAGTCTACTTCGTATCTCTTGAAAAACATGAACAGTGACGTAAGGGCGGCACCAATCAGAAATGAGCGCCTTGCTTCTATCCCCCGCTGCGGTCGCGTTCCCGGCATGGATTCTTGGCCGCGATCCGTCGAAGAAAATGATCTGCGTCTCTTATGCTCAACCTCTTGCGGTCAAGCACGCCAACGACTTTCGAACAGTCGTCAACACCGCCTGGTACCGGTCGATGTTCCCGACCTTCAAGGTTAGCCCGCGCAAGAACACTGAAAATGAACTGCAGACCACGCTCGGCGGTGGACGCCTGGCGACCTCGACCGGTGGTCAGCTAACCGGCCGGGGTGGCGACATCATCATTATCGATGACCCCTTGAAGGCAGATGAAGCGCATTCGGAATCGGCTCGCAATAGGTGCGCCGACTGGGTTCGCACGACTTTGATGTCGCGCTTCGACAATCCGGCTGCCGGTGCCGTCGTCCTTGTCATGCAAAGATTGCATGTCGACGACCTAGCAGGCGTGCTTCTGGAGACTGGCGGCTGGGAGCATTTGAACCTGTCGGCGATTGCCGAGCAGGACGAACGCGTCCAGACAAGTGTAAATCGCTGGCACGATCGCAAGCTTGGCGACTTGCTGCACCCCGCGCGTCTGGGACACGCCGAACTGGACGGTCTAAAGCGCCTATTAGGATCGCTCAATTTTTCCGCGCAGTACCAACAATCCCCTGCCCAACCGGACGGCAACATGGTCAAGAGGGTGTGGTTTCGCGACTACGATCCACATCAGTTCGACCGTCGGTCGATGACCATCGTTCAAAGCTGGGACACCGCGCTTAAGGGCGACCCCTCCAGCGATTACTCCGTCGGAACGACATGGGCCAAAGCGACAACAACTATTATCTCCTCGATCTCGTCCGCGTCCGGGCAGCTTACCCAGATCTCATCAAGGCGGTGAAAAACTCCCTTCTGGAGCACTCCCCCGACATCATCCTCATTGAGGATGCGGGTTCCGGCTCAAGCCTCATCGCCGACTCGGAAAGCCAGGACATCAGCACCACGCCGGTAAAAGCCAGAACCGACAAGGAAAGCCGGCTGTCACGTGTTGCCGCAATGATCGAAAACGGCAACGTCAATCTTCCGAAAGACGCGCATTGGAGAGATGACCTCCTGCTTGAGGTGCTCGCATTTCCGCACGGAAAGCACGACGACCAGGTCGACTCCATGACCCAAGGCGCTGATCTGGATGAAGGACGACAAGCCGACGGGTAGGTTCTATTTCGGCAAATTTTGAAGTCCTGCTCCAAAGTCTGGGCGCTTCGCCAAATGTCAGCTATGCGCCGCAATTCGGCCATTGGGCCGAGCTCTGCCGCCGATTGAAGCGGACTCTGGTGGCTGGTTGCGCGTAGGCAGGGGTGCCACGTTACAGCAAACCCACGTGTAGCGCCGGAGGGGATCGTGGCGCGCCCAGAACGAAAGCTTGTGGCGGTTTTGGCAGCAGAAATGACGGAAGCGCCGTATGATTGCGGCAATCCTAGTGGCGGGTTCAGCCGTCTGGGGCGAACGACCAGGATTGTGGGCTCCTTGTCGCGGAAAGCCTGGCCATCCGCATCTCGGAATTCACCTATCGAACGTCGCCTTCGAAAACGGGATCCTGTATTCTGTGCTATGCCACTTAGTCGACAGGAGTGGGCAAAGTGAGCCAGACGCGGAAACTTGCGGCGATCCTGGTCGCCGACGTGGTCGGATATAGCCGGTTGGCGGGCTCGGACGAAGATCGAACGCTGGCACGGCTACGGGCGCTCCGGAGCGATCTCATCAATCCGACCATCGCTGTCCACAATGGGCGCGTTGTGAAGCTTATGGGTGACGGTACCCTCGTAGAGTTCCGGAGCGTTGTTGACGCCGTACGCTGTGCAATCGAAATGCAGAACGGCATGGTTGAGCGCAACGCTGGCTTACCGCCCGGGCGACGCATTGAATTTCGCGTCGGCATTCATCTCTGCGATGTTGTCGAGGAGAGCGACGGCGATCTGATGGGAGATGGTGTCAATATTGCCGCCCGTCTAGAAAGCATCGCTGAGCCGAACGGCATCTGTTTATCGGCCGCCGCTTACGAACAGGTGCGCGACAAACTGAAGGAAGAATTTGTCGATCTGGGCGAGAAAGAGCTCAAAAATATCGCACGCCCGGTGCGCACCTATCGTCTACGTATGCGCGACACAGTCCCAAAAACCGATCTGGCTGCGACTGCCGGGTCCTCCGAACAGCTGGCGCTGCCCGACAACCCTTCGATTGCTGTCTTGCCATTCCAGAACATGGGCGGCGACCCCGAACAGGAATACTTCGCCGACGGCCTTGCCGAAGACATTATTACTCGGCTGTCGCGTCTTCGTTGGCTCTTCGTGTCCGCCCGCAACTCTTTGTTCACCTACAAGGGAAAAGCGGTCGACTTAAAACAAGTCGGTCGAGAGCTTGGTGTGCGGTATGTGCTGGACGGAAGTGTAAGGCGCTCAGGTCATCGCCTCCGGATAAGCGCGCAAGTCAGTGACACATCGACCGGGGTACAAGTGTGGGCTGAACGATACGATGTGGAATTGTCGGAATTCTTCGCGCTTCAGGATCAGATTGCCGAAAGTGTCATCGCTACGATCGAGCCGCGGCTCTACACGGCGGAACAGCAACGCTTTCAGAGCAGGTCCCCCACCAATCTTGACGCTTGGGGATTCGTCATGAAGGCGATGCCATATGTCTGGACCTGGAGTTCGGCTACGGAAATCGAGATTGCACAGGGATTTCTGAAGCAGGCTACGGACCTCGATCCTGACTATCCCCGCGCCAACAGCCTGTTGGCGTGGGCTCACGCGGCCCGCGTTTTGTCAGGATGGGCCAACGCAGCAGACATTCTGCCCACCTCTCGCGCCCTCGCGCAGCGGGCAATCCAAGGCGACCCCGAGGACCCGTGGACGCATTTAGCGGCAGGGTTTGTCCACATGATTTCGCGCGGCTTCGACTCTGCTGTGAGAGAACTAAATGAAGCGATCGAGCTAAACCCGAGCTTCGCCTTTGCGCATTCGATCCTGGGCTCAACTTACGGATATGGGGGCATGCCCGCCGAGGGGCTCGACCATCTTGAAATCGCGGGTAGGCTAAGTCCTCGCGATCACACATATGCTGCGAATTTCTCCATCCTTGGCTTATGTCATTTCATGGCTGGACGATATGCAGACGCGGTCGAATGCGAATGTCGCGCGGTTGAACTCCGGCCCCATTTTGGGTCTGCATGGCGGACGTACGCGGCGGCCGCTGGGATGGCCGGTGAAATGGACATCGCGGTTCATGCGCTTTCGCAGGCCAAGCGCCTTCAACCGTCCCTATCCCTTCAATGGGTAGACAAGTTTCATCCGATCGTTCACTACAAGCACCGGGCTCTCTATGTAGAGGGGCTGCGCATTGCCGGGCTTCGATAGTTGCGGATCGTGCCGTGCTCGTAGCTCGCTATCGGACCTACTATACCGCACGAGCGTGCGCTCAGCGCCTCAACTCGGTTGTCAAAGCTTCGGTGGGTTTCTTCCAACAGCAGACGTTCCTCACGATGAATCCGAAGAGCCGGCCGACCACTTGGAAGTATGCATTCGAATCGCTTCGGCGCGCTAGATCTCTGAAACCAAGGCGCTACTGGGGATGGCCCTGAGTTCGGCTGATCAATTGCCGCCGTCAAAACGGCTTCCGCTCCCGGGGCTCTCCCTTCTCACCAATTTCCCGTGCGGTTCTGCGCTGCACTCTGGAGCGCGCGAGAGGCGGACCT
This sequence comes from Mesorhizobium sp. W016, assembly GCF_054719485.1. NCBI lineage: Bacteria > Pseudomonadati > Pseudomonadota > Alphaproteobacteria > Hyphomicrobiales > Phyllobacteriaceae > Mesorhizobium > Mesorhizobium sp. W016. Next base: position 5,434,270 of record NZ_JBTTIF010000002.1, read on the forward strand.
ATCGAAGCTGTCGGCGCAGGCCGCTTCGACGTCCGCTTCGGTCAAGCCAACGTCCCGCAGAAGGAAGTTGGACAGGTGACCGAGCCCGCGCTCTATGTTGCGGCGGGTCCTCCACTCACGGACAAGGGCCAGCAGGCGTTCGAGCGGAGGGTCAAGAAAAGTGCGCGGCACGCGCCGTGCGGTCTGGCCTGGTGTAGTTTGCGTCATGTTACGCCAGGTCATGGTGAACCTCCGTTGATCGGGGATGCGAATGACGATCACGTGACGGCAGAAGGCGAGAAGGCACCAGGGCAGCTTCGGAAGCGTTCCGCTTCAGATTGTGAACTGGCCTCAGACCTCCGAAAGGCCTAACCTGCGGCAAAGGAGCGGTCAGCCATGACGCGACGGCCTTACGGACTGGTCTGCCCGATCTCGCACGCCTGCGAGTTCCTGGAGCCACGCTGGACAATCCAAATCCTGACCGAGCTCTGGAACGGCTCGACCCGCTTTAATGACATTCGCAAGGGGTGGGCAACGTCTCGTCCGCCCTCTTGTCGAGGCGGCTCAAGGAAATGGAAGCGTTGGGCCTGGTCGAGCGCGTCGAGGACGGGGCGACGGGCACCATCAGCTATTTCCGTACCGAAAAGTCGATAAGGCTCGAGCCGGCGATGAACGCGCTGGCGGAATGGGCGCAATGCAACATCCAGGCGGAGATCGCGCTCGCCGACGTGGATGTTTCGACCCTCATGTGGGCCGTGCGGCGAAAGATTGACCTCGCTGAACTGCCGCGGCGGCGCGCCGTCATCCGCTTCCATTTCCGCGACGATCCCCCACCGAGGTGTCCCCATTACTGGTTTGTGGTCGAGCCAGGCTCAGACTTGCCCGAGCTATGCTCGCTCGACCCCGGCCGGGACGTCGATCTTTACGTCGAGACCGGCGTTGTTTCGCTGGGAGCCATCCTGGAGGGCCGCTCCAGCATCGAGCGTGAGAAAGAGAGGGGCGGCCTTTTCCTCATCGGCGACCCCGGCCTCGCGCGAAGCATGGACCGTTGGCTGCGAATCTCGGTCTACGCGGCGCTTGAGGGAATCGTCCAGCTTTCTTGAAAGCCATGTTTGGAGTGCAGCCTTATGCAACCCGCCCAGGACGACAATGCCATTTGGCTGGCCTCAAAAGCATGGTGCAATCGTCCGTTGTTGATTGCTGCTCACTGAAAGCCGCCAGTCCGCATTCGGCCCAATATTTCCGACCGCAATGCGCCTGAATTCAGCCGTTAAGCAGAAAAACGTGAGTACCGCAAAGTGGACGCGGCGTACTCTGGCTTCTGGCGCGATGTGGGTTAGGCGAGCAAGATACGCTCAGCGAGCGTGCGATGACCTTCTTTGGGGCAGGCTATCATTTTGTCGATCAAAGAGCGCAGAACTCCTTTGACCCATTCGTTGCCCACGGCACGGATCGCGTACTGCGCGCCTCGATAATCGTCGAAATTCGGGATCAGTCTGCCGCCGATAGAACCCAGCGACGGACAGGCTCGCTATCATCAAAGGCCGCCTCGAAAATTGATGATGCGAGCACGGCATATATGTGAAGGGTTTCAGAGCCGACGTTTCGAAACCCGTGTTTTCGATTAGCCGGAACAACAAGTGATTGCCCTTCGATTATGCTAACCGACTCGTTGTCGATCCAAATTCTGCTTTGCCGGTGACCACAGAGAGCACTTCTTCAACACGGTGACTGTGCGTCGGGGCGCCCATAGCCGGCGCTACCCATTGCTCGAAAATGCACAGCTGAAGCGCGCCGTTCTCAGCGGATATAAGCATCCGGGTTTCTACTCCAACTCGCCATTCCTCCCGCCGCTGTTCCGCATGTGAGATTATCTTCATGATGATTGTGGACCCCTCTCACTTCAAGCAAATGTTCTTCTCCTGTAAGGACCCGCCCGCCACTCTGAAATGCACATCGAAGCAACGTCCCAACCTTGGCCAGAGCACAAGTAGATGGTCCGTGTCGGCATCCCCGGAGCCCTCAGCGACATCCATCCCCCTGCTTGTCACCAGATGAGACTTCGATCAATCTCGCCAATTGAGGTCCTCCCGGTTAACGCCATTGCCGTTTCAAATTCCCGGCGTAACAGGTCAACACAGTGCCTGACCCCATCGGATCCGCCCAAGGCAAGCGCATAAACATATGGGCGGCCGATCATCACCGCGGTTGCTCCAAGAGCGATAGACTTCAAAACATCCGTTCCCCGTCTGATGCCGCCATCGATAATAATTGGAATCCTGCCGGCCACCCGCTCGGCAACTGCCGGCAGTGCATCGATCGTTGCCGGCAGCGTGTCGAGGTTCCGTGCGCCATGATTGGAAACCACAATGGCGTCGGCGCCTGAGCTTATCGCCAGTTCAGCGTCCTCAGGATCAAGGATGCCTTTCAACACGATAGGCAGAGCTGTGAGAGAACGAAGCCACTCAACATCCGGCCATGTCAATATTGCACGCTTTGGCGAACCACCGATCTTGAAGAGGCCTGTATTGCGGTCATTGAAATAAGGGGTGGCGAGCGCATCGGGAATTTTGAAACCGGCTCGCATTTGCCTTCGCCGATCGCCGAGTGTTGGCATATCCACCGTTACGCAGATCGCCTTCGCTCCGCCCGCAGCGACTTGGGCGACAAGGTCACGGTTGAAACCTCGATCGCTCTGCCAATACAACAGGAACCAGATCGGCACAGGGCTTGTGGCCACGCATTCCTCGATGGTTGCTGTTCCGCTGGTCCCCAGAGTGAATATCGCACCGGCTTCGCCCGCCCCGCGAGCGGCAGCCACCTCGCCCTCGGGGTGTGACATGCGTTGGAATGCCGTTGGCGCCAGAAAGATCGGATGAGAGAGCCTTTCACCGAAGAGCGTAATGCTTGTGTCGATCTTCGAGACGTCCCGCAAAACCCGCGGCCTGATCCGCAGCAGGTCAAACGCACCTACATTGTCCCGCATCGTAATTTCGTCACCAGCCGCGCCGACGATAAACTCATAGACGGCATGGGGCAAACGATCACGTGCAGCAGGTTCGAAGTCTGCCAGGCAAAGAAATTCATTTGCGAGATCAGAAGGCATTTGCCACCCGGCTGCGGTGTTCAAGACGTTATGCTGAGTTGTTACGCTGTTCAACAGGCCGCCCGTGCTCCACGCCATGTTGAGCTTCTTTCCAGAGCGCGGGCGATACAATCGCGCTCGAATCGGAGTGACATTGAGTTGAGCCCATCCGTGCCTGACCAGAAGCCAGAAGGCCCCTGCTGGACAACGCGCTTTTGTCGTCTGCCGTGCTGGTGGCCAAGCCGTCGCGCCCTCTCTGAAGGACTTCTCTCGTTTGAGGTGCGCCTAGACGGCACCCTTGCAGATATTTATGTTAGACATCTCTAAAGTAGGCATGAGCCGCTCGGCTTCGGATTGCGCCAAGGCCTGCATTCAAGCCCTGATTTGTTGTGCTTTTTCATCCGGGGGACGCCAGTATGACAAGCGAACGTCAGCACGAATACGAGTTGGGACATTCGGAACGAGAACTGAGAAGGCTGGCGACGCAGGCGGCATTGGTTGACCCGATGACGCGGGATTACCTGCGGCGAGCTGGCCTTCGAGCGGGAATGCATGTCCTTGACGTGGGGAGCGGCGCTGGCGATGTCGCCTTTCTCGCGGCTGATATTGTCGGACCCACAGGTCTTGTTATCGGCACTGACAGGTCGGCGGAGGCTCTTGACGCTGCTCGGGCGAGAGCCGCGCAACGTGGTTTGGAGAATGTAATCTTCCACCAGTGTGATCCTGCCACCTTCACTTTCGATATAGCGTTCGACGCCGTTGTTGGCCGATACGTCCTAATGTTCGCGCCCGATCCGGCCGAGATGTTGAGAGGGGTTGCGCGGCATCTTGGTCCCGGGGGCGTGATGGTATTCCACGAAGTCGACTGGACTGGCGCTGCCTCGTTTCCCTCCGTCCCAACGTACGACAACTGCTTTCGGTGCATTGTGGAGACATTTCGTCGTGTAGGGACCAACCCCAACATGGGCCTGCAGCTCCATGCGACCTTCGTAAAAGCCGGGCTGCCGGCCCCTAGCATGGCGGTAAGTGCTCTCGCCGGAGGTGGATCAGACAGTATGAGCGGCATTGATCTGATCTCCGATCTCGCAGCGACCATGGCTCCGGTCATGGAGCAGATGGGCGTTATCGCAGCTTCAGAACTCGGTCCCGAAACGCTGCAAGATCGAATTCGCGCCGAGGCTTATGCAAGCGGAAGCGTGGTGGTCGGCCGATATGAGGTGGGCGCCTGGTCACGACGAATGTAGGCACCACGGTCATGCGCCCGCGCTTCCCCCGTCCAGCCCGCTCGAGCTGAAATTGACGCTCAACGATGGAGGCGGAGAAGGCGCACTAGAGCCGTCCGACCGCTACAGCGATAGCGCCATCAAGACAGCGCTGCTACGTCAGGGCAGCAGGTGAATTGCCACAAGCTCGATGATCAGCAAAACGGCGCGCACCACGCCTCCAATACGCGCGGATGTCCTGATCGGTTTGGAATGCTTCTAGCCAGAGCCCGTCGGGGGAGACGCCAAGGCAAATGGGGATAGGCATCGCGGCTGGCACGATTGTAGTAGGTGCTAAAGCATCTCTGCCCAACATGCAGGCGGCTCTCTGACCGCGAAGAACACATATTAGCCTGCGCTAACTAATGGCGAAAGCCCCCCTCATCGAAATATCGCCGGCCTGTCCTGATTGTCTCTTTGGTTCTTTCAAACTGGGCAATGGCGTGTCGCCGGAGGAGAGCGGGACAAAGAACAACATCGTCGGTGTACGATCTGGAGCTCGCTGCCGACCAGGTCATAGCTTGGCTCCGGCGCTGCCAAGACCTGGTGACACCGGTCTGGCCGCTGGCGAAAATATGCGATCCTGCTAAACTTAGCCCGTGTGAACACGCATGAATGGGGGCTTTGTGCCGGTATCATATGACCTCATTGGCAAGACAGCCGTCGTAACCGGCGGAGCAAAGAGTATCGGCAAGGCAATCGTAGAGCGCCTTGTAGCGTCGGGTGCTGCAGTGCACGTGTGGGATCGAGATCAGATCGAACTGAAGGGTGTGGTGTCTACGAAGGTCGATATTACCAGCCGCGATCAGGTAACCCATGCGATCAACATGATCGTCGGTCGTGGCCAGCGTATAGACGTTCTGGTTAACAACGCCGGTTATCTAGGAACCCTTCACCCGTTTGACCAACACGAACCTGCAGACTGGCGAAGCATCATCGAAACCAATCTGATCGGCACGATGCAAGTGACGCAGTTGGTTTTGCCCCACATGCGAAAATGGGGTGTTGGCCGCATTGTCAATATGGGCTCTTTGGCGGGCAAGGAAGGTCTTGCCAACCTTGCCGCCTATTCAGCCTCCAGCGCAGGTATCGTAGTCTTCACAAAGGCGCTTGGGCGTGAGGTCGCCAATACAAACATACGCGTGAACTGCGTCGCTCCTGGGCCAATCGATACGGACATGATCCGAAACCTCGGGGTCGCAGCTGTCGAGACAATGATCGTCGATAGTCCAATGAACCGGCTCGGCCGGGTCGAAGAAGTTGCCCACATGGTGGCCTGGCTGTGCTCGGACGCCAGCAACTTCAATACCGGCGCGGTATTCGACATGTCGGGTGGGCGGGCGCGTTACTGAGCGCCGACTGTGTCTCGGTGCTTTCAGGCGGCCCCGCGTCACCGTGGACCAAATATTCCCACCCTAACGGCGACCTATGTGATCCCCTCATGGCAACTCTGCGGTACGAGGTAAGGCGGGAACCGGATGGGACGTGGGCGGTGTTCGACGTTTTCACCGGGCAGCCGGCTATTGTAGTGGGCCACCCTTCTGTCGACCTTCCCGACATGGAGTATGCTGAAGAGCTGGCAGCCATCCTGAATGCCAACGACCTGAAGCAGAGGCTATCTCACGGGAGGCTCCCCGGAGGGCTCGCCTGACCGAGGTGGCATGACAAGTTAGCCATTCAACGCCTTCGTACTGCCCTTCCAGGATGGCTCGTCCGATTCCGAGCAAGCATTTGTTATTGAATTCCCGACTACGACCGTCTTAAATCGACTTGCCATTGCGTTTCGTAGGGAGGATGTGATGGGCACGTGGTGCCAATTCGCAGGGCCACGCGTTGCGTGGAAGTAGTCGGAGCCAGTGGCGAATGGGTCGTCCGCATCATAGAGACCGACCAGGAAATTACACGCTCATTGGGCCTGGAATCCTTTGCGCTGTCCTTCGCGGAAGGCCAGCGGATACGCCTGCATCTCGACAAAACGCTCTGGGTTGAACGGTGCTAAATCCACGAGCCGTCCAGTTGCTGGCTGTCTTGCCTCCCCAGGGCGCCGGCATGGAGGCTCGGTTTTTCGGCAGTAACCTCGAGACGGCTCGACAAGCCTGAAGGTCGATCGTAAAATCGGCTCAAAGCTCCTGCCTCGGGCCGCGTTCTCGCCGCTCAATGATCGTCAAACTGCCTGCGTAGGTGATCAGGTGAAACCAGGACCTATTCCTTGCGCGTCACGCCCCTCTTTCAGCCGCGACGACTACATGCTGGCCCGCTTTCTGAGGATTTTCACCGCGAAGCTGACGGTCCGCTTGCGGCCCCAATGCTGCCCAGGAGCAATGCGCCTCTGAGGTGACCAGAGTGAAGAAGCTAGGCCAAACCCGCACGACGGGCGCCTTCTCTGATTGCAGCAATGGCGACAGGATTGGTAACCGGATAGGTTCTGATGAACACCTCAGCCGTGAAATTCGGGAACTCGTCCTTCAGTCGCGAATTGATCCTGGCGACCTGAGGAGTTTCATTGAGCATCGCATGAGCCATTGCCACAAACAGAAGGGTGGCGGGCGAATCTGGCGCAGATTGACGTAGCGCGACCAGTGATTCACGGTAAAAGCCTAGAACGTAGCTGCATCGAGCGAGCATTCCATAATACCAGGGAACATAAGGATTTAGCCGGACCGCTCGCTTGGCCAGTTCGTAGCCACGCTTCGGGTCGCTGCCAACAAGAGCAAGGCTACCCGCAAGAAAGGCAAGTGAGTCCGCGTCATTTGGAGCAGCCACCAACACTCGGTCATGTTCTTCGACAGCAGCTTCGACATCGCCCTGCAATGCCCGAAGATCGGCAAGCATTATGCGGGCGTAAATGTCGGCCGGATCAAGCGCCAGCGCTTGCTTGACACATTGGCTCCAGCTCTCGATCGAGCCGGAAAGGTTGTCGGTAAACCCGTTGATAGCTTCCACAGCATGCGCAAGTGCCAGCGCCGTCCAAGCTCTTGCTAGACCCGGGTCGAGTTCGATCGCACGCGCCAGTAGCCGTATCGCCTCCTTGTTCGACTCACGGGTGAAAAGGTGCTTCTGCTCAAGCCCAAGCAGATAGCAGTCATAGGCCTGCAAACTTGCTGGAGCCTTCCGACGAGCCGCATCACGTCGCAGATTGGCGAGCTGACCGTGGCAAGTTGCAAGGACATTGATGACGTTTTCGGTCACGCTGTCCAGCATCGCAAACAGGTTGTTCGCGGAACGATCGTAACGCATCGTCCAGACATCGACCCCTGTGTGGGCGTCGACGAGTTGGACGCGGATGCACACCCGCTGCCCGTCCACTTGAAAACTTCCCTCGATCACATAGTCGGCATTCAACTCTCGTCCGAGAGCTCGCACGTCAACACGCCGTCCCTTGTAGGAAAGCATTGTTTGGCGGGCGATCACCGCAAGGTCCCGGTAGCGAGAGAGATCAACTATGAGGTCCGCCGACAAACCATCAGCGATACGAGTCCAGCGTTCTTCTCCGCTTAAATTGTCGAACGGGAGAACTGCGAGGACCGGCGGACCCGGCTCGTCGGTCGAAAGACTTCCGGGTGGTGCATGGCTGCGGTCCTGCTGGCGGTGATCGGCAAGTAACCCAGCAAGCGCCACTTTACTGCGAACATCGAGCTTCCGATAAATGGCCGAAAGATGGGTCCGAACGGTGGTAGGCGCTATGAAAAGTGTTTCGCCGATTTCGCGATAAGTCATGCCCTCCGCAAACTTTGCCGCGACCATCAACTCCCGATCCGATAAGCCGGCGAGAGGATTGCCTACGGCGCGAAGCATCGTTCCATTTTCCTTGCTGCCGACCTGTGGCCAGAACCCGATGGCCTTACATCAGGATGAAAATACTACAGATGCGATATCGAAAACACTGCATTTGCACGATTCCATGCGACGGGTCAGCATCCTAGTCTCTGCAGATCGGCAGGGCAGGTTGCTTGGCAGGCCTGGTCGATCCAGAACACGGAGGGCTCCATGACAAAGTTGTCTGTCTTGACCGTAATACTGGTGCTTTTGGTGTCGGTGGGGCCATGCTTGTCCGAAGGTACCCAAACCAACAGCAAACTGACTTCCGAAGAAGCGCTGCAAGCTGCCAGCTCTGAACTGTATTCCGACATTCTCGTGCGAGCATGCAGGAACGGATGGCGGTATCCGCGCAGCTACATCGAAAATGGATTCAGGCGCCACCTCGCGGAGCTGAAACTGCAGCTTGTCGATCAGGGTTACAGCGTCGTACCCAACATGACCGCGAATGATCTGCCCGTCCGAGGACCGATATCGGAGACCAAACGCCGTCTGGTTGGCTCGCGCCAATTCAGCTGTTCCCACCCATACTGGCGCGATGAATGACTCCACGCGACGGTGTGCATCTGACAGCCTGATTTCCGGCGGTTCTCCCCAGGTTGGAAGGAGGCGTTGACGAATGGCAGGTTGTTATTCCAGGAGGGGTGACACTCCTCCTGGAGCTGTAAGCAACGTCATGGAATGACCGCTCTTCGGCTGCGTGGCTCCGCAAGCTGCCGATCCGCTACCGGCCCTGTTCCAGCCGCCAAGGGGCCGGCCGGTAAGAGCGCCCGCTAAACTTGGTCGTCAAAGCAGCGTATTCGTCAGTTGACAAGGCAAACTTCGCTCGATGACCGTGAACTCGAACGGCAGCTTACCGACGAGCGCTTCCTAGAAGCAGACCGTCCGGATACGGCCCCAAATGAGACGTTGGAAGCATTGAGGGCAGGGGACAGTTCGTGGCGCAAACGAGATAGCAGCTCCGAGTAGTCATCGCTGTTCGCGAAACGGTCAATTCCTGGACATCGCAATGTCGTGTATCGACTAACGCGCTATCTCGGCTCGAGGACCAATTCAGGTACGCGCCTGACATTAGCTGTTGAGCATAGATCCGTGCGTCCCGGAAAGCGGACGCGGCACGATCCGGGTTAGGCGAGTAAGATACGCTCGATGACGGCGGCGCGCGCGGAACCGTCGCAACCAAGGATGAAGCTGTTGCTGGAGTCGAGCGGGCATTCACGCGGCCATTGCCGGAGCAGATCGGCGCTAGGACGGCCCAGCAGCCTTTGTAGCGGGGGGACACTTTGCGGCGGGCGGGCCGCTGGGCTCGACCGGTGAGACTCAGCGCCGTCCGGCAAACAATATGCGCACGACTGCCAATGCCAACGAATCATACAAACGGAGGAAGGAGCGATCTAACCAGCGATCGTCATTTCCGATGCCAGCGCCTAAGTCTTTTATGAGACCTAAGCGCAGCTTGCCGGCCGCAGCATGGTCCCAATTTGGGACGAATAGTTTGGCGCCCATATTGCACCCACATCTTTCGCCGGCTGATCCCCGGTCCTGATCGCGTACTCTGATCAGGTGTAGGCTCGCCGGGCTCGAGGTAGTTGGGGTCTTCGCCCGGCGAGTTGTCTACCAATGCGCAGTCACAGCCACACGGTGACGCCATACTCCGAAATGCCGCAAGCATTCCGCAGTTGTGCATCGCCCGACCAAGTCGATCGGTATGGGACTTCAGTCGCGCAAAGGGCGATACGGTCTGCGACTCCGGATTTTTTGCTACATTTCAGAGGGTTACAAAGCGCTCCGCAGTCGTCAGTCGCTCATTGCAACAAGCATTTATCTAAAGTTCATTCAGTCGAATTAGGAAACTCTTATAAGCCGCTCTATAACGAATCGGCGAGGTGGCTATTCGCCTGAGGAGGTACCATGACATCCCGAAAAACGCTGTTGGCAGCGCTTGCCGCGCTTGCGCTAGTGACCGCTCCTGCTTTCGCTGGCGCGGGTGGAAACGGTGGTGGTCACGGCAATGGTGGTGGTCACGGCAATGGCGGTGGTCACGGCAATGGCGGTGGTCACGGCAATAGCGGCAAGTCCGGCAACAGCGGCGGGAAGTCCGGCAACAGCGCTTCGCACAGCAAGTCGGCATCGGCTCACGCCGGAAAGAAGGCCTCGGGCGAAGACCAGGTCGCCGTCGACGACATTGAGGTCGCCGCGACGCCTAAGGACAAGAACATTCACGCCAAGCTTGGCCGGCTGAACTCGCTGCAGCGCAACATCAACGCTTATATGAACTCCAAGAGCAAGAAATTCGCCGGCATTCAGGCTTATGTGACAGCGTCGGCGGCCGCCAAGGGTGCCCAAGCCGCGGTAGATGCCGCCCAAGCCGAAGTCGACGCGTTGAACGCCAAGTTGAACGACCCGAATACTCCGGCCGACCAAGTCCCGACCCAGGAGCAGATTGACGCAGCGCAGGCGGCTCTCGATGCCGCCAATATAGCGGCGGCCGATGCTGCTGCCGCCGTCCCGTCGCTGGATGACGCGCTCGCCGATATGGCCAACAAGCCGGTCGACGCCGAGGTCACCGAATGGGCCAACGGCGTGCTTGCCGAGAAGATCGACGAGATGGCTGCCAAGCAGACTCCTGCGGCAACGCCGTAAGGCGGTCACAGGTGAAGCGACCCTAGTCGAACGTGCAAGCCGCCGGGTCACCCCCCCGGCGGCAGCATAGGCGCTAAGATAGGTATTGCCTTGCGGAATCGGGTGTGATTCTACGCTGCGATGACACACGAATCGCTTGTTGATGACGGCTGGGCCGAGACGATTGAGCTTCTGGGCGGCGAAGAGTTGATCGCAGGAAGTGCCCGCGAGACGAAGGCGTTCCTGCGCCCGCGCGGCGTCAGGTCGGCGAGCGACCTGTTGCGCCTGACACTGGCTTACTGCCTTGGCAAGGTTGGCATGCGGGGCGTCGTGGCCTGGGCGGCGGCGAGCGGGATAGCCGACATTTCGGACGTGGCGCTGCTTGGCCGGCTGCGCAATGCAGGACCATGGCTGCAGCAGTTGATTGGGCACCTTTTGAAGCGCGAGGATGCAGGTTTGGCCAAAGGCCGACTGGTTCGCATCCTCGATGCGACAGCGGTTGCCAAGGCCGGTGCGTATGAGAAGAAGAACAATGGTCTTTGGCGCATGCACTGCGCCTTCGAGCTTGAGCGCGAGCAGTTCGACTTCATCGAGATCACCGATCAGAGCGAGGCCGAGTTGATCGACCGCGTGCCGGTGGTGGCGGGCGAGATCCGCATCGGTGACCGCGCCTATCTGCAGGCCGAGCGGATCGCCAAGGTGATGGCGCAAGGCGGCGATGTTGTTGTGCGCGCGTCGTGGAAAAACGCGCGATGGCTCGACGCCAACGGCAGGGCGTTCGATCTCATCGGCTACCTGGAGAGCTGCCGGGAGGAAGTCTGCGAAACGCCTGCCCGGCTGGCACTCAAGAAGGGCGAGCCTGTGAAGATGCGCCTGATCGCCTTGCGCAAATCCGAGGCCGCGGCACAAGAAGCGCGGCGCAAAATCAACAAGGAAGCCAGGGCCAAGGGCAACAAGGTTCAACCGCAGACGCTGATTGCGGCCGGCTTCGTCCTGCTTGTGACCTCGCTTGACCGGGAGGAGTTTCCCGCCGATACGGTCCTCAAGCTCTACCGCATGCGCTGGCGCATCGAGCTCGCCTTCAAGCGCCTGAAGAGCCTGATCGGGCTGCGCTCTCCTCCCGCCAAAGACCCAAGGATCGCAAAGCCTTGGATCCTTGCACACTTCCTCATCGCGCTCGTGACCGAACCCCTCTCGCAGGAGTTGGGTGTCTCTCCCCCTTGAGCGACGGGCGCCCGCTGCTGTGGCGCGCAACCCGCCAGATCGTCGCCTCTCTGATCGCGACCATCTTTCCTCAACCTTCCTTGGCGGCCCTGCGCCAAAAACTCCATGCCTTGCGATATCGCTGGCGCGAACCACCACGAAAGCGCAAGTTTCAGTCCATGCCAAAGCTATCTTAGCGCCTATGCCGGCGGCAGGGCGACCCGAGCTTGCCACCTTATTCTCCTCTTTGAGGGCGACCCCCAAACAAGCGGAGTTGCTACCGACGCGTAGGAACAAAAGTGCCGAAATACCGTGTTGAGGAGATGGCAGGCGATGCCGTGACGGCCACCCACACCGTCAACGCGAAAACTCCGATCAGGGCGGCGCGCGAAGCGGCGGAACGAGACGTCATTCTACGCCCGGCCACTCGAATACAGTTCAGCCTGTAGGGCGGTCCATACCCGGCTGGCCGCGGCTCACGCTGGTTTCTTGAAACGCACCATGCCGTCGACCTCGATGCCCAAGTTCGACTATTGACCCGGACCAGGGTTCTCTGTCTGGTTTTGAGCCAGGGGGGAAGCAATACGATTTCCTGGACGTGCCGCTTGAGGCGTTTGTCGCGTTCAAATCTGCCTTCGCCAAGGCCGCTTTCAACAATCACATCGCAACCAACTATGCATTCCGGCTCGCCCAAGAAAAGGCTGCAGGCTCGTTGGACGATTAAGGGAGGTTCTTTCAGAAAAACGGCCCGCACTGATCGAAGGCGCACGGGCCGGACCGTTGCCGCCGGTCGGCAGCGGGAGGCATCCATTCCGGCCGGTGCAAACAGGCCTCTCCCGGCACAATTAGCAACCTTCGGCAGTCGTTTTCATCTGTCCAGGGGCTGCGGACTTGGCACTGGTGTCATCCTGTTGACCAGGAGCGGCCTGCTTGGCACTGCCACTCTGCTGGCCCGGCGCACAGTCCTTCGCTGAGTTCGAATTGGTCGACTTCGTTGTGGTCGAATCCGTGTTGTTATCTGTCGTCGGCATCGTTGTGGTAGTGGAGGAGCCACTCGACGTCGTCCCTGTTGTCCCCGTCGTCCCCGCGAACGCAAGCCCGCTGGAAACAGCCATCATGGCAGTGGCAAAAAGAAGCCGCTTCATTCTTCATCTCCTAATGACAAGTAATGTCCCTTCCATTCGATAACGGGGGATGCGAAGGATCGGTTCCAATGCGATCTTGTGTTGACCGGCAGCTTTGGGGCGGCCATTAGCGGACTGGCAGCCTTCAGGCGGCGGATCTTCGGTAGCTGACATTCCGGCTAGCGCGGACATCGCCTTCCCATGGGCAGAAATTAGTCTCCTGGGCCCGCCCACGTTTCTCTCAAGCCTCCGATTTCATGGCCGACAGGTTATCACGATGTGTCTGAAGGTGCAGAAGCTGATCGTGCCCCTTGGTTGTGCAGGGCCAACCTCCCAACACCCTTGAAAAGGACTTGAAGTCGTCCCGCACCGGAGCGAACGGGTTGTGTGCGTCAAGTTCTGCAAAATGGGGCAGCCATGATGCTGGTCATGCGGCTTGGCGCAGAGCGAGCTTCTTGTGCTCGCGCAGGTCGTCCATGTTGATGTATCGGTTGGCCTCCATCCAGTTTTCGTTGGTCTCGACGGCCAAGGCCCTGACCAGGCGCAGGCAGCTTTCGGTGTTGGGGAAGATGCGCACGACATAGGTGCGCCGGCGGATTTCCTCGTTGAGCCGCTCCAGCATGTTGGTGGATTTGAGATGCTTGTGGTGCTGTCTCGGCAGCCTGAAGAAGGTCAGGGTTTGTTCGATGGCATCCTCGGCCCAGCCTGTCAGGCGCGGATAGCGTGCCGACCATTTGGCAAGCCATGCGGCAAGATCAGCCCTGGCCTCTGCGAGATCGCGCCGGTCGTAGAGCCAGCGCAATTCCTGAAGGCAGTCGTCGCCGTGCTTCCTCGGCAGATGATCGAGCGCGTTCCTGAGGAAGTGCACGTAGCAGCGTTGCCAGGCGGCTTCGGGGATCACCTCGCCGATCGCTGCCACCAGGCCGGCGTGATCGTCGGACACAACCAACTCGACGCCCTTGAGGCCGCGCGCCTTGAGGCCGACGAGGAAGTCCCTCCAGGCCGAGCGGCTCTCGCGATTGGCCATCTCCACGGCCAGGATCTGGCGCCTTCCGTCCCAGTCGATACCGACCGCTATCAGCACCGCCTGGCTCATGACAACACCGGCTTCACGCACCTTCTCGTAGCGCGCATCGAGGATGAGGTAAGGAAACGGCTCTTGAAGGGGGCGCCTGGCAAAGGCAGCGAGGCTCTCATCCAGCCGCTTGTTGATGGCCGAGATCGACGAGGCCGAGAAGGCATGGCCGCACAGTTCTTCCGTGATCGCCTTCACCTTGCGGGTCGACACGCCCTGCACATACATCTCCGCCAGTGTCGCCACCAAGGCCCGCTCGGAACGCTGGTAGCGCTCGAACAGCTCGGTGGAGAAGCGCCCGGCCCGGTCCTGCGGAACCCGCAGCTCGAGCTTGCCGACCCGCGTCACAAGGGTGCGGCCGTAATAGCCCGAGCGATAGCCAAGCCGTTCGGGCGTGCGCTCGCTCTTCGAGGCACCCAGCGCCTCGTCCATCTCGGCCTCAAGCACCTCCTGCATCACCGCACGGAGCACTTCGTGCAATCCATCCGGGTTCGAAAGCAAAATGTCTTTGACGGCAGCGCTGGCGGTCTTAACTTCAGTCTTGGTCATGGTGGCGTTCCTTCGCGGGAATCAGGTGACGTGAACAATCACCAGCCTGCCATGACCGCCCCCTCTCAGCGAATTTGCAGAACTCTCAGCACACTACCAGCGAACGTCTTCGCATGATCGGGATAACACGGCGGTCACCAGACACCTGACGAGTTGAAGGAATGGGAGCGACGCTCCCTGGAAGGCGACTTCTCGCAAATGCCGCGTCCCTTCCGTTGGCGTCAGTCAGCGCGCTTTGCGCATTTCATGAATGGCTATAAGGAGGCGGGCGGTTTGATCAATTCGCTCGTCTGCACCGCAGAATTGCCAGAGATGTCCTGGACGGCCGTTCGCCGTGGTACGGAAGCGCGCGGGACTTTATGGCTCTGGCTGAGGGCGTCCTTGACGGCCTGTGCGAAGACAACGCGAGGATGGAGGGCATCAATACAGCACCCGCGTTCCGCGACGCCTTCATGTCCAAACGCTGCCTGATCCCTGCCGACGGCATCTCGCCGTGAGGAAGAAATGACGCTGAGGACGCCAACTGTCGTCGGGTCCGCTGGCTGCATGGGTCACGCCGCAGGCGTTGCAATCCCTTCTAAAGCGATGATCCTGGTGTTAGCGGAACGTTTGCGGATCTCGATCAGCCGGGCGTATTCCGGCGAATTATACCAGCCCATCAATGACGCCATGTCGGGGAATTCGACAATGACCAGTCGGTGTGGATCCCAATCACCTTCCAGAACCTTGGTGGCGCCACCGCGGCCCAGATACCGCCCACCGTACCGCTCTTCGGTAGCGGGAACGTCCCGCCGATATTCCTCGAACAAGGCAGCGTCTTTTACGTCTACATCCGCTATCAGATAGGCAGCCATCTGTGTTTCCTCCTTAGACCTACCTCGCGCTCCTCGGCTTCGGCGTCGTCGGTCCGCACCCTGTCGACGATCTCCGTGGCGACATCCAGCGCCAGCGCGCTTTTCGATGATTGTTGGCGCTGCCACGGCTTTCCTTCATTCGCATGGTTCGCAAAGATTAGCATGATCGCATGCTCTCGTGTCTGGCGGTCTCCCTCAAAGCGTCATCGACCGCCCTTCAGATGAGACACCGCCGTCTCGACAGGTAGGCTCGGCAGGGTTCGGTTTTTCTTCGGTCCTTTTCATCCAAAACTTGTCGAAAAGCGCGAATGAAAATAGGAAATATGCAACCTGAAAGATGATAAAAATCAGCAAGGTCCATGCAAGGGACTTCCAGAACGAATCCGTTGCTAGGGCGTGTACTCATAAACGACGTTCAGTCGGTCAACGTTTTCGACCAACCTCGGCCCTTTTGCCTAATAGCTCCTAGGGCAGTGGGAGCGGTTTGTCGCTGAGTGTACGCAAGTAGGCGATCAGGTTGACCCGTTCGGTCTCGTCCGGGACGCCAGGCACCTCCATGTAAACACCCGGCGTGGTGAGCATGGGCTCAAGCAGATATTTGTTCAGGTCCTCGTACGTCCATACACCCTCTAAAGCCAGCAAGGTGTCGGAGTAACGCATGTTTGCCATGGATGCCTTATCGCGGCCGACGACGCCCCATAAGTTCGGTCCCGTTTTGATCCCTCCCTGTGGCTCGGCATTGTGGCAACCGTGGCACACGTGTGTGAAGTAGGTTCGGCCTTTCTCGACATCGGCAGCAGCCAACTTCATCGAGATCGGAGCTGGCGTTGGCAACACGACGCCGTGCGACATGAGATAGTCAGCAACTTCGCGTTGCCCCTTGAATTTTGCCAGATGGAGCGGTGTCTTGCCGTCCTTTGTCTTCGCATTCACGTCCGCGCCGGCCTCAACCAGTGCTTTCACGCAATCGAGGCAACCGAGATTGACCGCGATGTGGATAACGTTTTCGCGGCTGCGCTTCGAATTTGGATTTGCGCCCCCGTCCAGCAACAGATTGATCAAATCGGTTCTGCGTTTTGCCAAAGCCAGAATAAGGGCAGGACCCAATCGCGGGTCCGGGACGGCGTTGACGTCGGCACCGCGTTCAATGAGCAGTTTTGCCGCTGCAAAATGACCGCCTTTGACCGCAAGATAGAGTGGTGTCGTGCGCCCGTCGCTCTCATCGACGCCGGCACCAGCGTCGAGCGCTGCCGTGATCGCCGCGACATCGCCCTTCATGGCGGCGTCGTGAATGCCGGCGGCATGCGATACAATCGGTGCAAGCAGTAGTGGAATGAAAAGCAAGGACATGCGCATTTGGCATCTCCCAAGGCAAACTGCGGTACGGGTCATGCTTTCAAGGCCGCAAAAACATACCACGAATGCCGGATCGTAGCCACCCAACCGGTGCCTGGAAACGAATCGCAAGGTCGATCCGTCCGGCTGTGGCTTCGGGCTTATAAGTCCACAACCTAGAACCGCGTCGGGTAACACCGCCCTGCACATACCCTAGATGTCTTCCCTTTTGTGAACCCTCCGCCTTCCGAACTCTCGGAAGAGCCCAAAAAGGTCCCGGGTCGCCCAGATCCCACTCGCCCGTCAGACCTATTCGATTTCGTCCGCCATCCTTCTAGCTGCAAGGCCCGTGCAGGCGCTCAAGTCCGCATTATTGGAGCTGATGGTCAACCGGTCGCCAGTTCCCGACTGCATATTATGCGACTTTGGGCGCCGTGTGCCCAATTCGCTCGCCGAGAGCAGATGGCCTCGACAATTCGAGTTGACTGTCGTTCCAGATCGAGCGCAAATCCGTATCATGAATTGTCGTGAACGTCGGAATAATATAATCGAAATATTTCCTATGATGGTTTCCATTTTCATGACAAAATATTGGAGATGGCGACCCTCGAATGAGTGCTTTATTATTTTCCGACTTCAATTCAACAGATACCGAGACACTGGCCCGTCGTTCTCTAACGCAAAACGCAACGCCTAGATCAGGCCAGGCGCCAGATTCGAATGCGCTGTCGCAGCACGCTTATGACGAGCGTTGGCTACAAGATCTGCTGTTTCGGCATCCAGAGTTGATCGTGGCCGACCGGCTTGATGGCGGCTTGAGCGATGTCGTCCCCTTATGCCGGGAACTCGCCATTCCTCGTGCAAGCGGGACAGTGTTCGCGGATATTCTGGGCGTGGCAAGAACCGGCCGACTGGTCATTATTGAGTGCAAGCTTTGGCGTAACCCGCAGGCGCGTCGGGAGGTGTTGGCGCAAATCCTGGAGTATGCCGCGCTGCTGCGACGCTGGAGCTTTGGCGATCTGACCGCGGGGATAAGACGCAAGCTGGCAACCCATGTGCCGAACCCGATCTTTGCCGCGGCGAAGCTTCGGTGGCCAGAGCTCGAGGAGGCTCCATTTGTTGATGCCATGACGCAATCGCTAAAGCTGGGTGACTTTCAGCTCATTATCGCCGGAGATGGCATCCGCTCGGATACGCATGCGATTGCCGAGCATCTAAATTCGCAAGGCGCCGGCCTGGCGCAACTGACATTGCTTGAGATCCAGCTTTGGCAGGCGGCATCAGGAGCCATTGTCGTGGTGCCAATGGTGCCACTGCGTACCGAAGTCCTTCAGCAGAGAGTTTTGGTCAACGGTGAAGGCATACCGCTCCAATTGGAGACCCAAGAGATAGGGGCTACCCAGGCTGACGAGAGTATGGAGAGCGTTGTCGATCCAGACCGCGTCAACCGGCGAAGCATCAACCGCGCGTTCTGGCAGCGCTTCATTGATCAGGTGCAATTCGACCACTCAGACCAACTGCCCCCGCGGCATGGCGGCGACAATTGGGTCAGGATTCCCCTACCCGAGCCAATCGGCTGGATAACAGGCTTTCGTTCGACCGGCACCAGAGCTGAGGTCGGGCTGTTCCTGACCTTTCGTGACGAGGACGGTCAGACCCTTTTTGATGAGTTCCACAACGACATTGCAGAGCTGCGCAGCGAAGGTAGCCTTGACCTGATCGCGAGGTCGAAATCCGCCGCACCGTTCTGTGCGGAACTCGGCGTGTTCAGGCCACGCTCGGACTTCGCGAGCGATGACCAGCTACTCGACTGGCTCTGCGATGCAGCAAATCGCTTTGTCTCTCTGATCCGGCCTCGGCTTAGCGTACTAGCGGAAGCCGCCGAATGACACGGCTTCTCAAGTGGGAACGACTGGCCTTAAAGGGCGACTTCTCGGCGATGCCGATACCGTTCGCCTGGGATCAATCAGGGCGTTTCGCACATTTCCTGAATGGCTACGAGGTCACCGGAGGAATGGACCCTCTTGCCGAACTTTCCAACGCGATGTCAGCGCGAGTCCGCGAGACCGGCAAATGGGAAGGCAGTGCGCTCAAGCTTTGGCTCTGCCTTTTCTTCCAGCATCGAGCGCATCGTCATATGGGTTCGGAACGTAGCGAGCCGATGCTCGACGGACTTTGCGAAGCGCTACGTATGGCGCTCAGTCGGCTGTCTCCAGCCGAGGCCAAAGCATTGGCTTCGCGGCTCAACCAGAACGCTAGTTAGGCGATGTGCTTTTGGCTTGCGACGCACGATTGCTTAATCGATGAACTCTTGCACGTCAGCTGTCGGCTGACCCAGTCGCGCTTTGGGTGATGAACAGTTGAGGCAGGCTATCGTTCCTCAGTATCAGAGTGGACGACTGCAGACGCCGAGAAGGTCAAAGTAAAAATATTTGTCGGTACCTTGTGATTATCATATGTCCCGACAAAATTTTTTGCCGGGCCATCCCGCTCTCTAGTGCCGATCATTTGCGTCCACAGAAATCTTTTTACGGCAGCAAATCGGTGAATGGCCACTTCTTTCACTTTTCTTAAATCAGAAACATTGAGATTTCTTCTCAGCGAAGGGGCGCTGTCAGTTAACGCGCTCGACGTTCAGAGGATCTCATGGCCACCAAAATCAACTCAGTTTCAATCGACGCACTCATCCCCTACAGCAACAACGCACGGACCCATTCCAAGAGACAGATCAGACAGATTGCCGACAGCATCCAAAAGTTCGGCTTCACCAACCCAGTTCTAACCGACGAGAGCAACAATGTCCTTGCTGGCCATGGTCGCCTAGCGGCAGCGCGCCTGCTCGGGCTGAAGGAGGTGCCGACGCTTTCCATCACCCATCTCAGCGCTGCCGAAAAACGCGCCTACATTGTTGCCGACAATCGGCTCGCCGAGAAGGCCGGCTGGGACAAGCAGATCCTGGCCATTGAGCTACAGGCGCTAGTCGATCTCGACTTCGACGTCGCGATCACCGGCTTCGATATCCCGGAGGTCGACCTGATCATCAGCGAGTTCTCGCCCGACAATCAGGACGATGAAGTCGATGAGGATGAGCCGGGCCTTCCGGAGAAATCAACAGGACCAGCAGTAACTCGGCCTGGCGATCTGTTCCTGCTCGGCGATCATCGATTGCTTTGCGGCAACGCGCTTTCGGCAGCGAATTTCGAGACGCTGATGCAGGGGGAGAAGGCGTCCGTCTGTTTCACAGACCCGCCCTACAACGTTCCGATCGGCGGACACGTCAGCGGGCTTGGCAAGACGAGCCACCGGGAATTTGCAATGGCATCCGGCGAGATGTCCGACGACGAGTTCGCAGGGTTCCTGGAACAGTCGTTCTCACTGATTGCTGGGTCGAGCAAGCCGGGCGCTATCGCCTTCGTGTGCATGGATTGGCGTCATATCGCAGAGACCACATTGGCGGGTAAACAGACGTTCGGCGATCTGCTCAATCTGTGCGTCTGGAACAAGACTAATGCCGGCATGGGCAGCCTCTACCGCTCTCAGCACGAACTGGTGCTGGTGTTCAGGAATGGCAAGGAGCCGCATCGCAATAATGTTGAACTCGGCAAACATGGACGTCACCGCAGCAATGTCTGGACCTATCGCGGCGCCAACAGCTTTGGCACCTCGCGAATGGAAGAGCTCGAAGCGCATCCCACCGTCAAACCTGTCGCTCTGGTTGCCGACGCTCTGCTCGACGTCAGCCGCCGCGGCGACGTCGTGCTGGACCCTTTTGGCGGCTCGGGCAGCACGCTACTCGCATCGCACAAGACCGGGCGCCACGCACGCCTTATCGAGATCGATCCTGTCTATTGCGATCTGATCATCCGCCGCTTCGAAAGGCATACGGGCAAGCAGGCAACGCTCGCCACCACGGGCGAGACTTTCGAGGAACTGTTCGAGCAGCGTGGAAGCGTCAAAGCTTCCGGCGTACTCGCCAAAACAGCGTCCGCCACCCCAGCGCCTGAAACTGTGGGAGGCGTGCTGTGACCACCCGGAGAAAGAAATCTGCCGACTACTCGATAGGCTACGGCAAGCCTCCGGCTGAAACCCGGTTCCAGAAAGGAATGTCAGGCAATCCGAAAGGCCGGCCGAAAGGCAAAAAGAACATGAACACTATCGTACGCGAGACGCTCTTTGGGCCGATCCAAATCCAGCAGAATGGCAGGACGACGACGGTGACGGCGCTCGAGGCCATCCTCCTCAAAATGCGCAACAATGCGCTTTCAGGCGATTTCCGGTCGGCGGCCCATGCTCTTCAGCTCGCATCCCGTTGTGCCGAACTTGAGGAAAGCCGGCAACCCGATGCAGAGGTCGACGTGTTCGATCCGCAAACAATGGTCGACATGATGCGGGATTATCTCGACCACAAGGACTCGCCAGAGAACGATACCGAGACCCGTTCCAAGACCGGCGACGAGGGAGACGAGGAATGAACGCTCCAATCCCCCTACCGGGCCGACCATCCTCTTCGCCCGTTGCACCGACTGCCCTTCAGCTGCTGTTGGGCGCGGCCCGCGTTGACCTGGCGACCTTCGTGGCGCTGGCTTTCTCCGCCGTCGATCCAGGCGCCAAGTATTTGCCCAACTGGCACATTCGCGCCATTGCGCATCAGCTCGACCGCGTGTCCGCGGGCAAGTGCAAGCGCCTGATCATTACGATGCCGCCAAGATCGTTGAAGTCGGTCACAACCTCGGTCGCGTTCCCGGCATGGATTCTTGGCCGTGATCCGTCGAAGAAAATGATCTGCGTCTCTTATGCTCAACCACTTGCGGTCAAGCACGCCAACGACTTTCGAACGGTCGTCAACACCGCCTGGTACCGGTCGATGTTTCCGACCTTCAAGGTTAGCCCGCGCAAGAACACTGAAAATGAACTGCAGACCACGCTCGGCGGTGGACGCCTGGCGACCTCGACCGGTGGTCAGCTAACCGGCCGGGGTGGCGACATCATCATTATCGATGACCCCTTGAAGGCAGATGAAGCGCATTCGGAATCGGCTCGCAATAGGTGCGCCGACTGGGTTCGCACGACTTTGATGTCGCGCTTCGACAATCCGGCTGCCGGTGCCGTCGTCCTTGTCATGCAAAGATTGCATGTCGACGACCTAGCAGGCGTGCTTCTGGAGACTGGCGGCTGGGAGCATTTGAACCTGTCGGCGATTGCCGAGCAGGACGAACGCGTCCAGACAAGTGTAAATCGCTGGCACGATCGCAAGCTTGGCGACTTGCTGCACCCCGCGCGTCTGGGACACGCCGAACTGGACGGTCTAAAGCGCCTATTAGGATCGCTCAATTTTTCCGCGCAGTACCAACAATCCCCTGCCCCACCGGACGGCAACATGGTCAAGAGGGTGTGGTTTCGCGACTACGATCCAAATCAGTTCGACCGTCGGTCGATGACCATCGTTCAAAGCTGGGACACCGCGCTTAAGGGCGACCCCTCCAGCGATTACTCCGTCGGAACGACATGGGCCAAAGACGACAACAACTATTATCTCCTCGATCTCGTCCGCGTCCGGGCAGCTTACCCAGACCTCATCAAGGCGGTGAAAAACTCCCTTCTGGAGCACTCCCCCGACATCATCCTCATTGAGGATGCGGGTTCCGGCTCAAGCCTCATCGCCGACTTGGAAAGCCAGGACATCAGCACCACGCCGGTAAAAGCCAGAACCGACAAGGAAAGCCGGCTGTCACGTGTTGCCGCAATGATCGAAAACGGCAACGTCAATCTTCCGAAAGACGCGCATTGGAGAGATGACTTCCTGCTTGAGGTGCTCGCATTTCCGCACGGAAAGCACGACGACCAGGTCGACTCCATGACCCAGGCGCTGATCTGGATGAAGGACGACAAGCCGACGGGTAGGTTCTATTTCGGGAAATTCTGAAGCGCTGCTCCTGAATCGGGATGGTATCCTCGGCGCTGATCAAGCGTGGTCACCTTATTCCGGATATCGACATAGCGCCTACGCCAACCGTTCTCTTCCCCCTGTGCGCCCAAGAACCATGCGATGGGGCCGTTGTTGGCTCCGCTGGCGTGCGGCATCCCAGTCAGAATTCTGCGCTCTGGAACTCCGACCTCGCCGCCAATTCTTGCCAATACCTCCGAGACCATATCTCCCATGGGGACAAACACGGCGTTGGGAAAAGCTGAGAGTTCTTCGGTGAGCCACTCTCGGGCCTTGTCGAACAAGAACGGGACTTTGTTCATGTCAGGCGAGCGGCTGTAGTTCTCGCCATCGACGAAGGTTGGATAGCGGATCGCCGACGTGAAGTGAGCACGCTGGCTATCGACGGTCCACAGGGTTGCGGTCGACGTAATCCCCAGCCAATCGTTGAGGCCAACGGCATCCATCAGCCTCACGAGATTCTTTCTCATGTCCCCAGCAAAGCTGGCATGCACCTTCGCTCGTGCAAGGATATCTTCGCGCGATGCTCCGCTCGCCATCGCCCGTTTGGCCTCGAGAAGAGCCTCCCGCATTTGCTGGCGGCCAGGGGTGATGCCGACAATCACGATGTCCGCTCCAGCATTGACGTAGCCGAACGGTGCGTATGCGATGTCGAGCCGCTTCGATTTGTAGACGTGCGACCCCATCAGAAGCGTGCGCGGATTCTCGATTTCGCCCGCAAGCTCGGCAAGCGAGATCTCCCGAACGAGCCTGATGTAGTCTTTGTCGTTGCCCGATGATGCCAGGGTCCTCTCTGTATGGCTTGCAATCGGCGCGTTTTGCCACGGTACTTTTTGCGCAGGGGCAGGTTTGACAACACGCTCGATTGAAATCTGTCGGCTCACTGGCTCCGCAGGCACAGCATCCCCGAGCGCAGGTGGCTCGGCGTCCACGATGTCGGCAGAAATTAGTCGGCGATCCCGCGTGCCCCTGATTTCCATCCAGATCGGCCAGCCTCTCCGCAAGTAGGTTCGCAGTTCGTCGAGCGTCGTTGCCTTCACCCTATTCGCGATGTGATGCCGTTCCCGGCCAAGCGCCGGATCGGCCGCCCCGTATGTGGTATCCGCGAACCTGTGCGGGACGAGAATCTCTCCAGTATCAGCCTTTATGCGGTACATGCGGTCCCCCACCAGTTGCTAAAATTTGGGATAGTGCATTGCGGAGAAGCCGCAACAGGAATTTTTGAGGTTTTTTCAGAGGCCAGCGATGATGCTGCAAAAGCCTTCATAGACGCCAACCTCGCGCTACAACCGAAGTTTGTTCGTTGGCTGACTAGTGGTCTGAAATGGGGCCGATTCCTGTCAGGCGGCTTTCGGGAACCGCCCTGCGAAAGCGGGCCTCGGTCTTGCGAATATAGGCCCGCCGAAGGCGCTCGACACACGCTTGGTCTGGTCGCGTGGCTCGATAATACCATGGGCCATGAGCATCCGACGACCAGCCGGCGGATCGCCGAACTGGGGGTAGGCATCAAGGTCTGCCAGCTTCCAAACTTTGTGAACTGACCGCCGGAACGCGTTGCTCACGAATGCTTGATCATCACATGGCGTACTGATGTGTAATCCTCCAGCGCATAGATAGACATATCCTTGCCATATCCAGATTGCTTGACGCCGCCGTGGGGCATTTCTGTCGCGAGCATGAAATGGGCGTTGACCCAGGTGCAACCGTACTGGAGCTGCGACGCGACGCTCATCGCTTTGGAGATATTGCTTGTCCAAACCGAGGAGGCCAATCCGTAGTCGCTGTCGTTCGCCCACTCCACGGCCTGTTGGTCGTCTGTGAAACGAGTAACTGAAACGACCGGCCCGAAGACCTCACGACGCACGATCTCGTCGTCCTGGGTCGCACCGGCAATAACGGTTGGCTGATAGAAGAACCCTTGTTCGCCACTGGTGGCACCGCCTGTGGTGACCTGGATGTGCTTTTGCTCGTCCGCCCGCTCAACGAAACTTGCGACGCGGTCCCGTTGGCGCTTCGAGACAAGGGGGCCAATCTCGTTGCTGTTGTCGTCACTTTGATTGTAGCGGATTGTAGAAACCGCAGCACTCAGATCTGCGACGAAATTATCATAGACTCTATCCTGCACATAGATACGGCACGGGGCCGTACAGTCCTGGCCCGCGTTGTAAAATCCGAACGTACGGATGCCCTGCACCACGGCCTCGAGATCTGCATCGTCGTAAACGATGACCGGAGCCTTCCCTCCAAGTTCCAGATGTGTCCGCTTGATCGTCGCGGCGGCGGCATGCATTACTTTCTTCCCAGTGCCGATGTCGCCCGTGATCGACACCATGCTAATGCTGGGGTGATTGATTAGCGCATTTCCCACCGTTTCCCCGCGACCAAGGATAACGTTGACGACGCCATCGGGAAGAATGTCCGCCAAGAGCCGCGCCATCTTCAGTGCGGTAAGCGGGGTTTGCTCTGAGGGCTTGAAAACGACTGTATTGCCGCCAGCTATTGCTGGTGCGAGCTTCCACGCCATCATCATCAGAGGATAGTTCCACGGCGCTATCGAACCGACAACACCCACTGCATCGCGGCAGATCATCGAGGTATAGCCGGGCAGATACTCTCCGGCCACAGGCGCGTGCATAGATCGGACGGCGCCAGCGAAAAAGCGCCAGCAATCAATGATCGCAGGCAATTCATCATTGCGCACCGAGTTGATCGGCTTGCCGCAATTCAGTGCTTCGAGTGCGGCAAAATCTTCGGCATGTCTTTCAACGGCGTCAGCGATCTGCAAAAGACAAGCCGAGCGCTCGGCTGGCGTGGTGCGCGACCAGCGGCTGAATGCTTTTTCAGCAGCATGGACCGCTGCATCGATTTGGCCTTCAGAAGCTTCAGCAAGGTCGATGATTCTTCCACCGGTCTTGGGGTTAAAAATCGTCTCCTCAAACTCAGTTCCTGGTTCGAAGCTAGAGCCGATCAGCAACTCAGTGTCCATGAATTCTCCTTATGGTCTCAGTTTGCCGCGATCTTGTCGCCGCAAGACTTGTCCTTGATCAGTTCGCCAAGTGCAGAAAGTTACGCACGGCGCAGCACAGTCAAACGGGCGATGTGCTCGAGCGACGCTTCGATATCATTCCAACCAGGAAACCGAGTTGAGGTGGCTCGATCAGAACGCGCAGGGCCGGGCTAGGCCATTGAAAATGCAAATCTAGGCGTGTCCGCTAGAAGTCTTTGTGTCTCGTCTGCGGCTGGCGCGCGTAGGACATCCTCAACCCTACCGAACTCCACGATGTGCCCGCCCTGCATGACCGCAACATGCTGCGCAATATTGCTCGCCACCGCCAGGTTGTGTGTGACGAAGAGCATCGCGAGATTGTGATCGCGCTGAAGCTGCTGAAGTAGTTCGACCACAACGGCTTGAACCGACACGTCCAGAGCGGAGGTTACCTCGTCACAAATCAGCAATTCGGGGCCGACTATCAACGCGCGTGCGATCGCCACGCGCTGTCGTTGACCCCCCGAGAGCTGATGCGGATATCGATTGGCGGATGCGGAGGGTAAGGACACTTCATCCAATGAGGCAAGAACGCGCCTACGCATCTCTGCGCTCGACGTTGACTCAAACTGTTCAAGCGCCATGGCCACCGACTGGCCGATTGTTCTCCTCGGGTTCAGGGACGCGTACGGATTTTGGAAAATGTACTGAATCCGACGACGCGCATGGACTGACCGGTGAGAGGCGTGCGGGGGTATCATCTTACCATCGAAGATGATTTTGCCATTTTGATTACGATGAAGCCCAGCCAGACAACGTGCCGTTGTCGTTTTACCCGATCCCGATTCCCCCACCAGGGCAACACAGTTGCCTTGACGAATTTTGAAGGAAAGCCCTTTGAGTATCCGAGCGCTTCCATGAAACGCTTCCAGCTCTATAACCTCCAAAGCGACTGGGCGGTCGGCGGCGGATTCAAGCTCAATCGATCGAATCGGAGTTGAGATAGCCTGAATCTCATCTGCCCTTACACAATTTACGTACTGACCCTTTCTGATTTCTGTAGCCTCTGGGATTGAGGTGGTGCAGCGATGTTCCGCTGCGTCGCATCTCGGGGCAAACGCGCACCCTCTGGGACGGCGAGACGGCTCGGGCGCACTGCCCCGGATGCCGCTAACTGCGGATTTGCGGTCTAGATCAGGCACCGCGTGAATTAGCGCCCGCGTATAGGGATGTGCTGGGCTAGAAAGCAATTGTAAAGTGCTTCCCACTTCGACAATTCGCCCAGAGTACATAACAGCTATTCGGTTACAGAGTGCTCCGACAACCGCAAGGTCATGGCTCACATAGATCGCCGCGACGGAGTGTTCGTTGCATAGACTGCGAATGGTGTCGAGCACGTGGGATTGCGTCGTCACATCAAGGCCCGTGGTTGGTTCGTCCATCACGATTACCCGCGGGCGGTTTGCAAACGCCATGGCTATGCCAACGCGCTGCTGTTGCCCGCCGGAGAGCTGGTGCGGATACGCGCGAAGAAATTCAGGCGATACAGGCAGCTTCACCAGACGAAGCAGCTCCAGCAGCATTTCCTCCGTGACCGAGTTCTTCTGATCGAAGCATTCGGCCAGTTGGGTTCCGATGCGAAGGATCGGATTGAGCGCAGTACCTGGGTCCTGCGGTATTAGTGATACGAGGCGCCCTCGAACTTTCTGAAGCTCTCCGGCTCCCATTGACAGGACGTCTTGTCCGTCAATCTTTATCGACCCTCCGCCAATCGTGAGGCCCTTCCGACAATAACCCAGGACTGCGAGCCCCACCGTCGTCTTTCCGGAGCCAGATTCTCCGACCAAGCCCAGAATTTCTCCGGGGGCAAGCGCAAGTGAAACACCCTGAACGATGTCCACGTCGCTTTCGGCGACTGACACACGTAGATTGCTGATTTCTAGCGCTAGACTAGCAGTACCAAGGCCGTCCGTTTCTCTGGGATGCACAGTCATAGCCTCTCCTTGCCCGCACCAGGGCCATTACCGAAGCCGGCTACCTGTCCATCGGCGAGTATCTCATCGCTGATGGTGTCGTCGACATCCGCGGCGGGCATTCCACGCTTCGTCCGAGCCAGCGAGTCAGTAAAAACGTTGGTTCCGATAGTTAGAACCGCAAGAATGAACACTGGCGCCGCGACGGCCCAAGGGTTCAAAAGGAGGCCAATTCGATTTTCGTTGATCATCATTCCCCAATCGGGAACGGAAGGATCCGCCATCAAACCGAGAAATCCCAGTCCGGCGATCAGTGCAATCGAATAGGAAAAGCGCAGGCCCAACTCAACCATTAAGGGCGCGGCCAGATTTGGAAGGATCTCTCGCGTAATAATCCGCGTCGTAGACACGCCGATCGCCTCGGCGTAACGGATATAATCTTCCTCCGATACACGAAGAGCCACGGAGCGCATGACGCGAGCAACTTGCGGCGCATGGATTGCGGCGACGAGAAGTGCGATCAGCCATAGCTTTGGCCCGACTATGCTAACGAACAGGAGCGCAAGAACAGTTTGTGGAAAGGCCATCGCCACGTCCAACAGCCTCATTATGACGTCGTCGGTTTTCCCTTTCAGATATCCGCAGATAATGCCCAGCAATGTACCGATGAGTACCCCGGCAACCGTCGCGACGGCTGACAACCCGAGGACCTGTACACCACCCGAGAGCACGCGCGAAAATACGTCTCTGCCCATGAAATCCGTTCCCAGGAGTGCATATGGCGAGGGAAGGTCAAACGGCGAACCGACGAAATCAGTGGGCGGCACAGGAGCCAAAAAAGGGCCGAAGATGGCGCCGCCGATAATGAGAAGTCCAATCACCAGACCGGCTGCGCCGGCTTTCAGATCGCGAAACCACCGCCAACACGTGCCTATCATGGACGGTGCGCTTCTTCCGTTTAAGTCGATTGCCATTGGTGAGCGCTCATCTTTGGTGTGAGTAACACTGCGATCAAATCAGCGGTAAGATTTAGAAGGACGTAGACCGCAGCGAGAAGAAGGACGATCAACTGAATCACCGGGATGTCCCGAGCAACGATCGAGTCAAGCAACCCTTGACCCACGCCGGGATATCCAAAAACGAATTCAACCAACACCACGCCACCAGCGAGATAGGCTAAGGTAAGGGCTATAACTTGAACGACTGGGGCAAGTGCATTTGGCAATGCATGAACGAATATGAGCCTTGGAGTGCTGACCCCCTTCAGCCGGGCCATTTCGATGTATTCGCTCCCCAGAACTTCAATCACTGACGCCCGTGTCATGCGAAACAAATACGGGAAGCAGACCACCGAGAGGGTCAGTACCGGCATCACAAGAATGATCGGGTTTTGCAGGACCGAACTACCAGGTGGGACCAGGGAAACCGCCGGCAGGAGATGGAACACGGATGTCGACAGCAGAAGGATCAGGAGGATGCCAACCACAAATTCAGGCAGCGCCGCTAGCGACAAGGCGACGATGGAAATTCCGGTGTCCATGAAACGGCCAGAGTACAAGGCTGCCACCACGCCCAGAATTATCGAGACCGGGAAGCTGACGGCCGATGTCAACAACAGCAGCATGGCGGAGTTGATTACGCGCGGATAAACGAAGGCCGAAACCTGTGTACCGTTTACCAGGGATCGACCCGGATCGCCGGTCAAGATTCCCGAAACCCAGGTCCAGAACTGCATCATCAAAGGCTGATCAAGGTGCAGTTGAGTCCGGATTTCCTGCAGGCGTGCCGGCGTCGCACTGCGCCCGAGGACCGCCTGCGCCGCGTCGCCAGGCAGAACTTGGGTCGCCAGGAAAACCACAACGCAGACCGCGAAGAGCGTTAGCGCGCCAAGACAGACACGACGAACGGCAAACCTCAGTAACTGATGCTGGGCTTTGGCCGTTCCGCTTGATTTCTCCTGTGTCGTCACGATAGCCACACAGACTTCCATCCGAAGTGTCCCATCGCGTAACCGGTGCGAGCCTGCGTGAGTCCCTCCACGTTATTCGCCAAAAGATCTACCATCTTGTTGAATGACGGAATGATATATCCACCTTCTTCGAAGTCGATTTTCATCAGAGCATGAACAATCTCTTTCCGAAGAGCCGGGTCTGTTGTCCCAACGGCTTGGTTATACAGTTTAATATACTGCTCGTTCCCCCAGTGAGTCTCGTTGAAGGTAGCGCCTGGCAAATGGCATTCAGCAATTTGGGGCAGGTATGGAAAATGCAGCCAGAAATCCTGAGCAAAATTCCACTGGCGATACTGGTCACCGTAAAAAACGTCCGGCGTTACCTGCCGCACCGACACCGTGACGCCTGCGTCTCGAGCTTGTCGTGCGAATACCTGCGCCATTTGCGGAACACCGTTAGCGAAGTCAGATGTGACCAGTTCGACCGCCAAATTTTCCTCGCCGGCCTTTTTCAGCAGGAACTTGGCCTGATCAACGTCGCGAGTTCTCTGTAGAGAAGTGTCATAGAAGGGGTCCCAGCGGGAGAAGACGTCGTTGCCAACTTCGCCATAGCCGCTCAGGGCAATATCGATCATCTGCTTGCGATCGACCAACAGCCGGAAGGCTTTGCGGACATCGGGCTTGTCGAATGGCGGTTGATCGACACGCATTGTAAACGGAGTCCATTGCCCAGGCTCCGAAATCAGGGCCTTGATGGCGCCGCCGGCTCCTACCTGGCGGACCAGCGAGAGAGGGGCCGCTGCGAGCGCGTCCACCTGCGCGCTCTGCAGCGCGTTGAACGCCGCAACGTCGGAGGCGAAGGACGTGATCGTAAGCGTATCGATATATGCGCCACCGCCATGGTAGTCGTCAAATCGCACGAACGTGCTTTGCTGTCCCGGTGTAAAGCTCTGGAATTTGAAGGGGCCTGTGCCGACGGGCTTGGCCGGGTCAAACCCCTCCGGCACAATCGCATAGTAAACCGCCGAACAGATGCATTCTGGGAAGACCGCAAACGGCACCTTCATGGGGATCTTGAGCGTCAGATCGTCAACCACCTTCATGTTGTCGACATCGAGCGGCGCCAGGGTAATGGCCCCGCTCAGCGGCGCCTTGGGATTGACAATCCGCTGAAAGGTGAAGGCCACGTCCTTCGCCGATAGCGTCTTTCCGTCGTGAAATTTGACGCCGCTGCGAAGTTTGATGGTCCATTCGGTGGCATCCGCGTTCGGCTCCATGGATTCTGCCAAAGCGTTTTTGATGCTGGCATCCGCCTGCATTTCCACCAGCGGCTCATAAAGTCCGAGGGCGCGCGCGAAGTCCTGCTGGACCACCCCCGCGTGCGGATCCAGCGTCTCGGTCGGGGTCGCGCCGAGAAAGGCAACACGTAGATTGCCACCTCGTTTTGGAACCGAGCTTTGAGCAAAGGCCGACAGGCCCGAGGACGCTGCGAAGGCAAGGCCAGCACCTCCAATTAGGCCGCTTCGTAAAACGTCGCGACGCGAAATTCCTGAAAGGTTTGGGTTCTGCAGATTCGACATTTTTGTTCCCCTTGGTTGCTCGAATTCTCACCTAACTTGCTATTTTGGTGAGCGGCCCGTTCATGCGATTGCAGCTTCTCTAAGGACGACGTCGAGTGGCTCCGGCCGTAGGAACCGGCGAAGCACATTGCCGGTCATTCGTGCGACGTTATTGTCATAGCTGTTGTGCGACAAAGAGCCGGTGTAGGCGATCGAGCCTACCGAGAAGAACCCGCCGCCACCGCTTAGCGGACAAAGAACAATGTCCGCGCGAACGCCCGGCTGTTCCGTGCCCCCAATTCCAGGAATGGACTCATAAACCTCCTCAGCAGCCAGCAGGTATGCGTCCGACAGCGGGCCAGATGTCGCAAGGAGCAGTGCTTGAGGGGGCGTTCCGAGGACCGGCTGATAGCAGTCAACTTCGGCGCCGGCCGCCCCACCACCCATTATTCCGAATCCGCCAATCTGCTCGTCGGCGCCGATGCCTTCGAAGACAAAGCCGGCTATGGGATTATGGCTGTCTTCCAGACGCTGGTAGTAGGTGCAACGGTCGAACCCCTGCGCCGCAAAACCAACGCCGACGAGACGTTGCGGAGGAAGCCCCTTGTTGCGCCAAAGGCCCGCGATCTCACCCGACGTGGTGTGGCGCCTATCGCCAAACGGCGACTGATGCGGACGGGTGCCAGCATCGGAGCGCCGGAGCTCCATCAGGGACGGTTGTTCGGGGTCGAACGACACGGTGGCGAAGAAACCATTCCCGCCCAAATACATCAGGCGACCGCCGCGGCTGCAGAACTGGTCGATCGCGGCGATTTCGTTGCGTGTCACGTATTCGGGATGGCTGCCGGTTATCACCACCTTATAGTCCTGCAACAGCTCAAAACCTTCGCGGTCCAGGTCTTCGTCCGTGATTGGATCGAACCCGAGCTCCATGATCTCAAGCCAATGGACAATGCAGAGATCCGCCGGCAGACCCCACACGCCCTCCGCCTGGAACCACGCACGATGCTTGGGCTGCAGGGTCAGTATGGGTCGGCGCACACTACCGAACACCACGCCCGAGCCGTCATTGTGGATTTCGTAGCAGGACCTTCCAAATTCGGGATGATCCTGAAGGGTTAGATCGGCGCGGTCGATGATCGGCGTGCGGCTGACTATGATTTCGGCGCCGTTCGCCTCGAACGCAATTCTGTCATTGGCGTAAGCAAGATAGGTCGCAGTGGAGAACAGGACGGCAATGTCGGCCTTTTTCTTCCCTGCTCGGACGAAGAATGGAATGTAATATTCGGCATCCTCGCTGGTCAATTTGACCGCATAGACGCCACTGGGCAGGGCCTCCGGGATCTTGAACGAAAAGGCCGCCGGCCATTCCGCATCCGTGATGTCATCGTCATGGAAGTGGATGGCGTCATACTCATCAGGCGCGAGGCGGAAATCGTCGATCAGACCGGCAAACCGGTGCCCAGCAACACCGCGGGTCGGCGCATTGTAGCAGCGCCCATGGAGCTTGTTGGGTGATTGATCCATGACGTCGTCAAGCAGCAGGCTGTCGGCGCGGTCGCTGCGCCCGAAATGCCAGGCCGCAACGAGGTCTCCCGTGCGGTCCGATTGGCCTCGCCAGATCTTGATGCCGCCGATCTTTCCGTTGAAGGCGTTGGCCGAGAGCCACCGGTATCCGTCCCGCCGCGCCAACGCACCGATCCGGAACGGCGCCTCGCTCAGCGACCACTGCCCGGAGGTCGACGCAGAAGCCGATTGCGGGGCCAGCCCGGTCGCCAGGGCAGAGAACCGATTCATTATGTTGCTGACTGGGGTCTGCTCAAGGTGGACCTTGCCGTCGCGGGCGACGATCCGAACCCTGAGCCTATACCATTGATGGGCTTCGACCGGGGCGTCCAGACATAGCTTGTTTGTGGCGACGCCGTCGTTCCAGATGAAAGCCGGTTTGCCCTCGTCGAGGACCAAGGCGTAACCGGATTGGGTAGCCTCGGACCAATTGCCCAGTACGGCCTGAAAACCCGAACTTTCGCCGAACGAGTTTTGTGTCACATGGTAGGCGCCGAAATGCCCGGAGCGCGTCCCCTGAGGCAGTGTGGGAAAAATATGGGCCTCGATCAAGAAGTCGTCGGGGGCACCCAGCACACCAGTTTCGTCGAGAACTTCGACATAGGAGCCAGGCTGACAGGCGAACCACGCCCCGCGATAGGTTCCTTCAAACTCTGCCGGGACCGCCGTTTCCAGGAAGCCGGGGCCGGCCTGTCCAGTAAAGCCGTGACGAAGGCTGACAAGTGACGCCTGATAATTTGCCACATATTCACAGCTGACGTGAAAGGACAACGCCTCACCCGGCCGCGCCGCGAACCTATCGCTGTATCCAAAAATCTGCTGGGGGCGGCTCGTCATGGCTTGTTCCCCGCTCCCTCGTTCAGGCGCAATTCACCGGGAGATCTGAAAGTCGCAAGAAATGCTTGGTGGCGTATTGAAAAGACGCTTCTCAGCGCGTCCTGGTAGCTGGTGAAAGTATCCGCCAGGCGCACAAAATTTCCGGCCTTGCCCAAGGCGATCCGCCCGATAGCCCACGGCCCATTTGCGCCGAGCGAGATAACGATCTCCTTGTCAGCAATGGCGGCACCGCCCAAGGCGCGAACCACCCTGGCGGTTTTGTCATCGTGCGGGCCAAGCGGAGCGTTTTGATAAGCCGCGACGACGTCATCCGTAAAATCTGCAAGGAGCCGAGCGTTGAAACGTCGCTTGAAAACGTCGCTCAACTCAGTCATGCGGTGCTCACTGGTGCGCATCGCTATGCCTCTCAGATCTGCCCGACAAACATGATCTCGCCGGCTTCGCGTCCTGGGCGCTTGATCTGCATTCTACTATCTCCTCAGGCGGTAGGTGACGATTGATTGATGCACCCCGAGAGTTGGGCACCGCATGCTTCTGGCCTGGTGCCATCACAGCAGGTCAATTTTGCAGAGAATAGGAGTGGGAGGGGGCACCGTATATCACCACAGTGAACGGTGACTTTTCCGAGGGCGCACGGGCTCCAGGCACGCAATTGGTGAGGGTACCAGATTTGAACCGCTGTAAAGCGGCGTCGCCCATGGAAGGCCCAGGGTTCCTTAGGTCGGCAGCCCGGGGGTCAAAGCGCAACCTAAGAAAGACCGGGCGCGTCGAGCTGTCAGAAGGTGTTGCGGCCGAGACCTCAGCGCTGCGTCCTCCCTCAAGTCTCGATATTGACAAGACGGATCAAAAAGGGAATTGCCGACGCTTTTCACGCTGTGGGTCTGCACCGTTGGCGATGACCCGCGGCCGATTGATGCCTGGATTAAGGCCGCAGGGTCCCGACTTGCTTGACCTGGGGTGTGGCTTGCTACTACCGTTGCTGACCGTGCGCGGGAGCAGTGGAGCGTGCAGCCTTTAACCAAAACATTGTTCACAACTCGAGAGGCGAGACAGGGTCGTAGCGCACAGCTTTGGTGCGACTACATGCAGGAAGTCTACTTCCCACTGGAATGCACTCCCACGGATCCGGCCTCGTTTGAGGGCAGCCTCACTGCCTTGCAGCTTCATAAAATCGGGATCTCAAAATTCTCGGCCAATGCCGTTCGAACTGTACGTCGCCATCAGTCGACCGATACCGAAGATGTGATATTCATCTTTCCAACAAGGGAACGCGAGCGTTTTGGCCAACGTGGCATTGAAGCCGACGTTGGACCTGGAGAAATGTATATTCTGAATTCTTCCGAGGGTTATTGGACCCAAATCGGAAACGAAACACAGAATGTCACAATCAAAGTGCCTGCTAATTTCATCCGCGAGCGGCTTCCCTTCCTCGACGATAGGTACGGGCGTCGAGACGTAGCAAATGCAGGTCTGGTGCCCATTGTAGCGCAATTGGCTCTGCAAACTTTTCATATGGTGCCGTCGCTCGATGCCAGCGTTCTGAAACGCACCGAAGACAACATTCTCGATCTGATGTGCCTCATGCTGGAGACTCGTGACGTTCGCGACATCCCCGAGAGCACCACGGCGGCTGTGTCCGACGTTACGTTCCAGCGGCTTTCGGCTTTCCTCTCATACCACTTCGGGGACCCGGACCTAGCTCCCGAGCACGCGGCCAACTCGTTGCGGGTTTCGCCGCGCTACGTCCACAAAGTCTTTCAGATACACGGGACCACGTTCGGCCGCGAGCTCTTGAGGCTTCGACTTCGCGAAGCGGACCGCCTCTTGAGATCGTCTTCTGTGCGCAGCTCGTCGCCCGTTCCGATTGCCGAGATTGCTTACTCTTGTGGTTTTTGCAGCCAGTCACATTTCGCCGTCCGCTACAAAGAGTACTACGGGATGACCCCAAGTGAGCGCCGGCTAGGTGGTTCACACCTCGCTAAGGTCGATTAGAGGGTCCGTGCAAAATGTTCTCACGCCGAGGCTGAAGTTGCGGTCGGCATTCGTCAGCGTCTCCTTACCCGCACCGACCAAGCGGCATCCCGACGGCCGCCCGCGCTCGGCGAATCAGATCGCTGACAAAACGCGTCCTGGGATCATGGTGGGATATCAATGGGCGGTGGGCGACCTGTCAGTCCGCGGCCCCCACGCGGCCACCCATCGGCCAAGTGATCACGACCGGTCTTCTTCTTCATACGGCGAAGTCACTCGGCTGCCAGTCCGCCCATGCATGCATATTTGAGTTCTGTAAATTCCAGGATGCCGTGGGACGATCCTTCACGGGAGTTGCCGCTCTCCTTGACGCCGCCAAAGGGTGCGAGTTCGGTCGAGATCAATCCGGTGTTAATGCCGACCATGCCGTATTCAAGTCGCTCCATAACACGGAAGATGCGGCCCACGTCCCGTGCGTAGAAATAGGCCGCGAGGCCAGTCTCTGTGTCATTGGCCGCTGCGACGACCTCGTCATCCGTCTCGAAGCGGAACACCGGCGCTAGTGGGCCGAAGGTTTCCTCTTGCGCCAAAGTCATTTCTGCCGTCACGCCGGTAAGAATCGTGGGCTGGAAGAAGGTGTGTCCGAGAGCATGCCTGCCGCCACCCGTGGCAACATTTGCGCCCTTGGCAAGCGCGTCGGCAATATGCGCCTCGACCTTGCGGACCGCCGCCTCAGTGATCAATGGCCCCTGATTGACACCCTCGCTGAACCCGTCGCCGATTTTGAGGGCGTCGACGCGTAATGTCAGCTTGTCCACAAAGGCGTCGTGCACCGTGGACTGCACGTAAATGCGATTGGTGCATACGCAGGTCTGGCCCATATTTCGAAACTTGGACAGCATGGCACCGTCCACCGCGGCGTCCAGGTCTGCATCATCGAAAACGATGAAAGGGGCATTGCCGCCTAGTTCGAGAGCCACTTTCTTGACAGTCGTGGAGGCTTGCGCCATCAGCAATTTGCCCACCGGTGTCGAGCCAGTGAAGCCGACCAGTCGTACCTTAGGATGGCTGGTGAGCACGCCGCCAATAGCACGCGCATCGCCGGTCACGACATTGACGGTCCCTGCCGGAAAGCCAGCACGATGAGCGAGTTCGGCCAGTGCCAACGCCGTCAACGGCGTCTCAAGGGCCGGCTTGACCACAACGGTGCAACCAGCAGCCAACGCTGGTGCAATCTTGCGGGTGATCATCGCTGCGGGGAAGTTCCACGGGGTGATTGCCGCCACCACTCCGATCGGCTGGCGTAACACCATGATGCGGGCATCGGCACGATGCGACGGCAGCACTTCGCCCGCGATGCGCTTGGCTTCTTCGGCATAAAACTCAACGTAGGACGCCGCGTAGTCGATCTCGCCCAAGGATTCGGCAAAAGGCTTGCCCTGCTCGGTTGTCAGAATGGTTGCAAGATCCTGGCGGTTGGCAAGAATCAGGTCGAACCACTTGCGCAAAATGACGCTGCGTTCCTTTGCCGTCCTTGCGGCCCAGGGGTGGAACGCCACAGAAGCGGCATCTACAGCGGCGGTCGCTTCAGCCGCCCCTTGGTTCGGCACCCATCCGATCACGTCCCCGGTGGCGGGATTCGTCACATTCACGCTGGGCGTGCCGGAGTAGGCACCGTTGATATACGCCTGTGATTTCAGAAGGCTGGGATCGTTGAGGGCGCGCATTTTGACTCGATCAGACATTGGCAGATGCAAGAGCCTTACCGAGCATGGCAAGTCCCTCGTCGAGGAGGGCATCGCTGATGGTCAGAGGGTTTAGGATGCGGATCGTATTGCCTCCAACACCGCACGAAAGAAGGATCACGCCTTCGGCCAAAGCCGCTTGGATCACGCGCTTGGTGGCATCTGGGTCTGGCCTGAAGCCGCCTCGCTCCCTCACGACGTCGAAGGCCACCATAGCACCCGGGCCGCGGACTGCGGCGATCGGCACGACGTTGTTCCGCGTTGCGAAGCCATCGAGAGCGGCCTTGATCTTGCCGCCGAGGATCTTGGCGCGTTCCAGCAGGTTCTCCTCGACGATGACATCGAGTACGGCAAGTGCGGCCGCACAAGCTACCGGGCTGCCGGCGTAAGTACCGCCTAGGCCGCCAGGTTCGACCGTGTCCATGATCGCCGCCCGACCGATCACTCCGGACAGCGGGAATCCGCCCGCCAGCGATTTTGCGACGGTCACCAGATCGGGCTCAACTCCGGAGTTCTCGATGCCGAACATTTTGCCAGTACGCGCGAAACCGGTCTGGATCTCGTCTGCGATCAGCAGGATGCCGTGCTTGTCGCAGGTCGCGCGAAGAGCCACCAGCAGTTCGGTCGGTGCAGGGAGGAAGCCGCCTTCGCCTTGCACAGGCTCGATGATGATAGCCGCGACATCGGTCGGATCAATATCCGCGCGGAACAGGAAATCCATCGCCTTGATCGTGTCGGCAACAGTAACCCCCTGGTCTTCTGCGGGGAACGGCAGATGATAGATGCCGGGCGGGGATACGCCAAACTTCTTCTTGTACGGCACGACCTTGCCGGTCAGCGCCATGGTTAGCGTCGTGCGGCCGTGGAAGCCTCCGGCAAAGGCGATGACACCTGGTCGGCCGGTCGCAGCGCGGGCAATCTTGATGGCGTTTTCGACGGCCTCGGCACCGGTTGAGAAAAGCACCGACTTGGCGTCGCCGCTGAACGGCGCCAAGGCGTTGAGGCGCTCGCAGACCTCGATGTAGGGCTCATAGGGGAGCACCTGAAAGGCCGTATGCGTGTAGGCTTCGAGCTGCCGAGCAACCGCAGCCATCACCTTGGGATGACGGTGACCGGTATTGAGCACGGCAATGCCACCGGCGAAATCAATGAAGCGGTGCCCTTCGACATCCCAAATCTCAGAACCCTCCGCGCGCTGCGGATAGACCGGGAAGGCGTTGGCAATTCCGCGCGGAATGGCAGCACCGCGACGAGCATGGAGAGAAGCATTCTTTGTCATGGAGACCCCTTGTCTGCTGAGAAAATACGGCCAACACGGCACCTAGGAAAAGCAGATGGATTGAACTACCGTGGTGCATCAGAAGCACCACTCGGACTTCCCTATGGCACCGAAATCCCCAGAAACGAGCCCTCACGCTCACCGGCTTCCCCCGTTGGTCATGGTGCGTGCTTTTGAAGCCGCAGGGCGCACAGGCAGCATGCGCAGAGCGGCCGAAGACATCGGCGTCAGCCACACTGTGATTAGCCGCCACGTCCGAAACCTCGAACATTGGCTTGGTCGCACCCTTGTCCGCGCGGGTCCCCGCGGCGTCGAGTTGACGGCCGAGGGCGAAAGCTTCCTCGCCACCGTGTCCCGGGCCCTCGGGGCCATCGCCCATGCCGCACACGAACTCCGCCCATCGCACAAGCGCGGACAGTTACGCATATGGTGCATCGCGGGCTTGGCGACGCGCTGGCTCACACCACGCTTGTCCGCCCTCGAACGCGCATTAGAAGGCGCTGATATCGAGCTTCGCGCGACCGATAGCAAACCCGATTTCGCCCGCGCAGAGGCCGACGTCTCGATCGGCGTCAACGTGCTCGAGCGACTTCCCCAGGGTGCGATGCACCTCATCAGGCCCCGCATGTTTCCGGTGGCTGGACGAGATTGGCTCGACCGGCATGGCATACCGGCTGATCTGACCGAATTGGCCAGGTCGCCGCTACTACACGAAGGCAACCACATGCAATGGACCAATTGGTTCGAAGCTGTCGGCGAGCCCCTCAGTCATCGCCTTCTTGGCCCACGCCTGTCGGACGCCAGCATCAGCTATGATGCAGCGCTTGCCGGCCAGGGCATTGCCCTTGTAAACGCGCTGATGGCTGCCGACGAACTCGCAAGTGGGCGTCTGGTCGAGCTGTTCGACACCAACGTCGAGCTAGGAACTTATTATTTGCTGACGGCCCCGAACCGGTCTGGCGACCCTCTCGTTGGGGTCTTCAAGGATTGGATTGCCGACAACATCCGCCGATCGACTACTGGTGACCCGGCCCATTAGCACAAGGTCACACCAGTCGACACTGTGCCACTTCTCACTGGTGAAGACCATCCAAGAGTGGTGCCTCGTCGCGGAACTTTGCCGCGCTAGGCTCCAGGCTCCTGAGCAAGGGTGACCAACACACTTCTGGCGGTTTGCCCACAGCCGCGATGTCAGCTTTCGGGAGATCACCCAGTTCTGCTGAACGGCCGACTTGAGGCGCAAAGCAGCTATTCGCTGAAGCTTGGTCAGACTGAATGTCTGAAATGCGCCTCGAAGGCGACATCAAGAGTCGGCGTACCGAACGTCCTGGTTTGGGGGCCGATAGCGGAATGGCGGCTTTTGGGCGGCCGACCAACCAAAGCTGTCGTTTAGCCAATTGAGGGCCAAGAAATGTTGGTGCCGCTCTGCGTGAATTGGCAACACGTCGTACATCATCGAGATGAGGCATCGCGCTAGGATACACGCGGAGGCCACCTTTTGCGCTTCTAGCAGCACGACGGCGTCGTCGAAAAGGTCGATGACCCGATTGTTGATCGAGCGGGCGAAGTTGACAAAAAGTATTCCGGCGGAACCGAGATCCGTCTTTCCGTAGAACTCGACGGTGCGCTTGGTTATGCAGGCCCGCGTCGACTTCGAGCAGGATGCTCTCTGTAGCCGCCCAGAAAGTCCTTCACGTCCGCTTCGCTCACAACCCGTATCGACCGTGGCGCCCTGCGTCGACGAGCCCGGCGCGTAGAACCACCGACAGGATCCTCTCCGAAACCTTGCCGGGCATTTGGGCCGCATCCAAAACGTGGCACCGGCCGGGGTCGCGCTTGGCGGCGGTCAGCAGTCCCTCGCGGATCCGCGCGAAGTCCCTGGTCGCCTCGGAAGGATCCGGTCCGCCCGAGCCGCCGCGGGCAGAGCGCCGCTCAAGGGCGGCAGCCGGATCGATATCGAGCACGAAGGTCAGGTCGGGCATGGTTCCGCCGACGACGACCTCGGCGACCTGGGTGAACAACTGCTCGGGAACGTCGGAGCCGTAGACCTGAAACGCATAGGTCGAGTCCAGGAACCGATCGCTGACGACCCAGGCACCCGCGTCCAGCGCGGGGCGGATCACGCTTCTGACATGGTCCACCCGCGCCGCTGATATCAGCAACATCTCCTCAAGGGGCGACAGTCGGCTAGGCCTCGGCTCCACCAAGATGCTCCGTACCCCCGCCCCGATCCAACCGCCGTCCGGCTCCTTGGTCTTGACAACCTGCAAGTCCATCGCGAGAAGCGAGGCGGTCAGATACTCGACCTGTAATGACTTTCCGCTGCCGTCGATGCCCTCGATACTTACAAACGGCATTGCGCCCTCCTATGTACTGCTGCCGGAGTTTTGGAAGCGGTCCGAATGATTAGATCCAGCGTCGTCAATTTTGTCTCAGCCGGCATGCTCTCGCCCAAGAAGCGCGACCACGCGGTGGCCCGCCGGCAGCTGTATCTGAACTACGGCGCCCTGTCTTTGGCTACCAAGCTGCAATTGGCCGGTCACGACGTCGCTCTCTTCCACGGCGAGCATCGTGATCCCGAGGAGGTGTTTCGCCGGTTGCGGGAGAACGGTCGCTTTCCGTCGATCTATCCGCTTATGGTTTCCATCCCCAGTTTCTACGCGTTGCCGTGGGCACAGGCGTTCTGCAGGTTGGCGAAGGAGGTCGACTCCGAATGCCGCATCGTCGTCGGCGGGCGGTGGGTCGTCGGACCCGATCCCGAATGGCTTCGGAGACTTTTGCCCGAAGCAGACGTACTGGCCCCGGGCCTCAGCGAAGGTGTCATCGAGCAGCTTCTGACCGAAAGTCCCGTGTTGAAGCGTGTAGCCGAGCCGACGCCCGGTTTCACGCTGAACCATCTGCTCGTCGACGGCTATCGCCGATACCAGCCCAGCGTGGAAGCGTCGCGCGGTTGCGGCATGGGCTGCGTTTTCTGCGAGGAGCGGGACATTAAGGTCGAGAAGTTGGGCGACGCAGCCGCTTTGGCCGCAT
Organism: Mesorhizobium sp. W016; assembly: GCF_054719485.1. Lineage (NCBI taxonomy): Bacteria > Pseudomonadati > Pseudomonadota > Alphaproteobacteria > Hyphomicrobiales > Phyllobacteriaceae > Mesorhizobium > Mesorhizobium sp. W016. The sequence goes on from NZ_JBTTIF010000002.1 coordinate 5,476,015, forward strand.
CCATGGCGTTGGTCAGCGAGCAATACGGCGGTGAGGAGATCCGGCCCTATCTGCAGTCGTCAATGTTCATGCCCACTGCGCGTTGGGCGGCCGGATTGGCGGACGAAGCTGCAAGGATCGGGCTCGACATGGCCTGGCGCACCGAGACAAGGGTCGACGCCATGACCCCGCAGACGCTGGCCTCGCTTGCGGGCTCGGGCTTGCGGGTGATCGATCTGGGCCTCGAGACCGCCTCGCCCCGCCAGATCCTGGCGATGAACAAGACGGGCGACCCCGACCGCTATCTGCGTCGGGCGTCGGAATTGCTGGAAGCTTGCCGGAAGCATGGCGTGATGGCGAAGGTCAACGTGCTGCTTTATGCGGGCGAGACCGAGGAGACCGTGGCCGAGACGACGAGTTGGCTCGACGCACACGCCGGTTCCATCGCCGGGGTGTCGGTCGGACCCGTCATCGCCTACGGTCCGCCCAAGACGGCCGGAGTTTTGCTCGACAACTGGCGCGCTCTCGGTGCGCAGCCGGTGGACGAGACTGCCGCGGTCACCACCGGGATAACGACCATGCACCTCAGCGCCGACTTTCCCGCGGAGGCCGCGGAAGCCGCGAGCCAGCGGCTGGCCCGCAGGTACATGGACGATGACGCCTATTTCGCGCTCAAGAGCTTTTCATACTACCCGCGGAATTACGGTCGCGCCGATTTTGACCGCGACGTCGCCGCGTCCGACCCGTCGGCGCTGCCATTCACTCTCCGTCGGCGTGAAACCGGCTCGCTGGCAGAATATGACTGGATTTAGATAACGCAATTTTCGACTGAGGAGGATTTCATGACCAAGATGATCAAGGACCCGATCCACGGGTCGATCGAGTTCGAAGGGGAGTCGGAGCTTCAGCTAAAGTCAATGCTCGCCGACCCGTTTTTCCAGCGTCTGCGCCGTGTCAAGCAACTCGGCTTTTCCGACTACGTCTTCCCCTCGGCCGCCCATTCCCGGTTCGCCCACTCGCTGGGTGTCTACTCGGTAGCCAAGCGCATGTTGTCCGTCGTGGAGCCGGAGGCACGGAACGGCGAATGGACCCCAAAAGGACGGGCTTGCTTGGCGGCTGCTCTTCTCCACGACATCGGCCACGGCATGTTCAGCCATGCGTTCGAAAGTGCGATGGAGCTGTTCGTGGAGCGCAATCCACAACCGGAGGACGGCGCCCTTCAAGCCGCGGTGAACCACGAAAAGGTCGGTCAAAAGATCATCACGGATTCTTCCATCGCCATGACGCTGACCGAGATGGGCGGCCCCGACTTTCCTTCCATGGTGGCCGGCATGATCAATAAGGCAGACAAGAGGTGCGTATACACCTCGCTCGTTTCCAGCCAGTTGGACGCCGATCGCCTCGACTACGCCAAGCGCGACCCCTATTTTGCCGGCGTTTCCTCGGGCGGCCTTGATCTCGACTGGCTGATCCGCAATTTCCAGGTCGGCTCCGGAGAGAACGGCCAATTCCTGTACGTAAACAGCAAAGCCTACATCTCGTTAGAACAGTTCACAGTGACGTTGTTCCAACTGTATCCCACCCTGTACCTGCACAAGAGGACGCGGGGTCTTGAATACATGTTCTCACTGCTGATGAGTCGCGTATTTGAGCGTTTCGCGGAGGGCGACGAAAAGCTCGCCGGCCTGTCGTCGAGCCACCCGCTTGTCCGCTTCTTCAGGGATCCCGAGCGGCTCGAGAATGCACTGCTTCTCGACGACACACTGTTTTGGGGCTCGCTGCACCTCTTCCAGGAAGCGAGGGACAAGTCGATCAGCACGGTTGCCGACCGCATCACATCGCGCAAATTCTACCCCATGCTCGATGTCTGGAAACTCGCGGACGAGGTCGCAGCCAAGGACGGCACGATGAAAGGTCTCGACGCCGCCAAGCGCGTGGGCGTGCTGCACAAGGTCTGCGAGAAAGTTTCGCAAGACCTTCGCAAGAAGGACGGGCTGTGGACGGAAGCATGTTACTACGACAGGTATCCGCGCCCGATCTACAAGCCGCTTGGCGCCGAAGGCGGGCACCCGCAGCAGATCAACGTGGAAGTCGGCGGCAAGATCGTCGACATCGCGTCGATCTCGCCGATCGTCGCCAGCGCCGCCAGCTTTAACATCCATCGCATCTACTTCGACGACGTCGACGAAGGCCTGCAAGACCGGCTAGCGTCGGAAATCCGATCAAGCATCCGAAGAGAGCTCGCGGAGGCGGCGGAGAACGGTTTCCGCGTCTAGATTTCGAGGGCGGCGGATCCCGGACCTCATCGGTCCGAGGTTATGGCCGCCATAGTCGATGCCGATGAATGTGATGTCCCGCGGCCATGACTGGGTGGGGCCGTCAGCGGAAGGTGCGCTTTTGGTACCGTAGCTTAGAAAATAACTGATCATCATCCTGGAAATGCGGTCAACCACCGAATAATTGGCACTCGGTCAGCCAGCCATCCTTTCGGGCAGATTCAGGATCGTAACCACGTCGCCAGTTGGTAGCTTGAATGATTGCTCGGTGATCTCGAACTCAGCTGCCGAGTGATGATCGAACCATGCGTCCGCGCCGATCTTCCGCGGGAAACCCTCTGTTCGAGCATCATTGCCGTACATCATTGTGAACGCGAACGAGCCCGAATCGAGGTCCTCGCGAGCAAACCAGCGACGCTGCATCGAGGGAGCCCGCGTGACCCAAGGCTTGCCGGATGCGCGGTGAGTGACGACCATGCTGCAAGGGAACTGATCGCTATCGATCATCCTGATTAAGGTTGCGGTCAGGCTCGCTGAGAAGAGCGCGGCTACGGCCCGCAGCGCATTGATGTCCAAGCGCTTGTGCAGGCGCACCGCAGGCTTGAAGAGATACCACGGCATGAGAAGATCGGCGGCGTATGCGTCGGCGGCCCGCTCTTTTGTCGCTTGTTCGTTCCTGTAGTTCCCGATATCAGCCGCGCGACACACGGCACACTGTCCGCGATGATGCGCCCAATGCCCAAGTTCGTGTCCGATCGAGAATCGCCGCCGCTCTGGAGGCGAGGCGGCGTTCACAGAGATGATCGCCTTGTCGTCAAGCCCGATGATGCGGGCCTCGCAATTAACCAAGGGACGAACCTTGATCTTGGCACCGACGTGCCACGCGATCGCTTCGAGATCAATATCTTTGGGCTCGTCGATGCCCAAAGACTGAAGCAGGCCTTCGGCTCTTGTTGGCCGTTTCATCATTTGCCGCTATTGTCGTCGCGATCGCGCTCAAGCTCGGCAATGTCTTCGAGCATACCATCATCGTCCTCATTGCCACCCTGACCAAAGCGGGCGGCGAGCGTCAGATTAGCGTCGTCATCATTGGCTCCGGTCCTCAGCGAGGTGAGCCGCCGCTTTGCGTGTCCCATTTCCGAGTCGGAAATAGGGGCGGACGCGAACACGTCCGAACGAACTGCCTGTCGTGCCGCTTCGAGCTTACGTTTGGCCAGCTGCGAGCGTCCGGCTGCAACCGCAGCGTCGAAGGCTCTGACTTCGGCTTCATCTACCGGCTCGTCATCCTTGCCATGCACGATCTCGTCGATCAGGAACTCGTGCAGGTGGCCGAGCCACTCTCTATCTTTCCCTGACATGCGGACCTTCCAATCTGCTTAGCGCTAGCGCGCTACCCTTGACAGCCTCTTACCGAGTTGTAGCATCTGCCTCCTGAAGCGCCTGCGAACCGTCGCCAGCGCAACTGTGTCCATTCCCATCCATTCGGCCAAGTCCTTTCCGATGAACGAGGCGGACATGCCCTCGAAAAGCAACTCGAACTCCGCATCGCCGGCGATGTCGGCAAGCAGCGCCTTCCGATATTCGTCTGGATCCATTCGATCGGTGACTTCGTCGGTATCGGCGATGGCCTTGTCGATCTTAATGCTCCCATGATCGGCGTCGTGTTCGACGACGCCATACTTGCCCTTTTCCTTCCCGGAACCCATGCGCCGGATCCGTGCGCGTTCCGTGACGAAGTGACGGTCGGAAGCCAGACTCTTGATCGTGCCCATCAGAACCGGAAACAGGTCGTTATTGTCGCTTAGGCGCGTACGGCGCCCGTCGCACATCCTCACGAAGGCCTCGTTGATCAGTTCGTGAGCGTCGGCAAGGCACGCCGCCGAACATTTGACGGCAAACTGATAAGCGTCCCGCTTTTGGACAGACGTCATCCGATCAAAGAACTCGCTTACCTCCTCTTCCGAGCAAGGTATGCGCTTAATGCCGATTTCGGCATCCATTCGACGTCTCCCACAACATCCCGTCGGCTCTCCTCATGAATGTTATGCGCGCACCAAAACGGATTCAGACAAAAAATAAAATTGTCTGAATTCCGAGGTCCCGCGCCTTTCTTTTAGAGCGCCCCCAAGCATTTCCGAAACCTTCGAATTCAGGAACATAACTATGACTACATTCGCATACCAGGGGAAGAACCCCTTTGAAGATCCGCTTGATCGCATCCTGGCGGAAATCGCCTTCAGCGTTCAGTTGCCGCCGTTCCTCCATGGCAAGGCCTGCCAGCGCTACAAGGCTGTGCGCGAGTACCTGGAAGGCACGACGTCGTTCCATGATCAGATCGAGCACTTCTATGTACAGGGATCGATGGCGATCGACGCGACTATCTCCACGCGCGGTACCGACGATGAATACGATATCGACATCGTAGCCCAGCTCGGCAGTCAATATCGTCACATGACGCCGCTCGGGATCCTCAAGGCGCTCGCCGCGGCCCTGAAGGACTATCCAGTTCAGAAGATCGTTCAGCAGACCCGCTGCATCACGCTGTTCTACGCCGACAACATGCATCTCGATGTGACGCCGGCGCTTCGCGACTACGGCACCACCGATCGCCAGTCGGCGATCACCCATGCGAAAGGGCCGCTGCCGTCGAATGACGACTGCATGGTACCGATGAACGCATACGGCCATGCGGAATGGTACATGGCGTCGACTCCGAACGAAGAGCGTGTGATCGAAGCCTTCAAGGACCGCTGGTCCGGCGACGATCGTATGAGGATCCGCGCGGACGCCGATGTCGACGAAGTTCCCGATCAGACGCAGTTCGTTGTGAAGAACATGGCAACCGTCGCACTGCAACTGCTGAAGCGCTATCGTAACGTTCGCTATGCAAACTACAGTGGCCGCATCCCGCCGTCGGTGATGCTGTCGTACTTTGCCGGCGCGGCGGCGCTTCCCGACATGAATCTCTCGGACATCTTGATCCGCATCTGCCGGTGGATCATCGGCGAGATCGAGCGGGCGACGATCAACCGTCAGAAGCTTCACGTCGTCAATCCGACCTACAGCGCCGACGTCTTCACCGACCGCTGGCCCGAGAACTTGGATCAGCAGAACCAGTTCGCCCGCTATCTCCACGATCTCGTGGCCGGCATCGAGCGCGCCAAGCGCGGCGAGTTGGACCCCGTCAAGCTTCGCAACTGGCTGCGCGAGATGTTTGGCGACCGCGTGGTGACGCGCGCGGCTGACAGAATGGCGGACGCCACCGGCGCTGGGATCGTGGCAGGGTCGCAGGTCTACAGCAAGAAGGGCAGCATTCTCCTGCCGGCTGCGGCCACGATCGTCACATCGGTGGCTCCGGTCGTCGCCAAGCCGCACACCTTCTTCGGAGATCCGGTTGATGAATAGTCGACCAATCTCGATCGAGGAGCAGGTCGCTTCAATGAAGCGTGACTGGCCCGGCTTTCGGGTCAGTCACCTTTCCCGCCGCGACAGGGCGGCTCGCTGGACCGGTGACCTGAAGCAATTCCAGATCCATCGGATCGAGATCCGTTACCGGGTGGACTATGCGCCCGAGGTGCGGGTTCTGTCTCCGGCTTTGATCAGGCTGCCGGAAAATCCGGAGGGCTCGCTTCCCCATGTCTATGACCGTGACAGCGACCCGAGACTCTGCCTCTACGACCCGCCTGCGGGTGAATGGGATGCAACCATGCACCTGTCCCAGACGATCGTCCCCTGGAGTGCCGATTGGCTCGCCTGCTACGAGTTGTGGCTCATGACCGGGCGCTGGACCGGCGGTGGGCGTCACCCGACCCCTCTTACAGCAGGAGTTGCACCATGACCTATCATCCGCCTCGCCGTTCAGACGGCACTCTTCAGCAAACGCGGAAAAGGGAGCCGTGGCCGGAAGGTCGGATCTTCCGCATCCTGTCAATCGATGGCGGCGGCATCAAGGGCGTCTTCGGCGCATCCTATCTCGCCGAGATTGAAAGGCACTTCCTGAACGGGCAGTCGATCGCCAATCATTTCGACATGATCACCGGCACCTCAACTGGCGGCATCATCGCGCTGGCACTCGCCGTAGGCATGACGGCTCGGCAGGCTGCCGCGATCTACACCGAGCGGGGATCTGTCATCTTTCCGAAGGGCAAAGGGATCTTCGATCTCCCACGGTGGTTGCAGCGTCCGAAGCACGACCAGAGCGTCCTGAAGGACGAACTTCTGAACGTGTTCGGCGAGCGTCTTCTGGATGATGCGACGACGCGTCTTGTGATTCCGAGCTTCGAGGGCCGTTACGGCGAGCCCTACATCTACAAGACCCCGCACCACCTCGATTACAAGAAGGATCGGCACGCGAAGGCAGCGTACGTGGCACTCCACACTTCAGCGGCTCCGGGATACTACCCGGGGGTCGAGAACGACGGCCACATAATGATCGACGGGGGCATCTGGGCGAACAACCCTGTCATGAACGCCGTGGTCGATGCGCTCGCCTGTTATGATCTTCCGCGAGAAAACATTCGCATTCTGTCCATCGGCACCGGTGACGAGGTCCTTGGGCTGGACGAAGGCGTTCGGAACGGTGGACTGTGGCGCTGGATCTTTCCCGGCCTGGGAAAGGCGCCGATGATCTTTCGCGCAGCGGCGAAGGCGCAGTCTCACAACGCCCTTGGCCAGGCCTACCTTCTCGTCGGCAAGCAGAATGTCATTCGCATCGATCCGCCAGAGTCGGAAAGGCCGATCGGTCTCGATGATGTCGAGCGCGCGGTAACGGAGCTGCCGCGTTTGGCCCGCTCGCACGCTGAAGCGACCGGGCACTATGTGAATCAGATGTTCCTAGGAGACATAGCGGACCGGTTCATAAAATGCGCGCTGTCATAGTTGCCAAACTGGCCGCTGCTGATCGACGACCGCTCTTGGGATCACCAAATGATCATTCGAACGTCTGGGATGAGACGCAAAGGTGCTCTCGGGGACCTGTCGAATAACCACGAGGGAGCGACATTCGACTGGACTTCATACGGCAAGGAAGCATTGCTGTTTCCGCGCAGCAGAAGAGCAGCGGATTAAGACCGAGCAGAATCTCCAGCCCGCCAGGACAGCGGGCTTCGGTCAGTACAAGCGCCGGAATGGTCCGGGCGGCTTCGAACTGACGGAGATTTGAAATGGCTATCCTCAATGACATGACGACCGATGCCGACGACGCCCAGTCCGGCGAAACGGCAACTAATCTCAACCAGAGCAGCTCGACCCGCAAGCCGCGCCAAAGGTCCGGTATGACCACCTCTGTGATGGCCAAGAAAGCTAAGGACGAGCCGCCAGCGGCGCCGACAAAAACCGACGTTGTCATTAAGAAGCTGAAGTCGGCCAAGGGCGTTACGATCCAAGCCATCGTGGAAGCGACGGGATGGCAGGCGCACTCGGTGCGGGGCTTCCTCTCCGGCACCGTCAAGAAGAAGCTCGGCCACGAAATCCTCAGCGAAACCGGCAAGGACGGACAACGACGATACCGCATCGCCGAGGCGAAGACCGCCGGTTGATCTCTATGCGCAAGCGACTTGATTTGGATGGTGAGATCGCCGAGGTCGGCGATCTCACGCGTGATGAACTCACAGCAGCTTGGACAAAGGCCTATGGCTGCCCGCCGCCCAAAGGGGTCAAACGTGGGCTGCTTGAACGGTCGGCCGCCTGGCATCTTCAAGCCAAGCGCTTGGGTGGTTTGACTTCGACCGTCAAGAAAACAGTCGCGACAGGCAACGCGCGGAGGACCAAAGTGAATGCTTTCCAACCGGGCAACACTAGGTCGGATCGCCAAGACGGAGTTCCGTCGCTCCGGCCCGCATCATCGGATCAGGCATCCGCCTCGCCGCCGCGATCGATTCCACCCAAGGCCGGCTCCCGCCTGATGCGGGAGTGGAATGGCCGGATGCACATCGTCGAAGTTGTCGACTACGGTTTCGTGCTTGATGGCAAGACCTACGGATCGCTGTCAGCTGTCGCTCGCCGTATCACCGGCGCCCATTGGTCTGGCCCGAGGTTCTTTGGGCTATGACAGCGACCCCTCGCCTCAACTGTGCGATCTACACTCGCAAGTCGACCGAAGAAGGATTGGAACAAGAATTCAATTCGCTGGATGCACAGCGCGAAGCTTGTACGGCCTTCATTGCTTCGCAGGTAGGTCTTGGCTGGAAGTTGGTGCCAGACCAATACGACGACGGCGGCATTTCGGGCGGCACGATGGAGCGCCCTGCCCTGAAGCGTCTCCTGCAGGACATCCGGGACAAAAAGATAGATGTGGTGGTCGTCTACAAGATCGACCGCCTCACCCGTTCGCTGATGGATTTCTCCAAGATCGTCGAGATCTTTGATGCCAGCTCCGTCTCGTTTGTCTCGGTGACCCAGCAGTTCAACACCACGACCTCGATGGGCAGGCTCACCCTCAACGTGCTTTTGTCCTTCGCTCAGTTCGAGCGAGAGGTCACAGCCGAGCGTATCCGGGACAAGATTGCTGCATCGAAGAAGAAAGGCATGTGGATGGGCGGCGTGGTGCCACTGGGCTATCGCGTCGAAAGCCGCAAGCTGGTGATTGACGAAACCGAGGCACAAACAGTCAGACACCTCTTCGCCCGCTATCTCACTCTGAAGTCGGTCCGGGACCTCGTTGATGAGGCGGCGAGCGAGGGACTCTCGACACGATCGCGACAGCGCAAAGACGGATCAGTTGCAGTCACCATGCCGTTTGGTCGCGGCAATCTTTATCACCTGCTTTCGAACCCGGTCTACGTCGGCAAGATCAGGCACAAGGGTCAGGTTTACGATGGAGAGCATAAGCCGATCGTCACGTCGGCCACGTTCGAAGAGGCCCAGGCGCTGCTCGCCTCGCAGGCGCCGCCGCGGCGAAGCAATTCCAATGTCACGCAACCGCATCTGCTCTCCGGTCTGCTCTTTGATGAAGCGGGCGAGAAATTGCGATCGGTTCACGCCAACAAGCAAGGTGTCCGCTACCGCTACTATGTCTCGAAGCAATTCGTCGACCGGCGGCGAAACGGGTCCGAGGGTTGGCGTCTTCCCGCTCAGGCCGTTGAGTCAGTTGTTGAGCATCGCCTGAATCGTATTCTCAGCGATCATGCCCAACTGTCCGATTGGATTCGGCAATCGGTCGACGCTGGCGAAATCGGGGCGGCGATCCGGCGAGCCGAAGTGATGCGGACGTGCTGGGCATCGGCCACTGCGAACGCAAAGCGATCCCTGCTCCAAAAGATCGTTCGCAAGATCACCCTCAAGCCGGGATCACTGACCATCGAACTGGATTGCCGCTCGCTATCGGAATTGCTTCTCGACCGGATTCTGCCGCACAGCGATGGGGCGCAATTGACTTCCATCGAATGTCCAATCGGTATGAGGCGGCGCGGCGTCGAAACACGCATCGTGCTTACAGATGGATCTAGAAGCAGCCGAGAACCCGATGGCGCCTTGATCGACCTTCTGCGTCGAGCCCACTTGTACCTAGATCAGCTTACGGACGGAGCCAACCGCAGCCTCACCGATGTTGCCATGCTCAACGGCACAGATACATCTGAGGTAAGCCGCCTGCTGCCCTTCGCTTTCCTTGCCCCGAAAATTGCGGCTAGCATCGTTGCAGGTGATCAACCTGTCGAACTAACGGCGCACAGGCTCTCGCGCGCCTCTGACCTGCCCCACGCTTGGATCAGCCAGGCTGCGCTCCTGGGCTTCTAGCACCATCGAGCAAGCATCAAGCCAAAGCCTAAACCATCGCTCTGCCAAACACTTGGCTACGGAATTCACCCGACTGAGACGGATCACCAAAAATCAGGTGTTTTGCGCGCTCACCCCGGCGTCTCAGCCAAGTGTTGCGGACAACCCGCCGCTAACCTACGGAAATGTCGACGCTATCCTGAGACGGATGAAAAACCCGGAAATCGGGCGGACTGAATGGTGGGCCCGGAGGGACTCGAACCCCCAACCAAGCGGTTATGAGCCGCCGGCTCTAACCATTGAGCTACAGGCCCCACGCGCGCTGGATTAGTGTTTTTCCTTGCGCGGCACAAGGCTTTCCGGACGGGCTGGCCGAGATCGCCCAAATCAGCCCATATTCGCGCCCTAGTCGACAGGCGCGACTGGATCGCACACCGAGGAGATTTTCATGACCAGACATATTTTGCCGCTCGCACTTGCCGCCGCGATCGCTTTTCCGGCGATGGCAAGCGCTGCCAATTCGCTGCCCCCGCCCCGCATCATCGTGTCGGGTGAAGGCCAGTCGACCGTGGCGCCTGACCTGGCGCTGCTGACGCTCAGCGTCATGCGCGAGGCCAAGACCGCACGCGCGGCACTCGACGCCAACAACGACGCCATGGCCGCCGTGATCGCGGCAATGAAGTCGGCAGGGATCAAGGACCGCGACCTGCAGACCGCCGGCATCCAGATCAACCCGCGTTACAACTACACCAACAAACCGGACGGCAGCCAGGAAGCCGAGCTTGTCGCCTACCAGGTGACCAACACACTCTCGGTGCGCATCCGCGACATCGACAAAACAGGTGAGATTCTCGACAAGGCTGTGTCGCTCGGCGTCAATCAGGGCGGAGGCATTTCGTTCTCCAACGAGGATCCGAAAGCTGCCGTCACCGAAGCCCGCAAGAAGGCGGTCGCCGATGCCATGGCCAAGGCCAAGACGCTGGCCGAAGCCGCCGGCGTCAGCATAGGCCGGGTGCTGGAAATCACCGACCAGAACGTTGCGCCGGCGCCGATGCCGATCGATGCAAAGGCCTTCGATGCGGCAGGCGCCGCGGTTCCCGTGCAGGCCGGCGAGAATGCCTACGCCGTGCAGGTAACAGTGACATTCGAGCTTAAGTAGCAGGCCGCCGGGCTGGGCGCGGTTCTGCTGAACCCGTCGGCCGGAACCGCAGATTTCCGACATGAAAAACCCCGGAGGACTGGCCTCCGGGGTTTTTTCGAGCCGCACCTTTCCGCGGAGGGAAAGGGGCTCCTGGCTGACCCTAGAAGGGTCATGCCGCTACTCCAGGTACTCCAGGCTGATCCTGGCAGAGGAACATGCCTCCGGATCGACCTTCGCAGAAGGTCGTATCCCAGACTGATCTTCGCAGAAGATCAGTCTGGTTCTCTTAGCGATAGATAACCGGGCAGCCGCGCTCATTGGCGAACACGACCACTACGCGATCGCCATACTGGCGGCCGGCGACCTTCACCACGCGGCGATTGACATCGACGATGCGGACGCGGTGCAGGCCCATGCGCTCGGCCTTGTCGAGGGCGCGGTCCGGCGAGCAGCGGCGCCAATTGCGGTCACGGCGAAAGCCGTCCTCATCGTCGCCGGTGTAGACGCCGACGCGGCGGTCATGGTTGTTGCCGAAGCCGAGATAGATCGAGTCCGCCTGGGCGGGCACTGCGGCAAGGGTGCCGAGAGCTACGAGACCCGAAAGGGCTGCCGTCTTGAATGAGTTGAACATTGTCTTCTCTCCTTGTTGAGGGCTTGCGCCCGTCTTGGTCGAACCGATGGGGGGAGAATGCTCCTTGCAATCTGAACTCTTCGCGAACCGGCCGTTCATTTTCGGTTAATCTGCCCGACAGGTCAAAAGCAACCGCCCCTTCCACCGCTGCAAACGATCCTGACCGTCAAAAACGTCCAATGGCGCGGAACGCCCTATGGCAACGTCCGTTCCAGAATGCTCAGGGCTCGTCGTCGAGCATATAGTCGAAATAATCGTCCGGCTCGGCCAGATCGGTCTCACTGGCGCGGACGCGGCCGCGCATGGAGATGCCGGCATCATGAACGGTCTCGGCACTTCCCGACACCAGCCTGTGCCACCAATAGAGGTCGTGCCCCTCGGCAACCAGCCGGTAGGCACAGGTTTTCGGCAGCCACGTGATGGTGCGCACATTCTGCGGCGTCAGCCCGACACAGTCCGGCACGCGCGCCAGCCGGTTGGCATAGTCCGAACAGCGGCAGCTTTGCCCATCGAACAGCCGGCAGCCGACTGATGTCCAGTAGATCTCGCCGGTATCCTCGTCCTCGAGTTTAGACAGGCAGCATTTTCCGCAGCCGTCGCACAGCGATTCCCACTCGGTGGGCGTCATCGCTTCCAGCGTCTTGGTCTTCCAGAACGGCGTTTCCATTATGGGTCGAGATGTGGCCTCCGCATGCGGCAAGGTCAAGCTGTTGTGTGACTTCAAGTTGCGGCCGCACCATAGGAAAAACATGAAGTTGCCTTCAAAACGCCGGTCAATCGTCCTTGGGTGCGGGTAATGCCTGCAAACCGGAACCAATCCGGTCAAGGACAGTTTGGGCAGGGATGGGACCCCACAAGGAGAATTTAAGATGAAACGCCAACCACGGGTACTGGCAGGTACGGCACTTGGCCTGCTTATGGCATCCGCGCCGTTGGGCGCATCCCCGTTGCAGGGCAACGCCGTTTTCGGCGCCTTGCAGCACACGGCCGCGCCACTGATCCTGGTCCAGGACGACCCTGCTGCAGATGGTCAGCAGACCGACCAGGAACTGCCGCGCAAAAAGAAACGCCAGCAGGCCGAACAGGCAGCGCCGGCCGCCGAGCAGCCTGCACCGGCTGCAGAGCAACCCGCCCCTGCCGCCGAGGAACAACAGCCGCGCAGGAAGAAGCGGGATCAGCAGCAGACCGAGCAGGCCCCGGCCGAACAGGCCGCACCTGCCGCCGAGGAACAGCAGCCGCGCAAAAAGAAGCGCAATCAACAGCAGCAGATCGAGGCGGCGCCTGCGGATGAGGGCGGCGCCCAGGCAGCGCCGGCGACCGATGAGCAGCCGCTCAAGCCACGCAAGAAGAAGCGTGACCAGCAGCAGATCGAGGCAGCACCGGCTGAACAACCGGCCGAACAGGTAGCTCCGGCAAATGAAGAACAGCCGCTAAAGCCACGCAAGAAGAAGCGCGACCAACAGCAGATCGAAGCGGCGCCCGCTGAACAGCCGGCCCAGCAGCCTGCCGAGCAGGCAGCGCCCACCGAACAGGTGGCGCCGGCAAACGACAACAAGTCGGGCAAGAAAAAGCGCAAGCAGGATCAGCAGATTGAGGCCGCGCCTGCCGACAAAGCGCCAGACGTCAAAGTTGCGCCTGCCGGAGAGCCCGCGCCGCAGGCCGAGCCAATTCAGCCCCCGGCCGATCAGCAAGCGGCTCCCGCCGAAGGTGAACAGCCGAAGGATCAGGCGAAAAAGCACGGCAAAAAAACTGTCGGCGAACAGCCGGTGACGGGCGAACAGCAGCCTGCGACCGGTGAACCACAGCCTGCGGAGCAACCGGCCAATGCCGAGCAGCCCGCGCAACGTGAGACGCCGGCGCAAGGCGAAGCCACGGCCAACCCCGACGAAGCACCCATCCTGGACAGCCAGAAGGATGCCAGGCGCAAGCACCGCAAGGACCAGGGCGGCAACAGCCAGAATGGCGACGGCCAAAATGGGAACGGCCAAAATGGGAACGGCCAGAATGCTGGCGGCCAGACGGGCGAGCAGCCCGCGCAGGGCGGCACCGAGGCGCAAGCCCCGAAGCCGGCTCCGGTCGACCAGGGACCGCCGCCCACCGACGACAAGTCAGCTCAGCAGGCAATTCAGCCAGAAAAGATCGCCCCGGTGACGGAGGAAAAAGGCAAACGCGTCGAGCGTGCACCCGATGAGAACGTCCGCGACCGCCGGCGTCCGAAAGGCGTCGACGTCGTCAAGGAACTCGGCGACCGCGTCATCCTGCAGTTCAACAACCAGACGGTCGTGGAAAGCAATGACGCTCCGCGCATGCACCGCGGCGCCAGGAATGTTTACTATGAGGAACTGTCGGGCGATCGCTCTCGGGAAATCGTCGAGCGCGACAATGGCATCCAGATCGTCACCATCCGCAACCGCAATGGCGACGTCATCAGGCGATCGCGCATCACGCCGGATGGGCACGAATATGTGCTGAGCTATGTCGACGAGCGCAGCTATGACGACGACAATGACTGGCGCGATCCCGGTGACGACCTGCCGCCGATGCGGCTCACCATCCCGCGCCGCGAGTACATCCTCGATTCGGAAGATGTCGAAAGCCCGGACGATTATTACGAGTTCCTCGAACAACCGCCGGTGGAGAAGGTCCAGCGCCTCTATTCCATCGACGAAGTGAAGCGTTCGGCGCGCGTGCGCGACATTGCCCGTCGCGTCGACCTCGATACATTGAACTTCGAGTTCGGCTCGGCCTCGATATCCGACACCGAAGTGCAGAAACTGGAAGGCGTCGCCACGGCCATGGAGAAACTGTTGAAGAAGAACCCGGCCGAAACCTTCCTGATCGAAGGCCACACCGATGCGGTTGGCACGCCGGAAGCAAACCTTGCTCTGTCCGACCGGCGCGCTGAGTCTGTCGCCGAAGCGCTGACCAATGCCTTCGGGATCCCGCCGGAAAACCTGACCACTCAGGGCTATGGCGAGGAATACCTGAAGGTCAACACCACGGCGCCCAACCGCGAGAACCGCCGTGTCGGCATCCGTCGCATCACCTCGCTGGTGGCACCGGTGGCGAGTAACAATTGATCTGCTTTCCAATGGCTTGAGCAGCTTTCTGGAATCAGATCGACAACAAGGACCCATCCCGGCAGATCGGGATGGGTCGAGCTGCGGACAGCAATCCCGGTTCAGCAAGAATTGTACTGGTATTAGAACCGGCTCATTGAATAGAGCGGCCGCCCTCCCCAGATTCAAGCCTGGGCGTTCCCTGCCCCGTCCCGACTCCAGCGGGATGCATTGAACCCCGCCGGCCCTCCCGGCGGGGTTTTTTTGCGTCGCAATTTGCCTTGCAAACTGCGGCAAGCTGATCGAAATACCCCAGTCGACCTCAGAAAGCTGACCGGAACCGCTGCATGAAACGTCTCGAACTCGCCATCGAATCGATCATCCTCGCCTCACGCTGGCTGCTGGTGGTTTTCTACATCGGGCTGGCCCTAGCGCTCGCCGTCTATGCGCTGTCCTTCGGCAAAAAACTCTACGAGTTCGTCATGGTCGCCTTCACACTCGACGACACCGACACCATCCTGAAGATGCTCGGCCTCATCGACGCCGCACTTGTCGCCTCGCTGGTGGTGATGGTGATCATCTCCGGCTACGAGAATTTCGTCAGCCGCTTCGACGACCAGGATGGCGGTGTGCACTGGCTGGGTACGATCGATGTCGGTTCGCTGAAGGTCAAGGTCGCCTCGACCATCGTCGCTATTTCCTCGATCCACCTGTTGCAGGTGTTCCTGAATTCGTCTTCCTATACGATCGACCAGCTGATGTGGCTGACCATCATCCACCTCGCTTTCGTCGTCTCGGCGCTGATGCTGGCCTATATCGACCGGCTGATGGGACTGAGCAAAGGCAAGAAGGGCGAGGAGTGATGAGCCCCTTTCTCCCCGTTCATGGGGAGGTGAGGCTGGTCCGCACAGCGGGCGAAAAGCCAATTGCTTGGTTTTTCGAAAAACGCCGGCAGGTGGATGAGGAAGCAGCGCCGTCGGCCCGTGATTTCCGTCAGTAGATGCTTTTGACGTTCGTCGGCGAATTGGCAAATACCGCGTCCGGCACGAAAAAGTCGCCGGCCAGCGGCCCGGTCGCGCCCGGCGCATAGACCGCGAAATCGGTCACGCCCTCGGCCCGCAGCACCTCTTCATCGATGTAGAAATTGCCTGATGTCTCGCGCGATGGCCGCAGGAAGATGGCGTGTGCGGCATCGGCCATGATGTCGGGTAAGCGGCTCATCGCCGCCACCGTCGCGCCGCCGAGCAGATTGCGCACCGCAGCCGTGTCGATGGTCGAGATCGGCCACAGCGAATTGACCGCGATGCCGTCCTTGGCAAACTCGGCGCTCATCCCCAGCGTGCACATCGACATGCCGAACTTGGCCATGGTGTAGGCGACATGGTTCTTGAACCATTTGGCCTTCATGTCGAGCGGCGGCGCCAGATTCAAGATGTGAGGATTGCTTGCCAACTTCAGGTGCGGAATGCACATTTTCGACACCAGGAAGGTGCCGCGCGTGTTGATCTGGTGCATCAGATCGTAGCGCTTCATGTCCGTCTCCAGCGTGCCGGTGAGCTGGATGGCGCTGGCATTGTTGACGCAGATATCGATGCCGCCGAACTTTTCGACGGTCTTGGCAACCGCCTCAGCCACCTGCGCCTCCTCGCGGATGTCGCACAAAACAGGCAGCGCCTTGCCGCCGGCCTGCTCGATCTCCTCAGCTGCCGAGTAGATCGTGCCCGGCAGCTTCGGATGCGGCTCGGCGGTCTTGGCCGCGACCGTCACATTGGCGCCGTCGCGCGCAGCTCGCAGCGCGATCGAAAGACCGATGCCGCGCGACCCGCCGGAGATGAACAGCGTCTTTCCCTTGAGCGACATGTCTTGGCACCTCCCTTGCTACATCACTGACGCGAACCATTGCGCGGCGGCAATGCACTGCGCAAGGCCTCGGCAGCCTGCAACGGGTTACGCAACGTAGGCTCAAACGGAAAACGGGGTTAGACCAGCACCAGGCCCTGCCGCATCGCGATCGCGATGGCATCCGTGCGGTTCGCAGCACCCAGCTTGATCAGGATCGCGGCGACGTGGAACTTTGCCGTGTGCACGGAGATGTTCAGCCGCCGCGCGATCACCTTGTTGGGTGCGCCTTCGGCCAGCAGCGCCAGCACTTCGGCCTCGCGCGGCGACAGCGCCGGACGGGCGGTAGCGCCATCGTCCAACGGCTCCTCGCCGAACAGCCCGCTATGGCTTCCGCCGTTGGCGGCGGCATCGAAATCGTCGTGGCGAGCGGGCGTCGAACGCCCATCCCTGGACACCCGGTAGCCGGCCGCCGCCAGTCTGACGGCAGCCGCGATCAGATTCGCATCCGACGCCAAAGGCAGCACGGCAAGCACCCGGTTTTCCGGCCGGCCAGCGCTCGCGGATAGCAGCACCCGTGGGATTGCGCTGTTGCCACCATCGGCCCGATCGAGCCAGGCCGCACTGTTCGCAACAGCGTCATCGACGACAGCGACGTCGGCAATCCCGCTGCCGGCTACGACCGGAAGCAGATCGTCCGCCATGGCAAGCGAAGCTGACAGGCGCTCGGCACGCGCGGCATCGTGCAGCGCGATCAGCACCACGAGCTGGCGTCCGCCGCCCGCCACCTCCGGCCCACCCACCTCCGGCCCACCCGCCTCCGGCCTTGTCAGCGTGTCGCTTTCCATCGGCCCTCTCAGCTCAGCGGTTTTTCACCGACGGTCAGCGCGACGTCGCGCTGCTCGCCGCCGCGCACCACGCCGAGCGTCACCGCAGCGCCCGCGCTATCCGGCCCAAGCTTTCGGATCAGTTCGCGCGGGCCGTGCACGGCCTCGCCATTCCACGCCACGATGATGTCGCCCAGCGCAAGGCCGGCGGCTTTGGCCGGACCATTGTCGTCGAGGCTCATGACCATGGCGCCGCGCGCCGCGCCGTCACGGATCGGGTGCAGGCCGGCGCCGAGATAGCCGCGCGCGACATGGCCCTTTTCACGCAGCGTCGCCACGGCCCGCTCGATCGTCTCATAAGGCATGACCAGCGCACGACCACGTGGCCCAAACAGCAGCATGCCGATCAGCGCGCCCTTGGCGTCAAGCACCGGCCCGCCCTCGAAACGGCCGCCGGCATTGACGGCGAGATTGATGCGCCGATCGATGGTGCCGCCGCGCATCGAGCGCCAGGCGGGGCCGACCTCGCCGACCGAGCCCGAGACAGCCAGCGCCGAGCCCTGACTGCTGCCGACAGCGATGGCGACGTTGCCCGGCCGCACCCCATCCGCCTTGGCGAGCGCAGGCGCCGCGGCCGCGCCGGCCGGCTTCAGAAGCGCTACGCCGGTCGACGGATCGCGACCGACCAGTTCGGCCTTCACCGCTTCGCCCGAAGCCAATGTCAATTCGATCTCCTCACCGGCCTCGACAGCTTCCTCGGCGGTGACGAAACAGCCGTCACGCCAGTGGAAGGCGCTGGCGGTGCGATGGTGATGGGTGGTGAAACTTGCCGTTGCCGGCGCAGCCTTGGCGGCGAGATCGGCGATGGCCTCGGAAAATGCATTAAGGTTGAAGTCACTCATGATGATCTCCTGGGTTTTCTCATGCCCCAGATATCGCTCGGCAGTGCGCCCGGAGGTACTCGTCTGACGGCTAGTTACTGGTTTGACTGGCCATCTGGTCAGGTCGCGGCAGTTCGAGCCGCTCCGCACATATAGTCATCATCGCGCCTGAAAACACGGAGCCCCGCCAATGGCCCTCGCCGCCCACAAGTTCGAAACCGACGACACACTGCTCGACGCCTATTCGACGACAGTCGCCGACGCCGTCGACCGCATCGGCCCAGCCGTCTGCCGCATCGAGCGCGTCGGTGGCCAAGGTGGCCATGGCTCCGGCTTCGTCATCACCCCGGACGGGCTGGTCGTCACCAATTTCCATGTCGTTGGCGATGCCAAAACGGTGCGCGTCTCTATGCCCGACGGCGCCTCCAGCGAAGGCCGTGTGCTAGGCCGCGACCCCGACACCGACATCGCGCTGGTGCGCGCCGATGGCAGCTTCACCGAAGTCGCGCCGCTCGGCGATTCCAAGCGGCTGCGGCGCGGCCAGATCGCCATTGCCATCGGCAATCCGCTCGGCTTCGAATGGACCGTAACGTCAGGCGTGGTCTCCGCACTTGGCCGTTCGATGCGCGCCTCGACCGGGCGGCTGATCGACGATGTCATCCAGACCGATGCCGCGCTCAATCCCGGCAATTCCGGCGGACCGCTGGTGTCGTCGGCAGGCGAGGTCATCGGCGTCAACACCGCCATGATCCACGGCGCGCAAGGCATCGCCTTCGCGGTCGCTTCCAACACCGCCAATTTCGTCATTTCGGAGATCATCCGCTTCGGCCGCGTGCGCCGTGCCTTCATCGGCATCTCGGCCGACACCACCAGTTTGCCGCGCCGCGCCGCCCTTCTGTCGCAGGTGACCACCAGTACGGCGGTACGGCTGCGCAGCGTCGAGAAAGACGGACCCGCGGCGAAGGCCGGCCTCAGGGAAGGCGACATCATCGCGTCAATAGACGGTCGCCCGGTCACCGGCGTCGACGACCTCGTGCGCATGCTCGACGCCGAACGCATCGGCCGCGAGACGCTGTGCACCGTGGTGCGCCGCACCGGCGTCAGCCAGGTGACGGTGACGCCGGTAGCAAGGGCGAGTTGAGCCCTTATCGAGGGTTGAGCACCCGCCCGAGCAGCGACACCAGCAGTCGCGCAAGGTCACCGGTCGGGTCGAGGTCGGGATCGTAGATCGTCATGTCCAAGCCGGTGCAGCGCTGGTCCGCTGTCAGCGCCGACAGAATGGCAACGGGTTCATCGGGGTCGATGCCGGGGCTGCCGGGCGAATCCACCGCCGGCATCACCGTCTGGTCGAGCACATCGACATCGAGATGCAGCCAGTAGGGACAGCCGGCGCGCGCCAGCGTCGCTCTTGTTTTTTGCAACACTCCAGCCGCGCCGAGTTCCTGCGCGGCAAAGACGTCGATGCGCGTCACGGCGGTCGCATTGATGTCGGGCCAGGCAAAATCGGCATCGCGGCTCTCGCGTTCGCCGATCTGAACCACCGCCTCGTCGGCGACGAGCGGACCGACAACACCTGGCCATTGCGCCAGCAAAGCCTCGCCGCGTCCGGTGGCAAGTGCCAGATCCATGCCGGCAACCGAGCCGAGTGAGGCATTGACATCGTAGTTGCCGGGATGGCGGAAATCGCTGTGGCCATCGACATGGACCAGGGCGACCGCGCCCGAGCGCCGCGCGGCGACCAGTGCGCCAAGCAGGATCGAGCAGTCGCCGCCGATGATCAGCGGGAACTCGCCTTGCCCAAGCGCACCGGTGACGATCTCGGCAAGATCGAGGTTGAAGCAGCGGATCGCCGGACCATTACGCAGCCTAGTGCCCGGTTGCGGTTCGGTACTGTAGGCGGGTCTGTCGAGATCGACCACCCGCCCCGGCGCCAGCGACTCGATCAAACCAGCTTCGCTCAGCGCCTGCGGCGCACGCCAGGTGCCGGGCACATGGCCCGGCTCCAAGGGCCGAAGGCCGAGATTGGATGGCGCACGAACAAGGCAGATGTCACGCATGCGGCAGGCCCAGCTTCAACATCACCAACATAGACCGCATGGTGCGGGTCCGGCCACAGCGGCCGGAGCCGCTGCCGACATTTGCTGCCATTGTTCAGGCGCCCGCCGCGCCCGCCGCGAATTGCGCCTGAAATTCCGGGCTGAGCGGGATCGGCTTGATGACGTCGATCAGCACGCCATTGGGATCCCTGGTGATGAAATGGCGCTGGCCGAAGAGTTCGTCGCGCAGCGGGCACAGGATCGGTAGGCCGGCCGCAACGATCCGTTCATAGACAGCATCAGGATCCCTCACCTCGAAATTGATCAGCAGCCCCGATGTGCGGCCGCGCCCCCCCTCGGGGATCGTCTCGTGGTCGCCCTGGACGATACCGAGATTGACCCGGCGATCCTCGGCAGACTGCAGATGCACATACCAGTCGCTCGCAAACAGCGGCTTGAAGCGGAAGTGATTGATATAGAAGGCTTTTGTGCCGGCTACGTCGCCCGTCATCAGCACCGGATAATAGCTCGTCGTCTTCATCTTTCTTTCTCCCGTCAGCCAACATACAGTTTGCATGTAATTCAAAATAACATACAGGCTGCATGTATGCAACGAGAAACCCCGCGCCGCTCCAACCGCGACCGCACCGAAGCGACGCGCGCCGACCTGATCGCCGCGGCGCGCAAACTGTTCATCGAAAAGTCCTATGCCGAGACCGGCACGCCGGAGATCGTTGCGGCCGCCGGCGTCACCCGCGGCGCGCTCTATCACCACTTTGCCGACAAGCAGGCGCTGTTTGCCGCCGTGGTCGAGCAGGAGGCGGCGGCGGTGGCGCAAGAGATCGAGCGCGCCTCGCCGCCTTCTTTGTTTGCCCGCAATGCGCTGATTGCCGGCTCGGACGCCTATCTCGCCGCCATGCGCGCGCCCGGCCGCACGCGGCTTTTGCTGCTCGACGGGCCGGCCGTGCTTGGCCGCGCCGCCATGGATGCGATCGACAATCACCACGGCAACCGGTCGCTGCGCGAAGGCCTGGTTGCGGCGATGCGCGAACAGTCGATGACCAGACTGCCTGCCGATGCGCTGACCGCTTTGCTCGCCGCCGCCTTCGACCGCGCAGCACTTGCCGTCGAGGCCGGCGCCTCGGCCGAAGACTATCGCGCCGTGCTCATGGCTCTGATCGATGGGCTGTCTCCGGCTCGCCCTCAGGCAGGTCGTCCGGGTCGAACTCGTTGAAGCAGCCGAGCTGGCGTTTGAACTGGTCGATCAGCCAGGCCGCCGCCGGTTTCGGGCTGCGGTCGGCGCGGTGCATGGCGTAGAGCGATGAGCGCACCTCGCTAAAAGGTTCAAGGTCGAGTTCGACCAGCCTGCCGCTGGCCAAATCGTCCGCGATCAGCCAGCGCGGCAACCCGCCCCAGCCCAGCCCCTCGCGCATCAACGTATGCTTGATACGCACATCTGTCAGCCGCCATGTACGATAGGCAAAGACGCCGAAGTCGCGTCCCTTGGTGCGTTCCGACTGGTCGCTGACAACCAGCTGGGTGTGCTCTCGCGTATCCTCGAGCGCCACCGGTTTCGGCAGCAGTGCCAGAGGGTGGGTGGGGGCGGCAGCCAGCACGATCGACATGAAGCCGATGCGCACGAGATGCACGTCGACCTCGCCCAGCAAGCCACCGATGCCAAGATCCGACTGTCCGCTGACGACATGGTCGGGGATCAGACCGAGCGTGCCGATATGCAGTCGCATCATCACGGTCGGGAACTGCGCCTCGAACGCCTTCAGCACCCGCACCAGCACCGGCGAGGGCAGCGCCGCGTCAACCGATAGCGCAACTTCAGCCTCCAGCCCCTGATGGTGACCGTCGGCACGCGAACGGATGCGCTGCAGCACGCCGACCATGCGCCGGGCGTCCTCCAGCATCGCCCGGCCGATTTCGGTCAGCTGCGGCTCGCGCGTGCCCTCGCGCTCGAACAGTTTCAGGCCAAGCTGCGCTTCAAGATTGGCGATGCCGTAGCTGATGACGGACTGCGCGCGGTTAAGCTTGCGGCCGGCGGCTGAGAAGCTGCCGGTGTCGGCGACCGCAACCAGGATCTGCAATTGGTCGAGCGTCGGATTGGGCTGCACGGCATACCTACTTTATGGATGGATCGTATAGAAAATATACCAGTTTTTTGAATGGGTCGGTAGGCCCATATCAGGCGGGAGAAATCAATTCCCACTGGAGAGAACCGCTATGTCTATCCTGCTTGTAACCTCGAGCCCGCGCGGCGCTGCCTCGCACTCGACCCGTATCGCTACCGAATTCGCTGAAAAGCTCGTCGCCGCCGACCCGTCGAATACGCTCGTCGTACGCGACCTCGTGGCCAACCCGCTGCCGCATATCGACACCGATTATGCGACCGGCATCTACACCCCCGTTGAAGCCCGCACGCCGCGCCAGGCCGAAGTCGTCGGCGTCTCCGACATCGTGCTTGACGAACTGTTCGCAGCCGACACCGTGATCCTGGCCACCGGCTTCATCAACTTCAACATCTCCTCGACCCTGAAGTCCTGGGTCGATCACATCTCCCGCTCCGGCAAGAGCTTCTCTTATGGCGAGGGTGGTCCCAAGGGCCTCGTCACCGGCAAGAAGGTCTATATCGTACTCGCCTCGGGCGGCATCTATTCCGAAGGTGCGGCCGTGCAGTTCGATCACGCCATCCCCTATCTGCGCGGCGTGCTCGGCTTTCTCGGCATGACCGATGTCGACGTCATCCGCATCGAAGGCGTCGGCATGGGCCCTGATGCCGTCACCGCCGCGCTCGCCAATGCGACGGCCAAGGTCGATGCCGTGGTGGCCAAGACCGCGAGCGCGCAAATCGCCGCGTAAGCACACCCCGTCATTCGCATTGAAAAGGCAGGCGCTTCGGCGCCTGCCTTTTTCCTTGTCAGGCGGCGCGATAGGTTGCGTGTCGAAAACGGATCTATCGCGTTACTAGATTGCCGCGCAACGCCATTGGTTATTCGGCCTGTCTGCGTTATCGGTCGCTGATGTTCCTTTCCGTCGCGACAACCCATCATCCAGCCACAGATCTCGGCTTCTTGCTGCACAAGCATCCCGAACGTCTGCACGAGACTGACCTATCCTTCGGCAAGGCCTGGCTGTTCTATCCGGAGGCGACCGATGAGCGTTGTGAGGCTGTGCTTCTGCTCGATGTCGATCCGATAGGGCTCGTTCGGGGCAAAGGCCAGGCAGAGGGCTTGCTGGATCAATATGTAAACGACCGACCTTATACGGCATCGTCATTTCTGTCTGTGGCTTTGAACAAGGTACTGCGGACAGCGATGACCGGCATCTCGAAGGAGCGCCAGCAACTGGCCGATAGCGACCTCCCGCTCGAAGCTGTGGTGACCCCGCTGCCGATGCGTGGCGGCGAGGCCCTGGTTCGAGATCTATTCGAACCGCTGGGATGGACCGTCAACCTGGCGCCGGTCGAAACTGTCGGATCTGGCGCGGGTGGACCACGATACGGTCATCTGAGGCTGACTGGCACCGGCCGCCTAAGCAGCCTGCTCAACCACCTTTATGTCCTGATCCCGGTGATGGACGACACCAAGCACTACTGGGTGGGCGAGGCCGAGATTGACAAGCTGCTGTCCAAGGGCGAGGGCTGGCTGGAAAACCACCCAGCCAAAGACCTGATCGTGCGCCGTTATCTGCGCAACCGAGGTGCGTTGGCCCGCATCGCCCTGGAGCGGCTGGCTCCGGAGACGGCCAATGAGGTCCTACCCCCCGAGGCCTGGGCTGCACCTGAGCAAGCGCTGGAGGCGCCCATCCGGCTGAACGACCTGCGCATGGACGCCGTGGTGCAAGCCATTCGGGCGACCGGAGGGACCAGTGTTGCAGATTTGGGGTGTGGCGAAGGCAAGCTGCTCTATCGGCTCGTGCGCGAAAAATGGGTCCACAAGCTGTTCGGGCTCGACCCCGCTATTCGTGAACTGGAATGGGCCGCCAAGCGTCTCAAACTGAACGAGTTCGGGGGACCGCCTGAAGACCGGGTCACGCTGCTGCACGGATCGCTGACATATCGCGACAGCCGATGGGCGGAAGCCGACGTCGCGGTGCTGGTCGAGGTCATCGAACATCTCGACGAAGACCGGCTGCCAATGATCGAGCGTATTATCTTCGGCGAGACAGCGCCAAAATTCGTGATCGTGACTACGCCGAACGCTGACTACAACCCCTTGTTCCCCAGTCTGGCCGCCGGCGCTTTTCGCCATCCGGATCACCGTTTCGAATGGGGCCGGGTTCGGTTTGAAGCCTGGGCGGCCAGGATCGGCGAGATCTATGGCTATAGCGCCGCCTTAAGTGGCATCGGAGCCGTGGACCCCGTGCTCGGCGCGCCGACGCAGATGGCGGTGTTCACCCGATGAGAGAGCCAGACAAGACCGACCTCACCATCCCTGACTTCGCCCTCGTCGTGCTGATCGGCTCGACGGGATCGGGCAAGTCGACCTTCGCCGCCAGGCACTTCCTGCCGACCGAAATCATCTCGTCGGATCGCTGCCGCGCGTTCGTCAGCGACAACGAGACTGATCAGGATGTCTCGGCCGACGCTTTTGATTTGGTGCGCGAAATCGCCGGCAAACGGCTCAAGCATCGAAAGCTGGCCGTCATCGACGCGACCAATGTGCGACCCGCTGATCGCAAGGCGTGGGTCGAGCTGGCGCGCAAATGGCACGCTTTGCCGGTCGCCGTGGTCATCGATCCGGGTGTTGATGTTTGCGTCGCCCGCAACGCGCTACGAGCCGATCGTCCCTTCGGCGCCGGCGTTGCCCAGCGCATGACGAACGAAATTCGCAAGGGCCTCGGCGGCCTGCAACGCGAAGGTTTCCGTCAGGTCTGGAAGCTCACCGGCGAGGCCAGTATCGACGCGGCCAAGGTCTCGCGTCAGCCATTATGGACCGACAAGCGCGACGATTGCGGTCCTTTCGACGTCATAGGTGATGTCCATGGTTGCGCCGACGAACTTCAGACCTTGTTCTGTCAGCTCGGTTACAGCATCGCCTGGTCCGACGGCCATGGTGATCGGACCGTCACTGTAACGCCGCCAGAAGGCCGCAAGATCGTCTTTGTCGGCGACCTCGTCGATCGTGGTCCCAACGTGCCCGACGTCTTGCGCATCGCCATGAGCATGGTCGCGGCGGGAACCGCCTACTGTGTCCAGGGCAATCACGAACGCAAACTCAGCCGCTGGCTGGAAGGCCGCAAGGTCACGATCGCCCACGGCCTGCAGCAAACCATCGACCAGTTGGACGCTCAGGATCGCGGCCTGCGAGAGGCTTTGCCGGCCTTCCTCGACAGCCTGCGCAGCCACGTCTGGCTGGACGGCGGACGCCTCGCCGTGGCACATGCCGGACTCAAGGAAGAGATGATCGGGCGCGGTTCCGGCGCGGTGCGCGAGTTCGCCCTCTATGGCGAAACCACGGGCGAAATCGACGAATTTGGCCTGCCCGTCCGTGCCGACTGGGCAGCCGCCTATCGGGGCAAAACCAGCGTAGTATACGGGCACACGCCGGTGCTGTTGGCGGAGTGGGTCAACAACACGCTTTGCATCGACACCGGCTGCGTGTTCGGCGGCAAGCTGACTGCCTTGCGCTGGCCGGAACGCGAACTGGTCGACGTGCCGGCAGTCGAGACCTGGTCCGAACCCGTGCGTCCCCTCGGCGGACCGGGCCTTGGCAAATCGGCACAGGCCGATGCCGACGGCGTGCTCGACTATCAGGATGTCTCTGGGCGACGCTGGATCGAGACCGAACTGAAAGGCAGGGTTGTCGTGGCCGAGGAGAACGCGTCGGCGGCACTTGAGGTGATGAGCCGCTTCGCGCTGTCGCCGCAGTGGCTGGTATATCTGCCGCCGACAATGTCGCCATCCGAGACCAGCAGCCAAGCCGGCTGGCTGGAACGCCCCGAGGAAGCTCTCAGTCATTTCCGCGAGCGTGGCGTCACCCAAATCCTGTGCGAAGAGAAGCACATGGGTTCGCGGGCAGTCATCGCTCTGTGCCGAAACGCGCAGACGGCGCGCGACCGGTTCGGGGTATCTGGCGACGAGACAGGCGCGATCTGGACCCGGACCGGACGCTCCTTTTTCAGCGACAGCGGCATGACGGAGCGCCTGCTCAATCGCCTGCGCGCCAGCGTCGACGCTGCGGATCTATGGCAGGAATTGAACAGCGACTGGTTGCTGCTGGACACCGAGATCATGCCATGGTCGGCCAAGGCAAGCAGCCTGATTGAAAGCCAGTACGCCCCAGTGGCAACGTCTGCGGCCGCTGGGCTCCAGGCCAGCCGCGAAGCGCTGGCCCGTGCGATGGCACGCGGCGTGGATACGGCCGCGCTCAAGGCTCGCATTGAGGACCGCGCCGCGCGTGCCGCCAGATACGCCACTGCCTGGGCGCCTTACGTGTGGCCGGTCTCGGGCGTCGACGACCTGAAGGTCGCGCCGTTCCACCTGCTGGCAAGTGAGGGATGCGTCTGGTACGACCAGAACCACGTTTGGCACATGACGCTTGCGGACCGTCTGGCTGCCGGGGGCGGCGTGGTAACGCGAACGCAATGGCGGATGGTTGACCTGGCCGATGCCGGTTCTTGTGCGGAGGCCGTCGCCTGGTGGGAGACGCTGACCGACTCAGGCGGCGAAGGGATGGTAGTGAAGCCGCACGACTTCGTCAGCCGAAACAAGAAGGGGCTCATGCAACCGGCGCTGAAAGTGCGCGGCCAGGAGTATCTTCGCATTATCTATGGCCCCGAATACGATGCGCCGGACAATCTCGTGCGCCTGCGCGAACGAGGCTTGGGTGGCAAGCGCAGCCTGGCGCTCAGAGAGTTCGCGCTCGGTCACGAGGCACTGAAGCGGTTTGTCGCCAAGGAACCGCTGCGACGTGTTCACGAGTGTGTTTTCGGCGTCCTGGCGCTGGAGAGCGAGCCAATCGATCCGAGGCTGTAGGCTACCCGAACATCCTCTCGCCTTGCTCGTCGACCAGTTGCATGCCCTTCTTGATCGAGATGTCGACGGCGTCGCCCAGTCCGGCAAAGCGATCGGCGCGGATGAATTTGTGTTCCTTCATCACGCCGTCGACTTCCTTCGAAACCACGCCGCAGGTCTGGTATTGGCCCCCCTCCGCCTTGTAGGGCGTGGCACTGATCAAAAATCCCTTGTGCTCAACCTGCTTTGCCGGTGCTGCGCTCTTGGGCTCGCCCCCCTCACCGCCACCACCGAAAAGACGCTTCAGAAAAGACATGGGGCTTCCTCCAACGGCAATCATCCTGCACCACGTCTCGCGGTGCAGGATGATTTTCAGTACCGTTCCTCAGTCGAACGGGCAAGCGTTCTCGCCAGGGGTCAACCGCGCGATAGCGCTTCCAGGGCTTCAGCGGCGGCTTCCAGGACTGCAATCGCCTCGGCCTGCTTTTCAGCCGACGCGTCGACGAGATCGCCGAGCGCGGCACGCAGCCGGTGACGCACGGCGCGGAACTCCTCGCGGGCTTCCGAGCGACCCCGTCCACCACGCCGTCCGCCTTCCTCGCCGTCGTCGTTCCAGCCGAACCAGTCCCGCGCTTTCGCCATCTTGCGGCCGAAGCGCTCGAGATGCTCCAGCACGCCGTCGATCATCTCGCGGTTCTCGGCGAGATGCGCCTGGCCCGCCTCGGTGATCGAAAACACCTTCTTGTTGCCGTCGGCGGCTGAAGCCGCATAGCCGGCCTCTTCCAGGAAGGTCAGCGTCGGATAGACGACGCCCGGGCTCGGGCTGTAGATGCCGCTGGTGCGCTCTTCCAGCGCCTTGATGATGTCGTAGCCGTGGCGAGGCGCCTCGGCCAGCAGCGACAGCGTGATCAGCTTGAGATCGCCGTCGGCCAGCATGCGCCCGGCGCGAAACATGTCGCCCGGGCCGCCGCGTCCACCGCCACGTCCGCCGTGGCCGAACGGACCAAAGCCGCTGCCCCCTCTTCCACCAAATTTGCCTGCCATGTGCAGGAATGCGCGCTCGGCGCGCTCGCCAAAGGGATGATGTCTATGCATGAATTGCTCCTTGAGTTATATCTTACGATACATCTTAATTAGGCTTGCCCCGCCGACGAGTCAAGATATATCTTACGATGTATCTAAAGGCGGCGCCAGAAGGTTGATTTCGCCGCCGCCGGCAGCTAGAAAGCGCGTGAGGGCCAAAACCTCTCCGTAAGCGTCTGACGTCAAGCAACGCATCCACCCCGGGCTTTCCGGGCAGTTCCGCCGGAAACCCGGCGCAATGGATGCCAAATGCGACGGACCGGATGTTTCAGGAAAATCCAAAAATGACCACGAACCGTAAGCGCGGCAAGCTGCCGGCGCGCTATGCCGCGATCGTCAGCCCGCTGGTGCTGTCGCTGCTGATGACCTTCATCGTCTCGTTCATATCGACGCTGAAAAGCCTTGGACTGCAACCTGATTTGCCGGCTGTCTGGCTCACTGCCTGGGGCCTGTCCTGGCTGGTAGCGTTCCCAACGTTGCTCATGGTGCTGCCGGCGGTGCGCCGCATTGTCGGCTGGCTTTGCGAGCCGGCGTCCCGGTAACGCCCATGACGGTAAGGCCCGCAGATTCTTCGGGCCTTGCCTCGCTACCAGCGGCCCTTGCGCCGGTTCCAGGCATAGAGAAGATCGGCGAAACGATCATAGGCCAAGCGCGTCAGCGGCAGCGCGACCGGATTGCCGAAGAGCGTCGCCAGCCAGCCGTCGCCCGGCGTCGCCCGCCAGACGGCAACCGCGACATCGGCGCCGACCAGCAGCCTGCCTTCGGCATCGGTGGCATGCAGCCGGCGGCGTATGTCCTCCAGCGAGGCGCTGTAGCCAGAGAGCGCCGCCGGTTCGAGGTTGATGTCGCGGAATTCGATCCGCCCGGCCTTGATCGCCTCGATCAGCCGCCGTTTCTGCCGGGTGATGCCGCCATCGCAAACCGGGCAGCGTGTGTTGTACCAGACGGTCAGCGCAGGCTTGGACATGGCGCGACTATCACCCTGACGGCACGGCCCCGCAATATGACGCCGAGCCGCACGGACCCGCGCCCAGCGCTATCCAAGCGAGGCGACGATCTCGCGATAGGCAAATTCCGGGAAAGCCTTGAGCGTTCGCGTCTTGACGCTGCCACCCGTTGCCAGCATCAGGGCGAAACGAGCAAGCACAGCATCGTCGGGCGCCTCGATAATCGCCACCATGTCATATTCGCCCATAGTCAGGTAAAACGCCTTGAACGAGCCGCCCATGTCGGCCAGTTGCTTCTTGGCGGCATCGAGCCGCTTCGGCGACTCTCGGATATTTCTGGCGCCCTGTTCCGTCCAGTTCATCAGCAGGATGTAGGTTGTCATCACACACCTCCCTCCGGCGCCACGGAGCACGGCTGAGGACATCAGCCGGGGCGGACATCCGGTTTTTCGCCCAGAACATGCATCCGACCAGGCAAGTATCCTCCCGACGGAGATGGGCGACAAGAGCCTTCACCCGGCAACAAAAAGGGCGCCATCGGCGCCCTTTTCGAATTCTGGTCTGTTGCCGGTATCAGCTGTCGAGGAAGCTCCTCAGCTTGCGGCTCCGGCTCGGGTGCTTGAGCTTGCGCAGCGCCTTGGCTTCGATCTGGCGGATACGCTCGCGCGTCACCGAGAACTGCTGGCCGACTTCTTCCAGCGTGTGGTCGGTGTTCATGCCGATGCCGAAGCGCATGCGCAGCACCCGCTCCTCGCGCGGCGTCAGCGAGGCGAGCACCCGCGTGGTGGTCTCGCGCAGATTGGCTTGGATCGCCGCATCGATCGGCAGGATCGCCATCTTGTCCTCGATGAAATCGCCCAGATGCGAATCCTCTTCGTCACCCACAGGGGTTTCGAGCGAGATCGGCTCCTTGGCGATCTTCAAGACCTTGCGCACTTTTTCGAGCGGCATTGCGAGCTTTTCTGCCAGTTCCTCCGGCGTCGGCTCGCGGCCGATTTCATGCAGCATCTGGCGCGACGTGCGCACGATCTTGTTGATCGTTTCGATCATGTGCACCGGGATGCGGATGGTGCGCGCCTGGTCGGCAATCGAACGCGTGATCGCCTGCCGGATCCACCATGTCGCATAGGTCGAGAACTTGTAGCCGCGGCGGTATTCGAATTTGTCGACCGCCTTCATCAAGCCGATATTGCCTTCCTGGATCAGGTCGAGGAACTGCAGGCCGCGATTGGTGTATTTCTTAGCGATGGAAATGACGAGGCGCAGGTTGGCCTCGACCATTTCCTTCTTGGCGATAGCGGCTTCGCGCTCGCCCTTCTGCACCTGGTTGACGATCTTGCGGAATTCCAGGATCGAGATCGCCGTCTCGGTGGCGAGGTTCTGGATTTCCGAACGCAGATCCTTGATCGCGTCCTTCTCGTTCTTGGTGAATTCCTTCCAGCCGCGCGAGGTGAGATTGCCGATCGAGCGTGTCCAGTTCGGGTCGAGCTCGGAGCCCTGATATTCCTTGAGGAACTCCTCGCGGCGCACGCCATAGCTTTCGGCCAGGCGCAGCAGCTTGCCTTCGTTCTGCACCAGCCGCTTGTTGATGTCGTAGAGCTGCTCGACCAGCGCCTCGATGCGCGCCGTGTTGAGCGACAGCGACTTCACCGCCTTGATCAGCTGGTCCTTCAGCTCCTTCAGGCGGCGGTCCTGGCTTGGCGACAGCGTGCCGGTCGCGGCCAGACGGTTCTCGACCTGCTGGTCCTGCAGCTTGCGCAGCTTCTTGTAGGTGTCGGCGATGACGTCGAGCGTCTCCATCACCTGCGGGCGCAGTTCCGCTTCCATCGCCGCCAGCGACAGGCTCGCCTCATCCTCGTCTTCCTCGTCGTCATCGACCAGGCCGCGCGTGTCGGCGCCGACATTGGTGATGTCGTCTTCCTCGTCGCGTCCACGCCTCGGCTTGTCCTCGGCCTTGGGCGCCTCCTCGATGCGCTCGACCACCGGCGCCTGCTTGGCTTCGGGGCCGGCATAGGTGGCTTCGAGGTCGATGATCTCGCGCAGCAGGATCTTGGATTCGTTGAGCTCGTCACGCCAGATGATGATGGCCTGGAAGGTCAGCGGGCTTTCGCAGAGGCCCGCAATCATCGTCTCGCGGCCGGCCTCGATGCGCTTGGCGATCGCGATTTCGCCCTCGCGCGACAGGAGCTCGACCGAGCCCATCTCGCGCAGATACATGCGCACCGGGTCATCGGTGCGGTCGGTCGGCTCTTTCTTGGTGGTCGTGGCGGCGACGGCGGTGCCGGTCTGCTCGGCCAGCTCGTTGGCGTCTTCCTCGGCGTCGGCATTGCTGTCGGCGGCCTCGGGCTCCTCGCTCTGATCGTCGTCCTCGACCACGTTGATGCCCATGTCGGACAGCATCGCATTGATGTCTTCGATGCGATCCGGATCGGTCTCTTCCGACGGCAGCACCGCGTTCAGTTCGTCGAGAGTCACATAGCCGCGCTTCTTGGCGGCCTTGATCATCTTCTTGACAGCATCATCGGAAAGGTCGAGCAGAGGCCCATCGGTGGCGCCTTCACGTTCGGTCTCGACCTCTTCCTTTTCCTTTGTCGCCATAGTCTTTATCTTCTCCTAGCGGCCGAGCATCGAAGCCGCGTAGCTGCCGCACCGGTCAAACTACATGCGCTGGTGGCGCTTAACCGGGCCGGTAACCGAATCAACTCTTTTGTTTGTTCATATCGTGCCCCCAAAACCGGTTTTCACTTTTGGGCGATATGCATTAAGTCCAGATTAACCCTGATATCTGTGGCAGGCTGACAGCCTGTCCAGTGATCAGCACCTCGCGTCAGTGCATTTCCATCGACGCCGGCACGGGTTAAGGTTTCGAATCGTCCTGATTCCGTCATTCTGCCAGAAGGTCAAGCGCCTCTCGCATGATTCGCATCAAAAAAGCGAATCAATTACCCGACTTAGAGGCGTCGATTCGACGCGCAGCACGTACATCATCCATTCTTGCGCAGGTTTCGACCTACACGCGCCCACCCCTGCCCGAGGACACACCGAAGCCTTCGATCAGCGCTTCCGTTGCTTGTACATCACGGAACTGCGCCTGAATCTCGATGAGGTGCCGGTAGTTTTCGTCAGTGGGATCGCTGGCGAGCGCTGCTTCCGCCTGTTTCAGCTCCTTATGTAAGGTGCGCGCGCTGCGCTGCAAGTGCAGCGCCTGGTTGAAGGCGTCGCGGGCATCGTCAAGCGCTGCGGTTTCCAGCGCGGGCCATTGCCTGGCCCGTTGGATGAGCGCCACGGCGCGCCCCCAGATATCGCTGCAGCCGGCACGTTCGATGGTGGCGATCACCGCGCTACGGTCATTGGCCATGTCGTGCGCCATCGCATCGAGGATGGCGGCGTGCAGCCGCTGCAGATCGGTGTTGGCGAGATCGAGGAACTCGACATGGGCGAAGTTCTCGTCGATCAGCGCCGGATGGTTGACGAGGGCTACGATGATCGTCGCCTCGCGCACCGACATCATCTCGCCACCGCGTTTGACCATGGCGGAGCGGCCGAGGCTTTCGGTGATCGCGGCGCGCGCGCCTGCCCCGCTGCCTTTGGCGAACTGTCCGCCGGGTGCGGGCGTTTTGCCCTGCCCCGGTTTCCAGTCCTGGCGACCTTGCCGCACTTCGCGCTGGGCGCTGAAGAAGGTCAGCTCCCGCTCGCGCATCCACTGCTGGTAGTGGTAGCGCTGGCTCTCATCGCGGATGCGGCTGGTCAGTTCGCGCAGCGTCTTTGTCAGCCCCGCCCGCCGCTCCGGCGTGTCGAAGACGCCACCGGATGTCTCACGCATCCACAACAAATCAGCGAGAGGCCGCGCTTCCGCCAGCACGGCACGAAACGCGTCCGGCCCTTCTGCCTTGACCAGATCGTCGGGATCCTTGCCCTCCGGCAACAGCGCAAAGCGCACCGACCGCCCGGCCTGCACCGACGGCAGCGCGAGATCCGCGGCCCGCCACGCCGCCTTCAGCCCGGCCTGGTCGCCGTCGAAGCACAGCATCGGCTCAGGCGCCATGCGCCACAGAAGTTCGAGCTGGTTTTCGGTGAGCGCGGTGCCGAGCGGCGCCACGGCATTCTCGAAGCCGGCCTGCGCCAGCGCAATCACGTCCATATAACCTTCGACGGCAATCACCGTGCCGCCTTTCGCCAGCGCTTTGCGGGCGCGGGCGAAATTGTAGAGCACGTTGCCCTTGTGGAAGAGCTCCGTGTCGGGCGAATTCATGTATTTGGCCAGCGCATCGGGCGCCAGTGCGCGGCCGCCAAAGGCGATGATCTTGCCGCGCGAATCCGGGATCGGGAACATGATGCGATCGCGGAACCAGTCATAGGAGACCGGGATGTCGTCGCCATGACGCACCAGCCCGCAGGCCTCGATGTCGGCCTTGGGCACACCCTTGGCGGCAAGATGTTCCTTCAGCGCATTGCGGCTGTCGGGCGCAAAGCCCAGCCGGAACGATTGCTGCGTCGCCGGCGTCAGCCCGCGATCCCTGAGATAGGCGCGGGCTTTTGCACCCTCCGGTCCTTGCAGCCGCTCCTGGAAGAAGGCAGTCGCCATCTCCATGACGTCGGTCAGACTGGCGCGTTCCTTCTCACGCTGTTCTTCCCGCTCGTCGCGCACCGGCATCGGCACGCCGGCCATGTCGGCGATCTTCTCGACCGCTTCGGGAAAGCTTAATCCGTCGAGCTCGGTCAGGAACTTGAAATGATCGCCCGACACCGAACAGCCGAAACAGTGATAGCGGCCCTTCTTGTCCTCGCAGTGGAAGGAGGGGCTCTTTTCGCCATGGAACGGACAACAGGCCCAATAGTCGCCGCGCGAGGCGTTGGTCTTCTTCCTGTCCCATGCGACGCGCTGGCCGATGACCGATGAAATCGGCACACGGTCGCGTATCTCATCGAGAAAGGCGGGCGGAAAGCGCATTGGGGAACTCGTTTGTCCCTCATATAATCATGCTCGCGGAATCCGACGACCCTTATTGCGGACCATACCCGGTTTCCACAGCCAAAAAGCCCGGTTCTACAGCCAAAAGAAAGGCGGCCCTTTTCGGGCCGCCTCCTTTCAAGTCTCTGCATTGCGCCGGCGAGGCCGGGCTTAATGCGCGGCAATGGCGCCGAAGATGATGCCGGACAGGACGCTGACCAGCACATAGTCGTTGCCGACGCGGATCCATTCCTGGCCGCGGCCGGGGCGATGCAGGCCGTAGCGGCCATAATCGCGGATCGGCTGGTGCCGCTTCCAGCTGGAATATTTCTGGCCATTGCGCCAATGGCTGCGCTTGACGACCACCGTCTTCTTCACGACGCGCTTCCTGACATCGACATGCTTGCCGGGCCTCTGCCAGTCGACCCGCGTGTAATTCGACTGCGGTGCGACCGGTGCGTTCACCGGTGCGGCCTGGCCGGTAAGCGAAGTGGCGGCCAGCATCGAGAAAGCGAGGGCGGAAAGAACAACACGTTTCATAGCGGGGCTCCTTGGTTGTCGATGCCTAGGGAATAGCGCCCGAAGGATGAACCGAAACTGAACACTAGCATTACATTTACGCAATGAAATCCGGCGCTTATCCTGGATATTTGAACATCATCGCAAAGGCGATTGCCGGGAGTCCGGCAAACCGGGACGATCCGCTGCCATCACCAGGGATCCGCCATGCAACCATTTGCGCATCCGTCCATTTTCCGACACGCCCTGTCGCGCCGCGACGGCTCTTGAAATCGACAAGATTTTATTACCCGGCTAAAATATTCCGGATATTGTTCAAGACTGTCATGACCATGATTCGCAGCCCCGTTTTCATCCCTGCACTGCGCGCCCTCCGCGTCGCGGTAGCTGTCTGCGTGCGGGTTTCGAAATGAGCGGCTCCGTCGTTCTGCTGCATCTGGCGGGCTCGGTGGCGCTGATGCTGTTTGCCACCCGCATGGTCAAGACAGGCGTCGAGCGCGCCTATGGCGACGTGCTGCGTCACCGGCTGCGCTCCACCATGCGCAATCCGATCATGGCGGTGCTGGCCGGCTGCGGCCTGTCCATCGCGCTGCAGAGCTCGACCGCCGTCACGCTTCTCGTCGGCTCCTTCGCCGGCGCCGGCATCGTCTCGGGCATGTCGGGCCAATTGGCTGTGCGCGGCGCCGAGATCGGCTCGGCGCTGGTGGTCAAGCTCTTGACCTTCGATCTGACGCTGCTGGTGCCGATCTGCCTCGTCGCCGGCACGGTCATGTTCATGGCCACCGAGCGGCGCGACTGGCGCCAGTTCGGCCGCATCCTGGTCGGCATCGGCCTTTTGGTACTGTCGCTGGAGATGATCGGCCAGGCCTCGGAGCCGCTGCGCCAGAGCACGCTGATGCCGCTCATCATCGAATATTTCTCCAGCGACTACGTCACCGCCTATCTGCTCGCCGCGCTCGTTACCTGGCTCTTCCACTCCTCAATCGCCGCCGTGCTTTTGATGGTCACGCTGGCCGGGCGCGGCTTCATCCCGCCCGAACTCGGCATCGTGCTGGTGCTCGGCGTCAATCTCGGCTCGTCGATCATCGCGCCGCTGCTCACCCGAAGTGCCGAACCTGGCGTGCGCGTCGTGCCGATCGGCAATCTGTTGATGCGCGGCATGGGCTCGCTGGTGATGCTGATCCTGTTCATGACGCTGAAGCCACCGGTCGCCTTCCTCGGCGCCACCGTGCCCGACCAGATCGTCAACGCCCACATACTGTTCAATGTGCTGATCCTGCTCGCCGGCCTGCCGCTTGCCAGCCTGATCTATCGTGCTTCCGAGAAGATCGTCGCAATGGGCACCAAGCCGGCGCCGGCTACAGAGCTCGATGTGGTCGAACTCTCCGCCCTCAACGACGGCGCGCTCGACGTTCCGAGCCAGGCGCTGGCCAACGCCACCCGCGAGGTGGTCCGCGTCTGCGAGACGGTCGAGATCATGCTCAAGCGTATCATCGAGCTGTATGAAAGCGCCGACGGCGACAAGATCAAGGCGCTGGCCGCCCTTGACGACCGCGTCGACAGGAAGCACGCGGCGATCAAGCTCTATCTGGCCAAATTGACCAGGAACTCGCTCACAGAGGACGAGGCGCTGCGCTGCCAGGAGCTGATAGGCGCCTGCGTCAAGCTTGAGCAGGTCGGCGACATCATCGTGCGCAACATGCTGGTGCATGTGAAGAAGAAGTTCGAGCGCGGGCTGGAGTTCACGCCCGAGGGCTGGAGCGAGCTGCTCGCCTTTCACACCTCGGTGCTGGCCAATGCCAGGCTTGCCTTCAACGTGCTGGTGTCGCGCGACCCTGAGACTGCCCGCCAGCTGGTGCTGGAAAAGGACCGGCTGCGCGACCGCGAAAAGGAAACCAGCGCCAGCCATTTCGTGCGCCTGCGCGACGGCACCGCCAAGAGCGTCGAGACCAGCTCCATCCACCTCGACACCATCCGCGACCTGAAGCAGATCAACTCGCTGCTGGCGTCGATGGCCTACCCGGTGCTGGAAGAGCGCGGCCTGCTCGGCGGCTCCAGGTTGAAGGCGAGCTGATCAAGAAAACCTAAACCGGCCGCAAAAATTTCTGCATTGCCGGCAAGCGCCATCCATGATTTGAGGCCAACTCGTTCAAGGATCGCTTCCGCGCCATGCTTCCGCTCATTGCCCTGTTCATCGCCGCCTTCGCTTTCGGCACCACCGAATTCGTCATTGCCGGCGTGCTGCCGCAAGTGGCCGACGGCCTTGGCGTTTCGATCCCGACCTCCGGCTATCTCGTCTCAGGCTATGCCGGCGGCATCGCGGTTGGCGGGCCATTGCTGGCGCTCGCCACCAAGGGCATTCCCCGCAAGACGCTGCTGCTTTGCCTGACCGTCGCCTTCACCATCGGCCAGGCCGCTTGCGCGCTGGCGCCCGATTTTGCCTCGATGCTGCTCTTGCGCATTGCGGTCGCCGTCGCACACGGCGCCTATTTCGGCGTCGCCATGGTGGTGGCTGTCGGCCTCGTGCCCGAGGACAAGCGCGGCATGGCCGTGGCTGTGATCCTCTCCGGCCTCACCGTATCCAATGTCATCGGCGTGCCGGCCGGCACCGCAATCGGCAATCTCTGGGGCTGGCGCGCCACCTTCTGGGTGATGTGCGCGCTGGGCGTGGTGGCGTTTGCCGCCATGGCTGCGCTTTTGCCGCGCACGACAGGCGCATCAAGGCCATCCGCCAGTCTTGGCAGCGAGGTTCGCGTGCTGGCGCGCCAGCAAGTCTGGACCTCGCTGATCCTGATGCTGATGTTGATGATCGGCCAGTTCGGCCTGTTCACCTACATCACCCCGACCCTGCTTGAGGTGACCCATCTCGACAAGGGCCTGATCCCCTGGGTGCTGCTGCTCAACGGCGTCGGCGCCACGGTCGGCGTCTTTCTCGGCGGCAAGCTTTCCGATTGGAAGCTGATGCCGTCGCTGATCACCATGCTTGCGCTGCAGGCGGTGATGTTGGGCGTGATCTATGCCGTCAGCCCCTACCCCGTGCCGATGGTCATCGCCATCGTTATCTGGGGTGGCCTCAACTTCGCCATAGGCACGCCGATCCAGACCCGCATCCTGGCCTGGACGGCGGACGCCTCCAACCTCGCCTCCTCGCTCATCCCCTCCGGCTTCAATGTCGGCATCGCGCTCGCCGCGTCCCTGGGCGCTGCCATGCTCAATGCCGGCTACGGCTTTCGCAGCCTGCCGGTTGTGGGCGCTGCCGCCATGCTGGTGGCGGTGTTGGTGGCACTTGCCTCCTACATCTGGGAGGGGCGCAGCCGGGCAGCGCCGCCGCTGCCGGCAGCGGCCGAATAGCGTCGGACTACAAATCGATCCGGAACAACAAACTCTCGGCGCCGCCATACGCGGCGTCCTTGATGAACGGACCGACCACACGGCCGCCATTGGCCAGCACCACCTTCTGCGAGGCCGGATTGTCGAGGTCGGTGGTGAGCTCGACATATGGCAAACCAACAGCCCT
This sequence comes from Mesorhizobium sp. W016, assembly GCF_054719485.1. Classification (NCBI taxonomy): domain Bacteria; kingdom Pseudomonadati; phylum Pseudomonadota; class Alphaproteobacteria; order Hyphomicrobiales; family Phyllobacteriaceae; genus Mesorhizobium; species Mesorhizobium sp. W016. The sequence continues at coordinate 5,514,378 of NZ_JBTTIF010000002.1, forward strand.
CGCCTCGTCCAGCATCAGCCGCAGCGCCTCGTTCGCATAGCCTCGTCCGCGCTTCCACGGCACCACGGCATAGCCGATATGGCCGAGCACATGCGACGGCAGTGCGGCCGTACCCGGCTGCCAGCGAAAGCCGATCGAGCCGGCGGCCTCGCCGTCCCAGATCCAGCGCCGGAAGCCCGGCAGCCGCGGCACGGTCGTGCCGTCCGGCAAGGTAATCGGGCCTCCTTTGGCCTCGGGATCGTCGAGGCTGGCAAGGAACGCCGCGGGATCCTCGTCGATCGCCGCAAGTTGCTCGCGCGTCGCTTCCATCAGCCGGACATTGTCCGGCGACCAGCCGCGCTCGAGCGCCGCCTTGTAGGAGGGCAGATGTTCGAGCGTGGGTTTGACGATTTCGATCATGGTGGGTCTCTCCGGCAGGTCAAGGCTTGGCTCGCTTAAGCCGGTGCGGACCGTTTCTTGCCCAGAGGTAATGCCCCTGCTCTCCTTCGCCATTGAAGTGGTGTCGGCTCCTACTGCAGCAGGCCTTTGACGATGCCGCTGGCCTTGCCGAAATCCATCTGGCCGGCATATTTCTGCTTCAGCACAGCGATCACCTTGCCCATGTCCTTCTGGCTGGTCGCACCGGTAGCAGTGATCGCTTCGCGCGCCGCAGCTGTTACGGCGGCGTCATCCAGCTGCGTCGGCAGGAAGCCGCGGATGATCTCCATCTCGCCACGCTCCTGCGTGGCCAGATCCGGGCGCTTGCCGTCCTCGAACGCCTTGGCCGATTCCTCGCGCTGCTTCACCATCTTGGCCAGGATCTGCAGGATCTCCTCGTCGCTGGCGGGGTCCTTGGCCGAGCCGCGATTGGCGATGTCGCGGTCGTGAATGGCGGCCTGGATCAGCCTGAGCGTCGGCAGGCGGTGCTTGTCCTGCGCCTTCATCGCGCTTTTCAGGGATTCGGCGATTTTTGCGCGCATGATGCCTTCTCCTTAGAACGGCGCGGACAATAACCGCGGCCCATCCGCAAAGCAAACGCGCCAAAGCCCTGATATCATTCGCTGAAACAAATGCTCGCCGTTTTGGCACGGCATCATTGACCGCTCTGGCGCCTTCCCCTATGTACTCGGCCTTGCATAAGACAAAGAATTGATGCGCGCAGGCTCAAGAGATCGGCCGCGCCGTTTGCTGCGCAGATGGCCCGCCATCGAAGCGCGCAGCGTGACAGGAGCGTCGCCATGGCCGAGATGACCCCCGAACTGACCCCGCCTTGGGCAACCGAAAAGCCGACCGCCGTCCTGGTGCTGGCCGACGGAACCGTCATCGAGGGTCGCGGCCTCGGCGCCACCGGTTCCGCCGTTGCCGAAGTCTGCTTCAACACCGCGCTCACCGGCTACCAGGAAATTCTCACCGACCCGTCCTATGCCGGCCAGATCGTCACCTTCACCTTCCCGCATATCGGCAACATCGGCACCAATGACGAGGACATCGAGGACTTGAACCCGGTCGCCCGTGCCGGCGCCGTCGGCGCGGTGTTCAAGGCCGATGTCACCAACCCGTCCAACTACCGCGCCGGCACCGGGCTGGACCAGTGGCTGAAGAAGCGCGGCATCGTCGCGCTGTCGGGCATCGACACCCGCGCGCTGACCGCGCTGATCCGCGAAAAGGGCATGCCCAACGCCGTCATTGCGCACGCGCCCGACGGCATCTTCGACATCGACGATTTGAAGCGGCGCGCCGCCGCCTGGTCGGGCCTGATCGGGCTTGACCTCGCCAAGGAAGTCACCTCGGGCCAGTCCTCGGTCTGGCGTGAAACGCCCTGGGTGTGGAACGAAGGCTTTGGCGAACAGGCCGAGCCGTCGATGCACGTCGTCGCCATCGACTACGGCGTCAAGCGTAACATCCTTCGCCTGCTTTCCGGCCTCGGCGCCAAGGTCACCGTGGTTCCGGCCGGCACCGGCTCGGAAGAGATCCTGGCCATGCAGCCCGACGGCATCTTCCTCTCCAACGGGCCCGGCGACCCGGAAGCCACCGGCGACTACGCCGTGCCGGTCATCCAGGACCTGCTGAAGACCGACATCCCGGTATTCGGCATCTGCCTCGGCCACCAGATGCTGGCCCTGGCGCTCGGCGGCAAGACCGCCAAGATGCACCAGGGCCATCACGGCGCCAACCACCCGGTCAAGGATCATACCACCGGCAAGGTCGAGATCGTCTCGATGAACCACGGCTTTGCCGTCGATGCCGACTCGTTGCCCGAGGGCGTCGAGGAAACCCATGTCTCGCTGTTCGATGGCTCCAACTGCGGTATTGCGCTCACGGGCCGTCCGGTGTTCTCGGTCCAGCATCACCCCGAGGCCTCGCCCGGTCCGCAGGACTCGCACTATCTGTTCCGCCGTTTCGTCAATCTGATCCGCGAAAAGCGCGGCGAGGAACTGCTGGCCGAACGGGTTTGATTTTACAGGTCTTCGCCTAGCCGTTGCCCAGATCGTGATGCTCCGAATAGCCGGAGTTACAAACGCGGCGCGATTGCCCTTGTCTTGGGTCAATGGAATAAACCGGTCAACCGGTCTGTTTGTGACGGCGCGAAGCGACGAAGGCTTCGAGAGCGCCGACGGCATCCCCTGAGCCCAAGCCCCCCCTCATCGCTTCGCTTGCGCGCCGCATTAACGGACGAAGCACACACCTATGGCGGGTTCGAAGTTCGCGCCTGGGTAACCTTATGCCACCGGCCGGCCTTCGCTGGCCTCCAGTATGGCGAACCATTGCTGGCGGTCGAGGTCGATCTCCAGCGCCTTGACCATGGCGGCCAGCCGCTCGGGCTTCATCGTGCCGAGCACCGGCGCCAGCCGCGCCGGATGACGCAGCAGCCAGGCGATGGCGACGGCGGCGAGATCGCCGGCGCCGATCTCGGCAGCCACCGCCGCGATTGCCGCCCTGACCCGCGCCTCGCGCCCTTCCTTGCCGGTGAACAGCAAGCCGCCGCCGAGCGGCGACCAGATCATCGGCGCATAGCCGAGGCGTTGCGCATGATCGAGGCTGCCATCCATCAGCGCATTGGTCTTCAGCACCGACATCTCGATCTGGTTGGTGGCCAAGGCAAACGGCAGCCGCGAAGCCAGAAGGTCGAACTGCGACGGCGTGAAATTGGAGACCCCGACCGCTCTCACCTTGCCCGACTTGACCAGCCCGGCAAGGGCCGCCGCCGTCTCGTCGGCATCCATCAGCGGATCCGGCCGGTGCAGCAGCAACAGGTCGAGATAGTCGGTGCCGAGATTGGCGAGCGAACGGTCGACCGAGGCGGCAATGTGGGCCGCACTGGTGTCGTAATGCTTCAGCCGGTTCTGAGGCCGGTTGGCCGATGCCAGAATGATGTCGCATTTCGAGATCAGCTCGATGCTGTCGCGCTTGCCCTTCCAGCGCGACAAGCCGGCGCCAAAGGCAGCTTCCACCTGGTAATGCCCGTAAATATCGGCATGGTCGAAGCTGGTAAGGCCGAGATCGACCGCAGTGCCGATCAGCCGCGCGATCTGGTCGGCGTCCGGGCGCGCGGCGTTGTCGAGCAGGCGCCAGGCGCCGAACACCAGCCGCGACAGCGACACTCCGTCCTTGGTCAGCTCTATGCGGCTGTCATGGCTCATATCTGGGCTCCATCTTCCGCAGCGCCGGTGGCAACACTTCTCACCGCCGTCGGCCTCGCAACTTTCGTCACAAAGACAATGACGGCAAGCGTCAGGAAGCACGCGCCAACCAGATAGGGCGCGCCGCCGAACACCACGGGCGCATTCGGTCCGGTGAACCAGGAAAAGATCGCGGTGTAGAGCAGCGGCGTGATGATCGAGGTGATCGAGAAGATCGACGTCATCGCGCCCTGCAATTCGCCTTGCGCCGACGGCGGCACCTTGGCGGCGGCAAGGCTTCTCAGCGGCGGATCGGCCAGTGCTTCCAGGCAGCCGACGACGATCACCGCATAGATCATCCAGCCTTGCGAGGCGAAGGCGTAGCCGAAGGCGCTGGCCGCAGTAAATGTCAGGCCGATGACCGCCGTCCTCCATTCGCCAAGTTTGGGGATCACGCGCGGCAGCACCGTCGCCATGACGATCGCCCCACACAGGCCGAAGGCGCCGAGCGAGAAGCCGATCTGCTGCTCGCTCCAGCCATAACGATAATTGGACACGAACGACCACACCGCAGGATACATCATGTGGCCGAGCGTCATCAGGAAGAAGGCGAGCCCGATCCAGCCGATGCCCTGATATTGGCGCATCTGCAGCAGCGTGCCGACCGGGTTGGCGCGTTTCCACTCGAAGCGGCGGCGGTGCTTTTCATCGAGCGTTTCAGGCAGGAAGAACATGGCGATGAGGAAGTTCACGAAGGCAAGCCCGGCGGCAAAGTAAAACGGCACTCGCGGCCCGAACGTGCCGAGCAGCCCGCCCAGCACCGGCCCAATGACGAAGCCGACGCCGAAGGCGATGCCGAGCAGACCGAAATTCTTCGCCCGGTTGTCGTCGTTCGAGATGTCGGCAATGAAGGCCGACGTCGTCGAATAGCTGGCGCCCGAAATGCCGGCCAGCACGCGGCCGATGAACAGCATCGGATAGGACCAGGCGATGGCGCAGATCAGATTGTCGATCGAGAATGTAAGCACCGAGGCAAGCAGGATCGGCCGCCGCCCGAAGCGGTCGCTCAATCCACCCATGATTGGCGCGAAGAAGAACTGCATCGCCGCATAGACGAAGAACAGCCAGCCGCCTTCGATCGCCGCTTCGCTGATGCCGACGCCGGAAAGCTCCCTGAGAAAGGCCGGCAACACCGGCATGATCATGCCGAAGCCGATAATGTCGAGCAGCAGCGTGGTGAAGACGAGCGCAAGGCCCCGCCTGGCGGTTTTGGGGTCGATCATGATGGCGTCTGCTCCCTGAGACCGCCCTTGGGCGGGCGCCCGTTATAGGCGAGGCGCCACTTTGGAACAATAGGAGAACGCCTCAGGCGTTCTCCTCCTGACATCTGTTGCCGGTGGTGAATCGGCCCGCCGACGGATGCGCTTTGAACCGCGGTCGGCTGGAACTTGCGAGCGCCTCAAACCGGACCGGTCAGCGTGTTGCAATCCGACAGCTTGCCGCTCTTGTAGCCGCGCGCCAGCCAGGTCTGCCTTTGCTGCGACGTCCCGTGGTTGAAGCTTTCCGGAACGACATAGCCCTGCATCTTCTTCTGCAGCGTATCGTCGCCGATCTGCTTGGCGGCGTTGAGCGCCTCTTCGATGTCGCCCTGTTCCAGAATGCCCTTCTGCGCGGTGAAATGCGCCCAAACGCCGGCGAAGCAGTCGGCCTGCAGCTCGATGCGCACCGACATCTGGTTGGCTTCCGCCTCACCCATCGACTGCCGCATCTGGTTGAACTTGGGCAGGATGCCGGTGAGGTTCTGCACATGGTGACCGACTTCATGGGCGATCACATATGCCTGGGCGAAATCCCCCGAGGCGCCGAACTGCTGGTCGAGCTGCTGGAAGAAGGTGGTGTCGAGGTAGACCTTGTGGTCGCCGGGACAATAGAACGGTCCGGCTGCCGTCGAGGCGGAGCCGCAGGCCGAGCGGATCTGGCCGCTGAACAGCACAAGCTTCGGGTCCTCGTATTTCAGGCCCTGCGACTGGAAGATGCCGGTCCAGGTCTCTTCGGTCTCGGCCAGCACGGTCGCCACGAACTGCTTCATCTCGTCGGAAGCAGGCGTGCCGGCGCCGTCGTCCTGGCCGCCGCTGTTGTCGGTAATCTGGCCACCACCACCCGGCAGCACGCCGCCGCCCTCGCCGGTGCCCAGGATCTGCGACGGATCGAAGCCGAAATACCATCCGGCCAGCACCACGAAGACAACGAGCAGGATGCTGCCGCCGCCGCCGGTGCGGCCGCCGATCGGGATGCGGAACTGGCCAGGGCTGCCGCCGCCGAAACCACCACCGCCGCCGCTGTCGCTGCGCTCGTCCTCGACATTGTCACTCTGACGGCGGCCCTTCCAGAGCATGGCAACTCCCCGTATGCAAATTTTCGGCTGGCCTGGCCGATTGTCGTGGCCCAGTCCGACCCAACAGACAATTATCGCAATGGTTGCGCCAAGTCACAGTATTTTTCGTGGCGGCGGCATCGTGTTCGCACTCTGGTCGAGGCGGCATGCGCGCTGTAGCATCCGGTTCGAACGGGGGTGTCGGGGACTTGCGGACGATCGGTCGATTTCTGCTGCTGGCGGTGGTGCTATGCCTCGGCCCGTCGCCGGCGCGCGCCGTGACGCTCGATTCCAGCGTCGCCGTAACCGATCCCGAGACATTGCAGGCGCTTGAGCGTGGCGGCCTCTCGATCAGCCGCCTGCTCGGCCCGGCGCTGGGTCTCACGCGCGAGGTCGACAATCGGGGCCTGTTTTCGGTGCGCGCGCTGACCCCTGTGCGCAACGCCGTCAAGCAGGAGATCGCCGACGAGCCTGCCAATAGCCCCGATCCTTACGTCGCGGCCATGGCCAAGTCGAAGGACACCAGCCAGAAATTCAACCCGAAATACATCGACGATGACGGCTCGACGCTCGACCTGACCGGCGTCGTCAACCGCATGGACCGCGGCTATCTCGGCCACACCGAATGCGGCGAGATCAGGCTGATCTACCGCTTCCACTATTCGGTGGCGGAGAAGCCCACGAAGGGAAAGACAGCGCAACGCATCTCGTCGCGGCTGCCGCTGACCATGGGTCTGGTCTTCAACGCCAGGCCCGGCGAGGCTCGCCCCCGCGCTTCGAGAGACCGTCCAAGCGCCACCGCCGTTTCCTGTGCCGAAATCGCCAAGCGCTGGCTCGCCGCCGGCCAGAAGAACCTTGCGCCCGAGCAACTGGCAGCCTGGCTGCGCTCCGACGAAGGGCCGCTCTCCAACGCCATGCTGAATTCGTCGCAGATCATGCGGCTTGAGCTGAACATGCAGGTTCTCCGGCTGTCGGCCTCGAGCCGCCGCGACTTCGGTGGCCACGCCGAATATCTCCTCAAGATTTTCAAATGGGACCCAACGACGTCCACCTTCCAGGAATCGAAGATGGAGAACCAGATCGACCGGAAAGTGGTTCTGGCCGACCGGCCGGCCTTCGCCAAATGGCTGCTCACCGACCGCAACCTCTACGACCTCGATCGCGGCCGGCTGGTCATCGACGACAAGTTCCTGGCGACCAGCGCCGTCTCGGTCGCACCCGGCGGCATGGCCAGGTCGCAAAACAATATCGCCTATGGGCTGCTCGACGATGCCGACATCGACAAGGCACTGCAGGACTATGTCGCCAAGGGCAACGAGCTGCGCAGCGTGAAATCGGTGGCCGGCTTCAATCTGCGTCTCAACGAAATGACCTGCACCGGCTGCCACCAGACGCACGGCATTGCCGGCTTCCATTACACCGGCGCCGATCCGGCCAGCGAGCCGCGCCGCAACGCCGTCTTCGTCCCCGGCTCGGCGGTGTTCTTCGCCGACCTGCCGCGCCGCCGCGCCATCGTCGAGGACTTCGCCGCCGGCGGCCATCCGGATTTCTCACGCGGCTTCGCCGCCCGTCCGGACGCCAAACTCGCCGAAGCGCTGAAAGGCACCGATCTCTACAATGGCTGGGGCTCGATCTGCTACAGCGGCAAGGATGCCAGCTTCAAGGACTGGAGCTGCGGCGAAAGCCTGCGCTGCGCCGGCGTCCATGAAAGCGACATCCATCCGGGCTTCGGCACCTGCGTCAGCGAGGCGGCCACCGCAGTCGGCGACCCCGTCGAGTTCGGCGAGATTAAGATGTCGAGCTGGGGCAGCGACAAATATTGCCGCCTGTCGCCGGCCACCGCAAAAGCCTGCGCCATCGATCCGGCGCGCGACAAGAAACCGGTAATCAAGCTCGCCGGCTATGGCGCGGCGCGCCAACGCTACGACAACCCCGAGCAGAAGACCGGTGGCTTTCCCGGGGGCATGCTGCGCAAGGCAAGCTGCGACAAGCTTCCCGACGAGGCGACTTGCGGCCGCCTCGCCAAGACCGGTTTCAACGACTGCATCGCGTCGGGCAAGGACCACAAATTCTGCACCAAGGAATTCACCAAGACCGCCGGCCTGCGCGCCTGCGACAAGGCGCATCCCTGCCGCGAGGACTATATCTGCACCGCCGGCTACGACGATCTGGCCGCAGCCAAGCCTGGCAAGGGCTCCTGCATTCCGCCCTATTTCATATTCCAGTTCCGCGTCGACGGCCATCCGCGCAGTTGGGTGCAGGACACCGAGGAATGAGCGGCAGGTTGCCGCTTGCGAACAGAACTCAGATCTTCTGCTTGGTGCCGGCGCTTTTGCCGTCCGAGCTTTTGGAGCGTTCCTCGAAACGCGCGGCGCCCTTTTTCAGCGCATGGCCGGTTTCGACCTCGGTCTTGCGTTCGTCCTTTGCCGCTGCCTGCCTCAAACCCTCGGCCGCCTGCTTGCCCTTCGCGGTCGGTGCCTGTTCGACGCCCATGTTTTCCTCCTTGGCGCGCGACAATCACGCGCAACGTCAGGAGCAACGAGCCTGACGTGCGGAGGTTCCAGTGGTGCGGCCCCGGCACCCCTCAGCGCGGCGCGATCATCGCCTTGCGAAAGGCTTCCAGCGTCTCGGCGCTGACATGATGCTCGATGCCCTCGGCATCGATGCGCGCCGTCTCGGCGCTGACACCGAGCGAACGCAAAAACGCTTCTACCGTCTGGTGGCGGATGCGGCTCTCTTCCGCCACCTTGCGCCCGGCGTCGGTCAGGAACACACCGCGATAGGGTTTTCTGGAAACGAGCCCGTCGGCGCACAGCCTGGTCAGCATCTTGGCCACCGTCGGCTGGGCGACACCGAGCCGCGCAGCAATATCGACCTGACGCGCCTCATTGCCGTCCTCGATCAGGTCGGCGATCAGCTCGACATAATCCTCGACCAGCGCGCCGCGGCGCGCTTCGCGCTGCTGCCGGAACCCTTTCGAATGAATCTCGGCGTCAGGCAGCGGCTCCTCGCGTCCAACCGGTCTGTGCTTCAGCGCCAACACGCGCTCCTTCCTATCTTTTGACAAGAATCGGCTTTGGGCAAAGCAATCGCCCTTTGCCATTCATAGCACGGGCTTAACTGTTCCAGCCGTTTATTTCCATTCCATGGTAGGCGCAACCGGCGTTTGCGATCCCCGGCCGGCCTGCCGGTCGGCGCAACAGGAAGCACATACAATGAAATATAGCCTATTGCATAATGTTGAGCCCTGGCATAGATAGGATGACGTCAACCGATCCACCCAGTGGAAAGCCCTCCATGTCCGAAGCTGACGCTACCTTGGGATCATCCTGGCGATTTGACAGGCCGGAGGACAATCCTCCCAGCCTGCGCGAGGTGAACTCCACGATCGCGGTGCCGCAGTCCGGCGTCTGGTTCCGTCGCCTGTTCGCCTTCATGGGACCGGGCTACATGGTCTCGGTCGGCTATATGGATCCGGGCAACTGGGCCACCGACCTCGCCGGCGGCGCCCAGTTCGGCTACACGCTATTGTTCATCATCATGCTGTCCAACCTGATGGCGATCCTGCTGCAGGCGCTTGCCGCCCGGCTTGGCATCGCCACCGGCCGCGACCTCGCCCAGGCCTGCCGCGCCTATTATCCGCGTCCCGTCAGTTTCGTGCTGTGGATCGCCTGCGAACTCGCCATCATTGCCTGCGACCTCGCCGAGGTGATCGGCACGGCGATCGCGCTGCAGCTTCTGTTCGGCATTCCGCTGATCGGCGGCGCGTTGCTGACGGCGCTCGACGCCTTCATCGTGCTGCTCTTGATGAACAAGGGTTTCCGCTATCTCGAAGCCTTCGTCATCGCGCTTTTGATCATCATCTTCGGCTGTTTCGCCATCCAGATCTTTGCCGCTGCCCCTCCGGTCGGCTCGATCCTGCATTCGATGTTCGTGCCGTCGACGGAGATCGTCACCAATCCGGCGATGCTCTACATCGCCATCGGCATCATCGGCGCCACGGTGATGCCGCACAATCTCTACCTGCACTCCTCGATCGTACAGACACGCGCCTATGAACGGACCGAAAAAGGCAAGCGCGACGCCATTAAATGGGCGACGACGGACTCGACCATCGCGCTCGTCTTGGCGCTGTTCGTCAACGCCTCGATCCTGATCGTCTCGGCGGTGGCCTTCCATGGCACCGGCCATCAGGATGTCGCCGAGATCGGCCAAGCCTTCGAGCTCTTGTCGCCACTGCTCGGCCTCGGCATCGCCTCCATCCTGTTTGCGGTGGCGCTGCTGGCCTCCGGCCTCAACTCGACGGTTACGGCAACGCTTGCCGGCCAGATCGTCATGGAAGGCTTTTTGCGCCTGCGCATTCCGCAATGGGCGCGCCGGCTGCTGACGCGCGGCATCGCCATCGTCCCGGTGGTGGTCGTCACCGCGCTCTATGGCGAAAAGGGCACCGGCCAGTTGCTGGTCTTCAGCCAGGTGGTACTGTCGATGCAGCTGCCCTTCGCAGTCATCCCGCTGGTGCAGTTCGTCTCCGACAAGAAGAAGATGGGCAACCTTGCCATTCCCCGCGGCGTGGCGGTCCTCGCCTGGGTCGTCGCGGCGGTCATCCTGGTGCTCAACTTCAAGCTGCTCTACGACACCGTCTTCGGCGTCGGCTGAGTTTCATTCCCGACCGCGACAAACCGGCCGCTTGCGCTATCTTGATCGCCATCATGACAAGTGTCGAAGACGCCAGGAAATTTTACGCGCAACTGATGGCGGCCAATGCCGGCTCGGCCGACCCGCGCCTCGAAGAGGCGTTTGCCACCGTGCCGCGCGAGGCCTTTCTCGGTCCCGGACCCTGGGCGGTCGTCGCCGGCAGGGCGCTCACCACCGGCAACGGCAAGATCATGACGCCGAGCGCCGATCCTGTTCACATCTATCAGGACGTGCTGGTGGCGCTCGATGCCGACAAGGGCATCAACAATGGCGAACCCTCCCTGCACGCCATGTGGATAGGCAGGATCGCTCCCAGGCCGGACGAGGCCGTCACCCATATCGGCGCCGGCACCGGCTACTACACCGCCTTGCTGGCCCGGCTGGTTGCGCCCGGCCCGGTGACCGCCTTCGAAATGGAGGCCGATCTTGCTGCCAGAGCAACAAAGAATCTCGAAACCTACGGCAATGTAAGCGTCGTCCACGGCGATGCCGTCACCGGCGATCTGCCGCCGTCCGACATCATCTATGTCAATGCCGGTGTCGTCGCACCGCCGGCTGCCTGGCTGAGGGCGCTGAAAGCGGGCGGCCGCATGATCTTTCCCTGGCGCCCGTCCCAGGGCGTCGGCCTGGCCGTAATGGTGACCCGCACCAAACAAGGTTTTGCCTGCGACCCCTTCATGCGCTCGTGGTTCATCCCCTGCGTCGGCGCCTCGGTCGCCGGTTCGGCGGCCAAAATCCCCGACCTCCAGAAGGCCGCGCGCAGCCGTTCGATCTGGCTGACATCAGACAGGGCGCCGGACCGGACCGCCACCGCCATCATCGGCGATGTCTGGTTTTCGTCGCAGGCGCTTGGCGGCGGGCGACGGCGGTAGGTACTCTTGTCGGCCGCAGCGTTTTTTTGCCAACGCCTGTCGGGCGGCCGCCGGCCTGTCCGTCCTTAGATCGAAATCCGGCCCTGACGGCGCGGATCCTGGAAAAGGAAAATCCAATGCGAAAGATCATCGCCGCTACCTTCGTCAGCCTCGACGGCGTCATGCAGGCGCCGGGCGGCCCGGAAGAAGACCCGGTTCGCGGCTTCGAGTTCGGCGGCTGGACGTTCCACTACTTCGACGAGGTGGCGGGCGTGGCCATGGAGGAATTGTTCTCTAAGCCCTTCGCCCTGCTGCTCGGCCGCAGAACCTACGACATCTTCGCCGCTTACTGGCCGTACCAGAAAGATGCCATCGGAGATGCCTTCAACCCTGCGACTAAATATGTGGCGACGCATCGGCCGGATTCGCTCACCTGGGAAAATACGCAATGGCTTGGAGAAGATATCGTCGCGGCGTTGCGCCGCCTCAAGAAGGAAGATGGGCCTGACCTGCTCATCCAGGGTTCGAGCGAGCTGATCCAGACTTTGCTCGCCAACGGGCTGATCGACGAGATCCGGTTGATGATCTTCCCGCTGCTGCTGGGCAAGGGCAAGCGGCTGTTCGATGGTGGTGCGATGCCCGCCGCTTTCAAGCTGGTCAAGTCGCAGGCCACTACCACAGGCGTCATCATGGCGACCTACGAACGCGGGGGTGAGGTCAAGGTCGGGTCGTTCGCTACGCAGAAGCCGTCAGAGGCCGAGCTCGAGCGGCGTAAGAACTGGAAGTAACAGGGACAGGCTTGGCACCTTTCCTCTCCCCCGATCGACGGGGGAGAGGAAATGCAAGTTCTGTCAAGCCGCCACAGCCCGCCGTGCCAACCCACCCCGGATATACCGCGCGAACTCCTGCGCTGCCGGCGCCGTGCCGTACTTCGGCAAATGCAGATTGATGGAAAAATTCGGCAGCGGCGGCAGCCCGGCATCAAAAGCCAGGATGTCAAGATCGGCAGGCACGGTGGAGGCCAGCCAGGCGGTGACGGCAAGGTCGGAGCGCACTGTCGCGGTCGTCGCGTCGATGTTGCCGTTCTCGAACACGGTGCGCCATTCCAGCCCGTGCTCGTTCAGCGCCGACAGCACCACCGGGCGGAAGGCGCAGGTGTCGGCGACGATCGACACCGGCAGCGGCCGCTTGGCGCGGGCGACGCCGCCCTTGGCCCCCACCCAGACCAGCCGGTCAATGGCCAGGCACTCACCGGCCGACGGGCCGACCCGTTCCTCGATGACGGCAAGGTCGATGGTGCCGGCCGCGAGGGCCGCGGCAAGGTCCGGCGAAGCCGCACAGAGCAGTGAAATCTCGACCTGCGGATAGGTCTCGGCATAGGCCTTCAGCACCGGCGCCAGCAAAGTGCCGACAAGGTCATAGGGAACACCGAGCCGCACCTGGCCGGCGACCTCGGTGCCCGCCATCTCGGCCCAGATCTCGTCATTGAGGCCAAGCAACCGTTTGCCCTTGCCGAACAGCCGCTCGCCGGGCCGCGTCAGCCGCAAGCCACGCCGGTCGCGCTCGAACAGGCTGCAGCCGAGCGCTTCTTCCAGCCGCTTGATCTGCTGGCTTACGGCGCCTTGCGTCAGATGCAGCGCGTTCGCCGCCGCCGTCATGCTGGCCTTGTCGGCGACAGTGACGAAGGTGCGGATCAGCGCTGTGTCGAGGTTGCGGATCATGGTTGGCATTATATCTGCTAATGCCAACCATCGCAAACATTGCATTTACTGAAGTATGCGGAAGTCTACCATTGGGCTTTTGATGAAGGACGCCTCATGTTGCAGCCCATCTTTCCGCTCATCCTGTTTGCCTTCGTGGCCACCGTCACGCCCGGCATCGCCACCACCCTGTCGACTGCCTCAGGTGCACAGTTCGGTTTTCGCCGTTCCGTTCCCCTATTGGTCGGCAGCGCCGCCGGTCTCGCCACCGTGACCGCTGCTGCCGCCGCCGGGCTCGCCGGTCTGCTGCTGGCCATGCCTTCGCTGCAACTGGCGATGAAAATCATCGGCTCGCTCTATCTCATCTGGCTGGCAATCAAGATCGGCCGCGCCGGGCCGCCCAATCTCGATGTGGCGATGGCAAAACCCAACAGCTTCTTCGGCGGCGCCGGCATTCAATGGATGAACCCGAAGGGCTGGGCGATGGGACTGGGGGCGGCGGCCTCGTTCGCGGCCCTTGCCGACGGGCCGGGACAACTCGCGCTGCTGCTCGGCTCGACCTTCGGCCTCACTGCAGCCGTCTCGCTGTCGATCTGGTGCGTGGCGGGCATGGTGCTGGCACGGCTGCTCGAGACCGAATGGCAATGGCGCGCGCTCAACATCGTGCTGGCGCTGGTGCTGGCTGCATCGATCATACCGATGTGGCGGGGAGCGTAAACGCAGAGGTCGGCGCCAGTACCCCCACCCGGACCTGCGGTCCGACCTCCCCACAAAGGGGAGGTAGGGGAGCGCGCACTTTACCCTCCCCCTTGTGGGGAGGGCCGCGAACGAAGTGAGCGGGGTGGGGGTCCTGGTTCGCGAAGCGAACCAGCTCTCTCCTCAGACCGCGTAGCGGGCAGCAGGCTTGTCGGCGTGCAGGCTGCCGTAGAAGACTTGCCTTGCGCCGAGGAAGGCGTCGAGCTTGGTCGCATCGGCAAGTGCCGGCACGGTGACGGCTTCGCCCCTGGATAGGCCCACAAGCGCGGCATCGACCATATCGTCGGCGGACATGATGATCTCCTTCGGCAGATTGTCGATATCGCCACCGGCGAGCTCCCAGAAATCGGTGCGGGTCGCGCCCGGCAGCACCGCCTGGACCTTCACATTGGTGCCGGCGACTTCGCGGTGCAGGGCCTCGGTGAAGTTGACGACATAGGCCTTGGTGCCGCTGTAGATGCCGCCGAACGAGGTATCATAGGCGAGCACAGAGGCGATGTTGACGATGGCGCCGCGGTTGCGCGCAAGAAGCCCCGGCAGAACGGCGCGGGTCAGGCGGGTCAAGGCGATGACGTTGACCTTGATCATGCGCTCGGCCTCGTCGGCGTCGGCCGTTGCCACCACGGCCTGGCCACCAATGCCGGCATTGTTGACCAGCAGCGTGACGCTGTCGTCGGCTGCGATCGCCTGCTCGACGCGGCGCACATCATTGTCGTCGGCAAGATCGGCTGATATCACGCTGACCTTGCGCTTGTAAGCATATCGCAGCTTTTCAGCCAGTTCCTCCAGCCGGTCGGCGCGCCGCGCTACCAGCACCAGATCGTAGCCTTGCCCGGCCAGCCGGTCGGCATAGACCGCGCCGATGCCGGCCGATGCGCCGGTGACGACTGCGGTACCCTTGTTGTCCTGTCCACTCATTGTCCTGTTCCTTTTTTCTGCCCGGCGAGACAGGTCGATGAACCCTTGTCCCGCCCTGATCTCCAATTAGTGGCATATACCACTTTCCGGGAAGTAGGCATATACCACCATCTTGTCAACGGAGGCGGCAGAAACTATTTCTGCGACAGGCCGGCAGCGGTTTTGCCGGCAAGGAGTCGTGATGAGCAAGACCGCGCTGCCGGGATTCAGCCTTTGCAACAACGCCACGCTGCGGCGCGCCGCGCGCAAGCTCGGCCGCTTTTATGACGATGTAATCTCGCCTTCGGGTCTGAAGGGCACACAGTACGGCCTGCTCTACCAGATCCATGTCAGCAACGAGCCGGCGATGGGCACGATAGCCGAAGCGATGGTCATGGACCTGTCGGCGCTCGGCCATACGCTGAAGCCGCTGATCCGCGACGGCTATGTCGACACCTTCGCCGACAAGGACGACCGCCGCGTCAAGCGGGTGCGGCTGACGCCGCAAGGCCAGGCCAAGCTCGAGGAGACGACGAAATTGTGGACCATTGCCCAGCAGCGCTTCGAGGCGCTGGTCGGCCAGCAGCGAGCGGCAGATCTGCGCGCTATGCTGGATGAAGTCGCGGCGCTGGAGTACGACGTGCCGGCGGCCGCCCCTTCAAGCTGAAAGAGCGGCCGCCGGTCCTTTGCAAAGATCTATTCGGCCGGCATGGCGACCGGCCGGGCCGCCCAGCGGCCGGCCAGCACCACGCCAAGCCCGATCAGCGGGAAGATGGCGGCGACCAGGCCGAGATCGGCCGGCACGCCGTAGCGCAGCACGGCGCCGCCGACCACAGCACCCAGCGCCACGCCGAGATAGAGGGCCGAAGCGTTGAGCGACAGCACGATCGGGGCGGCGTCGGGCGCCAGCTTGATGATGCGGCTGGCCTGCGCCGGCGGAAATGCCCAGCCGACCATGCCCCACGGCACCATCATGGCCATCAATGCCGGCCCGGCGAGATGCTGCGGCAGGAAGGTCGGGATGACCGAGAGCATCACCAGCATGACGGCGCTCAGCGCCAGAGACCAGCCGACGGTGCGCGTCGCACCAAAACGGTCGGCCGCCTGGCCGCCGGCTATGTTGCCGATGACGGCGCCGACACCGAAGGCGAGCAGCATGCCGGGCAGCGCAATCGGGCTGAGGCCGCCGCTCTGGATGGCCAGCGGCGCGATATAGGAAAACACCGAGAAGGCGCCGATCAGGGCAAGAGCGGTGGTCAGCAGGATCGGCATGACGCCGGGGCGCAGCGCCGCAGCCAGCCGCCGCCTGAGCGGCAGCTTGGTACCGACAATGCCGCGCGGCAGCCGGTACCACAGGATGGCGCCGACCAGCGCGCCGAGCCCGGCAATGGCAAAGAAGGTCCCGCGCCAGCCGGCTATCGTGGCAACCAGCGCGCCGAGCGGTGCACCGAGCGCAACCGCCACCGTGGTTCCGCCGACGACGACGGCAATGGCCCGCGCCCGGTGGTGGTCATCGACCAGCGCCACCGCCGTGCCTTGAGCGGTCGCGGCAAACAAGCCTGACGACAGCGCCATGATGATGCGGGCAATGAGCAGCAGTTCGAAGGACGAGCTCAGCGCCGCCACCACATTGCCGATGACGAAGAACGCCAGCGTCCACAAGATGACGCGGCGCCGGTCCCATTCGCCGGTCAGCGTTGCCAGGATCGGCGTGCCGATGGCGTAAGCCAGCGCGAAGGCGGTGATCAGCGTGCCGGCGAGCGGAATGGAAATGCGGGCGTCGGTGGCGATATCAGGCAGCAGGCTGGAGATGACGAAGCCTTCGGTCGAGATCGTGAACGATCCGAGCGCAAGCCAGAAGAGGCGCTTGTCCATAGGGCGTGTCCTTAGTTCAAAACTTATTGAACAATTGGACATAACAGGACATGATGTCAATGAAGCCAGGTGAAAATAGCTGAAGCCTGCTGACAGCCCTGTGTCAGGACAGCCATTGGGCCAATCGCGAAAACGGACTGTGCATGCCCGCGAAAGATCGACGCGTTGAAATCGCCACCGACTGTGCTTAGTTTCGGGCCATGACTTTGCCGCACCCCAATACAGACCAGATCAGCCTGCCGGTTGTGCTCGGCGTGCTTGGCGACCCGACCCGGCTCGCCATCGTGCGCTATCTCGCCAGCAAGGAAGGCGTGCCGCTGAACTGCAGCCGGTTCCTCGACCTCGGCTCCAAGACCAATCTCAGCTATCACCTGGCCAAACTGCGCGAGGCCGGCGTCACCCGCGCCGAGGTGGCCGGCACCAACCGGATGATCACGCTGCGCCGCGCCGACCTCGACGCCCGCTTCCCCGGCCTGCTCGATAGCGTGATTGCGGCGGCCGGAGATGATCCGGCACTGCCCATCGTCGGTGGCCACGACATCGAAATGCCGGGCTAACCGGTTCAGAGGTCAAGGTCCTAGCGCTGCCAAAAACCGATATGCGGGGCGAGGAGCTCCTCGTCCATCTCGGGGAAGGGTCCGTGGACCTCGACCGGTTTCTGCCCGGAGCCGAGGACTGTGCGCGACGAGAGGTTCATCGTCGGGTTCTCGGCGTGGTTGCCGGTCAGCGCGAGAAGCTTGGTCTCCTCGAAGCCGTAGACCAGCCGGCCGATATTGGCCCAGTACAGCGTTCCCGTGCACATCGCACAGGGCTCGCCGGTTGTGACCAGCGTGCAGGACCAGAGGAATTCCGGCGGATAGGCGTCCGCGGCACGCCGGGAGAGCTCGGTTTCGGCGTGGCGCACGGTGTTGATGTTTCCTTGCCGCATCAGGATGCGATCGTCGGGGCCGACGAGCACGCAGCCGAAAGGATGGTGCCCATGCGCGGCAGTCTCGCGCGCGACGTCATTGGCGGCGCGGAGGTGGGCAACCATCTGGTCGCGGGTCATCGCCTGGTCCCTCCCCAGATGAACTCTGGAACGGCGTGGACGCTAGCAGATGGAGTGCTTCCGCGATAGCCAGCTCCCGGCTGTCTCGAACGATCTCAAAGGCTTGATAATGAAGGCAGCGCCTTGATAGGAAGACGGGCCGCAAGCCTCCAACGGGGCTGCACCAAGGAGCCCGCCGCATGCGCATTGCCGTTCTCGCCGACATCCATGGCAATGTGCTGGCGCTGGATGCCGTGCTCGCCGATCTGGCGCGGCGCGGCGGCGCCGATCTAACCGTCAACCTGGGCGACTGCGTCTCCGGTCCGCTTTGGCCGCGCGAGACGTTCGAGCGGCTCGAAGCGCTCGACCTGCCGACTGTGCGCGGCAACCATGACCGCCGCGTCGCCGTCGATCCGGCCGACGATACGATGTGGGCTTCTGACCGGTACGCCCAGGAGCGGCTGACGGAGACGCAGCGCGAGGCGCTGTTCGCCCTGCCTTTCACGCTGGAGATTGTTCCCGGCGTGGTCGCTTTCCATGCGCGGCCCGACCATGACGAGAAATACCTGCTCGACGCGATCGTCGATGGCCAACTGGTGCGCGCGCCGCTTGCCGCTATTCAGCGGCGGTTGCAGGCGCTGGACCCGGCCTGCCGCATCGTGCTGTGCGGCCACAGCCACCGCGCGGAACTGGTCCGTATCCCCGGCGGCCCCTTGCTCTTCAATCCCGGCAGCGTCGGCGCCCCCGCCTATGAAGATGACACGCCCCCGGCGCATGTTTCGGAGCAAGGCAGCCCGCATGCGCGCTACGGCATCCTCACCTTGGATGGCGATGGTCCAGACCGTTTCGAGACCATCGCCGTCGACTACGACCACGAAGCGGCGGCGAGACAGGCCGCACAGGCGGGCCGACCGGAATGGGCGCATGCGCTGAGGACCGGCTTCATGCCGAAACCCTCTTGGCAAGGCTCCGCTTGACCGCATGGCTGCGCCCTGCTTCCGCCTCGCGGCACCAAACATCGGACGCATTTTCAGACTTACATGGCCGCGTATCGTCCCTTATAAAACCGCCTTGGCATACGGCAGGACTGCTGCCGCAAGGGTAATCGGCGCACGGCCAAATGATGAGGCGCACAATCCGAACCATTTTGCATCGACTGACTGGCGCTCCGCTCCTGCGGGCAGCCCGGTTGTTGGCGGGTCCGTTGGTGGTGGGCCCGTTGTTGGTGAGCTTGCCGGCCAATGCCGAGGACGCGCCTGCTGACATCGTTTCCATAGTGACCGAGCTCGGCCCAGGCGATCTCCTCAACATCCGCGCCACGCCGTCGCCGGTCGGCAGAACCCAGGCGCGTCTGCCGATCGGCTCGAGCGTCAGGAATTTCGGCTGCAACGAAGTGGACGGCCACCGCTGGTGCAAGGTCGAGGAGATTGACAATCCACTGGTCAAAGGCTGGGCGCCCGCGCGCTATCTTATCCCCGACAACCCGACCGTGGTCGAAGTTGACGCCGCGCCGCCCCAGGTGACCGCCAGCGCTGAAGCCGGCGGCCCGGCGCTCGCGCCCGACATGCCGACGCAGCCGGCCGACGTGGCCGCAGCGCCCCCGACAACTGCACCCGCCGCCTCTGCCGCTCCGGCTGCACCCACTCAGCCTCCACCCACCCCGGCTGCACCCGAGCCGGCCCCACTCGACCTGACGGAGCGCCTTGGCGGCACGGATCCAGGCGCACCGAAATCCGCCGCCGAGATCGGCAGGACCGCCATGCAGGATGCTTATGGCCTCGCCTTCGCAGCCAATGAAAGCCCGACGACGGGCGAGATCGCTGCCACGGAGGCTCCGGCGACGGAGACCACAGGGAAGCCGGTACAGGATTCCGCCGCGAATGCGGAAGTCGCACCAGATGCGACGTCCGCGCCGGGGGTACCATCCCCGACGCCACGGCCGGACCAGGCCAAAGCTGCGACCGCTACGCAAACCGATGCACGGCTGGAACCCCCGCCCGCCCTCGGCGCCGCCGCCGATATCCCCTGCGCCCGTTATGTCGGCCAGCCGATGACCCGCTGCGCCGTCAACATCGTCCACAATGGCGCCGGCAAGGCAGACATCACCGTGACCTGGCCCGATGGCGGCACGCGCGTCATCTCCTTCAATGCCGGCATGCCGGCCGGCTCGGATTTGGGCAAGGACTTCCGCTTCACAAGGGAAGGCAGCCTCAACATGATCCGCGTCGGGGTATCCGAGCGGTTTGAGATTACGGATCAGCTCGCGCTGGGGGGTTAGGTGTCAGGCAGTAGGGAATGGGCAATAGGCGCCTTAACCTCGCTCCTGCCTAATCCCCACTGCCTGATCCCTACTGCCTAATCCCTACTGCCTAATCCCTACTGCCTAGCCTCATTTTCGGGGTTACATCTCCCAAAACTCTTCCCTATAAGGCCCTCCTAGCCTGATACCAGAATCGCAAGCACAACCGGCCGGGTCTTCCCGTCCCGGTTTTTCGTGCAAGCCGCTCGCCGAACGGAACTCACAACGATGCCAAGACGCACCGACATCAAGTCGATCCTGATCATCGGGGCCGGCCCCATCGTCATCGGCCAGGCCTGTGAGTTCGATTATTCCGGCACACAGGCCTGCAAGGCGCTGAAGGAAGAGGGCTTTCGCGTCATCCTGGTCAATTCCAACCCGGCCACCATAATGACCGACCCGGAACTGGCCGACGCCACCTATATCGAGCCGATCACGCCTGAAGTCGTCGCCAAGATCATCGCCAAGGAGCGGCCCGACGCGCTGCTGCCGACCATGGGCGGCCAGACCGCGCTCAATACTGCTCTGTCGCTGCGCCGCATGGGCGTGCTCGAACGCTACAATGTCGAGATGATCGGCGCCGACGCCACGGCGATCGACAAGGCCGAGGACCGGGCGCTGTTTCGCGAGGCGATGAAGAAGATCGGCCTGGAAACGCCGAAGTCGATGCTTGCCAATGCCACCGATGTCAAGAACGCCGACCGCAAGACGCACGAGGCCGAGCGCGCCGCCGTAAAGGCCGAGGCGCCTGCCGACCTCGATGCCGCGCTCGACGCGCTGGAAACCCGCTGGAACCTCGGCGAAGGCGACCGCAAGCAGCGCTACATCAGCCATGGCATGGCGATTGCCGCCCAGGCGCTCGACCATGTCGGCCTGCCCGCCATCATCCGCCCGTCTTTCACCATGGGCGGCACCGGCGGCGGCATCGCCTACAACCGCGCCGAATTCTACGACATTGTCCAGTCCGGCCTCGACGCCTCGCCGACCACCGAAGTGCTGATCGAGGAAAGCGTGCTCGGCTGGAAGGAATATGAGATGGAGGTCGTCCGCGACAAGGCGGACAATTGCATCATCGTCTGCTCGATCGAGAATATCGACCCGATGGGCGTACACACCGGTGACTCGATCACCGTCGCGCCCGCGCTGACCTTGACCGACAAGGAATACCAGATGATGCGCAACGCCTCGATCGCGGTGCTGCGCGAGATCGGCGTCGAGACCGGCGGCTCCAACGTGCAGTTCGCCGTCAACCCGGCCGATGGCCGCCTCGTCGTCATCGAGATGAACCCGCGCGTCTCGCGCAGTTCCGCCTTGGCTTCGAAGGCGACCGGCTTCCCCATCGCCAAGATCGCGGCAAAACTCGCCGTCGGCTACACGCTGGACGAGCTGGAGAACGACATCACCGGCGGCGCCACGCCCGCCTCCTTCGAGCCGAGCATCGATTACGTCGTCACCAAAATCCCGCGCTTTGCCTTCGAGAAATTCCCCGGCGCCGAGCCGGTGCTGACCACCGCCATGAAGTCTGTCGGTGAAGTCATGGCCATCGGCCGCACCTTCCAGGAGTCCCTGCAGAAGGCTTTGCGTGGATTGGAAACCGGCCTCACCGGCCTAGACGAGATCGAGATCCCCGGCCTCGGCCACGGTGCCGTGGCTGCCAACCACGCCGACGACCGCAACGCCATCCGCGCCGCGCTCGGCACGCCGACGCCCGACCGGCTGCGCATGGTGGCGCAGGCGATCCGCATGGGCACCTCGCTGGAAGACGTGCACGCCATGTGCAAGATCGACCCGTGGTTCCTCGAACAGATCGCCGGCATCGTTTCCATGGAAGCCCGCATCCGCGAGCACGGCATTCCGCAAGACGCCGTCAATCTGCGCATGCTGAAGGCGATGGGCTTCTCCGATGCCCGCCTCGCCTCGCTGACGAAGACCGACGCCGAAGTGATTGCGAAGATTCGTGAAAAGCTCGACGTTCATCCGGTTTATAAGCGCATCGACACTTGCGCGGCCGAGTTCGCCTCGCCCACCGCCTACATGTACTCGACCTACGAAGTGCCCTTCGCCGGCGCGCTGGCCAATGAAGCGCAAGTGTCAGCGCGGAAAAAAGTCGTCATCCTTGGCGGCGGTCCGAACCGCATCGGCCAGGGCATCGAGTTCGACTATTGCTGCTGCCATGCCGCCTTCGCGCTGCGCGACGCCGGCTATGAAGCGATCATGATCAACTGCAACCCCGAGACCGTCTCGACCGACTACGACACCTCCGACCGGCTCTACTTCGAACCGCTGACGGCGGAGGACGTGCTGGAGATCCTGCGCGCCGAACAGGCCTCGGGCGAACTGGTCGGCGTTATCGTCCAGTTCGGCGGCCAGACGCCGCTGAAGTTGGCCGATGCGCTGGAGAAGGCCGGCATCCCGATCCTCGGTACGTCGCCCGACATGATCGATCTCGCCGAAGACCGCGACCGCTTCCAGAAGCTGCTTCATAAGCTCAACCTCAGCCAGCCGAAGAACGGCATCGCCTATTCGGTCGAGCAGGCGCGCCTAGTCGCCGGCGAGCTCGGCTTCCCGCTGGTGGTGCGCCCCTCCTATGTGCTCGGCGGCCGCGCCATGCAGATCATCCATGACGAAGGCATGCTGCAGAGCTACCTGCTCGACACCGTGCCCGGCCTGGTGCCGGAGGACATCAAGCAGAAATACCCCAACGACAAGACAGGCCAGATCAACACGCTGCTGGGCAAGAACCCGCTTCTGTTCGACACCTATCTCTCCGGCGCCATCGAGGTCGATGTCGACTGCCTCTGCGACGGCAAGTCGACATTCGTCTCAGGCATTCTGGAACACATCGAGGAGGCCGGCATCCACTCCGGCGACAGCGCCTGCTCGCTCCCCGTTCACTCGCTGCCTTCCGAGCTGGTCGACGAGCTGGAGCGCCAGACGGCGGCCCTTGCCCGCGCGCTCAATGTCGGCGGCCTGATGAACGTGCAGTATGCGATCAAGGACGGCACGGTCTATGTGCTGGAGGTCAATCCGCGGGCATCGCGCACCGTGCCCTTCGTCGCCAAGACCATCGGCCGTCCCATCGCCAAGATCGCCGCCCGCATCATGGCCGGCGAGACACTTGAAGATGCCTTCGCCCATTACGGCGCCATGCCCGACCCCAGGAACCCCGGCCACATAGCGGTCAAGGAAGCCGTCTTCCCCTTCGCCCGCTTCCCCGGCGTCGACATATTGCTTGGCCCGGAAATGCGCTCGACCGGCGAAGTCATGGGCCTCGACCGCGACTTCGCGCTCGCCTTCGCCAAGAGCCAGCTCGGCGCCGGCGTTGATCTCCCCCGCTCCGGTACGCTGTTCGTCTCGGTGCGCGACGAGGACAAGGCCGGCATCCTGCCGGCGGTCAAGCGCCTCGCCGGCCAGGGCTTCAAGGTGTTGGCGACATCCGGCACGGCCCGCTTCCTCGCCGAAAACGGCGTCGACGCGCAGAAGATCAACAAGGTGCTGGAGGGCCGCCCCCACATCGAAGACGCCATCCGCAACCGCCAGGTCCAGATCGTCTTCAACACCACGGACGGCCAGAAGGCGGTGTCAGACTCAAAGTCGCTGCGCCGCGCCACGCTGATGCAGAAGGTGCCGTATTACACGACGCTGTCGGGCGCTGCGGCTGTGGCGGAAGCGATTGCGGCGCTGAAGGCGGGGAGCCTGGAGGTCAGGCCGCTGCAAGAGTATTTTGCGTAGGCGATATGCCTATCTCTCACTGTGAGGAGACAAAAGGTAGGCCGAAGGACGGCACAGGTCCAGCAAACATCGCGCCTCTGTGGAAACCTTGCGCCCAGCCCACGCGTCCATCGGCGCCTGGCAACACCTGATTCTCCAGATCAACCTACAATTTCAACCTGCTTAGAAAACTCCAAAAATGTAGGCTGGTGAATTTGCTTAAGTGATTCAATAACACCTACAAAATCTGGGACCGATTTCTGTACAGCGACCCCAGTTGGCTTGATGAGGGCGGCGGAAGGCAAAGGCTGACGATGCGCCGATCCAGCTTCCCTCACAAGGGAGGAGGAAACCTCACCCCACTGCCACACACTCGATCTCGATGTCGAACTCCATCGGCCATGACGCCACCGGCACGAAACTCCGCGCCGGCGGGTTGACGCTGAAATACCTGGCATAGACCCGGTTGATGGCGTTGTAGAAGCCGGAATTGACTGCGTAGATGCGCACCATCACCACATTGTCCAGCGAAGTGCCGGCCGCTTCCAGGCAATGCTTCAGCGCCTTCAGCCACGCCTCGGTCTGGGTTTCGATGTCGCCGCGCACCATCTCGCCGGTCACCATGTCCACAGGCGGCGTCGCCGAGATGAACACGAAGCCATTGGCCCTCACCGCCGTCGAGCAGGGCAGCCCGAGCGCCCGCACCTTGGCCGACATGACGGGCACTTCGATGACTTCTTTTTTCACGGTGATGCTCCCTTTGTTTGCCAAGCTGGCGCCAAGGCCCCCTCACCAGCCTCCGCTTCGCTCGGCTGACCTCTCCCCGAGGGGAGAGGAGCCGGTCAGCGCCAGCGCTTCCCTCTTCTCCCCAGCGGGGAGAAGGTGGCCGCGAAGCGGTCGGATGAGGGGGCCGGCGCCACCTTTAATCGTGAGGAACTTATCCCCCCACCCAGCGAACACCAGCGCCGAAGCATGGTCCAGCCCTCACCCCTGCCCCGGATACAGCGTCCCGTCCTTGTGCAGAAACCTGCCATCCGAACTCGGGCTCATCATGTCGATGTCGGAGCAAGTGATGAGATCATCCGGATTGCGCGAGCCGACCTCGAGATAGCGCGCCGTTGTGGACGAGCGGTTGATCATGTGGTGGCCGTTGCCACTGTTCTTGGCAAAGGTCGCGCAGTCGCCGGCCTTGAGCAGCGTCTCGCCGCCATCCTCGACCAGCACCAGTTCGCCTTCCAGCACATAGACGAGCTCGTCCTCATGGCTGTGCCAGTGCCGCTGGCTCGACCAGCCGCCTGATGGCAATGTCATCAGGTTGACGCCGAAATCGGTGAGGCCGCCGGCATCGCCGAGGCGGTGGCGTGTGCGCTCGGCGCAAGGGGCGTCGAAGGGCGCGGGGTAGCCGGAGCCCTTGCGGACAGGCACGGTGGACAGGTCGATCTTGGGCATGGGAGCTCCATTGAATTGGTGGCGGCAGTGTATGTCACTGCCGGCGCAGCCACAGAGCCACTTTGCCGCAATGCCTTGCCAACGGCAGGCATCGGCCGTCGCACTCTACGGCGCCCCCCTCTGTCCTGCCGGACATCTCCCCCACAAGAAGGGAGATTGGCTGTCGCCTCAGCCTTCGCCAATTTTCACCGTCGCAAGAAAAGCACGGCGCCGACGCTGCTGATCTCCCCACTCGTGGGGGAGATGTCCGGCAGGACAGAGGGGGGCGCCGTAGAATGCTATTGCTGGCCAGTCACCCGTCCTCAACCCTGATGCGCGGCCGCGAGTTCCTTCACGTGCTTCTCGTGCATCTGCAGCGTCGGCAGCGTCTTCTTGGCGAATTCCTTCATCGCCGGGTCGTCGCCCGAGTTGGCATAGCTGCTGAACAGGGCTACGGCCTCCTTGTGCGCGTCCGTCTGCATCTGGATGTACTTGGCGTCAAAATCCTTGCCGCTTGCGCTCTTCAACTCGTCGAGCATTGCCTGCTCCTTCGGCTGCAGGGCCGGCCCCGCGGCTTTGGTCGAACCGGTGGTCTGGCCCTGGCTCAGCGCCGCCTTGAACTCCTTGCCGGCTTTGGTGTGGTCCTTGACCATCTGCTTGGCGAATTTCCTGACGTCAGCCGCCTTGGATTTTTCCTCGGCGAGCTTGCTCGACTGGATTTCGAATTCGTTGGAGCTAGGCACCGTCTTGACGAAGGTTGGGGTATCGACCTTGCTGGCGGCCATGGCAGGCGCGACCGCAGTCGAGTTGGCCGCAAAGGCGGCAGGGGCACCGGCGAACAAGGCGACGGCGGCAATGGTGAGAAGCGTTTTCATCTGAGTTCTCCGATTTGAAAATTTCCCTCGGCTAATCAAACGCGGCATTGGCGGCAGGGTTGCGTCCGGAGAACTATTCGTCAGCGACCATCTGCCGAAGAGCCGTCCCGAGCCCCTGGCGGACAAACCTCAGGACAGCACGCCTCGCCATATTGCAGCTGTTCGGTCCAGTTCGGCCGACCTCAGGCGTGACATCCATAAGGTTCCACAGGATCTCGCACGCGCCGATGGCGCGCGGATCCTGGTCCTGATGGACGGCGCGGCATTGGGAACCGGTTGCTTTTCCCGCATTGGGTCCGCAGGCTAGGCTTCCGGAGCTGGGGAGACACATGCAAGAGGATGAAGAGATCGATCTGCGCTGCCCGCAAGTGGTGGCCGACAATGCCGCCAAGGGGTTGAGGCTGCGCAAGCAGTTCGGCCGTGGCGGCACCGAGATCGGCGTCGCGCGGGCGACGGAACTCAAGAACCGCGAAAAGCTGGCGCCATCCACCATCCGCCGCATGGTCAGCTACTTCGCCCGCCACGAGGTCGACAAGCGCGGCAAGAATTACGGCAATGAAGACAATCCTTCGGCCGGCCATATCGCCTGGCTGTTGTGGGGCGGCGACGAGGGCCGCGCCTGGGCGATTGAGCTCAAAAAGAAGATCGGCAATGCGCCCGATATCTGAGGGCGACCGTAAAACGACTGGCGGGCCCCAAACCCCCGCCTGGGACCCGCCAAGGAGCGGCTGAACACATGCCGGTGCAGCCCCTCCACATCTGCCAGTCGTCGATCCGCCATCGGTCGAAAGGCATGGATGGTGAGGTAGCATCCGGTTGCGGCGGCCAATGTGAAGCAGTTCACAATCCGGAGGTTTTCAACAGCGCTCGAGCAATTCCAGGAAAGGTGGGAACCGGTTTTCCCGGGAAAAGCGCGTAGCGTTTTCCCCAGGGAATTGCGGCAAGAAAAAAGCCCTTACCCTTCCCAGGCGACAGGCATCATTCCCAGCCGCTCGTAGAGCCGGAGCGCGGCGGCGTTCTCGACCGTGTTGGTCTTGAGGTCGACATGGGCCGCGCCTCGATCGCGAAAGGCGTTGAAGGCCTGCCACATCAGCGCTTCGCCAATTCCTTTGCCGCGCGCTCCGGGATGGACCGCGAGGTCCTTGACGAAGGCCCTCGTCCAGCACAGCGCTGCCGCCGCCAGCCGTCCCTTGGCGTCGATGACCAGGAAACACAGCGCCGGGTCGAATTCGGCATCGCTGGATATGCGCGGCCACCATTCGTCGAACGGGCCGTCGGTGCCGTCGTCGAACACCTCGGTCAAAAGCGCGTGCAGGGGCTGCGCGTCACCATGTTCGAAGCAGCGCATGGCAAAGCCGTCCGGCCAGTGCGGCGCAACGAGCGTCTCGTCGAGGATCTTGCGCAGCCGGATGTCGTTTGGAGCCGGCGGGCGCGGTTCAGGCATCGCGCTCAGGCGTCGGGCTGCAGCCGGCGGCGCTTGCGGTCGACACCGAGGCCGGTGGCCTCGAGCAGGCCTTTGCGCTTGGCGTCGAAATAATAGCCGGTCTGGTAGAGCCAATCGGCCTTCTTGGCGTTGCCACCCGCCACCAGCCAGGCGCCACGCAGATATTTGACCGCGTATTTCAGATTGGTTTCGGCGTCGAACAAGCCCTTGGCCGGCCCGTCATAGCCCATGCCGCGCGCCGTCGCGTGCTTGATCTGCATCAGGCCCCAATGGCCGTTATTGTAAGCCTTCGGATTGTAGGTGCTTTCGCGGTTGACGACGTGGCGCACCAGATCGACCGGCACCTCGTAGAGAGCGGCGTATTTCTGGATCAGCCGGTCGACGTCGCCGCGCATGCCGGTCGCATGCTCTTCTTCCGGGAGACCGAGCGGCGCGGCGGGGAACAGGCCCAAGGAAGCCGGGTTCTGCGGCACGACATAGGCTACCTGCTGCACGCCGGGCATGGCGTTCTGGCCGCCCTTGGCGGTCGCCGGCATGACAAGGCTGGCGGTCGTATATTGCGCCGCGACCGGCTGTCCGGCGTTGGCGGGCGCAGGCGCCTGCCAAGCATTGGCGGCCATCACCGCAGGCACGGCCGGGGCCGTGGGCGTCGCGCCGGCAAAGGCCGCGGTCGCGGCAACCGGCTGCGCAGCGGCATCGAGCGCTGGCGTGGCCGGCGCCGCTTCGGCCGCCTGGACGGGTGTTATGCCCGAGGATTGCGGCAGCACCGAAACCGTATCGGGCAGCGGCACGGTAAAGCCGGCATCGCTGCCGGCAGCGGTCGCGGTTTCGGTCAGCGCAGGCGTGGCCTTCATCTGCGAGGTCGATTGGCAGCCGCTGAGGGCAGCTGCGCCGACGATCACAGAGATCGCGAAAAGGTTGAATTTTGCTGGCAAGCCGCGCGGGTCCGATTTGTCGGTTGTTAAGAAGTCCTTACACCAGCGATTCCTGGTGGGCAATCGGGACCATCTGGTGGTTTTCGGGTGGCGAGAGCCGGGATCAGATGCCATATTGTTCTGCATATGTACCGGTTGGCATCCCGGTTTTCGCCGCTTTGCGGAAAGGAGCGCATCATGGAAACGGCATCTTCGATCACAGCCGGCCACGCAGTGTTAGAAACAGTGATCGGCTTCATGGGCATCGCCTGGAGCGAAAAGGGCCTGATCCGGCTCTGCCTGCCCGAAAGGAGCCGCGAAGCGGTGGAGCGCCGGCTGATGCGGCATGCCGGTGTTGCCGCCAATACCACTGCGAACATTGGGCAGCCGCAATGGGTGGTCGAGCTGATCGCCTCGATCAAGGCGTATGCGTCAGGCGAGGACGTCGATTTCTCCGGCGTGCCGGTCGATCTCGACGGCGTCGACGACTTCCGTCTCGCCATCTACGAGGCGGCGCGGAAACTGCATTATGGCGAAACCACCACCTATGGCGAACTGGCCAAGCGCGCTGGCCAAGCCGGCCTGCCGCGCGAAACCGGGGCAGCGCTGGGCGCCAACCCGGTGCCGCTGGTCATCCCCTGCCATCGGATTCTAGCCGCGGGCGGCAAGATCGGCGGCTTCTCGGCGCCCGGCGGCTCGGCCACCAAGGAAAAGATGCTGGCCATGGAAGGCGTGCGCGTCGGCCCGCCGCCGGCGGCGCAGGTCTCGTTCGGGTTCTAAGAGCTTGAATGGTATGCCGGCTGGGTATGTTGAGATTCAGGTCAGGCCGCACCGAGAACTATGGTCTTCGAGAACCGGAGCGGAGCGTACTTAATGTACGTGGGCGCCGGAAGCGCAGAAGACCATCGTTCGCAGGCCGGCCTCACCCGAATATCAATATGCCCTAATGACGGCGCAGGAAGCGGCGGTGAAAATGGTCGTTCTCGATCCGCTTGCAGAGATAGACCGGGCAGGATTCGGTATCGGCGCTCGGTACATAGGCGCGCTTCCTGACCTCGCCGACATTGCAGAATTGCTGGCTCTGCACATAGCGGTCGAAGAGCGGCAGCCCCGGCACGCGCCTGGACTGATAGCGCAGGATGACCGCGCCCTGGCGGGCGATCGTGCCTTGCACCGTGTCGCAGCTCATACGAGTGGGGTCGTAGCGCGAAATTGCCTGCGCCTCGGCGGCCGCCAGCGTCAGGCAGGCGGCAAGCAGAATGGTTTTCACAACCGTTTTCATGACAGTCTCCCAAAACCGGACTAACGCCGTCGGGCGTCCCGGTCTTCCCGATTGCTCGACGCTTTCATGCGATTGGGGCGGCCTTTGGGCGGCGCCACCGCAACGCCATTTTTCGAGCCATCTTGTTTTTGGTGCGAAACCCGCCTATATCAGCTCCATTGATATTTCGGCCGATCGATCCGGGCCTCGCGATCTTCGCGTTTGCTGACGTCTATCTCCAAAATCTCGATACAAACCGGCTGAACCTCGGTTCGGTCAAACCAAAGCAAATGCGAGGACTATTCATATGGCAACTGGTACGGTCAAGTGGTTCAATGCCACCAAGGGCTTCGGCTTCATTCAGCCTGATTCGGGCGGTGCGGACGTTTTCGTTCACATCTCCGCTGTCGAGCGCGCTGGACTGTCGACCCTGGTCGAAGGCCAGAAAATCAACTTCGAGATCGAGCAGGACCGCCGCACAGGCAAGTCGTCCGCTGGTTCTCTGAGCAAGGCAGCCTGATTTTGCGATAGCGCGCGCCGGACGAGAGTTCGGGGCGCGCGGCAAGTCACGGATGTACTGACGGTCGCGCGAGAAGCGCGCTGGAGCGGAAAGACCCGACAAGCTGGATCAGCAGATAGCTGCCGGCCCGGACTTAAAGCTCCGATCAGGCTACCGAAAATGGGAAGGCGGGATTTATCCCGCCTTTTTGTTTGTCTGGAATTGGACGATGGCCATGCTATTAGTTTCGCCCCATGACCAAGCTCGAACAGATTGAAAGATCCATCGCAGCCCTGAACACCACAGAACTAAAGGCCTTTGCCAAATGGTTCGCAGCGTATCAGGCAGAGGTGTGGGATATGCAGATCGAGGCGGACGCCAAGGCTGGCCGGCTGGATAAGTTTGCCGAGCAGGCTTTGGCTGAACTTCACGCGGGCCGAGTTCGCCCTCTTTGAATGCGCGCTACGGCCGAAGGCCGCAAGCCCAACCGGGCATCGCGCCCGTTGGCGTCCCGTCCGGAACGAGCCGCGAAGCGGCGGCAAGCGTGAGGACAAAATCAGCGCCGCAGATGCAGCGGCACCACCTTGTTGTCGGCGCCAAGCAGCGCCTCGATCGACAGCGGCTCCCGGTTGAAGATCGTGCCGGCCAGCGCCGGGCGGCCGAGATGGAACCCCTGTAGCAGGTCGACGCCGCCATCCAGCGCGACGCGCAGATGCACGGATTGCTCGATGCCTTCCACCAGCACCTTGGCGCCGCGATCGTGCAGCGACGAGACGAGCGGCCGGAAGAAGCGCTCGGCGGCAGCGTGGCGGCAGAATTCGGCGAACCAGCCGCCGTCGATCT
Source organism: Mesorhizobium sp. W016 (assembly GCF_054719485.1). NCBI lineage: Bacteria > Pseudomonadati > Pseudomonadota > Alphaproteobacteria > Hyphomicrobiales > Phyllobacteriaceae > Mesorhizobium > Mesorhizobium sp. W016. The sequence continues at coordinate 5,545,426 of NZ_JBTTIF010000002.1, forward strand.
TCACAATATCCGGTTGAAGCAGGCTCATCCGCTCCGCGGTCGAGTGGCCGGTGCCGAAATCGTCGATGGCGATGCGGATGCCGTGGCGCCGCATCTCGCGCACCAGCGGGGCCAGCACATTATCGTCGGCCGCCTGTTCGGTGATCTCGCAGACCAGCATGGCGGCATGCAGGTCGAGATCGCCGAGATGCCGCGTCATCAGCCGGATCTCGGCCAGCGCCCGCCCGAGATGATCGTTGATCATCGGGTTGTAATTGAAGAACAGGCCGAGCCCGTCGACGCCGATGTTGCGGAAGTTTTTCAGATGCAGCATCCGGCACATCGTCTCGACAAACAGGCGGTCGCCCGGCGCAACACTGTCGAAGAACATGGCGGGTGCAACCGGCATGGAAGCGCGCTGCGGTTCGATCAGCGCCTCGACTGCAACCGCGGCCAACGCGCCGCCGCGTGGCGCAAAGATCGGCTGGTAGGCGCTCTTCAGCCGGAACGTGCCGTAGACGCCGTATTCGATGCCGACCTCGTCGGCAAAGATCGCTTCGCCGATATCGCGACGCCTCTCGCGCTGCCCGGTCATGGCCCGGTCCTGCGCCCGAACACCCTGCCCGGCCGCGCCGGAGGCGCTGCAGTCGGGCCGGCAGGCGTCTTGCCAGGCTCGGCCGCCGCGACAGACGGCTGCCCATCCCTGCCGAAAGCGCGAAAGCTGGTCGGCGCCAGTTCCGGCTTCGCCAGCACGAAGCCCTGCACCATCGATGCGCCGGATTTCTCGGCCAATTCAAGCTGCCAGCCTTCCTCGATGCCTTCGAACACGGTGCGGATGCCCTGTAGTTCGAAGTTCGTCACCATGGCAGTCAGCAGGGCAAAGCCGGCGCCGGATTCCATGAGCTGCGTGATCCAGTGCGCATCGAATTTGACGATGTCGGGCTTGAGCTCCTTGATGCGGTTGATGTCGGATTCATCGGCGCCGTAGTCGTCGACGGCGATGCGAAAGCCATTGGCCCGCAGCGCCTCGACAAAGCTGTAGAGCGTTTCCTGCGACGCCGACTTCTGCTCGGTCACCTCGCACACGATGCGGCGCGGATCGATCCCCGCCTCGTGCAGCACCAGCCGCATGTCGCGCAGCGCGTTGTCGGCGACGGTGCGCTCGGTGAACACCGACGGGTCGAAATTGACGAAGATCGAGGCTTCTTGCGGCAGGCAGGCGCCGGCATTGAGCAAATGCAGCGTGCGCGTCAGCGCCTCGATGTGCAGGCGGTCGCCGGCCGGACAGGTGCGGAAGAAGTTCATCGGCGATTGCGGCTCGCCGACACGAAACGGCCGGATCAGCCCCTCGAACGCTGCGATCGAGAGCTTGCCCCCCTTGAAGGCGAAGATCGGCTGAAAGGCGCTCTGCAGCGTGTAGGGACCCCAGACACCTGAAGCGGTGCCGTCATCGTGACGGATGATGTGGGCAAGCCCGGTGCTGCGCGACAAGGGTCCCTCGCTCCGCGAGACAGGCGAAATGGCTGGCGATCCTGCCGTCAAAGGTTTTAGCGGCCGTTGATGAATTTATTCTTGCCGGGGATAAGCCTATCGATTGCCGAGCCCGCAGCGCAGAGCGAAACCGTCATGCACGCGCTCCAAAAGCCGATCTTCACAGGTCCTTGACCCCTGGCTCATCCGACAATGCTTGCACTTGCCGGGTCGATGCGACATGAGAAGCGCCGCAGCTGTTTGCGGTTGCGCCGACCCCTCTGGAGATATCTGGTCATGGCCTTTCTTGCCGACGCCCTTGCCCGCGTAAAGCCTTCCGCCACCATCGCGGTGACGCAGAAAGCCCGCGAGCTGAAAAATGCCGGCCGCGACATTATCGGCCTCGGCGCTGGCGAACCGGATTTCGACACGCCCGACAACATCAAGAATGCGGCGATCGAGGCGATCCGCCGCGGCGAGACCAAATACCCGCCGGTTTCGGGCATCGCGCCGCTGCGCGAGGCGATCGCGAAAAAATTCAAGCGCGAGAACAATCTCGACTACAAGCCCGAGCAGACCATTGTCGGCACCGGCGGCAAGCAGATCCTGTTCAACGCCTTCATGGCGACGCTGAACCCAGGCGACGAGGTCATCATCCCCCGCCCCTATTGGGTCAGCTATCCCGAAATGGTGGCGATCTGCGGCGGCACCTCGGTGTTCGCCGACACCTCGATCGACAATGGTTTCAAGCTCACTCCGGCCGCGCTGGAGAAGGCGATCACGCCGAAGACCAAATGGCTGCTGATGAACTCGCCGTCGAACCCGTCCGGCGCCGCATACACGGAAGCCGAGCTGCGCGCGCTGGCCGACGTGCTCTTGAAGCATCCGCATGTCTGGACACTGACCGACGACATGTACGAGCACCTGACCTATGGCGACTTCGTCTTCAGGACGATCGCCGAGGTCGAGCCGAAACTCTACGAGCGCACGCTGACCATGAACGGCGTCTCGAAAGCCTATGCCATGACCGGCTGGCGCATCGGCTATGCCGCGGGTCCCGTCCAGCTGATCAAGGCGATGGACATGATCCAGGGCCAGCAGACCTCGGGCGCCTGCACCATCGCGCAATGGGCCTCGGTCGAGGCGCTCAACGGCCCGCAGGATTTCGTCGCCAGGAACAAGGCGATCTTTCAGGGCCGTCGCGACCTCGTCGTGTCGATGCTCAACCAGGCGCGCGGCATAACCTGCCCGTCGCCGGAAGGCGCCTTCTACGTCTATCCGTCCTGTGCCCAGCTGATCGGCAAGAGGACCAAGGCCGGCAAGGTCATCGACACAGACGAGACCTTCTGCTCGGAACTGCTCGAGGCCGAGGGTGTCGCGGTGGTGTTCGGCTCTGCCTTCGGCCTCGGCCCCAACTTCCGTATCTCCTACGCCACGTCGGAGAGCCTGCTGGAGGAAGCCTGCACCCGCATCCAGCGGTTCACGGCATCGCTGACCTGAACTGGCGGCACCGAGACATGAAACCCGGCTTCGAGCCGGGTTTTTGTCAGGAGCAGACCTCAGCCGCCATACTGCTCGCTGGTGACCGCTTCCATCCAATCTGCGTGGACGCCGTCCAGCGCTTCCTGCATGGCGACGTGGGTCATTGTCGTCTTTGGACCCGCGCCGTGCCAGTGCTTCTCGCCCGGCTCGAACGAGATCACGTCGCCCGCCTTGATCTCCTGGATCGGCCCGCCCCATGTCTGCGCAAGGCCGGCGCCCGACGTGACATAGAGCGTTTGGCCGAGCGGATGCGTGTGCCAGTGGGTACGCGCGCCAGGCTCGAAGCTGACCAGCGTGGCCCGCAGCCGCGCCGGCGCTTCCTTCTCGATGATGGGCGTCTGCAGCACGCGGCCGGTGAAATACTTCTCCGGTGCGATGATGGTCGGCACGCTGCCGCAGGCAATGATCTTCATCTCTGGTGACCCCTGAGTTCAGTAGAACCTACCCTGCCCCGGTGCTCGCTACCACCCCAGCCGAGGCCAGAACAGGCCGGCACGTACGCGATAGTCCGCGTAGGCTCCGGCCAGCGGCGTGCGCGAAAATTTCTTCTCTTCGTCCAGCGCCGCAAACACATAGAGGATAGCGATCCCGGCGACCGGCACCAACGCCCAGACCGACCAGGTCGCGATCCCCCAGCCGATCCAGAAGACGATGTAGGACGTATAGAAGGGGTGGCGGACATGGCCGTAGGGGCCGTGGGTCAGCAGGCTGTGCGGATCGTCGGGTGCGAAGACGAAGCGCAGCCGCACCTTGCGCGACGTGACGATCGCCCACCAGAACAGGGCAGAGCTCGCCAGTTCGACGGCAAGTCCGGTGAGCTTTGCCGAACCCGGCTGCGATTGGATCCAAAGGGTGGCGAGAAAGAACAGCGCCGTGGCGATGACCGCCGCCGAAATCACCATGGCGCCTGGAGACATCGCCTGCGATTGGAAATGCGCCCGCATCGACCAGACATATTGGCCAAGCATCGCGATGCTGCAGATCGAGACAAGAAGATCGAGGACTGGTTCCATTGTCGGGATTCCGCGCGTGATTGCCATGGAGCCAGCAATCGTGCCGGCTATCTCTTTAGAAATCCTTTCTTAACCACATGTTTAAAGAACATATAGAGCCAGCGATGCGATGTTGGCGGTCAGGCAAATCTCAAGGTCTAATCCAGCATGAGCATCACTCACCGCACCATCCGCACGCCGCAGGCCGACTTGCGCCTCAGCCAGTCGTCTGGGTCCGGCATGCCCATCGTCATGATCCATGGCTCGGGCAGTTCGCGCGCCGTGTTTGCCCGTCAGTTCGATAGCCCGCTTGCCGACGCCCATCGGCTGATCGCCTTCGACCTTCCCGGCCACGGCGAGTCCTCCGATGCCCGCGACCCGGTGACCGCCTATACGATTACCGGCCTTGCCCAGACCACAGCCCGGCTTCTCGACGCTTTGGGCATCGGCCACGCCATCATCTTCGGCTGGTCGCTCGGCGGCCATGTGGCGGTCGAACTGGCCAGCTTTCACCATGCGGTCAGCGGCCTGGTGCTGACCGGAGCGCCGCCGGTGTCGCGGGGGCCGCTTGGCATGCTGCGCGGCTTTCACGCCAACTGGGACATGCTGCTCGCCTCCAAGAAGGTCTACTCCGAACGCGACATCGAGCGTTTTGAGGCTCTGTGCTACGGCGACACCGCCAGTCCGTCTTTCCGCGAAGCCATCAGGCGCACCGACGGCCGGCTTCGCGCCGGCGTGGCGCGCTCCATGTTTGCGGGCAAGGGCGCCGACCAGAAACAGGTGGTCGAGCACGCCCCGTTCCCCGTTGCGGTGATCAATGGCGAGCATGATCCGCTGGTGCGGCTGAGCTATTTCGAGACCGTCGCCTACAGCTCGCTGTGGGAACAGTGCCATGTCATACCAGGCGCCGGCCATGCGCCCTTCTGGGAACGTCCGGACCTGTTCAACCCGTTGCTGTCGCGCTACGCCGAGATGGTGGTGAAGCAGAGTGCAGCCGCCACGCCCACGCGCCGCACCCAGGCAAGCTGAAATCGCCGGACGGTTCTGATCCCGGGGTCTTGCCTCGGCCGCCTGACGGCGCACCGGATTCCTATTTTCCTTGCCCTGCCGGCTAACCCGTGGGACGATGGGCTTGGGCAGGTGGCTAAGAGAAACAACCCCGCCCCGCGACGGTCGAACAGGCCGGCCGCCGCTCACGACAGGGTGCGATCGGCGCAAAACCGTTTCCACTTTTGCTGATCGCACTCCAAGGGCCAAGCCTGAGTGGAGGTCAGCCATGGGTACTCGCGCCGGAGGACGACGCACGGGACCGAAATGCATTGCCATAGTCGGTCCCTTTGCAAGCGGTAAGACGACACTTCTCGAAGCCATCCTCGCCCGTACGGGCGCCATCCCCCGCCAAAATCCCGTTTCATCGGGAAGCACCGTTTCCGATCATTCGCCCGAGGCGCGGGCGCACGCCATGAGCGTCGAGGCGACCTTTGCCACCACCGAATTCATGGGCGAGCAGATCACCTTCGTCGACTGTCCCGGATCGATCGAATTCTCCTTCGAGGCCGAGCCGGTGCTGGCAGCCTGCGATCTCGCGGTGGTCGTCGCCGAGGCCGACGAGAAGAAGATCCCAGCCTTGCAGCTCATCATGCGCAAGCTCGACGATCTCGGCGTGCCGCGCATCCTGTTCCTCAACAAGGTCGACAAGGCAATCGCCGGCGTACGCGATACGCTGAAGATGCTGCAGCCGACGAGCGCGGCGCCGCTGTTGCTGCGCCAGATTCCGCTGCGCAAGGACAATGTGGTGATTGGTTCCATCGACCTGGCGCTAGAGCGCGCCTACATCTACCGCGAATATGCCGAAAGCCAGGTTGCCGAAATTCCAACTGACGACAAGGCGCGCGAACTGGAGGCTCGCTTCTCCATGCTGGAGACGCTTGCCGACCATGACGACCAGTTGATGGAGCAGTTGCTGGAGGAGATCGAGCCGCCGAAAGACGCGGTCTTCGACGATCTGTCCGCCGACCTGCGCGCCGGCGCCATAACGCCGGTGCTTATCGGCACCGCCGAAAAAGGCAACGGCGTGCTGCGCCTTTTGAAGGCGATCCGCCATGACGCACCGGATGTCGAGGCGACGCGCAAACGGCTCGGCGTCCCCGACGGCAATCACACCGTGGTCCAGGTGATGAAGACCATCCACACCGCGCATGGCGGCAAGCTGTCCGTGTCGCGCGTACTCTCCGGCCAGATCGCCGATGCAGCCGAACTCTATTTGTCGAATGGCGAGACGGCGAAGGTCTCCGGCATCTACAAGATGCTCGGCAAGGACCAGTCCAAGCTCACCGCTGCCAAGGCCGGCGACACGGTGGCGTTGGGCAAGCTGGACGAGGTCAAGACCGGCCAGACGTTGAGTTCCACGAAGGGCGGTATCAAGCCGCTGGTCACGCTTACGCCGCCGCAGCCGGTCTTTGCCTTTGCGCTACGGCCGAAGGAGCGCAAGGACGAGGTCAAAATGTCGGCGGCCATCCAGCGCCTGGCCGAGGAAGATCCCTCGCTCACCTTGCGCCACAACCAGGACTCGGCCGAGACCGTGCTGTCCGGCCATGGCGAGATGCATCTGCGGGTCGTGCGCGAGCGGCTGGAAGGCAAGAATCAGATTCCGGTCGAAGGCCATGCGCCTGCCGTCCCCTATCGCGAGACGATCCGAAAGACGGTGCAGCAGCGCGGCCGCCACAAGAAGCAGTCCGGCGGCCATGGCCAGTTCGGCGATGTGGTGATCGAGATCAAGCCGCTGCCGCGCGGCTCCGGCTTTCAGTTCTCGGACACCATCACCGGCGGCGTCGTGCCCAAGACCTACATCCAGTCGGTCGAAACCGGCGTGCGCGATTATCTGAAATCCGGCCCGCTCGGCTTCCCTGTCGTCGATGTCGCCGTCAACCTCTCCGACGGCTCCTACCACGCCGTCAATTCCTCCGACATGGCTTTCCAGATGGCGGCCAAGCTGGCCATGAAGGAAGGCATGGCGGCCTGCTCGCCGGTGCTGCTCGAGCCGGTCATGAAGGTCGAGATCGTCACGCCGTCCGAAGCCACTTCGAAGATCATCGCGCTGATCCCGCAACGGCGCGGCCAGATCCTTGGCTACGACGCGCGGCCTGACTGGCCGGGATGGGATGTCGTGGAGGCGACCATGCCGCAGGCCGAGATCGGCGACCTGATCATCGAACTGCGCTCGGCGACCTCCGGCGTCGCCAGCTATCGTTGCGCCTTCGATCACATGGCCGAGCTGACCGGTCGGTTGGCCGACGAGGCGATGAACGCCAACGGCAAGGCTGCCTGACAGGCCGAAGGATGATCCGCACAAAAAACGGCGCCCGGATGACCCGGACGCCGCTCTTATTGCGGACCGTCTTCTTGGGAGGAAAACGGCAGGTCCGCCGCACGTATCCGCCGCGCCATGCGGCACTGACAGACGAATAGGTTCGGACGCGGTAGCCGCCTGAGCCCGGATCTTCCGAGTGATGCCCCCATCTCCCGGTCGAACCACACCGCGTCCTATGATCTGCTTAAACGATGAATCGCGCCTGCGGCATGTTACCTGAGGTTACATGTCACTGTTACGCGGCGATTTTGCTCGATTTTTCGCTGGCTACGGCAGGCCCGGAAACAAAAAAGCCGGATCAATGAAGATCCGGCTGAGTTTGATTGGAAGTGCCTGTTAAGGCTAACCTCCAGAGGGGAACACTCGAGGGCGCTAATGGGAGGAGAACGCGCCCAGGAGATGATCTATATATGTGCTGTTCATGCCCAAGAAACAAGCATCTATTTTGCAACACACGCATGCAAAAAGGTACAGGCTGTGGTCTAACCCATGTCTAGGGGCCATAGGACCACGAAAAGTTGCCAAATGAATGGCGCGACCGTGCGGTTGCCTTCGCAGAACCACAAGTCGGGCTGATTCTCGCGCTCGCGGGCAAAAAGCCGAATGACGTTAAATCGGGCAGCAGGCGTTTATTTTTGCGGCAGCGGGATGGGAAGGGTCGGCCGGAAGAAGGGAGACCTGACATGCGGACACCCCAGGCGATCGCCGGCAGCGCGGTCTTCTTCATCGCCGCACCTTGTGTCGTGGCCGGGCTGGTGCCCTGGCTGCTGACGGACCGCTACCGTCTGCCGCTGTCGACGGTGCCCGGCTTCGTGCCGGCTGGCTCCATCTTAATCGTCGCGGCCATCGCCCTGCTCGTCCATTCCTTTGCCCGCTTCGCGCTCGAAGGCATGGGCACGCCGGCGCCTGTAGCACCCACCGAGAGACTGGTGATCGGCGGCGTCTACCGCCATGTCCGCAACCCGATGTACGTCGCCGTGCTGTCGATCATCCTCGGCCAGGCGTTGCTGTTTTCAAGCTGGAGCGTCGCTGCCTATGCCGCCATCGGCGCGATCGTCATGGGCTCTTTCGTCAGGTTCTATGAGGAGCCGACTCTCGCCCGCCGCTACGGTGGCGAATACGAGACCTACCGCCGCAATGTTCCCGGCTGGCTGCCACGGCTGACGCCTTGGCGGGGGTGACCAGCACCTCCCAAGGGCATGTTTAAAATGACCAGCTGCGCGCTTTGGCGATGATGAAGTCGCGGAAGACGTGCAGCTTGGCCTGGTTCTTCATTGCATCGGGATAGGCGAAATAGGTGTCGAAGGACGGCACCTCGGTCTCCGGCAAAAGCTGCACCAAATCCGATTCCTTGGAGATCACGTAGTCGGGCAGCATGGCGATGCCGGCGCCGCCCTGCACGGCGCGCTTGATCGACAAGATGTCGTTGATCTGCAGCGTCGGCACCCTTTGCCCACCGTCGAAATCGCCGATCGTTTCCAGCCAGTTCAGCTCCGACAGATGCGACGGCACCGGCACACCGAAAGTGACGATGCGATGGTTCTTCAGATCGGCGACCGAGGTCGGCTTGCCGTGCTTGCCGACATAGGACGGCGAGGCATAGAGGTGGAAATGCACGGTGAACAGGCGGCGCTGGATAAGGTCGGGCTGCTGCGGCTGGCGCAGCCGTATCGCGCAGTCGGCCTGGCGCATGGTGAGGTCGAGTTCCTCATTGGCCAGGATCAGCTGCAGGCTGATTTCCGGATAGAGCTCGATGAATTCCTGCACCCGCTCGGTCAGCCAGCCGGCGCCGAGCCCGACCGTGGTCGTTACCCTCAGCACGCCTGAGGGACGGTCCTTGGCCTCGGTCAGCTTCGACTTGATGGTCTCCAGCTTCATCAGCACGTCATGCGCCGTGCGGAACAGCATTTCGCCCTGCTCGGTCAGCACCAGGCCGCGGGCATGGCGATTGAACAGCGGCACCCCGACATCATGTTCGAGCGCGCTGACCTGGCGTGAAATCGCCGATTGCGACAGGTGCAAAGTCTCGGCGGCATGGGTAAACGACCCAGCCTCCGCCGCTGCGTGAAACACGCGAAGCTTGTCCCAGTCCAACGCCATTGAGTTCCCCTCGTTCTGTTTTTGGCGTCTGAATGAAAAATCAGGCTTTTGAACGGCTTGCGACGCCGTCTTGATAGATTTTATTCCGCCGCTTCGCGGTGCACCTCGATGCCGGCCAGGTATTTTTCCGCCTCGAGCGCGGCCATGCAGCCGAGCCCGGCGGCGGTCACCGCCTGACGGTAGATATCGTCGGTCACGTCACCGGCGGCGAACACGCCGGGCACATCGGTGCGGGTCGAATTCGGCGCCGTCCACAGATAGCCGTTCGGCTTCTGCTTCAGCTTGCCGACAAACAATTCCACCGCCGGCGCATGGCCGATCGCCACGAACACGCCGTCCACCTGGAGATGGCTGACCTCGCCGGTCATCGCATTTCTGAGCTTCAGCCCTTCGACCGAAGGCGGCAGCGGCGTCTTGCCGGGCCGGCCGGTGATCTCGTCGACGATCGTGTCCCAGATGACTCGGACATTGTCCTTTTTCAACAGCCGCTCACGCAGGATGCGCTCGGCGCGGAAATCGTTGCGCCGGTGGATGACGGTCACGCTCTTCGCCAGATTGGAGAGATAGAGCGCCTCCTCCACCGCCGAATTGCCGCCGCCGATGACAGCGACATCCTTGCCGCGATAGAAAAAACCATCGCAGGTGGCGCAGGCCGACACGCCGAAGCCCATGAAGGTTTGTTCGGTGGGGATGCCCAGCCACTTCGCCTGCGCACCGGTGGCGATGATCAGCGCATCGGCCGTGTAAGTGGTGCCGGAATCGCCCGTGGCGCGGAACGGCCGCACATTGAGGTCGACCTCGGTGATGATGTCGTTGACGATGTCAGTGCCGACATGCTCGGCCTGCTTCAGCATCTGCTCCATCAGCCACGGGCCCTGGATCGGATCGGCGAAGCCCGGATAGTTTTCGACATCGGTGGTGATCATCAGCTGGCCGCCCTGCTGCAGGCCGGCGACGAGCATCGGCTTCAGCATGGCGCGCGCGGCGTAGACCGCCGCCGTATAGCCGGCCGGGCCGGAACCGATGATAAGGACAGGCGCGTGCTTGGTGGTCATCTAAAGCCTCTGCGGGGCGGACAATCGAGTGTGCCTTGGAAAAAGACGTGAAACGGTGCTGGTAATGTAAGGGTTGCCAACCACACCAGCAAGACGATCAGGCCGTCGTCCCCGGAAAGCTTCGGCCCACAGGCTTATTCGCGCAATGGCCGCTTCCGTTACGGTCGCAAAATCGCCCGACCAAGGGCTGGCATCGCCACAAAAGTCGTTTAATGACGAGATCGCGAAAGATTCTTGCGCTAAGCAGAGACCGCCATGCCCCTGAAAGCCGACCTCGACGCCATCGACTGGAAGATTCTGCGCGAGCTTCAGGCCGACGGGCGCATGACCAATGTCGAACTGTCGAGCCGCGTCGGCATTTCCGCGCCGCCCTGCCTGCGCCGTGTCCGGCGGCTGGAGGAAACCGGCATCATCAAAGGCTATCGCGCTTTGCTCAACGCGCCGGCGCTCGGCATGGATGTCGTCGCCTTCTGCCTGATCGGCCTGCATCACCAGGCCGACGCGGAACTCAAAACCTTCGCCGAGCGCACTCGCGGCTGGCCGATCGTGCGCGACGCCTGGATGGTCTCGGGCGAATCCGACTTCCTGCTGCATTGCGTGGCGAGTGATCTCGGCACCTTCCAGACCTTCGTCATCGAAGAACTGGCTTCGGCGCCGAATGTCGACACGGTGCGCACCGCGCTGACCATCCGCCGCGTCAAGGACGAAGGGCTGGTGGCGTTCAGCGCCTGATAAGCGAGATTAACTTCGAAAAAGCATGTGCGACGCCGACCAAGACATACCCCAACAGACACACTGCTACCTCTCTGACAACTGGCAAAAGAATGAAGCCGTCCCCAGGGCCGGGGCTCTCACCAGGGGACATCTCCGGCAAAGCTAAAAAGGCCAGCAAAATAGGTGAGCAAGCAAGCCAGACGAATGTGATGACATGCGGCAACCATTTGAGACGGAAAATGTTTTTTGACGTGAGAACGCCGCGCCGATCACAATCATGTTGACGACGAATATGAGCCAGAAAGCGAATTCTGGCGCCGAAATCGTAGGGTATTCCGGGTCAGATTGCGTGAACATGAGCGGCCAAGGTTGAATATGCCATCCGGTTTCAGCTACGGAATCGGGAGTACTTTGACCCACCCTGCCAAGGGCAGGATCTGCTACCTGCGCTCCACCGTGAGAACAACAGGCAATCCCCAGGGCACATCTAGCGATGCTTGAAGCAGTGAGACGTCGCCATCCGCGACCTGGGCTTCCCACTTGGCATAGTGTTTCAACCGGTAGTTCCCGGAGCGGACGCTGAGGCAGGCAACAGGCCCGCCATCGAGGTTTAGCGCCGTCTTGAGATCGAGGTCGGTCTGCAACAGGAAGTTTGCTAGCCGGTCCAGCGAGAAGAAAGCGTCCTTGGTCGAACCGACGATGATCCAGCCCTGACGATCTTCCGCGATAAAGGTGCGGTTGGCCAACCAGTTGCTCTTGGCGCGTACATTGTTGCGGCCGTCCTCACCGACAAGCAATGGATAGGAAACCATAGCGTTTTCGGCATTCTCCGTGACTGCGCGCCAGTCACGTGAATTGAGATCGACCACATGCGTGCCGGAGGCATTCACGAACCAGGCGCCGGCCTTCGCATCGTATTCATCCGGCCCGAGCCTCGCACCCATGCTGACAAAGGGCGTGTCGGCTTCGCCCTTCAGTCCGAAATAACTGCCATTGACGATCAGAACGGTGCCGCCTGTGCCTTGTGGATTGAGTGCCGCTTCCCACTGGTCGATGTCCTTGGCACCACTGGGCTCGTTACGGGCAACGAAACGGAATTTGGCTGGATCGAAACGGTTGAGATAGAGCCGGTCAATTTCACGGTCGCCCGCCATGACGGGGATTTCTCTGACCTGGAATCCAGGCTCGGTTTCATTCCATGAGCTGGCTCCACCGGTCACATCAGGAATTTCCGATTTCAACGCAAGCTGCATGGCAGGCGAGAGACGCGCATCGTCGGGTGCAACGGCGATCCAGTAGCTTCCGCCGCGGCGAAGAAGTGCATTGAGCCCATACACGCCGTGTTTTTGCCAGACATACCCCACGGCTGAAAGCACAGCCAATATCAACAAGACAACGGCAACAGAGATTGCTTTCTTCAATGAATTCCCCTCGTTCTTCGATGGAATGACATCTGCAAATTTCTTGCTTGAATGATGTCTGATCTCTGCAGTTTTTCCGCAAAAGAGCGTGGTGCTTTCCTGGGGAATAGCGTCAAAGCAAAGAAATGGATCGGCTCGCCGTTTCTGCGAAACGGTGAAACGCTCAAGCTAACCCATTGAGATTGCGTCGCAACAGATCCGGAAAGCTAAATCAGTCTCGATCCGAGCGACTCGACAGCTCTCAAAAGCCGTTCCAGATCATCGGGGTTGCGCAGCGGCAGAACCTCGAAGCCCGGCTCATTACTTCCCTCGCCATCCACCAGCCAGCCGCGCGGCAGGCCGGCACGTTGTCCGGCCTGCATATCCGCGGCCTTGTCGCCGACTATCAGCGAGCGCTTGAGATCGAGGCCGAGACGCTGCCGGGCCTGTAGCAGCATGCCCGGATTGGGCTTGCGCATTGGATGGTCGGCGACCGCCAGTGGCCCGCTGCCCGCCTCGTGGTAGGCGCAGGCCAGAACCATGTCGACGAAGGCATCGCCGGCGGCAAGCAGCTTGAGAACCCGGCCGTTGACCGCGGCAAATTCCTTCCAGCCGAAATAGCCGCGCGCGATGCCGGACTGGTTGGTGACGATGACCACCGGGATGTTGCCCCGGTTGGCCGCCGCGATGACCGGCACGATGCCGTCGCGCAGCGCCATTTTGGCTGGATCGTCGGGATAGCCGGTGTCGACATTGATGGTGCCGTCGCGGTCGAGGAACAGCGCCGGCGCGCTGGCTGGAAACACCCGCGAACCCACCCGCTCAACCCACAGGCCGGGCTCAGCCAGCGGGTATGGACCGTAGGCCCCGGTGTCAGCCATTCGACAGACGGTCTTCCACCACCTCGCAGAGATAGTGGTAGAGGCAGAGATGTCCCTGCTGGATGATCGGCGTCGAGGTCGAGGGCACGTTGAGCAGTATGTCGGTGAGCGGCTTGAGTTTGCCACCGCTGTCGCCGGTGAGGCTGACCACCGTCATGCCCATCATCCGAGCCTGTTCGGCGGCAGCCAGAATGCTCGGCGAATTGCCGCTGGTCGAGATGGCAAGCAGCACGCCGCCGGGCGCGCCATGCGCCTCGACCTGGCGCGAAAACACGGTGTCGAAGCCATAGTCATTGCCCCAGGCGGTCAGCATGCCCGCGTTGGCCGGCAGCGCAATCACATTGTAGGCCTTGCGCTCCTTAAGGAAGCGGCCGACCAGTTCGGTGGCAATGTGGATGGCGTCGCTGGCCGAGCCGCCATTGCCGCAGACCAGCAGCGCCTTGCCCGAGGAAAGCGCGGCGACGACCGCACTCACAGCACGTTCCATCTCGGCGGTCAGGTCACGCTCGACTGTCGCGGTGATCGCGGCCGCCGAGCGGACCAGATAGTCATTCAGTCCGGACATGAAATCCCTCAGTTAGTACCGCCGCCGGCGCGCAATTTGCCGATCGTGCCGGTGGTGCTCTTGCCGGCGACAAGGTCGACCAGGACGACGCGCCCGCCCGCCTTCTGCACCACATCGGCGCCGACAACGGTTTCGACCGTGTAGTCGGCGCCCTTGACCAGAATGTCGGGCAGAAGCGCCTCGATCAGCGCCAGCGGCGTATCCTCTTCGAACACCACGACCGCATCGACCGAGGCCAGGGCGGCGAGCACGCAGGCACGATCATGCTGATCGTTGACCGGGCGCCCTGCGCCTTTCAGCCGACGCACCGAGGCATCGCTGTTGAGGCCGAGCACCAGCCGGTCGCACTGGCTGCGCGCCGCGTGGAGAAGACTGACATGGCCGGCATGCAATATATCGAAGCAGCCATTGGTGAAGCCGACGCTCAGGCCCTCGTCCTTCCACGCCGCCACCATGCGCGCGGCCGATGCGGCATCGAGGATGGCGTCCTTATGGGCGGTGGGGCCGTGCGAGCGGAACAGCGCGCCGGTGAGTTCCTCCACGGTCAGCCGCGCGGTGCCGCGTTTGCCCACCACCACACCGCCGGCGGCATTGGCGATGGAGGCGGCCATGACGCGATCGGCGCCCGCGGCCAGAGCCAGCGCGAAGCTCGCGATTACCGTATCGCCGGCGCCCGAAACGTCGAACACTTCGCGCGCCTGGGTGGCGATGTGGCGCGCCTCATCCGCGCCGACGACGCTCATGCCCTTTTCGCTGCGGGTGGCGACGACGAAGTCGAAGCCATGTGCCGAAATCAGCTGGCGTGCCGCCGCGACGATCTCGTCGTCGGCGAAAACCGGGCGACCGACAGCTTCGCCAAGCTCCTTGCGGTTGGGCGTGATGGCGGTCGCGCCGGCATAGCGCGCATAGTCGCGGCCCTTGGGATCGACCAGCACCGGTTTTCCCGCCTCGCGGCAGATGGCGATCAGGTCGGCGGCGACGCCGTCGAGCAAGATGCCCTTGCCATAGTCGGACAGAATGACGATGTCGGCGCGCGTGAGTGCGGCGCGAAAATGCCGGACCAGGTCCGCCCGTTCCTTGTCGTCGAGCGGCTTGATCTCTTCCTCATCGAAGCGCAGCACCTGCTGATTGAGCGCGCTGAAGCGGCTCTTCGACGACGTCATGCGACCGCGCTCCTGCGCCATATCAGCCGTATCGGCGCCGAGTTCGCGCAGCATGCGCACCAGATTGTCGCCGGCCACATCGGTGCCGATCACCGATATGGGAATAGCGCTGGCACCCAGCGAGACGATGTTGGCGACAACGTTGCCTGCGCCGCCCATCGTCGAGGTCTCGCCGCGCCCGTGCAGCACCGGGATCGGCGCTTCCGGCGAGATGCGCTCGATGACGCCGTTGACGAAACGGTCGAGGATGAAGTCGCCGACCACCAGCACGGCAACGTCGCCAAAGCGGGCAATGGCGCGGTGCAAAGGTTCGGGCGAAGGCGGATTGTGCTTGATCATGTCACTGGCAATGCGAGGGAAAGGCCGACCTCAATCACGCTGAAAATTGTCAATTTACGGGCCGGATCGTTCATGGCGAAGCCGATATACCGCAAATCCGCGCAGCGCAACGTCAGGGCGGCCGTCAGCTCTTCTGCAACGCGACGTGGACGCCCAGTCCGACCAGCACCGCCCCGCCCGCCCGCTGCATGATGCGCTGCGCACGGCTGGAGCGCTTCAGCCGGGCGATCACCATGCCTGCCAGCAACACGCAGACAATATCTGCCGAAGAGAACATTAAATTGACGATGGTGCCCAGCACGACGAATTGCAGCCACACCGGGAAACCCGCCGAGGCATCGATGAACTGTGGCAGGAACGCCATGAAGAAGATCGCCGTCTTCGGATTGAGCACTTCGACGGTGATGCTCTCGAAAAATGCCCGGCGCGCCGATTTGCGCTCGATCGCCGGCAGCGCCGTGTCACCGTCCCCGCGCTTGCGGAACAAGGACACGCCAAGCCAGATCAGATAGAGCGCGCCGATGAGCTTGACCGCCATGTAGAGCGGCGGCACCGCATGGAAGAGCACCGACAGCCCGGCGGCAGCCGCAAAGACATGGAAATAACCGCCAAGATGGATGCCAAGTGCCGCCGTCAGCCCCGACCAGCGCCCGCGCGCCATGGTCTGCGCGGCGGCATAGAGCATCGCCGGTCCTGGAATATAGGCAAAGATCGCCGTGGTGGCGAAAAACGCAATGAGCAGTTCGGTCGACGGCATTTTTTGTCCCCTAGCTTGCGGGCCTCGAATAAAGCGGCCGCTTCGCGGTCTCACTGTGGCGTCGTGGTGCTTCATCGACAGTACGCTTGGCCTCCCTTATAAGGACCGGAATCGCAAGCAACCAGAGGCATTCATGATCATCGTCACGGGCGGGGCCGGCATGATCGGCTCCAACATCGTCGCCGCACTCAATGCCGAAGGCCATGATGACATCCTCGTCGTCGACGACCTCACCGACGGCCACAAGATCGCCAACCTGGCCGATTTGCAGATAGCCGACTATCTCGACAAGGACGAATTCTTGGCCACCTTGGAAGCCGGCGACCTAGGCCGCGTCGAGGCCGTCTTCCACCAGGGCGCCTGCTCGACCACCACGGAATGGAACGGCAAGTTCATGATGGACGTGAACTACGCCTTCTCAAAGCGCTTGCTGCATGGCTGTCTTTCGCTGCGCATACCGTTCCTCTATGCCTCCTCGGCTTCCGTCTACGGCGGCGGTTCGGAGTTTCGCGAGGACCCCGCACTTGAGCGGCCGCTCAACGTCTACGCCTATTCGAAGAAACTATTCGACGACTATGTCAGGCGCACTGTGTTCGACACCGATCATTCGCAGGTCGCCGGCTTGCGCTACTTCAACGTCTATGGCCCGCGCGAGGCGCACAAGGGCGCCATGGCCTCGGTCGCCTTTCATCTGTTCAATCAGGTCGGGCGCGGCGAAAACCCAAAGCTGTTCGGCGCCCATGACGGCTTCGGGCCTGGCGAACAGAGCCGCGACTTCATTCATGTCGGCGATGTCGCCGACGTCAATCTGTGGCTGTGGAAGCGCGGCTCGAGCGGCATCTTCAACTGCGGCACCGGCCGCGCCCAGCCGTTCCGCGCCATTGCCGAGACCGTGATCGATACGCTGGGCAAGGGCGAGATCGAGTTCATTGAATTCCCCGATCACCTCAAGGGCAGCTACCAGAGTTTTACCCAGGCTGATATGTCCCGTTTGCGTGCAGCCGGCTATAACGGGCAATTCCGCACAGTGGAAACCGGCGTCAGAGACTATGTCGAATGGCTGAAAGCCCAACGATCCTCGTGATCGGCCCACGCTGGGTGGGCGATATGGTCATGGCGCAGTGCCTGTTTTCAGCGCTGAAGGACGTCCATCCCAACGCCGCCATCGACGTGCTGGCCCCGGCCTGGGCGGCCCCGCTGGTCAAGCGCATGCCCGAGATTCGCCAGCAGATCGATTTCCCGCTGCAACCGGGCGCGCTCGAATTCACCATTCGCCGCCGCTTCGGCCGCCTGCTGCGCGGCCGCTACGACATGGCCTACGTCCTGCCGGGCAGCTGGAAATCGGCGCTGATCCCGTTCTTTGCCCGCATCCCCCACCGCTTCGGCAATCTCCGGGAAATGCGCTACGGCCTGCTGACCGACATCGTGCCGCTGCCCGATGCCGTCAAACGGCGCACCGCGCAGGCCTATTTCGGTCTTGCCCAGGGTGGCCATTTCCGGGCGCCGCACCTGACCGTCGATGGCGGCAATCAGAAAGAGTTGCTCGCCCGCTTCGACCTGCAGCCGGGAAAATTCGTCGCCATGATGCCCGGCGCCGAATTCGGTCCGGCCAAACGCTGGCCTAGCGAAAGCTATGCCGGCCTCGCCGGAGAGATGATGGCGAAAGGATTCGAGGTCGCGTTGTTCGGCTCGAAGAACGATCGCGACGTCACCGCCGAGATCGCAGCACTCGCGCCCGGTGTCGTCGATCTGGCAGGAAAGACGCGGCTGGAGGACGCCATCGACCTGATCGCCGCGGCCAGGCTGGCGGTGTCCAACGACAGCGGGCTGATGCATGTCGCGGCCGCCGTCGGCACACCGGTCGTTGCCGTCTACGGTTCGACCTCGCCGGAAAACACGCCGCCGTTGGCTGAACAGCGCGAACTGATCTGGTTGCATCTGTCCTGTTCGCCCTGCCACCGGAAGATCTGCCCGCTCGGCCACCTCAACTGCCTGAAGACGCTGGACGTTGCCCAAGTGGCAGCGGCGGCGGACAGGTTGCTGGAACTCCCGGCCGCCGCATGAAGGTTTTGATCGTCAAGACCTCCTCGATGGGCGACGTCACCCACACCTTCCCCGCCGTCGAAGATGCACGCCGCAAGCGCCCCGATATCGCCTTCGACTGGTGCGTCGAAGAAGCCTTTGCCGCCATCGTCGCGCTGCATCCGGCGATAGCAAAGATCCATACCGTCGCCATCCGGCGCTGGCGCAAGCATCTGTTCAACGCCGGCACATGGCGGGAGGCGACAAGCTTGCGCCGCGCTCTGCAAGCAGGCGAGTACGACCTCGTCATCGATGCTCAGGGGCTGCTGAAATCGGCCCTGGTGGCGAAACAGGCAGCGGCACCAATCGCAGGTTTCGACCGCGCGAGCGCGCGGGAGCCCTTGGCAACGTTGTTTTACCAGCGCAAATACGCCGTGCCGCGCAACCTGCACGCCATCGAACGCACGCGCCGGCTGTTCGGGCTGGCGCTCGGCTACGAGCCCGACCTTTCGACCCTGGCATCCGGGATTGTGCCGCCTCCGGGCCGCCTGGCCGGCATCGACGGCAAGACGGCCTTCCTGCTGCACGGCACCAGCCGCGAAGACAAGAAATGGCCCGCCGAAGACTGGATCGAAACCGCTCGCCTGCTGGTTGGTACCGGAATGACGCCGGTCACCACCTGGTCGAACGAGCGTGAGAAGGCGGTCGCCGAGGCAATCGCGAAAGCCGTGCCGTCAACGATCGTGGTGCCGAGATCGCCGCTGGCAGACATCGCCGCGATCCTTGGCCGCTCGACGCTGGTTATCGGCGCCGACACCGGTCTGACCCACCTCGCCAGCGCCTTCGGCCTGCCGACGGTCGCGGTGTTCCTGGCGACCGAGCCGGGTTTGACCGGCCCGCGCGGGCAATATGCCTCAACGTTGCTGGCCGCATCGGGGGAGCGCCTCGTGCCGGCACAGGTGGTGTCGGAAGCAGAAAAGCTATTAGCCCTTAAGCTCCAAGCTGCGGCATAGGACCTTCCAGAAATTCTGAGGTGCTAGATAAATTGCACCTGGACGATCTCGTAACCCCTGGCGCCGCCAGGTGCGTTGACCTCAATCGCGTCGCCGACTTCCTTGCCGATCAGCGCACGGGCAATCGGCGAGGAGATCGAAATACGGCCCGATTTCACGTCCGCTTCCTGGTCGCCGACGATCTGGTAGGTCTTCTTTTCCTCGGTGTCCTCGTCGACCAGCACCACCGTGGCGCCGAACTTGACCTTGTCGCCGCTAAGCTTGGTGACGTCGATCACCTCGGCCCGAGCAATATAGTCTTCCAGTTCGTTGACACGGCCCTCATTGAGGCTCTGCGCCTCTTTGGCGGCATGATATTCGGCATTTTCGGACAGGTCGCCATGCGAGCGCGCTTCGGAGATCGCCTCGATGATACGCGGCCGCTCTTGCTGCTGGCGCCAGCGCAGTTCTTCCTTCAATGACGCGAACCCCTCGCCTGTCATCGGGACCTTGTTCATGATGCCTGACCTTTCCTGCCGCCACCCCCGCATTTCGGGGAAAGCCTTGTCGATGGGTATAAAAAGAAAACGGGTCCGGCAGCCTCGGGCTAACGGAACCGTTTCACCGCAATTTTCCCCAATATAGCGATCCTCGCGCGTTTTTCACGCTGAAAAAGCAGGCTTTTTGAAAAATCATGAGCCGATTGTCCAATTGTCGTTACGGCACGTGCAGCGTGTTGCAGTGGCGACAACAAAAAACCGACTGCGATTGCTCGCAGCCGGCCCAGAGAAGCCGTTGGGGTGGGGTCAGCTTCTCATGAAATGGTAGATCTGTTCGGCCAGCATGCCGTATTCGCGGGAACCTTTGCCGGTCCGCTTCTCGATCTCGGCCAGCTGCTCCTGGGCGCCGGCCAGGTCGCCGATCTGCAGATGGGCCTCGCCGAGATATTCGCGCACCAGCGTGTAATCCGGGTTGATGCGCAGCGCTTCCTCGTAATAGCCGAGGCCGACGGTGACACGGCCGGAATGGCGATGCGAATAGCCGAGATAGTTGAGGATGCGCGGATCCTGCTTGTTGGCGGCAAGGCTGAGCACGGCAATCGCCTCATCATAACGCCCGGCCATGGCCAGGTCGTGACCAGCATCGTAGATGTTGTCGTCGTCCAGCATGCCGTACTTCGGCGCGACGCATTTCTGCTTTTTCTTGTCCCAGACCTGCCCCTTCTTGCACTGGGTGGTGGTCTCGGTACCACCGCCACCGCCGCCGGCCGCAAACACCGGAACCGCAAAGAACTGCAGCGCCACAAGCGCCGCAGCCGCCTGGATCAACACTCTTTTATGCATCGAAGCCTCCTTGAGGGATAATGACGATCTTGAGGGAAAATGACGATAATGAAAAGCTAACGCCGGGATGCAGACTTTTCATCCCGGAAACCCGCAGCCGCCGAAACTATTTGTGCGGCCGTGCCTAACCTGAATTCGGTCAAAGGCGGGAGCCAGGGATCAGAACATGACGTGACGCGCGCTGCAAATCCGCTATCATTCGGGAAATGATCAGCGGGGGTGCCCGAGAGTGCAACAGCGCCGTGAGCGGGAATGGGAGCTATCGATCGGCCCGGACACCGTGCGCCTGTTCATTCTCAAGGCAAAGGGACTGAGTGCTGCCGTCAACGAAGACTATGCCGACGGTGCCGAGCATGAGGTCGAGCTCGATGGTGAATCACATGCCAATCACCACCATGACGGTCTGGCGGAGGAAAGCGCGGAAGACCTCACCGAGGAAGAGCTGCGCGAGCTGATCAACGACCTCAACGTTGACGAAGCGGCCGAGTTGATCGCGCTGGCCTGGGTCGGCCGCGGCGACTATGACGCTGCGGAATGGTCCGATGCGGTTGCCGCCGCGCGCGACCGCGCCAACAAGCGCACGGCGAAATACCTGCTCGGCATGCCGCTTTTGGCCGACTGGCTGGAAGAAGGGCTGGAAGCGATTGGCGCGTAACGGCGTGGTTACCGTTCGTGATGGGCCGCAGGCAACCTCCGGGCGCTCGCGCCGTTGAGGACGATGGGGTCTGTTGTACTTTCCCGAACATGCAGGGTTGCACTGGTCATGGTCGTCACGGCTCTGCTGCTGGCGCCCCTGCTGACGCAAGCTGACGCCAAACAGCGCAAAAAGCATTACACGCCGCTGTCACAGCGGTTGGAGCAGCTGTTTTCACCGCGGGTCGACTCGCATCCTAAGCCGCGCAGCAAACACCGCCAGAAGCCCAGGCCACAGCGGCACATCACGCCAAAGCAGGTGGAACAAAAGACCCCGGATAAAGAGCCCTCGCCCGCCGATGTTCCGGTGCAGCCCTCGCGCGTTGTCCCGCTGCCCGAGGCGCGTCCTTCAGAGGCGCCGAAGACCGGCGCGGCACCGATCGAAAAGCAAAAGGCCGAAGGTCCGAACCCCCTTGGCGCGCCCAACCGGTCCAATGACGATCGATTCAACGAAGAAAAGTCCCGTTTTAAAAAGCAGGCGCGGCCCGGACCGTCAGCCCCGAAGCCGTCGACCGATAGGCAAAGCGAGCCCGAGCCGCCGGCCGCGGTGCCGATTCCGACACAAAAGCCAGACACTTCGGAACCTGAAGCTCAGCCGCTGGCCGTTGCTCCGCAACCACCTGAAAAACCCGATGCCGGCGACAAGAAGATGCTGCCCGATGCGCGCTCGGCCGATGTGCCCGATGCAAAAATGCCGGCGGCGGAAGTCGCCTGTCGCGAGCGGCTGACGGCCCTTGGTGTCGAATTCGAGGAGCATAAGGCGGAAAGCAATCCCGACATCGGCTGCTCGATCCCCTATCCCCTGGTGCTGAAGTCGCTCGGAAAATCCATCGCCATCGGCCCCGCGACCGAACTCAACTGCCCGATGGCCGAAGCGGCAGCCCGCTTTGCCGCCGAAATCATACAGCCGGCGGCGAAAGCCGAGTTCGGAGCCGACCTGAAATCGATCAACCAGGCATCGGCCTTTGTCTGCCGGCCGCGCAACGGCACGCGCCATCTGTCGGAACATGCCTTCGGCAACGCGCTCGATATTGCCAGCTTCACGTTGTCGGATGGCAGAAAGGTCGAAGTCGGTCCAACGCCGCCCGAGAAGGACGGCAAATTCCTCAATGCGGTGCGCAAGGCCGCCTGCGGACCGTTCAAGACCGTGCTTGGACCGGGCGCGGACCCGGACCATTCCCTGCATTTCCATCTCGATCTCGAACCGCGCCGGAATGGTGGCACTTTCTGCCAGTGATGGCCCTCCAGTGATCGTCATGCCGGTGATGGTCTGGCTGCCGCATTTCGGCCGCAGGCATGAACGGGGACGCTGAGTTTTCCTTTACCCTTGATCGTTAAAATCCCACCGATCAAGGACAGGATTCCGCCCATGGCCGCAATATTTCGCGCCGCGAAGGCAAAAAGCGCAGCGATACTGGCCGCCGGTCTTGCGCTGGCCGCCGTTTCGGCTTGCAACACTGGCAGCGTGCTGTCGCTGCAGCCGGCCGTCGATGTCGGCTCGCAGACCGCGGCCGTGCCGCAATATGAAGGCATGCAGAAGCTCGTCCCGTCCAATCCCTATATGACTGCCGCCTATCCGCGCATGGACGAGCCGATGTCGGAGTCGGAGCCGCAGCAGATGCCGGCCAGCGAAACCGATTGCCGTGGCGAGTTGAAGCGCCTTCGCGTCGTCTACACCGATGTCCAGCCGATCCATGAGGGACAGTGCGGCATAGACTGGCCGGTCAAGGTATCCGCCATCGGCGGCATCCAGATGAAGCCCGCCGCAACATTGACCTGCGACATGGCCGCAAGTTTCGCCGCCTGGACCAGCAACGAACTGGTTCCCTCCGCCCGCTGGCGCTATTTCTCGGGCGTCAAGACCATCCACCAGGGCTCAAGCTATTCCTGCCGCAACATCGCCGGCGAAGGTGTCCTGTCCGAGCACGGCAAGGGCAACGCCCTCGACGTCATGAGCATCGAGCTCAACAACGGCGACGACATCGACGTGCGCAAGCCCGGCCTGTTTGCCTTCCGCACCCGCGGCTTCCTCAACAATGTGCGTGCCGACGGCTGCCAGTATTTCACCACCGTGCTCGGTCCCGGCTACAATTACGATCACCGCAACCATTTCCATTTCGACATCAAGAACCGCAAAAGCGGCTACCGCGCCTGCCGCTAAGGCGTTTCACCGTTCAGAAATCAGTCGGGATTGGCGTTCCTGGTGGAAGCGATGATTTGCTGGGCCACCAGATCCTGGATGCGCCAAAGGTTCCTGTCGCGGATACCGCTCTCTTCCAACTTGCTGACGGTTCGGAACAGGTATTGAGCCGACGAGCCCCAATGCCCGGCAGCCCGCGCCAGCGTGTCGGCAACCTGCTCCAATGGCAGCCGGCCGGCATAGGCCCTGCCGTCTGGCGCGGCGACGAAAGCCAAGGCCCGCAACGGCCCATCCTGGGTCTTGACCTTGATCCAGCATGGCACGTTAGTCGGCGGATTGGCATCGATCTCGCGGCGCATCAACTGGCCAAGTTGCCCGACATGGTCTTCCGCGGGCAGCCGATAGACGATGCCGTTGCAGCTGCCGCCTCGATCGAGCGCCAGCATCAGCGCCGGCAAATCACGGGTTCCGCGCCAACGGGTCAGCGTCAGGCAAAACGAGCGGTGCCATCCTGGCGCCGTGGCCGGGCGCTGCTCGACATGGGCAAATTCGGGGTTCCAGATCAGCGACCCGTAGGCAAAGACCCATAGCGCTTCAGGCCGATGCTCCGACAGAAGTTGCTCGACAAGACTATCGAACTCCGCGTCTGTATGCTCGGTTGTTCCGGGCTCGGGACCCGGATCCGGTTCGACACGCTCGACCCTTGCGACAAGGTCCGCGGTCAATGCCATCGAGCTGCGACCCACCGGCTTCTTACCCATTGCTGCTCACCCCCCGCAAAAACGATGGCCGACGATAGAACGGCTGCTCGCCGCTGGCCATTGATTTCCAGGGTCCGTCAGGCACAGATACCGCACGGATCGAGCCGCTTTCATGAGCCGACGAAGCCTGCAACGACGCGCATTGACCTGGCTCGCCGCTCTTCTGGCGGTCTGGCTGGCCCTCGCCTATGTCGCTGCGCCGGAATTCTGGACGGTTCGCGACCGCGGCTTTCGCACGCAGACTTTCGAGATGGTGACACACACGCCGCAAGGCATTCCGGGCGACCCGATCAATATCGGCCTTGTCGGTACCGAAAAAGAGATGGTCCATGCCTTCGCCATGGCCGGATGGGATACGGCCGATGGCGTGACGCTAAAGACCGCGATCGAAATCGGTGAGAGCGTGCTGTTCGACCATCCCTATCCTGACGCCCCGGTCAGCCGGCTGCTGTTCGAAGGCCGCGCCCAGGATCTCGCCTTCGAAAAGCCGGTCGGCGGCAGCGCCGACCGGCGCCATCATGTCCGCTTCTGGCGCAGCGATGCGACCGGCGACGACGGCCGAACGCTCTGGATGGGCTCGGCCAGCTTCGACCGCGGCGTTGGTCTCAGCCACGATACCGGCGCCATCACCCACCATATCGCCCCTGACATCGACGCCGAGCGCGATCTCGTGATCCACGACCTGTCGGCGGCCGGCATGGTGACCTCGGCGAGCGACATCCCGGGCATCGGCGCCACCAGGACCGGACGCAACGGCGGCGGCGATCCCTATTTCACCGACGGCAAGGCTGTTGTCGGGGTGCTCAGGCAATTCCCCTGAACCACTGTCATTTTCCAAAAATCATCGCGGACTATTTTCCTGCGGCCCGCCGCAATGCTATTGAGCCCTGATGCTATACGTCGAAATCGCCACCGTGGTCGTCCTCATCTGTGTGAACGGCCTTCTGTCGATGTCCGAGCTCGCCATCGTGTCGTCGCGCCCGGCGCGGCTCAAGGCGATGATCGACCGCGGCGTCAATGGCGCCGGGCGTGCGCTGACGCTCGGCTCCAATCCCGGCAAATTCCTGTCGTCGGTGCAGATCGGCATCACTCTGGTCGGCGTGCTGTCGGGCGCCTTCTCCGGCGCCACGCTGGGCGACAGGCTTTCGGTGTACCTGGCCACGACCGGCATGCGCGAAAACATCGCCGACCCGCTCGGCGTCGGGATCGTCGTCGCCATCATCACCTATTTCTCGCTGATCGTCGGCGAGCTGGTGCCCAAGCAGATCGCGCTGCGCGATCCCGAGCGTGTTGCCGCCCGCGCGGCGCCTGCGATGACCATCCTAGCCACCGTCTCCGCGCCGCTGGTGTTCCTGCTCGACATTTCCGGCCGCGCCATATTGTGGCTGCTTGGCCAGCGCGGCGAGAGCGAGGAAAAGGTCACCGACGAAGAGATCAAGATGCTGGTCGCCGAGGCCGAGCACCACGGCACCATCGAATCCGACGAGCGGCGCATGATCGCCGGCGTCATGCGGCTCGGCGATCGCGCCGTGCGCGCCGTGATGACGCCGCGCACCGAGGTCGACTGGATCAATTTGCAGTCCGATGAGGGTGCCATCCGCAAGCTCTTGATGGAGACCCAGCATTCGCGCCTGCCGGCCGGCGATGGCGGCGTCGACGTCATGGTTGGCGTTGTTCAGACGCGCGACGTGCTGGCCGCCCTGCTCGCCGGCCGCGCACTCGATCCGCGCAAGCATGTGCGCGCCGCCCCCATCGTCTACGATCAGGCCGACGCGCTGGATGTGCTGCAGAAGCTGAAGGAATCCGACGTGCCGATGGCGCTGGTGCATGACGAATACGGCCATTTCGAAGGGATCGTCACGCCTGCCGACATTCTCGAGGCCATCACCGGCGTCTTCCGCGCCGACCTTGATGCCGGCGACGAGGAAAACGCCGTCAAGCGCGAGGACGGCTCATGGCTGCTCGCGGGATACATGCAAGCCGACGAGATGGCTGACGTTCTCGGTATCGACCTGCCGGAAAACCGCGACTACGAGACCGTCGCCGGTTATGTGCTGTCGCACATGCACCATCTGCCGGCGACCGGCGAATGCGTCGACGCGCAAGGCTGGCGTTTCGAGGTCGTCGACCTCGATGGCCGCCGTATCGACAAGCTGATCGCCACCCGGCTGCCCAGCGGCCATCGCGAAGTGGTGCGTTGACACTCTGCCGTCAAAGCGAATAGCGCCCTCAGACCGCGGCTTCGATCGGTTCGGCAAGCTTCGGATTGGAGCGCGAGGCGATCAGGCAACTGGCCACGATCAGGGCCGCTCCAGCCAGCGTGGTCCAGGTCGCCGCCTCGTCGAAGAACAGCCAGCCAAACACGATCGCCCAGATGAAGGCAGAATACTCCGTCGGGATCAGATATTGCGCTTCGGCCCGCGCGTAGGACCAGCTCATCAGGAACTGCCCGGAGAGCGACAGCGCCGTCACCCCGGCCAGCGGAAGCCAGAGATTGCCCGGCAGGGCAACCGCGAGCCAGGGAGCGGCGGGGAGAAGGACGGCGGCAACGCACAGGTTCTGGAACAGCATGATCTCGACTGGCTTGGCCACCAGCGCCTGCCGCCGCGAGAGGATCAGATTGTAGGCGTAGAACACCGTCGATGCGAGCACCGCCACCGTTCCAAGCAGGGCATCCCCGGTATAATTCCCTTGCCCGAACTGTCCGGCCATGATGATGACGACGCCGGCGATGCCCGCCAGCGACGCCCAGATCGCCTGGCGCTGTATGCGTTCGCCCAAAAGCAGCGCCGCCAGCAGGAGAGCGAACAGCGGCGCGACGAAACTAAGCCCGATCCCATCCGCCAGCGGCAATCTGGCAAGGCCCCAGAAGAACGACAGCAGAACGATGCCCACGACCACGGCGCGCAACGCGTGTAGCCGCAGCACGGAAGGCGTGGGAAGGGAACGCGGCCCCGCCGCCCAAGCCGTGCCCGCGACCACGCTCGCAAGCATGCTTCGCCATAGCACCGTGTTGTAGACACCGACGGCGATCACCAGGATTTTCATCGCCGCATCCATGGCGGACAGAAGGAAGATCGCAAGTGCACAGACCAGCACCGGGGTCATGGGGGAAACGACGCCTGACAGGCTGGGTGACTTCACGGGGCATGCTCATGTGATGGATCGCAGCCGGATATATCAGGGGAGGACGGCCAGGCCAGATGGCAGGGCCGTGCATATGGCGGTCCAACCGATCTTCGCAGCCCCTCGATTTGAATTCGGTGCGTCGGCAGCGCCTTTCGCTATCGGCCCCAGCCTGCCCTCACCCATGATTGATCCGCTGGAAGAATGGCAAAAGCAGCCAAAGCCTCTATATCGATTGTCATGGATGCATCGAACGAACACGCGCTAAACGACGAGCTTCTCCAAGATATCCAGCGCCTGTCCTTCGAGTATTTTCTCAACGAGGCCAACCCTGCCAACGGCCTGGTCGCCGACCGCAACACGCAGGCGTCGCCTGCCAGCATAGCCGCCGTCGGGCTCGCTTTGTCGTCCTATCCCGTCGGTGTCGAGCGCGGTTTCATGACGCGCGATGCCGCAATCGAGCGGACGCTCGCCACGCTTCGCTTCTTCTGGAACGCCCCGCACGGGCCGGAGCCCGATGCCACCGGCTACAGGGCTTTCTACTATCATTTCCTCGACATGAAGACCGGCCGCCGCGTCTGGAATTGCGAACTGTCCACGATCGATACCGCCCTTTTGCTTGCCGGTGTTCTGGCCGCCGGCGCTTATTTCGACGAGGACGATGAGCTCGAACTGGAAATCCGCCAGCTTGCCGATGCGCTCTACCGCCGTGCCGACTGGCGCTGGGCGCAGAACGGCGGCGCCACCGTCACCCATGGCTGGCGGCCTGGAAAAGGCTTTCTCCGCTACCGCTGGGAAGGATTTGACGAGGCGCTGATCCTGTACGTCCTGGGTCTCGGTTCGCCGACCCACTCGCTAACTCCCGAGAGCTACGCGGCCTGGCTGTCCACTTACAAATGGAAGACCATCTACGGCCGCGAGATGGTCTATGCCGGCCCGCTTTTCATCCACCAGTTCTCGCATATCTGGATCGATTTTCGCGACATCCGCGATGCCTTCATGCGCGATCACGACCGGGACTATTTCGAAAACAGCCGCCAGGCGACGTATCTGCAGCGCGATTACGCAATCCGCAATCCGAGGGGGTTCGCGGGCTATGGCGAGAATTGCTGGGGCGTCACCGCCAGCGACGGCCCAGGTCCGATCGCGCGGCGAGCCGATGGACGCCGCTTCTTCGGTTATCTCGCCCGCGGCGCACCGTTTGGCCCCGATGACGGCACGCTGTCGCCATGGGCGGCAATCGCCTCCTTGCCTTTTGCGCCGGAAATCGTGCTGCCGGCGCTGCGCCATTTCCACGAGATGGACCTGCGCGACGGCAACCCTTACGGCTTCACCGCGAGCTTCAACCCGACGATCGCTGCCGACGACGGTCGCGCCTGCGGTTGGGTATCGCCGGACCATGTCGGCATCAACCAGGGGCCGATCGCCCTGATGATCGAGAACTACCGGTCCGACTTCCTGTGGCGATTGATGCGCCGCGTGCCGGCCATCACCACAGGACTGCGCCGGGCCGGGTTTTCCGGCGGTTGGCTGTGACAGGCGGCGATCCTTCGCGCGGGATCGTCAAGGCATCAGCGCGACCTTGCCGGTCCGACTCCACCATCCGGCCAAGGGAGCCGAGAGCGCCTCTTCACGTGAATGAAAAAGGGCGGCGCAAACGCCGCCCTTTGGAAAAATCATCGATCCTTGGGAGGATAAGGCTCAGGCCGCCTGGGCTTCGCCGGCAATCGCGTCGGCCTGACGCGCTGCCTTGAGCACGCGGGCCCACCAGGCAACGTCGTTGACCAGCGCCGTGGCAGCCTGGTTCAGATGCTCGATCTCCTCGAGCTTTTTCTCGCCCTGGCGCACCGCCAGGAAATCGCTCCAGGCAATGTGAACGGCGGATTTGACCGGCGCCATCTGCAATTCGACCGCGGCAAGACGCAAATGTTCGACAGCGCGCGAACCGCCGACGCTGCCATAGCCGACGAAACCGGCCGGCTTCTTGTTCCATTCATTGGCGGCGTAATCGATGGCGTTCTTCAGCACGGCCGTCGGGCCATGATTGTATTCGGCGGCGGTGAAGATGAAGCCGTCGAATTCGGCGACCTTCTTTTGCCAGCGCTGGGCAACTTCGTTCTGCGACGGCGCCCAGGCGGACGAGGCGACCTCGTCGAAAAAGGGCAGCGGCCAGTCGCGCAGGTCGACGGTCTCGACGTCGATGTCGGCATGAGATTTCGCGATCTTGGCGATCCACTGGGCGGGCACATCGGCGAAACGCGCGGCGCGTGTCGAACCGACGACGATGGCGATTTTGGGCTTGGACATGGGGCTCTCCATATATGCAAAAGCTGGTATCGTTTGGATACCGGCGCTATATGAGATACTGACAAATGGCAGCGCAAGGAGGCACCGTTATGTTACTGAGGCACCCGCACAACACCGAAGACTGCCGCGCCGTCTCGGAAATCCTGCAGCGCGTCGGCGACAAATGGACCGTTCTGGTCGTCGGCAAGCTGGGCGGCGGACCGCTGCGTTTCAATGAGTTGCGCGCCGCTGTCGGCGGCATTTCGCAGAAGATGCTGACCACCACCTTGCGCGGTCTTGAGCGCGACGGCTTCGTCACCCGAACCGTGTTCCCGACCATCCCGCCACGCGTCGACTATGAGCTGACGGAGCTCGGCCATGAGCTGCTGGTGCCGGTCGGCGCGCTCGGCGAATGGGCGCGGAAAAACACCTCGCGGGTCCAGGCGGCGCGTGAAAGATTCGATGGCGTGCACGCCTGAAAACCGTTGCCCAGCGATAGTTTACGGATTTTGCCGTCGACGACGCGTACCCGGGTTTAACTGGATCCGCCCTTGCATCGTTGGTCACGCCATCGCGACATAGCTGCAGCGTTTCGTTCGCCGGCGCATCATCATTTTGAGGCTGACGAGGTCTTCCGCTGACGGGCCCTCAGGCCTTTGACGCAGGGTTGCTGCAACACATCGCGCCGCACGTCTCTACTCTTGCAGACCGCTGGGCAGTCCGCTCGTTGCCGACGGTCCGGTCGTGCGTGCAGGCAACGCCTGGAAGCTCTTTCCTGATCTCGGTATAAGCGGTCGTGCCAAGCAGGCAGATCACCGCAACAAGGGCCGCCACGAGCCAGACGTTCAGCATATGTTGACGCATTGTCTTCCCTCCGCCGCCCGCAGAATCGGATGTGAAGGCAACCGTTGGATGTCGCGTAGCGCGTCGCCCGCGCGGGGGATGTTACATAAGCGCAAGCTTGGCAGAATCGACGATGTCAACTTTCGGTTGGAATCGGCTTCGGCTTGCCGTCGCTATCCAGCGCCACCATGACGAAATCGGCGTGGGTGACCTTCTCCATCAGGTCGGAGAGGTAGCGCTGCGCCCACGCCTCGACCTTGAGCGTCATGGAGGTGCGGCCGACGCGCTCGACATGGGTGTAGATGCACAGCGTGTCGCCGATCTTCATCGCTTTGGCGAAGGACATTTCCTTGACAGCCGCCGTCACCACGCGGCCCTTGGCCCGCTCGGCCGCACGGATGCCGCAGGCAAGATCCATCTGCGCCATCACCCAACCGCCAAAGATGTCGCCGGCCGCATTTGCATCGGCCGGCATGGCGAGCGTACGCAAGGTCAGATCACCGATCGGCCGTCCGTCCGCGTAATGCACCATCCGAGATTCCCCTGAAGCGATAGCCCTTGATCCCGTAGCGTCATGGACCCAAGAGGTCAACGCGACGGGCGAGGCTCCCGGCGCAATGTCGCTTCCATGGTGGCTTTTCCGACCAGGCGTCTCACGGTCGCTTTTTTCACAAGCCATGCCGGAAGCCGCAGGGGCGCGGCCAAGCCGTCGCGGATAGGCTGCAGCCAGTTTTGCGGAGCCGCCGACACCAATCATGCAGACCTATGACTTCATCATCGTCGGCTCCGGCTCAGCCGGCTCGGTTCTCGCCGACAGGCTGTCGGCTTCCGGCCGTTACTCCGTGCTGGTGCTGGAAGCCGGCGGCAGCGACCGCCGCTTCTATGTCCAGATGCCGCTTGGCTACGGCAAGACTTTCTTCGACCCCGCGGTCAACTGGAACTACAAGCCCGAGCCGGACCCCGGCCTTGCCGGCAATGTCGACCATTGGCCGCGCGGCAAGCTGCTTGGCGGCTCAAGCTCGATCAACGCCATGGTCTGGATCCGAGGCGCGCGCGAGGATTTTGATGACTGGCGCGATGCCGGCAATCCCGGTTGGGGTTATGACGATCTGTTGCCGGGCTTCAAGGCGCTTGAGGACAATGAGGCCGGCGCCGACAGATGGCGCGGCACCGGCGGGCCGCTGCATATCACCGACACGACGAACGCCGTCCATCCGCTGACCAGGCGCTACCTCGCAGCCGGCCAGCAGGCTGGGCTGCCGCTCAACCCTGACTTCAACGGCGCCGCCCAGGAAGGCGTCGGCACCTACCAGATCTCCACCAAAAACGGCCGCCGCATGTCGGCCGTGCGCGCCTTCCTGCGCCCCGCGATGAAGCGCAAAAACGTCCGCGTCGAGACGAATGCGCTGGCGAGCAGGATCCTGTTCGAGGGCAAGCGAGCCGTCGGCATCGAATATCTGCAGAACGGCGAGACCAAGACGGCGCGGGCCGGCCGCGAAGTCATCCTGTCCGCCGGCTCGATCAACTCGCCGCAGCTCTTGCAACTTTCCGGCGTCGGCCCCTCGTCACTGCTCATGGGGCTTGGCATCCTGGTCGTCCACGCCAACGAAAATGTCGGCGCGCATCTGCAGGACCATGTCGGCATCAACTATACCTTCAAGGGAAACGTGCCGACGCTCAACCAAATCCTGCGGCCCTGGTGGGGCAAGCTGCTGGTCGGCATGCAGTACATCCTCACCCGCTCCGGCCCGCTGTCGCTGTCGATGAACCATGGCGGCGGCTTCTTCCGAACCGACCCGGCGTTTTCGCGCCCCAACATGCAGCTTTATTTCCAGGCTTTCTCGACCGTCATTCCGAAGAGCGGCGAGCGGCCGATCCTGACGCCAGATCCGTGGCCGGGCTTTTCCATCGGCCTCTCCAACTGCCGCCCGTCCAGCCGCGGCGAGATCATGATCCGCTCCAGCAATCCGCTGGACTATCCCAGGATCGTCGCCAACGCCTATTCCACCAACGCCGATGTCGACGAGATGCTGGCGGCGGTGAAATTCGTGCGCAAGATAGCCTCGATGCCCGCCATGGCCGAGATCATCACTGAGGAGGTTTTGCCAGGCCCATCGATCCAATCGGATGCCGACCTGATCCAGGATTTCAGGAAGCGCTCAGGCACCGTCTATCACCCGGTCTCGACCTGCCGCATGGGGCCGGACGCCGGGGCCGCCGTCGTCGACCCGCGCCTGAAAGTGCACGGGCTCGAAGGTCTGCGCGTAATCGACGCCTCGATCTTTCCCGCCAACATCACCGGCAACACCAACGCCGCCTCGGTCATGACCGGATGGAAGGGCGCCGAACTGGTTCTGGAGGACCAAAAATGAAGATCACCGACGTCAAGACCTGGGTAGTCGGCAACCCGCCGCCCGGCATCGGCGGCAAGTATTTCATCTTCGTCAAGCTGACCACCGATGGCGGCGTCGTCGGTTACGGCGAGGCCTACAACGCCACCTTCTCGGCTCACATAACAGCGAAGCTGGTCGAGGACATGGCCGAGCGTTACCTGATCGGCCACGATCCGCATGACATCGAGACCTTCTTCCGCCGCGCCTATTCCTCAGGATTTACCCAGCGCCCCGACGTTACCGGCATGGGCTGTTTCTCGGCGCTGGAAATGGCCTGCTGGGACATTGTCGGCAAGGAAGCCGACAAGCCGGTCTACAAACTGCTCGGCGGCCAGGTGCACGAGACGCTGCGCTCCTACACCTATCTCTATCCGCACACCGGCAGCGTCCATTCGGAGGACGCGCCGGACGGCCGGAACGTCTACAATGACCCCGAATTGGCGGCCGCCTGCGCGCTCGAATATGTCGAGCAGGGGTTCAACGCCGTCAAGCTCGACCCGGCAGGCCCCTACACCGCCTTCGACGGCCACCAGCCGCGCCTGATCGACATCGATGTCTCCACCCGCATGGTCAAGGCGATCCGCGAAGCGGTCGGCACCCGCGCCGATATTCTGTTCGGCACGCATGGCCAGTTCACCGCGTCGGGTGCGCTGCGGATGGCACGCGCGATCGAGCCCTACGATCCCTTGTGGTTCGAAGAGCCGGTGCCGCCCGACATGCCCGAAGTGATGGCTCAGGTGGCGCGAGGCACGTCGATCCCGATCGCCACCGGCGAGCGGCTAACGACCAAGTTCGAATTCGCCCGAATCATCGAGAACCGCGCCGCCACCATCCTGCAACCGGACCTTGGCCGTTCCGGCGGCATTCTCGAAACCAAGAAGATCGCCGCCATGGCCGAGGCATACCACATCCAGATCGCGCCGCACTGCTATTGTGGGCCGATCGTTGGGGCCGCCAACATCCAGCTGGCGGTGACGCTGCCCAATTTCCTCATCCTGGAATCGCTGAAGCAGTGGGACGGCTTCCACGCGACACTGCTCAAGAAGAAGATCGAATGGCAGGACGGCAATGTCATTCCATCGAAGGAGCCGGGCCTCGGCGTCGAGCTGGACGAAGCGGTCTGCGACGCGCATCCCTACACCGGCAAGGACCTGCATTTGCAGATGATGCAAACGCCGCTGATGCCGTGAGCGAACGCTACGCCTTCATCGGCCTTGGCCATCTCGGCGGCAACCTTGCCGCCAGCCTGTTGCGCAACGGTTTTGTCGTCATCGTCTTCGACCGCGACCCCGCCGCCGTCGAGCGCCTCGTGGCGCTCGGCGCCACGGCCGCGACCAGCCCGGCCGAAGCGGCGGCACAGGCCGGCAATGCCATCACTTGCCTGCCCTCGCCCAAGGTCAGCGAAGCGGTGCTGGCTAATGCCGGCGGCCTGCTCGAGGGTCTGCCCAGGGGCGGCTCCTGGATCGAGATGTCGACCAACGGCCGCGACGAGATCCTGCGCCTCGCCGCCCTCGCCGCGGCCAAAGGCATCGAGACGCTGGAGTGCCCGGTCACCGGCGGCGTGCATCTGGCCGCGGTCGGAAAGATCACCGCGCTTGTCGGCGGCGATGCTGCGCTTTACGAGCGCCATCGTCCGGCCATCGAAGCGATGTGCGCAAAGTCGTTCCTGATGGGTCCGGTCGGCTCCGCGGCGGTGATCAAGGTGATCACCAACATGCTGGCCTTCATCCATCTCGTCGCCGCCGGCGAGGCGCTGATGTTGGCCAAGCAAGGCGGCCTCGACCTCGCGCAATCCTACCACGCCATCGTCGCCTCCTCCGGCAACAGCTTCGTCCATGAGACCGAAAGCCAGCTCATCCTCAACGGCTCCTACGACATTGGCTTCACCATGGACCTGGCACTGAAGGACCTCGGCTTTGCGCTTGCGATGGGCAGAGAGTTCAGACTGCCACTCCAACTGGCGCCGCTTGTGAGTGAGATTTTCCTGATGGGCAAACAGGAATATGGCGGCGGCGCCTGGTCGACCCAGATCGTCAAACTGCTCGAGGATGCCGTCGACATGGATCTGCGCGCGCCCGGTTTCCCAGCCAAGCTGGAAAGCTAAGCCGGGTAAATATGTCCTGCGATTTCAGGCCTTTGGCCGGTTCGCCGGAATCGCCGCTCAAACCACCTGAATCAATCCCTCAACGCCTTGATTCAATATCTCAGCGTCAGCGCTCCGGGCAGGATCTCAAACGTCGCGGGTATACGCCCCGGCGACTCGCCATCTATGTCGACCAGCGCGCCGTTCTTCTCGACATCGCCGATAGGTTCGACCACCACTTTCCGGCCACGCAATATGGTGATGGCCGGATGGTTGCGGTGCCGGCCGCCATAGAGCAGCCGAATATCCCAGATCAGCTTCAGCTTGCCGGCCGCGCGCAGGATGACGATGTCGAACTGGCCGTCGGCGAGTTCGGCGTCCGGGGCGATCATCATGCCGCCGCCGAAGAACTTTCCGTTGGCGACCGCCACCAGCGCCATGCGCGCCTCGACCGGGGTGCCATCGTCGACGGTGATCCTGACGTCCTGGAAGCGGTAGCGGATGAACTCGACCACGGTGCGCCAGAAAAACAGCGCCTTGGCCGACATCCTGCCCTTGCGCTTGTCGGCATTGACCGCACGGTCCGTGGCGCCGGATAGGCCGAGGCTGGCGATATTGATGAAGTGCCGGCTGGCCAGCGCGCCATGGTCGTCGATGTAGCAGATGCGCCCTGCATCGACCTTGCGCGCCTTGGCTTCGGCGATCCGCTTCAGCACCGCATCCACCTCTTTCGGCAGCCCGAGCCCGCGCGCGAAATCGATGCCGGTGCCGCAAGGCAGCAAGGCAAGTTCGGTTGTCCGGCCGCTCTCATCGAATGCCTGCAGCAATCCGTCGGCCACCTCGCTGGCGGTGCCGTCGCCGCCGGCCGCGATCACCAGCTCGAAGCCGCTTGCCGCGAGGTCGAGCGCCAGCCTTTCGGCGTCGCCCTCGGCCTGCGTCTCGCGCAGCTCGAATTCGCCGAAATGCTTTTTCAGCGATGCGGCGACCTCCGGCCAATGCCGTTTCAGCCGGCCGCCGCCGGCAATCGGATTGAGCACCACCCCGACTTTCAATGCGCACCCTCCCCGCACCGAGCCGATAGGCTCGATGCTTTGCCGGCATTGAAGCCCGCGCCAGCCGGCGGAGCAAGGGGCACAGCCGATCAGGCGCCAAAAAGCGGGCGGGCTGTCTAATGCAACTGGAGTCGAAATTCCGAGCTTTGTGGCAAACGATCCCCGATAATCCCGTTATCCACAGGCTCACGCCCATTCCCCAAAACCCTTACCCGGCGTAAGTTTAACCCATCTCAGGCGGCTACCGATCGCCACGCCGAAAGGCAAAGCGAAAAGGCGGATTTCCTGAGGCCCGTACGGCCCGAAGCGAGAGCAGGCTTGCTTGTTCGAGGGACGGATGCCGAGACCTACGGGGCCGCGGAAAGCGTGCGAACGCCAACGGCGGACCGATGCTGCCATGAAGGACGGCGAAAACCTTCGATGGCGCGCTGGGCGAAGCTCGCAAGGGTGGAGCACGGCGTGGTCTGGAACGGGCACTGCCCTCGGGCGGTGACTGGCAGGACCGTCAAAATCAAGGCCGGCATGGCGCGACGACTTTACGGAAGTTGCTGCCGCGACCGTGTCCTGATCTGACAGGGAGGCGCTGGGAGAAATCCCGGCGCCGACTGTCTTTTGGGCTAAGGGTCCAGTCGGCGAAGCGACGCGTGAAGAAGCCGATACTTTGCTGGAGCGCGATTTCGGCGCTGACGGCACCATCTTCATCACCAGGCGCGATCAGCAATTCACCGACATGATCCCGCGCCTGATCGACAGAGGCGTGTCCTTCGTCGAGATCGGTGGCAATGACGCGATCATGCTCACCGTGCTTTCGGCGGCAGACTTCGCTCCGCCCGAAGGCGCCCGGGCGCTGTTCAGCCAACCGTTTCCGATCGATCCGGCCACCCGTCGCACCGGGCTGATCGTCGCCGTGCGCAAGCTGCACATCGTGCTGCCGGCGCTGTTCGAAGCAGGCGCGAGGCTTGAGCGCGTCTACAACTGAAGCCGCGCCCTGCACGCGGCCTGCCCGGCGGGCCGAGCTACTTCTTCGGGCCGATGCCCGGGACCAAATTGAGGCCAGCGTTTATATATTCCGGCCGTATGGCGCCGCTGATGAGCGTGAAGGTGGCGAGCATGATGCTGGCCAGCGCACCGTCATGCCATGGCCTGAGGGCCAGCGCGTTGACGGCATAGGCCCAGAATGGGAAGGCGAGCATCGACATGACGATGTTGGCTCCCGGAGCCTCCGCATTGTCGGCTGAATCGCTGACCGATTTCAGATACACCGGCGTCATCGCCAGCGCGACGATCAACATGATCCATGAAATGGTCCAGACGCTGATACCGGCCATTTCAATCTTATAGATGGCTGCCTGCACCTTACCCGGAATGTCCCCCGGATTGCCTTTGGTCTCTTCCGCCACCGCATCGGTCAACGCCTTGGCAACCGGCTGCTCAGTGGCATTGACCAGGATGGAGTTGACGAAGATGAAAAATGCCACGACTTCGGCAGGCACGTACTTCGCAACCCGGTCGAGATAGCCGTCGCCGCCTTTCGATCCTTGATCTTCTTTCTTGTCATCGTCGACGCCGAGCGGAGCATCGCCTGGAACGCCCTCGAGCGTTGAATCCCTTTTCGGCACAGGCTCAGCGGACCGGACAATTCTTCCCATGACAACCCCCTCCTATATTGTTGTATCGCCCCGTGAGTATCGTAGTAGAAAACCGGGCCAAGAAACAGTTGTCGCGACCATAGCCGACAAGATTTATTCAGGCTTCTTCCTGCAAATGCATCACGCTCCCGCCCTATCTGCTACCGGGTGTCTCGAAATCCACCTATAGTGAGCCGTACCCGAAAAACGCATCCCCCGGCTCATCGCGTGATCGCGGCCAAAATCCCGCCTTGTTCGCGCGCGATGGAAGGACTGGCTGCCGGGGGGCAATCCGAAGGACAAGACCGTGATCAAGACCGCCCTTGTCGCCATGACCATTGTCGGCTGCGACTGCGACGCCAAGCTTTGCGAATATATCGGCGAGACGCCGGCGAAGTGGGC
Source organism: Mesorhizobium sp. W016 (assembly GCF_054719485.1). Taxonomy (NCBI): domain Bacteria; kingdom Pseudomonadati; phylum Pseudomonadota; class Alphaproteobacteria; order Hyphomicrobiales; family Phyllobacteriaceae; genus Mesorhizobium; species Mesorhizobium sp. W016. The sequence goes on from NZ_JBTTIF010000002.1 coordinate 5,583,517, forward strand.
GACCATCGCCGACTGCGAAGCGGCGATGAAAAGCCAGATGCTGCACCAGAAGAACTTCGACTATCCGCTGGTCTCTGGCATCTGCCGCAGCAAGGGGTCGGCGTCTTCTTCGCAACTGGCGGCGGCCGCATCACGCCCGGAACTGAAGCCCGCCAGCCGGAATGTCCAAACCCCGTTGCCGCCGGAACTGAGCCATCGGCCGAGCGTTCCCGTCGGCTCCCCGACGACGGCCATGGAGGCAGCAGCGGTACGGCCCGTCGCCTACGAGCAAGTGGTCGATGGCGGAACAGGCGTGCTCTACCGCACCAGGAACGGCTACGCCGTTGTCAAGACAGATCTCGGCCGCGTCGCGTCGGCAACGGTCGGCATTGCCAAGCGGTCCGCGAACTGGCTGGCAGGGCTGGTGCCGAGCGGGTTGTGAGCGGCCTGCCGTTCGGACCATACCACGCTGTCGCACTGCCGTTGAAAACTCCAGATAGATGCATGATGGTGTCAGCATCGACACGCAGGAGCGCCATTTCATGAAGCATGCAGTTCGAACCGTGTTGTCCCTGGTGCTGGCCTTGGCGCCGATTCCGGCCGGTGCGCAGGATTCCGGCCAGGGCGGCGACAAGGTTGTAGGCGTCGCCAGGGACGATCCGGACATGGCGGCGGCCATTGCGCAGGCGCGCGCCAGCCTCGATGAATTCCTGTCCTTGTCGGATGCGCCGCCAGCCGGGACAACCAGCTACAAATTGAAAGTCGAGGTCAGGGACGGAGACGCCTCGGAGCATTTCTGGATCATCCCCTTCCACAAGACCTCGACCGGATTTGCAGGAACATTGGCCAATGAGCCGCAAGCGGTGCACAATGTCGTGGCCGGCCAGGAACTCGAATTCAACCGGGACGATATTTCCGACTGGGGCTACACCAAAAACGGTCGCCAGGTCGGCAGCTTCACCGTCTGCGTGATGTTCAAGACGATGGCGCAAGAAGATGTCGAATATTATCGCCAGAACTACGGCTTCGACTGCTGAGGCGCGGCGACATGAAAGGGGCTGAATATCCCGGCGAAAAATGGAACGTCGTATCGGCGGCCGATGCCGGATGGAACGTCGATCTCCTCGCCGAGGCGAAAGCAGCGGCACGGCAATTTGGTTCGATAGCGTCTGTGGCCATCCATCGCGGATCTGTCGTCGCATCCAGCGGTTCGGCCTCGAAAAAAGTCGTCATCCGCTCGGTCCGCAAAAGCCTGCTGAGCGCTCTAATCGGCATCGAGGTCAAGCGCGGACGCATTCGTCTGGACAACACGCTGGGCGAGCTCGGCATCGATGATGTCGCGCCGTCGTTGAGCGAAGCCGAAAAGCAGGCAACAGTCGGCGATCTCATCAAGGCTCGGTCCGGGATTTACCACCCGGCGCTCGCCGAATCCGAACAGATGAAAGCCGACCGGCCCGTCCGCGGCAGCCACCCCAGGGACAGCCACTGGTATTACAACAATTGGGACTTCAACGCCCTTGGCACCATCTATGAGAGGGCAACCGGCCGCTCCGTTTTTGACGGCTTCCATGCCGACATCGCCGTCCCGCTCGGCATGCAGGATTTTCACCCTGACGACGGCGCGTATTTGCGCGGCCCCGAATCGGAGCACCCCGCCTATCATTTTCGCATGACCGCGCGCGATCTTGCCCGATTCGGCCTTCTGTACCTGCGCAAAGGCAGCTGGCGCTGCACGGAGATCGTGCCGCGGGCGTGGATCGAAGACAGCACAAAGGCTTATTCGATCACTCCAGACGGAAGCGGCTATGGCTACATGTGGTGGACGACCGGCCGTGATGGCGAAGCCCAGTCCGAAGCCACCGTTCTTCGCAATGCGGATTTGCCCAGGGTTCGCTATTTCGCCCATGGCGGTTTCGGTCAGATGATCGGCGTCTTGCCGGCAGCCGAACTGGTAGTCGTCAATCTCGCGGTCAGCCGCTCCAGATCCGCCGAGGAGCAGCGCAGGCTCGGCGATATTGTCCGCCTTGTCGCGAGAGCCGCACCCGGATGAATGGCGGCTTGTTGCAATCGGGAACTGCCTAGCTTGCGGCCGCCTCGCCATCCGTCGCGCCGATCTTGCGCACCAGCGCCGCGGTCGCCAAGATCGCGCCCATATCGGCGATCATCGGGGCGATGTGCTTGGTGTAATCGAGTGGCACGGAAATGGCGGGCAGTTCGAAGAAATTCTTCGGCTGCGGCAAGAGCAGGAAACCATCGCTGCCATTAAGTGCCACCCGCGCCGGATCATCGCGCCATGTCTCGTGCAGCCATTTCAGCGCCTGCGCCAACCGGCCGCTCACCAGCGGCTGCGCGGCGGCGACATTGTCGGTGCGAAATTCGTAGTCGCCGTCGAGCAGCGGATCGCCGCTGGACAGTTCCTGCATCTTGCCGGCGAAGATGCCGCGGAAGAAACCGACCACCGCGTTGCTGCGGCGCGTCGCGACCAATATGCCGGGGAACGGCGCAATGGTCTCGAAGGCGACGACGACGCCCTTGAAGACCGTCGACGAGCCTTTGCCCGAACCTTGGCGCAACTCCGCCTCGTAGAGCTCGAACGGAAAATCCTCGTAGCGGCCTGACACGATGTCGTCGAAGCTCTGCCGGTTGAAGGCGCCGACCACGGCGCGCGGCAGCCGGTCGAAGGAATTCGGCGTCACGCTGTGCTGATAGCGCACATCCCTGATGAAGCCGAAGATGATCGGCAGCAGCGTGTCACGGAACGATTGCTGCAGCCGCGTCGCCGGCCTGATCGCCAGGAAGTACAGCAGCAGCGCCGCGAAGAAACCGCCGACATAGAGGAACACATGCGGCGTCGAGAACCATTGCTCGTTCAAGTCGGCGACCTTGTTGAACAGCCAGGCCACCAGCACGACAAAAACCAGCAGCAGCCCCAGAAACACCGGCACCCGCCAGCGCACCTGGCGGTAGGCCGAAGCCCGTCCAGCCTCATAGATCTCGATATTCTTCCTGATGCCGGCGACCACCGCTTCATCAGGCATGAACTCAGCTGCTTCCATCGCCCCCTCGCAAAGTCCTATTATACCTATGATAACGGGAAAGTTGTCAGTCGCCAAAGATCGCCTTCAGCCTGGCCTGGACCTTGCCCTTCACCCGGCCAGTCAGCGCCTCGACCGGAACCAGCCGCTCATGCCCGCCTGCGCGCAGCCGCATGAAGGGATGCATCCGGTACCCGGCGATCGCACCGCGCATGCCGAGATCTGCGCTGACATCGACGACGAAAATGCCGGCGATGCGGCCGGGCCAGGGCTGCCGCGCCAGCGCCGTGCCGAGGAAGTCGCCAAGCCCGTAAGCCACGAGCGTCTTGCCGACCCATTGCACCGGCTGCACGACATGGGCGTGGTGCCCGGCAATCAGCCCCACGCCGTGACCGGCCAGCAACCTCGCCAGCGTTTGCGTTTGCGACTGCGGAAAATGCCGGAACTCCCAGTCCCAGTGCGGCACCGCACAGGTGAGATCGATGTTCTTGTCGGCCGCGCCTCTCGGCCATGCCGCCGGATCGCCTTGCATCGAGACAAGCTCGGTGAATGGCCCGGCGTCACCATTGCGCCACAGTGTGAAGGCGGCAAAGCCGATCGTCAGCGGCCCGGCCTTGACCTGCTCGACCGGTCCTTTTTTCGCGGTGCCGATGGTGCGGATTCCAAGCCGCTTCAACGCCGCAACGGTCTCGTCGAAACCGGCGACGCCCTGGTCGAGCACATGGTTGTTGGCCAGCGACAGCACGAGCTTTTCACGCGCGATGCCTACGGCGGCAAGCGCCGCGGCAAGAAACCGCTCGCTCATCGCATGGTGCGTGCCAAGCCGCGTGCCAAACGCCACGCTCGGCCGCTCGACGACCGGACTTTCGCAATTGCCGATCACCAGATCGGCTGAGCCCAAGAGCTTTGCGATTTCCGGATCGCACTCCGGCGCACTACGGTTGGCCACCGCCGAAATATCGCCGACAAAGGCCAGCCGCACCTTCCGCCCCGGCGGCGGATCGATGATCGTCGTCGCCGCCCTCGGTGCAAAATCCCTGACATCGCCGCCGAGAGACGGTTTCAGGAAGCGCGGCAGCCATGACAGTTTGTAGGAAAGCGGATAATTCGACACGCGACGCCCAATCGTTTGCCCAATCGGTTAGCTTGTGTAGACGGTCTGCCCGGGAAGTGTCGACCGTCAGTCCTTGAAACACTGCCGCCGGCAGACACGGCGCCAAATGCGTGTAATGTCTGCGCATCGCATAGTGGAGGGATGAGATGACACGTTTTGCAGGCCTGCTGGCGTCCGCCTTCCTCCTGTTGCTGCCGCTATCTTCGGCCCGCGCCGCCGCGCCCGAAGCGGCAACCGCTTTGTTCGAGGCCAAAACGGTGACCGAGCGCAACCGTGCGCTCACAACGCTTGAGTCTGCAGCGAAAGGCGATCCGGCGTCAGCCTATGCTGCCGGCGCCGGCGAATTCTTCACCGCGCTGGAAATCCTCGCCGGCGGTCTGCACCGCCACGGGTTCGAAAGCCCGCAATCCTTCATGCTGCCGCTGATGCGGCTGCCGATTCCGGACAATCCCGATCCCGAACCGCTGACCTATGAGCAGTTCCGCGCCATTCTGGTCGCCTTCCGCGACCGGCTGGAGACATCCGCGGCCACTCTGGGCTCGGTACCCGCCGATGCCGATATCGGCATGGTCGTCGACCTCACCCATGCCGGCATCGATCTCAACGAAGACGGCGCCATCGCGCCGGATGAAAGCATGGCCGCCATCATGGCCTCGCTGTCGCGCGGCGGTATCTCGTCGGACGGCGCCGCTTCCTCGCTCACATTCCGCTTCGACCGCGCCGACGGTTTCTGGCTGCAGGGCTATGCCGAATTCCTGATGGCGCAGGCCGATTTCTGGCTGGCGCATGATTTCAGGACCATGTTCGACGGCTCGTTCCACATGCTGTTTCCGCGCGCCAAACTGCCGCTGCAGGACATTCTCGTGCCTCCCGCCGGCGACATGGGCAGCAGCATCTTCTCATCGGAATGGCGCATCGCGGATTTCATCTCCATGGTTCACCTCGTCAACTGGTCGGTGGTCGAGCCCGAGCGCCGTCAAGCGGCGCGCCGCCATCTGATCGAAATCATCCGGCTGTCGCGCGAGGACTGGAAGGCGATCCGCGCCGAGACCGACAATGACCGCGAATGGCTGCCGGGACCGCAGCAGAAGGGCGAGAACCCGCTCACCGGGCTCGAAGTCGGCGAGGAGCAGGTCGAGGCCTGGCTCGCCACTCTGACCATGGCCGAAGACCTTTTGGAAGGCCGCAAGCTGCTGCCGCATTTCCGCATCACGGCCAGCACCGGCCAGGGCATCAAGATGAAGCGTTTCTTCGAAGAACCGAAGCCTTTCGACCTCGTGCTGTCGATTACCGGCCCGGCCATCGCGCCCTACCTCGAGAGCGGTGAGATCGTGACCAGCGGCGAGTTCGACCAGATCCAGCGCCAGTTCGGTGGCGGTGGGTTTTTGACCTTCGCGCTGTGGTTCAATTGAGCAGGCGGCCTGGCTTCGCGTAACACAGCTCCTGACACCCTTGTGTCAGGAGCTTCGACCCGCTTAGCGCCCTTCGCCACTGCACTCTTTCCATTTTGGCGGACTCTGCCCATATTTGGGGCATGGCCAAACTCCCTGACAAAAAGACACCGTCTCCGGCGGGTGACAACGGCGCTTCGCCGCCGAAGCGGCGCAGCCCGCTGACCGATTTCCTCGATGCCTCGGAGCCTCTGCACAGAGGCGGCTTCGCCGAGGCGCCGCAGGCCGACTTCACCGGCGCGCCGCTGAGCGGCTCGATTGCCGACTGGGCCGAGCAGATCGAGCAGGAGGCCGAGAAGGAAGGCCGTCTCACCGGTAAGAGCGATGGTAGATCGCCAAAGTCCGCGAAAAAGATCCCGGAGCGGTCCGCTGCGCCCGGCCGCAGTTCGCGCGGGACCTCGATGGGTGGCGCGGCAACGGCGCGCGAACGCACCGCCGCCGGCCTCAACCCGGTCGCCGGTCTCGACATCTCTCTGGAAGACGCCGAGACGATGGCCTCGGGCAGCGTCACCGCGACGGTCGCGGCGCTGTCGGCGCTGATCGAATCCGGCAACCCCTTGCACAAGGACGGCGTGCTGTGGACGCCGCACCGCCCTGCCCGCCCGGAAAAATCCGAAGGCGGCATCGCCATTAAGATGGTGTCGGATTTCGAGCCGGCCGGCGACCAGCCGACCGCCATCAAGGATCTTGTCGAGGGCGTCGACAACAATGACCGCACTCAGGTGCTGCTCGGCGTCACCGGCTCCGGCAAAACCTTCACCATGGCCAAGGTGATCGAGCAGACGCAGCGCCCTGCTTTGATCCTGGCGCCCAACAAAACGCTGGCCGCGCAGCTCTATTCCGAGTTCAAGAAATTCTTCCCCGACAATGCGGTCGAGTATTTCGTCTCCTACTACGACTACTACCAGCCGGAAGCCTACGTTCCGCGCACCGACACCTTCATCGAGAAGGAATCCTCGATCAACGAGCAGATCGACCGGATGCGCCATTCGGCCACGCGTTCGCTGCTCGAGCGCGACGACGTCATCATCGTCGCCTCGGTGTCCTGCATCTACGGTATCGGCTCGGTCGAGACCTACACGGCGATGACCTTCCAGATGCAGATCGGCGACCGGCTCGACCAGCGGGCTCTGCTCGCGGATCTCGTCGCCCAGCAGTACAAGCGCCAGGACATCAATTTCGTGCGCGGCTCGTTCCGCGTGCGCGGCGACACGATCGAAATCTTCCCGGCCCACCTTGAGGACCGCGCCTGGCGCATCTCGATGTTCGGCGACGAGATCGAGGCGATCACCGAATTCGATCCGCTCACCGGCCAGAAGACCGGCGAGCTGAAGAGCGTCAAGATCTACGCCAACTCGCACTATGTGACGCCGCGTCCAACGCTCAACCAGGCGATCAAGTCGATCAAGGAGGAGCTCAAGCACCGGCTGGTCGAGCTCGAGGGCGCCGGCCGCCTGCTGGAGGCACAGCGGCTCGAACAGCGCTGCCGCTTCGATCTTGAGATGCTGGAAGCCACCGGCTCCTGCGCCGGCATCGAGAACTATTCGCGCTATCTCACGGGACGCCAGCCGGGCGATCCGCCGCCGACATTGTTCGAATATATCCCGGACAATGCGCTGGTCTTCATCGACGAAAGCCACGTCACCGTGCCGCAGATCGGCGGCATGTATCGTGGCGACTTTCGGCGCAAGGCGACGCTGGCGGAGTATGGTTTTCGCCTGCCCTCCTGCATGGACAACCGTCCGCTGCGCTTCGAGGAATGGGACGCCATGCGACCGCTCTCCGTCGCGGTTTCTGCGACACCCGGCGCCTGGGAGATGGAACAGGCCGGCGGCGTGTTCGCCGAGCAGGTCATCCGCCCGACCGGCCTGATCGATCCACCGGTCGAAGTCCGCCCGGCGAAAAGCCAGGTCGACGATGTCGTCGGCGAAATCCGCGACACCACGGCCGCCGGCTACCGCACGCTGGTCACCGTTTTGACCAAGCGCATGGCCGAAGACCTGACCGAATATTTGCATGAGCAAGGCGTGCGCGTTCGCTACATGCACTCCGACATCGACACGCTGGAGCGCATCGAAATTCTGCGCGATCTCCGCCTCGGCGCTTTCGACGTGCTGGTCGGCATCAACCTGCTGCGCGAAGGCCTCGACATTCCTGAATGCGGTTTCGTCGCCATCCTCGACGCCGACAAGGAGGGCTTCCTGCGCTCCGAGACGTCGCTGATCCAGACCATCGGTCGCGCCGCCCGCAACGTCGACGGCAAGGTCATCCTCTATGCCGACCAGGTCACCGGCTCGATGGAGCGGGCGATGGCCGAGACCAACCGCCGCCGCGAAAAGCAGATGGAATGGAACGCGGCCAACGGCATCACCCCGGAATCGGTGAAGTCGCGCATCTCCGACATTCTGGACTCGGTCTACGAGAAGGACCATGTCCGCGCCGATATCTCGCAGTTCACCGACGGCGCCGGTGCGATGATGGGCAACAATCTCAAGGCTCATCTCGACGCCATGGAAAAGCAGATGCGCGACGCCGCCGCCAATCTCGACTTCGAGAAGGCCGCCCGCATCCGTGACGAGATCAAGCGGCTGCGCGAAATGGAACTGTCGATCGCGGAAGACCCGCTGGCCAAATATGCCGACATGGAAAGCCCGGTTTCGGGCCGCGAGAAGGGCAAGCACAACAAGGGCGTGGCCAAGCACCGTACGGCTGAGGAACAGGAGCGGTTCCGCAAGTTCGATGAGGCACGTGCCGCCGAAGAGGCGGCCAGGGCTGCCCGGTCCAACCTCTTCCGCAAGCCGGCGCTCGACGAAATGGGCGCCGACGGCGCCGTGCCGGTGAAGAAACCGCTGTTTGCCAAGCCGTCGATCGACGATATGGGGCCTGGTACCGACATGCCGACACCGTCAGGCGCGGTGTCGCGCTCGCTGTTCAAGAAACAGTCGGCGCAGGAAGCGCACGGCTCCGACTTCGGCATTCCGGGCGGCGCCACCAAGCCACTGTTCAAGAAGAATTCGCTCGACGAGATGACCGTGCGGCGCACGGAAAAGCCGGTCGAAGGGAAAGTGCCGGCCAAGCCCCAGCCAATCTCCCCCCGAGTGGGGGAGATGCCCGGCAGGGCAGAGGGGGGCGCGAAGGAACGCGACGATTCCCCAAAACCATTCGTTCGCCAGCGCGCCGGCATCGGCTCCTACGAAGACCCAGGCGACGCCCGCCGCGAAAAGCGCCGGCCGGGCAAGACGGGGCGGCCGGGGAAATAGCACCTCTTTCCTTCTCCCCTTGTGGGAGAAGGGAAGAGCGCTCCACCACCGCCGCATCCGTCGCCACTTGCCTCCACCCCCGCCTTTGGTGTAATCGCTCCACACACTCAAAGTTTTGTCTTGAAAGGAGGGCTGCGTGTCTATCGATCACCATCGTCAGCGTGGCCCGATTTCGGCCCTGCGAGTTCGCTTGCAGGGCTGACCAGGGACATCACGGGTTTTTTCCCGTTTCGATTTTTTGGTCTGCCCTTCGTGGTGCGCAAAGCTGAGCCTGACGGCCGGCAAGCACACCGTCAAAGTGCATCCGGAGTTGTCTCCGGCAAGACCAGAGAAATCACAATGGCCCTGATCAGCCTCAAATCCTTCGGCGTCACCATGAGTGCGCCGCTGTTTTCCAACCTCGACCTCACCATCGGCACCGGCGACCGGCTCGGCATCGTTGCCGCCAATGGCCGCGGCAAGTCGACCTTGCTTAAATGCCTGACCGGCGCGCTGGAGCCGACCTCGGGCGACATTTCTCGCACACGCGGCCTGCGTGTCGGCCATGTCGAGCAGTCGGTTCCACCTACCCTTCTTAGCCGCACCTTCCATCAGGTGGTGGCCGATGCCTTGCCGGCCGAGCAGGCCGACAGCGAGATGTGGCGCGTCGACGTGGTGCTGGATTCGCTCGACGTGCCCGAGCCGATGCGCGAACGGCCGATGCAGGCGCTGAGCGGCGGATGGCAGCGGCTGGCGCTGATCGCCCGCGTCTGGGTCACCGATCCGGATGTGCTTTTGCTCGACGAGCCGACCAATCATCTCGACCTCGCTAAGATCAGCCAGCTGGAAAGCTGGCTGAACGCCCTGCCGCGCGAAGTGCCGGTGGTCATCGCCAGTCACGACCGCGCCTTTCTCGACGCCGTCACCAACCGCACGCTGTTCTTGCGCCCGGAGGACTCGCCGGTGTTTGCACTGCCCTATTCCAGGGCGCGGCAGGCCCTGGACGAATTGGACGCCTCGACGGCGCGCCGGTTCGAGCGCGACATGAAGGTGGCGCAGCAGCTGCGCAAGCAGGCCGCCAAGCTCAACAACATCGGCATCAATTCCGGCAGCGACCTTTTGACGGTGAAGACCAAGCAACTCAGGGAACGGGCGGAGAAGCTGGAAGACGCCGCGGTATCGGCGCATCGCGAGAAATCGGCCGGCGCGATCCGGCTGGCCAACCGCGGCACCCATGCCAAGGTGCTGATTACGCTGGATGACGCCGCAGTGGAAACGCCGGACGGCACGCTGCTGTTCAAGACCGGCAAGCGCCACATCTGCCAGGGCGACCGCATCGTGCTGCTCGGCCGCAACGGCGTCGGCAAGTCGCGTTTCGTCGATCTGATCCGCAACGCCATCGCCGAGCCGGACACGGTGCCGAACGTCAAGGTGACGCCGTCGACGGTGCTTGGCTACAGCGACCAGGCGCTGGCCGGCATCAGTGGCGACGACACGCCGCTGGCCCTGGTCTCGCACCGCTACGATGTCGGCGAGCAACGCGCCCGCTCGCTGCTTGCCGGCGCTGGCGTGGTCATTGAGATGCAGGAGAAAAAGATCGGTGTGCTGTCCGGCGGCCAGAAGGCGCGGCTGATGATGCTGGCGCTCAGGCTCACCCACCCCAACTTCTACCTGCTGGACGAGCCGACCAACCATCTCGACATTGACGGCCAGGAAGCGCTGGAGGAGGAACTGCTCAAGCACCAGGCGAGCTGTGTGCTCGCCTCGCATGACCGCTCCTTCATCCGCGCCGTCGGCAACCGCTTCTGGCTGGTCGACAAGCGGAAGCTGACCGAAGTCGAAGACCCCGAGGATTTCTTCCGCTCGGTGGCTGAAACGGTGGGCTGAGGAACTACCACCATGGGCCGCACCGTGTTGCGGTCCATGCTTTCGCATCTCCCGCAAATATTTTCAGCGTTCTGTCGGATCGGCTGAACCTGCTGCGTCCTTGGGATGCCGACACGATGATGCCGGCTTCATCTGAGGAGAACGCATCATGTCCATTTTGTCATCCATAGGCCGCGTCGCCGCCCGTTACGCACAGAACCGCGCCCGCTATCGCAGCGAGCGCGAGCTTCTGGCCCTGCCGATCGAACTGCGCAAGGATATCGGCTGGCCGGAAATCCTCATCGACGCGCAAAACGGCCCGCGGATCTGCAGGGCGCCCTGACCATGCGGTCGGGAAAGATCGATGCAGGCCGCCGCGGGGCGACCGTTGCTCAGTCATGCGTATCGCCAGACAGCGGCGTCGCCTGCATCGATCGACGCTTTTCGAACGCCTCGAACCAGCGCGTCAGCCGCGCCCGCGCGCGAAACGACGGCAGCTGGCGGAACGCCATCCAGGACAGCGTGGTGGCAAGCGCTACATGGCCGACATGGAGCGATGTCTCGGCGTCCAGCGCGCTTTCGATCCAGTCATAGCTGGCCTCGATTTTTTCCCGGTAGCCTTCGGCAAGCGCTGCATAGCGCAACTGTTCGGGCCGCCTTTCCGTCTCCCAGCGCAGGCCTATGCCCGTCTGCGCCAGGCCTTGGGCGACGGCCTGCAGCCGCAACGCCTGCCAGCGCGCTTCGCCGTCCTGCGGCAGCAATTTGCGGCCGTCATGCAGCGTATCGAGATAGGCGCAGATGACATCGGAATCGAAGAGCGGCGACGCATCCGGCCGCAGCAGCACCGGCACATTGCCGAGCGGGTTTTCGGCGTAGACACGGGCATTGCGCAAGGTCGGGCTGGTCTCGTGATGAATGACCTCGAGCCGGTCGGCAAGCCCAACCTCATGGGCGAAGACGAGCGCCTTGCGCGCAAAGGGCGAATGGGTCTGGTAATAGAGGATCATTGTCGTCTCAGCGGGTTGAAGAAGCGGTCCCCGTTCTAGCCTGCTGACAGCGAGGATTGCGCTCTGATTGGGCGCCGCCGACGCAAGTTCGTTTCGCCAGAAAATCGCATCGGCCCAGAAAATCGCATCAGACATGTAGGATCGCCGCCGCCTCGTTCGTCCTAGGGTTCGCAAGGCCAACCAAGCGCCCAGACCAAACCCAAAGAGGAACAAGACATGACCGACCAGACCCCCATTCAGCCGGCCGCGAAAGTTCTCGGTGGATTGACCCCCTATCTGCAGCTGGACGGCGCCTTCAAGGCCGCCGAATTCTACAAGAAGGCTTTCGGCGCCGAACAGGTGTTCTTCTATCCGCCCGATGAGCAGGGCCGCACGATGCACATTCATCTCCACATCAACGGCTCGACGCTGATGATTTCCGATTTCTACCCCGAAAACGGCATGCCTGCCGTCAAGCCGCAGGGCTATACCATGCAGCTCCATCTCGGCGCCGACGAGATCGATGGCTGGTGGAAGCGCGCGGTCGATGCCGGCTGCGAAGTCGCAGTGCCGCTGCAGCTGATGTTCTGGGGCGACCAGTGGGGCAACATGCGCGATCCCTTCGGGGTCGAATGGGCGATGAACGCGCCGGCGAAGAAAGACTGACCACCGCTGACAAAGCTCCTCACCGGCTGACGCCGGTAAGGAGCTTTGTGAGATACTCCAAGGAAAACCTCATGTCCTATGTCGATGGTTTCGTGCTCGCCGTGCCGAAGGCAAATATCGATGACTACAAGAAGCTGGCCAACCTCGCAGGCCCGATATGGAAGGAACACGGAGCGCTCGCCTATGTCGAATGTATCGCCGACGACGTGCCCTATGGTGAGTTGACCTCGTTTCCGCGTGCCGTTCAGGCAAAAGACGACGAGATCGTCGTCTTTGCTTGGGCCGTCTATTCGTCCAGGCAAAGCCGCGACGCGGTAATGGCCAAGGTGATGGCCGATCCCCGTTTGACACCCAATTTGGGGCCTATGCCGTTCGATATGAAGCGCATGATCTTCGGCGGCTTCCAGCCCTTCATCGAGCTTTAGCCGCTGCTCAGGCCAGCTTGTCCAGCAGCGGCTTCAACCTGTCGCCATAGCGCTTCCAGAGATCGACCGAGCCCCGATACATCGGCTGGCGCACCTGCGCGGCCGAGGCCGTGCGCACCGGGCGGTCGGTCTCGTGGAACGACAGCGCCTTGTCGTCCCAGGACAGGCCGAGATGCCCGATCAGCGCCCGCGTCTGTCCCTCTTGGTCGGCCACGAAATCCTCGTAACGCACGTCATGCACGACGCCCGGCAGAACATCGCGCCAATGCGCCATGATGTCGGTGTAGATATTGTGGAAATCGGCGAGCTCGCCCAGATCATAGCCGTAGCGGTGGTTGTCGCCGCGGAAATGCACCTTGTAGATCGAAAGGCAGGTCGCCGCCGCATCGCGCGCGCAATGGATGATCTTGGCTTTCGGCAGCATCATATGGATGAAGCCGATGAGCAGGAAGTTGCCGGGCATCTTGTCGGTGACATGCCTGAAGTTGGGATAGCGCTCATGCAGCATGTCGAGATAGGCTTGGCCCGCTACGGCAAACTCCGCGTCGGATACACCGACCAGTCCCCAGGGGAAACCTCCGGGCATGGTCAGCGGAAATTGCTTGCCGACCGCGGTTTTCAACATGCTGAGCTCGCCCGCGCCATAGACTTGTGGATGGCTGGCGATGATCTGTTCGACCAGCGTGGTGCCGGAGCGCGGCATGCCGACGACGAAAATCGGCGTGTCGTCGGAGATTGCACTTGGCTTGTGCTTTTCGAAAAAGCCGGCGTTGAACACCGTCTTCATCGCCTCGAATTCGGCCCGCGTCCTGACCGGATCATAATCGATGCCCTTGCGGCGGATCGCATTGCCTTCAGCGAAATAGTCGAAGGCCCTGTTATAGTCCTTCAAATCGTCATTGGCCTTGCCGAGACCGAAGGACAGCTGCATGCGTGCCAGGCTGTCGGCCGGCGCCTTGGCATGCTGGGCCTCCATGCCGGCGAGTTCGGCGTCGCGCTCCTTCTGGCGCTTGACCTGCGTCAGCATCAGCCAGGCCTTTGCCATGCCTGGCGTGATCGCCAACGCCTGCCGAAACAGGTCTGCCGCTTCATCGAGCTTGCCTTTTTCCATCAGCCCGACGCCGAGCCCATGCAACAGGTCGGCATCCTTGGGCCGGATCGTCAGCGCCTCGCGAAAGGTCGCCAGCGCCTCATCCAGACGACCGGCTTCCTGCAACGTTTCGGCAAGCCCGATGCGGGCGCGGACATGGAAGGGATTGCGCCCGATTGTGCCGCGATAGATGTCCTCCGCAGCCTCGAACTGGCCGAGCTGTTTCAACGCCGAACCCAGATTGTCGCGTGCCGCGAGCTGGTCGGGCTTGAGATCGACCGCGCCGCGGAAGAAATCGGCGGACGCGGCAACGCGGCCGAGATCGCGCATCACCGTGCCGAGATTGTTGAGGAAATCGGGATTCTTCGGCTGCAGACGCACAGACTGCTCGATCAGCTCCAGCCCTTCGGGGCTGCGCCCGGTCTGGTGCAGCAACAGGCCCAGGAAATGCGCCGCTGCCGGGTGATTGGCCTTGCGCGCCAGCATCTGCCGGTACAGCGTCTCGGCCTCCTGCCGGCGCCCGGCCTGATGCAGCTGCAGCGCCTGCTGCACATATTGGTCGAGGCCCAGCGGCGGCTGTCCGCCAGCTCCAGCACCCGCCGCTCTTCTCTGATCTCTGTTGATGGGAAACCTGCCGTGTTTTGTCCGCTTGCCGCGATCTAGGCCATCGGCGCTGCAGGTTCAAGGGAAGAGTGGGCTCGCCAAGGGCGCGGACCTCTTCGAAACTCTAGAGGAATTCCAGGAAAATGTACGTTCAAATCAGCCGGTTGCTCTCGGCGAGCCGGCGCTCCCGCCGTAGCGTGCCGTCGGTGTCGGCAATCTTGCGCCGTGCCGCTTCGTCGCTTCTTATCGTCAGGCGCACTGATATTGCCTTGGGGAAGAGGACGATTGGCTCGATTGTTGCGGTCGGACGATCCGGCGTTTTCATGAATCTCATATATTTTTGCCTTTCGTAAAAAATAATCTTAGGGGCACCGGAATAATTATTCCGATGCTCTCTAAATAAGAAATTGGCTGATATTGTTCCACGATAGCAGATTTATTAGGGGTTTATACGAGAAATTTTTTATACCGGTCGAGCCGTGGCGGAAATCAGCTTGAATAACCAACAATTTCGGATTATTGATCTGAGATCGTTTTTTGGGTCAAGCTTGGCATATAGCGGCGTCGGAGATACTCGACCCGCCAAACTCATTCCAATCGCCGATGGTTGAGTTCCCGGTTGATGCCGGAAAGCATCGACGAACCAGAGCCAAGCCAATGCCGGATCGCACCACCCGTTCCATCGCCCATTTCGCGGCACCCTTCGTGCTTAGCGGGCTGGAAGGGCAACTGCCGGCCGGCGACTATGACATCGATCACGACGAAGAGCTGATCGAGGGCATGTCGCGGCTTGCCTGGCGTCGCGTCGCCACCTTCATCCATTTGCCGGCAAGGGCGGTGAAGAACCCGGCCACCAGCCAGCTTGTCGCCATCGACTACCTCGAACTCGAAACAGCGCTGAGGCGCGACCAGGAGAACGCAGCATGATCCGCTTCCAGCAGAATGCGCGTCCGCGCACCGATACGCCCTCGCACCTCTTCGCCATCGGCCAGACCGTGCGCATGAAGAGCCGCAGCGGGCTCGCACAGCAGACCGCCGAGCTGTTTCAGATCAAGAGCAGATTGCCGGTCAAGGATGGCTCGCCGCAATATCGCATCCGCAGCGAGCAGGAGACGTATGAGCGGGTCACCACGGAAGACAATCTCGAAGTGGCGGACGCCCCGGCTGTCACCGACAGCCCGGCCGTCTGACACCGCACCCACCCAACACGCACGAAGGAGCAGACAGATGGCCAAGGGTCAGCAGCGCAGCAATCGCGAAACGCGCAAGCCCAAGAAAGACAAGGTGGTGGCCAAGGCCGCCTCCCCGTTCGGCTCCTCGGTCAAGCAGGCCGAGAGCAGCCTGAAGCCGAAGTCGAAGGGCTGACCAGGCAGGGGCGCGCCTGGCGCACCTGCCTGCAATGGACTGACGATCTCGCGCAAAACTCTGCAACGGAGGCTTGCTTGACGTTCTTCGTCGAGCCGCTCGCGCGACGCCGACGAAGCCACGCTCGACAAGGTATCGCTGGACGCGCCGAACCTGCGCGCCGCCCTGCAGGGCGCCACCGCGCTGTTCCATAGCCTCGCCATGCCGCAGATCCCCGACCGTCTGCGCATTTGCGACGAGGACGGCGCAGAGCTTTATCCCGGCCCGGCCGACGGGGCGTATTCGGCGTAGGCAACCACTCCGATACGCGACCTTGCCTTCTTCCCTTGGAGGTGAGAAGCCGGTCCGCGCAGCAGACGAAAGGCCAATTGCTTGACTTTTCGAGTTTCGAGCGCCCTGAGCCTGCGAAGGACCGAGGGTGGCCCGGTCCACCTGCGGGGTCCCCGCTGCTTCGCAGCGTCCCGGCGTTCGCCAGCCTTTCATCGTGCTACAGAGACGATGGATACTCCTCCGGCGGACTCACCCGACAGGGGAGAAGAAAATCAGCAGGGGCCGTCCTCGACGACGCGGTAGTCGGCGGCACGGGCCTCGCAGGCGTTGGGAAAGGTGCGCAGCTCGCCATGGCGGCGGGCGCAGACCGGGGCGTATTCGCGCGTGCAGAATGTCGGCTCTTCGCCGCCACCACCGCCACCACCGCCGTCGCGGCAAGGGCCGTCGCGAACGATGCGGTAGCCTTCCCGTTCGGCAAGGCAGGCATTGGCGAAGGTCTGGCGGTCACCGCCGCGCCGCGCGCAGACCGGCTCGTATTGCCTGGTGCAGAATTCCGGTTCCGGCCGTGGCGGGCGCGGACGTGGTCCCGGCCCGTCATCGACGACGACGGTGCAGGCCGCAAGAAGACCCGACAGGAAGAGAATGGCAAAACCCTGGCGCGAGAAGATCGCCGCAAGAAATCTCATGAATATACCTCCCTCGAGCCGGCGCAAAACGCGCCTGTCGATCCTCGCCATTCCCTTGCCAAATGCAACCCCCGTTTGCGGTGCGGGAGCCATGCGATGCTCGCCCCCGCATTGGTCTGGCCCTGGACCAGACCGCTGGACCATGCGTGGCCGGGCTCTGGCCGATGATCTCTTAGGAGGCCGGGTTTATCGAAGCGCCTGCGTTGGGATGCGTCGATGGACGCGGCCCGCGGCGCTATCTTGCAACGATCACGTTTCCGTGCGATAAATTTTGTGTTCGGGCATTTGCGACCCGGAGAGCGGAACGTTTTGGACGACCTTTCCCCGATACTGTGAATCTCTGACGGCCCCATTTTCGGCGGGGGGTTTTACCATGCGCAAATGCAGGACTGCCGAAGCAACCACCGGGACTTGCCCACGATGCCAGGCGGCGGGCAAACCATAAGACTGACACGGGTGAAGGAGTTTCCCCAATGGCCCAGACCGGCACCGTTAAATTCTTCAACGCGACCAAAGGCTTCGGCTTCATCACGCCCGACGGCGGCGCCAAGGATGTGTTCGTCCACATTTCCGCGATCGAGGCCTCGGGCCTGCGTACCCTCGTCGACGGCCAGAAGGTCACCTTCGACGTTGAACCCGACCGCATGGGCAAGGGTCCGAAGGCGGTCAACCTCCGCGCGGCCTGAACCGGCGGTGCCCGCGCGCCCGTCAGGGCGCTCGAAAAAGCACCTAAAGCGTGTTTGAACCGGCTTTGTCAGCCGTCCAGAGTTTCGAAGGCGCGACGTTTCCCGTTGCGCCTTTTTCATGACGCCGTCGCCGGAGGCAAAGGACGCTTTATCGGTCAATGCCGTGGCTGATCGCCGGAGCAATCGTCTGGCGCGAATTGCCTTCGGTGCCACGATCTATTTGAGCAGCCTTCAGCGTTGCCGCCGTCGCCAAAACTTTCTCTTGCCGATAGCGCTAAAATAAAGGACAAATTTCCCTTCGGGCATTTGCCGGCCCGAAACTGGACTTTATGGGATCAAAGGGAGCTTCCCATGCCGCAGACCGGCACCGTCAAATTCTTCAATCATGCCAAAGGCTTCGGCTTCATTACGCCCGACGACGGGCAGAAGGATGTCTTCGTTCATATTTCGGCCGTGCAGGCTTCGGGTCTTTCCGGTCTGGAGGATGGACAAAAAGTGACATTCGACACCGAGCCGGACAAGCGCGGCAAGGGTCCAAAGGCCGTCAACCTGTCGGTCGGCTAAGCCGGCTCAAGACAGTCCGGACGGAGATTGACGAGGCGGAGCGCCTTGCGTACGCGCTTGGTTTTGCCGCAAGAACTGGATCGTATCAGCCAATTCCGTTCAGCCCCCGTTCAGCCACGGTCTTCTATTAATCGTCCCCTAGGCTGGACCGCATCCCCGAAAACTATCCGGGCCGGCACGAAGGAGACCAAAATGAATCGCATTTTCAAGACCGCCATCCTGGGCGCCGCTCTCGCCGCGACCACCCTCGCCACCTTGCCTGCCGCCAATGCCAAGGACTGGAACCGCTGGCATCATGGCCATGGTCGTCATCATAATGGCGACGCGCTTGCGGCCGGTGTCGTCGGCCTTGCGGCCGGCGCTCTGATCGCCGGTGCGCTGAGCAACCCGCAGCCGCGCTACAGCAGCTATGATGACGATTACGACTACCGCGAAGTGCGGCCGGCGCCGGTGCGCCGTTACTATGCCGAACCGCGGGTCGTCTATGCCGACCGCTATGCCGAGCCGTGGACCCGCGACTGGTACGAATACTGCTCGGACCGCTACCGGAGCTTCAATGCCCGCAGCGGCACGTTCACCGGCAATGACGGTGAGCAGCATTTCTGCGTCGCGAATTGAGCTTCCCTGTCCCACAAAAAGCGCTGACCGCAAGGCCAGCGCTTTTTTTTGGCAGAAAGACATCGCTAAGTCAGGAAGGGATTGGTCCGCCTCTCCTCGCCAAAGCGGCCACCCGGGCCGTGGCCGCAGATGAAGCCGATCTCGTCACCGAGCGGCAAAAGCTTGTCCTTGATCGAGGCGATCAGCGCCGCATGGTCGCCGCCCAGCAGGTCGGTGCGCCCGACCGAGCCGCGAAACAGCACGTCGCCGACATGAGCGAACTTCGCCGCGCGATTGTAGTATACGACATGGCCGGGCGCATGGCCGGGGCAGTGCAGCACCTCGAACATATGTGAGCCGAACGAAACCGTCTCGCCCTCTGCGAGAAACCGGTCGGGCACGCAGTTGCGCGCCCCGGCAATGCCGTAGCGCTGGCCCTGGTTCTCGAGATTGTCGAGCAATAGCTTGTCGGCTTCGTGCGGGCCGATGATCTCGATGCCGAGTGCTTCCTTCAGCTCCATGGCGCCGCCGGCGTGATCGATGTGGCCATGGGTGATCCAGATCGCAGCGGCGGTGATCGCATTGTCCTTCAGCACCGCCAGCACCTTGTCGATGTCGCCGCCCGGATCGACGACGACGCCATGCTTGTCATCCATGTCGAACAGGATGGTGCAGTTCTGCTGGAAAGGCGTGACCGGCACGATGCCGGCATTGAGCTGACCCATGATTGTCCTTTCGCTGTTCCAGGGTGATGTAGAGGCGCGGGCGAAGGCCGTCCACTGCTGCAAGGCAAACAGTCCGTCCTAAAACAGAAATGGGCGGCCCAACGGCCGCCCATTTGACGAAGCCTCAGTCTCAAGCAATTCCAGGAAAAGTGTAAAGCGGTTTTCCGTCCGGAATTGCGTAAAACAACAAACTAGATCATTCGCCGTGAAACGGTGAATGATCTAGTTGGCTTACTTCTTCATCGCGCCCATGACCGCACCGATGATGCCGGTCAGGATGGCGCCGCCGCCGGCGCCGCCGAGCAGGTTTTTGAGGTTCAGCGTATCGCCCAATCCGCCCGCTGCCGTTGCAGCCGCTGCCGGGTCGGCCGTGCCGCCGAGCAGGCTGCCGAGGATCGCCGCCCCGCCAACGCCGCCAACCGCGCCGCCGAGGATTTTGGTCAACTGGCCCATCGCCGCATTCTTCAGCGCAACGCCGACCGCCTGACCACCGACAACACCTGCAATTACCTGTACAACGAGCGCAATGAGCGTATTCGTATCCATGTACCTAGTCCCTCCATAGCTGCCAGCCTCCCGGGCCGACACCATCATGAGACGCTGAATTGTACGAAAGTCAAATGCACAGATGCTGAAATAAAGGGGCCGGCCTCAAAACCGCCCCTGCTTGCGAAAAAAGCTGTGACTTTCGTTATTCTGCGGCTATCGCATGCTTAGGTTGCACCGCAGCAGAATAGTCGTTCATCAAAGTCTTGGCGATCTCGCCGACCTCGAATCGGTACGGACCGATCTCGGAGACCGGCGTCACTTCCGCTGCCGTTCCGGTGAGGAAGCACTGTTCGAAGCCTTCGAGTTCCTCAGGCATGATGGCGCGCTCGACGACTTCAAGGCCGCGGTCCTTGGCGAGGCCGATGACGGTGCGGCGGGTGATGCCGTCGAGGAAGCAATCGGGCTTCGGCGTGTGGATCTTGCCATCCTTGACGAAGAAGATGTTGGCGCCCGTTGCTTCGGCGACCTGGCCGCGCCAGTCGAGCATCATGGCATCGGCATAGCCCTTGGCCTCGGCGGCATGCTTGGACATGGTGCAGATCATGTAGAGGCCGGCGGCCTTCGACTTCGACGGCGCGGTGCGCGGATCGGGCCGGCGCCATTCCGCCAGATCGAGACGGATGCCCTTGAGCTTCTGCGCCGGGTCGAAATAGCTCGGCCATTGCCAGATGGCGATGGCGCAGTTGATGCGGCTGTTCTGCGCCGACACCCCCATCTGTTCGCTGCCGCGCCAGGCGATCGGCCTGACATAGGCGTCCTGGAAACCCTGCTTCTTCAGAAGCGTGGTCGAGGCGTCATTGAGCTCGGCCACGGAATAGGGAATATTGAAGCCGAGCAGGCGCGCCGATTCATGCAGACGCTCGGTGTGCTCGTTGAGCTTGAAGATGGCGCCGCCATAGGCGCGCTCGCCCTCGAAGACGGCGCTGGCATAGTGCAGGCCGTGGGTCAGCACGTGGATCTTGGCATCGGCCCATTTGACGAACTCGCCGTTGATCCAGATGAAGCCGTCCAGTTGGTCGAAGGGAACGGATGCCATGGAAACCTCCCGCGGGCGGCGACCCGCACATCATTAGTGTTGTTCTTGTTGCGCGACAGCCGCGTCGGGCGGCCCTTGAAGCGTAAGCGGAGAATCGAACTCTGGCAAACTCAGGAAGTTCCGGAAAAACCGCACTCCCTTGCCTTTTCGTTCGCATTCAGCCGAAAAGCTTGTCAAAAATTACCATTGCGGGGAAATTACGTCAATAGTACTGACATAATTTCCCTCTATGGACGGAGAAATGATGACGGATCGAAGCCCAGCTGCCGGAAAACCGATCAAGACGCCGATCACCGACGAGGACGGCATCGACTTCGCCATCATCGAACTGTTCTTCTTTGCGTATCGCGATTTCACTTCCGATCCGGACCAGATCCTGGCCGATTACGGCTTTGGCCGCGCCCATCACCGGGTGCTGCATTTCGTCAACCGCCGGCCGGGACTGACGGTCGCTGAACTGCTCGACGTGCTCAAGATCACCAAGCAGAGCCTGGCGCGGGTGCTCAAGCAGTTGATCGACACCGACCATATCGTGCAATTGCAGGGTCCGCGCGACCGCCGCCAGCGGGAGCTCTATCCGACAGCCAAGGGGCGCGCCCTGGCGCTGGCCCTGGCGCGGCCACAGTCACGCCGCATCCGTGCTGCATTGGAAGATTCCGGAGCCAGCGAGCGTCCCTTGATCGAACGATTCCTGGAAGCCATGGTCAATCCGGAACTAAGGGCGCAGATCGACATTGTGCCTGCAAACATGTCAGGGAAAAGCCATGGAGACCATTGAGAGGGTGGACCAGCCGACGGCGCCGGACGATGACGCGCCGCATCTGCTTGTGGTCGACGACGACACCCGCATTCGCAATTTGCTCAAGCAGTATCTGACCGAAAATGGTTTTCGCGTCACAGTTGCCGGAAATGCCGGCGAGGCCAGGCGCAAGCTCGCCGGGCTCGACTTCGACCTCCTTGTCCTCGACGTCATGATGCCCGGAGAGACCGGCGTCGACCTCACCAAGGCGCTGCGGGCGGAGAAGAACGTGCCGATCCTGATGCTCACCGCGCTATCGGAAACCGACAGCCGCATCACCGGGCTCGAGGCCGGCGCCGACGACTATCTGCCCAAGCCCTTCGACCCGCGCGAACTGATCCTGCGCATCAACAACATCCTGCGCCGCGGCGGCCCGGCGACGACGCCCAAGGTCGAGCAGCTGGTCTTCGGCCCCTACACCTTCCAGATCGCCAGGCGCGAGCTGAAGCGGGGCGGCGAGGCTCTGAAGCTGACCGACCGCGAGCAGGAGATCCTGGCGATCTTTGCCGCGCGGGCCGGCGAAACCATCCCGCGCCATGAGCTTGTCGGCGACGATTCGGAAGTCGGCGAGCGCACCATCGACGTTCAGATCAACCGGCTGCGCCGCAAGATCGAGCGCGATCCGTCCAATCCGGTCTGGCTGCAGACGGTGCGCGGTATTGGGTATCGGCTCAGCGTGGAATAGAATGCCGCTGACGGCCGCCCTTTGGCCATAGATATGTGGCCATCGACCAGCGGCCATTGACCCAGCGGAAGGATAAATGGCGACCACGCAACTGGAACGGCCGGAACAAGGCGGCTTTGGCGCGCGCGTATCACGCGCGCTGAAAGCAATGCCGCGTGCCTGGAAGCGGTTCTGGCGGCTGGTTGCGTTCTATATGCCCAAGCGGCTTTATGCCCGCTCGCTGATCATCGTCATCGCGCCGATGATCCTTCTGCAGTCGGTCGTCGCCTTCGACTTCATGGAACGCCACTGGGCAACCGTGACGCAGCGCCTGTCGCAGGCCACCGTGCGCGACATCGCCGCGATCATCGACATGATCGAGACCTATCCGCATGATGGCGACTACGCCAACATCATCCGCATCGCCCAGGACCGCATGCAGTTGAAGGTCGACCTCTTGCCGCCCGACCCGTTGCCGGCGCCTGGACCCAAGCCCTTCTTCTCGATCCTTGACGACGTCCTTTCCACCGAGATCACCCGCCAGATCAACCGCCCGTTCTGGATCGACACGGTCGGCAATTCCAACATCGTCGAGGTCCGCATCCAGCTCGAGGGCAAGGTGCTGCGCGTCTTCGTGCGCCGCAGCCAGGCCTATGCCTCCAACACCCACATCTTCCTGATCTGGATGGTCGGGACGTCGCTGGTGCTGCTGACGATCGCCATCCCCTTCCTTCGCAACCAGATCCGGCCGATCCTGTCTCTGGCCGAGGCCGCCGAAAGCTTCGGCAAGGGCCGGCCGATGCCGCGCGATTTCCGCCCACGCGGCGCCGAGGAGGTTCGACGGGCCGGCTTTGCCTTCATCCAGATGCGCGAGCGCATCGAACGCCAGCTGGAACAGCGCACCGCCATGCTGACCGGCGTCAGCCACGATCTCAGAACCATCCTCACCCGCTTCAAGCTGCAGCTGGCGCTGGCTGGCGGCAAGCCCGAGACCAAGGCCGCGCTCAACCAGGACATCGACGACATGCAGTCGATGCTGGAAGGCTATATCGCCTTTGCCCGCGGCGAAGCGTCGGAAGATGCCGGCCATTTCGATCTCGAGGCCTATTTCCAAAAGCTCGGCGAGGAGGCGTCGCTGCACAAGCGCAAGCTATCGACCGTGCTTGCCGGTGATCCGGACGTGCATGTGCGCCCGCACGCTTTCGCCCGGCTGTTGTCCAATGTCGCCGGCAATGCCTTGCGCTATGCCAAGACGGTGGAGATCAGCGCCGATCACGGCCGCGGCTCACTCGTCGTCACCATCGACGATGACGGTCCGGGCATCCCGCCGGAAAAGCGCGAGGACGTGTTCAAACCGTTCGTGCGGCTCGACGAGGCGCGCAACCTCGACGCCAGCGGCACCGGCCTTGGTCTCTCTATCGCCCGCGATATTGCCCGCAGCCATGGCGGCGACATCATGCTGGAAGACAGCCCGCTCGGCGGCCTGCGGGCGGTGATCAAGGTGCCCGCCTGACCAAAGCATGATCTGGAAGGCGGGCTCGGCCAAAAACCACCTTCATCCGCCCGTCATGAAACCATGGTCAAGAGCGCGCATGAAGCGCGCGACCTCAGTTGATTCGGCTCAGCCGCCTTACTTCGACCTCGTGCATGCCCGGGTGCGGTGGAGCGAAGCGAGGGCAGCCGGCCCGTACCGCTATCGCATCAAGGCAACCGTCGACCCGAGCAAAGGACCGCCATGCGCATCCTGATGGTCACCGACGCCTGGCGGCCGCAAGTCAACGGCGTCGTCCACACGCTGGAGCGGCTCACCGAAACGCTGAAAACCTTCGACGTTGCGGTCGACTTCCTGACCCCGAACATCTTTCGCACCTTGCCGTTGCCGACCTACCCCGACATCAGGCTGGCGCTGACCACGCCCGGTCATGTCGCGCGGCTGATCGAGGCTCGCAAGGCCGACCATATCCATATCGTCACCGAAGGCCCGCTCGGCATCATGGCGCGGCGCTATTGCCGCAATGCTGGCCGTCCCTTTACCACCAGCTATCACACCCGCTTTCCCGAATATCTCAGCGCCCGCCTGCCGGTGCCGGAGAGCTGGGCCTATCGCTGGCTGCGTGATTTCCACAATTCGGGACAAGGCACGCTGGTCGCCACCCAGTCGCTGGCGGAGGACCTTGCGTTGCGAGGCTTCACCAAGCTCAGGCCGTGGACGCGGGGCGTCGACACCGATCACTTCCGCCCGGACAAGAAGAAGGACCTCGGCTTTCCCGGCCCGGTATTCCTGTGCGTCGGCCGCGTCGCCATCGAGAAGAACCTGAGCGCCTTCCTCGATCTCGACCTGCCCGGCAGCAAGGTGATCGTCGGCGAAGGACCGGAACTGGCTAGGCTCAGGGCGAAGTACCCGCAGGCGCACTTCCTCGGCCATCGCCCGAACGATGAGCTGGCCGAGATCTACGCCTCGGCTGATGTTTTCGTTTTCCCCAGCCGCACCGACACGTTCGGCAACGTCATCATCGAGGCGCTGGCCAGCGGCACGCCGGTGGCCGCCTATCCGGTCACCGGACCGATCGACATTGTCGGCGACGGCATCGGCGGCGCGGTGTCGACCGATCTGCGCGAGGCCTCGCTCGCCGCGCTCAATGTCGACCGCGCCGAGGCGCGCGAACGCGCCATGCGCTACAGCTGGAAAGCCTGCGCCGAAATGTTCATGGACACGGTCGAAGAGGCGCTGAGCACAAGGCGCAAGCTGGCCGCCTGACGCAATCTTCCTAAAACAACCTGCCGCCGTCCGGCACCTTGCGCTCGATGGCGCCAAGGACCACGGCGCCTTCCTCATCAGGGAAGCCGAGCGTGAGCACTTCCGACATGAACGGACCGATCTGGCGCGGCGGGAAATTCACCACCGCAAACACCTGCCGTCCCACCAGCGTTTCCGGCGCATAGTATTTCGTGATCTGTGCCGAGGATTTCTTCACGCCGATCTCAGGGCCGAAATCGATCTTCAGCTTGAAGGCGGGTTTGCGCGCCTCGGGGAAAGGCTCGGCCTCGACGATCGTGCCGGCACGGATGTCGACACGATCAAAATCGGCAAAGCTGATCTCGGGCTTGCGCGCGCTGCTCGAACTCATGGAAGCTCAAGCGTTGCCATAGGTCTCGAACAGGACGCCGGCCAGCGCATCCTTGGCCGAGGTTCCCGACCAGACAACGAACTGGAAGGCCTGGAAATAGCACTCGCAGGCTTCAAGCGCCGACGACAAAAGCACCTCGACCTGCTGGCTCGACGGTTCGACCCCGCCGGCGAGCAGCAGCGACTGGCGAAACATGATCGCGCCCTCCTGCTCCCAGAGATCGAAATGGCCAAACAGCATCTGCTCGTTGATCAGCGACAAAAGCCGCATCACTTCCAGCGCGCGGGCTTCCGGCACCTTGATGTCGAAAGCACAGGCCAGATGCAGCGCCTCGAAATCCTCCATCCATGAGAAGGAGACGTGATAGTCGGTCCAGCTGCCGGCAACCGAGATCGAGATTTCGTCATCGCCGGCCCGTTCGAAGGACCAGTCATTGTTATGGGCGACCTGCTCGATGACATCCACCGGATGGATTTCGCGGGAGAATTCGAGTTCGAGAAGTTCCATGGAATGCTTCCTGTGTTCAGGGGAGCGCCACACGCTCCGCGGGGCACACACGACGAACAATCTTGTCTTGAACTCGGACGGCCAGGACTTCACGACACAAAGACCCCGGACCGGACCCCACCGCCCGGCCGCATGACCCTGCTCCGAATCATGCAACAAATTCAGTCTATTGATCGGGAGTCGCGTGAACAGCCTAATTTTTCGCACTGCGTCATCAGCATGTGGAAAGGCGCTGTCACAAAGATTCATGCATCGCCGGTAAACGATTCACGGCAAAGCATTTTTTCGGATTGTGCTTTGTGGAAAAGTTCAAATTTTATTTTTTTGCTTTGGGCTTTGCCGCAGCCACAGGTGCGGCCTGTCCGGTCAATTCGGCAAGCCTGGCCTCGAGCGCATCGATGCGGGCGGCCAGCCTGGTGTTTTCTTCGCGGGCCTTGGCAGCCATGTCGCGGGCAGCCTCGAACTCCTCGCGCTGCACCACATCCATGGTGTTGAGGATGCGCTCGGCCTGCCCCTTGAAGGCAGTCTCCACCTCGCGGCGCACGCCTTGTGCGGCACCCGCGGCATCGGTCATCAGCTTGGCGAATTCATCGAGAATGCGGTTCGGTCCGGTCGACATGGCAAATCCTCGCTTGCTGGAATTGACGTAGTGGCACTGCCTGCGGAATGCAAGAACGTTGAAGCTGGTGCGGCTTCATGTCGGACGCGATTTGGCTCACGGTCCGGCCGACAGATTGCTATTATCGCAAATGGATTCTTGGAACGACGGTTGCCGTGACGGACAGTGCGGACTTGGAGAAGCGCTTTGCAGCACTCGATGCAGCACTCGCAAAGGGCATTTCGGATGCCAGTGCGGGCCGGGTCTAGCCTGGCGACGAGGTGCTGGACAGGCTTGAAGCCAAATACAGGGCAATGGCAGAGAGAACCAAGTGAAGTTACTGGTCTTCACCGACCAGCGGCCTAGTGTTTTCCTCACGACTTGCTCCAGGCAAGAAGTCACTCGCATTCAGGATCAACCAATGGCAACGCCCCCGCGCCGACCGACCAATCCGATGGAAGCCGCTGAAGCGGCCTTCAAGCCGGTCAAGAAACCCGCGCCTCCCATTCGCGAACCCTCCGCCGCACCAAACGTTCGCGAGCTTGTCTCGATCAGGATCGATCGCGCCGTGCTCGACCATTTCCAGGAAGATGGCCCCGGCTGGCAAGACAGGATCAACGATGCGCTCAGGCAATTGGTCGCCGGCAAGCCGCAGGGTTGAGCCCATTATCTCTGACGATCAGGCTGTCGTCACCTTGCCTTGACCCCGCCAAAACCCTGCCGCATGGTCCGCGCCCTAACGCGAGCCCTCCCGGGAGATCCTGTTGAACGACTATTTCCTGCTGCCGATGGCGTCGCTGTCCTTCCCCAACATCGACCCGATCCTGGTTCAGATCGGCCCGCTGGCGGTGCACTGGTACGGCATCGGCTATATCGTCGGCATCCTGTTCGCCTGGTGGTACGCCAAGCGGCTCGTCACCAACACAAGGCTGTGGCCTGATGGCGTCTTGCCGATGAAGCCGATCGACCTCGACGATTTCATCGTCTGGGCTGCCGTCGGCGTCGTGCTTGGCGGCCGCACCGGCTATGTGCTGTTCTACGATTTAAAGCGCTATATCGACCACCCGCTCGACATCTTCGCCGTCTGGCAGGGCGGCATGTCGTTCCATGGCGGCCTGCTTGGGGTCATCCTCGCCATCACGCTGTTTTCCCTCAAGCGCGGCATCCGCACCTGGACACTGTTCGACGTGGTGGCAGCCGGCGTGCCGGTCGGGCTCGGCCTCGTCCGCATCGCGAACTTCGTCAATGCCGAACTCTGGGGTCGCGTGACCGACGTGTCGTGGGGCGTCGTCTTCTGCAACGAGCGTCTCCAGCAGACCGTGGCGGGTTGTGTCGCGGGCCTGGAGCCTCGCCATCCGAGCCAGCTCTACGAAGCGCTGCTCGAGGGCGCGGTGCTGTTCCTGGTCCTGCGCTTCCTCACCCATTCGCGGCTGAAGCTGAAGACGCCGCGCTTTGTCGGCGGCGCCTTCATTTGCGGCTACGGCCTGTCACGCATCTTCGTCGAGTTCTTCCGCGAGCCCGACCAGCAGCTCGGCTACCTCCTCGGCGGCTGGCTCACCATGGGCATGGTGCTGTCGCTGCCGATGGTGCTGGCCGGCATCTGGGCGATGGCCACAGCCAAACCGGCGCCGCAACCACAGCCGGCATGACACGGCTGAAGACCCGCATCGTCGACCTGATCGGCGCGCTCGGCCCCCTCCCCGTCAACGAGTACATGGCGCTCTGCCTGTTCGATCCCAGCGACGGCTACTACACCACGCGCGAGCCGTTCGGCGCCGCCGGCGACTTCGTCACCGCACCCGAGATCAGCCAGATGTTCGGCGAACTCGTCGCCGTCTGGCTCTATCAGGCCTGGCTGGCGATCGGCCGACCCCTGCCGGTCACCATCGCGGAGATCGGGCCTGGCCGCGGCACGCTGATGAAGGACATGCTTCGCACCCTGACGCGGCTCGATCCGGCTATCGCCGCCGGAGCATCCTTCGCTCTGGTCGAGACCAGTCCGCGGCTGACTGAAATCCAGAAGCAGACGCTTGCCGAAACTTCGGTTGAGCTCGGCTGGCACGAAACCATCGCCACACTACCGCAGGCGCCGTTGCTGATTGTCGGCAACGAATTGTTCGACGCTGTGCCGATCCGCCAGTTCATCCGCGCCGGCGCCGGCTGGCGCGAACGGGTGATCGGCCTCGATGTCTCAGACGAGTTGAGCTTCTTCGCCGGCGCCGGCTCGGTCGAGGCGACGCTGCTGCCGGAAGACGCCGCCGAGGCGCCACAAGGCTCTATTTTCGAAATAGCACCGGCCCGCGCGGCACTGATGGCGACCATTGCCGAACGCATAGCCGACCACGGCGGCGCCGGGCTGTTCCCCGATTACGGCCATCTCCAGCCCGGTTTCGGCGACACATTGCAGGCCGTGCGCAGGCACGCCCCCGAAGATGTGCTGGCCAATCCCGGCGAAGCCGATCTCACCGCCCATGTCGACTTCGCGGCACTGGCCGCCGTCGTGCGGGCGCATGGCCTCGATGTGGAATTGGCGACGCAGGGCGACTTTCTGCTTGGCACGGGATTGCTTGAGCGAGCTGGCCAGTTGGGCAGCCAGGCAAGCCAAGAGGCACGACAAACCATTGCCGATGCCGTCGAGCGCCTGGCCGGCCCCGACGGCATGGGCACGCTGTTCAAAATCCTGAAAATCCTGCCGCATCAGCCAGTCTGACCCTCAGAGATCGTTACAAGCCGTCTCGCCATGTCGCTTGTGGTCGCATGCCTGCTTTTGGCCAATGCAAAGTCGACGCGGCAGCACTGTCGCAATCACTCGGCCGAACTTCGCCTTGACGAAAACGCCGGCGCGGACAACAAACCCATCCATGCTGAATCAGACCAAACCGGATCCTGTTCGCTCGCCGCTGCTGGAAGCGGCCAAGCCGCGAGGTATCCGCCATGGCTATTTCACCCGTATCGGCGGCGTCTCCGGCGGCATCTATCAGGGACTTAACATCGGCACCGGCTCGGATGACGATCAGATGCTGGTCGCCGAGAACCGCCGCCGCGTCGCTGCCTGGATGGGTGTGCCGGCCAGCCATCTCCTGACCGCGCATCAGGTCCACTCGCCCGATGTCGTTATTGCCAGGGAACCCTTTCCCGGCCCGCGGCCCAAGGCCGACGCCATCGTCACCGACCGGCCGGGCATCGCCATCGGCGCCTCGACGGCCGATTGCGGCCCCGTGCTGTTCGCCGATGCGCAAGCGCGCATCATTGGCGCTGCACACGCCGGCTGGAAGGGCGCTTTCACCGGTGTGCTTGAAAACACCATTGCCGCGATGGAAAGCCTCGGCGCCCGCCGTGAGCGCATCATTGCGGTTCTCGGTCCTTCGATCGGCCCCGACAATTACGAGGTCGGGCCGGAATTCGTCGCCCGTTTCGTCGAAGCCGATGCCGAAAACATCGGCTATTTCGCGCCTTCGGCCAATCCGGCGCATGCAATGTTCGATCTCAACCTCTATACGGTCGACCGGCTGAAGAAGGCTGGCGTGACCGCGCAGGGGCTTGGCCGCTGCACCTATGCCGAGGAGGATCTCTTCTTTTCCTACCGGCGCGCGACGCATCGCAAGGAACCGGACTACGGTCGGCAGGTTTCGGCAATTGTTTTGGAGAACGGATAATGGCGCTGCATTTCGAACGGTCGGAATTTGACGCCCGGCGTGACCGGTTGATGATCGAGATGACGGAAAAGAGGCTCGATGCTGTACTGCTTTTCGCCCAGGAGAGCATGTACTGGCTAACCGGCTACGACACGTTCGGCTTCTGTTTCTTCCAGTGCCTGGTTGTGAAGGCTGACGGCTCGATGGTGCTGCTCACCCGCTCGGCCGATTTGCGCCAGGCGCGCCACACATCGATCATCGACAACATCGTGCTGTGGACCGACCGCGACGGCGCCAACCCGGCGGTCGACCTGCGCAACCTGCTCAACGACCTCAATCTCCTCGGCGCCCGCATCGGCGTCGAATACGACACCCATGGCCTGACCGCCTTCAATGGCCGCCGCGTCGACGAGCAGCTGCAGACCTTCGGCCAGATCGCCGACGCCTCCGGTATTGTCGGCCGTCTGCGCCTGTTCAAGAGCCCGGCTGAAATCGCCAAGGCCGAAAAGGCCGCCAACCTTTCCGACGACGCGCTCGACGCGGCCCGGCCGCTGATCAAGCAGGGCGGCGACGAAGCGCTGATCCTTGCCGCCATGCAGGGCGCGGTGTTTGCCGGCGGCGGCGACTATCCGGCCAATGAATTCATCATCGGCTCGGGCATCGACGCGCTGCTCTGCCGCTACAAGGCCGGGCGCCGCAAGCTGACCAAGAACGATCAGCTGACGCTCGAATGGGCCGGCGTGTTCCATCACTATCACGCGCCGATGATGCGCACCGTGCTGACCGGCAAGGCGTCGAAGCGCCATCAGGAGCTGTTCGACGCCGCCCGCGCGGCTCTTCTGGCGGTCGAGAAGGCGATGACGCCCGGCAACACCTTCGGCGACGTCTTCGACGCGCATGCCCGCACGCTGGAGGCGCACAGCCTGACCAAGCATCGGTTGAACGCCTGCGGCTATTCCGTCGGCGCCCGCTTCACCCCGTCCTGGATGGATATGCCGATGTTCTACCAGGGCAATCCCGAGCCGATCGCGCCCAACATGACATTGTTCGCGCACATGATCATCATGGACTCCGAAACCGAGACGGCGATGACGCTTGGCCGCACCTACCTGACCACCGAATCCCAGCCGAAGCCGCTTTCACGCCATGATCTCGACTTGATCGTACAGTGAATCCATAATGGTTGGTCCACGTGGGGGCGTTCGCGACTAAGGAGTTTTCGGGCAGATGAGACGATCGCATGTGACGACCGTGTCATTGCTCGCAGCGCTTGTGCTGGCCGCTTGCACCAATGCCAAGGACGTCCTTGAGCCGTCCGCCATCACGCCGCCGGCAGCCTCGGCCCAACCGGCTCAGCCCTTGGCTGCCCCGGGCATCGCGCCCGCCGCCACACCAGCGCCGGCCGTCGGCGCCACGACACCCGCCAACCCCGCGCAGAGCGCCGCCGCTTTGTCGAAGACCCGGCTGCAGATCGCGCCGATCGTCGGCGCCTCCGTGGAAGCGGCAACGCCGCTGACGGCCGAACTGCAGACACGCGCCAAGCAGCGCGGCATCACCCTTGCCGGCAGCGCCGACCAGGCCGCCACCCATGTGCTGAAGGGCTACTTCTCGACCATGACGGAAGGCAAGGATACCACCGTTATCTATGTCTGGGACGTCTATGACCCCGCTGGCAACCGTCTACACCGCATCAATGGCCAGCAGAAGGCGCCCTCGGTCAATGCCGCCGAAGGCTGGCCCGCGGTTGCACCCGCTACCATGCAGGCGATCGCCGACCAGACGATCGACCAGTTCGCGGCCTGGCTCGGCGGCAGCGCCGGCTGATCCGCCTGTTACCGGCTTCCGTTCACTGTTGACGTTTTTGAGATTAGCCGGCGGATTCCCGTCAACGAGGCTTGCAATACCGGCACGGCTCGCTACAAGCCCGATTAAGAGGACCTCCCCATCCTTCGCCAGGAACGGTGCATGAAGCTTTTCGCGGGCAATTCCAACCGGGTGCTGGCCGAAGCGGTCGCCCGCTATCTCAATGTCCCGCTGGGCAAGGCCAGCGTCAGACGCTTCGCCGATCAGGAAATCTTCGTCGAAATCCAGGAAAACGTGCGCGGCGAGGATGTCTTCATCCTGCAGTCGACCTCGTTCCCGACCAACGATCATCTGATGGAACTGCTCATCATGATCGATGCCTTCATGCGCTCCTCGGCCAAGCGCATCACCGCGGTCATCCCCTATTTCGGTTACGCCAGGCAGGATCGCCGGGCCTCGGGCCGCACACCGATCTCGGCCAAGCTGGTCGCCAACATGATCACCCGCGCTGGCGTCGACCGCGTTTTGACGCTCGACCTCCATGCCGGCCAGATCCAGGGTTTTTTCGACATTCCGACCGACAATCTGTTCTCGGTGCCGGTGATGGCCCGCGACGTGAAGGCAAAATACAAACAGCTTGCCAATGTCGTCGTCGTCTCGCCCGATATTGGCGGCGTGGTGCGCGCCCGCGCGCTCGCCAAACGCTTCGACGCACAACTGGCCATCGTCGACAAGCGCCGCGAACGTCCCGGTGAATCCGAAGTGATGAACATCATCGGCGCGGTCGCCGGCAAGGATTGCCTGCTGATCGACGACATCGTCGATTCCGGCGGCACGCTGTGCAACGCCGCCGATGCGCTGCTCGCCAACGGCGCTACCAGCGTCACCGCCTATATCACCCACGGCGTGCTGTCGGGCGGTGCGGTCGCCCGGATCAGCGGCTCGAAGCTGCAGGAACTGGTGATCACCGATTCCATCCAGCCGACGCAAGGCGTGCTCGACGCCCCGAATATCCGCGTCATCTCCATCGCCGACCTGATGGGCGAGGCGATTTCGCGCACAGCGACCGAAGAGTCCGTGTCGAGCCTGTTCGATTAATCCATGTTGCCCAAAAGCGTGCCCACGGGCCTAGCTCGGGGGTAATCTCGTTTTGGAATCTGCCCCAAACCGTCGTGAAAGGAGCGCAACTGATGCGCAATCGAATCAAGGCTGCAGGCATCGCAGGAATGCTTCTCGCAATCGGCATCGCGAGCGCGGCCTATGCGCCGACAATCGCTCCGGTTTCGACCGCGCAGGCGCAAACGGAATATCTTCCCACCGAAAAGGATTTCATCGGCAAATGGAGCATCGCAGGGTCCGCAATCCGGCCACCGCGTGATCTGAAGGAGCCGGCGAAGCCCGACCAGGAAGCGGCTGCGACCGAATTTCAGCAGACTGTGACCGCCTTTTATGGCGCCTTCGACTATCTGGAGATCACGGCGGACGGCCGCTACAATTTTCACCAACCGGGTGACCCGGCATCGGGGCCTTGCGTCTGGTGCGGGACATGGTCGTTCAAGAACGATTCCCTGTGGCTCGAACTGGACACGGCGCCCAGGCTCGACATCTACGCCGAGGGCGGCGACATGC
Source organism: Mesorhizobium sp. W016 (assembly GCF_054719485.1). NCBI lineage: Bacteria > Pseudomonadati > Pseudomonadota > Alphaproteobacteria > Hyphomicrobiales > Phyllobacteriaceae > Mesorhizobium > Mesorhizobium sp. W016. The sequence goes on from NZ_JBTTIF010000002.1 coordinate 5,617,212, forward strand.
AGATGACCTACACGGCCGAGCCTGAAGAGACGTCACGATACAAATGGCTTGTTTTCAGCTGGACCAAGGCTGATTGAACTGAGGGGTGAGGCGTTCTCGCGCACGCCAACCGAAGCATCGGTGTCAAGCCCGATCTCCTGAGGCGGGCAGTCAGTCCATGGTTGCATTGTGCGAGGAGTTCACCATGGCCATACTGCCCCTCCAATCAACGGAGGAGTAGCAGATGCGGCGTAGGACTTTGCTCGGGCTCGCGGTTTCCATCGCAGCCACCCTTTCAGCACCGGCGGCCTGGGCCGCCGATTTTCCAGACCGGACCATCACCATGGTTGTCCCCTTTTCCGCCGGTGGCTCGACGGATCTGGTCGCGCGCCTAGTCGCCAACAAGATGTCCGAAAAGCTGGGCCAGCAGATTGTCGTCGAAAATGTCGGCGGCGCCGGGGGCAGCATCGGCGCTGCCCAGGTCGCCCGAGCCGAACCGGACGGCTACACGATCCTGATGGGCACGGTCGCAACCCACGCGCTCAACCCGCTGATCCTGAAGACAAAGCCCTACGATGCGGAGAAGGATTTTGCGCCGATATCGTTGCTCGTGCTGGTGCCAAACGTCCTGGTCGTAAACCCTGAATTCCCCGCCAAGGACGTCAAGGAACTGATCGAGATGCTGAAGAAGGACCCGGACAAATATGCCTACGCCTCATCAGGCAATGGCACCCCGCTGCATCTCTCCGGCGAGCTTTTCAAGACGATGGCCGGCGTCAGTATGCAGCACATTCCCTACAAGGGCGCCGGACCGGCCTTGAACGACGTTATCGGCAATCAGGTGCCGATGATGTTCGACAACCTCCCCTCTTCATCGGGCCATATCAAGAGCGGGACGCTGAGAGCGCTTGGCGTCACCACCAAGGAGCGCGTTCCCTCCTTCCCCGACATACCGGCCATTGCCGAAACCATTCCCGGCTATGAAACCTACAGCTGGAACGCTCTGTTCGCGCCCGCAGGCACGCCGCCGGAGGTCGTCGCCGTTCTTCAGAAGGCGGCAGTTGAAGCCCTGAAAGACCCTGATGTGATCGCCCGCATGGCCCAGTTCAGCGCCTCGATCGTGGCCTCCACCCCGGAAGAGCTTGGAGTGCATGTGAAGGCCGAACTCGCCAAATGGGAACCGATCGTCAAGGCCAGCGGCGTTCAGCTGGACTAGGGCCTACGACAAAGTGCTGCGGGCTTTTCCTGGCGCTACGGCGCCGGGGCCTCAAGCCGAGGCTGAGCCCGCCGCATGCCTTCGTCGCGGGCGCCGCGCATATAGCCGCGCGGCGAGGCGCCGAGCATGCGCTTGAACATGGTTATGAATGCCGGCACGCTGTCATAACCGAGGTCGAGCGCCACCCTGGTGATCGGCTCGCCATCGGCGAGCCTGGGAAGTGCCGCAAACAGGCAGGCCTGCTGGCGCCATGTCGACAAGGACAGTCCGGTCTGGCGGTGGAAGGCACGGGTGAAGGAGCGCCGGCTCATCCCCGCGGCATCGGCCCACTCGTCGATCGTGGCATGCGGCGACGGTGCCGCCACGAAGCGTCGGCAGAGCGCCGCCAGCCTGGGATCAGACGGGAACGGCAGGCCGAGCGGCCGTTCCGGCAAGGTCGGGATCTCGTGCAGCAAGAGGTTCATGATCAACCCGCCGCGGCCTTCCAGTTCGCCACCTTGCGGCAGCTTTTCCGATTCTACGATCAGGCTGTGCATCAGCTCGGTGACGCCGACGACACGCAAGCCTTCCGGCAGGCCGGGGATAGCGCCCGGCATGACATAGACCGAGCGCATCGAGACGTCGCCCAGCATTTCGACAGAATGCTCGGTGCCGGCCGGTATCCACATTGCGTGGTCGGGCGGCACCATCCAGCGCCCGTACCTGGTCGTCACCAGCACGACACCGACCAGCGCATGCAGCAGTTGGCTGCGGCTGTGGCGGTGTTGCGGCACGAGGTAACCGTCCGGATATTCGGTCGGCAAAGCCACCGCCGGCCCGGAAACCTCCTCCAGCCACTGCCAGCGGCTTTCGTGCAATCGGCCGAGATCGGCATTGCCGGCGCGGAAGATGTCCCTGCCATGTGGCATCGGCTATGGCCCACTTGCGAAACTATTGGACCAAACCACGAAAGAAGTCGCCTCGCAAGCGGCTTATAAGGCAGCCATCCCCAAGGCGCTCCGCAGGGGCGTCGCCCAAGCGCTTCAGACGAGCGTCCTTAAGGCGGTCCGCGGGAGCGGCCGCCAAGCCTGCCCGCGGGCAAACACCCGCCAAAAAGACCTCGGAGCCTGCCTTGACCGATACGACAGCCACCAGCATTGCACCGCAGCCAAGCGCCAGCCTCCCTTCAGCCCAGGCGACCGCCTTCACCGTCATTCTGGCGGTGAGCTTTTGCCACGGCATCAACGACATCATGCAATCGCTGCTGCCGGCGATCTATCCGCTGCTGAAAGAGAATTACGGTCTCGATTTCTGGCAGATCGGTCTTCTGACCTTCACCTTCCAGGTCACGGCGTCGCTGCTGCAGCCGGTCATCGGCATGATCACCGACAAGCGGCCAATGCCCTATTCGCTGCCCTACGGCATGGCGTCCTCGCTGATTGGCCTGATCGTTCTGGCCTATGCCGGCCACTATGCGCTGCTTCTGGTCGGCGCCTCGCTGATCGGAATCGGCTCGGCGATCTTCCATCCGGAATCCTCGCGCATTGCCCGCTTTGCCTCCGGCGGCCGCTTTGGCCTGGCGCAATCTTTGTTCCAGGTCGGCGGCAATTTCGGCCAGTCGATGGGGCCGCTGCTCGCTGCCTTCATCGTTGTGCCCTTCGGCCAGACCAGCATTTCATGGTTCGCCGTCGGGTCTCTGATCGGCATCATCGTTTTGTCGCGGGTCGGCGGCTGGTACAGCCGGATGCGCGCCGCGCAGGGCAATCGCAAGGCGGCAAGCTTCGTCTCCCCCTTCCCGCGCAAGAAGGTGATGGGAGCGCTGGCGGTGCTGACGCTGCTGGTGCTGACCAAGAACGCCTACATCGCCTCGCTCTCCAGCTACTACACCTTTTATTCCATCCATAAGTTCGGCGTGTCGGTGCAGATGAGCCAGGTCATGCTGTTCCTGTTCCTCGGCGCCTCGGCGCTGGGCATCCTGCTCGGCGGACCGTTCGGCGACCGCTACGGCCAGAAGGCGATGATCTGGTTCTCGATCGTCGGCGTGCTGCCGTTCACGCTGGCGCTGCCCTACGCCAATTTCGAATGGACGATGGTGCTGACGGTGCTGATCGGCCTGATCCTGTCCTCGGCCTTCTCCAACATCGTCGTGTTTGCGCAGGAGTTGGTGCCGGGACGTGTCGGCACCATCGCCGGGATATTCTTCGGCTTCGCCTTCGGCATGGGCGGCATTGCAGCCGCCGTGCTCGGCGTCGTCGCCGACATGAAGGGCATCGATTTCGTCTTCCAGATCTGCTCGTATCTGCCGCTGCTCGGCCTGCTGACGGTGTTCCTGCCCAACATGAAGGAAGCCAGGAAGGCGCAAGCGGCGGCCAGATAAAACCGGTCGATTTTGCGGATTTGACGCAGGGCGCGGCATTGCTGCGCCCTCTGTGATTCTTTCACCATGCGCTGGTTGAAAAGCCTGCTAGAGATAGTCATCAACGAAGGCTTGGGGCCTTCGACGTCTCTGGGGGATGACATGCGCAAGATCGTATTGGCCGTATTGGGTGTGCTTCTTGTTACCTTGCCGGCGACGGCACGCATCGTTCCCTTTCCGCCGGGTTTCAAGACGCAGTCCGTCGAAACCAACGGCACCAAACTCTATGTGCGCGTTGGCGGCAAGGGTCCCGCCGTCGTGCTGCTGCACGGCTTTGCCGATACCGGAGACATGTGGGGCGCCGCGGCCATCGCCCTCGCAAAGGACCACACCGTCATCGTGCCGGACCTGCGCGGCATGGGTCTGTCGGCCCACCCGGAAGCGGGCTACGCCAAGAAGAACCAGGCCGTCGACATCGCCGGCGTGTTGGATGCCCTGAAGATCGACAAGGCAGATCTCGTCACCCACGACATCGGCAACATGGTCGGCTATGCGCTCGCCGCTCAGTATCCCAAGCGCATCACCAAATGGGTTATCATCGACGCGCCGCTGCCCGGCATAGGCGACTGGGAAAAGATCAAGCAAAGCCCGCTGCTTTGGCACTTCAACTTCCGCGGCCCTGATATGGAGCGGCTGGTCGCGGGGCGCGAGCGCATCTATCTCGACCGCTTCTACAACGAGCTGTCGGCTGACCCCAAGAAGATCGACGAGGCGACGCGCAGGCACTACGCCAAACTCTATGCCCGCCCGCATGCGATGCATGACGCTTTCGAGCAGTTCAAGGCGTTTGACCAGGACGCGATCGACAACCAGGCGATGCTTGCCGCCGGCGGCAAACTGACCATGCCGCTACTGGCTGTCGGCGGTGAAAAATCCGCTGGCACTACGCAGGCCGATCTCCTGCGGCTTGTTGCGACCGATGTAACGGGCGGCATCGTGCCCGCTTCCGGACACTGGATCATGGAGGAAAACCCCGACGACACCGTCAAACTGATCACTGGTTTTCTCGATAAATAGGCACTGTCCCGCTGACATTTCGACGAAAGCAAATGCACCCGCCTGACGGCGGCTGCATTTGCCTATCCGCCTGGACGATTCTAGGCCTTGAAGAACGCCAGCAGGTCGGCATTGATGACATCGGCATGGGTCGTCGCCATGCCGTGCGGGAAGCCCTTGTAGACCTTGAGCTCGCCCTTTTTGAGCAGCTTGACAGCCAGCAGCGCGGAGTCGGCGATCGGAACGATCTGGTCGTCGTCGCCATGCATCACCAGCACCGGCACCTCGATGGCCTTCAGATCGTCGGTGAAGTCGGTTTCCGAGAACGCCTTGATGCAATCATAATGCGCCTTGGTGCCGCCCATCATGCCCTGGCGCCACCAATTCTCGACGACAGCCTGCGACACCTGGGCGCCGGGGCGATTGAAGCCGTAGAACGGGCCGGCCGCGACGTCGTGGAAAAACTGGGCGCGGTTGGCTGCCTGGGCGGAGCGGAAACCGTCGAACACCTCGATCGGCAGGCCGCCGGGATTGGACGCCGTCTTCAGCATGATCGGCGGCACCGCGCCGAGCAATGCGGCCTTGGCGACACGGCCGCCGGAGCCGTACTTCGCGACATAACGGGCCACTTCGCCGCCACCGGTGGAATGGCCGACATGGATGGCGTTCTTGAGGTCGAGATGCGCTGCAAGCTCCGCGACATCGGCGGCGTAGGTGTCCATCTCGTTGCCGGTATCGGTCTGGGTCGAGCGGCCATGGCCGCGCCGGTCATGGGCAATGACGCGGTAGCCCTTGGACAGGAAGAACAGCATCTGGGCGTCCCAGTCGTCGCTGCTCAGCGGCCAGCCGTGATGGAAGACGATGGGTTGTCCCGTTCCCCAATCCTTGTAGAAAATTTCGGTGCCGTCCTTGGTGGTGATCGTGCTGCTGCCGGGCTTGGTCATCTCGCTCTCCATTGATTGCTTCCGCGATAATCAATATCGCGATAACCATACGACTAGCGCAGGTCCAAATCCTTGTCTACAGAAAATATGTATCGCGATATCATTTTTCGTGGTACATATTGATGTGCTCAGTCGGCTAAAGGAATGCCTCGTGCCTCTCCCGTTGGACAACCAGCTCTGCTTCACGCTTTACGCCACCAGCATGGCAATCAATCGCACCTACAAGCCCATGCTGGACGAGATGGGCATCACTTATCCGCAATATCTCGTGCTGAACGCACTTGCCGAAGCCCGCGGGATGTCGGTCGGCTCGATTGCGCACAGGCTCGCTTTGGAATCGAGCACCATCACGCCGCTGGTGAAGCGCATGGAACAGGCCGGTCTCGTCACCCGCCAGCGCAGCCAGACGGACGAGCGCCAAGTGCAGGTCGACCTGACGCCTGCCGGCCGCGCGCTGCTCGTCCAGTGCAACTGCCTCAACGAAACCCTGATCGAACGCTCGGGCATGACGATGGCTGATCTCGATGCCTTGAATCGGCGGATCCAAGCGCTGCGCGAAGCGTTGAGCAGCAAGCCGGACTAGCTGCCCTACAAACACGCCAGGCTTAATCCTTGCCGGCCAGCCAGCGCACGACGTTGCCCATCAGCTTGCCGTAGAGCGGCCATCCCAAAAAGTCCTGCGACAGCCAGTGTGGGCCGATGTCGGTCGCCCACGCGACGGTGCGGCCACGGCCATGCTCACGAACCGCAAGCAGCGGCCAGTCCGTGCCGCGATAATGGCAGGTCGCCAGAAGCTGGGACGAGCCGTCGCGCCTAAAATCGAGTTTGTTCATGCCGAGGATCGGCGGCAACGGACCCGCGACACCGGCAAGGATCGGATGCGACGCCTGAAGGATCGACGGCTGCAGGCCTTGCGGCACTTCCAGCCCGTCCGAGAATGGCAGGCAGCGCACGGGCAGCACGTCCTCGACCGGGGTGTCGTGGAAACGCGCCGTGCCGAACATGCCTTGGAACCCCATATAGCCGCCGGCCAGCATCAGCCCGCCGCCGCCTTCGACATAGGCCTTGAGGACGTCGAGGCGGTTGACGCCGATGCGCCCGGCGCGGGCCTCCGGCGTGACCAGCAAGGTCAGCGCGCCGACATCGGAGATCACCACCGCCTGGTATTCGGCCAGCGCGTCGAGGTCATACGGAAATTCGGCCGCACAGCGATCGCCACCGATCTGCGTCACCGCTATGCCCTCTGCGGCAAGGGCGGCATTGAAGGCCGTCGCGCCATTCACCCATGTCGCACTTGTCAGAACGTCGCCGCCGGCAGCGACCGACGTCGTCGCCGCGAAGGTCTCGCCTGCCAGCAAGAGTTTCATCGTCGCCCTCACGCTTTTCGACTGACAATTGAACGAGCGGGCGCCGGCTTGAACCGGCGCCCGCCGGGCCTTGGGAGGCTTAGAACTTAAACTCGGCCAGGTTTTCCGGCGTCACGATCTTGGCCGGGCCAAGGATCAGTTCGCCGCTGGCCCCGATCGTGTATTCGCCGAGCCTGCCCGCCGTGAACTTCTCACCTTCCTTGCCGGTGATCTTGCACTGCGCTAGCGCCTGGGCCGCCTGATAGGACAGGTAGCCGAGATCGGTGACATTCCACCAGATATCCTGGGCAGCGCCATCCTTGATGTATTTCGAAATCAAAGTGGCCGGCGCAAGGCCGGTCAGCTTGACCTTGCCGATCATACCGGCTTCCTCGAGTGCGCGCGCGGCCGCCGGAAGGCCAATGCCTGCCGGCACGATGATCACCTTGAGATCCGGAAACGCCTGCACCAGCGCCAAGGCCTGCTGCTGGTTGACCTGCTCGCTCTCCTCGCCATAGGCGACCTGCACCAGTTTCATCTTGGCGTATTTCGGCTCTGCCGCCATCTTCGCCTTCATGAAGTCGATCCAGGCGTTCTGGTTGGTCGCCGTCGGCGTCGACGACAGGATGGCGAACTCGCCTTCGCCGCCGCTGAGGTTGAATGCGCTTTCCAGCATCATTTCGGCCAGACTGTCGCCCTTCACCTGGTTCACGAACACCGCGCGCGCATCGGCCGCGACGTCGGAATCGTACGATATCACCCGGACGCCTTGCTGAACGGCGCGCTTCAGCGCAGGCGCAACCGCATTGGCGTCGTTGCCGGCGATAGCGATGACCCCGACCTTCTGCGACACAAGGCTGTTGATGAATTCGATCTGTGCCTCGGCCGTCGCCTGCGACGGGGCGACCTGGGTGGCGGTGCCGCCAATTTCCTTCGCAGCCTCCTCGGCGCCGCCGAAAGCCACCTTGAAGTAGGGATCGGTGTCGAGCTTGGGCAGGAAGCCGACCGTTACAGGTTCCTTGGCGCATTCCTGGCTGTATGCCAGCGAGGCCGGCGCAAGCAGAACCGCGGATGCGAGCAGGGCTATTCTAAACGCTTTCATTGTGTCTCCTCCGTCAGAATTCGGGCTTGAAGAAAGGGGCCCGAGATCACCCCTTGGTTTCGCGCAGGACGCGCGATCTTGACAGCCGCTCCTCCAGGGAGCGCCAGTAATTGCCGACCAGCAGCGAGCCGATCAGAAGCAGGCCGATGATCATGCCTTGAGCGTCGCCGCCGATCTGGTTGAGCGCCAGCACATTTCGGATGATGGCGATCAACAGCAGCGCCAGCATGACCCCCGTGAGCCGCCCCTTACCACCGAAGACGCTGACGCCGCCGAGCAGCACGATGGTGATGACATCGAGCTCCATGCCGAGCGCATTGTTGGCGCGGGCGTTGCAGAGGCGCGCGGTATAGACGATGCCGGCGATGGCCGCGACCATGCCCGAAACGACGAACAGCTTCAGCACCATTTTGCGCGTATCGATGCCGGAATAGCGCGCCACTTCGGGGCTGCCGCCGAGCGCATAGATGCGCTTGCCGGTCGGCGTCTTCTGCAGCACCACCGCGAAGATCGGCGCCAGCAGCAGGAACGGCACGATGGTCCACGGGATTTGTGTGCCCGGCAGATTGTTGATGCCGAAATCGACGACCGCCGGCGGCAATATGTTGACCGAACCGGTGCCGAGCAGGATGTAGCCAATGCCCCGATAGAGCGCCATGGTGCCGAGCGTCACCACCAGCGACTGCAGCCCCAGCCCTGAAACCAGATAGCCGTTGAAGGCGCCGAGCAGGCCGCCGAAGACCAGCGTCAGCGGAATGGCCGCCAGCGTCGGCACGCCGCCCTGGACGAGCAGGCCAAACACCACGGATGTCAGCGCCAGCACAGAGGCGATCGACAGATCGATCTCGCGGGTGATGATGAGCAGCGTCATCGGCAGGATCAGCAACGCCTTTTCCGAGGCGCTCGCCGCCAGTTGAGAAAGGTTAAAGCCGGAAACGAAATTCGGCACGAAGACCGCCGCATAGATAAAGACGGCGAGGCAGGCGGTCGCCAGCAGCAGATCCCAGAAGTCGATCGAGCGGATAAACTTTCTCATCTCGCCCTCGCCTGTCTTGCCTGTTCGGCACGCCGCACGATGAAGGTGTCGATGCCGATGGCAACCAGGATCACCAGGCCATAGACGCCCTGCAACCAGAGCGGGTCGACACGCACCAGCGTCAGCCCGTTCTTGATGACCAAGAGCGTGAGCGCGCCGAGAATGATGCCGAGCAGCGTGCCCGAACCGCCGCGGATGGCGACGCCGCCGACCACGGCGGAGGCGATCACCGTGAGCTCGAAGCCGAGCGCGACGCGGGCATCGATGGTGGCATAGCGCGATGCCCACAGCGCCCCGCACAGGCCGCCGAGCAAGCCGGCCATGCCGAAGGCCAGCAGGATGCGCCGGTCGACCGGAATGCCGATCAGCCGTGCGCCGTCCGGGTTGGAGCCGGTGGCAAACAGCTCGCGTCCGGTTGCGGTGCGATAGAGCAGCACATAGCCGGCGCACAGGATGAGAATGGCGATGACGACGATCAGCGGCACGCCGGCGATCTTCAGCCCGGTCATGTCGAGCCAGGCTTGCGTGACTTCGTCGGCGCTGACCTGGTCGCCCGCCGCCCAGATCGAGTTGAAGCCGCGGAAGATCGACATCGAAGCCAGCGTAACGACGATGGCCGGGATCTTTCCCCTGGTAACGACAAGGCCGTTGAGCAGTCCGGCAAAGCCGCCGACCGCGCAGGCGGTGATCAGGCCGATGCCGATGTCCAATCCGGGATAGGCCTGAACCATGCTGGCCGCCATATAGGCGGAGAGGCCGATCACAGCTGCGATCGACAGGTCGATGTTGCGGGTGATCAGCACCAGCATCTGCGCCAGTGCGGCGACAATCAGCAAGGCCGCGTCCATCGACACAGCGGTGAGGTTCGCCGCGCTCACCATGCGCGGGTTGATGATGGTGACCGGAATGGCGACGGCGAGCATCGCCGCAAGCAGGCCGAATTCCCGCCGCTTCAGAAAATCGAACGGTCCTTTTGCCTTTTCCTCCTCGGCGGCGCGTTCTATCTGCGCTGCCTGGCCGGCACGTTCATCGGTCCTGGTCGCCGCTTCCAGTACCTTTTCCTGCGTGGCTTGTCCGCGCGAAAACTCGGCAGTCTGGCGGCCTTCGCGCAGCACGATAATGCGGTCGCACATGCCGATCAGCTCGGGCATCTCTGACGAGATCAGCAGGATCGCCATGCCTTGCGCGGCAAGGTCAACGATCATTGCATGCACTTCCGCCTTGGTACCGACATCGATGCCTTGCGTCGGCTCGTCGAGGATGAGCACGCGCGGCTCGGTGCGCAGCCATTTGGCCAGCACCACCTTCTGCTGGTTGCCGCCGGATAACTCTTTCACCGGCTGCCCATAGCCGGAAAAGCGCAGCTTCATGCGCTTCAGCCAGTCCGCCACCAGACCGATGGCGCGGTCGGTGCCGTAGAGACCGCGTTGTGCGGCCTTGTCGAGAACAGGTAGCACCGCATTGTCGAGGATGGAGAAATCCATCACCAGGCTCTGGTCCATGCGATCTTCCGACACATAGGCGATGCGCGCATCCATGGCGTCGCGCGCCGAGGCGAACTGCACGGGCTTGCCGTCGATCAGGATTTCGCCGGCGTCGGGCCGGTCGATACCGAACAGCACGCGCGCAATCTCGGTGCGTCCGCTGCCGACCAGACCGCCAAGGCCGAGCACCTCACCTGCGTGAAGCTTGAGGTCGATGCCGGTAAAGCCGCCGGCGCGCGAAAGTCCCTTCCCCTCCAGCACCAGCGCGCCTGAGGCATGGCGCCGTTCGGGATAGAGGTCGGTGACTTCACGCCCGACCATCATGCTGATGGCGGCAGCGCGGCCAAGCTCGGCCTTCGGCTTGACGCCGATCAGGCGCCCGTCACGCAGCACGGCGATGCGGTCGGCGATGCGGAAGATTTCATCCATGCGGTGGCCGACGAACATCATCGCCACGCCATGCAGCCTGAGATCGGCAACGACGGAAAACAGCCGCTCGACCTCGCGCTGTGACAGCGCCGCCGTGGGCTCGTCCATGATCAGCACGCGGGCATCCAGCGACAGCGCGCGGGCGATCTCGACCAGTTGTTGTTCAGAGGTACGCAGTGTTCCCAGCCGCGTTGCCGCCGGCACGTCGAGCCCGACGGTAGCCAGCACCTTGCGGGCGCCGGCCAGCATGGCGGCATTGTCGATGCCGCCAAAGCGGTCGCGCGGCATGTGGCCGAGATAGATGTTCTCCGCCACCGACAGATCGGGAAACAGGCCAGGATGCTGGTGCATGACCGCAATGCCGGCCGCCTGCGCGTCATGCGGCGAATGGAAGACGGCTGATTTGCCGTCAACCTCGACATGACCGCTGGTGGGAGAATGCACACCGGCCAGAAGCTTCACGCAGGTGCTCTTGCCGGCGCCGTTTTCGCCAAGCAGCGCCAGCACCTCGCCGGAGCGCAATTCGAAGGAGGCGTCCTTGAGCGCAATCGTGCCGCCGAAAGCCTTCGTCGCCTGAACCAGGGCAACAGGAACAGCCCGCACCACCGCAGCGTCGGCTTCGCTTTGTGTGCCCGAGTGCAGCACGTCTCCTCCTTGACTAGTTATTTTTTCAATTTGCTATATTAAATAGCGCAAAGGCGCAACGGCAAAATTGACTTCCATGGTTCCGACGCGCACTGTCGCCGCCTACATAGGCACCGCAGGGTGCGCTCGGCCGCAGGTGGTTTGCGGGCTTCGCGCCGGGAACGGGACATTTGGGGAGTGTGCGGGTTTTGTCAGGAAAAGGCAGCAATTCTGTCAAAGTTCGGCACTATAATGAGCGTTTCGTGCTCGACGCCATCCGTCGCCTCAAGGAAGCCTCCAAGTCCGATCTGGCGCGCGCGGCAAGCCTGACGCCGGCGGCCGTCGCTGCCATCGTCGACGGCCTGGAATCTTCCGGATTCGTAAAGCAAGTGGGAAAAAGGTTCGGGCAGCGCGGTTCGCCCTCCACGCTGTACCGGCTGACGCCGGAGCGCATCTACAGCGTCGGCATCAAGATCGGCCGGCGTGCGCTTGAAGCCGTTCTGGTCGACTTCGCCGGTGAAATCCGCGCAAGAGAGTCGCACGAATACCGCTTCCCCGATCCTGATTTGGTGCTGAAGGCCGGCAACATGGCGCTGGCCACCTTCGAAAAGCTGGTGGATGGGCTTGGCGATGCCAGCATCGTCGGCGTCGGCATTGCCTCACCCTATTTCCTCGGCGGCTGGAGCGAGGAACTCGGCTTTCCCGACGATCTCGGCAGCCGCTGGGAGGCGATCGACCTGACGACATGCTTTGCCACTCCGGCGAAGACGCCGGTGTTCGTGGAAAACGACGCCACGTCGGCGGCGCTGGCCGAACTTGTCCAGGGCGCCGGCGCCCGCTTTCGCGATTTCATGCACATCTCGATCGACACTTTTGTCGGCGGCGGCCTGGTGCAAGGCGGCAGGGTCCATACCGGGCCGCATGGCAACAGCGCTGCCCTCGGACCCTTGCCGGTCTCGCCCTCAAGCCTCGATTCGGTGGCGGCGAAGCCTGCGCGCTACCAGAGCCTGCTGCATCGCGCCTCGATCTATGTGCTGGTCAATCACCTGAGGTCGCGCGGCGTGGTGATCAATCGTGTGCGGGAACTCGATCCGTTGCCAGCCGAAGCGCGCGTGCCGCTGTTCGAATGGATCGACGATTGTGCGAGCGCGCTGGTCGAGGCGATCATCGCCATCACCTCCATCATCGACATCGAGGCCATCGTTCTCGACTCGATCCTGCCCAGGCCGATCCATCTCGAACTGCTGGCAAGGGTGCAGGCCCAGTTCAACCAGGCCAGCGCAATCGGCATCGTGGCGCCGGAGATCGTGTCGGGGCAATTCGGCCCTGAGGCCTCCTCGATCGGCGCTGCCATGCTTCCGTTCTCGGCGCTGCTGGCGCCCGACAGCGGCGTGCTCATGATCGGCAAGGACCGGACGAAACTGCTGAGCGCTCTGTCCACGCTCGGTGGCGCCAAGGGAAACGGATCAAATCCGCCCACCGACCTGCCGGCCTGAGCGCAATGCGGCGCGCCCAACGCAGGCATCGGCCGCCCTTGCCCGCCATGGCTTGCACGCCTGCCCGCCTTCCGCTATAGAGCCGCCACCCGCGTAGACACCCTTGGAGGCAACGCGGCGGAAGGCTGCCTTCCCTTGTGATCCCGAACAAAGCTCCGCGTATGCGGTTTCTGGCATTCGGACATCCAGGCCTGGCGGCTTTCGACGTTTACGGTCCAGGCACACTGCCACCGCAAACGCTCCATAAAACGCGAAAGGAAATGCCATGAGCCACGATACTTACGAGCTCAAGGCCGAAGCGCGCGAACAGGTCGGTAAGGGGTCCGCCCGTGCAGTTCGCCGCAACGGTAAAGTGCCTGCAGTTATCTACGGCGACAGACAGCCTCCCCTGGCGATTGCGCTGAACTACAAGGACGTCTTCTACAAAATCCATGGCGGCGGGTTTTTGACCACGATCGCCACGATCGATGTCGAGGGCAAGAAAATCCAGGTTCTGCCCAAGGATTTCCAGCTCGACCCGGTCAAGGATTTCCCGGTCCATGTCGACTTCCTGCGCATCGGCAAGGACACCGAGGTCAACGTCGACGTGCCCGTCCACTTCCTCAATGAAGACAAGTCGCCCGGCATCAAACGCGGCGGCGTGCTCAACATCGTGCGTCACGAAGTCGAGTTCCACTGCCCGGCCAATGCGATCCCGGAATTCATCACCGTCGATCTCACCGGCGCCGACATTGGCAATTCGATCCACATCTCGGCGGTTACATTGCCGGCCGGCGTCAAGCCGGTGATCTCCGATCGCGACTTCACCATCGCGACCATTGCCGGCTCCTCGGCGATGAAGCCGGAGACGGAAGAGACGGCGGAAGCGGCAGCCCCCGAAGCGGCGGCTCCTGCTGCCGAAGAGAAGTAATTTTCGAGCCCGGAGCGCACGATGCTTGTCTTTGCAGGCCTCGGCAATCCGGGCGCGAAATACGCTGATAACCGGCACAATGTCGGCTTCATGGCGGCGGACGCAATTGCCCGCCGCCATTCCTTTTCGCCCTGGTCGAAGAAGTTCCAGGGCCTGATCGCCGAAGGCACGATTGCCGGCGAGAAGATTCTCCTGATCAAACCGCAGACCTTCATGAACCTGTCGGGACAGCCGGTCGGCGAAGCCTTGCGCTTCTACAAGCTCGGCCCCGAGGCGCTGACCGTCTTCTACGACGAGATCGACCTGCCGGCCGGCAAATTGCGGGTCAAGGTCGGCGGCGGCGCCGGCGGCCACAACGGCATCCGCTCGCTCGACCAACATGTCGGCAAGAACTTTCGCCGCGTGCGCATCGGCGTCGGCCATCCCGGCGTCCGGGAAATGGTGCATGGCCATGTGCTCGGCGACTTCGCCAAGGCCGATCGCGAGTGGCTGGATGTGCTGCTCGACACCATCGCCGACGATGCCGGGCTGCTGGCCAACGGCGACGACAGTTCCTTCATGAACCGCATTACTCTGGCCCTGCGTGACAAGCTGGTGCCGACCAGCGACGACGACCGGCCGCCGCCCAAGGCGCCGAAGGCTGAAGGTCCAAAGGCTCAAAGCCACATCCGCCAGGCACGGCCACAGCAGGCGCCGGCCAAGCTGCCGGAAAGCGGCCCTATGGCCGCCATGCTGAAGAAACTGTTCGGCAAGAAGGACTGAGCGTCGATAGGATCGGGACTGCGGGGCTTGACGTTGCTCACCCCTATCGCCCATAGCCCTCATCAAATTTCTAGTTTCCCGATAGGACCGGACACATGGGTTTCAAATGCGGCATCGTTGGCTTGCCCAACGTCGGCAAGTCGACGCTTTTCAACGCGTTGACCAGAACGGCGGCGGCGCAGGCCGCCAACTATCCTTTCTGCACCATCGAACCGAACACCGGCGAGGTGGCGGTGCCCGATCCGCGGCTGCAGAAGATCGCCGCGGTTGCCAAGTCAAAAGAGATCATCCCGACCCGCATCTCCTTCGTCGACATTGCCGGCCTGGTGCGTGGCGCCTCCAAGGGCGAAGGGCTGGGCAACCAGTTCCTCGCCAACATCCGCGAGGTCGACGCCATCGTGCATGTGCTGCGCTGTTTCGAAGATGATGACATCACCCATGTCGAAGGCCGCATCGATCCCGTCGCCGACGCCGAGACGGTCGAGACCGAGCTGATGCTTGCCGACCTCGACAGCCTCGAGCGCCGCATCGTGCAGATCCGCAAGCGCGCCTCTACCAAGGACAAGGAAGCCACCACAGTCTTGCCGATGATGGAGGCGGCACTCGAGCTGCTGCAGGCCGGCAAACCGACCCGCATCCTGCTCAAGGGCATTTCAGCAGAGGACCTGCGCATCCTGCAGGGGTTGAACCTCTTGACCTCGCACCCCGTTCTCTATGTCTGCAACGTCGCCGAAGCCGACGCCGCCACCGGCAACGAGCACACCAGGGCCGTGGAAAAGATGGCGGCCGCGCAGGGCGCCGGCACCGTGGTGATCTCAGCCGCGATCGAGGCCGAAGTCGCCCAGCTCTCCGACGAGGAAGAGATGGAGTTCCTGTCCTCGCTCGGCCTCGACGAGCCTGGCCTCAACAAGGTCATCCGCGCCGGCTACGATCTGTTGCATCTGATCACCTATTTCACCGCCGGGCCGAAGGAGACGCGCGCCTGGACGATCCACAAGGGCGACAAGGCCCCGCAGGCGGCCGGCGTCATCCACACCGATTTCGAGCGCGGCTTCATCCGCGCCCAGACCATCGCCTACAACGACTACATCACACTGGGCGGCGAAGTAGCGGCCAAGGAAGCCGGCAAGGCGCGCGACGAAGGCAAGGAATATGTCGTCCAGGACGGCGACGTCCTGCTGTTCAAGTTCAACACCTGAGACGCCGAGGCATCTCGCGGCTCGCGCGCTGACCGCGGCCGATCACAGCTGCGTCAAGTGGACGAGCCAGCCTGCCGCTTCGCTTGACTGCCCTTGGCACCGGGTCTAAGGCCCTCTGCATCCGACTGGCCGTGGCCGTGGGAACTGCCGCGCGTGCAAGACCCATCGCTATCGAACGGAACCTCTTGGGCTCAACCAATGGAGAGCGGCGATGATCAAGGCCTTCGTCGTCGGCAATGACCGCCTGCGCCCCGCCGACGATCTCGTGGCCAATGGCGATCACGTCGTCTGGGCCGACCTTCTCAACCCGACCAAGGAAGAAGAAACAGCGATCGAGACCTGGCTCGGCGTTGCCATCCCGACGCGCGAGGAGATGGAGGAGATCGAGATTTCGAGCCGCCTCTACATCGAGGACGGCGCCTACTTCATGACCGCCACCTTGCCGGCGCAGACCGAAATCGATGATCCCTTGATGTCACCGGTTACCTTTGTGCTTGCCGGCCCGAGACTGGTCACCATCCGCTATCATGAGCCGAAGGCGTTCAAGACCTTTCCCCTGCGCGCCGAGAAGGTGGCGACAGGCTGCACCACCGGCAACACCATCCTGATCGGCCTGCTGGAGGCGATCGTCGATCGCCTAGCCGATATTCTCGAACGCGCCGGCCGTGACATCGAGACGATCTCGCGCGATATCTTCGAAGCGCGGTCGACCAAGGTGAACAAGCGCAATCGCGACTTCCAGGAACTGCTCAAGGCCATCGGCCGCAAGGAGGACATTGCCTCCTCGATCCGCGACAGCCTGATCTCGCTGCAGCGCCTCACCGGCTTCCTTGCCCATGTCGCGACCCAGATCAAGATGAGCAAGGACGTCCGCGCCCGCATCAAGACAGTATCGCGCGACGTGCTGTCGCTCGCCGACCACGCCACCTTCCTGTCGCAGAAGATCTCGTTCCTGCTCGACGCGACGCTCGGCATGATCTCGATCGAGCAGAACGCCATAATCAAGATCTTCTCGGTCGCCGCCGTCATCTTCCTGCCGCCGACGCTGGTGGCTTCGATCTACGGCATGAATTTCGACGTCATCCCGGAGCTGAAATGGGAGCTCGGCTATCCCTTCGCCATCGGCCTGATGATCCTGTCGGCGATCCTGCCGTTCTGGTATTTCCGCCGCCGCGGCTGGTTGTAGGCCCAATAGAATTCGCTTGACCAAACGCCGCCCGGACGGCATCCGGATGCCCGGTGATCGTACAACCGGATTGGGATCATGACCGCAAAAAGCTGGGCCTACGAGGATTTCACCGAGGGCGCATCGATCGACCTCGGCGCCAAGCAGGTGAGTGCGGCCGAAATCATCGAATTCGCCACCGAATTCGACCCGCAGCCGATGCATCTCGACGAAGCCGCCGGCAAGGCCAGCATCCTTGGCGGCTTGGCCGCCTCCGGCTGGCACACCTGCGCGATCTTCATGCGCATGCTGTGCGACGCCTTCCTGCTCGACTCGACCGCGCAAGGCGCGCCCGGCATCGACCAGGTCAAATGGAAGAAGCCGGTGCTGGCCGGCGACACACTGGCCGGCAGCACCAGCGTGCTTGCCAGGCGCCTGTCGAAATCCAGGCCTCAGCTCGGCCTCGTCACCTTGCGCAGCGAACTGTTCAACCAGCGCGGTGAAAGCGTCTTCGAACTTGAGAACACTGTCATGTTCTTGACCCGCGAGGCCGGCGCATGAGCCTCGACGCGTTCTTCCGCATCGGCGAAACCATCAACCTCGGTTCGCACACATTCGAAACCGAGGCGATCAAGGCGTTCGCCTGCAAATACGATCCACAGGTTTTTCATGTCGACGAGGAGGCGGCGAAGAAAAGCGTGTTCGGCCGCCTCTGCGCCTCAGGCTGGCACACCGCGGCCACCTGGATGAAGCTCAATCTCAAAAATCCTATGGACGCTTCTCAATGGACCGGACCCGGCCCGGTACCAGAATTCGGCCCCTCCCCCGGCTTCAGGAACCTGAAATGGCCAAAGCCGGTCTATGCCGGAGAAACCGTCACCTTCATGCGCACGGCCCTGTCCCACCGCCCGCTTGCCACCCGCCCCGGCTGGCGCCTGCTGGCGCTGCGCTCGGAAGGTTCCGATTCGGCAGGCGACAAGGTGCTGGAGTTCGACAGCGCCGTGCTGGTGAAGGCTGGGTAGTGAATAGTGAGTAGTGAGTAGTGAGTAGTGAGTATTCAATATCAGAGTGTGTGACTAAGCCTAGCGCCTGTCATTGAACGCTGACATTCACTATTCACTATTCACTAATGCCCCTCAAACCCGATCAACGTCCGCACCGGCACGCCCAGCGCTTCGAGCTTCGCCCGTCCGCCGAGATCCGGCAGGTCGATGACGAAGCACGCGGCAAGAATATCGGCGCCGATCTGCCTTAGCAGCTTGACCGCCGCCTCCGCCGTGCCGCCGGTCGCGATCAGGTCGTCAACCAGGATCACCTTCTCGCCCGGCGCAACGCCGTCCTTGTGCATCTCCATCTCGTCCAGCCCGTACTCCAGGCTGTAGGCGACGCGTACCGTCTCGTAAGGCAGCTTGCCCTTCTTCCGGATCGGCACGAAACCGGCCGAAAGCTGGTGCGCGACCGCACCGCCGAGGATGAAGCCGCGTGCCTCGATGCCGGCGATCTTGTCGATCTTCTGCCCGGCATAGGGATGCACCAGCTCGTCGATGGCGCGGCGGAAGGCGCGCGCATTGCCGAGCAAAGTGGTGATGTCGCGAAACAGGATGCCGGGCTTGGGGTAGTCCGGAATGGTGCGGATCGCGGCGAGCAGCGTGTCTTCGAGCGAGGATTTCATGGGTCGAGATTACCTGAAACGGAGGTTGTTGCGCGACAATTGTTCGATCGAACTGCAGCCCATCAGCTTCATGCCGCGCTCGATCTCGACCCGCATCTGCTCCAGCGCCCGCTCGACGCCCGGCTGTCCGGCCGCCGCCAAGGGGAACAGATAGTAGCGGCCGACGCCAACAGCCTTGGCGCCGAGCGACAGCGCCTTCAGCACATGGGTGCCGCGCTGCACGCCGCCATCCATGATGACGTCTATTCTGTCGCCGACGGCATCGACGATCTCGGCCAGTTGGTCGAACGCCGCCCGCGAGCCGTCCAGCTGCCGGCCGCCATGGTTGGACAGCACAATGCCGCTGCAGCCGATCTCGACGGCGCGCTTGGCATCCTCCACCGACATGACGCCCTTGAGACAGAACGGACCTCCCCACAGTCTGACCATCTCGGCAACATCGTCCCAGGTCATCGACGGATCGAGCATCTCGGTGAAGTAGCGGCTGATCGACATCGTGCCGCCGCCCATGTCGACATGCTCGTCGAGCTGCGGCAGCTTGAATCCCTCATGGGTGAAATAGTTGATCGCCCAACCCGGCTTCAGCGCGAACTGCAGCATGCCGGCAAGGTTGAGCTTGAAGGGGATGGCAAAGCCGGTGCGCTTGTCGCGCTCGCGGTTGCCTCCGGTGATGCTGTCGACGGTCAGCATCATCACTTCGACTCCAACCGCTTTCGCCCGCTGCATCATCGCCCGGTTGAGGCCGCGATCCCGGTGGAAATAGAACTGGTAGACCTGCGGGCTGCTGCTGATCTTGCGCGCTTCCTCAAGACTGACAGTGCCGAGCGAGGACACGCCGAACATCGTGCCGAATTTGGCCGAAGCCTTGGCCACCGCGCGCTCGCCTTGATGATGGAACAGCCGCTGCAAGGCGGTCGGCGAGCAATAGACGGGCATGGCCAGCTTCTGGCCCATCACCGTCACCGACATGTCGATCTCGCTTACCCCGCGCAGCACGTTGGGAACGAGGTCGCAGCGCTCGAAGCTCTCGGTGTTGCGGCGGTAGGTGACCTCATCGTCGGCCGCGCCATCGATGTAGTTGAAGATTGGCCCCGGCAACCGCTGCTGGGCCATGCGCCGGAAATCGGAAAAGTTGTGACAGTCGCGTAGCCGCATCATCGATCCCAAATGCCCCTTTAGCCGGCGATCCGCCGGGCGCGCGTGCAATACCAATCGCATGGCGGCGTGCCAACGGACTTCTTACTGGACGGCTGCTGCGCCAAGATGCGAACCATGTCCGGTTTGGCAAGCAAAAAGGGCGTCCGAAGACGCCCTTTCCATTTCCGAGGAATAAGATGCGGCTTAGTGCGCCACGCCTTCCCACACCTTGCGCTTGGTCAGATACATCAGCGCCCCGAACAGAAGCAGAAACACCAGCACGCGGAAGCCGGTCTTCTTGCGGTCTTCCATATGCGGCTCGGCCGCCCACATCAGGAACGCCGAGACGTCGCGCGAATACTGGTCGATCGTCTGCGGCGAACCGTCATCGTAGGTCACCTGGCCGTCGGAGAGCGGCTTGGGCATCTTCAGCGACACGCCGGACATGAAGTATGGATTATAGTGGGTGCCTTCGGGGATCACCATGCCGGCAGGTGGCGTCTCGTCGTAGCCGGTCAGCAGCGAATGGATGTAGTCCGGGCCGCCCTGCGCATATTGCGTGAAGATGTCGAAGACGAAGCGCGGGAAGCCGCGCTCGACGCCGCGCGCCTTGGCCAGCAGCGACATATCCGGTGGGGCAGCGCCGCCGTTGGAAGCGGCAGCCGCCTCCTCATTGGCGAACGGCGCCGGGAAATGGTCTGACGGCTTGCCCGGCCGGTCGAACATGTCGCCGGCATCGTTGGGTCCATCATGGATGGTGTACTCGGCCGACAGCGACTTGATCTGCGCTTCCGAATAGCCGAGGTCCTCCAGCGTGCGGAACGCCACCAGATTCATCGAGTGGCAGGCCGAGCAGACTTCCTTGTAGACCTTCAAGCCACGCTGCAGCTGCGCCTTGTCGTAGGTGCCGAACGGACCGGCAAAAGTCCAGTCCATCTCCTTCGGCTCGTGGATCGGGAAATGCGTCGGTGCCGCCGCGTTGTGCGCCTCTTCAGCGGCGATCGCCACACTGCCGACGGCTCCGATGCCAGCGGCAAACACGCCTAGCAGGGCGAGCGAGGTGAGAATCTTTTTCATGCCAAATCCCCTTAGATTCTCACTCAGCCTTTGGTTTCCGGCGCCGCGGTCGCACCGGCCGGATGTCCCCCTCCGGCACCCTTGTTCTTCTCCAGCACCGCCTCGGTGATCGAATTCGGCAGTCTGCGTGGCGTCTCGATCAGGCCAAGCACCGGCAGGATGACGAGGAAGAAGGCGAAGTAGAACAGTGTCGCCGCTTGAGCGTAGCCAACGTAGTTGCCCGAGACCTCACCTATCAGGAGGGTCAACAGACCGCCGCCTTCCGCCGGCTGCGAGCCAAGCCAGCCAAGCAGGACAGCGTCGGCGACGAACAGCCAGAAGAACAGCTTGTACCAGGGCCGGTAGACCGCCGAGCGCACCTTGGAGGTGTCGAGCCACGGCACCAGGAACAGCATGACGATGGCGCCGAACATGCACAGCACGCCACCGAGCTTGGAGTTGATCGGCCCGATGTTGAAGGTGATCGCGCGCAGGATCGCGTAGAACGGCAGGAAGTACCATTCCGGCACGATGTGGGCCGGCGTCTTCAGCGGGTTGGCGATCGTGTAATTGTCCGGATGGCCGAGAAAGTTCGGCAGGTAGAAGACGAAATAGGCGAAGAAGAACAGGAACACGATCATGCCGAATGCATCCTTGATGGTCGCATAGGGCGTAAAGGCAACGGTGTCGGTCTTCGATTTCACCTCGATGCCGGTCGGGTTCGACTGGCCGACCACGTGCAGCGCCCAGACGTGCAGCACGACGACGCCGGCGATCATGAACGGCAGCAAATAGTGCAGCGCAAAGAAGCGGTTGAGCGTCGGGTTGTCGACGGCGAAACCGCCGAGCAGCAGTTCCTGGATCCAGTTGCCGACCAGCGGAATGGCGCTGAAGAAGCCGGTGATGACGGTGGCGCCCCAGAAGCTCATCTGACCCCAAGGCAGCACATAGCCCATGAAGCCGGTCGCCATCATCAGCAGATAGATGATGCAGCCGAGGATCCACAGCAGCTCGCGCGGCGCCTTGTAGGAGCCGTAATAAAGCCCGCGGAAGATGTGGATGTAGACGGCGACGAAGAAGAACGAGGCGCCGTTGGAATGCATGTAGCGCAACAGCCAGCCCGAATTGACGTCGCGCATGATCTTCTCGACCGAATTGAAGGCGAGGTTGGTGTCGGCGGTATAGTGCATGGCCAGCACGATACCGGTCAGGATCTGCGCCACCAGCATGATCGTGAGGATGCCGCCGAAGGTCCACGCATAGTTAAGGTTGCGCGGCACCGGATAGGCGATGAAGCTGTCATAGACCATGCGCGGCAGCGGCATGCGGGCGTCGAACCAGCGTTCGATACCGGTCTTGGGCGTATAGGTCGAGTGTCCCTCGCTCATCGAATTATCCCCTGCCTCAACCGATAAGGATTTTGGTATCGGAAATGAACTTGAATACCGGCACGGCCATGTTTTCGGGCGCCGGGCCTTTGCGGATGCGGCCGGCGGTATCGTACACCGAACCGTGGCACGGGCAGAACCAGCCGCCGAAATCGCCTTCCTGGCCAAGCGGAATGCACCCCAGATGCGTGCAGACCTGCACCATCACCATCCAGGCTTCCTTGCCGGGCGTGGTGCGGTTGGCGTCGGTCGCCGGCGCATCGGCGGGCAGATTGGCGTTGCGGGCAATAGGATCCTTGAGGTCGGCAAGGTTCACGGCCTCGCCGTCCTTCATCTCCTGCTCGGTGCGGTTGCGCACCACGACCGGCTTGCCGCGCCATTTGACGATCAGCGACATGCCAGGCGTCAGCGAGGCGACGTCGACCTCGACCGAGGCCAGCGCCAGCGTCGAGGCATCGGGGCGCATCTGGTCGATGAAGGGCCAGGCAACGGCGCCTGCGCCAACCACTGCGGCCATGCCGGTGGCGACGTAGAGAAAATCACGACGGTTGGGATCCTGGGTGTCGGTTGCGCTCACGGGTGCCTGATCCTTTCGCCTCTTCCGAGCCGGCGGCCGAGCTTTGTCCCCGCTCCATCGCGCCGGCCCGACAGCGCATGGCGAACAAGCTAGCGAATTCCTCCGGCATTTGGATTTCGGTTTATGCGTGAAGCCCGTTTTTGTCCAGCGGGCTGAGGCCACAAGGGCAGATTGTCGCGGGCGTTCCGCACGAAGAGAAATTTGACGAGCTTGGCCGAATGTAGCAATATGTCTACATCTTCCGGATGGAGGTGTTGATATGAATATCTCGACGAAGACGATAACCATCATGTCGAGCCGTGAATTCAACCAGGACACGGCGCATGCCAAACGGGCAGCCAAGAACGGGCCGGTCATCATTACCGACCGCGGCAAGCCCTCCCATGTGCTGATGTCGATGGAGGAATATCAGCGTTTAGAGAAGAAGCCGAGAAGCCTCGCGGACGCGATTGCCGATGATCGCCCCGAAGCAGATTTCGACTGGGAACCACCTCGCCTGGAAGGACCGTTTTTCAAGATTCCCGAACTCGACTGATGTTCATTCTTGACACCAATGTCGTTTCGAATCTGCGTCGTCGGGACAAGGCCGATCGCAACGTTTTGGCCTGGTCAGAGACCCACGACATCGCCAGCTTTTTCATGTCGGTCATTTCGATCCTGGAACTCGAAATCGGAACATTGCTCTTGTCGAGGAAGGATACTCGCCAGGCCACCATGTACCGTGAGTGGTTGGATCAGACACTCATTCCACAGTTTGACGACCGGATATTGAGCATAGACACGGCTGTTGTCGTGCGTTGCGCAAACCTCCACGTTCCCGATCCAAAGCCGGAGCGCGACGCCCTCATAGCCGCTACCGCGCTCGTCAAAAACTTGACAGTCGTGACCCGCAACACCAAGGATTTTGAAGGCACCGGCGTGAAGCTTTTCAACCCCTGGATACCGACGAAGGGTTAGAGGCTATGGCACACATCATCGACCGCGAGACCTGGACCAGGACGCCCGGCCGCTGGCAGGGCGAACTGCAATGCGGCGCCTACGACTCCAACTCCTGCCTGATTTTCAACTATCAGGAAGAGATTGGCGGCGGCCCGCGCCTGCACACGCATCCCTATTGTGAAATCTTCATCATCCGGCAAGGCACCGGCCTCTTCACGATCGGCGACCAGCAGATCGAGGCCACGGCCGGCCAGATCCTGATCGTGCCGCCCGATACGCCGCACAAATTCACCAATCTTGGCCCAGGCCCGCTCGAAACGACCGACATCCACGAAAACGGCAGCTTCATCACCGAATGGCTGGAATGAATGTTGCCGGCTGATGACCTCTAGCTTGCACCGAGCCTGACCAGCACGGCCCTTGGGATATCGTATTCGCGGATGACCGACTCATGCCGGCGCAGGCCGCAGAGTTCACGCTGGATGAAATAGGCGTGCACCGCTGCGGCAGCCTCCTTGAGCAGCCGCGGTCGCTGCTCCTTGTCGTCGTTGTTCTGACGGAGCTTGGCCAGCGTTTCCTCGACCCGTTGGCCGGCACGGCCGAGCGCTGCGGCCTTTTCAGCCAGTATCTCATGGCCAAGCGCGTCGAACGCGGCTTCGGCAGCCGAGGCGCCTAGGGATGGCGGACGCAGTGACATCTCAGCCTCCTTTTCTGTCTTGAGAGAGCATCATGCGGTGCGTGACGAATTCTTCGCCCACCACCGGCTGGAAGCCAAGCCGTTCATAGAACCCAAAGGCTTCTTGTGGCGCGCGGGTGTTCAGCACGGCAAAATGATGACGTGCCCTGTCAATGACGGTCTCGACCAGCATGCGGCCAATGCCGCTGCGGCGGTGACGCGCGCTGACGAACAGGTGCCTGACCCGGCCGTGGTCCCGGCCTTCGAAATAAGGATCGATGTTCAACCCGCACACACCAGCGAGTTCTCGGCCATGCCATGCGCCAAACAGCGCCTCGCCTCGTTTCAGGAACTTGTTGCAGCCGCCTGCCCAGCCATCCGCCAGCCGCACCAGCATCCAGTAGCCCTCCAGCCGGCTCTCCTCCTTCAGCGCGTCGAAGGCCGGCGCGGTTGGCCGCAGCCGCTTGAGGACGTAGCCGACATCAGGCGACACTGCCATGCCCTACTCCGCCGGCCGTGTCTCTTCCAGCACGCTTTCCTCGTGGTAGAGGAAGCCGCCGGACTGCCGCTTCCACAGCCGCGCATAGAGCCCGTCGAGCGCCACCAGCTCGTCATGCGTGCCCTGTTCGACGATGCGGCCTCCGTCCAGCACCACAAGACGATCGAGCGCGGCGATGGTCGACAGCCGGTGCGCTATGGCGATGACCGTCTTGTTCTCCATCAGCCTGGCCAGATTCTCCTGGATCGCCGCCTCGATGTCGGAATCGAGCGCCGAGGTCGCCTCGTCGAGGATCAGGATCGGCGCATCCTTGAGGAAGACGCGGGCGATCGCGACGCGCTGGCGCTGGCCGCCCGACAGTTTCACGCCGCGCTCGCCGACAAAAGCCTCGTAGCCGGTACGGTCCCGGTTGTCGCGCAGGCCCAATATGAACTCGTGCGCCTCGGCCTTCTTCGCCGCCGCGATCACCTCGGCGTCAGTTGCATCCGGCATGCCGAGCTTGATGTTGTCGCGTAGCGAGCGGTGGAACAGCGCCGTGTCCTGGCTGACCACGCCGATATTGGCGCGCAGCGAGTTCTGCGTCACCTCGGCGACGTCTTGCCCGTCGATCAGGATTTTCCCGCTCTCGAGGTCGTAGAGGCGCAGGATGAGATTGGCTAAGGTCGTCTTGCCCGCACCGGACGGCCCGACCAGCCCGACCTTCTCGCCAGGCTTGACCACAAGGTCGATGCCATTCAGCACGCCAAAACCCTTGCCGTAGTAAAACTCGACATTCTTCACCTCGATGCGGCCGCCGGCGACGACAAGCTCTTTCGCATCCGGCGCATCGACAAGGCCAAGCGCCTGCGAGATCAGCGCCTTGGAGTTTTCCAGCACGCCGAGATTTCGCAATATGCCGTTGAGCTGCATCATCACGCGCCCGAGCAGCATGTTGAGCCGCAAGACCAGCGACAACGTGAACGCGACGGCGCCGACGGTGATCGACCCTTCGACCCAGAGATAGACGGCAAAGCAGCCAATCGCGGTGATCATGATGCCCGACAGCGTCGTCAGCGCCATGCGCACGCCGGTCAGCCGGCGGGTGAAGGGCCGTAGTGCATCGAGATAGATGTCGAAGCCGTTCTTGATGTAGCGGTCGTCGCCGTCGGCCGAGAATAGCTTCAGCGTCTGCACGTTGGAATAGGAATCGATGATGCGCCCATTGATCATCGAGCCAGCTTCCGCCGTGGCCTCGGCATGCCTGCGGATCGAGGGCAGATAGAGCTTGGCCAGCCAGGCGAACGCGAGGATCCAGATCACCACCAGCACGGCCAGGCGCAGATCCAGCCCGGCGACCAGCGCCAAGGTCGTCACCGTATAGATGAGCATGAACCAGATGACCTCGATGAAGCTCTCCATCAGGTCGCCGGTCGCCTGCCCCGCCTGCCAGACTTTTGTCGCGATACGGCCGGCGAAATCGTTCTGGAAGAAGGTGTAGGACTGGCGCGATACGTGCCGGTGCGCCTGCCAGCGCACCAGATTGTAGAACCCCGGCGTGATCGTCTGTTCGTTGACCAGCGCCGACAGGCCGACGACGATGGTGCGGATGACCAGCACCACTGCGATCATGAAGACAAGCTCAGGCCCGGCGGCGGTCCACAGGGCGTCCCAGCTGCGTTCACCGGGAAGCTGATCGAGAATATCGACCAGCCGCCCGACGAAGTAGAAAAGCCCGGCCTCGATCAGCGGCGCGATGCCGCCGATGACCAGCATGGCGAAGAAGGCGAACTTCGCCTGGCCGACATAGTGCCAGAGGAAGCCGCCGACGCTTGGCGGTGGCCGAAGGTCCGCCGGCTCCCTGAACGGATAGACCCAGTCCTCGAACCAGCGATAGACGGCTGTCATCATGCTGACGTCATCACTCTGCGGCTTCACCCTTCACGCCGATGTCGTTGGCAACAGCGTCATTGGCGGCATCGACCGGACCGTCATCGAGCAGGAACCCGCCCGACTGGCGCTGCCAGAGCTGCGCGTAGAGCCCGCCGCTGGCGACGAGTTCCTCGTGCGACCCCTCCTCGATGACACGGCCCTTGTCGAGGACGACGAGCCTGTCCATCGCCGCGATGGTCGACAGCCGGTGCGCAATGGCGATGACGGTCTTGCCTTGCATGAGCTTGTAGAGATTCTCCTGGATGGCGGCCTCGGCTTCGGAATCCAGCGCCGACGTCGCTTCGTCAAGGATAAGTATCGGTGCGTCCTTCAACATAACGCGAGCAATGGCGATGCGTTGCCGCTGGCCGCCGGACAATTTGACGCCGCGGTCGCCGACATGAGCGTCGAGCCCTTTACGTCCGGTGTGATCCGAAAGCCTGCCGATAAACTCCAGCGCCTCGGCCCGCCCGGCTGCCTCGACAAGCATTTCCTCCGTCGCATCGGGCCGCCCGTAAAGAATGTTGTCGCGCACGGAACGATGCAGCAGCGAAGTGTCCTGCGTCACCATGCCGATCTGCGCGCGCAGCGAATCCTGCGTCACCGAAGCGATCTCCTGGCCGTCGATCAGGATCCGGCCGTTCTCGAGGTCGTAGAACCGCAACAGGAGATTGACCAGCGTCGACTTGCCCGCACCCGAGCGCCCGACAATGCCGACTTTCTCGCCGGGCTTCACCGTCAGCGACAGGTTCTCGATGACGCCCTTCTGCTTGCCATAGTGGAAACGAATGTCGTCGAAGCGGATCTCGCCCTTGGTGACGGCAATGTCCTTCGCCCCCGGCCGGTCTTCGACCAGGCGCGGCAGCGAGATCGAGGCGATACCGTCTTGCACCGTGCCGATGTTCTCGAACAGGCTCGACATTTCCCACATGATCCACTGCGACATGCCCCACATACGGAGCACGAGGCCGATGACCACGGCGACGGCGCCGATCGTCACCGCCTGGCCGAGCCACAGCCACAGCGCCAGCGCAGTCACCGAAAACAGGAGCAGCGCGTTGAGGATATAGAGCAGGCCGTAAAGCACCGTCACCAGCCGCATCGACCGGTAGACCGTGTCAAGGAAGCCTGCCATGCCTTCTTTGGCGAACGTTGCTTCGCGCCGTGCATGGGAAAACAACTTGACCGTCTGGATGTTGGTGTAGCTGTCAACGACGCGGCCGGTCATAGTCGAGCGCGCATTGGCCTGCGCCTCCCCGACCTTGCCCAGCTTCGGGATGATATAGCGCAACAACCCGATATAGCCGAGCAGCCAGACGCCGAGAGGTGCCGCCAGCCGCAAGTCGGCCGAGCCGACGATGAACAGCATGCCGAGGAAATAGACGATGACGTAATTGAGCACCTCGATCACCTTGATGACGCATTCGCGCACAGCGAGTGCCGTCTGCATCAGCTTGGTGGCGATGCGGCCGGCAAATTCGTCCTGGTAGAAGCTCATCGACTGCTTCAAGAGATAACGATGCACCTGCCATCGGATGCGCATGGGGTAGTTGCCCATCAGCGTCTGCTGGTTGAGCAAAGAATGCAGCCATACCGTACCCGGCAGCGCGAACAGCACGACGAAGGCCATGCCGGCGAGCTTCCAGCTCTCGGTCTGCAGGAAGGTTTCGCGATTCTGCCCGGACAGCCAATCGACGATGTGGCCCATGAAGCCGAACATCCACACTTCCGCGATGGCAATCGCCGTCACCAGCACCGCATCGACGATGATGTATGGCCAGGCGCCGCGCGTATAATGCACGCAGAAGGCAACCAGCGTCTTCGGCGGCTCGACCGGTTCCGCTGCGGGGAACGGATCGAGCCTTCTTTCAAACCAGCTAAACATAGGGATGCTCACAAAACTGTTGTCCGCTCATGCGGCGCGGGAAAAATCCCCGGGGCGCTCCGCGTCCCCAGACCGTACGTCGGCGGGGACTGACGGCCCGGAATCACCCGGGCCATCGGTCCTGCTTCGCGCAATATAGGGACTTGCGGGCTTTTCACCGACAGAAGCGTTCGACTGAACTGACGGCACGCCGCCGCCAGTTCGGTTTTTCGCGCCCGGCCGGATCAGCCGGATGATCCGGCGCACCAGCGACGGCCGGCTGTGGTCGGGAACCGCACGCGAGAAATCGACATCCGGCAACATGCCGCGATGCGGACGCCGGCGCGTCTCGGCATGAACCGCCGACGAATAGGTCTCGCCGACCAGCAACGCCCAGGTCGCCGTCTTGCGTTCGTGCAGGCTTCTTGAACCCGGTATCTTATAGGGATCGAACATCGGTCCGTCCTCCGTGTGAAAATAGACATAAAAAGGCGAAGCAATGTCGTGCGCCGGCATTCGGCCGGAGGCACGGATTGCATCCGTCGGGACACGAGGATAGGCCTCGGTCGCGACATGCTCAGCTGGGGCGCTTGGCCCATTTAACCGGTTGAAAAACATCGCAGGATTCCTTCGAGAGCCGAAAATTGGGTTCGGCGGGAATCGGTGCGATCAGATCTAAGAAATCAGGTAAATCGTCGTACCGAAACCGCCGGAAGGCAGGTAAGCCCACGGGAGGGGCGCTGGATGTGCATGGTCATCATGAAATACCCCTCCATCGGTTCGGGTTGACAATGCGTGCGGTATAATCGACTTCGCAGAAAATGGCCACCCGCAGATCCAGCAATTTCCAAAACCAGCCACCCGCTGTGGCCGATCTGCCACTTATTAGAAAGACGCGGAAATGAACCACCGTCTCCGCATCGCCCTCTACCAGCCTGACATCGCCGGCAACACCGGAACTATCCTGCGCTTCGCCGCCTGCCTCGGCCTTGGCGTCGACATCATCGAACCAGCCGGGTTTCCGCTCTCCGACAAAGCGCTCAAGCGTGCCGGGATGGACTACCTCGAAATGGCTGCCCTGACCCGCCATGTCGACTGGAACGCCTTCGAGGATTGGCGCAAGGGCGAAGCCTGCCGGCTGGTGCTGCTCACCACCAAAGCCGCGACCCCCTATGCGGGCTTCAGCTTCGCCCAAGGCGACATCCTGCTGTTCGGCCGTGAATCCGGCGGCGTGCCGGATCCTGTCCATCAGGCGGCGGATGCGCGGCTGACGATCCCGATGCAGCCGGGCACGCGCAGCATCAACGTCGCGCTGTCGGTCGCCATGGTCGCCGGTGAAGCCATCCGGCAGCTCGGCTAGACCCTTCAGCGCGTTGTCGTCATCGCCAACGGCCGTTGCGTCTTGCATCATTCTCACCCAGGCGCACATCGCCTTCTCCTCAATTGCCCTATCGACGTTTCCTGGCTACAAGCTCAACTTAAGTTGAGGTCAAGCGGAAAATCGAGATGGCTCCGGTAAAGGAATTGACGGTCGGCCAGTTGGCCATGCGCAGCGGCGTGGCGGTGTCGGCGCTGCATTTCTACGAGGCGCGCGGGCTGATCCGCAGCCACCGCACGTCGGGCAACCAGCGGCGCTATGGCCGCGACGTGCTGCGGCGGGTGGCGATCATCCGGATCGCCCAGGAGGTCGGCATCTCGCTGGCCGAGATCGGCGCCGCACTTGAATCGCTGCCAGAAGGCCGTACCCCGACGCGCGAGGACTGGAACCTGTTGTCGACCGGCTGGCGCGACGACCTCGATCGCAAGATCACTCAGCTAAAGAAGCTGCGCGACGGCCTTACCGACTGCATCGGCTGCGGCTGCATGTCGATCGACAAATGCCCGCTGCGAAACAGGGAAGATCGCTTGAGTGCGCAAGGGCCGGGCGCAAGGCGACTGCTTGTGGAATCCTAATCCGCCGCGGGCAGCCGCCGTATGGTGAATTCGATTACGTCGCCCGGCCGCTCGAACCAGCTTTCGATCTCGGTCCAGTAGGCCTGCTTGGGAAAACGCTCGAACCATTCCTTGGCCTTGAGCCGCGCATCCGGGCGCGGCAGGACGAAGGTCTCGCGCAAAAACCCGTCACGCGGCATGCGCTCGCGCTCGGCGCGTGAACGATCGAGCCTTTTCTTCAGGCCATGCAGCGGCGGTCTTGCCGGCGTGCGCATGAAAGAACTCCTGGGCCGAACCAGATGACACTTGACCCTTGCCCCTAAGAGATTAGGGATCGCGCCCGGAAAAGGCTAGTGGTCCGATTCCAACATTCGCCTCCCTAATCCCCAGGCGCCGTTGCGAATGTTGGAATCACAAGGACCACTAGCAAGTTTATGTTTCTGGTGGAGTTTTCGAATTTGACATTTGCATCGTGCCCTGCGCCACGCTGTGTGCAAATGTCAAATTCACTCCACTAGGTCCTTTGTCGGCCGCGACCGGAGACAGCATTTTGGAACGACCAGAAATACCGGCAGGCCTGCCACCCGACATCGAACAGAAGAAAATGAAGGCTAGGCTCTGGTTCGAGACGCTGCGCGAGCGCATTTGCACAACCTTCGAGCAGATCGAACAGGAACTGCAGGGACCACTGGCCGAATGGTCGCCCGGCAGCTTCGAGAAGACGCCGTGGGAACGCGACAATGGAAAGGGCGGCGGCGGCGCCATGGCGATGATGCGCGGCCGCGTCTTCGAGAAGGTCGGCGTCCATACTTCGACCGTCTATGGCGAATTCTCGCCCGAATTCAGGAAGCAGATGCCCGGCGCCGAGGAAGACCCGAGCTTCTGGGCATCAGGCATTTCGTTGATCGCGCATCCCTGGAACCCCAACGTGCCGGCCGTGCACATGAACACCCGCATGGTCGTGACGTCGCGCCACTGGTTTGGCGGCGGCGCCGATCTGACGCCGGTGCTCGACCGCAACCGCACGGAAGATCACCCCGACACGGTCGCCTTCCATCGAGCCATGCAGTTCGCCTGCGAGAAGAACGCTGCGATCGCCGACCACCCCAAATTCAAGGCCTGGTGCGACGAGTATTTCTATCTGCCGCACCGCCACGAGCCGCGCGGCGTCGGCGGCATCTTTTTCGACTGGCTGCATTCGGGGGAGGAGAAAGGCGGCTGGAATGCCGATTTGAACTTCGTCCAGGATGTCGGGCGTTCTTTCCTTGTCGTCTACGGACACCTGGTTCGCGCCCATTTCAACGAGAACTGGACCGACGACGACCGCGACGAGCAGCTCATTCGCCGCGGCCGTTACGTCGAATTCAACCTTCTTCACGATCGCGGCACCATCTTCGGCCTGAAGACCGGCGGCAATGTCGCTTCGATCCTGTCCAGCCTGCCGCCGGAGGTCAGGTGGCCGTAAAAAATCGGTGAGCGAAACGTGAGCCGCATTGACGTCCCATTCGCCGAATCTGGGCAGCCAATGTGGCATCGCCATTATCTTTTTCGTCTAATAGGCGATTGAAATAAAACGACTATTTGTCGTTTCGGGCCGGGAAGCGCCGGCGGTTCAGTCCCGAACCGCGACACGACGCTACCGGACGGCCCTGAACAAGGCGGAGCATTTTCCAAACGGATGCCCGCATTTCCAGGAGTATTACATGCGAAAGCTCATTGTTTCGGCAGCCGCCGCTGCCCTTCTCGCTTCCGGCTCGATTGCCTCTGCCGCGGTCAAGCACACCACGGGCACGGTCAAGACCTATGATGGCACGGCCATGAGCCTTGTTCTGGACGATGGATCCACCTTCACGCTGCCCCAGACCTTCAAGGATCCAGGCTTGAAGGCCGGCGAAAAGGTCCGCGTTTCCTGGGACATGAGCGGCAAGAACAAGGTTGCCGAGTCCGTCAAGATCGTGAAGTGATGGGGACAAGACCGAACGGTCTTGCCTTGGCTTAGCCTGACAAGAGGGGGCGGAGCAGCGCTGCTCCGCCTTTTCGCACCCACGGCAACCAAAACCGTCGAACCGTGTTATGCTAGCTCCCCCGTGCGTGCCCCCGAAACCGACTGCTGTGACAGGGCGCGGAACAGAGATGGCGGAGCTTCGTGTGCCCATGAGAGGCACAGGCTCCAAGGAGGAAAAGGAGAAAACCCCATGAAGGAATTCCATTGCGGCTCGCTGGTTCCCGGCTGTGAGTGGCACACCCGTGCCGGTGAGGAAGCCGAGGTCATGCGCCGCGCCGTCGACCATATGCGCGAGACACATGGCGAAACGGTCATTCGCGAGACGATGATCGAGGCGATCCGCTCGCGCATCGAGAAAGTTCGCGACGCGGCCTGAGCAGTCCTATCTGGCCTTCAAGGCTTCCGCGGCGCGCTCCAGCAGCGCGTCGCGATCGAGCGCAAAGCCGGACCCGATCCATTCCTTTTCCAGGTTTTTCAGGATCGCACCGAGTATTGGCCCCGGCGACGCGCCAAGCGCCGTCAGATCGCCGCCCTTGACTGGGAACACCGGTTTTTCCCATTTCAGCGCAAAAGCGAGCAGGCGCGAAAACCCGCCGGCCTGAACCAGCGCGTCATTGTCCTCGAGAGCCCGCGCTCGCGCCGACGCCAGCGACAGCCGCACGCGATCGAGAAAACCCTGGCGCTCGCCGGAATAGAGTTTCTTGGCCAGTTCCGCTTCGCTTGTCTTGGGCTCGACGGCAGCCGTCAGCGCCCAGTGGCGCAGGCGCTCCGCCTCAGTGGTCGAAAGTTTCAGCCGCTCGGCCAGTGTCTTCATCCTCGCCGCATCGGGCGGCACGATCGCCTCCAGCCTGAGCAGCGGGTCCGGCGCCCAGCCCAGATCCTTTTCTGTCTTGGTCAGCCCATGAATGGCATCGATGCCCCATTTCTCGCTTTCCGGCAGGGCGCTGGTGAGCACGCCGGCCTGGCGCATCCACAGCAAGGCGCGCGACGGATCTGGGGCCGATAACAACTTCTTCAGCTCGGACCAGATGCGTTCGGCCGAGAGATGGGCGAGACCGTCCTTGAGCCGGGCGCAGGCCTTCAATCCCTCGGCATCGGGCCGACCCTCGCCATACCAGGCGAAAAAGCGGAAGAAACGCAGGATGCGCAGATAGTCTTCGCGGATCCGCTGCTCGGCATCGCCAATGAAGCGCAGCCTTCGTGCCTCGATATCGCCGACGCCGCCAACCAGGTCGACCACCGTCCCGTCAGCCTCCGCATAGAGCGCGTTGATGGTGAAATCGCGCCGTTCGGCGTCGGCCTTCCAGTCGCGGCCGAACGACACTTTGGCGCGGCGGCCATCGGTCTCGATGTCGGCGCGCAGCGTGGTGACCTCATAGGGCGCGCCGCCGGCAATCACCGTGATCGTGCCGTGCTCGATGCCGGTCGGCACCGCCTTGAAGCCCGCCGCCTCGGCGCGGCGAACGGTTTCCTCGGGCAGGCAAGTGGTAGCAACGTCGATATCGGCGACCAGCTGCCCAATCAGCGCATTGCGCACCGCGCCGCCCGCGATGCGGGCTTCCTCGCCGCCCTGCGCCAGCACGGCAAGCAGCCGCTGCAGATGCTTTTCACCCAGCCAGTCGGCTCTGCCCGCCAGCGATATCGGATCACTCAAGCATAGAGCCTTTCATAGAGCGTGCGGATGATGCCGGCGGTGACGCCCCAGATGCGCTGGCCGCCATAGGGCATATCGTAGAAGAACCATTCCAGGTCGTTCCACATGCGGCTGTCCCTGGTGTGGTTGGCCGGATCCATCAGGAACGAAAGCGGCACTTCGAAGGCGGCGTCGACCTCGTCGGAATTGAGCGACAGCGTAAAACCGGGCTCGACGATCGCCAGCACCGGCGCGATGCGATAGCCGCTGCCGGCGACATAATCGGGCATGCGGCCGATGATCTCGATGCGGTCATGGCCGAGGCCGATCTCCTCGAAGGTCTCGCGCAAGGCCGCTGCTTCCGGGGTCGCATCGGTGGGATCAATGGTGCCGCCAGGAAAAGCCACCTGCCCGGAATGGCTGCGCAGTTTTTCCGCCCGCTTGGTCAAAAGCACGGTCGCATCGCGTCCATGATCGACGACCGGGATCAGCACCGCGGCGTCGCGCAGCGCTTTGAGCTGCGTCAACCGTGGATGGCCGGGGTTGAAGCGATGATCGCCATAATCGTCGCCGGCATGGGCTTCAGCTTGCGCGGCGACCCGCGCGCGAAAATCCGCTGTGGAAAACGGCGGCGGCCTCACCTGATCCATCATGCGCTCAGCCGCTTCAGTTTTTCCGCCGGCATGATCGGATAGATTTCGCCTTTCGAGCGCACGGCAAACATCGTCTTGCCGCCAATATCGATCTCCTCGCCATGCTCGACCAGTTCGTACATCACCGGCCGCGCCACCAGCGCTTCCAGCCTCCCGCGCACCAGCACATAGGGCTTCAGGCCGCCGGTCTCGTTCTCGTCGACGAAGCGCAGCGGATGGCCAGGTCCGGCCTCGACGACATCGCCGACATTGGTGCGGAAAGTGATGGTCTGCTCGGCGCCGGCGCCGGAAACATCCATTTCAACCGCGATGAAAGGCGCGTCCACGACGCGGATGCCGACCCGTTCGACCGGCGTCACCAGATAGGTCCTGCCATCCTCGTCCTTGCGCAGCACGCTGGAAAACAGCTGCACCAGCGGCATGCGGCCGATCGGCGTGCCGAGATAGAACCACGTTCCGTCTTGTTTGATCTCCATGTCTAGATCGCCGCAAAAGTCGGGATTCCAGCGCTCCACCGGCGCCGCGCCCTTGCCGGCGCGAGCCGCACGCGAGATCAACGCTTCGAGACCGCGCGCCTCGGTTGCGGCAGTAAGGCTGTGCTCGCGATGTTCGGAGCGTTCCGTCATGGTCACGAAATAGTCACTGTTGTTCCGCTTGTCAGCCTAAGTCTGTGATTTAAATTCATTCGTAGGCGCCAGGCGAAGCCGAATCGCGGCATTCTAAGGCACTACAGTGCAAGCCGGTACTTCCAGCACAAGGATCGATGCGGCATGAGCGTAATGGTCAAGGAAAGCCCAATCAACGAAAAGGACATGATCGCCCAGGCCGAGACGGCGCTGGCCGATATTTCCAGGGTGCGCGACGGCGTCGGCCGCGTCATTTTCGGCCAGGAAGTGGTGGTCGAGCGCACGCTGGTGGCGCTGCTTGCCGGCGGCCATGCGCTGCTGGTCGGCGTGCCCGGCCTTGCCAAGACCAAGCTGGTCGAAACGCTCGGTGTCGTGCTCGGCCTCGATTCGCGCCGCATCCAGTTCACGCCCGACCTGATGCCTTCCGACATTCTCGGCTCCGAAGTGATGGAGCAGGACGAGGCGGGAAAGCGCTCCTTCCGCTTCATCTCCGGCCCGATCTTCGCGCAATTGCTGATGGCCGACGAGATCAACCGCGCCTCGCCGCGCACCCAGTCGGCGCTGCTGCAGGCAATGCAGGAATATCACGTCACCATCGCCGGCATTCGCCATGACCTGCCCGCACCCTTCCATGTACTGGCGACGCAAAACCCGCTGGAGCAGGAAGGCACCTATCCCCTGCCCGAAGCGCAGCTCGACCGCTTCCTGATGCAGGTCGACATCCTTTATCCCGAAATCGAGGCCGAGCGGCGCATTCTGCTGGAGACCACCGGCATCGAGGACGCCAAGGCGCAAAACGTGCTGCAGCCGGCGCGGCTGAGGGAAATCCAGACGCTGATCCGCCGTATGCCGGTGCCCGAAAGTGTCGTCGACGCCATCCTCAAACTGGTGCGTTCGGCGCGTCCCGGCCAGGGCAATGCCGAGACCGACAAGCATGTCGCCTGGGGTCCCGGCCCGCGCGCCAGCCAGGCGCTGACGCTGTGCGCCCGTGCGCGCGCGCTTTATGACGGGCGGCTGGCGCCGTCGGTGGACGACATCCGCGCGCTGGCCGAACCGGTGCTGCAGCACCGCATGGCGCTGACCTTTGCCGCCCGCGCCGAGGGCACGACCGTGCGCGACGTGGTAGCGAAACTGGCCAAAGGAATCTGATGGCGCGTATCGGCGAAGTCCAGGCACCGGCAGCGACGCGCGACGCGCTCGCCAGGGGCCGCTTGCGGGCTTCGCTGGTGCCGGACCTGCTGGTCGAGGCGCGCCGTATCGTCAATACGGTAATTGCCGGCTGGCATGGCCGCCGCAAGCGCGGCATCGGCGAGAATTTCTGGCAGTTCCGCCCCTATGTCGAAGGCGATTCCTCGCGCATCGACTGGCGCCGTTCGGCCCGTGACGACCACACCTATGTGCGCGACCGCGAATGGGAAGCAGCCCACACGGTGTGGCTTTGGGCCGACCCATCGCCCTCCATGCTCTACAAATCGACTGGCGCCAGCGTTTCCAAGGAATCGCGCGCGCTGGTGCTGGCACTGGCCATGGCCGAATTGCTATCTCGCAGCGGCGAGCGCATCGCCTGGCCCGGCCTGACCGATCCGTTCACCGCCCGCAACGGCGCCGAGCGCATCGCGGCGCAATTGATGCACGCCACCGACCCGCCGGCAAAGCCTGACCTGTCCGCCATCCGCCGCTTCTGCGACATCGTCGTCGTCAGCGATTTCCTCGACCCGGTCGAGGAGACCATGGAATGGCTCGATGTGCTGGCGCGGCATGGCGTGCGTGCGCATCTGATCGAGGTTGCCGATCCGGCGGAGGAGACCTTTCCCTATGCCGGCCGCACCGAATTCACCGATCCCGAGACCGGCGACAAGCTGACCGCCGGCCGCGCCGAAATGCTCGGCGACGAATACCGCCTGCTCTACACCGCCCGCCGCCAGGAGTTGGCCAGCTGGTGCAAGCGCCTCGGCTGGAGCTACACCGTCAACCACACCGACCGCCTCGCTTCCGAGGCGTTGGTGCGCATCCACATGGCGATGACCGCCGATGGCGCATTCGTGGGAAAGGCCGGCGCATGAACTGGCTGCCGCTCTCCTTTGGCGCTCCCATGGTGTTGTGGGGCCTGCTGGCGCTGCCGGTGATCTGGTGGCTGCTCAGGCTCACACCGCCCAAGCCGCAGTCCGAAATCTTTCCGCCGCTGAAGATCCTCGCTCGCGTGCTGAAGCGCGAGGAAACGCCGCAGCAGAGCCCGTGGTGGCTGACGCTGCTGCGGCTGTTGATGGCAGCCCTTGTCGTCGCGGCATTAGCCGAACCCGTTTTCAATCCGCGCGAAAAATTGCCGGCCGAGGGCGCCGCCCTGGCGCTCGTCATCGACAATGACTGGGCGAGTGCCGCCGACTGGGGCAAGCGCGTCGCCACCGCCCAGCGGCTGATCGCCGATGCCGGTTCGAACGGCGTACCGGTCGTCATCGCCTTCACCGCCGAAAAGCCGAACGCCGAGATCGGCCCCTTCGATGCGGCGGCTGCCCTCGACCGGCTGCGCGCCGCCAAGCCGAGGCCGATTCCGACCGACCGACCCGCTGTCTATGCCCGCGTCGCCGGCGTGCTGGAAACCTTGCCCGGCGCCAGCGTTGCCGTTCTCGCCGACGGCCTTGCGGCAAAAGGCGACGAGGCCGCCTTCAACACACTGCTGTCGAAAAACGCCGCCCGTGTCGTCTGGGCCGATTCCGACCGGCTGGCGCTGACTGGGCTCACCGGCGCCGAGAACGAGGTCGACGGCTTCGCCCTGACCGCCATCCGCGCGCCCGGCGACCCGGCGCCGGCACAAGTCACCGCCGGCGCCTTCGACGACAAGGGCCGCCGCATCGCCGACGCGACGCTGACCTTCGCGCCGGGTGAGACCACCGCCACCGGCACAATGGCGGTGCCGTTCGAACTGCGCAACGACTTCGCCTCGATCGCGCTCGACGGCGAACGCCAGGCAGGTGCGGTGCGCGTGCTCGACGAAAGCTCCAAGCGCCGCCGCGTCGGACTTTTATCGCAGGCCGAGGCCGACCAAGCGCAGCCGCTTCTGTCGCCGCTCTATTACATCAGGCGCGCGCTGCAGCCTTTCGCCGATCTGGTCGAACCGTCGAGCGTCGATCTCGCCGACGCCATCCCGCAGCTTCTCGACCAGAAGCCGGCGATGATCGTCATGGCCGATATCGGTACCATTCCGCCGCAGGTCCATCAGCGGCTGGTCGACTGGGTCGACAATGGCGGCACGCTGGTGCGCTTTGCCGGTTCGCGGCTGGCCGCCGCCGGCAATGACGATGATCTGTTGCCGGTCAGGCTGCGCACCGGCGAGCGCTCGCTTGGCGGCGCGCTGTCATGGACGACGCCGCAAGCGGTGACCGAATTCCCGAAGAACGGCCCGTTCGCCGACCTCGCACCGCCGGCCGAGGTCACGGTAAGCCGGCAGGTGTTGGCCGAACCGACGCCGGACATCGTCGAACGCACCTGGGCAACCCTTGCCGATGGCACCCCGCTGGTGACCGGGTTGAAGAAGGGCAAGGGCACGCTGGTTCTGTTCCACATCACCCCGGAAGCGACATGGTCGACGCTGCCGATCTCCGGCAGCTTCGTCGAGATGCTGCGGCGCATTGTGCAACTGTCGCGCAACCAGGGTGCGGCGGTTGCCAACGCTGAAGCCGCTGCTACGTCGCTGGCGCCTTATCGCATGATAGCCGCCGACGGCACTTTGGTGCCGCCGACGCCGGACGCACGACCGCTGGTCCCTGGCGCCGGCTCGCTGCCGGTGACGTTCGAGAACCCGCCCGGCCTCTATGGCTCGGAAACCGGCGTTTTCGCCCACAATCTGCTCGACCCGGCCACCGCCTTCGCGCCGCTGGTGCGCCCGCAATTCACAGTGCCGGTGACCAATATCCAGTACGCTTTCGATGAATCGCGCGACCTCAAGGGATCGCTGGTCACAGCGGCACTTGTGCTTATGCTGCTCGACACGCTGGCGGTGTTCTGGATGGGCGGGCTGATGTCGCGCCGACCGCGCCGCGCCCGATCGGCCGCGGCAACGACGGCTGCGCTGCTGCTTGGCCTCGGCATGCTGTTTGGCCATGCCGACCTCGCCCGCGCCGACGACGCCAAGCCCGGCGATGCCGCCGCTATCGAGGACATTGCCAAGACCCGCATCGCCTATGTGCTGACCGGTGTGCCCGGTGACAATTCGATCAGCCGCGCAGGGCTCGAAGGCTTGACCCGCTTCCTGATCGAGAAGACCGCGCTCGAGCCGGGCGCGCCGGCGGGCGTCGATATCTCGAAGGACGAGCTTTCCTTCTATCCGCTGATCTACTGGCCGATCGATCCCTCCGCGCCGATGCCGAGCCAAGCCGCGATCGCCCGCATCGACGCCTATATGCAGCAGGGCGGCACGGTGCTGTTCGACACGCGCGACCAGTTCGCCAACGGCATCGGTGCGGATTCGGCGAGCCCGGCGACGGAACGGTTGCGCGACATTCTCGGCAATCTCAACGTGCCGCCGCTGGAGCCGGTGCCCGCCGACCATGTGCTGACCAAATCCTTCTTCATCCTGCCCGAATTTCCCGGCCGCTTCTCCGGCAGCCCGCTCTGGGTGGAAGCCTCGCTCGAGGCCAGCAATGCCGAGAATCGGCCGGTACGCGTCGGCGACGGCGTCTCGCCGATCCTGATCACCGCCAATGATTTTGCCGGCGCCTGGGCCGTCGACGAGAATGGTGACCCGCTTTTGCCGACCGTGCCATCGGATCCGATGCAGCGCATCTATGCGCTGCGCGCCGGCGTCAACATCATGATGTACATGCTGACCGGCAACTACAAATCCGACCAGGTGCACGTGCCGATCCTGCTCGAACGGCTGGGGCAGTAGAATGGCGGTATTGGCTAGTTACGTCTCGATCCTGTCTGGCGCCGGCGGCGCAGCCTCACCCTCCCCCTTTTGGGGAGGGTCGGCTCGCTGTCGCAGCGAAGCGAAGACAGTGAGCCGGGGTGGGGGTGCAGCGCTAGCGTTCTGTCGCCTACCCGCACCCCGCTCCGCTACGCGGATCGACCCTCCCCACAAGGGGGAGGGTAAACGATGAACTGGTCGATTTCCTTCGAACCGCTGCTGTCCTGGCCCTTGCTGGCTTTGGTGCTCGCACCGCTGCTGGTGCTGGCGGCTGTCGGCTTGTGGTTTCGCCAGCGCGGCGCGATCTTCCGCATCGCGGCGCTGATTGCGCTGGGCGCAGCACTCCTCAATCCGGTTTTCCTCGATGAGGAGCGCGAGGCGCTGAAGAGCGTCGTTGCCGTCATCGTCGACCGCAGCCAGAGCCAGGATATAGGCGACCGGACCAAACAGACCGACGAAGCGCTTGCCGGTTTGCAGCAGCGCCTTGGCCGCTTCAAGCAGTTCGACGTCCGCGTCGTCGAGGCCGGCAAGTCGGAAGCCGCCGACGAGCGCACCGAGACCAAGCTTTTTGCAGCGCTTGAAGGCGCCTTCCGCGACGTGCCGCCCTCGCGCATCGGTGGCGCCATCATGATCACCGATGGCGAGGTGCATGACGCGCCGGCCGCCCCCGACTTCAATGCGCCGCTGCACGCGCTGATCACCGGCAACGAGCACGAGAAGGACCGCCGCATCCGCTTCGAGAACGCGCCGCGCTTCGGCCTCGTCGGCAAGCCGCTCGACATGACCTACCGCGTCATCGCCACCGACGGCGAAACCGGCCCGGTCGATGTCCGCGTCTCGGTCAATGGCGAGCAGGTCGCGGTCGAAGAGGCGACCATCGGCCAGGCGATGCCGCTGCAGGTGACCATCCCCGGCGCCGGCCGCAACATCGTCGAACTCTCCATTGACCGCGAGCCGGGCGAACTGACCGACGCCAACAACCGCGCCATCGCGTTGATCGACGGCATCCGCGAGAACTTGCGCGTGCTTTTGGTTTCCGGCGAACCGCATGCCGGCGAGCGCACCTGGCGCAATCTGCTGAAATCCGACGCCTCGGTCGATCTCGTCCATTTCACCATTCTGCGGCCGCCGGAAAAGCAGGACGGCACGCCGATCAACGAACTGTCGCTGATCGCCTTCCCGACCCGCGAGTTGTTCGTCGAGAAGATCAAGGATTTCGATCTCATCATCTTCGACCGCTACCAGCACCGCGACGTGCTGCCGATCCTCTATTACGACTACATCTCCGAATATGTCGAAAAGGGCGGCGCGCTGCTGATCGCCGCCGGGCCGGAATATGCCGGCGACGCCTCGATCGCCCGCACCCCGCTAATGTCGTCGCTGCCGGCAATGCCGACCGGCGAAGTCATCGACAAGGCCTTCTATCCGCGCCTCACCGATCTCGGCCAGCGCCATCCGGTGACGCGCGGCCTCGACGGCTCGGCGACCGAGCCGCCGCGCTGGAGCCGCTGGTTCCGCACCATCGGCGTGCAGAACCCCGAAGGCGAAGTGGTGATGAAGGGCGCCGACAACCGCCCGCTGCTTCTGCTCGATCATAAGGGCGAAGGCCGCGTCGGCATGCTTCTGTCCGATCAGGGCTGGCTATGGGCGCGCGGCTTCGAGGGTGGCGGGCCGCATGTCCAGCTTTACCGCCGCATCGCCCACTGGCTGATGAAGGAACCTGAACTCGAGGAAGAGCGGCTGACCGCCGACGGCCGCGGCATGATGCTGGAAATCCGCCGCCAGACGATGAGCGACGATCCCGGCCCGGCGCAGGTGATCACCCCTTCGGGCAAGGCGCTGATCGTCAAGCTGGAGAAGTCCGAACCCGGCGTTTTCCTGGGCAGCATCGAGACCAAGGAGATCGGCCTCTACCAGATCGGCAATGGTGACCTGACCGCACTCGCCCATGTCGGCCCGGTCAACGCGCCGGAATTCTCCGACGTCGTCTCCACCGAGGACCGGTTAAAGGCTCCGACTGAGGCCACCGGCGGCAGCGTGCGCCGGCTGGCGGCCTCCTCCACCCTTGGCCAGCTCACCGGCAGTGTCGCCCTGCCCTCCATCGTCCCGGTCCGCGCCTCCGGTGCGGCCTCGGGCGCAGACTGGATCGGCCTGCGCAGCACCGACGACAGCGTGCTCAAAGCCGTCTCGCGCGTACCCCTGTTCGGCGGCTTCCTCGGCCTTTGCCTGCTGCTGCTGGCCATGGGCGCGATGTGGTATAGAGAAGGAAGGTGATGCCTTCTCCCCGTCACTATACGGGGAGAAAGACGCTCAACCTACTCCTCCGGCTCCGTCGTAAACAGCAGCGGGTACCCCTTGGCCTTGGCCGCGTCGACGGCCCGTGTCGCCTTGGTCTCGGCGACATCCCTGGTGAAGACGGCAACGACGCAAACGCCGAGCCGGTGCGCGGTGATCATCACCCGGTTAGCCTGGTCTTCGCTGAGCTTGAACTCGCCCTTCAGCACCGTCACCACGAATTCGCGCGGCGTAAAATCGTCATTGATGAGGATGACCTTGTAGAGCTTCGGCCGCTCGGTCCGCGGCTTGGTCTTGGTGCGGGGTTTGGAACTGATTTCAGGCATCGGGAACCGGTATCGCGCGAGGGGTCGCTCTCACTTTGTCATGGGGGAAAGCCGTCGTCCATTTTGATCGGCGCGCCAAACCGGCTTCCCGGAAGTGCTGCCGTTCACAAATTTAGGAAGTGTATGCTGCGGTTCAACGGCCCTGGCGATTGGCGACGCGACGAGCCTGGAATTGCCGTGCGCTGGATGCCGCATCCGGCCTTGATCCGGCCGCCTTGTATTCGACCCAGGCGACCGCGAACCAGCCGAAGAAGCAGGCCAGCGCCGCGCCGGTGATCACGGTAAGCAGCAGGCTTTGCCATGGTGTGATGTATTGCCAGCTGCTGGAGATTGCCGGTGCAAACAGCGACGGCTCCGTGCGCCCGCTCACCGGATCGGGCACCGGGCTGGCGGTGAACTGGATCAGCACCCTGACCATTGCCGAGGCCACAAGGCCGCCGATGGCCATCGAGCGCAGAATGGATGAAAGCCGCTTCTTCATGCGGGCTATCCTACCGGACCGGCATTGCAAACGGGTTAAAGTCCTGGGTGGCCGGCACCCATCAACGGGTAATCATGCACTCACACGACAAGGCCGCTCCAGCCGGGGGGGGTGCTGGAGCGGCCTTGTTACAGACAAGCCTGTTGGCTGTCTGGATCAGGCCTTCGGGGCGTCCGTCTTGACGACCTTCTTCGCCTTCTTGTGCTTCTTGACGGGCTTCTTGGCGACGACCTTCTTCACCGGGGGCTTGGCGGTCGTGGTCGCCGGAGCGGTGGTCGTGGAAGCAGCCGGAGCAGCGGTCGTGGTGGCAGCGGCATTGCCCAGAGCCGGCATTGCGAAAGCGAGAGCGACGGCGAGACCGGTGGCGGAGAGGATGGACTTTTTCATGGCTTCATTTCCTTCTTTGTGCGGGTCGAGTTTCGAGTGTCACTGAACCGGGTCGATCGGTGTCACTCCAAGCAGCTTCAAAGCGTTCGCGAGCATCCGGATACCCTGTGCCTGTTTCTTGTTGGCGCAGAACCGGTTTCCCTTTCTTTGCAGTGCTTTCGCCGCGGTGACCTGCGTTGCCGCGGCATGGGTTTCAAGGGCTTCGTCTACCTGGCGATTGAGATCGATGCAGCGCTCGCTCCTTGTGATCGGCGTCACCTTTGCGGTTGTGGCTCCGACCGCGGCTGTGACGAGCGGAATGCTGAGCAGCGCACCCATCAAGCTGATCGTGAACCTGTGCATTGGTGATGTCCGTTACTCCGGAGACTTCGCGTCGCAGCCGATGTCCTGACCGCCACGGCACCTTTTATGCCCTTGATTTTTTTCGGGAGTTTTTCCGGACTATAGAATTTTGTTTCTGGATTGTTTCTGGCAAATCGGCTTTGCGGGCGATCATCGCCGCTGGCCAACATGTGGCCAGAATT
This sequence comes from Mesorhizobium sp. W016, assembly GCF_054719485.1. Taxonomy (NCBI): domain Bacteria; kingdom Pseudomonadati; phylum Pseudomonadota; class Alphaproteobacteria; order Hyphomicrobiales; family Phyllobacteriaceae; genus Mesorhizobium; species Mesorhizobium sp. W016. Next base: position 5,661,776 of record NZ_JBTTIF010000002.1, read on the forward strand.
CTATCGTGTGGGTGACGCCACAGAAGCAGACTCAGAAGGCAGCCGCCGACCGGCCGCCAGCAATGACAGGATCGCCGTGAAATCCGATGCGCACATACTGATCGTCGACGACGACAAGGGCATTCGCGACCTGCTTCAGGAATTCTTCCAGAAGCGGGGCCTGCGCACTACGGTTGCCGCCGACGGCGTCGAGATGGAAGACATACTGCGCCGCACGCAGGTAGACCTGATCGTGCTTGATGTGATGCTGCCGGGAAAGAGCGGGCTGGAGCTCTGCCGCGACCTGCGCGCCAGCTACTCGACGCCGATCATCATGCTGACGGCGGTGACCGAGACCACCGACCGCGTCGTCGGCCTGGAGATGGGCGCCGACGACTATGTGCCCAAACCCTTCGATCCGCGCGAGCTGCTGGCCCGTATCCGCGCCGTTTTGAGGCGCAATGGTGCTGCCGAGCCGAAGCGCGCCACCACCAAGCAGATCTATCATTTCGCCGGCTGGACGATGGACTGCTCGCGCCGCCGGCTGATGGCGCCGGGCGACGTCAGGGTCGAGCTGACGATGGCGGAGTTCAACCTGTTGCAGACCTTCGTTAAAAGCGCGCAGCGAGTGCTCACCCGTGACCAGCTCATCGAGCTTTCCGGCGGCGACAGCGACTATTCCTTCGATCGCAGCATCGACATCCTGGTCAGCCGCCTCAGGCGCAAGATGGAAGACGACCCCAAGACGCCGAAACTGATCCTGACCGTGCGCAGCGGAGGCTACCAGTTTCTGCCCGAGACCACCTCCGAATGAGACGTTTCCTGCCGCAAACCCTGCCGGTCTGGGTTTTGCTCATCGTCATTGCCGGCCTGCTGATCAGCCAGGTCGCTACGCTCTATATCGTCTCGCGCGATCGCGCCGTCGCCAATGACGAGGTCGATCTCTACCGGCTGAACGACCGCGCCTATTCGCTGGTGCAGCTGATGCATGACGACACGCCGGAGCAGCGCAAGCTGACGGCCTCCGGTCTGTTCAACGCCACCTATGCGCTCACCGTTTCGGACACGCCCGCGGTCACCTCGTCGATCGCCGGCGACGACGAACTGGCCGAACTCGAGGACATCCTGGTCGGGCGGCTGTCGAAATTCGGCATCACCGACGCCCGCGTCCGGCGCGATCCGGCAACCCAGGCAGCCAACGCGCCTGGCGGTGTGGCCGTGACCAAGGATGTCGGCGCGGTGGAGCGTGACCTGCTATCGCTGGCGGCGAGCTTCGCCCAGAGCGACAAGCTGACGGCATCTGTCCGCTTCGCCGACGGCCAATGGCTGAATTTCACCGAGCCCAACACGCCGGTCGGACCGATATTGAGCTTCGACAGCCTGCCGCTCTATTCGCTGATCGCGGCCTTGGTGGTGATCATGTCGATCTGGTCGCTGCGCCGGCTGACAGCGCCCTATCGGATGATGGAAACGGCGGTCAACCGGATCGGCACGGACCTGAAGAGCCCGCCGATCGCCGAGACCGGCAGCCGCGAAATCCGCGCCGCGGCCAAAGCCGTCAACGCCATGCAGGTCCGGCTGCGCGACTATGTCGAGGACCGCGAACATCTGGCCGCCGCGCTCGCCCACGATCTGCGCACGCCGCTGACCCGCATGCGGCTGCGCCTCGAACTGTTGCGCAGATCGACGGCCCGCGAGGCGCTGGCCCACGACCTCGCCGACATCGAGAGCATCGCCAGCTCCGTCATCGACTTCGCCACCTTCGAAGTCACCGAGGAGAAGAGCGAGCGGATCGATTTCTGGTCGCTGGTGGAATCGATCGCCGACAGTTTCGAGGACGTCACGTTCGACCATGACGGCGCCAGGCCGCGTGGCATGATCTGCATCGCGCGACCGGTGGCGCTGAAGCGCTGCGTCAACAATCTGGTCCAGAATGCCGTGACCTACGGCAAGAAAGCCCATGTCAGCCTGCGGCAGTCGGACGGCACGGTCACGCTGGTCATCCGCGACGAGGGGCCGGGCATACCGCAGGCGCAGCTCGACCAGGTGTTCGGTTCCTTCGTGCGGCTGGAGCAATCGCGCAACCGCCAGACCGGCGGTCTCGGCCTCGGCCTGACCATTGCCCGCAACATTGCGCGTGCCGCCGGCGGCGATGTCAACCTGTCCAACCGTCCCCGCGGCGGCCTGCTGACGGAGCTCAGCCTGCCGCTGGCGGCATGAGGCAGCAGACTAGCGTCTCGATGGGCACCGGGGGTGGATCAGCCAACCCAACCTTGCAATAGTGCAGCCGCTCGAACAGGAGGAGATCGCCGCATGTTTTACGCCATCCTGGCCTATCACGTCGAACAGACCATCCAGTCCCTGACGCCGCAGCAGGATGCGGCGCTGATGCACGACCTGCTCGAAGTCAACGCCAGGCTGACCCGCGAAGGCAAGCTCGGGCCGGCGGCAAGACTGGGCGCGACCGCCGACGCCGTGACGCTGCGCGGTCCGGGCGAAGGCATCGTCATCGACGGGCCGTTTGCCGAGACCAAGGAACAATTGCTGGGTCTTTATGTCCTCGACTGCGCCACGCAGGAGGCGGCGATTGCGGCTGCGCGCGACTTGCGCCGCGTGAATCCCTCGGCAGTCTACGAAATCCGGCCGATCACATTTTACCTTCCCGGCGTGACGTTTCCCGCTACGGAGGGCGATTTAAAGGAGGCCGCCAGCGGCTGAGAACTACCCCATGGCCGGTCAGGCAGAAGCGATCTCGTTGACCAGGCGGACCGTTTCGGCGACGAGAAGGTCGAGATCCTCGCGCCGGGTCCGGTGGTTGTTGATCGCCACCCTGAGGCAATGCCGGCCTTGCACCGTGGTATCGGAAATGGCGGCGGTTCCGTCTTCCTGCAGCCTCAGCATGATCTCGGTGTTGAGCGCTTTCGCGCGCTCGCCATCGAGACCATCCGCGCGATAGCGGAAGCAGACGATGTTGATGCTGGTCGGCGCCGTCAGTTCGAGCGCTGGTTCGGCCGCGATCAGCCCTGAGAGATACTGCCCCTGCGCAATGTTCTGGTCGATCAGGCGGCCGAATTTTTCGACGCCGTGTTCTCGCAACGCCATCCACACTTTGAGTGCCTTGAAGCCACGTGTCGTCTGCAGGCCATAGTCGTGCAGCCATTGGCCGGAGGCCAACCCGCGCGGTGTCGATTCCAGATATTCCGGCGTCACCGCGAAGGTCTTGCGATGCGCCGAGGCATCCCTGACCAACGCGCAGCCTGCCTCGAACGGCGCATGCAGCCATTTGTGCGGATCGAGCGCGATGGAATCGGCCCATTCGATGCCGGCGACGCGATGTGCATTCTCAGGCGCGATCGCGATCAGCGCGCCGATGCAGCCGTCGACATGGAACCAGAGGTCCTCCTCATGCGCCAGCTTGGCCAGCGCCTGCAGATCGTCGATGGCGCCGGTGTTGACAGTGCCGGCGTTGCCGATGATGCAGGCCGGCTTGAACCCGGCCGCGCGATCTTCCGATATCGCAGTCCTCAAACCTTCAATGTCGATGCGCAGGCCGGCGTCGCTGGCAATGCGGCGCAGCGCCTTGTTGCCGAGACCGAGCGCTTCCATCCCCTTGCGGTGACAGGAATGGACCTGGTCCGAGCCATAGAAACGCAAAGGCTTTTCGATTGCTCCAACGCCGTGCTCGCGCACGTCGATGCCGGCCTTGGTGTTGCGCGCCACGGTGAGCCCGATGATGTTGGCCATCGAGCCGCCGCTGACCAGCGTACCGCTGGCCGAAGCCGGCATGCCCATCATCTGCTTGCACCAGTCGACCACCTGGCCGTCCATCAGGGCGGCGGCATGGTTGCCGCCGCCGAGATTGGAGCCCTGGATTGCCGCCAGGAAATCGCCGATCGCGCCGGTAAAATTGCTCGACCCCATATACCAGGACCAGAAGCGCGGATGGATGTTGCCCATCGGATAGGGCATCACCTTGTCCACGACATCGCCATAGATGTCGGCAAGCGGGGTCGGCGATTGCGGCAGCGAGGCGGTGAAGAAATCCCTCACATCTCCAGGCATCTCCTGCCACACCGGCCGTTGCCTGACATCGCGCAGGTAAGCGACGGCATCGTCAACGATCCGATGCGACAGGCTTTGCACATCGGCCCAGTCCGAGGGGTCAAGCGTTTCCTCGGCACTGGTAGCCGAGCGTCCAGGCATCGCGTCCATGCAATTTGCTCCCGCGTCATCATGCCGGGAACTGGCAACCGGGCGTCGAGCGCGAGAGAGCAAGCTCTTCCGCATTCATCTCGGCCTCGATGCCGTCGAACAAAGGCGTGGTCATGTAGCGTTCACCGGTATCGGGAAGCATGCACAGGATCACCGATCCGGCCGGTGCCGTGCCGGCGATCTGGCGCGCCACGGCAAAAGCCGAACCGCCGGAAATGCCGGTGAAGATGCCTTCCTGCTGCGCTAGCGCCTTGGCCCATTTCATGCCCTCCGGCCCGGCGATCGGCATCACCTCGTCATAGAAGTTGCCATCGATGGCCTCCTGCAGGACGTGCGGGATGAAATCCGGCGTCCAGCCCTGGATCGGGTGCGGTTCGAAAGCCGGATGGCTGGCGGCCGGCGCTCCGCCGGCGCCACGCATCTGCGGCTTGCCGCTGCCGACAAGCTGCGCATTGGCCGGTTCGGTGAGCACGATCCGGGTCTCAGGCCGCTCGCGGCGCAGCACCCGCGCCACGCCGGCGACGGTGCCGCCGGTGCCGTAGCCGGTGACGAAATAGTCGAGCCGCGAGCCCGCGAAATCGTTGACGATCTCGCGTCCCGTGGTTGCTTCATGAATGTCGGCGTTGGCCTTGGTCTCGAACTGGCGCGCCAGGAACCAGCCATTCGCTTCGGCCAGTTCCACCGCCTTCTTGTACATGCCGAAGCCTTTCTCGGCGCGCGGCGTCAGCACCACCTTGGCGCCCAGCATCCGCATCAGCTTGCGGCGCTCGACCGAGAAACTGTCGGCCATCGTCACCACCAGCTTGTAGCCCTTCTGCGCACAGACCATGGCAAGACCGATGCCCGTGTTGCCGCTGGTCGCCTCGACGATGGTCTGTCCCGGCTTGAGCGCGCCGGTGCGTTCACCTTCCTCGATGATGTTGAGCGCCAGCCGGTCCTTCACCGACGCCGCCGGATTGAAGAACTCGGCCTTGACGTAGATGGTGGCGTGCGCCGGTCCGAGATTATTGACGCGGATGACCGGCGTGTCGCCGATGGTGTCGAGGATGCTGTCGAACAGGCGGCCGCGGCCGGCCGTGGTTCTGATTTTCTGCTGATGCAACATGGTAGACTCCTGGTTCTTGCTCACGGGCCGGTTACACACCGGCGGTTTGGGCGGCGAGATTTCGACACCTTGCCGCACTACAGGTCCTTGACGTGCGGCAGTGTGGTAAACACCACATTCGGCGCACAAATTTTGCGAGCCGGGTGCACTTTGTCGTGCTCGGTGGTAAAGCAGGGGCCGGCAGGTCAGCGTGGGAGCAGGCGTGGTATCTGGCGTGGAATCGAGCCTGGCGAGCAGCCATCAAGGTGTTGTCGTGCGCCTGTTTGGGCCGCCGACAATTGCGCGCGACGGCGTCCCGGTGGTCTTGCCGGCATCGCGCAAGCTGCGCGCGCTGCTGGGCTATCTGGCGCTGGCGCCCCATCCGGTCGGACGTGGCAAGCTCTGCGAGTTGCTGTGGGATGTTCCAAATGATCCCAGGGGTGAGCTGCGCTGGTGCCTGAGCAAGCTGCGGGCCGCGCTCGACGAACCGGGCCGCCGCAGGATCGAAACATCGGGCGATACGATCGCGCTCGATCTCGACGGCATCTCAGTCGACGTTCTGGATGTCGCGGCGGCGGCTGCCGCAGGCATCGAAACGCTCGAGCCGACGCGACTGCAGTTGCTCTCCGACCTGTTCGTCGGCGACTTCCTCGAAGGGCTGGAGATCGACCGCAGCCCTCTCTTCAACAGCTGGCTGACCGCGCAGCGCCGCCGTTTCGGTTCCTGCCAAGCTGCTATACTGGAACATCTGGTCAAGACGCTGCCGGCCGATTCCGAAGACGTCTCCGCCCATCTCGAAAAATGGCTGGAATTGACCCCGTTCGACAGCAGCGCCCATGTCGCACTCCTGGTGAGGCTGGCGCGGCGCGGCCAGTTCGGCGCCTGCGAAGACCATCTTGCCGCTGCGGCGCAGTTGTTCCAGTCGGAAGAGCTGGATTTCGGCCCGGTGCGCGAGGCGTGGCTGTCCATCCGCAGCGAACGGCCCTGCGCGATTTTGCCGGCACAACCGGCAGCTCCGCCCGGGCCGAACCAGGCGTCAGTCATGCCTGCCGGTTCAGAAGCCGCGACGCCGCACAAGGCTTCGCTGGCCGTGATGCCATTTGCCGAAGACGCCGGTAGCGGCGTTCGTGGCGGGCTGGCCGATGGCTTGACCCACGACATCATTACCCGCCTCGCCAAGCTCAGGGACTTCTTTGTCATCGCCCGGGGCTCGGTCTTTGCCCTGGCGGAAAGGAACATCGCGCCGGAAGATGCCGGCCGAAGGCTGAATGTCGACTATGTCGCCACCGGCACGGTGCGCAGCGCGACGGGTCGCCTGATCGTCACTGTCGAGCTTGTCGAGGTTCGCACGGCCAGGATCGTCTGGGCCGAGACCTTCGAGCGCAAGGCCGAGGACATCTTCATTGTCCTCGACGATATCGGCAACAGCATCGTGGCCTCTATCTCATCCGAGATAGAGATGGTCGAGCGCAACCGCGCCATGCTGAAGGCGCCCAATTCGCTCAATGCCTGGGAGGCCTACCATCGAGGACTCTGGCACATGTATCGCTTCACCCGCAGCGAGAACGACCTCGCACGGCATTTCTTCGACATTGCTGTCAGGCAGGATCCGACCTTCACCCGCGCCTATGCCGGCCTCTCCTTCACCCATTGGCAGAGCGCCTTCCAGCGCTGGGGCGACCGCGACCAGGACAGCGTGCTTGCCTTTGAGGCGGCCGGCCAGAGCCTTTTGGTCGACGATCATAATCCCGCCGCGCACTGGGCGATGGGCCGGGCGCTGTGGCTGCGCGGCGAGGGTGACGCGTCCGTGCTCGAACTGCAAAGAGCCGTCGACCTCAGCCCGAACTTCGCGCTTGGCCACTATGCGCTGTCCTTCGTGCATTCGCAGTCGGGCGACCCGCACGCGGCGATCGGATCGTCGGATCATTCGCGCCATCTGTCGCCGTTCGACCCGATGCTGTTCGGCATGCTGGGCGCACGCGCCATGGCGCATGTCCGCCTCGGCCAGTTCGACGAGGCGGCCGAATGGGCGCTGAAGGCGGCCGCCCGCCCCAACGCACATGTCATCATCCTGTCGATCGCCGCCCACTGCCTGGCGTTGGCTGGGCGGCTGGACGAGGCGAAAAACTTCGCCGCCGCCATCCGCAAGACGCTTCCGGGTTACCGAGCCGACGACTTCATCGACACCTTCCGCTTCGACCGGGATGCCACAGCCCTGTTCAAGCTCGGCGCCACGCGCATCGGGCTGGCTTAGAGCATGATCCCAAAAAGTGGGTACCGGTTTTTGGAAAAGATCATGCTCCAACAAAGGGTTAGATCATGATGAGATTTCAACCAAATCTCATCATGATCTAGCGCCGCAACACCGCGCTCAGCACATCGCGTATCCCGATCGCGCCGACAAAGCGCGACTGGTCGTCGAACAGCGCCACGGGTGCCGTCTGCGAGCGGTGCATGGCCAGCATCACCGTCTTCAGCGACGTGCCGGGGTTGGCCCAGAACACCTGCGCCGTCTCCTCCGGCTGCGCCTCGACATCGGCGCATGAAACCCATACCGCCGGTTTGCCGTCGCGTTCCGCCGCCGCCACCAGCCCGTGCTCGTCGATCTTAAAGCGCGTCGTCTTGCGCCGGTCGAGCCACACCCAGCCATTATCGCCGTGCTCGAGGTCGCGGCTGTCGCGCATGACGTTCCAGGCGGTCAGCACGGACAACGGATTCACATTGGCGATGAAGTCGCGGACATAGTCATTGGCGGGCTTGAGCACGATGTCTTCCGGCGCCCCGGTCTGCACGATGCGACCGCCCTCCATGATGGTGATGTGGGTGCCGATCTTCAGCGCCTCTTCCAGATCATGGCTGACGAAGATGATGGTCTTCTTCAGCTCCGCCTGCAGCTGCAGCAATTCGTCCTGCAGCTTGGTGCGGATCAGCGGATCGAGCGCCGAGAACGGCTCGTCCATCAGCAGGATCGGCGCCTCGGTGGCGAAGGCACGGGCCAGGCCGACGCGCTGCTGCATGCCGCCGGACAGCTCATGCGCGTATTTCTTCGACCACTGGTCGAGATTGACCAGTTTCAGCTGGCGTTGCACGCGCTCCTTGCGCTCTTGCTCCGGCACGCCGGCGAGTTCGAGGCCGAGGCCGACATTCTCCTCCACCGTACGCCAAGGCAGCAGGCCGAACTGCTGGAACACCATCGCCACCTGCTTCTGCCGCAGCCGCCGCAGCGTCGCCTGATCGCAGGTCACGACATCGACGATATTGTCGCCGTCCTTGACCAGCACCTGGCCGCGCGACACCACGTTGAGCCGGTTGACCGCCCGCAGCAGCGTCGACTTGCCGGAGCCGGACAGGCCCATCAGCACCGAGATTTCGCCCTCATGCACGGTCAGGCTGGCGCCGGCGCAACCCAGCACATTGCCGGTCTTTTCAAGGATTTCGGCGCGCGTGGCGCCGCCGTCGATCAGAGCCAGCGAACCCGCCTGGTCGGAGCCGAAGACGATATCGACATTTTTGAAATCGACGGCGACGGTCATTTCTTGCCTCCAACGCCGATACGCGTCATCCGGTCGAGCACGATGGCGAGTACGACAATCGCCAGGCCCGCCTCGAGCCCGAGATCGATGCGGCGCGAGCCGAGCGCGCGGTTGATTTCAGTGCCGAGGCCGCCGGCGCCGATCAGTGCTGCAAACACCACCATCGACAGCGACAGCATGATCGATTGCGTCAGCCCGGCCATGATGGTCGGCAAGGCCGAGGGCAGCTCGACCTTCCACAGCAGCTGCTGCTTGGTGGCGCCGAACGCCTCGCCGGCCTCGATGATCGACTTCGGCACCGAGACGACGCCGAGATGGGTGAGCCGGACCGCGGTCGGGATGACAAAGATGATGGTGACGATGAGGCCGGGCGCGTTGCCGAGACCGAACAGGGTCAGAACCGGGATCAGGTAGACGAAGGTCGGCAGCGTTTGCATCAGGTCGAGCACCGGCAGCATGATGCGGTAGACCTTCGGCTTGTGCGCGGCCCAGATGCCGAGCGGCACGCCGATGGCCATCGCCATGGCGGCGGCGGCCACGACCAGCACCAGCGTCTGCACCGTCTGCTTCCAGAGGTTCTGGTTGATGATGAAGATCAGGCCGAGAAAGACGCCTATGGCCAGCGGGCGCGAGCGCTGCAGCAGCCAGGCGATGATGGCGATGATCAGCGCCAGCAGCACCGGCGGCACCATCAAAAGGATGCCAACCAGCCCGTCGAGCAGGAAATTGAGGCCATTCGAGAAGGCCCTGAACACGGTGTCGAAATTGTCGGTGAGGAAACCGAAGAACGCCTTTCCCCAGGCGCCGATCGGTATCTTGTGATCGACCATGAATTTCGAAATCGGATCCATATCGCCCCTCTCATGCGAGAGACCGCCTGCTTCCGGCCTCCGCTCTCATTAGGTCATCTTCTCACAGGATATGAAAAAGGGCAGCCTTTTCTAGATTGGCTGCCCTTCCTGGTTCGGCTTGGCCGAATTAGTCGGCTCAGCTTCCGAGCGCGGTCTTGACCGCCGCTGCCGCATCGCCGCCATCGAAGGTGGTGACGCCGGCAATCCACGGCGCAACCGCGTCAGGGTGCTTCTTCAGCCAGTCGGCTGCGACCGTGTTGGCGTCGCCGCCCTTCAGGATCGCGTCCATCATCTCGCCTTCCATGTCCAGGTTGAACTTCAGGTTGGCGATGAACTTGCCGGCATTCGGGCATTCGGTGGTGTAGCCCTTGCGCACATTGGTGTAGACGGTGGCGGCGCCGAAGCCGCTGTCGCCCATGCCGTCGAGATAGGTGAGCTTCATGGCGCCCATCACCGGATGCGGCGTCCAGCCGAGGAACGCGATCCACTCATTGTTCTTGATCGACTGCTCGGCCTGCGTCAGCATGCCGGCTTCCGAGGACTCGACCAGCTCGAAGCCTTCGAGATTGTCCTTCGGGTTCTTGATCATGTCGAGGATGATGCGGTTGCCGTCATTGCCCGCCTCGATGCCGTAAATCTTGCCGTTGAACTTGTCCTTGAACTTGCCGATGTCGGTCAGCGACTTGACGCCGGCCTCCGCGACATAGGTCGGTACGACGATGCCGTAGCCGGCGCCGGTCAGGTTGGTGCCGATCGTCTCGACCGAACCATCGGCGGTGTAGTCCTTGATGTCGTTGGTCATCGACGGCATCCAGTTGCCGAGGAAGACGTCGAGATCCTTGTTTTTCAGCGACGCCATGGTCACCGGTACCGATAGCTGGATCGTCTGCGGCTCGTAGCCGAGCGCGGTGAGCAGCACCGAAGCGACGCCGGTGGTTGCCTGGATGTCGGTCCAGCCGACATCGGAAAGGCGCACCGCCTTGCAGCTCTCCGGATCGCCGGCAAGTGCAGCGCTCGTGGACAGAAAAGTCGCCAGGCCGAGGCCGGCGACGAAGGTGTTCATACGCGACATTGGCAGTCTCCCATTGTGATTCTTTGGCGAAGCGTAGTTACGGTTTCTCTGCCCGCCTTGTTTCGTCAGCCAAACACCATTCTGGTGTGGTTTCAAGCGCTAAGACAATCACGATCAACGGCGCGGACTGGCCAAACAGCGACACGCCCGCCGCTTTTTCGATTGCAGACGGCTTTTCCCATCAAATGCAGCGGTGCCCTCTCCCCGCGCCGCGCCAACTCGGCTTAAAAGGACGGCATGGCCAAGCTCTACTTCCACTATGCGACGATGAATGCCGGCAAAACGACAATGCTGCTGCAGGCGTCCTACAATTATCGCGAACGCGGTATGACGACGATGCTGTTCGTCGCCGGCCACTACAGAAAGGGCGACACCGGGCTGATCTCGTCGCGCATCGGCCTGGAGACGGAGGCCGAGATGTTCCGCGACGGCGACGATCTCTACGCTCGCGTCGCCGAGCATCACGAACATACGACGGTGCATTGCATCTTTGTCGACGAGGCGCAATTTCTCGAGGAAGAGCAGGTCTGGCAGCTCGCCCGTATCGCCGACCGGCTGAACATCCCGGTGATGTGCTACGGCCTGCGCACCGATTTCCAGGGCAATCTGTTTTCCGGTTCGCGAGCGCTTCTGGCCATCGCAGACGATCTGCGCGAAGTGCGCACCATCTGCCGCTGCGGCCGCAAGGCGACGATGGTCGTGCGTCTCGGCGCTGACGGCAAGGTGGCCAGACAAGGCGAACAGGTGGCGATCGGCAAGGACGTCTATATCTCGCTCTGCCGCCGCCACTGGGAAGAGGAAATGGGCCGCGCCGCGCCCGACGATTTCATTGGCTTCACCAGAGGCTGAACGGCCGGGACAACATGAAAATTCTGCAGTTCACAGTTGATTGCCCGTTTCCGCCGGTCTCCGGCGGAGAGATCCGGAACGCCGCCAATGCACGCGCCCTGGCATCGATGGGCGAGGTCCTGACGGTAAGCCTGACTGGCGCCCCGGCACCCTCCACACCGCCGAACATCCGTCACCGGATCATCGAGGCAGCGCGCGGCAGGGCGCCCTGGGGCAGGCGCAGCCCGCACCCGACCGTGCATATGATGCCGGACGACGAGCTGGCCGAAGCCGACGCCATCTGGAGGGAATTCGCGCCCGATCTCGTGGTGATCGAGGAGATCGTGCTTTCGCAGCTGCTGACGCTGGCGCCGAAGCATCGCGCGCGCACCGTCCTTGACCAGCACAACATTGATTCCCGGACGGTGTCCGACCGGATCGCCGGCCTGACGCTGTGGCAGCAAATTCGAGACTGGCGCCAAAACAGGCGAAGGAAGGCAGAGGCGCGCGAAGCCGACAGGTGTGCGGCTGCCCTGGCCGAACAGGTCTGGGTTTGTTCGCGGGCCGACGAAGCGCTTCTGTCCGCTCTCGGCCCCGTCAACGACGTCAGGTTCGTCGCCAACCCCATTCCAGACGAGAGCGTGCTTTCCCTGCCGATTGCTGCCGAGCGCTTCAGTGAGCTCAGCCTGTGCTTCATCGGGCATCTCGGCTACTTCCCAAACATCGACGCCGTCAAGCAGATAGGCCGCGCGATGGCGCCGCGCCTCGCCGCCTCCGGCCGGCCCTGGTCGATCACCGTCGCCGGCAGAAACCCGCGCGATGTCGTGCGCGGTCTATGCACCAGGCATGGTCTGCGGTTGATCGAGAACCCACCGCATCTGCCGGAATTGCTTGGGCGTGCCGGCTATGCGCCGATCCCGCTGCGCTTCGGCGGCGGAACCCGCATCAAGGTGCTGGAGGCGATGGCGGCGGGCCTTGTCGTCGCCGCCACCGAAAAGGCCGTCGAAGGGCTTGGCCTGCAGGCGGGCAGGCATTTCCTGTCCAGCGACGATGCCGGCAAGTTGGCATTGAAAATCATCGATCTCGCGACACGCCCGCAAGCGGCCGCCGAGATGGCGGAGATCGGCCGCGCTTTCGTGCGCGACAATCATTCGTCGGCGGCGATTGAAAAGCAGGTCAAGCAGGCGGTCGCGGCGATCCCGCGCACGGATTGAGCCCGGCTGCTATCCACCGGCATACGGCGTTTGTTAAGGCCTGCAGCCTATTTTGCCCTCAGCCAGAGCCAGCCGGGAACCGCCATGCTTCGAGCCATTTCATCAGGCCTTGTCATTTACTTGGCCGGTATCCTCGCCGCGCTGGCCGACGGCGATGCAGCACTTGGCAAGAAAGTGTTCTACCGCTGCATGGCCTGTCACGAGGCGGCAAGCGACCGCGACAAGGTCGGCCCGCATCTCCTCGGTATCGTCGGCCGCACCGCCGGCACCGCCCAGAACTTCAACTATTCGCAGGCCATGAAGGACGCCGGCGCGGCCGGCCTCGTTTGGGACGAAGCCAACCTCAAAGCCTATCTCGGCGCTCCCAAGCTGAAAGTACCCGGCAACAGGATGGGCTTCTCCGGCCTGAGCAGCGACGAGGACATCGCCAACGTCATCGCCTATCTGAAGGCCGATCCGAAGCCTTGAACAGCGCGATGCGTAGCGTGATGGCGACGGCTTCCGCCAGCTGTCTCGCACTTGCAACTCATTGAGCCCTCTGTCGAATTCAGCACACCCACACTGTCCGAGATCGACTTCTTCGCAGCCGTCAAAGTTCAATGACAATTGAACAATACTTGGCCGGCTGGTTAATCACGCCATGACCCCGCCTTCATTGCCTTTCAAGACGACCAGGCATTTTTTTGTTTTCGGGGCGGGTCTTGTCTTGCGTCTTTCAATCCCCTGATACCCCACATATATTCGCCGCTGTTCGCAGCCAGCGACCGGAAGCCGAAGCGGGAGGCCCCTATGGCGACATTGCAGAATTTCGATGCCGAAATTGCCAAGACCAGGCAGGTCGTGCAGGACATGCGCTCCAAGATCGAGCAGTCGGGCACGGTGCTTGATACGCTGGCCACCGCCGACAAGAAGATCGGCGACGCCAATTTCGACATCGAGAATGCCCGCATCGAGGACGTGCTGAAGCAGCAGAAGGTGATGGAAGGCAACATTGCCGACCTGATCATCGGCCTGGAAGACGCCACCAACGTCTTCGGCACCGAATTCGAGAGCATGAAGAACTACACCGGCTGGGAAAGCTTCGTCGGCGTCTTCTCGGCGCAACGCAAGCAGCGCATGCGCACCGACCGCGTCCGCAACATGTCGCTGGCCGGCAATCTGCAGGAGCTTCTGGTCAAGTCCGACACCATCGTCGGCATCCTGAAAGCGCAGAAAGAGGTCCTCGACCAGCGCTACAAGACCTCGGAAAACAGCCTGTCGCAGGTGATCGAGCGCCGCAAGGTCACCATGACCAACCTCGAGGCGGTGCAGAAGCGCATCGAGGAGGTCAATCCGCTGCTGCTCGACATCGAAAACAAGATCGCCGCTTCTACCAGTCAGAAGGAGCGCACGCAGCTTGAGGGCGAGCGCTCGAAACTGGCGACCGAATACAATGAAAAGCAGGCCAAGGAGCAGGAGCTTCTGGCCGAAAGCCAGACGCTGGAACGCTACACCTCGATGTTCCAGACCTTCGTCAATTCGCTCAACAATCAGATCGCAGCGCAGTCGACGCTGATCAACAAGCTGACCATCGATACCGAGCAGCGCATCGTGCTCTACAAGGCACTGGAAGATTCCTTGAAGACCGCCGCCCAGCAGGATGTCGCCCACAAGATCAACACGCTGGGCAGCCAGGTTGACAACACCGCCGAAGAGACCATGGCCGGCATTGGCGCCGCCTCGCAAAAGCACATCGGCGATCTCCTCGAAATGCACGAGAAGAACATGGTCGCCAGCTCCGACATCCAGCGCCGCAAGAAGCTCGCCGACGACGCCTTCGCCCGCCGTTTCGACGACGTGATGAAGAAGCACAATTCGGCCAACTACGTGCAGTCGTAAGGAGCGGCTGCACGCGGGCACACCGGCATGACTCCCGAAAACGAAGCGGCGGCGCGCTATTTTTCCGCCATCACGGCGGCACTCAGCGGCCTCGAAGTGTTCATGCGCGACGACCGCTCGCCGCTTTACCGGCACGGCATCGTCGCCAAGATTGTCGCCGAATACATTGCCCGGCTGGACAAATCGTTTTCCTGCTGGCGCAACCGGCTCGGCTTCATGGACACGTTCCGCATTTCGCGCGCCGACAGCGGCTATCCCGTCTTCCAGAACCTGCTCGAACTGGAAAACGACCGCCGCCAGGCCGAGGCGCGGCTGGCCAACATTCCGCTGGCCGGCGAATTGCGCGAGGAAATGGCCGACTTCATCCTGCGCCACAAGGAATTCCCCGAAGCGCTGCAGAAGTCGATGGCCGAGCGGCTCTATCTCGAGGACGTCAAGAGCGAACAGACTTTTGGCCCGTTCTCGCTGGCGCAGACGGCCAAGGTCTCGGTCAATCCAAAGACCGGGCGCCCCTATTACCTCGTGCACTGGGCGAGCTTCGACGGCAGCGCCAACCTGCCGCTGGTCTACATGGTGACGGTGGAGGATTCCTCCGAAAGCATGATCCGGCAGCTCGTTGACAGCAACGGCAAGCTCAATGAACGGGTCGACATCCCGCTGCCGGTGGACGGCCTGCTCAACCCCGAACTCGCCCATCGCTTCGACGATTTCACCGAGAAGAATTCCGCCTACACGCTTTCGCCCGCAACGATTGCGGTCAATCTCGACAAGGATTTCGAGCCGCTGCACCCTAAGCAGCTGCGCCGCGTCGTGCTCGGCCCCTTTTATTCCGCAGGCATTACCGACAACAATTCGACCGTGACCGAGGTGCTTGCCAAGGTGCGCAAGCCGGAAAATGCCTGGCTGCTCACCTGGACAATCCAGGAGGTCTACTCCAAGGGCGAGAAGCCCGGCCGCAAGGGGCTGTTTTCGAGCGAGAAGACGACGCAGGAATTCTTTATCAACACCGACGATCTCGAAGCCGCGCGCCAGGGTGTGTCGAGCTACGAGAACCACGCCCTGATCCCGCACGAAGCCTATCAAGCACTCTACGCCGCCGGCGAAGCTCAAAAGATCTTTTCCGGCTACAAGGTCCATATTCTGTCCAACGGACAGGTGATCAGCGATGTGTGAGGTGGCATTTTTGGTGGGCCTGACAATCTCCGGGGCGCGGTCAGGGGCAGAAGGCGATTGTGATCGAAACGGATAACCTTGCTTCCCGCAGTAATGAATCGCCCTACCGGGTTCTCGCTTGGTGGGATGTCGATATGCATATCGGTGCTTACAAGAAACACAAACTGACCGCCCGACCATTGCGTAACCTTGAGCGCATTCTCGGACACCGGGTTCACGTTGAAAGTCGGTGGCGTCATCGAGGATTACCGGATGGGGTGCGGAAGCTTGAAGCTTTCAATTACATCGATGTTGCAGACCCGGCGCTTGCCGCGTTTTTTGTTCTTCAACAAATTTCCGGCTTATCCGAATGGTTTTCCGGGTTCGGCTACAGACCGGTTACTTCGCGGTCTGAAGATGAAAATACAGACGGTGACACGATCTGTACTTTCTATTGGTACGAATTGGATCAATATGAAGCATACCGTCACATTCGATCCGGAGGCGTCATGCTAATTCTGGTCGAAAAATTACCTGTCCGAACACGTAATTCATCCCGTCCGATCGTTGGAATAAGACAGAGTCGGCAACCAAGATATAGTTACGATGTAAAAATCGTGATTCAGTTCTTTTGCGACAATAGACAAAGACTTATCGAATATCACTGGCCAAGATTGATGAAAAGATATGCATTTGAGCCAGAAGACCGTGTTGAATTCGGACCGCCATCTAACAACGGAAAACCGAATCAGATTTGCGTTAGCGCGATGTTAGCGGACCTAACTGAGTACCAGGCTGTCGCTTATTGTCTTGCACGGACTGAGCGTTGCCGTTTCAAGCTTGGAGGGCCGGGAGAGGCCATCTTTCAAGCCGAACGCTTTCCCGATCACGAACCCTTTGACGGGATGTTTTCAATTTTGCTCACGCGAGGGCAGGCACAAGAGTGAGTCGCGAGGAGGATTGATACGATGGACACCGGCCTGACCACCATCCCGGAAGCCGCAATCGAAAAGCACCGCGCCACGGCGCAGAGCTTCATCACCCGCGTCGTGGTTCTGGAAGACCCTGCGCGCGAATCCGGCACAGCACTTGCCGGCACCAATCGCCGCTTTGTCTCGACAGTCTCGGTCGGCTCGGTGCGCCGTACCCGCGAGGTCGAGCTTACCAAGACCGTTGCCGCGATCCATCCCGACGACCAGTTGATGAGCATCCCGCAGCACACGCTGCTGTTCCGCGCCCGCCGCGGCCTGGCGATAGCGCTCGCCATCTCCGACGTCTTCGCCGAGGGCTCCGACCTCGAAAGCCTCCAGGCCAAGAACACCCGTGCGCCTCTTGAGGGCGATGAGGCGGCGACCTTCAAGAAGCTTCTGTCAGCCTCTGCTTACGTTTCGGCCTTCAGCCTTGCCTCCTATCTGTTCCAGCTGATCGACAGCGATGGCGAGGCGCCCAACGATATCCCCGAACCCGACTTCCTGTTCGACACGCCGCAGGACGCGGTGAAGTCGATCGTCGCCGGTCTCGACAAGGCGATTGCGGACTCCAAGGACGATGGCGACCTGACGACGCGCGCGCGAGCTTTTGCACGGGTCGCCATTGATGGGCTGCTGGCCCGCAAAGGCCGCTTCGACGGCATCGGTCCGTTCGAGAACGCCCACATCCGCATCGACGCCGACGATTTCACCCTCGACGGCTTCGACGTCGCGCCCGGCAAGCGTTCGAAACCGCTGGTGATGACCTTCAAGAAGCCCGAAGAGGTCGTCGGCAACCACATCGCCAAATACCAGTCGGTTAAGCTCGCCAAGATGCTGATGGCCTATGATTTCGAGCGCGAGCTGAACCCGTTCGTCGAGCTCGGCGGCTTCCTCTTCACCTTCATCGGCGATGGCGCGCCGGGCACCGGCAAGACGACGCTGATCCAGATGATCGCCGGCCTCGTCAACAATTATTGCCAGGTTACCGGCTATCCCTTCGCCTATGAGAACTTCGGCGTCGACCAGATCTCGTCCTACCAAGGCAAATCCGGCCAGAATTGCCGCCAGTTCATCAACAATGTCTTGAACCCACGTGTCATCGGTTTCGGCACCGTCGACGACATCGACCAGGTGGCGGCCCGCCGCTCCGACGACCGCGCCTCGGCCGGCCAACAGGAAATCACCGGCGTCTTGATGGACGCCTTTGCCGGCGCCGGCACGGTGGTGCGCGGCAATTGCTCGTTCGGCATGTTTTCCAACTATCCCGAAAATGTCGACGATGCGCTGCGCCAGCGCGCCGGGGCCCGCTGGCTGGTCGACGGCCCACAGAGCCGCGACGACTATATCGACATCTTCGTCCTGCTTGCCGGCAAGAACCACAAGATCCCACTCGGCGACCACAAGCTCTACGCCGCGCAGGAGATCCAGCGCGCGGTGACCGAAGCCTACGAGGAGCACGAGAAGCCTCAGGAAGACGGGCTGATGAAGGTCTATGAGCGCTACATGAAGGAGAATGGCGCGCCGAAATCGATGGCCGACATCGGCACCTATCTGCACCTGATCAAGGATGCCGAGCCGCGCTTCACCGGCCGAGCCATCAAGAACGTCACCGACGCCATCAAGATGCGCGCCATGGACATCGAGCTGCCCGACGACTGGTTCGAGAAGCCGGAAGCCTTCATGCACAAGGGCTACGACGAGAAGAAAGCCATGATCGAGGAACTGCGTGGGCCGTTCTCGATGGACATGGTCATGCAGGAGATCAACCGCTACGCCGACTCGGAGTTCCGCTATTCCGACAAATCCGACGACGCCGCGGTGGAGAAGCTGCTGCGCGACGCACGCCTGCGCGAACGGGCGGGGCGCGAGATGGAGGAGATGAAGAAGAAGGGGCTGTGGAATGCGTGAGCTTCCTTCGCTGCCCGCGGGTGCTGAAAGGCTTGGCGCTAACGCTGACGCCCCCCTCTCCCCGTCCTTCACGGGGCGAGGGCAAGGGTGAGGGGCGGCGCATGCGTGGACCAGAGATCGCTACGACCATACTGGCAGCTATCGAACAGCACCTCGATCGGCACATCCGGACCAATGATCTTCGATTTATTGCCGCCAAAGGCCATGGGGAGACATGTCCTTGAATGCTAGCGCTACCCCTCACCCTTGCCCTCTCCCCGTGCAGAACGGGGAGAGGGAGGCGTCAGCGTTGGCGCTTCGCCACAACAGGCAACGCCACTCGGAACGTTCTGCATGAGCCACGCCAAAAAGCCCGACCTTCTCCGCGACAATGAGCTGATCTACGGCCGCTTGCTCACCGTCGACGAGCCGCACCTCATCCAGCGTTACAACAAGGCGCTTGTCGCCTTCGGCCTCAAACCGACCAAGCTGAAGAGCTTCCAGATCGACCGCACCGGCTTCTCGCCCGAAGTGGCCGAGGAATGCGGCGATTACGATTATCTCGACCCCAACGAGGTCAACCGCCGCTTCATCATCCTGACGCCGTCGCAGATCGATCTGCCGGTGGTGCACACCGCCTTTTCCAACACCTCGCAGCTGATGTTCGAGTTCATGTCCAAGAACCAGCGCGCCATCGATGCGCTGACGATCAAGGATGTCATCTACGGGGAGATCGAGGATTCCGTTCCCCTGGTCAACGACATCGAGGATCTGCTGTCGATCAGCCAGGTCGAGTTCAGGGTGCTTTCGGCCGAGGACGTGCTGGGCAAGGCCGCCGAACTCGGCAAGCTGGTCGACCGGCTGAAGCAGGAGCCCGATGCCTGGCGCGACAACACCATGCTGAGCCGTATGGTGGAGCTGGCGAAGGTCTGCGGCGATATCCGTGAGAATGCGCTGGTGCCCGACCAGGTGATCTTCCGCCACAACGCCTACTGGACCAGCCATTTCGGCGGCGTCTACGTCTTCGTCGATCCTGATATGACCACCGTCATCGGCGACCCGGCCGCCCCCGGCTTTCGCCGTTCGCGGCCCTGGCAGGTCAGCTATCTCTCGATCAACGATGCCGACAAGGTGTTCAAGTTCCTGGCCAGCACCGGCCGCATCGAACTGCCCCGTGCGTCATGGGTCGAAAGCTCGGGCTATCTCGAGCATCGCGCCGAGATGGTGGTGCGCGCTCTCATCCGCGACACAGAGCCGAACCGCAATTTGACCGAGGTCGACAAGGTCTGGCTGCAGACCTGGATCCATGGCCATGCCGATCTGATCACCAAGGACGGCAATTTCCCCTTTCTCAACGCCGCCAAGCGTGAGATCGCCCAGCTCGGCCATCTCAAGATCGAGGATGTGTTTCCGCAACAGCGCTTCCTGGTCGTGCGTGGCAAGCCCGACCATCCCGACGCCTGGCTGACCAACCAGCTGATCTCGGATTTCGTGCCGCAGGACTTTGTCTCGCGTTACGTCTTCAACAAGCCGGGCTTCTACAAGGACTATGACGGCTACAGCGACGCCTGGCGGTCGCATGTTGTGGACGTTCTGAAAACCACATATTTGAAAGACAAAGTGGCGTTTCGCACGCGCCTTTACGGCCTGACTGACTGAGGGGTGAACGAGAGCCATGCTTGATCCGATCGTGAATTTCTTCACCCGCATCTTCCAATGGATCGGCCGCGGCATCGGCCTCGTCATCGGCGCGATCCTGTGGCCGTTCCTCTGGGCTGGGCGCTGGTATACGCAGCGCGGCTGGATCCTGAAGGCTGTGGTCGGCCTCGCGCTTCTGGTGTTGATCGGCCTCTACGCCAATTTCTTCTACGCCACCCAGTGGTGGAACAAGTTCGATCCCAACTACGTCGACAAATACACCTTCGAGAACCGCAACATTTCCGCCGGCGAACAGGTCGCCGCCGGCGCAGGCACCGACACCGCCAAGACCTGCGGCAATTCGGGCATCGCCCAGGTGGCGGCCGACCTGACGGACTTCAACGTCAACCAGAATGCCTGGATCTCGTCGATGATCCTCTACAAACTCGGCCTGTTCGGCATCGACTGGGACAACACGCCGTTCATGGACAACAAGGCCTCGTTCCAGCGCGGCATCAACCAGGCGGTGCGGCGCACCGCCACCGAGCTTGCCGACAATCTCGGGCGTGTTCGCACCACATCGCAGATCGACGGCGACCTGCAGGATGCGCGCGGCAATCTGCAGTTCGACGAGGAGACCTGGTATTTCGGCCTCAACCCGTTCGGCCCCAAGACGCCGACGCCGAGCTATTATCGCGATGCCGTCACCAAGCTGCGCTCCTTCAACGCCCGCCTCGGCAGCTGCCAGGCGACGTTCGATGCCCGCGCCGACAATCTGAAGCAGTATATCGACCGCATCTCCTCCGACATCGGTTCCACCTCCGCGATCCTCAAGGAGCGCGCCGAAAACCACAACAATGGCTGGTTCGACTTCCGCGCCGATGACCGCTTCTGGTTCGCCTATGGCCAGCTCTATGCCTATTACGGCCTGATGAAAGGCGCCCAGGCCGACTTCGAGGACGTCATCAAGGAAAAGCATCTCGGCAATCTGTGGGACACGATGGATGCGCAATTCGTCTCGGCGCTGCGCATCCAGCCCTTCATCATCGCCAATGGCCGCGAGGATGGCTGGATCATGCCGACGCACCTGACGACGATGGGTTTCTACGTGCTTCGCGTGCGCTCCAACATGGTCGAGATCAGCAACGTCCTGACTCAGTAGCGTTCACAGCTTTCCCGGCGAGCGATGGCGAATTTGCGCCGTCGCCTCTGTCGCATTCCGTGCATTGGGCGGCTGTTTTGAGACGGCGGAACGTCGCGTCCTCTGGCTTCTATACGGCGCGGCAACGGAGCCAGGAAGAACCGGCGACAGGTCGGCCGGCCGCAGAGACACTTTCTTCATAGGAAACATAGTTGCATGCAAGTTGACGCCGCGGGAGCGACAGGGTTAGAACATGCCCGCGCCCGGGTTCAACATGCCTGCGAGTGAGATCAAACCCGTCCCCTCCACCGTCCAATCCGAAGGAAAGCCGTCATGGCCGAAGTGAAGTCCGACATCGAGATCGCGCGCGGCGCCAAGAAAAAGCAGATCCAGGAGATCGGCGCCAAGATCGGCATCCCGACCGAGCACCTTTTGCCCTACGGCCACGACAAGGCGAAGATTTCGGCCGAATTCATCAAATCGGTGAAGGGCAACAAGGACGGCAAGCTGATCCTCGTCACCGCCATCAACCCGACGCCGGCCGGCGAAGGCAAGACGACCACCACCGTCGGCCTTGGTGACGGTCTGAACCGCATCGGCAAGAAGGCGATCGTCTGCATCCGCGAGGCTTCGCTCGGCCCGAATTTCGGCGTCAAGGGCGGTGCCGCCGGCGGCGGCTACGCGCAGGTCGTGCCGATGGAGGACATGAACCTCCACTTCACCGGCGACTTCCACGCCATCACCACGGCGCACAACCTTCTGTCGGCGCTGATCGACAACCACATCTACTGGGGCAATGAGCTCGGCATCGACACCCGCCGCGTCGCCTGGCGCCGCGTCATGGACATGAACGACCGGGCGCTGCGCGAAATCATCTGCTCGCTCGGCGGCGTCGCCAACGGCTATCCGCGCGAGGCCGGCTTCGACATCACCGTCGCCTCGGAAGTCATGGCTATCCTGTGCCTTTCCACCGACCTCAAGGATCTGGAAAAGCGCCTTGGCGACATCATCGTCGCCTACCGCCGCGACAAGACGCCGGTCTATGCCCGCGACCTCAAGGCCGACGGCGCCATGGCGGTGCTGCTGAAGGACGCCATGCAGCCAAACCTGGTGCAGACGCTGGAGAACAACCCTGCCTTCGTGCATGGCGGCCCGTTCGCCAACATCGCGCATGGCTGCAACTCGGTGGTCGCCACCACCACGGCGCTGAAGCTCGCCGACTACGTCGTCACCGAAGCCGGCTTCGGCGCCGACCTCGGAGCCGAAAAATTCTTCGACATCAAGTGCCGCAAGGCGGGTTTGAAGCCGGCGGCTGCCGTCATCGTCGCCACCGTGCGCGCCATGAAGATGAATGGCGGCGTCAAGAAGGAAGACCTCGGCAAGGAAAACATCGAGGCAGTCAAGAAGGGCTGCCTCAATCTGGGCCGCCACATCGAGAATGTGAAACAGTTCGGCGTGCCTGCGATCGTGGCGATCAATCATTTCACCACCGATACCGAGGTGGAAATCCAGGCGATGAAGGATTTCGTCGCCTCGCTCGGCGCCGAGGCGATCCTGTGCAAGCATTGGGCCAATGGCTCTGCCGGCATTGAGGAGTTGGCGCGCAAGGTCGTCGAGATCGCCGAATCCGGCGCCTCGCAGTTCGCGCCGCTCTATCCCGACGCAATGCCGCTGTTCGAGAAGATCAACACCATCGTCCAGCGCATCTATCGCGGCGACGAGGCGATCGCCGACAAGTCGGTGCGCGACCAGCTGCATGCCTGGGAGCAGGCCGGCTACGGGCACCTGCCGGTCTGCATGGCCAAGACCCAATATTCCTTCTCGACCGACCCGAACCTGCGCGGCGCGCCGACCGGGCACACCGTGCCGGTGCGCGAGGTCAGGCTTTCGGCGGGCGCCGGCTTCGTCGTCGTCATCTGCGGCGAGGTCATGACCATGCCCGGCCTGCCCAAGGCGCCGTCCTCGGAAAAAATCTTCCTCAACGAGGCCGGCCAGATCGAAGGCCTGTTCTGAGATTTGTCTCGACAACCAAGGGCGCCGCAGCCATGCGGCGCCCTTTTGCTTGCCGGGCTTCTCACGCCACTGTCGAGGACCCGAACTTCTTGATCCCGGCGACCGACATGCTGACGAACTGGTCGAGAATGGTGAAGAAGATATCCAGACTGAACCCAAACAGGAAGGAGAAGGTGAAGAGGCTGAAGCCTATTCCCGAAGCCTCCTCTCCAAGCTTGGTGCCCGGTGCTACAAACCAGGCAAGCACCATGCCGGCCAGCGCCCCCAGTGCGATCCTGTGGATCAGCCGCGACAGCGGTGGATTGGGCAGCAGCGGATTGAGGATCATCCGCATGTGAAACATGATGGCTCCTAGCGCGCCGTAGAAGGCCGGGAGTATCCACAAGGCATATGGGCTGAGAACCTCGTCCAGCGTCTTTATCTGCGCGGTCAGCGTGTAGATCGAGTTCGGCGCGATCGTGATCACTCCGTCGCACTGCAGGCTGCGCGTTGCCTCGTCGAAATCGGCATTCACGTCCGTCACTTTTTCCGAAGACGTACCTTCAAGATTGTTCGGGTTTTTCTTTTCGGTGTTTATCTGCGCGCAATAGGCATCCGGCTGATTGGGGAGCTCCTTGAGCTTGTCTGGAGGCGTGGATTTACTCACCCCCAGCGGCTGGTCACAGAACTGGTCTATGGCACCTTGCTGGGAATACTGAGCCTGGCCCGCCGCTACGCCATCTGCCGTGGAGGTTGAATAAAATTTGCAGTACATCCATTGCATTCCCCAGATCGGGAATTGCGCGTCCTCAGTCATGAACCCTTGCGCTCTTCTCACCAGGGAGGAAAAGCGCTGGTCGAGAGCGTGAAGGCTATCTTCCGAATTGTAATAGGCGTCCTTCAGAAGCGTCAGATCCGTGGTCGAAGCCTGCTCGGACGATGCCGAGCTCAGTTGTTTCTTCGTCGCCCAAACCTGGCGTATCGCCTGTCCGAACCGTGCGCTGAAATCATTGTTGTCGATTTCTATGAGTTCGGAGTTTATCGCGACTCCCTTGTTGTAAATGTACGTCAATCTTCCGGTTACAACCATGAAAAGCACGGAAAGAGCCACGAGAAAGTACGTCGCCAGCGCGGTCTTGCGCGACATGTCACCGGGCGACCAGCCCGATCGCAGTGCCGCCAGGGTGGCAAATGGCACGGTGCCGGAACAATCGTTGAAAACCGTCTGAAGATTGACGACCTCAGGCTGGCTGGCCGTCGCATCGTCGAGCTTTTCGGCATTGCCGATGGCCGCAAACAGGGAACTGTCCTTGAACACACCGTAGCGGCCGTAGTTGGCGACCAGCTTGGCGTCCGCGATGAGTCCAGAAACGAGAGGGTCGGCCGGTGTCGTCGTCATCGTGAAATCCCCCCGCCTGACGACTACCCTAGATAGCCCGGCACATAGCCGTATTGCGACGGGCACCCGCACGGATATCCGGGCGGGCCGGGCGGCTGCGCCCAGCACCAGAAGGATTGAGTGAAGCAGATCGTCCCCGGCGCGTGCGGAGGGACCTGGGCGAAAGCGGGCCATGGCAAGAGTGCCGCGGCACCAGCCAAGGCGAGAACGACTGTAGTTCGTGCAATTCGCGCTTTCACTTGTTTCTCCCGGGGAAGTCTACCCCGTCCCACCCCTTGATCCAGATATACCGTTCCTCGGAGAGAGGCCTTCGTCTGTGAAAGACTTCACTCTGTTCTCCAGTTCCCCATCCTGAGATAGAGCCCGATCTGAGTTTCTTGCGTTTAGCCGGCTCATCATCCCGAAAGTGAATGGGCCCAGCCGAAAAGACTTCCAAACGAGGCCACGCCCCGGTGTTCGTGATCAGGAACGCCAAAGGGCGCCGCAGACTGCGGCGCCCCTGTTCCTTCGCGGCAATTTGCCTATGCAGCGTTGCGCGCCAGCGCGCGCTGGTTGGACGCATAGGGCGTGTCGCGTTCGGGCAAAGCACCGGTCTTCAGGCAATCGATCCATTCGGCGGTCTTGAGCACGGCCGCAAAGCGCGACTGCAGGATGATGGACACCACGCGGTGGATCTCCTCGGCCGAGGCGTAGCCGGCGCTGTTGGCGTAAGGCAGCGAACCGGTGGCGTCGGACAGGAACTCGACCGCAAAGCCGACATGCGCGGCGTGGATGATGCTCGACAGGTCGCAATTATGCGTCATGTAGCCGATCACCGTTATCGTATCGATGGTATTGGCGCGCAGCCACGCCTCGAGGTCGGTGCCGGCAAAGGCGCTAGGCAGTGACTTCTCGACATAGTGATCGCGGCTTCGCCGGGCGATCTCGGGATGCAGTTCGCCGCCATGGCTGCCCTTGGCGAAGACTGGCGAGGTCTCGGGCGCCATCTGCTTGACGACCACCACCTTCACGCCGGCCGCAGCGGCGGCATCCATAGCGCGCGCGACATTGACGACGCTGTCGCGGAACGGCGGATACTGGATGGCGAGGTTGCCGCCATCATAATCGTTCTGGACATCGATGACGATGAGCGCGCGGCGCGGCGTGATATTGGCGGACATGGTGTTCTCCTTCGGGCTTGAATGGGATAGGTCGAAAATAGGCGGATCGCCCGACTGCCAAAGTGGCCCGATTGACATCATTCGAAAGAATTAGGACAATTCGCTTTTCGCTTGCTGGAAACACGCATGGCCGACCCGATCATTGCCGTTCTCGCCTTTGACGGCATCAGCCCGTTCCACCTCTCCGTGCCGTGCGTGGTGTTCGGCACCGACCGCACCAAGCTTGGCTTGCCGCGTTTCGACTTTCGCGTCTGCGCGCTCGACGATGGAGCGATCCACACCGATGCCGGGCTGACCATCGCGGTGCCGTATGGCCTTTCCGCATTCGACGATGCCGACATCGTCATCATTCCGAGCTGGAAGGATCTCGAGGCCCCACTTCCGCCGCCGCTCCTGGCAGCGCTCACCCACGCGCACCGGCGCGGTGCGGTGATCGTCGGCCTCTGTCTCGGCACCTTCGCCATTGCCGCCGCCGGGCTGCTTGCGGGCCGGCGTGCGACGACACATTGGGCCTCCACCGACCGGCTGCAAACATTATACCCGGACATCGAAGTCGACGCCGACGTGCTCTATGTCGACGACGGCGACATCGTCACCTCGGCCGGCGTCGCCGCCGGGCTCGATTGCTGCCTGCACATTGTGCGCGCCCGCTATGGCGCAGAGGTAGCGCTGCGGCTGGCCAGGCACATCGTGCTGTCGCCGCACCGGCAGGGTGGGCAAGCGCAGTTCATCGAGCGCCCGCTGGCGAAAACCCCGGCCACCGACCGCTTCACCCTGGCGCTCGACACGGTGCGGGCAACGCTCGGACAAACGCACAACCTCGACCGCGTCGCGGAGGCCGCGGGCCTGACCCGGCGCACTTTCACCCGCCGTTTCCAGAAATCGATCGGCACCAGCTTTGGCGAATGGTTGGCCGGCCAACGCATCGAACTGGCGCAACGGCTGCTGGAGGCGACGGAAAAATCGATGGACATGGTGGCCTTCGAAGCCGGCTTCGGCAGCGCCACCTCGCTGCGCCAGCATTTCGCCGCACGGCTCAAGACGTCACCGGCCCAATACCGGCGTGAATTCTCGCGACGAGCCGGTCCGGACGAGCGCATGGCACGCACGGCTTCATACTGACCGCCCACGACGAGTTCAGCCCCGCTTGACCGCCCGCGCCGGATTGCCGACCACCGTGGTGTTGTCAGGGACGTCGCGCGTCACCACCGCGCCGGCGCCGACTATGGCGCCATCGCCGATGCTGATGCCGCCGAGGATGATGGCGCTGCCGCCGATCCAGGCGTCATCGCCGATGGTGACCGGCCTGGCAATCTCCAGTCCCGACTGACGGCCAGCGGCCTCCTTGTGGTGCTCGGCGCAGTAGATCTGCACATTGGGGCCGAGAAGCGTCCGCCTGCCGATACGCACCGGCGCGGTATCGAGGATGGTGCAGCCGGCATTGAGGAAGGCGCCGTCGCCGAGATGGATGTTGAAACCGTAGGCGCAGTGGAACGGCGCCTCGATGCGGGAGCCTGCGCCCGCGCTGCCGAGCAGCGCCAATAGCGCCGGGCCGATATTGCCGCGTTGCTGGGGCCGTATCGTATTATGCTCGAACACCGCATCGCGCGCGATCGCCCGCAGCGCCTCCAGTTCGTCGTCGATGCAGGTGTACCATTCGCCTGCAATCATCCTTGTGCGTTCGCTTCCGGCCATCACAGCGACTCCGTCCCTTCGTCATGTTCGACTGGTTACCAAAGTACAATGCTCGCTGATGGAAGAAGCACCATCGCCTACTCTCGTCAAACGTAGGACCTATGCTAGCTTGCCCTCGTGGGCCAGTCCCGGGCCTGCTTTCGAGGGGATCGACATGCTCTATTTGCTTGCACTTCTGATCGGCGTCATTGCCGGTCTTCGCGCCATGACCGCGCCGGGCGCGATCGCCTGGGGCGCCTATCTCGGCTGGCTGCCGGTGGCCGGCACCTGGGCAAGTTTCATGGGCCATTGGGCCGCCGTCGGTATCTTCACCATCCTTGCCATCGTCGAACTGGTCACCGACCAGCTGCCCTCGACGCCGAGCCGCAAGGTTCCGCAGCAATTCGGCGCCCGCATCCTGCTTGGCGCCTTCAGCGGCGCGGTGATCGGCGCCACTGCCGGTTCCACCATTGGCGGCCTGATTGCCGGCGCCATCGGTGCTGTCATCGGCACCTATGGCGGCGGCGAAGCGCGCGGCCGGTTGGCCGCCGCCTTCGGCAAGGATTTGCCTGCCGCCCTCATCGAGGACGCGGTGGCGATCATCGGCGGCCTGCTGATCGTGGCGGCGGTGGTATGACTGCCCAAGCCTCAGACGCCAAGACATACGACGCCATCATCATCGGCGCCGGACAGGCCGGCCCTCCTCTCGCCGGCCGGCTGACGTCAGCCGGCATGAGCGTGGCGCTGATCGAGCGCAAGCTGGTCGGCGGCACCTGCGTCAACACCGGCTGCATGCCGACCAAGACCATGGTCGCCAGCGCCTATGCCGCGCATCTGGCGCGGCGTGCCGCGGACTACGGCGTGACGTTCTCAGGCCCTGTCGGCGTGGACTACAAGAGGATCAAGGCGCGCAAGGACAAGGTCACAAACGACTCCCGCAGCAATCTGGAGACGTGGATCGCCGGCATGAAGGGCTGCACGCTTTATCGCGGCCACGCCCGCTTCGAATCCGCCAACACCGTGCGTGTCGGCGGCGACCTTCTGACCGCCGAAAAGATCTTCCTCAACACCGGCGGCCGCGCCTCGGTGCCCGACCTGCCGGGCGTCAACGACGTCGACTACCTCACCAACTCCTCGATGATGGATCTCGATGTTTTGCCGCGCCATCTTATCGTCGTCGGCGGCAGCTACATCTCTCTTGAATTCGCGCAGATGTTTCGCCGCTTCGGCTCTGAAATCACCGTCATCGAGAAGAGTTCGCGCCTGACCGGCCGCGAGGACGAGGACGTGTCGGCGGCCGTCCTATCGATCCTCGAAAACGAAGCCATAGAAGTCCATGTCGGCGCCGACGACATCCGCTTTGCCAGACAGGGCAAGGAGATCGCCGTGACCTTCTCATCCGGCAAGCCGCCGGCGGTCGGCTCGCATGTGCTTCTGGCACTCGGCCGCACCCCCAACACCGACGATCTCGGCCTCGATAAGGCCGGCGTCGCGGTCGATCTGCGCGGCTTCGTCACCGTCGACGACCAGCTGCGCACCAGCGTGCCCGGCATTTGGGCAATGGGCGACTGCAACGGCAAGGGCGCCTTCACCCACACCTCCTACAACGATTATGAGATCGTTGCCGCCAATCTGCTCGACGACGATCCGCGCAAGGTCAGCGACCGCATCGAGGCCTATGCGCTCTACATCGATCCGCCGCTCGGCCGCTGCGGCATGACCGAGGCGGCGGTGAAGAAATCCGGGCGCAAGGCGCTGGTCGGCCAGCGGCCAATGACCCGCGTCGGCCGCGCCATCGAAAAGGGCGAGACGCAAGGTTTCATGAAGATCCTGGTCGATGCCGACACCAGGCAAATCCTCGGCTGCTCCGTGCTCGGCCCCGGCGGCGACGAGGCGGTGCACTGCGTGCTCGACCTGATGTACGCCAAGGCGCCGGTCGATACGCTGGCGCGCGCCGTGCATATCCACCCCAACGTCTCGGAGCTGTTGCCAACCATCGCCCAGGAGCTGAAGCCGCTCGCCTGACATAGCTCCGCGTCAAGCTCAGCGCTTTCTGCATTGGTGCGTTGCAGCAATGTGCATTGCGCGCGGCAAGGCTCTCGTTCAGTCTGAATTGAACCGATTCAGTCTGGATTTTCCATGCCTTTGCCGATCCTTGCGCTTGCCATTGCGTCCTTTTGCATCGGCACCACCGAATTCGTCATCATGGGCCTGTTGCCGGAGGTTGCGGCCGATCTCGGCGTGTCGATCCCCTCGGCCGGCCTGCTGGTCACCGGCTATGCGCTGGGCGTCGTCTTCGGCGCAC
Source organism: Mesorhizobium sp. W016 (assembly GCF_054719485.1). Taxonomy (NCBI): domain Bacteria; kingdom Pseudomonadati; phylum Pseudomonadota; class Alphaproteobacteria; order Hyphomicrobiales; family Phyllobacteriaceae; genus Mesorhizobium; species Mesorhizobium sp. W016. Next base: position 5,691,746 of record NZ_JBTTIF010000002.1, read on the forward strand.
CCATCGTTGCCATGGCCACCGCGCATCTGCCGCGCAAGCCAGTGCTGGTCACGCTGACGGCGATGTTCGTCGTCGGCAATCTGCTCTGCGCCATTGCGCCCAATTACTGGCTTCTGATGGCCGCGCGCGTCTTCACCGCGTTTGGTCATGGCGCCTTTTTCGGCATTGGTTCCGTCGTTGCCGCCAGCCTGGTGCCGCGCAACAAGCGCGCCAGCGCCATGGCGATGATGTTCGCGGGATTGACGCTCTCCAACATTCTCGGCGTTCCTGCCGGCACCGCGCTTGGCGAAGCCTTCGGCTGGCGCTCCACCTTCCTTGCCGTCGTCGGCATCGGCCTGATCTCTGTTGCCGCCATCGCCTGGCTGGTGCCATCCAATGTCGTCGAACCGAGCGGCGGCGGCCTGCGCAGCGAACTGCGCGTGCTGGGCAAGCTGCAGGTCTGGCTCGCCATGCTGATCGCCTCGCTGGCCTCGGCCAGCCTGTTTGCCGTCTTCACCTACATCAAGCCCTACCTTACCGATGTCTCCGGCCTGTCGACCTCCGCGGTCACCTGGGTCCTGCTGCTGTTCGGCGCCGGCATGACCATAGGCAACATCATCGGCGGCCGGCTGGCCGACTGGAAATTGATGCCGACGGTCATCGGCACGCTGCTTTTGATGGCAGTTCTGTTTGTCGGCTTCATGCAGTACGGCGCGATCGCCAGCGTCGCCATCGGCATCGTCTTCTTGTGGGGACTGCTGATCTTCGTCGTCGTGCCGCCGCTGCAGATCCGCGTCGTCGAAGCGGCTTCGGAAGGGCCGAACCTCGCCGCCACGCTCAACCAGGGCGCATTCAATGTCGGCAATGCCAGCGGCGCCTGGATCGGCGGCGTGGCTCTGTCGGCCGGCGTTTCCTATGCTCATTTGCCGCTGGTCGGCGCGGTGCTGGCCCTGCTGGCGGTCAGCGTAGCCGTTGTCTCGCAGGCGCTCGAAGGATCGGCGCCGATAAGGCCGGTTCCGGCCGCCGCCGAATAATTCCATTGCGCCCATGGCGGCGCGAACTGGACCAATCGACAGCCCTTCGGCAAAAGTGCATGTGTTCTGCCTCTTATCCTGGAGGCATCCCATGCAGAAATCGATCGAACGCATCGCCGGCGATACCGAAGGCGTTTCCTACGAATTCCCGGTGTTCCGCTTCGCCGGCGCCGACAAGGCAGCACCTTCGGCCTATCTGCAGGCAGCACTCCACGCCGGTGAATTGCCTGGTGTCGTCGCCATCGACGCGCTGATGCCGGCGCTGAACAAGGCCGAAGCGGAAGGCCGCATCAAGGGCAGCATCACGGTCGTGCCCTGGGCCAATCCGATCGGCCGCGCGCAATATCATTTCGGCGAGCACCAGGGCCGCTTTCATCTCGGCACCCGCAACAATTTCAACCGCGGCTTTCCGTTGCTCGCAGCACCGGACGCCAAGCTTTTGCCCGACACCACGCTTGGCACCCCCGACCAGCGATTGAAGACCCGTCTGGTGCAGCTGTCGCTCGGCCACGACATCGTGCTCGACCTGCATTGCGATGACGAGGGCCTTGCCTATCTCTACGTCCACGCCAGCCTGTGGCCGGCGATGGCCGATTGCGCCGCCGCCATGGGTATCGACGCCGTGGTGTTGTGGAGCGAGGACACCGACGGCACCTTCGAGGGCGCCACGATCATGCCCTACCAGAACGTCCCCGCCAACGTGGCGCAACTCGACCGCCGCGTTGCCACCACGGTAGAATGCCGTGGCATGCTGGATGTCGACGGCGCGCTGGCAAGTTCCGATGCCGAAGGCCTTTACCGGCTGCTGGCGGCGCGCGGCGTCATCGCCGATACCGCCCTGCCCGCACCCGGCGCGTTCAAGGGTCTCGTCGCGCCGCTGGAGAACATCGACATGATGCCGGCGCCCCGGGCCGGCGCCATCCTCTACGACGTCAAGCCCGGCGACCGCGTCGCCAAGGGCGCGCGCCTCGCCACCATCGTCCACACACCGGGCGAGGCCGGCGGCCGCACCGAAGTGCTGGCGCCGCAGGACGGCGTCATCCTGACCCGCCGCTCGCGCCGCATCATCCGCGCCGGCGAGGATCTCTTGAAGCTGGTCGGCGACAAGAAGAGCGCCGACGCGAGGTCAGGCACGCTGGAGGACTGAGCTAACCCGAAATCGCCAGCCGCGCCTTGGTCTCCAGCCATTCGGCCATCTGCCGGTACGGCACCGGGCCGTGGCTGACACGGGCGACACCAAGCTCGGCCAGGCGCTGGCGCGGCGGCACGTGCGCCAGCGCGATGATGTTGACCGGCAATGCCGTCGCCTTGCACAGCGCCTCGATCAGACCCTCGTCGCCGAGCCCCGGCGCAAAGAAGCCGCTCGCTCCTGCCTTTTCATAAGCGTGCGCCCGCTCGATGGCCTGGTCGAGCAGCACGCTGTCATGCACATCCGGCTTGGCCTTGAGGAAAATGTCGGTACGGGCGTTGATAAAGGCGGGAATGCCGGAAGCCTTCACCGCCGCCGCTGCCGCCTCGATGCGCTTCACCTGTATGGCGATGTCGTGCAGACCGGCGCCGCCGACGATCTGGTCCTCGAAATTGAAACCGATGGCGCCGGCCTGCAGGGCACGTGTCACCGTCTGGGCGACAGTCACCGGCTCGACGCCGTAGCCGCCTTCGAGGTCCATGGTCACCGGCAGGTCGACTGCCGCCACGATGCGCTTGATGTTGTCCAGCGCCAGCTCCAGCGGAATTTTCTCGCCATCGGCATAACCAAAAGCAGCCGCGACCGGCCAGCTTCCGGTGGCGATCGCCTTGGCGCCCGCCTTCTCGACGATCTTGGCCGAGCCCGGATCCCAGGCATTGTAGAGAACGATCGGGTTGCCCCTGACGTGGAGCGCATGGAACCTGCGTGCGCGCTCGATCTGCTCGGTCATTGCTGTCTTCCCGTCTTTCCGATGTTGGACGAACAGTCTAGGCAGGACCCCAAGCCTTGGCGATGTGCCATGGGCTGCGGAAGCGGCGGCCACAAACAGGCCTTTCAAACCTGTTGCGCATCCGGCTTTTCGCCGCTATGGATTTCGCCCATGAACATGCGCTCGATCAAGACCATTTGGTGGTGGGCTCGCTGACAGCGGCCTGTTCGAACGCGTGCGCGTGAAAATAGAGGGTGGCCGCAACGGAATGTCCGGGCGGCCATTTGTTTTTTCAAAGCCATTCCCGGGTCCGTTGCCCCCAACAAGCCATATGGAGACGGCAATGACGATGAAGGCTCTGGAAAACGGCGCGGAAAGCTTCGTGACCGCAGGTGGTGTCACCATCACCCGCGAACGCCACGACAAGCCTTACGCCGGTGCGATCGATGCCTATGTCGATGGCTTGAACTCGCGCCGTGGTGCGGTGTTTTCCTCGAATTACGAATATCCGGGCCGCTACACACGCTGGGATACGGCCATCATCGATCCGCCGCTGGTGATTTCCGCGCGTGGCCGCGCCATGCGCATCGAGGCGCTGAATGGCCGTGGCGAAGTGCTGCTGCCGGTGATCGGCAAGACGCTGGCCGGCGTTGCCGAGGTGACGATTGCTGAAACCTCGAAAAAGCTGATCCGCCTCGATGTCGCCAAGCCCGGCCGCGTCTTCACAGAGGAAGAGCGCAGCCGCGTCCCCTCTGTGTTTACTGTGCTGCGCGCCATCACCGCTCTGTTCAAGACCGATGAAGACGCCAATCTCGGCCTTTACGGCGCCTTCGGTTACGACCTCGCCTTCCAGTTCGATCCAGTCGACTACAAGCTTGAGCGCAAACAGAGCCAGCGCGATCTCGTGCTGTTCCTGCCTGACGAGATCCTGGTCGTCGACCATTATTCGACCAAGGCCTGGACCGACCGCTACGACTATTCCGGCGACGGTTTTTCAACCGAGGGGCTGCCGCGCGACGAAATTGCCGAACCGTTCAAGACCGCCGACCGCATCCCGCCGCGCGGCGACCATGAGCCGGGCGAATATGCCAATCTGGTGCGCAAGGCGATGGACAGTTTCAAGCGCGGCGACCTGTTCGAGGTCGTGCCCGGGCAGATGTTCTACGAACGCTGCGAGACGCAGCCTTCCGAAATCTCGCGCAAGCTGAAGTCGATCAATCCGTCGCCCTATTCCTTCTTCATCAATCTCGGCGAAAACGAGTATCTGATCGGCGCCTCGCCCGAAATGTTCGTGCGCGTCAATGGCCGCCGCGTCGAGACCTGCCCGATATCCGGCACCATCAAGCGCGGCGACGACGCCATTTCCGACAGCGAGCAGATCCTGAAGCTGCTCAATTCCAAGAAGGATGAATCCGAGCTGACAATGTGCTCGGACGTCGACCGCAACGACAAGTCAAGGGTCTGCGATCCGGGCTCGGTGCGCGTCATCGGCCGCCGCCAGATCGAAATGTATTCGCGCCTGATCCACACCGTCGATCACATCGAAGGGCGCCTGCGCGAAGGCATGGATGCCTTCGACGCCTTCCTGTCGCATGCCTGGGCGGTCACCGTCACCGGTGCGCCGAAACTGTGGGCGATGCGCTTCATCGAGCAGAACGAAAAGAGCCCGCGTGCCTGGTATGGCGGCGCCATCGGCATGGTCAATTTCAACGGCGACATGAACACCGGCCTGACGCTCCGCACCATCCGCATCAAGGACGGCATTGCCGAGGTGCGAGCCGGCGCCACATTGCTCTTCGACAGCATCCCCGAGGAAGAAGAAGCCGAAACCGAACTGAAGGCATCCGCCATGCTCTCCGCCATTCGCGACGCCAAATTGGGCAATGCCGCAGGCGCCGAACGCACCACCGCGCGCGCCGGCGACGGCGTCAACATCCTGCTCGTCGACCACGAGGACTCCTTTGTCCACACACTGGCCAACTATTTCCGCCAGACCGGTGCCAATGTCTCGACCGTGCGTTCGCCGGTGCCGGAAGAAGTCTTCGAACGGCTGAAGCCCGATCTCGTCGTGCTGTCGCCCGGACCGGGCACGCCGAAGGATTTCGACTGCGCCGCGACCATCAAGAACGCCCGCGCCCGCGACCTGCCGATCTTCGGTGTCTGCCTTGGCCTGCAGGCGCTGGCGGAGGCCTATGGCGGCGAACTCAGGCAGTTGCACGTGCCGATGCACGGCAAGCCGTCGCGCATCCGCGTCTCCAAGCCTGGAATCATCTTCTCCGGCCTGCCCAAGGAAGTGACCGTCGGCCGCTACCACTCGATCTTCGCCGATCCGGTGCGGCTGCCCGACGATTTCATCGTCACCGCCGAGACCGAGGATGGCATCATCATGGCCTTCGAACACCGCAAGGAGCCGATCGCCGCCGTCCAGTTCCATCCGGAATCGATCATGACGCTCGGCCACAATGCCGGCATGCGCATCATCGAAAACATCGTTGCGCATCTGCCGCGCAAGGCCAAGGAAAAGGCCGCCTAGAAACGATGGCGGCAACGGACAACATGGCGGCGATCGCAGCGAAGGCAGCGGCCAGGCAAAGGATCGCCAGCCTTGCCTTCTGGTCGATTGTCATCGCCTGCGTGGTGCTCGCGCTCAAGCTTGCCGCATGGTACGTCACCGGCTCCGTTGCGCTCTATTCGGATGCGCTGGAGTCGATCGTCAACGTCATAGCCTCGGCCGCCGCCTATTGGGCGGTCCTGGTCAGCTACAAGCCGGCCGACCAGGACCATCCGTTCGGCCACCACAAGGCCGAGTATTTTTCGGCGGTGCTGGAAGGCGTGCTGATCGTGCTCGCCGCGCTTTTGATCCTCAACGAGGTCTGGCGCTCCTGGCAGACGCCGACCCCGCTCGAACAACCCTGGGAGGGCCTGGCGATCAACGGTGTCGCCACCGTCATCAACGCCTTCTGGGCCTGGACGCTGATCCGCGCCGGGCGCAGCGCAAAATCACCGGCGCTGGTCGCCGACGGCCGGCACATCATGACCGACGTCGTGACCTCGGTCGGCGTCTTCGGCGGCCTCGTCGGCGCTATCCTGACCGGTTGGCAGATCCTCGATCCGGCGCTTGCCGTCATCGTCGCGCTCAACATCCTGTGGCAGGGCTGGCACGTCATCGGCTCGTCGATGAACGGGCTGATGGACCGCGCAGTGGACACGTCCGAACACATGCACATTCGCGACATCATCTCGGCCAATTGCAAGGGCGCGCTGGAGGTTCATGACCTCAAGACCCGCATCGCCGGCCGCGCCACCTTCATCGAGTTCCACCTGGTCGTCGACGCCGACATGACGGTCGGCGCCAGCCACGTCATTTGCGACCGCATCGAGGACGCGCTGAAGGCCGAAATCCCCTCGGTGCGCGTCACCATCCATGTCGAACCGGACGACGAGGCGAAGCTGCCGAAAGGCACGACGGCGGTGCCGTTCGCGTGAGGCGAGTTACCACGTTTCGATAGTGAGATCTTTGATCCGCTCGAATTCCCGGATATTGCGGGTTATCAGCGTGAGGTCCCGAGCACGTGCCTGCCCGCCAATCAGCGCATCGTAGGGACCAATCGGGGTTCCCAGTGCCGCAAGCCCAGCACGAATCTCACCGGCATGTCTCGCGTCGTCTCGGTCGAATTCAAGTACCGGGAACTGCAAGGCTTCGATGCGCGCCAGATTTTGGACCTTTCGCTGGCTCTTTTCAGCGCCGTAGTACAGCTCATGCAAAACGACCGCCGAGAGAGCAAAGTCTTGTGGTGCATGCCGTTTGAGCAAAGCCAGCAGACCCTCGTCGCCCGCGATGACCGCTATGACGGCATTGGTGTCGAGCAGGTAGGTCACTTAAAGAGGTCATCCAAAGCAGGTCGATCCTGACCATCCTGACGCTCCAGCGCTCCCTGGACGAAATCGTCGTCAACCGGTCCGATGACCTGGTCGAGCCATGCCCAATCCTGCGCAAGCGGCTCCAAGATGACAGTTTGCCCATGACGACGGATCGAAACCTCGTCTGCCTCGAACCGAAACTCCTTAGGCAAGCGCACAGCCTGTGACCGGCCTGACCAGAACACCTTTGCCTTGTCCATGTGCTATCCTCAAATGAGATATAGCAAAGATATATACCATGGTAGCGTCATAGACAAGATCGAACTCAACGAGTGCAGGTCGACTGCGGCATAGCCTCCAACCGGTAGACCTTGTCATCGGACTTGGTCTTGCCATCCGCCGAGCACAAATCGACGATCGCCAGGCTGCTGTTGGGATTGGCGAGCATCATGGTGCCGTTGGCCCCGCGCTTGAGGAAGATTTCCTTTTGCGCGATATCGCAGGAAAAGTTGCTCATCTTCGAACTGGCCGCGCAGCGCCATTGATCCGCTTCACCCTGGCAGGAATAGGTCTGCGTGACCTTCGTCCCGTTCTTCCTGGTGGTCACCGAAACGGCGACATCGGAGCCGTCGGGCCAGTTGGCGACATCGCCTGAGGCAAAGGAGGCGAGTTCGACCGGCCCGCGGAAGACCCGGATCGACTGCGTCACCTGGTCGGGATGCGAGGAGAGATGCGCGGCATCGTAGTCTCGCCCGAAACAGAAAGGCTGGTCCGGCTTCAGTCGCTCGCGCAAGGGAGCCCCAAGCGCCGGATCGATCGGGTCGATCTTGGCGAATTCAGCCTGGCAGGTTGCGGCCGGCATCGGGTCGAGGCGGAAATTGTTGTCCTCCGAGCCCAGAGCCTGCCGGTCATATTCGGCTTCGCCCAGTTCGTCTTCCGATCCGGCGTCGAGATAGAGATCGGACGAGACGTCGGTGAGGATCAGGCGGCCTTTGTCATCGAGCTTCAGCGACGCCATGGTGCGGTCGCAGTCCATGCCGCAGCGGATCGGACCTGACTTGCCGTCCTCGGACTCGTGATTGCACCAGCCGCCGGCCCATTGCGGCGCCTTGGCGCCGCGCACCATGGTGGTGAGAAAACCGTTGTAGGAGGTGTCGGCGTTTGCCATCGGCTCCTCGTTCGGATGGCTCACCGGATCATGGCCATAGAGGAAGAAGATCCGCGCCACCTTCTGCTTTGGATGCGCCTTGAGGTGCGCCGCATCATAGACGCGGCCGAAACACGCATCGGCGCCATTCGGGCTGAGTTCGGGTAATTTAAGCGCATCGCCGGCAAGGGCCGAACTTGCAAGCGCGCCGAGCAGCACGCAGCCAAATCCAGCGCTGGCAACAACCTTCCACTTCCTGAACGCCATGTGACGCCTCCTCGCATCGACAGGACGTAACGTCAAGTTATGCTAGTATCATGGCCGCAGCCACGCAATCTGCGGGGAGCGCCAAGCCGAGAGGATGCCATGCGTCGACGCGACATGTTCCGGGCCAGCCTTGCCGGTGCCGCCGGCCTGTTCGGGCTGAGCCGGGCCGCCGCCGCTGAAGACAGACCGAAGGTCGCTTATCACCTCAGCGACCTCGATAAGGTCAACTTCGTGCTCGGCAACATCAAGAACCACTATGAAGGCACCGGCGGCAATGTCGACATCGTGTTGGTCGTGCATGGTCCGGCCCTTGCCGGCTTCAAGTCGAAAGGCCTATCGGCGGCGATCTCGGGACGCTTTGCCGGCCTTGTCCAACAGGGCCTTGAGCCGCATGCCTGCGGCAACACCATGCAAGGCATGGAGATCACGCTTGCCGACCTGCTCGAGGGCTTCCACGCCGCCGACAAGGGCGGCGTCGTCAAGCTCGCCGAACTGCAGCGCCAGGGCTACGCCTATCTCCGGCCCTGAGCCGCCACGGGCTTGAACGTGAAGGCCATGAGAGCCTACGAAGGGTGGCCAAACAGCCCGAAGGAAAGTGCTCATGACCGCGACCACCCTCGTCATCCCCGATCTTGCCGGCAAGGCGGTGCTGGTCACCGGCGCTTCGACCGGCATCGGTGCCGCCCTTGCACTGGCCTACGCCGCCCAGAAATGCCGGGTCGCCCTGCACTACAATTCGAGCCGGAAGGCCGCAGAAACGCTGGCCAAAACCATCCGCGACAGCGGCGGTGAGGTGTTCCTGACACAGGGCGACTTCTCACAGGCAGCCGATGTCGAGCGGGTAGTCGAGGAGAGCGCCGAAACATTCGGGCGGCTCGACGGGCTGATCAACAATGCCGGCGGCATGCTCGGCCGCGTGCCCTATGCGGAGCAGACCGAGGCGCACTACGACGCGGTGATGGACCTCAACGCCCGCTCGGTGCTGACGGCCTCGCGCAAGGCGATGCCATGGCTGAAGAAGCAGGGCGGCTTCATCGTCAACACCTCGTCGATCGCGGCGCGCAATGGCGCTGGCGGCGGCGCCGGGCTGTACGGTTCGGCCAAGGCCTTTGTCTCCAATGTGACGCGCGGCATGGCCAAGGAACTGATCGGCTTCGGCATCCGCGTCAACGCGGTGGCGCCGGGCACCATCGCGACACCCTTCCATGAGCGCTATTCCACCGACGAGCAGATGAAGGGCATGGTCGCCACCATTCCTCAAGGGCGTGCCGGCACGGCCGAAGACTGCGTCGGCGCCTATCTCTTCCTGTCCTCCGATCTCCTGAGTGGTTACATCACCGGCCAGGTGATCGAGGTGAACGGCGGCCAGTTGATGCCGTGAGCCGGCAATTGCATACTGCGTCTCGCAACCATGCATGTCGTGCGCACGTTTGCTGAGGTTGAAGAAAGGGGAGAGGCAATGTACGGATTGATCGGAAAGATGCGGGCGGCGCGCGGCCAGCGCGACGCGATCATGGATGTGCTGCTCGCCTCGACCGGCGCCATGCCGGGTTGCCTGAGTTATGTCATCGCCCGCGACCCGGCCGATGCCGACGCGATCTGGGTGACCGAAGTGTGGACCGACGCCGCAAGCCACAAGGCTTCGCTGCAGCTGCCGGAGGTCCAGGCAGCGATCGCCAAGGCCCGGCCGATCATCGCCGGCTTCGAATTCCAGGTCGAGACCCATCCGGCCGGCGGTTTCGGCCTGCCCGCCATCAAGAACGAGTGACATCCCAACGCGGGGTCGGGGTCGTGAATTTCGTCCGAGACAGCGTTCGCATTTTTCTCTTCCAGGTCTAAGACCCAAACATGGACTCTTCGCCAGACCAACCGGCCGTCGAACGCATGGCGCGCATGCGTCCGGTTCGGCAGTGGCTGGTGCTGCTGATCGTCTCGCTGCTGTTCGCCGGCGCGCTGGAATACGCCGCACTGCCGGCGGCGCTGCTGATCGGCCCGATGCTGGCGGCGATCCTTGCCGGCACCAATGGCGCCACGGTGCGCGTGCCGCGGCCGCTGTTCGCCGCCGCCCAGGCCTTGGTCGGCTGTCTGGTCGCGGCGTCGATCTCCACCGACATTTTTTCGGTGTTCTACAAGGAATGGCCGCTGGTCCTTGTCGTGGTGCTGGCGACCCTTGCGGCGTCGAGCCTGCTTGGCTGGTTGATCAGCCGCTGGCGCATCCTGCCCGGCACCACCGCGGTCTGGGGCTCGTCGCCGGGTGCTGCCACTGCCATGGTGCTGATGGCCGGTGCCTTCGGCGCCGATCAGCGCCTCGTCGCCTTCATGCAGTATCTGCGCGTCATCTTCGTCTCGATGACGGCAGCACTCGTCGCCAAGATGTGGGTCGACACTTCGGGCATCGAGGTACCATCCATCGTCTGGTTCCCGCCGATCGAACCGGCAGCCTTTGCCGCCACGCTCGGCGTGGCGCTGGTCGGCGGCCTGCTCGGCCGGTTGTGCCGGCTGCCGTCACCCTTCTTCCTCGGCACCTTCATCATCGGCACCATCGTCCATCTCGGCTTCGGCGTGGCGATGCAATTGCCGCCATGGCTGCTGGCGCTCTCCTATGCGATGGTCGGCTGGTCGATAGGGCTGAATTTTACCCGGGCGATCCTGCGTCATGCGACACGGGCGCTGCCGCAGATCGTCGGCTCTATCGTCGTGCTGATCGCCTTTTGCGGCGGGCTAGCCTGGCTGATCAGCCACGTCCTTGGTATCGATCCGCTGACCGCCTATCTCGCGACCAGCCCCGGCGGCATGGACAGCGTCGCCATCATTGCCGCCGCCGCCCAGAACGTCGACATATCCTTCGTCATGGCCTTGCAGTCGGCCCGCTTCCTGGTCGTGCTCATCGCCGGGCCGAGCATAGCGCGGCTGATGGCGAGAGCCGTCAGGGACTGAGATTCAAATATCCAGGGAAGAGGAAAAGTGCCCATGAAACGTCGTGTGAATGCCGTCGATCTCTCAGGCCGGGTCGCCGTGGTGACCGGCGGCGCGCAAGGCATCGGCCTTGCTGTCGCCCGGCGACTGCTGTCATCGGGCGCCAGCGTCGCCATCTGGGATGTGGACGAGACCGCCATGGCGAAGGCCGTTTCCGAACTCGCCCCGCTCGGCCGGGTCGAGGGTTTGCTGTGCGATCAATCGCTGATGGAGGCCGTCGACAGCGCCGCGACCGAAACCGAGCGCTCGCTTGGTCCGGTCGATCTGCTGGTAAACAATGCCGGCATCGCCGGACCGGCAGCGACGGTGGCGGATTATGATCCTGCCGCCTGGCGCCAGATAATCGACATCGACCTCAACGGCGTCTTCTACTGCTGCAAGCGCCTGGTGCCCGGCATGATCGCGCGCAGCTACGGCCGCATCGTCAACATCGCCTCGGTCGCAGGCAAGGAAGGCAATCCGAATGCCGCCGCCTATTCCGCCGCCAAGGCCGGCGTGCTCGCGCTGACAAAATCGCTCGGTAAGGAACTGGCCGGCCACGACATCGCCGTCAACGCGCTGACCCCATCGCCCGCCCGCACCCGCATCCTCGAACAGCTCACTGAGGCCCAGGTCGCCTACATGCTGGGCAAGGTGCCGCGAGGCCGGTTCGTCGAAGTCGAAGAGGCGGCTGCGATGATCGCCTTCATGCTATCGGACGAAAATTCCTTCACCACCGGCGCGACCTTCGACCTGTCCGGCGGCCGCGCCACCTACTGAGAAGCAGAGCTATTCCTCGCTGTCTTCGTTATCGCCGTCGGCCGCGAAGGACTAATTCAAGAGCCGCTCAGCGTCGCGGCAAGCCGGTCGGGAAGGAAATCGACGAAGGCGCGAACCTTCGGCGACAAATGACGATTGGACGGCCACAACAACCGGAACTGGCCGCGGCCGTCGACATGGTCGTCCAGCACCGTGCGTAGCTGGCCGTCACGCAGCGCCTCGCGGACCAGGAAATCGGGCATCGAGCTGATGCCGAGCCCGGCCATCGTGGCGCCCTTCAGCGCCTCCGTGTTGTTGCAGGTCAGCATCGAGCGGACCTGCGGCTCGGCGCTGCCGCCGATGAACGGCCAGCCTTGCAGCTTGCCGCTGTTGGGAAAGCGGAAGCGGATGCCGTAATGGTTCACGAGATCGTCCGGGCGGCTCGGGTTGCCGTGCTGCTCGATATAGGAGGGTGCCGCACACAACAGCAGCCGGAAGGGTGCAAGCGGCCGCGCCACCAGGCGCGAATCCGGCAGGTCGCCGCTGCGGATCGCGATGTCGACGCCTTCGTCGATGAGGTCGACGATGCGGTCGTTAAAGTCGATGTCGAGTTCGATTTCGGGATAGCGCGCCATGAACTCCGACAGCACCGGGAACAGCAAATGATAGGTCACGATCGGCGTCGAAACGCGCAGCCGCCCATGCGGTGTTTCGCGGCTCCGCGACAGCATCGCCTCGGCATCGTCGATGTCGTCGAGGATGCGCCGCACCCGCTCGTTGAACAGCTTGCCCTCTTCGGTCAGGCCGATGCGGCGCGTGCTGCGCTGAAGCAACCTTACGCCGAGATCCTGCTCGAGCCTGGCGACGCTCTTGCCGACGGCCGATGCCGAGATGCCGAGCGTGCGGCCCGCAGCGATGAAGCTGCCGAACTCAGCCGTGCGGGCAAAGGCCAGGAGCCCATTGAGGCGTTCCATCGCATCTCTCCATTCGAGCGTTTCAGTCCGGTATATCTGGAGATTTAACACTATTTTTCTCGAAGTGTCGCGAGCCTATGTTCCCGTTACGACCGGCGCAGCAAGCTTGCGGCAGGCCGGCGGATCCTGGTTCAGATAGGAAATCCATGACCTCGAAGACCACAAACGGCGCGGTCGCGCCATGGCTTGTCCTGTTGTCGGTATGCCTTGCCGCCATGACAATGCCCTTGACCTTCACCGGCCCGGCCGTCGCGCTTTCCCGCATTGCGGCCGACCTCGGCGGCAGCCCGATCGCGCTCAACTGGGTGACCAACGCCTTCATGCTGACCTTCGCCGCCACCTTGATGGCATCAGGCGCGCTGGCCGACAATCATGGCCGCAAGCGGCTCTTCCTTGTTGGCCTCGCCACCTATGTGCTGGCATCGCTGGGATCGATGTTTGCCCCTGATATCGTCTGGTTCGATGTGCTCAGGGCTGCGCAAGGGCTCGGCAGTGCCGCCGCCTTTGCCGGCGGCGCCTCCGCTCTTGCCCAGGAATTCGATGGGCCATTGCGGCTGCGCGCCTTCTCCTTCCTCGGCACCAGTTTCGGCATCGGCCTCGCTTTTGGGCCGATCGCGTCGGGCCTGCTCATAGATGCTTTCGGCTGGCGATCGATCTTCGTCTTGGTGGCAGTGCTCGCGATTGCAGCCGCTTTGCTCGGCCTGCGCACCATCAGGGAATCGCGCGATCCGGATGCGACCGGCCTCGACTGGGCGGGAGCCGGCACCTTTACGATCGCGCTGGCATCGCTGACCTACGGCGTGCTGCAAGCGCCGCAGAGCGGCTGGACCGATCCCCTGGTGATCGGGCTTCTCGTGGCGGCCGCCCTTTGCTTTGCCGCTTTCGTCGTCGTCGAGCGGCGCGTGCGCCGGCCGATGCTCGATCTCTCGCTGTTCCGCTTTCCCCGCTTCGTCGGCGTCCAGTTCCTGGCGGCCGCTCCCGCCTATGGCTTCGTCGTCCTGCTGGTGCTGTTGCCTATCCGCTTCATCGGCATTGAGGGGATGAGCGAGATCAAGGCGGGGCAGTTGATGATCTGCCTGTCGGGACCGCTGTTGATCCTGCCACTGCTCGCCGGCCAGGTAGCGCGCTGGATCGCTCCGGCAACGATCTGCGGTGTCGGCCTGCTTGTGGCCGCCGGCGGCCTTGTCTGGCTGAGCCTGACACCGCCTGTCGTCGCAGCGCTGGTGGCGCCGCTGATCCTCATAGGCGTCGGCATCGCCTTGCCCTGGGGGCTGATGGACGGACTTGCCGTCGGCGTCGTGCCGAAAGAGCGTGCCGGCATGGCGGTCGGCATCTTCAACACCACCCGCGTCGCTTGCGAAGGCGTGGCGCTGGCGATCGTCATGGCAGTCCTGTCGGGTTTCACGGCAGCCCAACTGGCGGCTCAGGGGTCGGCATCTTCCCTGGATGCAACCGCCGCCGCGCAGCTGCTGGTGACCGGCAACATCGGCGAAGCGGCAGCCCACTTGCCGGGTGCCGGAGCCACGGTCCTGGTCCAGGCCTATGAGATCGCGTTCGACAAGCTGCTGATCGTGCTGGCGGCAATCACCATCGTCACCGCCCTTGTCGTCTTTCTCGGCTTGCGCCGTGGATCGGCGGTGGAACACGAGACCATTGCTCTGCCGGTTTGCCAGGAAGGGTAGCTGAGCCGCGTCAGGAGATGACGAGGCTCGCTATGCGGTGGCCGTCCAGCACGAAGGTCATGTCACCCTCGCCGTTGAAGCCATTGCCTTTCACGGCAATGCGGACGCGGTAGCTGCCCTCGACCTCGGCGATGCGGACAATGCGAAGATTGGACTTCACGCCGATATTGTCCGACTGGTTCCAGCGCGCGATCTGCTGGCGGCCTTGGAAGGACCGCCCCCAGTCGGTCAGGGACGCGTCGGCTGTGAACGTGTGGAGAACGGCTCGCTATCACCCGCATTGGTGGCCTCGATAAAGCGGCGGATAGGTTCGGGTGTGGTCATCAATCGAGCCGGTGCATCAGATCATCATCCAGCCAGCGGCCGAAGAAATAGACCAGCTGCTTGTGCCACCATGGCCAGTCATGACTGACATCGCCGCCCCAATAGTCGACCCAGGCGGGAATGGATTTGTCGCGCAGGATCTGTTCCAGCCTGCGGGTCTCGACCAGCATCCGCTCTTCCCAGGCGCCCTGCCCGCAGCAGAAGATCATCCTCAGCGACTTCAGCCGGGCAAGCAGTTTTGGGTCTACGATGCCGGGCAGATAGTCGAGCGGCGAATTGTAGAAGATATCACCTTCCAGCGCCTTGCCGAAGAAGTCGCCCGCCGAATAGACGCCCGACAGCGCGATGACGCCGCTGGCGAGTTCGGGAAAGCGAAAGACGAAATTCGAGGAATGGTAACCGCCCATCGAGCAGCCGGTGAACAGCGGCTTTAATTTGCGCCCGCCATTGGCTTGCTCGGCGGTCGCCAGAAACTCCGGCAGCGCCTCCTCGCGCACATATCGGAAATAAGCCTCGTGGCGACCGATGCGGTGGGTGGCGCCGGCATGCTTGTTGAAGAACGATTCCGAATCGACGCCGTCGACCGCAAACAGCTGGATGCGGCCGGTATCGATAAATTCGGAAAGCGTCCCAACCCCGCCGGAATCCTCGAAGTGGTAGAACCGCCCCTGCGAGGTCGGGAACACCACCACCGGCCGGCCGGCATGGCCGTAGCGCTTGTATTCCATGTCGCGGCCGAGATTGCGGGCGAAATGCTTGTGATAGGAGATGTCCATCGCGTTCAAGCCTTTTCCGCGTGAATGTAGGCGACGGCCGCGCGCAGTGCTGCTTCGTCTTTCGAGCGCATCTGGTAGGCGTAATTTCCCATGGCGCGGCTGAAAACCTCTTCAATTGGCTGATGATGGACGATCTTGTCGCGATGCGCGGCTATCACGTCCTCATGGCTGTGCAAATAGTCGAGGCGCCGCTTGCGGCTGGCATAGGCGGTGAAATATTTGCCCTCGTAAGGCCCGCCGGCGGCATCCTTCACCACCATGTCCGCCCAGGCCGCGTAGACGTCGATGTCGAACGTGTAGTTGATCGCATCGGTCATCCAGGCGCCGGGCGGCCGCATGTTGACCTCAAGCGCGATGACGCGGTCGTCCTTGGTTTCGAACAGCTCGATGTGGAAGAAGCGCTCGCGCACGTCGAACGCCTTGAGGATTTTGCGGCCGGCCTCTTCGATCGCCGGTCGGACCTTGGGAAAGCAGGTGTAGCTCATGTGGCGATCCTTGTTGACCACTTCCATGATGCTCTGGTCGTAGCGGTGGCTGGCCGCCAGCACCACCTCGCCGTCACGGTTGACCAGCCCATCGAAGGTCACCACCAGCCCCTCGATGAATTGCTCCATGACGAAGGTCACGTCCTCGGGCTTGTCTCTGAAAAACTGGTCAAGCTCCCCGGCGTTGGAAATCTTGAAGGTGTTCGAGGCGCCGGAACCGGAATCGGGCTTCACCACCACGGGATAGCCGACGCGGCGGATGAAGGTCATGGCGCCGGCCCGGTCGGAGCATTTGCGCTGGGCGATGGTGTCGACGCCGCTCTTGCGGAAGAATGCACGCATGCGGCTCTTGCGCTTCAAATTCTTCACGAAATCGAGCTTGGTGCCGTAGATGTTGAAGTCGGTGCGGATGTTGGCTTCCAGCTCCAGCCAATGCTCGTTGAGTGACTCGAAGCGCTCGATCCGGCCCCATTTGTGGATGAAATGACCCATCGCCCGGAACACCGGATCGTAGTCCTCCATGTCGGCGATGCGGTAATATTCCGACAGGGCCGCCTTCAGCTTGCCGTCCAGCGCCTCATAAGGCGCATCGCCAATGCCCAGCACCGTGGCGCCGGCCTTTTTCAGCCGGTCGCAGAAATCGGCGCCGTTGGCGGGAAAATGCGGCGAGAAGAAAACGAAATTCACGGATGACCCCTCAGACGGCGAAGCATTGCGGCCCCGGCTACACGCAAGTCTGGCGCATTTGCCGCGCATGGGGAAGAGTGCTCGCGAGTGGTGGAATGGCAGCCCACTTGCCTGTCCATGGCGGCTCCTGTATGAAACCCGCCATGAACACGCGCGTCTCCTCCGTCGCTTCCCGTCCGACCGGCTTTGCCGGCGAGACCGTGCGCGCGCTGGCATCGACCCTGCTTCTTCTCGGCCTTATCGGCGATCGCCGGGTTCGCTGAAGGAGCGCCCGGCGGTCGAACCGCCGCTTACGCGCACGCTCCTTGGCCAGTTCAGAAATTGGCAATTCACATCAAGCGAACGAAAATCTGATAAGGCGCTGCTCGCCCTGGAATCCGTCCGAAGACCGATCCGCGAGCCGCCGGGAGAACAAGACGATGAACGCACGAGAAGACATCCGCGCCGGCGAAGCCGAAAGCGCAAAACGCGCGGCCGGCCACATGCCGGGCGCGGCCCGAAAATACCAGCCCTACCCGACGGTCGGTCTCACCGACCGCACCTGGCCCAACAAGGTCATCGACAAGGCACCGGTCTGGTGCTCGGTCGATTTGCGCGACGGCAACCAGGCGCTGATCGATCCGATGGGTCATGAGCGCAAGGCGCGCATGTTCGCCCTGCTGCTCGACATGGGTTTCAAGGAGATTGAGATAGGTTTCCCCTCGGCCTCGCAGACCGATTTCGATTTCGCCCGCTGGTGCATCGAGGAAGGCAATGTGCCGGCTGATGTTTCGCTACAGGTGCTGGTGCAGTGCCGTCCCGAACTCATCACCCGCACCTTCGAATCTCTGAAGGGCGCCACCAACCCGATCGTGCATTTCTACAATTCGACCAGCGAGTTGCAGCGTCGCGTCGTCTTCGAGAAGGATGTCGGCGGTATCAAGCGCATCGCCACCGACGCGGCCAAGATGATCACCGACATGGCGGCCAAGGCCGGCGGCGGTTATCGCTTCGAATATTCGCCCGAAAGCTTTACCGGCACCGAGCTCGAAGTCGCGCTGGAGATATGCAACGCCGTCACCGAGATCGTGAAGCCGACAGCCGACAACAAGCTGATCATCAACCTGCCGTCGACGGTCGAGATGTCGACGCCCAACATCTATGCCGACCGGATCGAATGGATGTGCCGCAACCTGGACGACCGCGAGAACCTGCTGATCTCGCTGCACCCCCACAACGATCGCGGCACCGGCATCGCCACCACCGAGCTCGGCCTGATGGCGGGTGCGGACCGCGTCGAAGGCACGCTGTTCGGCAATGGCGAGCGCACCGGAAATGTCGACATCGTGACGCTGGCGCTCAACATGTACACGCAAGGCGTCGATCCCCATCTGGATTGCTCCGACATCAACCGGATGAAGGACGTCTACGAATATTCCAACCAGCTGAAGATCTCCGAGCGCCATCCCTATGTCGGCGAACTCGTCTACACCGCCTTTTCCGGCTCGCACCAGGACGCCATCAACAAGGGCATGAAGGCCTTGAAGAAGGCCAACACGCCGGTCTGGGAAGTGCCCTATCTGCCGATCGATCCGGCCGATGTCGGACGCAGCTACGAGGCGATCATCCGCATCAACTCGCAGTCGGGCAAAGGCGGCATCGCCTATGTACTGCAGGCCGATTACGGCCTCAATCTGCCGCGCAACCTGCAGATCGAGTTCAGCCAGGAGATCCAGGCGATCACCGACGCCGAAGGCAAGGAAGTGCCGGCAAAACGCATCCATGACCGCTTTATCGAAACCTATGTCGACCAGCCCGGCGCACGACTGAAGTTCCTCGACCATCACACCTATCCCGATACCGAGAAAAAGGGCCGGCGCGTGGTCGAGGCGGTGATCCTCGACAACGGCAAGGAGACGACAATCGCCGGCTCCGGCACCGGCCCGATCGACGGCTTCGTCGATGCGCTGTCGCGTCATGTTGGCGTCGACATGTCGGTGCTTGATTATTCCGAACATTCGCTCCAGCGCGGCTCGAACGCCTCGGCGATTTCCTATGTCGAGATGGAATATCCCGGCAGCAAGCTGTTCGGCGCCGGCATCAACACCAACATCGTCGCCGCCTCGCTGGAAGCCGTTGTTTCGGCCGCCAACCGGATAATCGGCCGCAAGGCCGGCTGATATTTCCCGGGCGCCGAATGTCCGCGGCGCCCGGAAATCCCCCATTTGCCGAGGGAAATTCCGGTTTTTTGTGTCAACCACCGGCAACTATCCGGTGTGTTACGCGATCGCATAACATAAGCATGCTTGTATGGAAGTGCAGGCTCTATATGATTGCGCCTCAACCTGTGCCGACTTCGAGAGGATCGACACTTGCAGCATGCCACGCCTGCCGCCCCCGCAGTGCGCGAGACACTGGAGCGACTGCTCGCCAGCGAAACGTTCGGACGTTCCGAGCGCGCGCGCAAGTTGCTGCGCTATCTTGTTGAGCGCGAGCAGGCCGGCGAAGCCGACAGGCTCAAGGGTTTCTCCATCGCCATGGACGTCTTCGGCAAGGACGGCGATTTCAATTCGTCGACCGACGCCGTTGTCCGGGTGCAGGCAGGCCGGCTGCGCGAACTTCTCCAGCATTATTTCGCCAATGAAGGCGTAGCCGAACCGGTTCGCATTGCCATTCCGCGCGGCGGCTACGTGCCGTCCTATGAGCTCAACGCCATACGCCTGCCGGTTGGGCAGGAGCCGCTTGCGGCGGCGGTAGCCGCCTTGCCCGGATCGCCCGACCAGACGGCTCTTGACGCCGTTCCCGCTGGCGCGACGGCCGCGGGGGTTACAGAACCTGGGCCTTCGCTGGCGCGCCATCTCCAGTTCTTCTGGGTCGCCATGACGCTGGTCATCCTCATGCTGGGCGTGCTCATCCTGCGCCAGGGCAGCGGCGCATTGCTTGCCAGCAGTGATCCGACCTCGGTGGTCGAGACCGCTGGCGTAACGAGCAGCATCGCATCGCCGTCGATGGAGGCCCTGCCCCTCGTCTACATCGCCGTGAAGGCCACCGGCCCCGAGGCCGGCCGCGTCGCCGCTTCGCTGCGCGCCGGCCTTGCCGGTTTCGACACCATCGACTTCATCGGCCGCGACGCCGACAGCAAGCGCGACCCAAGCACCGACCCGACCAGCTTCGTTTTCGATGTCCTGCCGGGACCAATGGCAGGTGACGTGACGCTCGAACTGCAGAGCGTGGCGACCGGCCGCGTGCTTTTGTCCCGCAGTCTGACGGCCGCCGACAGCGCACCTGGCACCGTCGAGGATCGTATCGCCGCCATCCTCAGCTCGACCATTCCCGCCTCCGGCCCGCTCTACAGCTACATCGAACAGAACGGCATTCAGACCGGGCTGACGAGCTGCCTGATCCTCAACGACAGATACTATCTCGACCAGAGCACCAGGACGCACGAGGCTGCCTATCGCTGCCTGGACAAGCTCGCCGGCCAGGGTGCGAAATCGTCCTTGGTCTATTCGGAACTGGCCTCCCTGACCCTTGAGGCCGCCACCGATCATTACGCCTATCCGCCTGGCGCGACGGTCGAACAGGCAATGTCTTTCGCCCATCGCGCCATCCAGATGGGACCGACCAGCCCTTATGCGCACCGCGCCTACGGCTACCTCAACTCGCGCCTCGGCAACACCGAGGAATCGATCCGCTGGATGCGCAAGGCCTATGAGCTCAACCCCTACGACCTCGGCATGGCTGCCGCTTACGGCTATGGCCTGATCTTTGCCGGCAAATATGCCGAGGGAACACCCATCCTGACCCATGCCGTTGAGACGTTCAGCGGCCATCCGACATGGTGGGATTTTGGGCTTTTCGCCGGGCAATTCATGCTGGGCGACATGAACAAGGCCGCGATAGCCAGCGAGTCGCTGCGCACGACGGCGATGAAATCGCACTATCTGGCGGCGCGGCTGATCGGCGCCAAGGCTGCCGGCCGCGAACAGCTGGCAGCCAAGCTTCTGGATGAGCTGACCACCAAATTCCCGAAATTCGCCGCCGATCCGCGCGCGGCCTTCGCCGAGCGCAAATATCCCGCCGATCTGACCGACCGGCTGGTTGAGGCGCTGCGCGCCGCGGGCCTCGGCAACGCCAGCTAGTCTTTCCGGATCGCGAAAACTTTACTGGCCATCGGTCTGGACTGGGAGCAATCCAGCCTCGATTCGAATTTCCTCTCCAGTCTTGCAATAATCGCACATTTTCATGGTCTCATCCCTCTATGTTGCCGAGCGGGGCGCCGGGCCGAAGACGGTCGTCCTGCTGCATGGCTTCGGTGGTTGCCATGATATCTGGCGCGAGGTGACCGCGTCGCTAGGGCCCGAAGTCAGGACCTTGGCCTACGATCTTCCGGGACACGGACTGTCTCTCGAATTTCCTGGCAGCGGCCCGGCCAAAACAGCGGCGCGAGCGGTTCTCGCCGATATCGCCGCACGCGGGATAGCAAGGGTGCATGTCGCCGGTCATTCGATGGGCGGCGCGGTCGCCTCCCTGATGGCGCTTGCCGAGCCTGAAAGGATAGGCTCGCTGACGCTTCTGGCGCCGGGCGGTGTTGGCCTCGAGATCAACGGACCGCTGTTGCGCCGCTACGCCGCGGCCGCCGACAGACGGGAAATCCGCGCCTGCCTTGCCGCCATGTCGGGACCGCGAAGTCCGCCGCCCGAACGCATCGTTGGCGTCCTGGCGGACCTACGCCGTCGCCCCGGCCAGTTGCGCAAGCTGATTGAGATATCGGCCGTCATGACCAGGAACGAGCGGCAGGGGGTCATACCCCGCGAACAGCTGGACACCCTCGACATGCCGGTGATGGTGGTTTGGGGAACGGACGATCCGGTGCTGCCCTTTACCCAGGCTGATTGTCTGCCGGCGCATTTTCATATTCATCACGTGCTCGATGCCGGCCATATGCTGGTCGAGGAAGTACCTGATGTGGTCGCCCAGGCCGTGCGCCGAAACATGGCACGCCGCGGCAGGCGCCTGCGTCCGACATTCGAGGCCGCGGCGAGCTAACTTACTTGCGCCCCGCATCTCGCCAGTGCATTTTGCCGCCGCCTGTGTTAACTCGCAATTAACCATATCAGCGAGGCGACGCCGATGAAGGACACTGGCGAAAACATCACCCCCATCGACACCTCCCGCAAACTGTCCGACGCCGTTCGCGATGTGAAAAATGCCTTCGCCGATCGCGACGATGTCGTGGTCGACATGCGCGAGGCGCACCGGATGCGGCTTGATCTGCTCGCCGCTGAGCTCGCCCCGGTCTTTGCCGACGTGCCCGCCGACATGGACAATTTCGACTTCGTCATCTCCTCCGGCCTGCAGCCCCGCCTGTGGATCGACGCCGTCAGCCATGTCGCCATGGGGCGCGACCGCCGCACCTACCGCTTTCTCAGGGATACCCGCATCGGCCGCGTCGTGCTCGCCGAATCGACCGATATGAAACCGGTCGCCGATCAGGTCACGCGCTATGTGGCGGAGCGTATCGTCGAGCGCCAGCGCATGATGGAGGGCGGTGTCGAGCCGGCCGTCGCCGACCTGAAACGCGCCGCCGTGCCGGAAGCTGAGCCGCCCTTGCAAGCAGCCGTGCCCCGCAGGGGCTGGTCGACGTTCCTTTCCGGTCTCGGCTTGGTCGCCGCCGGCGCGCTTGTTGGCCTGGCGGTGGCGGCCGCGCTGTTTTGGGATCGCCTGATGGCGATGAAGATCAGCTTCTGATCAACGATCTGGAGGCCTCGGTGTCTGCGCGCCGAGTTCAATGACCTGCAGGTCCGATGGCGGCAAGGCCGGCCCGGTCAGGCCGCGCCGCGTCAGGCGAATCAGCCAATTGCCCTTCTCCCCGTCAATATCGAGCAGATTGTACTGTGCCGCCGGGTTCTTGCTGCCTGGCGACTGCCCGGCGGCGGCGACGCCGACGACCGGAATCCTGGCGCCGCGCCCGCCGATGAAGAACAGCGACGGCAGATGCGAATGGCCGTGCAGCACGAGTTCGGCGCCATGCCTATGAACGGTCTTGTGGAAGCGGGAGATGCCGAACAGGCGCTTTTGCTGGGCGACGGCGCCGCGCACCGGCGGATGATGGATCATGATCACCCGCAACAGGCCGCGTTTGTTCGTTGCGTCGAGCACTGTCGCCAGCCTTTGCGCCTGACCTTCGAGGAAGAAGCCATTGGCCATGAACGGCGCCGTAGCGCGCGCCGTCGAAACGCCGATCAGCGCGACATTGCCGCGTACGCGCAGATAGGGAAAAGCGTTGCGGTCGATCGGCGCAGTCACGCCGTCGCCGCTCATCCACGCCGCCCAGGAGCGGCAGACCTTGTCGAAGGCGCCCGGCACATAGGCGTCGTGGTTGCCCGGCACCACCGAGACATCCTCCGGCGAACCCAGCGTCTCAAGCCAGTGCTTGGCCATCTCGATCTCGCCGTCGAGCGCCAGATTGACCAGATCGCCGGTAACGGTGAGGTGGTCGGGTGTGCTCGCCTTCATGTCGGCGACGATGGTGTCGATGACGGCATCGTGCATATGGCGGCGGCGGTTGCGCTGCCAGTTGACGTAGCCGACGACGCGCTTGGACGCGAGTTCGCGATAGGTTACACCGGGAAGCGGCCCCAGATGGACATCGGAAATATGCGCGAGCCTGAACATCCTTCCTTCATAGGCGACGCGCTCCCCGCTTTCCACTCACTGTTTCCTGCCCATCCACGGTTTCGCTAGTCATGGCTATATCGGACCCGGAGCAGGCGTTTCGCCAGACCGGCTGGGCAGGCCTCAGGGCAAGGCTGTTCCATCTCTATTTCCTGCTGCGGCGGCCGATGACGCTGGGCGTGCGCGGCCTGATCCACGATCGCGCCTCAAACACTGTCTTCCTCATCCGCCACACCTACGTTCCCGGCTGGCAATTGCCGGGCGGGGGCGTCGAAGTCGGCGAGACGCTCGGTGAGGCGCTGGTGCGCGAACTGGCCGAGGAAGGCAACATCGCGCTGACAGCCCAGCCGGTGCTGAAATCGATGCATTTCAACCGCCGCTCCAGCCGCCGCGACCATGTCGGCCTCTATCTCATCGAAACCTTCAACCAGACCGCGCCGAAACTGCCGGACCACGAGATCGCCGAAGCAGGCTTCTTTCCGCTCGACCGCTTGCCGCATGGCACGACGCCGGCGACGCTGCGGCGGCTTGCCGAGGTTTTTGAAGGCGAGCCGGTATCGCCGTACTGGTAGGCTGTCAATCCGATGCTCACGCCGCCTGCCTGAACCGCGCCCGGTCGTGCGGCGCGCCATAGTCGAGCCCAGGCCCGACCGGCACGATGCGCGTCGGGTTGATGCTCTCGTGGCTGCCGTAATAGTGCATTTTGATGTGGTGCAGGTTCACCGTGCCGGCGATACCGGGCACCTGGTAGAGGTCGCGCAGATAGTTCGAAAGGTTCGGATAGTCGGCGATGCGGCGCAGATTGCATTTGAAATGGCCGACATAGACCGGGTCGAAACGCACCAGCGTGGTGAACAGCCGCCAATCGGCCTCGGTGACACGCTCGCCAGTGAGATAGCGCTGTTTTGACAGTCGGCCCTCCAGCGTGTCGAGCGCCGCGAACAGCTCGCCGAACGCCTCTTCATAGGCCGCTTGCGTGGTGGCAAAGCCGGCGCGGTAGACGCCGTTGTTTACGGCGGGAAAGACCAGCGCATTGACCTTGTCGATCTCGCCGCGCAGGCCTGGCGGATAGGAATCGAGAGCGGCATCGCCCCACTCGTCGAACGCCGAATTGAGCATGCGGATGATTTCGGCGGATTCGTTGGAGACGATGGTCTCTTCCTTCTTGTCCCACAGCACCGGCACCGAAACCCGGCCCGAATAGGCTGGATCGGCCTTGGTGTAGATTTGGTGCAGGAAGTCGAGGCCGTAGAGCGTGTCGCCGGTGGCGCCATCCTCGGCCAAAAACGTCCAGCCCTCAGCACCGAGGAAATGATGCACGACTGAAACCGGGATGATGTCTTCTAGCTTCTTCAGCGCGCGAAAGATCAGCGTGCGGTGCGCCCACGGACAGGCGAGCGAGACATAAAGATGGTAGCGTCCGGGCTCGGCCTTGAAGCCGCGCGTACGACCTTGCGCCGGCGCGCCGTCGCGCGTGATCCAGTCACGCCACTGCGTCTCGGCGCGGATGAACCTGCCGCTGCTATCGACATTGGCCGGACGGTCCTGCCATTTGCCTTCGACCAGCAATCCCATACGAAATCTCCTTGCGTGCCTTGGCCAATGTAGTCGCAAGGCGGCAATGCCGAAGCCGTCATCTGCTGAACAGAGCGTCACTCGTATGAAACGCCGGATGAAAACAGCCGATTGCAGCCGCCGGAAATTGATGCTAGCGGACACTCCGCATGTTCGATCTTGGCTTGATCCGGTTTGACCGACGACGAAAGGGCGCCCGCGCTTAGAAAGCGCTGACTGGCGAACGCTGCCGCTTGCAGCAACCTTTCCTCTTTATCGGACCGCGAAGACCATGAGCCTTGCCGACGTGAAATACCTGCCGGAAACTCCGGCGCATGATCCCGAAATCGAAGCCATCAACGACGAAGCCTTTGGCCCCGGCCGTTTCGTGCTGGCCGCCTACAAGATTCGCGAGACCGGCGGCCACGAGCGCTCGCTATCCTTTGTCGCCATGGATGGCGACATCGTCGTTGCTTCGGTGCGCATGACCCGCATCGCCGCCGGCGCCGGACGCGCGCTGATGCTCGGGCCGCTCGCCGTGCGGCCCGCCTTCAAGAATCTCGGTATCGGCCGCCGGCTCGTGGCGATCGCGCTGGAGGCGGCCGCCAAGGCCGGCGCGCCGGCGGTGATCCTTGTCGGCGACGAGCCTTATTACGGCCCGCTCGGCTTCAGAAAGATCCCCCGCGGCCAGATCTCCATGCCGCGCCCGGTCGACCTCGACCGGCTGCTGTCGCACGAGATCGTGCCCGGTGCCGTGGCGCGGCTCTCCGGCGAGGTCGGCCATGCCAGCCTTGCCAGGATCGCGGAGCAGGCACCAGTGATGGCCTGAGCTCCAGGATCGGTCGCGGCACCGGTCGCGATGGATCCCCATTGGTCAGGTTGCACCATGGCGGCGACCTCCGTAGCATGACCTGGAACAGCACGGAGCATGCAGCATGAACCCGAACGGCCAGATTGCGATCGTAACCGGCGGCGGCTCCGGCCTCGGCGAGGCAACCGCCCGCGCGCTGGCCGACAAGGGCGCGCGCGTCGCCATTTTCGATATCGGCATCGACCGGGCATCGAAGGTGGCGGGCGACATTGGCGGCGCCGCCATCCAGTGCGATGTGAGCAGCGCCGACAGCGGTGCGGCCGCGGTCGCCGAGGTGGAAAAGAGACTTGGGCCAGCGCGCATCCTGGTCAATTGCGCGGGCATTGCCATCGGCGTGAAGACGATCGGCAAGGATGGTCCACATCCGCTCGACCAGTACCGCAAGGTGATCGAGATCAATTTGATCGGCACCTTCAACATGATCCGCCTCGTCGCCGACCGTGCCGCCAAACTCGAACCGCTGCAGGGCGGCGAGCGCGGCGTCATCGTCAACACCGCGTCGGTGGCCGCCTATGATGGCCAGATCGGCCAGGCCGCCTATGCCGCATCCAAGGGCGGCGTCGTCGGCATGACGCTGCCGGTTGCCCGCGACCTGGCGCGCTCCGGCATTCGCGTCTGCACCATCGCGCCCGGCATCTTCAAGACGCCAATGATGGCCGGCATGCCGCAGGAGGTGCAGGATTCGCTCGGCGCGGCCGTGCCCTTCCCGTCCCGCCTCGGCGAGCCGTCCGAATATGCCGCGCTCGCCCTGCATATCGTCGAAAACCAGATGCTGAACGGCGAAACCATCCGCCTCGATGGGGCAATCCGCATGGCGCCGAAATAGACGGCCATGGCGGCCGGCGCAGTGAAGACCGGTCCGCTGGCCGGCCTGAAAGTCATCGAGATGGCTGGGCTCGGCCCGGTGCCTCTGGCCGGGCTGATGCTGTCGGAGATGGGGCGCCGAGGTGCTGCGCATCGAGCGCACCGGTTCGGACCAACCCCTGCTGCCGCTCTCCGATGCGTACAATCTCGACCGTCACGGCCGCTCCATCCTGCGCGTCGACCTCAAGCAGGCCAAAGGAACGGAACTGCTGCTGCGCCTTGCCGAAAAGGCCGATCTGTTTGTCGAAGGCTTTCGCCCCGGTGTGATGGAGCGGCTTGGTCTCGGCCCGGATGCTGCATTGGCGCGCAATCCGGCGCTGATTTACGGCCGCATGACCGGCTTCGGCCAGGACGGGCCGCTCGCAGGTCGTGCCGGCCACGACATCACCTACCTCGCCTATTCGGGTGTGTTGCATGCCATCGGCCGGGAGGAAGGTCGGCCGGTGCCGCCGCTGAATCTGATCGCCGACAATGGCGGCGGCGCCATGATGCTGATCGCCGGGGTGCTTGCAGCGCTGTTCGAGCGCTCGCGCTCCGGCAAAGGCCAGGTGATCGACGCGGCGATGGTCGAGGGCGCTTCGATGCTGGCGGCCCCCATACACGCCTTCATGTCGGCAGGTCTGTGGAGCGACCGGCGCGGCGCCAACCTGCTCGATTCCGGTGCGCCCTTCTACGACACCTATGAGACGGCGGACGCACGCCACGTTGCGGTCGGCTGCCTTGAGCCGTGCTTCTTCGCCGCATTCGCAAAGCTGCTGCCGCTCGGCGAGGATTTTGTCCGCGGCCAATACGACAAGGCGTTGTGGCCGGACATGCGCGCGGCCATTGCCGACCGGTTCCGGCAGAAGACACGCGACGACTGGGACGCGCTGTTTGCCGCAAGCGATGCCTGCGTGGCGCCGGTTCTGTCGCTGGCCGAAGCCAGGGATCATCCGCACAACCGGGCGCGTCACGCATTTGTGAAGGCCGGTGCGCTCGAGCGCCCCGCGCCCGCGCCACGCTTCTCGGCCTCGCAGCCGGCGCTTGCCGGCATGTCTGAAGATGACGATCAGCTGCCCCAGACTGTGCTGGCGCGCTTCGGCTTTTCGACAGCCGAGATCAAAGCGCTTGTCAAAGCCGGCATGATTGGCCAATAACTGGATTTAGAAAATCAACTTACCTGGTGGGCATTTTGGACCAGCCGAAGAAGGACGTCATTCGCGCGACGGACGCCGAGGCGATCAGGCTGGCCGCAACGCTGATCCGCAGCGCCCGTTTCGGCGCCCTCGCGGTGATCGAGCCGTCGACCGGCGCACCGCTGGCCTCCAGGGTCGGAGTCGCCACCGACATCGATGGCACGCCTCTGATCCTTGTCTCGGCGCTGTCAGCCCATACCGGCGCCATCCTTGCCGAGCCGCGCTGCTCGCTGCTTGCCGGCGAACCCGGCAAGGGCGATCCGCTGGCGCATCCCAGGATAACGCTGGTCTGCCGGGCGCAGCCGCTGGAACGCGGGTCGAGCGCGCATACCCGCGCCGAGCGGCGCTATCTCAACCGCAATCCCAAGGCAAAGCTCTATGCCGGGCTCGGCGATTTCTCGATCTTTCGCCTCGAGCCGGAGCGCGCCAGCCTGAATGGCGGCTTCGGCAAGGCCTACCTGCTCGACCGTGCCGATCTCATCACCGAGGGGTTGATCGTCGACGAGCTGGCCGCCAGCGAACAATCCGCTCTCGACCACATGAATGCCGACCATCTCGACGCCATCGCCGTCTATGCCCATCATTTCGCCAGGGTTGAAGGTGATGGTTGGACCATGACCGGCTTCGATGCCGATGGCATGGACCTGGCATCGGGCGACACCGTTTGCAGGGTCTATTTTCCGCAGCCATTGAAGACCGCGCGCGACCTGCGGCCGGTTCTGGTCGACATGGCCAAAGCCGGTCGTGCGCCAGCTACGCAAGGATAATCGTCATGAATCAAAAGCACGTCTTGAGATTTGGGCGAAATGATCTACGATTCAGGCGACGCTGAATCAGCAGCGTGATCCATAGCTGAATTATAGCAGCCAACGCTATTTGCCCCCATAGCGTTTGGATGAGCAGGAAAACATGGGGCATCGATGGTCTCGACCAAACTAATCGCCAATGCCGAATCGGCGGCGACATTTCTGACCCTTATGGGCAACGAAAAGCGGCTCTTGATCATGAGCTATCTGGCCGACGGTGAAATGTCGGTCGGCGCCATCGCCGAAAAGGTGATGCTCAGCCAGTCCGCTTTGTCGCAACATCTGGCCAAGCTCAGGGCGCTCGATCTTGTCGAGACCCGCCGCGACCGGCAGATGATCTACTATTCCTGCAAGTCCGAAGCGGTGCGCGAACTGTTGCGCATGCTGGACGGCATTTTCGGGATAGGCGACTTGTCCCAGATGGCAACGCGTCTGCGCCGCGCCGGGACTTGACCTGCAGGGCTTGACTGGCGACTCCGATCGCTCCTTACCTCGCTGACGATTTTTCGCCGGCCGAGGTATTGATGGATCCGATCCAGATCGACGACGCGCGCGATCCGCGGGTCGCCGCCTATCTCGACATCCGCGAGCGCGATCTCACCGGCCGCCATGGCCGGTTCGTTGCCGAAGGCAAGGTGGTGCTGGACGTCCTGCTGTCAGCCGGACGCTTTGCTGCGGAGTCGGTCCTGGTCCTCGAAAACCGGCTGGCCGGGCTCGACGACATCCTGCGCAAGGCCCCTGCCGACCTGCCGGTCTACGTTGCGGCAAGCGCCGTCATGGACAGGATCGCCGGCTTCCACATGCATCGCGGTATATTGGCGATCGGCAGCAAGGGCACGCCACAGCCCGCCGAGGCCTTGCTCGACACCTTGCCTGCCGAAGCGTTGATCGTCGTTCTCATCGGCATCGCCAACCATGACAATATCGGATCGATCTTCCGCAATGCCGCCGCCTTCGGCGCCGATGCCGTCTTCGTCGACGCCACCTGTTGCGACCCACTGTATCGCAAGGCGATCCGCGTCTCCGTCGGCGCCGCGTTGAAGGTGCCCTTTGCGTCCTTCGGCGACACTGAAG
The DNA here is from genome assembly GCF_054719485.1 of Mesorhizobium sp. W016. NCBI lineage: Bacteria > Pseudomonadati > Pseudomonadota > Alphaproteobacteria > Hyphomicrobiales > Phyllobacteriaceae > Mesorhizobium > Mesorhizobium sp. W016. The sequence goes on from NZ_JBTTIF010000002.1 coordinate 5,721,575, forward strand.
CTTTCATCGCGAAGCTCGGCGAGTTGGGCTTCGGCCAGGTCGCTTTGTCGCCGCGTGGTGAGGCTGACATTCGTGATGCCGCGCGACCGAAACGACTGGCGCTCTATCTCGGCACCGAAGGCGAGGGCCTCCCGGAGAGCCTGCTTGCCCGCCTGCGGACGGTGCGGATCGCGATGTCGGAAGGGTTCGACAGCCTGAATGTTGCTGCCGCGTCAGCCATTGCGCTGCACCATTTTTCGCCCTGATAGGCGTAGTCAGGCAATTCCAAGCCGGGGCTTGAAACTCAGCTCGGCAAATCTGCCTTCTGCAACGCCCGCACGCGATCGGCCAGGCTGGTGGTTCCTGACCGCGTTTCCTGCGGCGCCGCCAGCGCCTTGGCGATCGGTGAATCGGGTCCTTCGAGCTTGGCCGTCAAATGGACGACCTCAGCCGCCAGATTGTTCATCTGTTCGCGCAAGGCAGAACCGGCATCATTGCCATTGCCGGGGCCATTCCCGGGCTTCGCGGATCCAGAACCGCCAAGCTCCGCCTTCATCCGCTTGTTTTCGCGGGCCAGCGTCGTCAGCCTGGCTTCGAGCCGCTCTCGGTCGCCTTCGAGCTTGGCGAGCGTCTTGTCGATGTCCTCGTTCCTGGCGCGGGCACTGTCTTGCGCACCAACCAGGCCAGCAGCCACGGCGCCTCCTGTAGCCTCGCCCTTCACCCGCTCGCGAAGCCGGGCCAGTTCCTTTTCGCGGCGATCGAGCTTGTCCTCGCGATCGGCCAGCGTGGCGAGCAGGCGCTCGAGCTTTCTGTCGAGGTCGGCGGTTCTTTTCTTTTCGGCCTTCAAGGCATCGCGCGTGGCCTTGCCTTCGGCGACGACTTCCTGATGGCGCTTGTCGGCCTCCTTCCGCTGGCCGCGCAGCACTGAAATGTCGTTGGCAAGTTTTTCCAGCTCGGATTCGCGAGCCACCAGTTCGATCTGACGATTGCTGGAGGAGAAGGACGCGTCGTCGTACATATGTTCGAGCTTTTCCAGCTCGAGCGCGCGCTTTTCCATCATGCGCTCTGTTTGTGCAAGCCTGTCCGACAGCTGTTGTATCTGCTGCTCGCGATGCAGCAGCAATTCGTTTTTTTCCCCGAGCTCCGAAAGCGCCTGCTTCTTGTCCTTGCGCTCGACCGCCAGGCCCTTCAGCGCCTCGCGGCCGCGATTGATTTCGACGAGTTGCTCATTCGCCTGCTCACGCAGCGTCTTGATGCTGATTTCGAGCCGGCGCGTCGTCATGGCGAACTCGGCCCGCAAGCTGTCCTTGTCGGCCTGGATCTCGGCCAGCGTTCGCGGCACCGACGCCTCGACACGCTTGCGTGTCAGCGCGACCGCCCGCCGCCAGATGGCCGGCGCGACCAGCAGCGCCAGAAAGCCTGCGCACAGAAAGCCGAGGGCGAAGAACAGGATCGACTGAACCAAGGTGACTACCCGTTACGGGCGGGCCGCTATCCGGCAACCGCCAAGTCTGGACTTTGCCATGTTCGCATGACGCAAATCCAGCGCTGCGGCAAGGGTTTGCCGCAGCTGCACCGGGTCAGAATCTGTTGATCGGGTCGAAGTGTGGTCGGAATCGCTCAGAAAGGATTCCAGGTCGGCCTCTGCGTCAGCTTCAGATAGCCGAGATTGACGCCAAGCCGCGCGCCGACGCCGGTGCGGATCGGCACCAGCAGCACCCTGTTGTTCTGCAGCACGTTGAAGCCGACGCCGGCCACGACATAGGCCGAACCGGCAACGCCGCCGAACCGATTGTAGAGATTGCTGACGTCGTCGAGGTTATAGACGAGCATCATCACCCGCGATCCCTCGCCGCCGAAATCCCAACCGAGCGAAGGCCCTTGCCAGAACACCTTATGGTCGCCGGCATTCTTGGTGTAGAGCGTACCTTCGCCATAGGTCAGGCCCCCGATCAGCGCGCCGGATCCCTCTTCGCCGAGCAGATAGCCATTGGGCAGGCCGTAGGAGGCAAAAATCTTCTCGACGACGGTTGCGAGACCGCCCGACGTCGCGCCGAAGAACTTGTGACCGGAATCGACGATCTCCTGAGCGGTGTATTCCTGTGCCCGCGACGCAGAGGTTGAGAAAGCGAGAGCGCCCATGAGGGCAATCGCCATGAAGAAGACGCGGACAAACGTCCGGTCGTAGAATCGGGAAACCATGCTTCCAATCTCCGTCAGGGAGCACTTTCGCCGACGCCTCGCACCCGTCCGGCTCTTTAGGCGGCCGTTAAGGATGACTGTTACGGGCAAACTATGCCGTAATCCTTTTTCAACCATTAACCTCCCACATGAACATGGCGGTTCGAAGGCTGTTTCTGACGGTCTGCGCGGGCTCCGATCCTGTGCAAAGATGCCGTTTTTCTCACAAGAATTGTGGATTGTTGCTGCACGCTCGGGCGCTGTGTATTCAGAATGCCTGGGGGGGAGAGAGCGTGATTCGGGTGGTGAGCGTGGCTGTCGGCCGCGCGGCCACCAGGATGTGAATTTTAGCAGGGATTTTTCGCCGATGGCTGAGCTTTTCTCTCTCTCCGCACCCGATCTCGCAGCGTTGTTGTGCAGCCGAGTCTGCCACGACATCATTTCGCCGGTCGGCGCCATCAACAACGGCCTTGAACTCCTGGACGAGGGCGGCGCCGACGAAGACGCCATGAAACTGATCCGGCAGAGCGCCAGAAACGCTTCGGCCCGCCTGCAATTCGCCCGCATCGCCTTCGGCGCCGCCGGTTCGGCGGGCATGATGATCGACACCGGCGATGCCGAGTCCGTCGCCATCGCCTTCCTGAAGAACGAGAAGCCGGAATTGATCTGGAACGGGGTTCGCGCCCTGCTGCCCAAGAACAAGGTCAAGCTGCTGCTCAATTTGCTGCTCGTCGCCAATGCTGCCATCCCGCGCGGTGGCAGATTGGTGGTCACGCTGGAAAACCTCGACACCGAGCCGCGCTTTGCGCTTGCCGCAAGCGGCCCGATGCTGCGCGTGCCGCCGAAATTCCTCGAGCTCCATTCCGGCAACAAGCCCGAGGAGCCTATCGACGCCCATACCGTCCAGCCCTACTACACGCTGCTGCTGGCGCGTGAGGCCAACATGACGATCTCGATTCACGCGACCGCCGAAGAGATCGTGCTGTCCGCGGCCTGAGCGAAGCCGCTCGGCAGGACGTCCGAGCATCAAGAACAATCAAGTATCTTTTCCCGCTGATATTTGCGGCAATTCAGAACAAGCAAGTTTCATTGCCGGCAACGCCCCTGCCGAATGGGGCTGCAAACGACATGTTTGTAAAAACTTTACCTAACGGCTTTTCTGCTTCTTTACCAGATTGGCCTAGTGTGCATCCCGATACCCGGATGCCGCCGGTTCGCACCATGGCAAAGAGGACCCGGAAATGAAGCGCTGCATGTTTGTCGACGATTCGAGCGTCATCAGAAAGGTTGCAAAACGGATTCTTGGCGGCTCCGACATGGTGGTGATCGAAGCGGCAACTGGACTTGATGCTGTCGAGATGTGCGCTGCCGAGATGCCTGATGTGATTGTCGTCGACGGCGCCCTGCCGGACATGCAAGCGGTCGACGTCATTCGCCAGGTTCGCGCCATGGAGAGCACGATCAAACCGCAGATTCTGATCTCACTGGTCGAGGTCGATGTTGCCTCGATCATGAAGGCAAAGCGCGCCGGCGCCCAGGGTTATCTGTTGAAGCCGTTCAACCGGCCGCAACTGCTCGAACGTTTTCGTACCTTGAAGGTTGCCGCCTGACTCGGCACGTCCTCGGCCAAGAAGGACAGCAAAAAACCCGGCCTGAGCCGGGTTTTCTCATTAAATTCAATCGGATGGTGTTCGCTCAGGCGCTGACGCGGATGTCTTCCGGCTCGCGCAGCACATAGCCGCGACCCCAGACCGTCTCGATGTAGTTCTGCCCACCGGATGCTGCGTCGAGCTTCTTGCGCAGCTTGCAAATGAAGACGTCGATGATCTTCAGTTCCGGTTCGTCCATGCCGCCATAAAGGTGGTTGAGGAACATTTCCTTGGTCAGCGTGGTGCCCTTGCGCAGCGAGAGCAACTCCAGCATCTGGTATTCCTTGCCGGTCAGATGCACGCGCTGGCCGCCGACTTCGACGGTCTTGGCGTCGAGATTGACCACCAGGTCGCCGGTGGTGATGACCGACTGGGCATGGCCCTTGGAACGGCGCACGATGGCATGAATGCGGGCGACCAGTTCGTCCTTGTGGAACGGCTTGGTCATATAGTCGTCGGCGCCGAAGCCCAGGCCGCGCACCTTGTCCTCTATACCGGCCATGCCGGACAGGATCAGGATCGGCGTCTTCACCTTGGACAGGCGAAGTGTCCGCAAGACTTCGTAGCCGGACATATCGGGAAGGTTGAGGTCGAGAAGAATGATATCGTAATCATAAAGTTTACCGAGATCGACACCTTCTTCGCCGAGGTCGGTCGTGTAAACATTAAAACTTTCAGATTTGAGCATCAGCTCGATGCTCTGAGCGGTTGCACTGTCGTCTTCTATCAGCAGAACGCGCATTTCATTCCCCTTTTCTGCCGCCGGACCATGTCACGACCCATCCGGGACCGGAGCAGTGATTGCCTGAACAGAGGCTGCCATCGAATGGTTAACAAAACCTAATTCCGCACCAAGGACGGTACCAGATTTTTTAACCCCTTTCTACACCCTCTTGAATCTAATGATAAATCACAGAACCAAATCGCTAATGCAACACATTAATAAGTCGGACTAAGTGACTCAAGGGACTCGCTGGCCGGCTTCCGTATCGGGAGCCGGAATTTTTACCCGGCCTTAAGTCCTCGCCCTTATGATTAACAATGCGCGTAAACGAATGGTTACCGCCGGCAAAAAACTTTAGGGATTTGTTTCCCATAGTTCGGGGAATGCCGGTGGATACGGGCGACGCCAGGCCCTGGCGGGCGGATTGGACGATATGTGCAGGTGTGCGTTTCCGGGAGTACCGAATCATGAAGTCACGTGAAAACCTCGTTCGGCTGAAGCAATTTCAGGTGAATGAGAAGCGGCGGCAGCTGCTGCAGCTCGACATGATGATCGCCGAGTTCGAGCGCATGGCCGTTGAACTGGAGCTTCAGATCACCGCCGAGGAGAAGAAGGCCGGCATCACCGACATCAATCATTTTGCCTATCCGACCTTCGCCAAGGCGGCGCGTCTGCGCCGTGATAACCTCAGAAACTCTCAAAGCGACCTCGCCCAGCAGCGAAGTGCTGCCGAATCATTACTCGGCGAAGCTGAAGCGGAGCTTTCCAAGGCCGAGATGCTGGAATCGCGCGACACCAAGATCCGCGACGCGGAACTCGGCGGTCGCAGCGCCATGATCGGCTGACGGCAGGGTTTTAACCCGACCGGCGCCGCCTGACGCCGCGCTTTGCTTTGCGTGTAGCGCGCCAAAAGGCTCCGGCGCTGCTGATCCGGCCCGTAAGGCGGCCGCAGCTTCAGGCCCGTGCCAAATCCCTTTCCAGGTTCGCCGCCGCCCTCGCCCGCGCTTGCTTGATGTCAGGCACATGCTCTTCCGACCAGGAGCGTATCTGGGTGAGCAGCCCCGCCAGGTTCTGGCCAAGTTCGGTCAATTCATATTCGACCCGCGGCGGGATCACCGGAAAGATTTCGCGCCGCACAAGCCCGTCGCGCTCGAGGACGCGCAGCGTCTGCGTCAGCATTTTAGGCGTGATGCCTTCGAGCTTACGCGCCAGTTCGCCGTTGCGCATCTGGCCACGGCGCAGCGCACAAACCGTCAGATAGACCCATTTGCTGGCCAGCATCTCGAGCACGGCGTGCGAAGGACACGTCCGCTGGAAGGCGTCATAGCCGGAGCCGCAATCATTATCACTATCCATGAGGTGCCTATATATGGAAAAGGTACATACTGGACAAGGGAATATTACTATCCAAATGATAGTGGCACAGAAACCCCAGCAGGAGCCTCCCATGCGTGCCGTTGTCCAGAATTCAGTCGGCGGACCCGACGTCCTCGTCATCGCCGATCGCCCCGCGCCCTCGCCCAAGTCCGGCGAAGTGCTCGTGCGCGTGCATGCTGCCGGCATCAATCCGGTCGATGGCTCGGTGCGCGCCGGCTACTATCCATTGCTGGGCGAACCGCCCTTCACTTTGGGCTGGGATATTTCAGGTACGGTCGAGGCGGTAGGCCCAGGCGTCGATGGCGGCCTCAGGGTCGGTGACGCCGTGTTCGGCATGCCGCGTTTTCCCAAGCAGGCCGCGGCCTATGCGGAGCTCGCTGTGGCCCCGGCCGATGAAATCGCACCGAAGCCGCAAGGCATTGACCACAATCATGCCGGCGCGCTGCCGCTGGCCGGTCTGACCGCCTGGCAAGGCCTTGTCCGCCATGGCGGCCTGAAGCGCGGCCAGCGCGTGTTGATCCATGCTGCGGCCGGCGGCGTCGGGCATCTGGCGGTGCAGATCGCCAAGGCGCACGGCGCTTATGTCATCGCCACCGCCAGCCCGAAGAAACTCGATTTCGTCCGCTCGCTCGGCGCCGATGAAGTGGTCGACTACACCAAGCGAGATTTCACCGCCGAGGTCAGCGACGTCGACTTGGTGCTGGAGCCGATGGGCGGCGACCATGCCGACCAATCGCTGACAGTCCTGAAGGACGGTGGCGCCCTGGTGTCGCTGCTCAATATCCACGACACCACCCGAGCCAAGGCTGCTGCGCGTGGGATCCGCGTCGAGCGCATGTCCGTCGTGCCCGACCGTGAAGGCCTCGTCGAACTTGGCAAACTGGTCGATGAGGGAAAGCTTGCGGTCCATGTGGCAAAGGCGTTTCCGCTCGAACAGGCGGGCGCCGCGCACGCTTTTCTCGCCACTAGGCCGATCGGCAAGGTGGTGCTGACGGTCTGAAGCAGGCATTACCGACAGGCAAAAGGGCGCGGTTACCGCGCCCTTTTCTGTTGTGGTCCTGGCTCTAGTGCCGGTATTGCTGGATGCGCGTCGTGCGCAGCCCGGCAAGGCCGTATTCGTCGATCGACGCTTGCCAGGACAGGAATTCCTCGGTGGTCAGCTTGTAGCGCTGGCATGCCTCGTCGAGGCTCAAAAGCCCGCCGCGCACCGCAGCAACCACTTCCGCCTTGCGCCGGATAACCCAGCGACGTGTATTCGTCGGCGGAAGATCGGCAATCGTAAGAGGGCTGCCGTCAGGCCCAATAACATATTTGACTCGCGGTCTAACAAGATCGGTCATCGTACTCTCTACTAAAAACTCAAAGACCCAATCCCCACCACATTACCGCCACAGCTTTAAAAATTGCCTAAGCGAACCCTAATGAGTAGGTAAGGATCATGAACGCCGCGTTAGTCTTTTCGTCGGCATTTGAGGCAACGGCGGGCAGGCGCGCAATTTTCCCGCAAAATCGGCACCGCCGCAAAGCTGGCGCCGCTGGTGTGGTTGACCTATATTCGCGCCACTGCCATTGAAGCGCCGCGCAGAACGAAAGAACCATGAACAGCCTCGACCTTCCCGCCAGCCCGCAAAACACCCGCATCGTCGTCGCCATGTCGGGCGGTGTGGATTCGTCTGTCGTTGCCGGCCTTTTGAAGCGCGAAGGCTATGATGTCGTCGGCGTCACGCTGCAGCTCTACGACCATGGCGCCGCAACGCACCGGGCCGGGTCGTGCTGCGCCGGCCAGGACATTGACGATGCCCGCCGCGTTTCCGAGACACTGGGCATTCCGCATTACGTGCTCGACTATGAGGAGCGCTTCCGTAAGGCGGTCATCGACCCGTTTGCCGAAAGCTACGTCGCCGGCGAAACGCCCATTCCGTGCGTCTCTTGCAATCAGACGGTGAAGTTCGCCGACCTTTTGGCCACCGCCAAGGACCTTGGCGCCGATGCGCTCGCCACCGGCCACTATATCCGCTCCGGGGCCAATGGCGCCCACCGCGCGCTGTTCCGGCCCGTCGATGCCGACCGCGACCAGAGCTATTTCCTGTTTGCCACCACGCAGGCGCAGATCGACTATCTGCGCTTTCCGCTGGGTGGGCTGTCCAAGCCTGCGGTGCGGGCCATCGCCGAAGAAATGGGGCTGACCGTTGCCGCCAAGCAGGACAGTCAGGACATCTGCTTCGTGCCGCAGGGCAAATATTCCGACATCATCGCCAAGCTGAAGCCAGCTGCCGCCAACCCAGGCGACATCGTCCATATCGACGGCCGCGTGCTCGGTCGCCATGACGGCATCCTGCGCTATACGATCGGCCAGCGCCGCGGCATCGGCATCGCCTCGGGCGAGCCGCTTTACGTCGTCCATCTCGACGCCGACCGGGCCCGTGTCATCGTCGGCCCGCGCGAGGCGCTGGAGACCCACAAGATCTATCTGCGCAACATGAACTGGCTGGGCGATCGCGCGCTGTCCGACATTCCGGCCGCCGGCATGGAGCTGTTCGCCAAGGTCCGCTCGACGCGGCCGCCGCGCCCGGCCGTGCTGCATCACCGCGCCGGCAGCACCTTTGTCGAACTGGTCGACGGCGAGTCCGGCATCGCGCCCGGACAGGCCTGCGTGCTCTATTCCGACGACGGCAACGAAGCCCGCGTCTTCGGCGGCGGCTTCATCGAGCGCTCCGAGCGCGGCGCCGAGGCCGAAGCCATGCTCAGCCGGCTCGCAGCCAGGCCGGCGCAGATTCCCGCAGAGTAAACACTACCCCTCTCGGAGACAGTTTTAGTTTCGATCTGCCTTAAGGGCAGAGTTTCGAAACGGTCTCAGGACTTTGTGTGCGTGACTGTACCCGCCGTCAGGATGCGGAGCACCCTGATGGCTTCCTCGCCGCTGGTGCGCGGCTCGGCCCGCGTCTCGATACACTGGATGAAGTGCTCGAGCTCGCGCGTCAGCGGCATGCCCTGGCCGACCGCGACATAGGACGGCTCGTTGGTGGTGAAGGCCCACTGGCCGCTGTCCTGCCACACCGCGTGGCGGTAGACGGCCAGCTTGCGCTCCCATGGCTCGACATCGTCGAACACCGCCATTGCCTTGGTGCCGACCACGGTCAGCCGCCGCTCGCGATAGGGATTGAGCCGCGAGGTGAAGAGATGGCTGCGCAAGCCATTGGGAAAACGCATGTGCAGATGCGCGAAATCGCTGAGATTGTCGAGGAGTGCGGCCCCCTCGCCCCTGACGTCGATCGGCTCGGTGCCGGTGATGGCCAGGATCATCGACAGATCGTGCGGCGCCAGATCCCACAGTGCGTCGTTCTCGGTGTGGAATTTGCCGAGGCCGAGCCGGTGCGAGTGGATGTAGCGAACCTCGCCGAGCTCGCCATTGTCGATCAGCGCCTTCAGCGTCTCGAAGGCGGGATGGAATCGCAAGACATGGCCGACCATGAACACGCGGCCGTTGTCCCTGGCCGCCTGCACGGCGCGCTCGGCGTCGGGCACGGTCAACGCAATCGGCTTTTCCACCAGCACGTCCTTGCCGGCCTCAGCGGCGCGCACGGCAAGATCGGCATGGAATTGCGGCGGCAGCGCCATGACGATGGCGTCGATATCATCACGCACGAACAGCTGGTCGGGCTCGATCGCCAGGCAGTCCTGCTCGCTGGCAAAGCCTTCGGCCCGCGCCCGATTGGCATCGGAAACCGCATGTAGCGCGCCGAGCGCCTTGAGGGTGCGGATGTGGTTGCTGCCCCAGTATCCGCAACCGAGGACTGCAATGCGCGGCTTCATCAGCTTCAAACTCTAATTTCTTGGCCGAGACATAGCGGCGTGCCCCGTCGAACTCAACCCCGGTGGCTTACCGGAGATGCCAGCCCGGCAAAGCTTTTACCGGCGACAATATGCCGGCGCCCCTCGCGCATCGATGCTTGACAGGCTCGCCCTCCCAACCTTATATCCGCGCGACCTTGGCGAACGCCTCGAAATGCCTTTCGATTTAAGGCGGATTTCGGGCCTTTCGCCGCCCTGGCGGGGTAGCTCAGTTGGTTAGAGCACGGGAATCATAATCCTGGGGTCGGGGGTTCAAGTCCCTCTCCCGCTACCACCATTCCCCCCGCTCGTTTGACGCCGTGGGGGAAGGCACCCTCGCCCAAGAGTGCCGTTAACCGCCCAGCGATTTCGACTTCGACGCCGCCGATCCTCGATGGATCTCGAAACACCGTGACGGTTTCGACCAAGTCGCGCATTGCCTCTGCACATTCGGAATCGCCAAAAGCAATGCCCTTAGCAAGCCCGGTCCGAAGTTGGTTTAGTTGTTCCTCGTAGCGAGCGAGCACCGCAGGGTGCAGCGCGATCACTCCCGTAGCGGCGGGCACCCGATCCAACTCGGCTAGAATGCCCTTACGCTCTTCATTCAGCGTTGTTGATTGCGGTCCCAGCACGGCTGGGTCGCCATAGCCCTTGGCAATGGCGTTGACCAGGCGCTCGATCTCCCGAGTTAGTTCTTCAAGCCGTCGCTCCAAACGGCTGCGCCTGGCATCGGTGTCGGCTGCCAAGCGCTTCCGTTCTTCGTGGTAGGTCTGGACGTACTGGGCAATCACTTCGGGATGGCGCAACTCGGCGGAAAGGCCGTTCAGAACTGCAGCTTCGACCGTATCCAAATAGAAGGTCTTGGGATCGGCGCATGTTCCGCTTTCAGTCGCGGCGGAACAGCGGATGCGAATGCGCTTGGACTTGTCCACGCCTTTCGACGACATTCCCGCACCACAGGCACCACACCTCAGGAGCCCCGTCAACATGTGCCGTGGTCGGCGCTGGTGGCTTGGATGAGTGGCTGCACGCGCCTTCTTGCGTGCTTGTGCTGCGTCGAACAGGTCGGACGGAACAATAGCGAGGTCGGGCACTGCGACTACTCGCCAGTCACCCTTGGGATTTGGGCGCGAGACACGTTTCCCCGTGTCAGGATCCTTGATCATTCTGACCCTGTTCCAGATCAGGCGGCCAGCATAAAGCTCATTGTGAAGCAGCCCCGTCCCTCTCTGCACATTTCCATTGATGGTGGAGGCATTCCAGGCACGACCGCGAGGCGGCGGTATGCGGTCTGTGTTTAGATCGTGAGCGATATCGCGCGGGGTTTGCCCTGCGACATACTCTCGAAAGACACGACGCACGATTTCCGCTTCATCCTCTGCGATCATCCGCTTCCCGGGATCGCCTAGCACGTACGAATAGCCATAGGTCAGACCGCCGGCGTGAAGCCCTTTGTTGACTCGGCCGGCTTGGCCCCTGCGGACTTTGTGAGCGATGTCCTCTCGGTATAGCTGGCCAACGAGACCGCGCAGGCCGACCAAGACCGTGTTCACCACGCCTTCGTGAACGGCACGAATTTCGATGCCGAGAAATGAAAGGCGTTTGTGAATGCCCGCAAGGTCTTCCATGTCGCGCGAAAGCCGATCAAGTGCCTCTACGACGAGCACGTCGAATTCGTGCTCACGCGCTTTGTCCATGAGCTGAAGTAATCCGTCACGGCCCAGGACGGAGCCACCGGAGCGTGCTCGGTCGTCAAACGTTGCGACAACGTTCAACCCCTCACGTTCTGCATATGCTCGGCACAAAGCGAGTTGATCGTCGATTGATCGCTCATTTTGGAGGTCGGTTGAGAAGCGTGCGTAGATCGCGGTTCGAGTCATGATAAGTTTTCTCGGCCTGTTCACGCTCGTGGTCTTCGCGAGCCGCTTGGCGCGCAAGTGCTTTTGCAAGGCGCAGAATCGCTCTATCAGGCGCTCGGAACAAGGCCCTTTTTTGGTGCCTCACAACCATTGCGAGTAGCGCTCGCTACGGATCGGCTGGGCTTCTGCTGAAAATAAGAATGCGCGGCTTGGTTCGATCCTGCCGAGATCATGATCTTGGTCCATGTCTCCCAGATGCGCGCATGCAGGAGATGAGAAAAGCCATCAAATTGATTAGTCGCAGAATTGGATAGCAAGGCGTGCTTTTCGGAAATCCGTAAGTCCCAACCTCAAGCCGCAAGCTATTCCGGGCGGCTCTGGAGAAGCTCTCAGGCATGTCTGGCGGGATCGCCTGACTACACCCACCGCCGTCTTTCCGAGGTTGTAGGCAACAAGTGGCGCGGGCCCTCACGACCTCCTCAACCTCGTTTCTAATACTCGTCTGGGCATTGCACAGGATCGATTTCCTTTCCCAATTCAAAGAGCAGAGACGACACGCGGTTGCGCACACGCGGGGGGAGTCGCATCAGCCTTTCGATCAAGCGTCTGCCTTCCGCGCTGGCGATGAATCCCAGGCGTTCGTCTACGGTCAGGAGCGGAGCGGTTGCCTCGCCATTGCCCGGCAGACCATCGAAGAAGCGGCTGACAGGAACATCCAGCGAGCGGGCGATTTCGTAGAGCGTGGAAGCGCTGACGCGGTTGCGCGCGCTTTCGTATTTCTGGAGCTGTTGAAAGCTGATGCGGATCGCACGGGCCAGTTGCGCCTGCGAGACGTCCGACTGGACTCGCAGAGTCGCGATCTGCCTGCCGACGTGACGGTCGGCCGGATGGGGACCGACCTCACCGTTAGGTGCCACACCGCTTTGAAAACGATCCAAGATTTTCATCAAGGCTTCACCTGCTCTGTGAGTTTTGCTGCTTTTCTGAGCTTGGGTTCGTCGCAACGTCTAAACGGTGAAGACGGACGAGGTCATTCAGTACCGATCGGATGTGCGGCCAGGGAAAATCGTCTGGATGTTCCCAGTGCTCACCGTCACGCAGGATGACCTTGAGCTTGGCCAAAATGCCTTCGATGGACGTGGCCGCTGTCTGCGGTAGATCATCCAGAAGTGCCCCTTCGACTGTTTCCGATTGCCGGATCAGTTCGTCTGTTCTCGAATAGCCGATCTCAGCATCAGCAGCGTCCCAGCGCGCCTGGTGTGCCACGAAATCCGCAAGCGCCCTGCCCCATTCGACTTCATTTTCAGGAGAGTGGGCATCGTTCAGGCTCTCGATGGAATGGAGCGTCACGTCCGTACCATCGGCAAGCCGCACCTTGGCGCAGGGAAAGCCAACTATCCTGGCGAGGTGTGTCTCCAACCGCTGCTGTTCGCGGCACAGCGCCAGTGTCTCATCATGGATTCTTTGCCAGCTCCCACACAGACGAAGAGCAGGATCAGCCGCGCTGCCGTCCGTCAGTTCGCCAGCCAGCGATTTTGCCTGGAAGGGCCATGCCGCCGCGCCCGTGGCCGTTCCCGTCAGCAAGCGCCGCCGGGTGATGAAAAACAAATTCATGCTATCGTCGGAATCATCCATGATCCGAGCTCCAAACAGCTTTGCATGGTTGGTGATACAGCCAAACGCTTTGGCGGCCTCAGCTAAATATCTGAATTTAAGATAACTGAAAATCAGATATAAAGGAAGCCCCCATCTGAGTTCAGATGAGGTGATAAGTGGTCGATACACTCGGTACGAATCGGCACAAAGCTTTGATCGCGCTGCTGATCAAAAACCGTGAAGCGGCAGGCCTTACGCAAGTTGAGTTGGCAACCAGGCTCGGCCAATACCAATCGTTCGTAGCTCGACTAGAAAGCGGACAGAGACGTGTTGATGTCGTGGAGTTTATAAACCTCGCCGAGATTCTCGGTTTTAGCGCTCCGTCAGCCATCAAGAAGCTATCGGAAGTAACAGGTTGAGCGATGGGAGCGTGTGACCGCGCTAGTGCAAATTGACAATTTGCAGAACCGGCAAGGAAGCCCCCAGGTTGTTGCACCTACCCGTTCAATCGGACCTCTTCACCTCAGCCTTCGACCCCCATCGAATGGGATCCTCAACCCAGCGGTTGATCTCGGATTCATGCCACCCGGCGCCATTGGTGCTGATCCTCAGTTGAGCCGGGAACGTGCCGTCGGCGATCTTGCGATAGATTGTCGAGCGGGACAGGCCGGTCCTGGCGAGGACTGTTTTGAGACGAACGATACGATCCGGCTCGGACATAGCTTGCGTCCACCTGAATGGTTGTTGCTGATTTCTGTTGGGACAGACAGGACGAACCCATGCCGGAGGCAATCCGATTTTTCGCTTCATCCGCCTGTAGCGTGAAAACGGTGGCAAATCGGAGGGGTGTCAGAGCCCAAGGCCCCGCCCCTTTCCGATGCCATGGCTGAATGCCAGTTCCACACCCAGACGCCGGCCGGATTCGACCTCGATGCCAAGCGCCTTCTTATGATTGGCAAGCATGGATTCAAGCTGCGGATCGCGTTCAAGGCTCTTGGCCATATCGGACATGGCCGAGCGCGTTGACTTGTAGCCGGACATGTCGCCGGCCTGATATTGCTCCCGTCCCGTCCGATCGAGCTTTTGCCAGCGTTCGACGAAACGGTCGGCGCGGCGGCCTGGATCGATGTCCATCCCGGTGCGGATTTCCGTCTCAAGCTGGAGAGCAAGCACGATGCGGCGGACGCGGCCAGCCCCCGCCTCGTGGACAAGTTCGGGATTTTTCACATAAGCCGCTTCGGCATCGCGCCAGCCAAAGGGCCGCACCTTCTCGAAGGCCCTACGGGCATCCCTCAACTCGCGCATCTGCTCGGGACTGCCCAGCCCATCCGCATCTCCGTTGTGCGATATCGCGTCGATAGCGCGCGCGTGACGAATAAGCGCCTGGGTGCGAGCGCTGCGCAACGCCGCTTCCGCGTCCACCGGCACAGACGTGTCGCGCTGCGCTCCTCTGGCGGAAGCTTCCCTTCCAGGCGCGGCGACGGCATCGTCGCCTCGCGCTCCACCGTCTTCCCTTCCCGGCCTGCGCCCAAGGTCTTGGTCAAGCCCGGCGTCGCCAGGCGAGCGCAACCCGTCCAGCAGCCCGCCGATCCTGTCGCGAAGCTTCTCCGGAACGATGCGGCGCACGATCTCTATCACGCGCTCGCGGAAGGTTATGCCGCGCCGCTCGGCATAGCTCTGCGCCGGGTCGACCTTCTCGTAATCCGACGCCATGTCCTTGGCGCGGTCGCGTGACAGCGTGCGGACCAGCCGTTCGGGGGTCGCGAAGTCATCGGCCCCATAATGCAGCTCCATCCTGTCTCGATGCCGCGACAGTGCGACGTAGCTGCCATGCGCATCCATGCCCGGCGTGGCGAGCACATGGGTCCGGTCGACGGTCATGCCCTGCGCCTTGTGAATGGTTGCGGCATTGCCGTGGTCGATGTGCGCGTAGTCTTTCAGGTCGAACCGCACCGACCTGCCATCATCGGTGCGCACGGTCATGCCTTGTTTGCTGACTTCTTCCACAATGCCGAGCGTGCCGTTCTTGACGCCAAGCCCGCGCTCGTTGCGCAAGAACATGACCCGGTCGCCGCTGGCGAAGTTTCTTGGGCCGCGTTCCACATCCACCTGAACCTCGTCGCCGAGATCGCCAGCAGCGCGCATGCGCTCGCGCGCTGCCTGGTTGAGCGCGCTCACCTCGTTGTTTGTGTGGGTGAGGATGATCCGGCTTGCCTCTGGATGCGCCTGCCTGTCGCGATCCCAGCGCTCGACGAGTTCAGCTCGCGCCTCGTCGCGCGTTGCAGCCTGATGCACCATGCCTTGCGCATCGTAGGTGCCGATCGCGGCGCCGATCCTGCCGGTTGCCAGATCGCGCGTGGCATCGCGCTGCCAGTCCTCACGCTGCCGGCGAACCTGACCGATTTCGACGCCGCCATGACGCTCGTGGATGGAACGGAATGCGGCGCCGGCCTCGATCGCCTGCAACTGCTGCGGATCGCCGACGAGTACGACTTTTGCGCCAACGTCGGCGGCATGGGAAAGCACGCGCTCCAACTGGCGCGTGCCGACCATGCCGGCCTCATCAATCACCAGGACATCGCGAGCTGTGAGCAGATCGCGGCCCTGTCCCCAGCTATGCTCCATACTGGCGATGGTGCGTGATGAGATGCCTGATCCGCCTTCCAGATTCTCGGCGGCAATGCCGGAGAGTGCGGCGCCTCGAACCTCGTAGCCCGCCGCTGCCCATGCCTGGCGCGCAACGCCCAGCATGGCGCTCTTGCCCGTTCCGGCAAAGCCGACGACGACACCAAGACCGTTTCTATCGGTGATATGCGCCAGCGCATCGGTCTGCTCGCTCGAAAGGACAAGCCCGCGTTGCGCTGCGCGCGCCAGTGCCGCCTCGCGATGTGCGTTACTCACCGCGTGTCTCTCGTCCAAATCGATACGCTCCGCAGCGCGGTGAAGGCGCTGTTCGGTGTCGATCATCTGCCGAGTGGTGAAGCGATCTTCGCCACGTCCGTCCTTGCCGAGTTCAATCAGATCGGGTGCGTTGCTGATGGCTGCCACGACCGCGTTGAACTGCTCCACTCCGTCGCTGTGCCGATGCGAGAACTTCGCAATGTCCTTTCGGGTGAAAGTCGATTGCTGGTGCGTGATGGCATCGAGCGCCACGGATGGATCGGCAATGATGCGCGCACCATTGTTGCGCGCGATGTCGCGATGCAGTTCGGCGCGATCTGCTTCAATGTCGCTAGCAGCAAGGCCACTGCCCTCAATGCGCTGTGCTGGCGCACCAATCTGGGTTTGCGGCTCCAGTGAAATGCCCTGCGCTTCCAGACTGCGATGATCGATGTGCGCGTCGATGTCGAGTTCGGCCAGGCGTTCATTGGCCAGCTCCGCCCATCGCTCGCGCCAGCGCTCAACCAGCTGGGTAGCATTCCAGTCTCGAACCTTGGCGCCAAAACCATTCTCGTCCACGGCCCGCATGGTCAGCATGACATGAGCATGCGGCTTGGGGCTTCCATCCTCTGCGCGGTCCCAGTGCACATTGAGATCGGCGACCATGCCCCGGCTTACGAACTCAGCCTGAACGAAGTCGCGCGCCAACTCGATGCCTTGCGCCTGGCTGAGTTCACGCGGGAGCGCAAACTCGACCTCGCGGGCAAGTTGCGCATCCTTCCTCACCTCGAACGCCTCGACATCGTTCCAAAGCCGTTCGCGGTCGCGCCAGGCCTCCGGTGCATCCTCCGGCAGCATCACCTCGGAATGAACGACACCGCGCTTGGCGGAGAAGTCGTGGCTGCGTTCTATCCGCTCGTCACGCAGCCGCGAGGCCGAGCGGTAGGCGGCGGACGCCACAGCGCTTGAGCCTGCCTTGCGGCCAATGACCTTGACGTGAAGATGATAGATCGCCATCGCGACCAGATCATTTGCACGTCAAAGCCCACGTCGGCACGACGTATAAGCGCGCCCTCCCTCGAAAAAATCTCGGGATGGACCAGCCCGTCCCGGGCTGTCTCGGCGACCCTGAAGCCTTCCGGCAGCCGCTCCCCTATCATCCTCCGACCGACAACCGATGGAGACAGCCATGCGCAAACCGCGGGACTTCGACGCAGAACTTCAAGCCCTGGAAGAAAAAGCGCGAGAGCTCAAAACCAGAAAGGTGCAGCAGCTTGGCGAGCTGGTGATCGCCACCGGCGCCGATCAGCTCAGCGCGGACGAACTGGCGGGCGCACTGGTCGCAATCACTGAGACGAAAGACACGGCAAAGCGTGAGGCATGGGCTAAGCGTGGGGTGATGTTTTTCGAGAGCAGGTCCCGGCGAACTGCTTCGGCATCTCAGCGCAACCCTCGCGGCGCTCCAGCGCAATCGGGCAGCGCGCAATCGCCGGCAGGCGGCACAGGCTCGCAATGACATGAGAACATGGCAGGTGGAGCGTCGCAAACGCACCCGACAGCTGATCGAGCTTGGCGGTCTCGTCCTCAAGGCAGGCATTGTCGAGCTCACCAATGACGATCGCGCAATCATCTACGGCGCGATGCTCTGGATCGCCGCGAAGCTGCAGGGCCATGACGGTAAGCATGCCCGGGAGCTTTTGGCCGCGAAGGGAAAGCAGGCATTCGATGGTGAACGGCGTGAAGAGCAGATGGACTGGCGAACATAGCCACAGTTGGCGAGCAGCGGCCAGTCCGAAGTCGGAACAGCAAACTTCCGCCGGTGTGCCAGCGCCGCAGTCAAGCGCTTGCGCAGGAAGCTTTCGCGATCTCCTCGCGACCGCCGACAATCTTCTCTCGCGAGCCTTGATCCTGATCATATAGAGCGCAAGGCTCGCGTTGGCGACGCTCGTCAAAGCGGGCGCTGCCCTATGAGCGAACTTCAAAATCCAGATCGTGCCCTCGAAACCTCCCACGCCCTCCAGATTCGATCATGCACACTGCGCATTGATACAAACTCTATAGCCAGGGTGAGAGCCAGCGGCATTGCTCTGCACAGCTGGAACGGGCGGAAAAGTGAAGGAAGCTCCTCGCTTTAGATGAGATAGGCAAAAGCATCCCAGCCGATGGGACAACAGAAGCGAAACTTACTCTTGTCATGTTGCGCAAAAGAGGTGGATTTTACGAAGAAACGTACTATTTGCGCCGTGGGCAGGCTAGAAAAATCAAACGTCGCTCAATTCATCCGATACAAAAAAGGGAAATCATATGACCACTGCTCTCGAGCAAGGCAACAAACTGGATACCGTGTCGATAACGGCTGACATTGTCGCCGCCTATGTATCGAACAATCCAGTACCGGTTGGCGAGTTGCCGAAACTCATCGGCGACATCCATGCCGCCCTGAATGGCATCGGCACGCCGGCGGTAGAACCTGTGGTAAAACAGGACCCGGCAGTTTCGATCAAGAAATCGGTGACACCTGACTTCATCATCTGTCTGGAAGACGGAAGGAAATTCAAATCGCTCAAG
The DNA here is from genome assembly GCF_054719485.1 of Mesorhizobium sp. W016. Taxonomy (NCBI): domain Bacteria; kingdom Pseudomonadati; phylum Pseudomonadota; class Alphaproteobacteria; order Hyphomicrobiales; family Phyllobacteriaceae; genus Mesorhizobium; species Mesorhizobium sp. W016. The sequence goes on from NZ_JBTTIF010000002.1 coordinate 5,740,219, forward strand.
CGGCACCTTCAGCACTTCAACCTGACCCCCGACGAATACCGGCAGAAATGGAACCTGCCGTCCGACTATCCGATGGTGGCGCCGAACTACGCGGCTACCCGGTCGGCTCTGGCGAAATCAATAGGGCTCGGGCGCAAGGCGGCGACGCCCACGTCTGCCGCGGCGGAAAAACCAAAACGGGCTACTCGTGCGGCGGCAGCGGCGACGACTGCGGCGGCCATGAAGTCGCCGCTGAAGAAGGTCCGCAAGGCGCCGGCCAAAGCGTAACGCGCTGCACCTAGCGGACGTGCCAAGTTGTATAGGACCTGAACATGGCAAAGCCCCGCCTTGCGGCGGGGCTTCGTGTTTTGTCGGGTCACTCTGCGGCGCGGCGTGACCAGATGAGCGAGAACTCACCCTCGGTGTCGGTCTCGACCAGGCTCGCATAGATCGGAGCGGGGAAGCTGGGATCGTCGAGCTTGACCGAGTGGTAGTCGCGTCCCTCGCGCGAGGTCTTCTTCCATGCCGCCCCGAACTCGGTGGCGCCAGCGAAGATGCGGAAGTCGGGACCCTTTTCATTTTCGCCATCCGTCGGAGCGAACGTTACCGTCTTGACGTTGAGATTGAGGGTCTTGACCGAGCCGGAGAAGCCGTTCGCGGTGCGGGAGAAAGTGCCGATCGTAGCCATGGTGATGTTCCTTTGTGTTTTCTCGGGCCGCGCCCATCGCGGCCTCGATGGTGGACGTGAGACCGGAAACGATCGGTCTGCATCCCGAAGGGGCTGAAACGAAGTGGAAGACGGCGACGCGAGGCTTTCTTGGACCGTGAGGAATGGACGCGCAGCGGACAGGGGAAGAAAACGCAGCGCCGACGTTGCGAGAAGACGATCGAGACGGAGTGAAACGAAGACGGTCTTCGGTCAGACCCAATCCATTCGAGGACGCCTTGGGCGTGGCCTGGAAAGAATACCCGGAAGGAACGCCACATTGGCTAAGATCAGTCAGGGCCATTGTAGCTTGCGCCCTGCGCTTCTGAATTTCGGCCACAGACCTTCCTCACGCGCCAGGGCGGTGTTGGTCCTACTCCTAACCGGTGAAGAAGGGACGTCCGATTTCCCTAATCTTTGGGCTGAATCGTCATCGCGTTCAGGGCGGCTCCGAAGGCGACCAATTGATTGCTGAGGGCAGCACTTCTAAGCCGACAGATGCCGACGATTTCCTATAGATGCGCCACACCTGATCCTCCACCGCATGGCCGAATGTTCCCGCTGCGGTCACGCCGACGCGCGGTGAGGCATTGCTGGAAGGTCGGATTCACGCCGGGCGTCTGACGCCGAGGTGATGCGCTGCGTGACTTTCCCGATAAGAGTGGTGGAAATTCCCGGTTCGACCATTGGTTTGGAGGTGCATCCCGAGCATCTGCCGAAGCGCTTGATGATCCACAAGCCGATGAAGATCGACGGCAAGGTCGTCTGGCACACAGAGAGATTTCGAGGATAGGACATGGCCAGGTCGAAAGGTTCGCAGCAATTATCACAGGCTGAAATTGAGCGCTTTGCGACGGCAGCGGAGGCACTGCACTTAAGTATCATCAGCCGTTTATATCGCCCCATAGCGACGACTACCGGCAGACGCGCGTCCTGCATGAGGTGCTGTTGAAAGCCGTGCGGGAAGTCACCGGGAAGGAAGTGGCGTTCATCCAGTGGAACGGGACAGGGCCGTCCAAGCCGTAGCGTGGCTCTAGCCGTTTTCGCAGCCGATCCCATCGCCGTCGCGGTCCAGATCATAGATATCCCTGCCGACAACAGTGACCGGGCCGCGTACATAGGCGGACCATTGCCCTTTCCGGAGGAGCAATCGACGTCGCTGGCGATTGGAACGCAGGCTCCCGCGTAGTTTGGGTCGCACGCGTCTTCGGCATGAGCGCAGCCGATGAAAGATGCCACACCAAAAGCGACCGCGCCTACACGACGGGAAGCCGCCGGCTGGATCCTTATCCGAATCAGCGCTGTATCTCAGTCGTCTATCTCTTCGCCTTCATCGTCTTCGTCCGAACCGCGAGACGGGTCTTCGACGAAGGTTTGGCAACCCTCATTAAATGATTGGCTGTTTGAGCTGCAGTCGCTGTCGTTGGAAATCTGATTTTGCTCAGCCCAGTCGTAGCCAGCTTTATGCCCGGAACAATCTTCGGTGCAGTCATTTCCTCCGAAAGTCCCCTGCGCATGACATGGCGTGGCTGATGCCGCCGCAAGCATCAATGTGCCCAAGTGGAACAGCCTTCGAATTCTCATCTGCGCCCCCCCATGGTGAGCAACGCTGCTATCCAGGCGCCGCGAATATGCCTACTCGCACGAACCCAAATCACGCAATTTGGTCCTGATATCAGTGGCAGTGATACTCGCCAGTCTTGTGGTTGGTATGGCACCCATTGGCATCGGTGCCGCCGCCGTGTGCGAAGGTATCCACCGAAAATGCCAACATGGTCAAAGCCGCCATGGCGGCAAGAATTGTGGATTTCATATCGCCCTCCCAAGATAATTCGGACAGAAGAGCACTATCGTGGAGTTAGCACAACTGGCTGATTGCAAATTACCTACTGGTTAAGTGCCGATGTTCAATATCCAATATTGCTCCCGCGCATCAAGATCGGCCGATGAAATGGCGAGCGACGGACTTAGACGCCCAATTGCGCGGCCATCTTTTGCGTGGCCGCCGTTGTCCGGTCAATGCCGCTGGTGATCGACAGCAGATGTCGTTTCGTCGAAAGAAATTCGGAGTCGCTGCAATCGGCCACAGCGCGCTTGAACAGGGCTCGCATGGCGATGAGCGCGACCTCGCCGTTACCAGATCACAGACCAGCGAGGCATCTGTCGGCGCAAGTTGATTTGCGACGGCCTTTCGGATCGCAAAGCTTCGCGAACTCGGCTTTCTCAAAGCGGGTCAACGGCGCGGCGGCGGAAAATCAGGGGATTTGGGATTGGTCTTGGCCATGACTTCTGTACACGATTCAAAAATCATTCTTCGCCGCAAAAAATTGCCGCATGCCGCATCTGTGGTCGTTCGTCGACACGCAACCGACATGTCCCTCCGTCGCGCAGTCGCTGTGGTAATGGGGGTGCCACCGCCCCGGCGGTCACAACGGCCTGTGGCGAGTGTCGATCAGCCTGGCTGACTCATAGCAGCCCGAATGCCATTGCGGTGAGAAAGGCCACCACTAGCACCACCAGGACCCCAATAATCAGCCAGACGGCGCTCTTGGCGTCCATTTAGACCCTCAACTGTCGGTTCCATTGATCACATAGCGCGACGCGAAGACGCTCACCAGTCACTGTGACTCCAGCGGATACGCGTCCTGGGCGAACTGACGGGCGTTTGTGGATAGGGACTACTGTGGGAGCGTGGGTTCGAAAAGTGGGAATATTCGCGCGCAAAAGGCCGGCCGGCTTACCGGCCTGTCGCGCGGTCAGTCTCAACTGGTTGCCGGCTTGGATGTAGGCGGCTCACGGCGAGCGAGCAGCTTGTCGATCCGCCTTCCATCCATATCGAGGATCTCGAAGCGCCAGCCCTCGTAGTCAAAGTGCTCACCGGCTTCCGGCAAGTGCCCAAGGCTTGACAAGGCGAACCCAGCGATCGTGTGAAAATCCCCTTCGGCAGACCCCGATCGGAATCCTAGGCGAGCGAACGCATCGTGCGCCAGCATCATTCCGTCGATGAGCAAGGACCCGTCATCGCGCTCGATGACATCAGGGTCCTCATTGTCCAGGTCAGGAAGGTCGCCTGCGATGGCTTCGAGCAGATCGGTCTGGGTGACGATCCCCTCCAGAGCGCCATATTCGTCGATGACGATCGCCAGACGCACCGGCGTCCGCTTGAACTGATCGAGTACACGGAAAATCGGCGTTGCCTCGTGAACGATCAAAGGTTCTCGGATGACCGCCATCGGGTCAAGCGTTTTGCCGTCGAGCACCTGGTCGAGAAGGTCCTTCTTCAGAATCATGCCAAGCGGTTCGTCTATCCCCCCACGGCCGACCAGAAGCTGCTCATGGCGACATTGCCGGATGGTGCGCAGAATCTCGTCAGGGATGTCGTCGGTATCGATCCAGTCGATATCGCGTCGCGGTGTCATGATGTCGGCAATGCGCCGATCGCCGATGTTGAAGACACGCTCGACCAGTTCCTGTTGCGTCTGATGAAGGAGCCCTGCCTCCTGGCTTGCCGCCACGAGCAGCTTCAGCTCTTCGGGCGAATGCAAGGACTCCTCGCCTGTGCCCGGACGCAGACCGCACAGACGCAGCACCAGATTGCCGAGACCGTTGAGAACAAGAATCGCCGGCCTGAGCAGGAACAGGAACAGACCGAGAGGGCGGACGACCCGAAGTGCCGTGCTCTCGCTGCGCTGGAGCGCCAGACTTTTCGGCGCTAGTTCACCCAGGACAATGTGTAGCGCGGTTATGATGATGAAGGCGATTGCGACGGCAATGGTGTGCGAAGCTGCCGTGGCCAGCGACCCCATCACTCCCAAGAGGAGTGGCTCGATCAGATGAGCGAGTGCAGGCTCGCCGACCCAACCGAGCGCCAGCGATGAGATGGTGATGCCGAGCTGAGTTGCTGCAAGGTTCGCATCGAGATTCACCAAAGCCCGTTGAAGGAGGCTGGCGTTCGAGCGTCCAGCTGTAGCCAATTCGTCGACGCGGCTTCGTCTAACCGCGACCAGCGCAAATTCGGCGGCGACAAAGAAACCGTTGGCGCCTACGAGTAGGAGAACCAACAGAATTCCAAGAATGTCGCGTAGACTACCATCGTCCGCAGGCATGATATCCTCTTTATGAAACAGCCACTCTCATCTCTCAAGCGCGTATGCCGTCGTGAAACCGCCGTTGGCCATCATTGCGGAGCGATCACCGCAGCTCCGCCTCTGACAATCAGGGGCAAGATAGCCAAATCCGCGCTGAGTATCCTACCCCCGCAAAAAATCCGCCGGCGCGAACCGGCGGGCCAGAAATCGGATAGAAAAAGAACCGGTCATGCCGGCCGAACTAAATGTGGCGTCTGGGTAGTCGAAGTCAATGGACCCGCCGCGTAGAGATCGCCTTTGATCCAGTGATTTAGCAATATCACCGCGATGCCGGCGAGGATCGCCAGCGCTATCATCCAAATGATCTTCTGACGGTCGCTCAATGTTCTAAACCCAAACCCGAACCACGCGTGCCGGCACTTAATGGCACGACGTCGTTAATTGCAATGTGATCCCTATGAGAATCGCTGTGGCCTTGGCGGTCGGTCAAACTTTCTCATTTCGACGAGATTTGCCAGACAGCCACGCCAGTAAGAATAAGGCCGGCGGTACCTTCGATAGTTCGCGATATCACATCGAACAGGCGCGGCCGACGGTCGAAGAAATGCACCAGCCGTTCCCGAAACAGGATCGACAGAACTGCCACGCAAGACAACGTCAGTGCCACGCCGGCCATCATGGTGATTGCAAAGAGTATGCCCGCGACCGGAACACCTCTTGAGATCGCGAAGGTCATCGCGAAGAGCGTCAATGGACATGGGATCAGGCCGGCCATGACGCCCACAACCTCGCCTTCATGCTGATGGTGATGACCGTGGCTGAGCGCCCGCCAAAGCATCCACAGACCAATTAACCCGAGCAGGCCACGACTGACATCCTCCAAAAGCGGCGCCCGGCCGACGCTGCCCAGCGCAATCGAGACCAATGGCAACGAGAGGGCTGCAATCACAACGGCAATCGTGACATGGGTGAAGGAGAGTGTCAGCGACACCAGTAGGCCGCGACGGATGCTGGCATCCGATCCGGCCAAATAGGTAGCCAGCACGGCTTTGCTGTGTCCGGGTGTCAAAGCATGCGCAGCTCCGAACAGGACACCCATCGGCAGGAAGGCAGTGAACGCCAGCCAGTCGCCCCCGGCTGACAGCAATTTGATCTGTTCGGCGAGCGCCAAGTATATCGTGCGTTGAAACTCGACCAGGGTTTGGAAAAACACGTTCTATCCGTTCCGCCGCTTCAACCGCACGTCAATTCAAGGCGTGTCGCGAATATCTTGCCGAGATCGGTTCCGGTCGGATCGCTGAAGAAGGCATCCGTCAATTTCGTCTGATTCTGTGCGATTGCGGTATTCGGATCGGGGCGGACGACTGCCCTCGTGCAATCTTTCGGTAGGCCAGCCACGGCGATCTTATCGTCATCGGTGAAATCGATCGCGGTGTAGAAGGTCGGATCGTAGACGCCGATGCTCACCTTGCCGGCGAGCGCCAACGTGTCTTTCGGCTGCGTCTCGAATTGGATGACGAGTTGATTGTTCTCGTAGCTAGTGACCAGCCTCGCCGGCGGCGTCATCGCCACGTCCTTGCCTTCCACAGTGACCATTTGGAAATAATTGTATTCTTCCAGTGAGGCATGGATGGTGAGGGCGGCGGCGTCGAGTTCTTCGGCGTCCAGAGTAAGGTCGGAATTCTTGTCGAACTCCATCAGCACCGTCGAGGAGAAGAGCTCGTCGAACCGCCAGAGATGCTTGAGCGACTTGACCGACTTGTCAGCGCCAACCGTTAGGTCCAAACGGGCTTCCGCGAAGACATGAGGATGAGCGCCGACCGCGACGGTGGAGGCGAGCAGGAGCGCCATGCCAAAAATCGTGCTGGTCAGTCGCATTTGCGCTCGCTTTCTCGTCATTGCGCGCCAACCGAGTGATCTGGCAGCGCAAGCAGGCTAAATTGGGACGCGGCCCGCGAAGCCTTTTCAATCATCGACGATCGAACTTGCTATGATGGCGTTCGCTGTGCTCCGAACGGCTGGCGACGTCAAATGCACGAGCTGCTTGCGATTGCCCGCGATCAGTATGAACAGCCGGGAAACCTGCCTGCCCTTCCTCTCCTCGCCGATTTTTTCGGCGTCGGTGCGGTGGAAGAACCGTTTTTCAAACTCGGCGCGGTCGACATCGAAAAGCTTGAGCGAGCAGGTCTGGACGGACCTGCCGTCCATGGTAGCCCTGGTCACCGCGACCATCGTTCCGGCCGGAAGGTCGTCGCCGGTGACCTGCCATCCGCGGAACGCCTTCATGGCATCCACAGGAGCAAGTGCCGCGCCGTCGACGAGCGGCGTCCATCCGCGCGTCTTTGCCAATGTCGCGGTTCGCTCGAAGTCGGGGCCGTGCGCCAGGCATGTCGCGTGGAAGGCATCCAGCGCCCGGTCGACGCCATCGGCATGCGCAAGCGGTGATGCCAACCATGCGGCCGCAAGCGTCAAGGACAAGTAGGTCTTGGGCATTCGGTAGACTCGCGTATCGAAGCAGGCCGGGATAGCCAATCGGCAAGATAGCGCCGCGGCGGCTACGCACGCAATGCAGCGCGGCCCGCGACTACCGGCCCGCGCGTGTTCCTGGCGGCGGCGCGCCCGGTCCGGTCGCCGCGGCATGCCGCGCTCAGGCAGGCAGGATCTTGTCCGTGGTCGCGCGCACATAATCGAGGTTCATGGTCCCGACGGCGCCGGTATCGTCGACCCTGAAGCCTGTCTCGACCAGTAGAGTTCCGACCGCATTCATGTCGATATGCCCGTGCCGATGGAGCCTCGGCAATCTGGATTCGTGCAGCGGCCTTCCGAAGTCGATCAGCAGCAGTCGGCCTCCCGGCTTCAGAACCCGCTCCGCTTCACGGAAGAAGGTCGATCGGTCGGGTTTCGGCAGGTGATGCAGCATGAGCGTACCGATCACGATGTCGAATTGGCCATCCTCGAAGGGAAGTTCCTGGGCCGTCGCCTGGACGAAGGTAAGATCAACGCCGGCTCGCGTAGCCTTGACGCGCGCCCTCTCGACCATTTCGACCGATGCGTCGACGCCCGTGACGCGTCCGACCGCTCCGACCAACCGTCTCGCGGCTATGGCAAGCGTGCCCGTACCGCAGGCGACATCGAGCATCGCCTCGCCGGGCTGGAGCCTTGCCAGACGCAGCATGAATTCACGGAACCGGTCCTCGCGGCCCCAAGTCAGGACGCGCGCAAGCAGGTCATAGCCGACCGCCCTATGCAGGACGATGCCGATGCCCCTTTCGCCGGCGCCATGCGCGCCGGCAGTCCGCATGTGATGGAAGCCGCCCCAGAGTGCGAATGCCGCGACCGCAGCGAGGATGAGGCCGTGGACTGCAGCCGTCCAAGCACCGGCATTGAGATAGCCGTCCCCGAAATGAAGCATTAGTAGAAAACCGCTGACCAGCGACAGTTTGACGAGCACGGCAAGCATAATAACACCCTTTCGCGAATGCTGTCCGTTTCCAGCCCGATGACCAAATTGGTGCATTTCCTTTTGCCTCCTCGTCCGTTTCCGGAGTGCTCAAGGCATTCTTGAGCTTCTGGACTCGGCGTATCATACTGGACAGATTGTCCATTAGCGCTGTTGCTGGACAACGGACCGCTGAACGTTCCAAACCGCACGGTGGAAAGAGCAATGACCATTAAAATCGAGCGGCCCGACGACAGGGGTACGATCGACCGTCGTGTCGCGCGCACGCGCGCCATGCTGCAGGACGCGCTGATTGCTCTGATCCCAGAGTGCGGCTATGCGGCTCTCACCGTGGAAGACATCTGCCAGAAAGCTGATGTCGGCAGGTCGACCTTCTATACGCACTATGCCGGCAAGGACGAATTGCGCAGCGCGGCCCTTGAGGCGCATCTGCTGTCGCTGAGCAGGCGCGTGTCGGCAGACGAAAAGACAGGCAATCGCCTGTTCGAATTCAGCCTGCCGATGTTCGAGCACGCGCGGGCGTTCCGGTCGCTTCACAAAGCGCTACTTGCGAGCAGCGGCGACACGATCCACGATCAATTGCGTGAACGCATACGGCGCGCAGTGCGAACCGAACTGTCTGGCAAGCGGATCGGCGACGCGGGCGTGCCGCTGGAATTCGTCGTCCAGTTCATATCGGGAGCCTTTCTCTCGGTGCTTGCCTGGTGGATCGCCGAGGACTCCAGCCTATCGCCGGCCCAGGTCGACGACCTGTTCCAGCGGATGGCGGGTTCAGCTCTTCCGGGGCGGTCACCCTAGCAAGACCTTCCAAATCCAGATCTCGCGCCGGTTGAGGCTAACGTTCCTCGGGCGGCCGAATCTTGCGAAACGTCATGAGCAAAGGATTTCGTAGATGGTGTTCAAGCCACCGGCGACGAGAATTGGTCAGCCGAAACCGGAAACGGCAAGCAGGGGTCCGGCGACCATCGGACTGACCGCCGAACCGCGTTCGGCCAGAGCCTCACTCGGACCGCCAATCTTCGTCGATTCAAAATCGCATGGCAACGAGTCGAGCTATTTCGGCCGGCGCTTGATCGGGGATGGCAAAGACCGAGCTGACGTTGATCTCACAAAGCACATACGTGTCTTCACCTGACACAGTCCGTGGTCCGTAGAGAAAATCGGCATCCCAAATGATCGGCAGCGACCTGGCATCGACGCCTAGCACAGCCATCATTTGCGGCGTCCACCCGGTTTCCATATTGGTCCGCAGCGACTGAAACGGTTCGGCCGTGGCGGGATGCATTATCCGCGGCCCTGGTTGCGCAGCCTCGGAATCTGGCCCTTCAGGAGGTGGCGGGATTAGGGCCTTGATGAACTGGTGGCCAAAGCCGACCACCTTGTCGGCGCCCATGTAACAGCGGATCATCCCGTCGGGTAAACGCGGTTGGAATGGCTGATCCACGATGCAGCCATCGGGTGTCAAATACACCTCGCAGCGCGCCATGAAATCCGGCAGTGCGAGTTCTTCCGGCGTACTGCCGCGTCGCGCGTGCAGCACCCGAACCGCCGGCTCTCCGCCAGGAAGCGAACCGATCAGCTCGACCTTCCATACTCCCTGGCCGCCATTGCCGCGGTTCTGCTTCAGCACCCGTGGACCGGCCGTTCGAAGCCGCTCCGGAAACGCCTCGCGAAAAGCCTCGGCGGAGCCGTAGAGGTAAGTATCGGTTCCCCATCCGAGATGCTTCGTACGGTGCAGAACTTCCTTCACGCCCATTTTCAGGATCACGTCTGGATGTGCACTCACCCAGGGGCCGCGTGCCGCCACGTCGCGCAGCAGCGGGTCAAGCACCGCACGGGTTTTTCCCTCGTGCAAGGGATCGACCCAGACCAGCACGCCGTCCGTCGCCAGGAGCTGGGTCCGAACCTCCTCGGCAAACTCTTCGTCATAAACGGCCGGTTCGGCGTGAACACCGATCGCAGCGAGTTCCTCGAACACGCGATGAAACCGGTTGTTCTGCGGTGTCGCCGTGCGACGCGCCTCCCGGTCACCGCGCCAGACCAAAGCCACTCGCCTCGTGCCCATTATACCTCGCCTCCTACTTGCTCGCCCATCAGGCAGCCCCGATACGAAATAGACTGCGATGCTCGCATCCGAGCAGAAAGATCGCCCTAGACCGAGCCCGCCGCGACGCCGAAAAGCACGCCCAGGATCGAACATGCCGCTAGCATCGGGATCACGCCGACCTTGAAGCGGAATACCGCCAGCATCGCACCGAGGGTCAGTACGAGAGACGGAATGTTGAGGGAACCGAGGACTGGCACGTCGAGCCTCATGCCCAGCAAGCCGATCTCATGCAAATCGCGAAACAGGACATGAAGCGCGAACCACACCGCGAGGTTCAGGATCACTCCAACCACCGCTGCCGTGATGGTCGACAGTGCGGCTGACAGGGCCTTGTTGCTGCGCATCGTCTCTATGTACGGCGCGCCGAGAAATATCCACAGGAAGCACGGGACGAAGGTCACCCACGTCGTCAGAAGGCCGCCGAGCGTTCCAGCGACCAACGCGTTAAGAACCCCCGGCTCCCGGAATGCTCCCATGAAACCAACGAATTGAGTGACCATGATCAGCGGACCCGGCGTTGTTTCGGCCATGCCGAGGCCATCCAGCATTTCTCCAGGCTTCAGCCAGCCATAGTGCTCGACTCCTTGCTGGGCGACATAGGCAAGCACCGCATAGGCCCCGCCGAACGTCACCACCGCCATCTTGGAAAAGAAGATGGCGATGTCGGTGAAGACATTGCCTTGCCCAAGAAACAGCAACAAGAAAAGGACCGGAACGAACCATAGCAGCAGAAACACCGCCGCAATCTTCAGCGACCATTCGATGGATGGCCGGGCATGCGCCGGCATCCCTTCGCCAAGCGCCGAGTCGACATCATCGACCTGCTTGCCACCAAGCTTGCCATGTCCATTGCCTGGCTGGAATGCGGCCCAACCCATCTTGCCCCCGACGTAGCCGATCACGGCCGCAACCAGGATGACCAGCGGGAACGGTGCATGGAAGAAGAACAGGGCGATGAAGGCTGCCGCAGCGAGGCCGACCATCACATTGTTCCTGAGCGCCCTCCTGCCGATCCGCAGGACCGCTTCGAGCACGATGGCCAGAACCGCCGCCTTCAGGCCGAAGAAGAGCGCCTGGATAGCGCCAACGTTGCCGAAGATGGCGTAGATCCAGCTCAGGACCATGATGGCGACCGCGCCTGGCAGCACGAACAGGATTCCCGCGACGAGGCCGCCTTTGGTCTTGTGCATGAGCCAGCCAATATAGATGGCCAATTGCTGCGCCTCCGGACCGGGCAGCAGCGTGCAGTAGTTGAGCGCATGCAGGAATCTCGTCTCGCCGATCCAGCGCTTTTCCTCAACGACGATCCGATGCATCATGGCGATCTGGCCGGCCGGGCCGCCGAAGCTGAGCATTGCAACGCGGGCCCATACTCGCATGGCGTCCGCAAACGAAATGTCATGGTCGTGGGTTTCGGCCAGAGATGGCGGCGTCGTGACGGACTGCTCCAGATTGGCCATAGTTTGAGTCCCTGCGGTCATCCGCGTTTCTTGCGGAAATACTGATAGAGGTTGTCGAAGACAGGAGCGCCCTGCGCGATCCGCTGTTCGTCGCTCTCGTTCGCCATGGCGATGCCTGCAATCAGACTGGCAATCCCAGTCGCCTCCTCGCGACCGAACTTGTTGTCCTTGAGGTCGATGTCATGGACGATCTCGGCGATGGCCTGGAGTGCCGGATCATTGATGCCGGCGCGGGTAAGCAGAACTTCGAAGCTGCAGCGATCGCCCTCATGGGTGATTTCGCCTTCGAACATGTCGAAGCGCAATTCCCCCTCCTTTGGCACGTATCCCTTGCCCGCTACGAAGCGGATGATCGCGTCAGCATCGATGAACCGGCGGATCAGCCAACTGCAGGCGATGCGGTCGACATGCACGTCCCGGCGCGTGACCCAGATTCGGCCCTTGAGCTCGCTCGGCTCGGCGGCCTTCTTCGGTTCCTTGGTCATGGCCTTGTCCTCTGTAAGCTGTGTTTCAAGTTCGGCGATCAGTCCCTCGATCGTGAGGCGACCGCTGGCACCAAAAAAGTCGATCATCACCACTTCAGTGAGCCGCTTGCGCAAGCGACCAAGTTGCGGACGCGCTTCTGCGTGTTTTTCCGATGTCGCGTCGGCCCCAATCGCTGCAGCCAGCTCGCGCGCTTCCCCAGCGATCTCCGCATAGTCGGCATCACGGGCCGCGTCGAACATCGCCCGCACCTGCGCGTCCGACAGACCGTCGACAAGGCGCGCCTCGCAAATCATGGCCTCGCCGCCGCCGGCGACGATCTCCTTCAGAAGCCATTCGAAATCCTCCTGCATCTCGGCATTCGCCGGCAGGGCGTAAACGGTGCTTTTGACTGCGACCGCGCCGATGCCTTGCAACCGTCGCCAGATCTTCACCCGGAAATAGGCGGGCTTGCTTGGCAGCTGATAAATCAGGAGCAGCCAGCGCTGCTCCTGCGATTGCCCCTCACTCATAAGTGAACCGTATCATGGACTGAATTAGATGCAACACTTGTATCATGACTCATGCGCAAACCATACTAAATGGCCAAAATCCGCAGAGACACCATACTTCAATGCGGGCGAAGCTCATCGTCGGTTGTCGAAGCGCCCCAGCGCACTTCCGGGCGAAGAAAGAAAGCTCATCTGGCGCCCCTCGAACGTCGTCCGGCAGGAATGGAGGCCCCGGAAGTAGTGGCGACGGCACCTTCGTGTACACAGTTACGGACAATCGCATCACACGCCTCGCCATCAAGGCTGGTGTCACCGACAACGGTCGCGTCGAGGTGACCGCGGGCCTTTCGGAAGCGACATCGGTGGTGGCAACCACCCAAGGCGTGCCGCCCCTGAGGACTGCGGTTCAGCCGCAGATGGTTCGCTCCTCGTCCTTGGTGGAATACCCGGCGCAGCTGGGATCGATCCCCTCTCGCCCATAAGTGACCGGTATCAAACGTCTGAGCAAGATGCAACACTTGTATCATTTCTCGTTTGGGCATAACGTGCGCCTGCTCACGGATGGCCGTGCCGCCGAGCGAGGAAATCCAATGCCGCACCAGATCATGCCGCTGCCGTTCAAGCCGCCCAGGCTCGTCGGACTGTCCGAACGCCTGCTGGCCAGCCATTATGAAAACAATTACGGCGGTGCGGTTCGCCGCCTCAACGCTATCGAACAGCGGCTCGATGAACTCGACTGGGGCGCAGCACCCGTCTTCGACATCAACGGGTTGAAGCGCGAAGAGCTGGTCGCGGCAAATTCGGCGATCCTGCACGAGATCTATTTCGATGGGCTCGGTGGTTCCGGCGATGCCGGAGGCGATCTTGCCGCAGCACTGGAGCGCGACTTCGGCAGCGTGGCGGCATGGCGCGCCAAGTTCATGGCTTGTGCTAAGGCGCAGGCCGGAGGCTCGGGATGGACGCTGCTGACCTGGTCGGAGCGCCGCGATCGGCTGACGATTCAATGGGCGGCGGATCACACCAATTGTCTCGCCGGCGGCATGCCGATCCTCGCGCTCGACATGTACGATCATGCCTACCACCTCGATTTTGGCGCCAAGGCTGGCGCCTATGTCGACGCGTTCATGAAGAACATCCATTGGGAGCGGGTTGCCGCCCGCCACCGGCGGGCTGTCGCGCAGCGCGATCCTTCAACAGGACCTGCATCGGACAATAAGGTTCCAACTGTTGCGCCAGAGGAACTGCGGGCCCGACTCGACCAGGGCGAAGATCTGGTCGTGCTCGACGTCTGCCTGGCCGACGATCTGGCAAAACGCAGCGATATGCTGCCGGGCGCCAAGCTCCGCGCTCCCGAGACCATTGCCGATTGGGCCGATGAACTGCCGAGGGACAGGCCTGTCATCGTCTATTGCGTCTACGGCTTCCAGGTCAGCGGCGACGCAGTCGCCGAACTGCGTCGCCGCGGCGTCGATGCAACGGCGCTCTCAGGCGGCATCGCCGCCTGGCACGCCATCGGCGCGCCAACCGTCCCTCTGGTGATGAGCGAAGAAAGGATTGCGTCATGAAATGGGTTACCCGTGAACGCCCGGTCATCGACCGCATCGCCTGCCCCTGGCTGATTGCACGCTTCATCGACAAGGAACCTGATTTCCTGTTCGCGGCACCTGATCAGGTGATCCGTGTTGCCCAGGAAGCGGGCGCGACACCCTACGACGTGCCCGGCGTCGAATTCACCCATGTCGGCGACGGTTGCAGCTTCGACACCTTCGTCTCGAAATTCGGCCTCGATCGCGACCCGGCGATCGTGACCATTGCCGCGATCGTGCGCGGCGCCGACACGGATCGGCACGATCTCACGCCACAGTCTGCAGGACTGCTCGCGATCTCCATGGGGCTGCGGGACGTGACGCCCGACGACCACGAGATCCTGAAGCACGGCTTCGTCATTTACGATGCGCTTTATGCCTGGGCCTCACGACGCAAGGCGGAGACCCATAGCTGGCCACCCGTCACGAAGCCGGCGGCGGCCTGAAGTAGCGGGCAACGAGGGCAGATCAAGTCGGCACTCAAATCACCGGCCGCCGCTCGCCGTCGGCCAGGTGGCAGGCCGCGACCCCGCCATGCGGCACCGAGCGCAACATCGGCTCCTCGGTCCGGCAGACATCGATCGCCACAGGACAGCGGGTGTTGAAGCGGCATCCCGGTGGCGGCGCGCTGGGGCTTGGAGGGTCGCCCGCGAGGATGATTCGGCGACGGCCGGCCTCGATACGAGCATCCGGCGAAGGAACCGCCGAAAGCAGTGCCTGGCTGTAGGGATGGGCCGGCTCGCGAAACAGCGGCCGCGTCACGCCGGCTTCCGCGATGCGGCCAAGATACATCACCGTCACGTTTGAGCAGACCTCGCGCACGATCGCCAGGTCATGCGCAACGATGACGATGGTAAGGCCAAGCTGTTTCTGCAATGATGTGAACAGGTTGACGATCTGCGCCCGGATCGAAACGTCAAGCGCGCTGAGCGGTTCGTCGCAAACCAGGATCGATGGCTTCAGCGCAAGCGCGCGAGCGATCGAAACGCGCTGGCGCTGGCCGCCGGAAAGCGAACGCGGCAGGCGGTCGAGCACGGTCGCTGGCAGCGCCACCAGATCCAGCAGCTCGCCAATACGGCGCCGGCGCTCGGCCGGAGATCCGAGGCGATGGATCTGCAGCGGCTCTTCCAGCGTCTGGTAGACGGTCTGGCGACGGCTCATCGAGCCCAGCGGATCCTGGAAGACGAACTGGACCTCGCGGCTGAACGATTTGCGGTCCGACTTCAGCCACTGGGCGCGATCCCGCCCCGAGATCAGCACCGTACCCTCAGTCTCCTTCTGCAGGCCGACGACGCTGCGAGCCAGCGTGGTCTTGCCACAACCGGATTCGCCAACGATGCCATGGAAGGCACCACGCGGAATGGTCAGGTCGATGCCGTCGACCGCCCGCACGGCGCCTGTTCCGGAGCGGTTGGCGAAATGGACCTTCAGGCCCTTGACCTCAATCGCCGCAATGTCAGCCATGGATTGCTATCCCTTCCCGCCTCAGCACCACCGGGCATCCCACCTTGTGCGGCGTCCCGCCCGTCGAGATCGTCTGGAGCGGCGGCCGATGCACGCGGCATTCGGGCTCAACCAGTTCGCAGCGGGCAGCGAAACGGCAGCCCGGCTCCAGCCTGATCTGGTTCGGCGGCAAACCTGGTATTTCCTTGGTCGCGGCGCGTTCGTCGGCGCGGAAATCCGGTACAGAGGCAAGCAGCCCGCGTGTATAGGGATGCGTCGGCCGCGTCAGCACATCCATCGCGGTCCCCTCCTCCGCCACCTGCCCGGCATAGAGCACCATGACCCGGTCCGCGACCGAGGCGACGACGCCGATGTCGTGCGTGATCAGCACGACCGCGATGCCTTCCTCGCGCTGGATCTGGCGGATGAGCTCCAGGATCTGCGCCTGCACCGTGGCGTCCAGCGCAGTGGTCGGCTCGTCGGCGATCAGCACGCGCGGCCGGCTTGCCAGGGCCAGTGCGATCATGGCGCGCTGCAGCATGCCGCCAGACATTTCATGCGGATAGCGATCGTAGCGGTCTTCCGGGTCAGGGATGCCGGTGCGGGCGAGCAGCGAGACCGCTTCCTTGCGGGCATCCGCATGCGAGAGATTGGCAAAGCGGCGCGCCTGGCGCGCCAGTTGCGGTCCGATCTTCAGCATCGGGTTCAGCGCGCTCATCGGGTCCTGGAAAATGACGCCGAAATAGCGGCCGCGAAGGTCAGACAAGCGCCTGGACTCCATTCCGACCAGTTCGCTCGCTTCGGCTCGGGCCGATCCCTTGATGTCGACGGTGACGCCCTCGGGCAGCAGGCCGAGCGGCCCAAGCGTCATGACGGTCTTGCCCGAACCGCTCTCGCCGACGACGGCGACTGTCTCGCCGGGACGGACGTTGAACGACACCCCATCGACCGCGCGCACGGAAACGGTCGTGGCGTAGAGATCAATGACCATGTTTTCTATGGAGTAGATCGGCTCGTCGCTCATGGCGCGGCTGTTCCCGTTTCGACGGCGTTCCGCTCCGCTTCCTCAACGGCGCGCGCCTTGCGACGCTTGCGCAGCAAACCGCCGCGCACCGGCCTCGGCACCTTTTGCAACGCGAAGGTCTCGCCCAGCAGATTGAAGCTGACCACCACCAAAGTGAGCGCAAGGCCCGGAAGGACGACCAGCCTCGGGTATTCCTCAATGTAGCTCATGCCGTCGACCAGCATCTGGCCCCATTCCGGCGCCGGCGGCGCGACGCCCAGGCCGAGGAAGCTCAGCGTCGCGATGGCCAGGACAAGGGCGCCAGCATCGGCGCTGGCATAGACCACGACGAGGGCCAGGACATGCGGCAGGATATGGCGCACAAAGATCCACAGATGGCTGGCGCCCATCACCCTTGCCGCTTCGATATAGGGCTGTTGCAATTCGGCGGTGACCACGGCGCGGCTCATGCGGGCATAGTTCGCCCACCACGCCAGCGTCAGCGCCGTGATCATCGACCAGTAGCCGGTGCCGAGAATGCCGATCAGCGCCAGCGCGATCACCAAGCTTGGCAGCGCCAGCGCGATGTCGATGAGGCTGATCAACACCAGCTCGACGCGCCCGCCGACATAACCGGCGAACGAACCGATGCTGACGCCGATGGCAAGTGCGGCCACCAGCACGATCACCATCGCCACCAGCGATATGCGGGCGCCGCCGATGATGCGGCTCAGAATATCGCGGCCGAGATAGTCGGTGCCCAGCCAGTGAGCCCAGCTCGGTCCCGCAAGCGTGACGTCGTAGTCTTGCGCGCCGGGATCGTAAGGCATGATCGAGGGACCGAGCACACCGACCGCGACAAAGAAGACGACTGGCAGCAGCACCAGCCAGGGCCAGTCCTTCATGCTCCTGAACAAGGAAGTGTTCATCGGATCAAGCTCCTCTCGCCCTACGCATGCGCGGGTCGACAAACATGCAGATCACGTCAACCATCAGGTTGACGACAACGAAGAACACCACGAACAGCAACAGAACCGACTGCATGCCGACGAAGTCGCGGAAGCGGATTGCATCGATAAAGAAGGCGCCGACGCCGCGCAGCGCAAACACCGTTTCAACCACGATCGAACCGATGATCATCAGCGTGAACTGGGCGCCGAAGGTGGTCAGGAACGGGATGGCGATGTTGGGCAGAGCCTCGCGCATCAGCACCTGTGTCCTCGTGTAGCCCTTCGCGAAGCCCGTCGTGGCGAAGGGTCGCGACATGGCCTCCTGGAGGTTGACGCGGACGACGCGGCTCAGCACCGATGCCGGAAACAGGGCGATTGTCACCCACGGCAAGAGCCACGAGGTGAAGCCGCCGACGCCGAAGGTGGGCAGCCAGCCCAGCATCACCGAAAAGACGATGACCAGCAGCGCCGCCACGAAGAAGTTCGGCGTCGAGGCGCCGACCAGCGAGAAGGCGTGGAGGAACCGGTCCAACGCGCCACCATTGCTGACCGCACCGGCAACGCCGAGCGCCAGCGACAGGAAAAAGGCGAGAATGCCGCCGCCCGCAAGCAGCGCCGCCGTCATCGGGATTCTGGCGGCGAATTCCTGCGCGATCGGCTTGCCGGTGCGCAGCGAGACGCCGAGATCGCCGGTGATAGCGCTGAAAAGCCATCGGCCGTAGCGGACCGGCAGCGGATCATAGAGCCCGAGGTCCTCGCCGATCTTCTTGATCATTTCGGCATCCGCGCCCGGGCCTGCCGCACGCTCGGCCATGAGCGCGGCGACGTTGCCCGGCGCCGCGGCAACCAGGGTAAAGGTCAATGCCGATGCCGCCACGACAAGCAGACAGGCAAGCAACATCCTTCGCAGAATCGTGCGTCTCATCGGAACTCCCCCAGGAGATTCGAGGCGTTCAGGCCTTCAGCGTGATCGCCTTGAACGGCAGGTCGTAGTCCGTCGCGGGAAGCGCGAAGTTCTCGACGCGAGGATTGTGCGCCCACAGCCGCTGGCTGACAACGAGCGGGCAGATCGCCCGGTTGTCGTGCAGCCAGTCGTAGAGCGCCTGCATCTTGGCTTCGCGTTCGTCGCCGCTCGCTTCGAGCGCGGCCTTGACCACGCCATCAAGCTCCGGGGAAACATAGATCTTGCCGTCCGGCCCGCTGTCGGCGGTGGATACGAACGCGTTGCCGAGCGTGCCGTGCGGATCATAGGGCGCGCCATAGGTGGTGAAGAAGGCAAGATCATATTCGAACGCCGGGCGACGGTCGTGCATGGTGGCGTTGTCGACTGACGAGACCTGAACCTGGAAGCCGACCTCGGACAGCTGACCCTGGATCATCTCGGCGATGCGGCGCGAACCCGGCAGCGATTCCTCCGATACGAGGAAATCGATCGCCAGCGGCGCGCCCTCCTTGCTCCAGGCGCCTCCGCTTTCGCTCCAACCGCCATCGGCAAGGATTTTCCTGGCCGCGGCGACGTCGCGTACCGGCACGTTATGCCGCTTGCCCGAGGAAGGCACGTTGGTCGGAAAGAGATCCGCCGCCGGATCTGCGTAGCCTTCGAACAACACCTTGGCGATCGCGGCGCGGTCGACCGAGACATAGATGGCCTCGCGCACGGCCTTGTCGGCCATCATCTTGGCCTTCGGCGAATAACCGAGCAGCATGGTTGCGGTGCCGGCCTCGGCCACCACTTTCATGCCGTCCTTTTCAAGCGCGCGGGCGCGGCGCGGCGACAGCGTCGCCACCCAGTCGCCGCCGATCACGTCGAGGTCGCCGGAACGCAGCGCGTTGGCGCGGGCGAGTTCGTCGGGAACCACCTTCAGTTCCATGCGAGCAAACAGTGGCTTCTCGCCCCAGTATTTGTCGTTGCGCACCAGCACGGTGCCGGAGGAATTGTAGCTTTCGACGATCCACGGTCCGGTGCCGACCGGAGCGGTCTGCTTGCCGCCGGCGTCGACCGCCTTCGGCGACAGGAAGCGCACCGGACGCACTATGGTGAGCTCCAGCAAGGCGGCGGGCACCGGACGCTTTAGCTTGATCGTCAACTTGCTGGGTCCATCGGTGACGATGCTGTCGAATGCGTCGGACACACCGATCCATGAGAAATCCGCGACGCCCAGCCAGCGTTTGAGATTCCATTCCGCGGCGGTCGAATCGAAGGGCGTGCCGTCACTGAAGGCAACACCTTCGCGCAGGTCGAAGGCGATCGAAAGCTGGTCGCCGGCGACAGCCCACTTGGTGGCGAGCCCGGGCTCGAGCGCGCCGTCCTGGCCATAGTGTATGAGGGCGTCGAACACGACCGTGTAGGAACTCAGCGTGGAGACGTTTTGCAGCAGGTCGAGATCGCCGGTTTCGGCGGCAATGGCGACCTTCAACGTTTCATGCCCCTCCGAGTACGCGGCGCGTGGAAACGCGGCAATGAAGGCCAGGCCGGCTGTGGAGGCCAGGAAATTGCGGCGGTCGAGAGTCATCATGTTAGTTCCCCTTTTTGTTTGATTGGCAACGATCATGTGCACGCTTGCTAATTTGTATAGACATAAGACATAAAGTCGGAAAACCGTTTGAGAGTTTTACCCCAGCGACCCACTTGGTCGCGGTTGCGGCCTACAGCCAGTTCAGCGCCGCCGCCGAGAGCGCGAGATAGCGGCCGGCTTTCGCCATCGTGACGATCGCAACGAAGCTCCAGAGCGGCTCGCGCAGAACACCGGCCATCATCGTCAGCGGATCGCCGATGACGGGAACCCAGCTCAGCAACAGGCTCCATCGTCCGCAACGGCGGTAGCGCGCCGCGGCGCGATCGAGCGCAGTGGGCTTGACCGGAAACCATTTGCGGTCGCGAAAGCGGTCGATGCAGCGGCCGAGCAGCCAGTTGACAACCGAACCAAGCACGTTGCCGATCGTCGCGACCAGGATCAGCGCCGCCGGTGACTGGCTTCCGGTCAGCAGCAGGCCGGCCAGCACCGCCTCTGACTGCAGCGGCAGAATTGTCGCTGCGGCGAACGCGGTGAGGAACAGCGCGCCGAAGGCACCAACATCTCCCAGCATTGGGGCCGCTCAGCTCGCTTTCGGCCATTTTGGGTGCCTATCGTTAACGACATAACCATGCGCATGCTCGAAGCCTGCTTCGGTCCAGACGGCGTCCTCGAGGTGCGAATGCCCGTCAGACAGATCGTCATGGGCGTGGCTGAGAACGTCGGGATCGTGACGCGGCCACAACCACATCGCGGCAAAGAGTGCCGCGGCGCCAATGACGCCAAGCAGGATAAAGGTGAAGGGCAGGCCCATCGCCGCGCCGACGAGTCCGGCGATCGGATAGGTGATGAGCCAGCAGGCGTGCGAAAGCGCGAATTGCGCGGCAAACAATGCCGGCCGGTCGACGGGATCGGCCGAGCGCTTGATCAGCCGCCCAGACGGGGTCTGCGCCAGCGAATAGCCGAGCCCGAGCACGAACCAGAGCGGCAAGAGCAGCTGATAGCTGATGGCAAACGGCCCTGCGAACAAGCCGGCAACCAGCAGGCCGGCGCCTGACAACATCGCAACCCGATCCGGGATGCCGTCCAGCAGCCGCGGCAGGACCAGCGCCGCGATCATCGAGCCGCCCCCGAAGGCGGCAAGGGCAAATGCCGTGTCGCTCTGGGAGAGGTCGAATTTTGCCTGCACCAGGACCACCGTGTTGACGATCACCATGGCGCTGGCCGCCGCGACGGCAAGATTAAGGGCCAGCAAACCGCGCAAACGCGGCGTCGTCAGATAGATGCGGATCCCGCCCGTCGTGCGTTCATAGATGCCGCGCGGCTCGGAGGGCTGCGGGCTGGGCAGCACCACGGAGACGACCAGCGCCGCTGACGCCAGGAACCCGACAACCGTGCCGGCGAACAGGCTATGGAAGCTTATGACCGAAAGCAGCGCCGCCGCGAGGAGGGGGCTGACGACGCTTTCCAGGTCGTAGGCCAGTCGCGAGAGCGACAAGGCCCGTGTGTAGTCCTTCTCTTCGGGCAGCACGTCAGGGATCGAAGCCTGGAAGGTCGGGGTGAAGCCGGCTGACGCCGACTGCAGGATGAAGATGAGAAGATATATCTGCCAGACTTCGGTGACGAAGGGCAGGAATACGGCAACCCCTGCCCTGATGAGGTCGAGCGAAACCAGCATGGTACGGCGTGGTAGGCGCTCGGCGAACGCGGCGGCAACGGGCGCCACGCCGACATAGGCGATCATCTTGATGGCAAGCGCCGTGCCGAGCACCGCGCCGGCATCGGCGCCGGCAAGGTCATAGGCAAGCAGCCCGAGCGCCACGGTGGCAAGGCCAGTGCCAATCAGGGCGATGACCTGGGCCAGGAAAAGATGGCGATAAGTGCGATTGGCAAGGACTTGCAGCATATGTCTGTCTTCTTGGAGGAGCGATGGGTCGTTGATCCGTGGCGATTGAATGGCGGGCCTGATCTCAGTGATGGTGGCCTTCCGGCTCGACCATTTTGAACGGCAGCACCTGCTCGCGACCCTTCGCGGCCAAGACCAGCCTCGCCTGGAACTCATGCGGCTCAGCAGGAGCCACGGTGCTCTCAAGGCGATGATGGTTGTCGGCGATGGGTTCGAGGCGAAGCGTCTCCGGCCCGCCAGGCCTATCGATGATCACCGTTGCCATCAGATCGTCGGCATGCCGGTCGATGGTCAGCCGCATCCGCTCGCCAGCCGGCGTGTCGACGATTTCCAATGTCCCGGCAGCCAGATCGCAGTCGACCTTGAAGGGCTCCGGCGCATGATGACCATGTGAGTGAGAGGGTTCCGTGCCCGTCGCGGCAGACCCGGCCGAACTCTCCAGACGAACATTCGCTTCAGCCAACGCCGGCAAGTGGGCGAACAGTTCCTCCTTGAGGGCTTCGGTGACGCCCATCACGTCCTTGGCCGTCGCCGCGTCGGCGACACTGATGGCGACGTCGGCATGCAGGCGATGGCCGATCCAGCGCGCCTGCACGCTTTGGACACGTTCGATACCGGACACATGCTCGGCGGCATGATGGATTTCATCGACGATGCCGGGCTCGACACCGTCGAGCATGCGCGTGAGGACTGCCTTCGAAGACTGCCAGACGATCGCGAAGATGGCCACCGTGATCAAGAGCCCGATGATCGGATCGGCCAGCGGAAACCCCAGCCATACGCCGATAGCACCCAGCACAACCGCCAGACTGGTAAAGCCGTCGGTGCGCGCATGGTAGCCGTCGGCGATCAGCGCCGCGCTGTTGATCTCGCGGCCGACCCGGATACGGAACACTGCAACGGCCTCGTTGCCTAAGAAACCTATAATGCCGGCTATGGCGACCCAGCCAAGAAATGCGATCGGCTGCGGATTGATCAACCGGTCGATCGCCTCGTAGCCGGCAACGATGGCGCTGAACAAGATGATGAGGACAATCAGAATGCCGGCCAGATCTTCGACGCGACCCAGCCCGTAGGTGAACGTCTTGCTCGGTTTGCGACGGGCCAGCATGAAGGCGACCCACAATGGGATGGCGGTGACCGCGTCGCCGACATTGTGGATCGTGTCGGCCAGCAGCGCCACGCTGCCGGAGAGGAACACAACCACCAACTGCAGCGCCGCCGTGATGGCCAGAACGACGAATGACCATTTAATCGCCCAGATGCCGCGCGTCGTCGTGGCGATCGTCGGGTCGATGACGCCATGCGTGTGGCCATGGCCGCCCTCGCCGTGATCATGTCCGTGGCCGCCCATGCCTTGCGTCATCGGGCCGAACCCGAACCAATCGCGAACTTTGTCCATCATGGCGCTTCTCACAGGTACTTGGTGATATCCTTGAACTCGTCGATCGAGCGGCGCTGCTCGAGCGCCAGCGGTCCGACGACGTCTTCAAGGCAGTGGTTGAGGTGGTCCTGGATCAGCGTCTTCTTGGCCTGGGCGATGGCCTTCTCCACGGCATGAAGTTGCTGGGCGATGTCGAGGCACGGTCGCCCGGCCTCGATCATCTCGACGATCCCGCGCAGATGGCCGTCGGCGCGCTTCAGCCGCTTGATGATGGCAGGATGGGTTTCGTGGACGTGGGGACGCTCATTCATGCCCTTGATGCTATCCCCCCCGAGAGGATATTCCAAGCCTCAAAGTGGCCTCGATTCTGGTGCATGCCACCATTCGTTAGGATTTTAGAGAATAATCGTTAAGCATGCCGAATTGGATCCCTAGCACAGCCTTTCGTCTCATCGTCGCGTTCGCGATGACTCTCGGCGTGCTGCTCTCCCCAGTGGGTAGTTCGGCCTCGCATAGCCCGATTGCGCTCGCTGCCGCCGAGGCAGCGCGTCACGCAGAGCTGACAGCACAGATCGGAAAACACGGCCACAGCCATGACGATGGCGAAGCCGATGAGCAGAGCTTTGGTCATACCCACGGCCACAATCCGGCCGACCACACCCATGAAACGGCGAGCACGCTTCCGGGCTTCGCGCAGCCAGCACCGCCGATAGGCCGGAGCTGGCTGGTTTACCCGCCTTCGTTTGCCGACCTAGAAATCCGTTTCCGGCTTGAGCGCCCTCCCAGGCAGATCGTCATCGCATGATCGCGGCCGCACGCGCGGCCATCCTCAACGACGACGATTGGAATTCTCATGCAAGGATCCTTCTACAAGGGTCCGCCACGCACGCCTTGCGCGCGCTGGCGGTTTGCCCTTCCTGTGCTCATTGCTCTCCTGACCCTCCCATTGCTTGGGTGGACTGCCCTCGCCCATGCCGTTGCCGAAGGCGACAAGGGCTATATCCAGGAGATCACGGGCATCAATCTGCTGCCCTTCATCTATCTCGGCGCCAAGCACATGGTGACGGGATACGACCACGTCCTGTTCCTGTTCGGCGTGATCTTCTTCCTCTACCGGATGAAGCACATTGGCATCTATGTGAGCCTGTTCGCGCTCGGCCATTCCACGACCATGCTGCTTGGCGTCTATTTCAACGTTGGCATCAACAGCTACATCATCGACGCGATCATCGGCCTGTCGGTCGTCTACAAGGCGCTCGACAATATGGGTGCCTTCCAGAGGTGGCTCGGCTTCCAGCCGAACACCAAGATCGCGACGCTGATCTTCGGCTTTTTCCACGGCTTCGGCCTGTCGACGAAGATCATCGAATACAACATCTCGCCCGACGGGCTCGTGCCCAACCTACTTGCCTTCAACGTCGGCGTTGAGGTCGGTCAGCTTCTGGCGCTCGCTGCTATCCTTATCGTCATGGGCTACTGGCGCCGGACCGACAGTTTCTGGCGCCACGCATACACCGCCAACACCATCATGATGACCGCCGGGTTTGTGCTGATCGGCTATCAACTCACCGGCTGGGTCGTCTCCTGAACCTCCAAGTAAAGATCAAAAAAAGGAATTCTCCCATGTACAACACAGACATCCCGACCCGCGCTGAACTGCCGACATCCATGCAGCTCCTCCGATCTACCCTCATCGCCATTGTCGCGGCAGCGGCCATCCTTGTGACCATCGTGCTGCCGGCCGAATACGCCATCGATCCCACCGGCGTTGGGCGAGCGCTCGAGCTCACCGAGATGGGCGAGATCAAGACACAACTCGCCGAAGAGGCCGAGCAAGACCGCCTTCGCGAATTGCAAAACGGCACGCCGACCGCAGTGCCAGGCCAAGATCAGCAGTCGAGTCTTCTGGAGCGCGTCTTCGCTGAACTGGTGATTGGTTCCGCCTCTGCCCAGGAACTGCGGACGGACGAAATGTCGGTCACCCTCAAGCCCGGCGAAGGAGCTGAGATCAAGCTCGTCATGGCCAAGGGCGCAAAGGCAAACTACTCTTGGACAGCCAATGGCGCGGCGGTGAACTTCGACACCCATGGTGACGGCGGCGGCGAAAACATCTCATACGAGAAGGGACGCGGTGCTGCAGAGGACGAGGGCGTACTTGAGGCAGCCTTTGACGGCAATCACGGTTGGTTCTGGCGCAACCGCACCGGTGCCGACGTCACCGTGACGCTGAAGACGAATGGCGCGTACACCGACATCAAACGCATGATGTGATCGATACGGCACGTCTTATCCGGCGCCGTTTGGCGCCGGGGGAGATCAAGCAGGTGAAATAGCCAACTCGGACCAACACAGTTTGATAATATCCAACCTGTGTTGGTCCCCTTCGGATGTCGTTGGTTAGAATCAGCTCGCAATGATGTAACAGGAGCGTCGCGCTAGCTTCCTCAAAGCGTAATCACGCCGCATTGGCCGCGAGCGCGCTCAAAACCCCTTGCGGCAAAGGGCTTCAAGATCCGTCTTTGTCATGTTCTCGATGCCGAGCCCAGGAAGAATATCATTATCTCCCTTGAGATCCCGGCCATAAGCCGCCGACAATATGGAAATTCCGGATTCATGGAGAACCGCCGGATTTCCGCTGATCTTCCCCAGGACTGCGGTTGGTAACAGGCCGAACGGAACGTCCTCGAGAATATAGCGGCTCTCGATAGTCGTCGGGCCAAAGCCGCCACGACCTTGGCGATCCATCTCCAGGTTCATTTCCGAAACGGTGCTCATGGGGACGTGGAACGACAATGAAAAATGTTCCTGGACGGTACGAACCGCGATACCGAAATTGCCAGCTATGGCCAATCGTTCGGCATCCAGAGCCTCGATGAAGCGAATCTAGACAATTCGCACGATATACAGGATTTTGCCAAAGGGTTCGTGTAGACTTTCCTTGGTGTATCCAACGGCGTCAGCCGGGCAGGATAGGTGAAGTAGGCCCACCCGCGAGCGGGTGTTCCTTCTTCACTGTCCCTTATTCGCACCTGGCGGTGCTCAACGGGAATCCTGCTCTGCGAGGCTGGCCGGCTACCGCCGGCGTAACAGATGAGGGCAAGCGGATGGAAGCTCTAGTCTGATTAAGCATTGGTAACTGTCAGACCAAGTTTACTCATATATACTTTAGATTGATTTAAAACTTCATTTTTAATTTAAAAGGATCTAGGTGAAGATCCTTTTTGATAATCTCATGACCAAAATCCCTTAACGTGAGTTTTCGTTCCACTGAGCGTCAGACCCCTTAATAAGATGATCTTCTTGAGATCGTTTTGGTCTGCGCGTAATCTCTTGCTCTGAAAACGAAAAAACCGCCTTGCAGGGCGGTTTTTCGAAGGTTCTCTGAGCTACCAACTCTTTGAACCGAGGTAACTGGCTTGGAGGAGCGCAGTCACCAAAACTTGTCCTTTCAGTTTAGCCTTAACCGGCGCATGACTTCAAGACTAACTCCTCTAAATCAATTACCAGTGGCTGCTGCCAGTGGTGCTTTTGCATGTCTTTCCGGGTTGGACTCAAGACGATAGTTACCGGATAAGGCGCAGCGGTCGGACTGAACGGGGGGTTCGTGCATACAGTCCAGCTTGGAGCGAACTGCCTACCCGGAACTGAGTGTCAGGCGTGGAATGAGACAAACGCGGCCATAACAGCGGAATGACACCGGTAAACCGAAAGGCAGGAACAGGAGAGCGCACGAGGGAGCCGCCAGGGGGAAACGCCTGGTATCTTTATAGTCCTGTCGGGTTTCGCCACCACTGATTTGAGCGTCAGATTTCGTGATGCTTGTCAGGGGGGCGGAGCCTATGGAAAAACGGCTTTGCCGCGGCCCTCTCACTTCCCTGTTAAGTATCTTCCTGGCATCTTCCAGGAAATCTCCGCCCCGTTCGTAAGCCATTTCCGCTCGCCGCAGTCGAACGACCGAGCGTAGCGAGTCAGTGAGCGAGGAAGCGGAATATATCCTGTATCACATATTCTGCTGACGCACCGGTGCAGCCTTTTTTCTCCTGCCACATGAAGCACTTCACTGACACCCTCATCAGTGCCAACATAGTAAGCCAGTATACACTCCGCTAGCGCTGAGGTACCGGGTCAGAAGAACTCGTCAAGAAGGCGATAGAAGGCGATGCGCTGCGAATCGGGAGCGGCGATACCGTAAAGCACGAGGAAGCGGTCAGCCCATTCGCCGCCAAGCTCTTCAGCAATATCACGGGTAGCCAACGCTATGTCCTGATAGCGGTCCGCCACACCCAGCCGGCCACAGTCGATGAATCCAGAAAAGCGGCCATTTTCCACCATGATATTCGGCAAGCAGGCATCGCCATGGGTCACGACGAGATCCTCGCCGTCGGGCATGCGCGCCTTGAGCCTGGCGAACAGTTCGGCTGGCGCGAGCCCCTGATGCTCTTCGTCCAGATCATCCTGATCGACAAGACCGGCTTCCATCCGAGTACGTGCTCGCTCGATGCGATGTTTCGCTTGGTGGTCGAATGGGCAGGTAGCCGGATCAAGCGTATGCAGCCGCCGCATTGCATCAGCCATGATGGATACTTTCTCGGCAGGAGCAAGGTGAGATGACAGGAGATCCTGCCCCGGCACTTCGCCCAATAGCAGCCAGTCCCTTCCCGCTTCAGTGACAACGTCGAGCACAGCTGCGCAAGGAACGCCCGTCGTGGCCAGCCACGATAGCCGCGCTGCCTCGTCCTGCAGTTCATTCAGGGCACCGGACAGGTCGGTCTTGACAAAAAGAACCGGGCGCCCCTGCGCTGACAGCCGGAACACGGCGGCATCAGAGCAGCCGATTGTCTGTTGTGCCCAGTCATAGCCGAATAGCCTCTCCACCCAAGCGGCCGGAGAACCTGCGTGCAATCCATCTTGTTCAATCATGCGAAACGATCCTCATCCTGTCTCTTGATCAGATCTTGATCCCCTGCGCCATCAGATCCTTGGCGGCAAGAAAGCCATCCAGTTTACTTTGCAGGGCTTCCCAACCTTACCAGAGGGCGCCCCAGCTGGCAATTCCGGTTCGCTTGCTGTGGATCCATCGGCATTTTCTTTTGCGTTTTTATTTGTTAACTGTTAATTGTCCTTGTTCAAGGATGCTGTCTTTGACAACAGATGTTTTCTTGCCTTTGATGTTCAGCAGGAAGCTTGGCGCAAACGTTGATTGTTTGTCTGCGTAGAATCCTCTGTTTGTCATATAGCTTGTAATCACGACATTGTTTCCTTTCGCTTGAGGTACAGCGAAGTGTGAGTAAGTAAAGGTTACATCGTTAGGATCAAGATCCATTTTTAACACAAGGCCAGTTTTGTTCAGCGGCTTGTATGGGCCAGTTAAAGAATTAGAAACATAACCAAGCATGTAAATATCGTTAGACGTAATGCCGTCAATCGTCATTTTTGATCCGCGGGAGTCAGTGAACAGGTACCATTTGCCGTTCATTTTAAAGACGTTCGCGCGTTCAATTTCATCTGTTACTGTGTTAGATGCAATCAGCGGTTTCATCACTTTTTTCAGTGTGTAATCATCGTTTAGCTCAATCATACCGAGAGCGCCGTTTGCTAACTCAGCCGTGCGTTTTTTATCGCTTTGCAGAAGTTTTTGACTTTCTTGACGGAAGAATGATGTGCTTTTGCCATAGTATGCTTTGTTAAATAAAGATTCTTCGCCTTGGTAGCCATCTTCAGTTCCAGTGTTTGCTTCAAATACTAAGTATTTGTGGCCTTTATCTTCTACGTAGTGAGGATCTCTCAGCGTATGGTTGTCGCCTGAGCTGTAGTTGCCTTCATCGATGAACTGCTGTACATTTTGATACGTTTTTCCGTCACCGTCAAAGATTGATTTATAATCCTCTACACCGTTGATGTTCAAAGAGCTGTCTGATGCTGATACGTTAACTTGTGCAGTTGTCAGTGTTTGTTTGCCGTAATGTTTACCGGAGAAATCAGTGTAGAATAAACGGATTTTTCCGTCAGATGTAAATGTGGCTGAACCTGACCATTCTTGTGTTTGGTCTTTTAGGATAGAATCATTTGCATCGAATTTGTCGCTGTCTTTAAAGACGCGGCCAGCGTTTTTCCAGCTGTCAATAGAAGTTTCGCCGACTTTTTGATAGAACATGTAAATCGATGTGTCATCCGCATTTTTAGGATCTCCGGCTAATGCAAAGACGATGTGGTAGCCGTGATAGTTTGCGACAGTGCCGTCAGCGTTTTGTAATGGCCAGCTGTCCCAAACGTCCAGGCCTTTTGCAGAAGAGATATTTTTAATTGTGGACGAATCGAATTCAGGAACTTGATATTTTTCATTTTTTTGCTGTTCAGGGATTTGCAGCATATCATGGCGTGTAATATGGGAAATGCCGTATGTTTCCTTATATGGCTTTTGGTTCGTTTCTTTCGCAAACGCTTGAGTTGCGCCTCCTGCCAGCAGTGCGGTAGTAAAGGTTAATACTGTTGCTTGTTTTGCAAACTTTTTGATGTTCATCGTTCATGTCTCCTTGAGCTCATTGTTTGCCTCCCTGCTGCGGTTTTTCACCGAAGTTCATGCCAGTCCAGCGTTTTTGCAGCAGAAAAGCCGCCGACTTCGGTTTGCGGTCGCGAGTGAAGATCCCTTTCTTGTTACCGCCAACGCGCAATATGCCTTGCGAGGTCGCAAAATCGGCGAAATTCCATACCTGTTCACCGACGACGGCGCTGACGCGATCAAAGACGCGGTGATACATATCCAGCCATGCACACTGATACTCTTCACTCCACATGTCGGTGTACATTGAGTGCAGCCCGGCTAACGTATCCACGCCGTATTCGGTGATGATAATCGGCTGATGCAGTTTCTCCTGCCAGGCCAGAAGTTCTTTTTCCAGTACCTTCTCTGCCGTTTCCAAATCGCCGCTTTGGACATACCATCCGTAATAACGGTTCAGGCACAGCACATCAAAGAGATCGCTGATGGTATCGGTGTGAGCGTCGCAGAACATTACATTGACGCAGGTGATCGGACGCGTCGGGTCGAGTTTACGCGTTGCTTCCGCCAGTGGCGCGAAATATTCCCGTGCACCTTGCGGACGGGTATCCGGTTCGTTGGCAATACTCCACATCACCACGCTTGGGTGGTTTTTGTCACGCGCTATCAGCTCTTTAATCGCCTGTAAGTGCGCTTGCTGAGTTTCCCCGTTGACTGCCTCTTCGCTGTACAGTTCTTTCGGCTTGTTGCCCGCTTCGAAACCAATGCCTAAAGAGAGGTTAAAGCCGACAGCAGCAGTTTCATCAATCACCACGATGCCATGTTCATCTGCCCAGTCGAGCATCTCTTCAGCGTAAGGGTAATGCGAGGTACGGTAGGAGTTGGCCCCAATCCAGTCCATTAATGCGTGGTCGTGCACCATCAGCACGTTATCGAATCCTTTGCCACGCAAGTCCGCATCTTCATGACGACCAAAGCCAGTAAAGTAGAACGGTTTGTGGTTAATCAGGAACTGTTCGCCCTTCACTGCCACTGACCGGATGCCGACGCGAAGCGGGTAGATATCACACTCTGTCTGGCTTTTGGCTGTGACGCACAGTTCATAGAGATAACCTTCACCCGGTTGCCAGAGGTGCGGATTCACCACTTGCAAAGTCCCGCTAGTGCCTTGTCCAGTTGCAACCACCTGTTGATCCGCATCACGCAGTTCAACGCTGACATCACCATTGGCCACCACCTGCCAGTCAACAGACGCGTGGTTACAGTCTTGCGCGACATGCGTCACCACGGTGATATCGTCCACCCAGGTGTTCGGCGTGGTGTAGAGCATTACGCTGCGATGGATTCCGGCATAGTTAAAGAAATCATGGAAGTAAGACTGCTTTTTCTTGCCGTTTTCGTCGGTAATCACCATTCCCGGCGGGATAGTCTGCCAGTTCAGTTCGTTGTTCACACAAACGGTGATACGTACACTTTTCCCGGCAATAACATACGGCGTGACATCGGCTTCAAATGGCGTATAGCCGCCCTGATGCTCCATCACTTCCTGATTATTGACCCACACTTTGCCGTAATGAGTGACCGCATCGAAACGCAGCACGATACGCTGGCCTGCCCAACCTTTCGGTATAAAGACTTCGCGCTGATACCAGACGTTGCCCGCATAATTACGAATATCTGCATCGGCGAACTGATCGTTAAAACTGCCTGGCACAGCAATTGCCCGGCTTTCTTGTAACGCGCTTTCCCACCAACGCTGATCAATTCCACAGTTTTCGCGATCCAGACTGAATGCCCACAGGCCGTCGAGTTTTTTGATTTCACGGGTTGGGGTTTCTACAGGACGGACCATGGTTATACCTCCTTCTTAAAGTGTCCACATCATATAGAAGTTATCCGCTCACAAGTCAAGTAAGTCGACCTTCGGATGTCGTTGGTTAGAATCAGCTCGCAATGATGTAACAGGAGCGTCGCGCTAGCTTCCTCAAAGCGTAATCACGCCGCATTGGCCGCGAGCGCGCTCAAAACCCCTTGCGGCAAAGGGCTTCAAGATCCGTCTTTGTCATGTTCTCGATGCCGAGCCCAGGAAGAATATCATTATCTCCCTTGAGATCCCGGCCATAAGCCGCCGACAATATGGAAATTCCGGATTCATGGAGAACCGCCGGATTTCCGCTGATCTTCCCCAGGACTGCGGTTGGTAACAGGCCGAACGGAACGTCCTCGAGAATATAGCGGCTCTCGATAGTCGTCGGGCCAAAGCCGCCACGACCTTGGCGATCCATCTCCAGGTTCATTTCCGAAACGGTGCTCATGGGGACGTGGAACGACAATGAAAAATGTTCCTGGACGGTACGAACCGCGATACCGAAATTGCCAGCTATGGCCAATCGTTCGGCATCCAGAGCCTCGATGAAGCGACCAACGGCAGGAGTGACATTTCCCCCCTGGCTCCATCGCTCGGCCCTCTCCATTCGTGTGAGATTGAGAAGGGCAATTCCCAGATGGTTCTGCGGATTGAGGTTGCTGAGCGCAATTGCCAGCAGACCATCGCGCTTGACGAAACGATCGCCGAACAAGGCCGTGCAAAGCTTGTACCCTTGATCGAGCGCATCGAAAGGCAGCGTCGCAACATCAAGCTTCTGGCGAATGGAAGTGACCTGGACTTCTGTTGGTCCGAGCTGGCGGCCGGTCAAGAGCGTTGTGCCCCAAACGACGATCGGCAACCTGACCTTGCGCTCGGCTAACCGCTTGGAGAGATACAGCGCGCCGAACGAACTGTGCGAACTGACGATGACAGGAATACCATCTGCCAGGTGAGGGACCGCGGCATCCATCACCATCTTGTGGCCGTAAGCGGGAAGCGCGATCACCACCACATCCGCGTGATCGATGGCATCTTTACAATCATTGGCAATACGCACCGGCACCGTCGCCTCGATATCCCCCGTCGCCTTCAATAATTCGCCAGTCGCCAACGTTCTGGTGCGGTCTCCCGACGGTGACCAAAGTGTTGGCGTATGTCCCGATTGTGCCAAATAGGCCGCAAGGCCATAGGCAATTGCTCCAGCGCCCAGAATACTCACGCGCATAACATTCCTCCTGTCGCCGGCTTTATGGTTCGAGAATCCTTGCCGTCCCCGCCTACAAGTTTTTTCATCGGGAGGATCCGAATTGAAGTCACGTCGGTTGCCATCAGCCGTTTCGATCAGGACTCCGGCTCTGAGCCGGCAAACGCCGCAACGACTATTAGTTTCCGCTTGACATATATCAAAAATGAATGAGACGATGTCAATCATACGAATTACGCATGTAGGGAGAACATGGAAACCCGGGACCTTCAGACCTTCCTTGCGGTTGCTGCCAGCGGCAGCATCACCAAGGCGGCTGACATGCTCGGGCGTTCCCAACCTTCGGTGACACGCACCATTCAGGAGCTCGAGGCCGAACTTGGCTTCGAATTGCTGCATCGGATCGGTCGACGGGTGCAGCTGTCTGAAGAGGGTGTCGCATTCGAGGAGGAAGCGCGGCGATTGTTGATGTCTTTCACCGAACTTGCAGCGCGGGCCAAGATGATCGCCGCCGGCCGTGGGCGGATCCTGCAGATTGTCACAACCTCCGCGATCGGCACCGGCTTGATCCCGGCGGCCCTGGCCGAGCTCAAGGGTGTCGAGCTTCCGCACGAGACGCATCTCGGGCAGTTTCTTCCCTCGATCGTCGCCCAGGAAGTGCGCAGCGGACGTGCCGAGATCGGGTTTTCAAGCCTGCCGCTCGATACGCCCGGTCTGGATGTCCTACGGCTCTATTCGGCGCCTGATGTTGCTGCCGTGCGGGAGGACGATGCGCTGGCTGAACTTGATGTCATACCGCTTTCGGCTTTTGCGGGTCGTCGCGTGGCTACGTTGCTCAATCCGCTGCGGTTTCAGTTGCATGTCGCCAAGGCACTCGCTGCCCGGGGCATCGACACCGGCCCGGTGATCCGGACCAATACTGCCTACGGCGCGTTGCAGATCGTGCGCCATACTGGTGTCGCGGCCGTCATCGATCCCCTCACGGCCTATGGCGTCGCCCTGCCTGGGGTCGTCATTCGCCCGATCGATGTAACCGTTCTCTTTTATTGGGGCGTTGTGGCTGCCTCAAAACGTCCCCTTCGCCCAGTCGCGCAGGCGCTGATGGATGCGGTCGAAGCGGTGGCTGAACGGTCGATCGTCGGTTTCAAGAAGCTCGATCCAGCTTTGGCCAGCCAATTGGTGAACGATCCCGCGTCGGGCACAAATAACGGAACTGGAATATGAAGCATACTCCCACCCCGGCAGCATCGACGGGCCTTGCCGCGTTGGAAGCCCAGCTTGCGCAGGATCTCGACTTTGTCGAGCTGCCCGCCAAGCCCTGGGTCCCCACACGCATGCATGAGGGCGCCCCGGTCCGTGATGTCGTGGTCATTGGCGCTGGCATGTGCGGACTTGCTGCCACGGCAAAGCTGGTGCTGGCAGGGATCACCAATGTCGTCGCCTATGATGCGGCGCCGGCTGGGCTCGAAGGACCGTGGATAACGTTTGCCCGCATGCAAACACTCCGGTCGCCGAAGACCCTGCACGGTCCGTCGCTCGGCTTGCCGCAATTGACGTTCCGCGCCTGGTTCACGGCGCAATGGGGCGTCGACGCCTGGCGGTCGCTGGACAAAATCCCCAAGGGCCAGTGGATGGATTACCTGGTCTGGTACCGCAAGGTTCTTGCTCTGCCTGTGCGCAACGGCGTGCGCATGACCGGCGTCGCACCGGTTGGTGATCTGATTGCGATCGATATCGAAGGCGCGGAATCCGGCCGGGTTCTCACCCGTCATCTCGTTCTGGCCACCGGCCGCTCTGGTCTGGGCGGTTTTGCCGTGCCCGATTTCCTCAGGGGCATCGATCGCGCTTATTGGGCCCATTCTGCGGACGAGATCGATTTCGACGCGCTGCAAGGTAAGCGTGTGGCGGTCATCGGCGCCGGTGCCTCGTCCATGGACAATGCCGCAACCGCACTCGAGGCGGGCGCCGGATCTGTGGACATGTTGATCCGGCGCAAGGAAATGCCGCGCATCAACAAGCTGACCGGAATCGGCAGTCCGGGTATTGTACTCGGCATGCATCAATTGCCCGATGCCTGGAAGTGGAAGTTCTTCGACTACACCGCCTCAACCCAGACGCCGCCGCCGCGTTCATCGACGCTTCGCGTTTCTCGCCACCCCAATGCCCGGTTCTTTCTCGACTGCGGCATCGTCGCGGTCACGGAAGATGCGGGAGGCCTGCTTATCGAAACCACCCAGGGGCTGATGCGCTACGACTTCCTGATCGCGGCAACCGGCTTTTCAAACGACTTCAACGGCCGCCCGGAATTTGCAGCCATCGCGCCACATATCCGCACCTGGTCGGATGGCCGATATACACCGGACATGGGGCCGGCGCGTGCAGGCATGTCCGATGCACCGGACCTAGGTCCCGCCTTCGAGTTTCGTGAGCGCGTCCCCGGCTCCTGCCCGATGCTGTCGCATATCCACTGCTTCAACGACGCCGCCATGCTGACGCACGGCAAGGTCTCCGGTGATATCCCAGCCGTCAGCGCGGGTGCCGACCGTTTGGTCCGCGGCATTGCCGCATCGCTGTTTGCCGAAGATGTCGAAACCCACTTCGCCAACCTGATCGCTTACGACACGCCCGAACTTCTGGGCGACGAATGGGTCGATTCAACACCCTTGTTGGAGAAGGAGGCCGCGCTGTGATCGACGCAATGGACAAGGCCGCCGGTCTATCACCGCACGATGCGCTTTTCAGCGCGCGTCGGTTTCGGCCTGAATTCGTGCTGGGGGCCGAGGAATGTCGCCTCTCCGTCCTGCAGCCAGCAAACGACCAAGGGCTTGCGCCTAATTTGCGGGTTGCTCTGGCCCGTCGCATGGCCGCTCTGAATGCCGATCCGGTCCTGATGGCCGAATTTGATGTGCAGCTGGCTCAGCTCGATCCGACTGAGCAGCTTCTGGCCTTAGCCCAGGGGGAAACGGATTTGGAAGAGCCATTGGCGACCATCGCACGTCATGTGGACCTGATTACGCTGACACCGAAAAAGGCGGAAGCGGGCCACATCGCCCTGCTCGCCCAAGCTGGATTGAACAATCCTCAGATCGTCGCCCTTTCCGAGCTCATCGCCTTCGTCAATTTCCAGACGCGGGTGGCAACCGGCCTGCGATTGTTGAGGACGGCATGATTTCCGCGGTGCGCCTGAAGCCATTGAATTGGCATCCGTACATAGCGCCGGTCGAGCTATCCGAGGCCACGCCGGAACAGCTTGAAGCGATGAAGGTCACGCCATCAGCCAAGAAAGTTTCGGAATATGTGCGCACCCTTGCGCATGACCCTGAGAGCTACCTTGCCCGCACCATCTTGTTCAACGCCATCATGTATGTCGAAGGCGGGCTTGCCCGCCCTGACCGCGAGCTTGGTGCATTAGGTGCGTCCATCGTCAATGGCTGCAAATTCTGCGCCGTTGTTCACGCCCGCAGGCATGCAGAGCTGACCAAGAACGACGAAGTGGTCACCGCGCTCTATCTCGATAAACCTGAAGCGCTCGGCCCACGCGATGCGGCAATCTACAGTTTTGCCCGCCGCCTGTCGGCGGCCCCGTCGGAAGCGACGGCAGACGATATCGCCGCGCTTCGATCAGTCGGCATGGACGACCGCGAGATTATCGACCTGATCCACGCCATATCGATCTTCGGCTGGGCAAACCGGCTGATGCACGTTCTCGGCCATGCGGAGAGCGGGTGATGATGTCGCATGCGGTCGAAGCAGTCCGTCTCACACTTTCCGAAGGGACAACCAGCAATGCTTGAACTCAAAGATGTAAAGCTGTCTTACGGAAGCACGCAGGTTCTGAACGGCGTCAATCTCTCGGTAAAGCGGGGTGACGTGGTTTCGATCATCGGCCCCAGCGGCACCGGCAAGACCACGTTGCTGAAATGCATCAACTACCTGGCCAAGCCGTCGTCAGGAACCATCGCGTTCGATCAGATCCGGATGGATTACCAGCGTGCCGACAAGGTCGCTGTCCAGGCGATCCGGTTGCGAACGGCGATGGTCTTTCAACAATTCAACGTCTTCAAGAACATGACGGTCCTGCAGAACGTGATGGATCCACTGGTCGTCGTGCAGCGCAAGTCCGCGGACGAGGCGCGGGAGATCGCCTTGCGGGAGCTCGAGCGGGTCGGCCTCACCCCGAAGCGAGACAGCTATCCCTCCCAACTGTCGGGCGGCCAGCTCCAGCGCACCGGCATTGCGCGCGCCCTGGCAGTTCGTCCCGACGTGATACTCTTCGATGAGCCTACGTCATCGCTGGATCCAGAACTCGTCGGTGAAGTCCTGAAGGTGATCAAGGACGTCACCTCGTCAGGGATCACTTCGCTGCTTGTGACCCACGAGATGCAATTCGCAAGGAACATCTCCAACCGGATCGTCTTCATGGACCGTGGCGTGGTCGCCGCCGATGGCAGCCCGGCTGATATCTTCGACGCGCCTTCCAGCCCACGACTTGCTCAATTCCTGCAGTCAGAACTCGCTTTTCAATAATCCAACAACAAGGGAACCTAAGAAATGTCTGTAATCACATCCCGCTTTTCCCGTCGTCATGCCCTGGCTGTCGTCGGCGGCATCGCAATAGCCCTTGCAACCGCAGGAGTCAGTTATGGTCAGACCGTTCGGACAATCAAGATCGCGACGTCTGCCGAATCCAAGCCGCTGGCATGGGGCGCGATCGGCGTCGAGCCGCAAGGCTATGAGCCCGATCTCCTGAGGGCGATCAACGCAAAGCTGCCGCAATACAAGTTCGAGATGGAAGGTGTCTCTGACATCGCGCAGGAAACTGGCCTCGCCACGGGCAAGTACGACATCGCGGTGGGTGGCTACTACAAGTCGCCCGAGCGCTCCAAGCAGTTCTTCATTCCGGAAAATCCCATGGGCGCCAGCCTGATGAAGATCTACAGCAAGAAAGACAGCGGCATCAAGGAAATGAAAGACCTGGTCGGCAAGAGGATCGTTCCGACCACGGCCGGCGGTGGAACCTACAAGTTCATCATGAACTGGCAGAAAGAAAACCCGCAATACAAGCTCGATGTCACGGCATCGAGTGCAGGCATTCCCTACCCGAACCGGCTGGACGAAGTTCAGAACGGCAAGTTCGACGCTCTCGTCTTGCCGTCCAATCTCGGTGAGCAGACCGTCATCGAGCAAAAGAAACTCGATATCGTGGCGTCCGAACCAGTGTTCAGCAACAACACCTACATGCTGATCCACAGATCAGACGAGAACAAGGTTCTGGCTGACGATGTGAACAAGGTTCTCAAGGAATTGAAAGACGACGGCACGATCGAGAAGCTCTCGCAGAAGTGGTTCGGCGAGGGCATCGTCCAGTACATGAAATAGCACGGCCGTTGAGGGCCATATTCGCTAGTCAGCGGCAAGGCTGAATTGCAAGAAGGAGCGTTTCAAAGTGGATGTATCTGCTATGATTCCCGAGTTGCTAACGGCACTGCCGCTGACGCTCGCCATCACGTTTACGGCCCTCATTTCCGGGTTCTGTCTGGCTCTCATCGCGACAACACTCCGTGTTCGCAGGGTGCCACTGATCAGTCACCTGGTGGACCTCTACGTGTCCTATGCCCGGAGCGTTCCTGTCGTCCTGCAGCTGTTCGTCGCGTTTTATGGGCTTCCGCTGTTGGTGATCCTGTTCGGCGCCAAAGATTTTATTTCGCCGACGATGGCTGCCATGGTGGGGTTGAGCCTCTACCATGGAGGATATCTGTCGGAAGTCATGCGGCCTGCATATCTTGCCGTCGATCGCGGCCAGCACGATGCGGCCGATAGCCTTGGATATACGTTCCGGCAGAAAATTACTCGCGTCGTCGGCCCGCAAGGGGTGCACTTCGCACTACCGGGCTACGGGAACTCCGTCATCTACCTGATCCATAACGTTGCGCTGGTCATGTACATCGGCGCCGCCGACGTCATGGCGACTGCGCATTTGATCATGGAGCGCGACTACAACCAGTTCCAGTTCGAAACCTACCTCGTCCTGGCGGTCATCTATTCGCTGATGTGCCTGGTCGCATGGCTCATCGTGCGCTTCTTCGAGCTTCGATCACCGATGCAAGCGCCAGAGGCAACGACAACAACTCAGATCAAGAACGAGCTCCTCGCGAGCGTCTGACGTAAGGGTATTCAACCATGTTTGATACCGATATTTTGCTCCAGGACACGCAGGAAATTCTGAGTGCCGTACCCGTGACCGTTGGAATGGCACTCTTGATTTTCGTCCTGTCGACGATAGTCGGCAGCATATTCGCGCTGATCGAATACAGACGGGTGCCGGTTCTGCGAGAGCTCATCATGACTTACAAGATCGTCTTCAAGGGCGTTCCAATGGTCATCGTGATTTTCCTCGCCTATTTCGGTCTGCCGCCCGCATTCCAGTTCCTGTTCTCGTTGCTCGGGATCAACTTCAACGCTCACGAAACCCCCAATTGGGTCATTCTTGTCGTTGCGATTACCGGCTGTGTCGCCGCGTTCCAATCCGAGATTATCAAGGGAGCCCTGAATGCATTCGACACCGGTCAGTCGGACGCGGCCCATTCGCTCGGCTATACGGGCGGCCAACTGTTTCGACGTATCCTGTTTCCCCAGGTGGCCCTCACGGCAATTCCCGACCTGACGACTTCGATGATGGTCATCATGAAGGCGCTTTCTCTCGGATTCGCCATCGAGGTCGTCGATATCTTCGCCCAGTCCCAGCTGACCGCCGCCCTGAACTACTACTACCTCGAAGCCTTCGTGATTGCCGTCGTGATCTACATGGTGATTGCCTATATCGTCACACAGATTGCCGACAGGCTGGAGCAGGCGTTGAGGGTGCGGACGTGAGGCGAATGTGGGATAGAATCGTCAAGCTTCGGATATCGAGCCGCACCTGGGAGGCAATTCTTTCGGGGATGAAAAGCTTGAGGAGAAACCCAAGTAGCCGATGCATGTACCGCTGAATGCCGACTGAAGCACCGATCGCGCCGACGCAACGTTGCGACTGTGCCGACCAGAGGAATCCGGTCTCCGGCTACTGGCATGGAGATCCCCAAGCCGTATTCGGCGCCGCGAGTACGCATCAATATTGGAGAACCTGGGCCTCTCCGTCTCCCACGCCGGTTTATCCGACTTGTCTCACGTCGTATTCCTGCAGGATACCCGCTTTGATCCGACCAGCGAAATGACAACTTGCGAGATTCGATTCCGACAAGCTGTTGACCGGAGGCGATGTCTCACAAACACTTTGCACGGCAGGGCAGCGCGTACGAAAACGGCATCCGGTCGGCGGATTCACAGGGCTTGGCACATCTCCCTTTAGAATGATCCGCTGACGTTCGCGCTCCTCAACTGGATTTGTCGACGGGACCGCGCTGAGCAGCGCCTGTGTATACGGATGTGCGGGCTGGCTATAGAGCGCGCCGCTCTCACCTTCTTCCATGACGCGGCCGAGATACATCACGTAGACGCGCTGTGCGGCCTGGCGAACGATGGCCAGATCGTGCGCAATGAGAAGACATGACATTCCGAAATCATCGCGCAGCTTCAGAAACAGGTTCATGATCTGCGCTCTGACCACGCATGCGCATCGGCTTCACCCCTCGGGAGATTTGCGCTCGCTTGTCGGGCCTTGCCTTCGATCTCGATCTTGCTCCGCGCTTGAAGATCGAAGCGCACCGTTACGGTGCGCATGCGTGCATGCAGCACATCGTCCAGCGTGCCGCGCATTTCATGCAGATAGGTCAGAGACGACTTCCCAACCTTTTCGACAACCGAGCGAATGGTGACCAAGGTTCCAACCGCGGTTTCGTGCGCATAGTCGATCTCCATCCTGACGTCCGCCCAGCCGAGAGTCGGCGTTAGATTGGGAGCGGCAATCCTGCCCAGCAGTTGAAAGCTGGCATCATCGAACATGGCGACGTAGTGACGAACGTTGAGATGGCCCATCGCGTCGCACATCCAAGGGTGCACGACGCCGACATAGGTTTCAATGCCGGGCGCGGTCAAAACCCGACCTCGTTGCCACCCTTGAGATCCAGCAGCTGCCGCGCCTCTTCGGGCGTCGCTATTTCAAGCGAGAGTTCGCCAAGGATTCGCTTGATCTTGGCGACCTGCTCGGCATTGCTCTTGGCAAGCGCGCCCTTGCCGACATAGAGACTGTCTTCCAGCCCAACCCGCACATTGCCGCCCATGATCGCTCCCATCGTGCAAAGGTTCATCTGATGCTTGCCGGCTGCAAGGATCGACCAGAGATAGTCGTCTCCGAACAGTCGCTCCGCCGTCCTGCGCATATGCATCATGTCTTCGGGGTCAGAGCCAATTCCACCTAGAAGTCCGAAGATCGTCTGGACGAAAAGCGGTGGCTTCAGCAGCTTGCGGTCGAGAAAGTGCGCCAGCGTGTAGAGGTGACTGACATCATAGCACTCGAACTCGAACTTCGTCCCATAGGCCTGGCCGACCTCGACGATGATGCGCTCGATCTGCTGGAACGTGTTGGAGACGATGCCGTTCTTGGTGTCCTCGAGATAAGGCTTTTCCCAGTCGAACTTCCATTCGGTGTATTTTGGCGCGATGTGGTGCAAGGCAAAATTCATCGACCCCATGT
The DNA here is from genome assembly GCF_054719485.1 of Mesorhizobium sp. W016. Taxonomy (NCBI): domain Bacteria; kingdom Pseudomonadati; phylum Pseudomonadota; class Alphaproteobacteria; order Hyphomicrobiales; family Phyllobacteriaceae; genus Mesorhizobium; species Mesorhizobium sp. W016. The sequence continues at coordinate 5,781,980 of NZ_JBTTIF010000002.1, forward strand.
TGAGCGAGCAGAGTTCGGGCTTGGCGGCATGAGCGGCTTCGAGACGTTCGTCGAGCGTCATCTTGAGGCCGCCGCCGGTAGAAATGTTCATCACCGCGTTGGTTTGCTGCTTGATGCGCGGCAGGAAGTCCATGAAGAGCTTGGGATCGGGGGTCGGTTTGCCCGTCTCGGGGTCGCGGGCATGCAGATGGATCACCGAGGCGCCAGCTTCGGCTGCGCCGACGGCGGCATCGACGATCTCTGACGGCGTTATGGGCAGATGCGGGCTCATCGTCGGCGTGTGGATCGAGCCGGTGACCGCACAGGTGATGACGACTTTCGGCGATTTCTTCATGGTTAGAGTCTCCCTTGTCTGCCTTTTGTTGTTATCTATCGAGCGCGAGGCAATCCTCACGACCACAGCCCAGCCGGATCGCCGTACCTGGATCGAGCTTCGGCTGAGACGATGAAGTGGCTAGCTTGACGATGAATTTCTGGCCGCTCGCGGTCGCGGCGACGAGCCGGACATGATCGCCGACGTAGATTGATTGAACGACCGTCGCCGGAATCTCGTTGAGCGCCGTGACGCCGTCCTGCAGAACGGACAGGCGCTCGGGCCTTATCGACAGCGTCACCCTGACACCCGCAGAAAGCGCAGCACCGCAGGACATGGCGTTCAACACAACGTCGCCGTCGTCGAGGCGGACGGATACGCCGCCATCCTCGCTCCCGGCCAGCACGGCACCCAACATGCGGTTGCTCTCGCCGATGAAACTTGCGACAAAGCTCGCCGCGGGACGCTCGTACAGTTCGCGCGGCGTCGACAGTTGCTCGATGCGGCCGGCGCTGAACACTGCGATCCGGTCCGACATGGTCAGCGCTTCAGTCTGGTCGTGCGTGACGTAGACGAAGGTCACGCCCAGCCGGGCGTGAATATCCTTGATCTCGAACTGCATCTGCTCGCGCAGCTGCTTGTCGAGGGCGCCAAGCGGTTCGTCCATCAAGACAAGATTTGGTTCGAAAATCAGGGCCCGGGCAACCGCCACGCGTTGTTGCTGCCCGCCCGAAAGCTGCGCTGGCCGCCGATTGCCGAATTCGGGCAACTGGACCATGTCGAGAACGTTCCCGACACGTCGCCTGACCTCCTCGCGGCCAAGTTTGCGGACCTCGAGCGGGAAAGCCAGATTTTCGGCGACCGTCATGTGCGGGAAAAGCGCGTAGTTCTGGAACACCATGCCGATGCCGCGACGATTGGCGGGAACGTTGTCGATGCGCTGACCGTCAATGAGAATTTCGCCCTCGGTCGTATCTTCGAATCCTGCCAGCATCATCAACGCCGTCGTCTTGCCGGACCCGGAAGGGCCTAGCAGCGTCAGGAATTCGCCGCGCATGATTTCCAGGTCGAGCTGGCGCACCGCTTGGACCGCATGCCCGTAGCGCTTGCTGACGCCGCGAAACTCGACGTGAACCGGCCCACGCGGAGATCCGCCCATCACCGAGCCTGCGCCTTCGGATCACGGCGCACCGAAGTCGAGCGCTTTCGAGCAGGCTGCGCCTCAGCCGCCGCCGCGGCGCGAAGAATGATGTCGGCGGCCTCGCGCAGATCGGCCACCAAGGCCTTGCGCGCAGCCGCGCCATCGGCGCGACGCAGCGCCGCGAGCATTTCGTCGTGATGGTCCAGGCCCAGGCCGTAGGTCACGTCCGAGCGGACGATGTTCAAAAACGGTCCTGCCTGCAGCCACAATTTCTCGATGATCTGCTGGATGAGAGGTGACCGCGCGGCATGGTACATCGTGAAATGGAACCGCCTGTTCAGGCCGAGATAGTTAGCCATGACGTTGCTCTCGACGCACTCGCGCATCAGGCTGTTCAGCTTCGCCAATTCATCGAGTTCTTCGGGCGTGATGGTCGTCGCAGCCCATTCGGCCGCGGTCCCTTCGACGCTGCAGCGCACACGCACGAGATCCGAAATACGCGCCACCGTGGCCTCGGGGACGATGACGCCCCGGTTTGGGTGGTCGAACATCGCCTCGTCGCTGACGAGTTGCCGCAAGGCCTCGCGCACCGGCATGGCGCTGGTCCGGTACTGTTCGGCAAGCTGTCGCACGACCAGTCTTTGGCCGGGCAGGAAGTCACCGTTCATCAGTGCTTCCTTCAAGCCCGTATGGACACGAACATGAGCTGTCTTTTGCGCGGCCGAGCCGGCGGTGGCATCCTTGCGATCGAGCATCAGTTTGTCCGGCGGGGCAGTATTTTGAGGTTGCTCGACAGGAAATCGTCGAATGCGGCGGCGAAGCCGTCGAGTTCGGCGTCGCCAAATGGCAGTGACAACGCCAGCATGCCGCGCGGCGTCACGTAGTACCCTCGCAACAGCATCTCGATATGCCACAGCGCAATCACCGATGGATCGGCATCGTCGAGCCGCGCCGGCTTGTCCACCGGCCCCCTGACGAAATGCAGGTTCATCAACGACCCGCGCCCTATGACGATGCCCTCGACGCCATGTCGTTCAAGGGAGACGTTCATCGCTTCACGCAAGCGATCGCCGCGCGCATTGATGGCGCGGCTCGCCTCTTGCGTCAGCACCTGCGTCAGACCGGTGAAACCAGCAGCCATGCTGAGAATATTGTTGTTGAACGTCCCGCCATGCGAGAACGCACCAGGCAAAGCCGGATCGAAGCGGTCGACGAGGTCGGCGCGTCCACCGAATGCGCCAAAACTCGCACCGCCGCCGATGTACTTTCCGAGCGTCACGAAATCGGGAAAAATTTCATGCGCACCATGGAGCGCTCGATAGTCGAGGCGCGAGGTCATGACCTCGTCGAAGATCAGCAGCGCGCCGGTCTCCTTCGTCGCTGTGCGCAGCGCCTGCAGGAACTCGCGTGTCGCCGGGATGCAGCCGCCGCCGCCCATCATCGGTTCGACGATGACGGCGGCAAGCTCGTCGCCCTGTTCCTTGATGAGCGCCACGGCGCCTGCACTATCGTTGTAGTCGGCGAAAACAAAGGGGAAAGGCAAATTGAGCGGTGAGCCGCCATGCGCAAAAGTCAGTACGCCGCCGTGATAGCCTTCCCGGAAGGCGAGTATCTTCGAACGCTTCGTGATGGCGCGAGCGGCGGAAATCGCCATGATGTTCGCCTCGGTGCCCGAGTTGCAGAAGCGCACGCGCTCGATGGCTGGAAAACGCTCGACCACCGCCGCTGCCAGGCGCGCCTCGTAGCGGTTGGGTGCACCCAGCATGATGCCGCCCTGTATGACGTCCACAAGGGCCGCCGAAATCGCCTTGTCGGAGTGGCCGTAGAAGCCGGCGCTGTATTCCGAGACCAGGTCGACATAGGTATGGCCGTCCAGATCGGTCACCCTGCAGCCCTCGCCGGAGACGAACGAAACAGGGAATGGCGGGTACCAAAGTACAGCCCTCGTATTGCCGCCCGGCAACGATGCCGCGGCCTCGTTCTGACGCGCCAGGCTGTTTGGGTTGGCGTCAGCGAAACACTGTCGCGCCTCGTCCAGAACAGCAGCGAGACTGACATTGGCGCGCACGTCTCTAGTGCCTTGCAGCATTCGATCAAATCCCCTTGTCTTTTTAACTTTTTTGCACCCTATCGCAAATTCCTGTTGCTAATCAATCCATTTTGCGTTTGAAATTTGATCAAATCCGCAACGATAAGAAAGGGGAACTGCGATGAGGACTTATCTGCAAGCCGTATCTGCCGCCGCTATCTGCCTCGCGACCTCGACTTTTGCCGCGTCCGCGGCCGATCCCGTCACGGTGGTCGGCTGGGGTGGTACATGGGACAAGGCCTACAAGGATGGAGTCTGGGACAAGTATACCGAAAAGACGGGCGTCCCGATCATCATGGAAGAGTGGGGCGGCGAGGTCGCCAAGGTGCGTGCCCAAGTGCAGGCGGGCAACATTACCTACGACGTCGTCTCGGTGGAAGCGCCCGCCATGGAGGTCGGCTGCGCCGAAGGCCTGTTCGTCCCGCTGACGCCCGAGATCACCGGCGACGCGGCGAATTATCTCCCAGGCACCCTGCATGAATGCGGTGTCGCGTCCGACACATGGGCAACGGTTCTTGCCTACAACACCGATGTCTATAAGGGCGACGCCGCGCCAAAGAGTTGGGCGGACTTCTGGAACGTCGAGAAATTTCCAGGAAAGCGCGGCCTCTACCAGCAAGCGCAGTTCACGCTGGAAAACGCGCTCATGGCCGACGGCGTGAAACGCGAGGACATGTACAAGGTGTTGGCCACGCCGGAAGGTGTCGACCGGGCTTTCGCCATGCTCGACAAGATCAAGCCGAACGTCGTCTGGTGGTCCACCACGACGCAGGGCATCCAGAACCTCGACAGCGGCGAAGTGACGCTCAGCGACGCGTTCAATGCACGCATCACCAACGAAGCCATCAACGAGAAGAAGCCCTACGCCATCGCGTGGGACGCCGGCTTCTTCTACGGCACCGACTACTGGGCCGTGGTGAAGGGCGCACCGCACCAGCAAGGCGGGCTGGATCTCCTCAAGTGGTTCTCCATCCCTGAAAACCAGGCCGGCTTCTCCAAGCTCTATGCCTATGGCACCGGCCGCAAGGAAGCCGCCGACCTCATTCCCGCGGACTGGAAGGCCAACCTGCCGACGTCGCCGGAGCACCTCCAGTACGGCGCCGCCTATGACAACGACTTCTGGACCGAGCACAAGGAAGCGTTGGAAGAACGCTTCAAGGCCTGGCTCGCGAAGTAACTTGGGCATGTTGGTCGGGACAAAACCGGCTATGAAGCGACGCCAACGGGGCGGCATGCTCGCCCTGTTGACGGCTCCGCTTATATTATTCGTCGTCATTCTGTTTCTGTGGCCGGTGGCGCGCTTCCTCGCTCTGGCCGTCGACAACTCGGATTTCTCGAACAACCTGCCGCGCACCATTGCCGCTCTTGCCGGCTGGAAAGCAGAGAGCGGCCTGCCTGGCGAACCCGTCTTTGCAGCACTCGTCGAGGACCTGGCCGACGCGCGGCGCGCCGGGAAGGAAGGCGTCCTGGCGCAACTCGTGAACCAGCGCGTTGTCGGTAGCCGTTTCCTCGTCATCAAGACGGCAAAGGATGCGGCCGACGGCAAGCTCGGCATGCGCCCCGTGCGCGACGAGGTGCTCGCCAAACAGGCCGGCTGGAAAAACATCGATCTCTGGCAGGTCATAGCGCGTCAGCAAAGCGCGCGAACGGACTATTATCTGCTTGCGAGCCTCGACCTGAAGCGCGGCGCGGACAATTCGATCGAAGCCGTTTCGGCCGACCGCGCCATCTTCGTCGACGCGCTGCTGCGTACGATCTGGATCAGCATCGTGGTGACGGTCATCTGCGCGGTGCTCGCCGTGCCGCTGGCGCAGGCGATCGTCAGCGCGCCGCCTGCCTGGTCGAAGCTGATGTTCGCGCTGATCCTGTTTCCGCTCTGGACATCGCTGCTGGTGCGCACCGTCATCTGGATCATCGTGCTGCAGAAGAACGGTCCCGTGAATTCCACACTGCTCGGATTGGGTATCGTCAGCGAACCCCTCGACCTCATCTACACCCGCTTTTCGCTGTATCTGGCGATGGTTCAGGTTCTGCTGCCCATGATGGTCCTCTCCGTCGTCGCCGTCATGCGGCGGGTTCCGACCACCTACATGCGCGCGGCGCTGTCGTTGGGGGCGCCGTGGCTCACGGCGTGGCGCCGCGTCCAGTTGCCGTTGATCCTGCCCGGGATCCTGTCCGGCGGGGCGATCGTTTTTGTCTTCGCGCTCGGCTATTACATCACCCCGACGCTTGTCGGCGGGCCGACAGACCAGATGATCTCCAGCTACATAGCCTTCTACACCAACAGCACGCTGAACTGGGGCATGGGCGCAGCGCTTTCCCTGCAACTGCTGATGATCCTCGTATTGTTTGCGTTCCTGTTCTGGACGGCATCCGTCCTCTTCCGCAGCAAGGCGCATGTCGCATGAGCGCCGACCGCTTCCGGAAAGGGCTGATGTATGCCTATGCGGCGACGTTGCTGGCTTTCATGATCCTGCCCCTGCTGATCGTGGTCCCCATGTCGCTGACCTCGAGCAATTCGCTGGCATTTCCGACGCCGGGCTGGTCGTTGCGCTGGTATGCCGAACTGTGGATCGACGAGCGCTGGCCGAACGCGCTGTGGAACTCGGTCGTCATCGGGCTATCCACCACGGTTCTGGCTTTGCTGCTCGGAATACCTGCGGCGATCGGGCTCGCCTGGGGTGATTTTGCCGGGAAACGGATCCTCTACGCGATCATCGCCGCGCCTTTGGTGACGCCGGTCGTCATCGTCGGCGTCGCGGCCTTTTCATTCTTCGCCACGCTGGGACTCGTTGGCAACAAGCTATCAATCATTCTGGTGCACACGGCGATGGCCGTGCCTGTGATGCTAACCACCGTCGTCGCCAGTCTTTCGACCTTCGACCGGACGTTGGTTCGTGCGGCGGCATCGCTGGGCGCCGGCGCCATGCGCACCTTCTTCAAGGTGGTGCTGCCGCTGATAGCGCCGGGCGTCGTTACAGGGGCCATCATCGCCTTCATCATTTCTTTCGACGAAGTCGTCGTCGCAAGCTTCCTCTCGACGGGCGCGGAGCGAACCTTGCCCCGCATGATATTCTCCGGGGTGCGCGAGTCCATCAGCCCTGCCATCGCGGCTGTCGCCGTGCTGCTGATGGCTTTCTCGGCGATCCTGCTTGGGCTCATCGCTATCCTGCAGAGCCGCTCGCAAGCTCTCCGCGCAAAGGCATCGGCATGAAACTGGTTCCGCCGGTGCAGCAACTCGAGACCGAGATGACGGCGTGGCGGCGGCATCTCCATGCCAATCCCGAGCTCGGTTTCGAAGAGTTCGAGACGGCCCGTTTCGTGGCGGACAAACTGCGCGCGTGGGGCATCGAGACGACCGAAGGCGTCGGACGCACAGGTGTCGTCGGCACGCTCAGGGGCAGGCTTGGCGCTGGTCGCAGCCTTGGCATCCGCGCCGACATGGATGCCCTGCCGATGACTGAGGCACGGCCGCTGGCGCATGCGTCCCGCACCCCCGGGCGGATGCATGGCTGCGGCCATGACGGCCATACCACTATGCTGCTCGGCGCAGCCTCGGCGCTTGTTCGCTCGCCCGACTTCGCCGGCACGGTGCATTTCATCTTCCAGCCGGCCGAGGAGGGTCGAGGTGGGGCGCTTGCCATGCTGAACGAGGGCCTTTTCGAGCGTTTCCCCTGCGATGAAGTCTACGCGCTGCACAATTGCGAACGGCCGCTCGGCGAGATCGCCGTCCACCGCGGAACGGTGGCCGCGGGGGCCGATCGCTTCGAGATCGTCGTCCACGGAAGGGGCGGCCATGCGGCGATGCCGCATCTGGCGATCAATCCACTCCCCATCGCCGCGCGCATCCTGCTGGCAATCGAAGCCCTGCCCGGCCGCGTCACCGATGTGCATTCTCCCGCAATCGTCACCGTTGGCAGCCTGCGCGCAGGCGAAGCCTTCAACACCATCCCCGATACGGCGTTTCTGACCGGCACCGTGCGCACCTTCGACCACCAGGTTCAAAAGGCGCTGGAGACGGCAATCCGCCGCATCGCGAAAAACGAAGCTGAAGCTTTTGGCGCCGGCGTCGACCTCCGCTACGAAACGCCCTTCGCACCGACGATAAACACTGCGGCGCAAGCCGACGCGATGATCGCGATTGTGAACGAGGTGATGGGACCGGCAAGTCTCGTCATCGATCCGCCTCCCGAGATGGGTTCTGAAGATTTCTGCTACATGCTGGAACAGCGGCCCGGCTGCTATTTCCTGCTCGGCCAGGCCGACGATGCGCACCAGGCCGCGGCTCACGACACCAACTACGATTTCAACGACGCAATCCTGCCGATTGGCGCGAGCCTTTGGGTCAGGCTCGTGGAGCGCCGCCTATCAGCCAGAGGCGCATCGTGATGCAACTGACGGAAAAGGACATCGTCTGGCGAAGCCATTGGCTGCGGCAGGCCCTGCCCGAGGACCCAGACCTTGCGCCTCCGCTCGAAGAGGCGACGCAGGCTGACATCTGCATCGTCGGCGGCGGCTATCTGGGCCTGTGGACCGCTATACGCCTCAAGGAGCACAATCCCGCCTTCGATGTTGTCATCGTCGAGCGCGACATTTGCGGCGGTGGCCCGAGCGGCCGCAACTCCGGCATGGTGCTCTCGGCATGGACGAAATACAGCGCGCTCGCCGCGCTGCGCGACGGAAACGATGCACTTTCGATCATCAAGGCATCCGAAGCCGCAATCCGCGGCATCGAGGCTTTCTGCAAGGCCGAGGGAATAGACAGCTGGTTTGATCGCATCGGCTGGATCTGGGGTGCGACGTGCGAAGCCCAGCTTGGCGCCTGGGACGACGCGTTGAACAAGCTGGCGGCGCATGGCTACGTGCCGGCGCGACGAGTTTCGCGCGACGAGATCGCAGCGATAGCCGGCACGACGAGCCACCTCGGCGGCGCGTTCGATGCGTCGTCGGCAACCGTGCATCCCGGTTTCCTCGTGCGCGGCCTGCGCCGGGCAGCACTAACACGCGGCGTGCGCATCTATGAAAAGTCGCCGATGACGCGGTTTTCGCGCGACGGCACGCTCAAGGTGGAGACGGGGAGAGGCACTGTGTCCTGCGGCAAGATTGTGCTTGCCATGAATGCATGGTCCGGCGCCATTCGAGAACTGGCGCCGGCAATCTTCAACATCTCCAGCGACGACGCCATGTCAAAACCCATTCCAGACCTTCTCGACAAGATCGGCTACCGCCGCGCGCCGCTGATGATCGATTCCCGCGTTTTCGTCGGCGGTTGGTCGCCGACGCGCGATGGTCGGCTGTCTGTCGGCGTCAGTGGCGGCGTCATCGGCCTCGGCGGCATCGTCGACAGGCGGTTTCATGGTCTATCGCCACGGGTCGCCGACATGCGCCGCGCGTTGCGGGATGGTCACCCGGCGCTCGCCGACTTTCCGCTCGATACATCATGGAACGGCCCGATCGATCGGACCGTCAGCGGCGTGCCACTGTTCGGCGCCCTGCCCGCCAACCGCGACATCGTCTACGGCTACGGCTTCTCCGGCAACGGCACGACGATGGCCTATCTCGGCGGCAAGATCCTGACCGGCCTGTTGACCGGCGGCGAATCCGAGCTCACCCATTCGGCGCTCGTGCGCCCAGTGACGCGAGGCTTCCCATCCGAACCATTCCGGTTCGTCGGCGCGCATTTCGTTCGTGGCGCGGTGCGGCGGCGCGACGATCTCGAACATGCCGGCCGAAAACCCGACCTCTTGACCAGATGGCTCGCGGGACTGGCCCCGTCCGGCGTCACCCCTTCGAAAGCCAACCTCCGCGCAAGGAAAGGATAAACGGTGTCCAAGGCCAAGATCTTCAAGCACAGCGAATTGACCCTGAAGCCGTCGGTCACACCGACTGGCACATCCTCGATTGCCCGCGTCATCAATGCCGATATAAGTCGGACCATGGGCGGCGGCATCGAGTATCTCGAGAACGCCTCGATCGACTGGACCGTGACCTACGACGAGGTGCTGTTCATCCACGAGGGCACCTTGACGATCGAACTGGACGACGGTCGCCATGAGTGCAATCCCGGCGATATCGTCTGGCTGCCAAACGCCACCCACCTGAAATACATCGCCACCGAGCGTACCGGCTATTTCTATTGCCTTTACCCGTTCGACTGGGCAGCGCGGCAGGGAACGGTAGAACCCTGAACTGACAGGCACTCCTTTTCCATGCGTTGGCCATCCGCAGCGCAGTTCCGAACCCGGGGCGTCCAGACATCGACTCCGGCTCACACTCCTTGGGTTGTCACGTTCATCATATGTCATGCTGGCGCGCATGTCTGGCGGGAGATTGCAGCGACACAGCTCAGCCGCAGCACCTAAGCAGGAACCGGTAGTTCGACGAGTGGGCGGAAAGGCGGTAGCGCTCTCCCGCTACCAGCCTACCTAAGCTACTGAAATCATAGTAAAAACGCCGACCTATGGTAGCGCCCTGTCCGAAAAAATCTTCAATGATTCTCAGGACCTAGCCTGCTACCGTTGTGACGCCAACGAACGTGTTGCAACGCTTCGCAGACGACAAACTGCGCCTCGAGAGACGTGATTTGCGGGAATTGAAGTCTGCACCTGCGGACCCATTCGGTCCCAATTCCGAGGCGCAATCGACGCGGATTTTCGAATGGCGCGCCCATGTCGCACGCCAGCCCTCAACGCTCGGCGGCTTATGCCCAAGTTATCCAGCTAAATTAAGCAGTCTCATCGGGCGGGCGCTCTGGATTCGCCGACGCCAATCCGCGTGAGCGTACGCGGATCGTCTGACAGATACGATCAGCGAGAGAAGCGAGCGCGCCCTGCACAGTGCGTGCCCCAAGAACGGATTGGAGGGTAACGGCCTGTGTTGCAAACCTATGTTTGAAGGCCTCTCCGCCACAGAGGAAATCGACCAATCCCAAGCCGTGATCAAACGACCACTGTATATACTCCGTAATCAGGACCGCACCCGGCGACGCTCGGCTAAAGTCAGGGTCGTAGGTGGTAACGAATGCCATCATGACGTTGTGCTGGACGATGTTGATGGAAACCGCGACCATCGCACCATTGCATTCAAGTACGAAAATGCGCAGCACACCGGCGCGTGACAGCGCGTCCACCAGGGCGGCAAGAACCGGCTCGCCCTCTTCGAAAAGGTCGGATTCACGCGTGTGCTTTTCCAGCCATCTGCGCTTCAGCGCCGACAGTCGCTCCAGCAATGGCTGCAGCGGCTCGTCAGCCGACAGGAGGCGGAATTTCACTTCGCCTGTTTCTTCCAGTATCTTGATGCCGCGCCGATAGTTCTGGCGCATCTTTTTCGGCTGGTCCGCCAGCCATGCTGCTCCGCTGGCCCACTGTCCAGCGACGCGATAACTGACTTCCTCCCGGTGATTGGCGCGAAGCTTGACGCCGCTGGAAGAGCCCGGTGTAAAAATCCTGCGGGCTGCCGCATCCGGCGACAGACGATTGATAAAAGCAAGATCGAAGCCACCCGCCGAACAGATCCGGTTCCAGAGGTTCTGGAGGGCCGATAGGGAGCATTCCGGCGCGACAAGAATATCACCATAGTCCGTATAGCTATTGGCGGCCCATTCGAGGAGCCGAAGTCCTTTTCGTCTGCCGATCGCCAGGGGAATGACAGCGACCAGCCTGTCATCGCTCCATACCAGGCCGATCCGCAGCGAGCGCCGGTCGCGGTCACGCACGGTGCTCCACCATGCCGAAACCCAGGCATGGCTCTGAAAGATCAGTGCATGGGTACGATGCCATAGGTCTACCCATTCGGCTTCGATGGCGGCCAGGCGATCCGTCGAACTGACGATTTCCAGTCGCTCCGCACCAACAGCGTCAATCGAAGCCATTTTGTTCATGGTTGGAGACGGTCCTGCGGCTGCGCGACATCGATGCGCTTTTGAAAAAGTCGCATGATATGGTTTGCCATTTTCTTGAGCGGCAGCACGTAAAGTCCGAAAAGCGACTGATAGTCGCGTACGTCGCGATCTATCAGTCCAAACTTGAGGTCTTCGTCCGGATCCGGGATGAACTGCGTTCCGAATATGCGATCCCAGAATGAAAAAAGCAGCCCGAAATTCTTGTCGTAGTGGCGAGGGTCGACACTGTGATGCACCTGGTGCCAGTGCGGACACAAGATGACGCCGTTCAACCGGCCGAAGGAAATCTTCAGATGCGTGTGGCGAACAAAGTCCATCATGAGAATGTTGCGAATGACATAGACGTTGATGCCAAATATGGCGATCTCGACCGGATCAAGCGCAATCAGGCTCCACAAGCCGAAACTGATCCCCGGTATGACGCCGTCCCAGATCCGGTTCATCAGATCGTCCAGGGGGTGAACCCGGTCCTTGGTGATCCCAACCATCACTTCGGCCGAATGATGCACCTTGTGCAATTCCCACAGGAACGGGAAACGGTGCTGGGCAACGTGATATAGGTAGTAGGAGATATCGTAAGCAACGAGCATGGTTGCGGTGAAGAGGATGATCGTCACTGGGCCGGCGGGGCCGGGTATCAGCGGTTGCGAGATGCTGAAGAGCCAGCCGACTGCCTGGTTTGTTGCATATCCCGTGGCGGCAACGAAGGTGACACCGGCAGGAATGAGCAGGAAGGGCATCACCAGCCTTTTCGTGATCCAGAACAATGCGTCCGCTCGCGCCGATGGGTGCATGATGACTTCCGCGGGAAAGGCGAAGTCGAAAAAGTCCCGGAAGGATTTCTGTTCGACCGTTCGCCAGTAGGCGACCACCGCGCTCCCCAGCGCCGTGAGCAACAGGAGACCGAGTGTCAGCAGATCGATGTGTGAGAGTTTTTCCACGATCACTCTGGCGAATTCCGAAAACATCGATGCAGTGGCTCCTAGGTGGTGAAATGGTGATCCGGCTCGTCGCGAAGCACATATTGCCAGGCCTATCATATGCTGCCCGCAACTGTGTATCGGGATGCGACTGGCAGAACAATCATGGCCAAATTAGCAGATCAACGGTGTCAAAACCGCTAAATATCTGAACGTAATTAATGTCGAACGCTGCGCCTGCAACCTGCCCGTTATCGGGTCTGCGGCGGACTTGGCGCGAGCCGGATGACTACTCCCTTTTCGCCTACTTGGCCACGCCATGCGAGGCGTTCGGCTGGCTGCCTTGCACCAAAGCGCGGCGAAACCCAGCCGCCCTGGCCCGGTGTGTCGCCGCCGGAACGGATGTGGATCGCTGCGTCTGGAAAGTGGATAGTCATCAAAGGTTCAGCGCCGCGCAATATCGTGACAATGTTTCCATCCCTGTTGGCGTGGAGGTCGGCGGCGAGTTGGAAGACGATCTCAGCGACGCGGCTGCCGCCGAGCAGTTGGTCGGTCACGAGGATGCCGTCGCCATCGCGTGTCACGGCGCGTTGATGCACAACGCCGAAGCGGCCTTTGTACCCGTCATGTCGGGCACACAGCCTCCAGTGCGGCCCCGGCTCGCTCTCCACCAATGTCGCAACCGCCTTGTGCGACCAGTTGAACGCCCCGGAGATGATGCTTTGGCTTTTACCCTCTAGGTTCAGCGTGTTGTGCGCCGGCGTCGAGCGGAACCAGTCGCGCCAGCCTCCCCCCGAACCATAGAGCCATGTGCCGGGGTCGACCAGCACCGGATCGCCGTCAATGCACAGGGTGAGCGACAGCGCGTCGGCATGACCGTGCGCCGCTATCGAAAGGTAGCCCAGCGGGCCGTGGTCGTATGTCAGATGGACGTTGCGACCATTCATCTCGCCGCGCCAGACGGAGAGCCCGCCTTGCGTGAATGTATGCAATCCATTCGGCACCGGCGCCGGCCGCGGTGGCGCGCCGAAGAAAAGCGCACGAAAATCGCCAGGCTCCGGTGCGCTGCCCGGCATCCGTAGAAAACCACGGATGGCGGCCGCGACCGATCCGACATAATCGGTTTCGCCCCCCAGCGTGATCACGCGGCCTTCATCATTGTCGCCGAAGCCGCTGGTTTTCGGCGGGAGCCAGCCTGCGAAATTGGCGAAAGCGGCCAAACGCGCTTCGACGGGCTGGGGAAAAGGCAGTCCGGCCTGGCGCGCCGCCGCAGCGCACAGCAGGAAAAGTTCGGCACTGAAGGCGGCGTAGGTCGGGGTCTGCTCGGCCCCGGCGCCATCGGCCAGGATCTGTTTGAGCACCTCAGCCAGGAGCGACTCGCGAGCCACCTCGGCCCCGAAAGCCAGACCGATCAAATATTCGCCAGCCAATTCCGCGACGAGATGGTTGTTGGCGGACGAAAAACGGGAGGGAAACCGCGGCAGCCAATAGGCGCTTGCCGCCAGTATTTCACCGACTTTTTCTCGCGTCGCCGCGCCAAGCCGGTCGCCGACGAGGTCGAGCGTGACAATCAGGCTGATGGCTCGTAGCGCGACCTCGATGCCCGAGGCCCAGCCAACGCCCCGAAATGGTGGGTTGGCGAAATGCCAGCTCTCGATCGCCGCCTCGATGGCCGCACGGGATTGATCATCGCCGGTGAGAAGCAGATGGGCAGCCAGTGGCGGCAGTTGCTGCAGCCGGTTGATTTCCCAGACATATTTTACATCGCCACGGCCGGTGGCATGGCGAAAATCGATATCGAAAGTATGGGTCTTGGGGCCTGGCCAAAGCCGGCCGGTCACCGGATCAAGGCGCCAGAGCTCGGGTGGAAAGAGAGTATAGGGGTCTCGCTGTGGCCAGGTCTGCCCAAGTGCTGAAAACTGGCCCCGAAGAGTGTTTTGCGCAGCCGCCTCGATAGCTTGCCGCTGGGCTGGTGTCGCAGCGGCCGGCACAGCATTCCGCAATCCGTGCAGCACCGGGTGCAACTGCGGCGACGCATAGCGCTGCCAGCCGTTGTCGCGGCGGCGCGAAACGGTCCTCCGGCGCTGCTCGTCCAACCGATGCAATATCTCGGCCAACTCCATGCTGCGCAATCGGTTGAAATACCACCCGACCCTCATCCGCGCTCCGCCAAGATTTTGATCCTCATACACCATCCCGTCGAAAAAGCGTGTGGCGGCATCCTCTTTTCCGTTCCCGCGGTTAATATCTTCGGCCATGACGCGGAGTTTTGCGATGAGAAAAGTTGTCTACGTCATAGCGTGCGCGCTTGGCATGGCTTTGTCAGCCGAGGCGGCGCCGATCCCGCTTGAGCGCGGCGTTGGCGTCCATGAATGGCTCAACTGGTCGCCGGTGGAGAAAGATGGTTCCTACAAATGGCCGCCCTATCGCAGCGAGAAGGAATGGCTTGCGGGCGGCAGGCCGCTCACCGATTGGCCGGACGGCGACCAGTTTGGTCGCATTCGATCCATGGGCTTCGACTTTGTCCGGCTGAGTGTCGACCCTGGCCCTCTGCTTGCCAGCGAGGGCGCCAAACGACAACAGGCGCTGGACATGCTTGCCGCTGCGGTGCAGCGGGTGGTTTCAAGCGGGCTCAAGGTGGTTTTCGATCTGCATGGCGTCAGCCAGGTTCCGGCCTACAGCATGGAAATGATCCATGGCGGGGCCGACAGCGAGGGTGTTGCCCGCTATCGCAAAATGGTAGTGGCGGTGG
The DNA here is from genome assembly GCF_054719485.1 of Mesorhizobium sp. W016. NCBI lineage: Bacteria > Pseudomonadati > Pseudomonadota > Alphaproteobacteria > Hyphomicrobiales > Phyllobacteriaceae > Mesorhizobium > Mesorhizobium sp. W016. The sequence goes on from NZ_JBTTIF010000002.1 coordinate 5,797,095, forward strand.
CTGCCATGCTGATCAAAATTGGCGCCGACAAGGTCGCCCTCGAGCCCTATAACGAGCCCGCCTACTACCCTTGCGATTCAAGCGGCAGCGATGACTGGCAGCGGATCATGGCAGGCACGGTTCGCGATATTCGCGCCGTCAGCAGCGAACTCACCATCGTCGCGACCGGCGCCTGCGGCGGGAGCATCGCGGGACTGGTCAACCTGGACCCCAACTTCGACGACCCCAACGTCTATTACAGCTTCCACATGTATGATCCGCACAGCTTCACGCACCAGCGGGCCGATGACAAGAACGCTTTCTCCTCCGGCCTTCCCTGGCCTGCCGACGCCAGCACGCCCGAAGTGGTCGCCGAAACCCTCAAGGCGCAGATGGACGCCGCCGGCTTGAGCCAGATCGAAGAGGTGATGAACATGGCCTCGGCGCGTGAAACGATCGCCCGATACTTTGAGCAGAATTGGGGGCAGAGCCAGCTCGAAGCGGGTTTCCGTCAGGCGGTCGACTGGGCTGAAGCCCATGGCATAGCGAGCAGACGCCTGTTCGTGGGCGAATTCGGCGTTATCCTGATGTCTGCGGATGGCCGCATGGGAGCTTTCGATGCTGATCGCCTGCGCTATCTCATGGCAGTGCGCAGAGAGGCGGAACGCTTCGCGATGCCGTGGTCGGCCTGGGAATTCTCCAATCCTTACGGAATGAGTGTTATCCAACCCAAGGGGCCTGCGATCCCGGACCGGGAGATGTTGCGGGCACTGGGCCTGCCATAACTCGTCATCGGGTCAGGATCGGTTCGAGCGGTCTGCCTGGTTGCTGGCGATCAATCGCGTGAAACCCAAGGACTGTCGTCTCCAGTTGCAGCCGAGAGGGCCTGATCGAACCAAATCAGGCTCAGTTTTAAAATCACTCCACCGAGCAGCTATTTAATATATTCGCTGTAGATTGGTGTCCTCGATCATACGCAAACAAGGGAAAGAGGGCCAAGGGAAAGAATGTGCGGAATTGCCGGCTGGATTGGGCGCAGGGTCGAGAAGCCACAAGATCGGGCCGCCGGGATGTCGAATGCCTTGCAGCATCGTGGTCCCGATGCCGAAGGCATCGAACTCCTGGACCTGAACACAGGCGAGGACCAGTTGGCATTGGTGCATCGCCGCCTGGCGATTATTGACTTAAACGCCGATTCAAATCAGCCGATGCAGACCGAGGACGGACGGCTCCGGATTATTTTCAACGGCGAAATATACAACTACATCGAGTTGCGTGAGGAGTTGATCGGTCTCGGCCACCGTTTTCGCACACGCTCCGACACGGAAGTGCTGCTCAGGGCTTATGACCAGTGGCGCCTGGCCATGTTCGACCGATTGAGCGGGATGTTCGCTTTTGCGCTGTGGGACGCTCAACGGCGCGAATTGATCCTCGCTCGCGACCCCTTTGGAAAAAAACCCCTTTACCTCATGCAAGGCAGAAATTTGCTGTCGTTTGCCTCGGAGATCAGCGCGTTGTTGTCTGCGCAGCCAGATGGCCAGCAGCTCGATCTGGATGGAGTGCGCGAGTATCTGACCTGGCGTTACGTGCCTGGACCGCGGACGCTTTTCAAACAGATCCGCAAGCTCAACCCGGGAAGCTACGCTGTGTGGTCGCAAGGGGAAGTAACGGAAACGCGCTACTATGCGCCCCCGGATCAGACCGATCTGACAGCGGATATCGATCCAGGAACCGCCAAGCGGCGATTTCTGGAATTGCTCGACCGTTCTGTCGAGATCAGGATGCGCAGTGATGCGCCGTTTGGCGCCTTTCTGTCCGGGGGCCTCGACTCGTCGGCAATCGTTGCCCTGATGACCAGGCACAGCGACAACCCCATTCGTACGTTTTCGGTCGGTTTCAGCGAACAGGCTTACAGCGAGCTTCCATTCGCCCGGCGCGTCGCCGATCATTTCAAGACCGATCATTGCGAAATCGTCATCCAGGCGGATGACCTGATGAATCATCTGCCCAAGATGGTCCGCCATCGGGGGGCACCTGTTTCACAAAGTACGGACATTCCAATTTACCTGATGTCGGTTCGAGCCTCGCAGGACGTCAAGATGGTGCTTACGGGCGAAGGTGCGGACGAGATACTCGGCGGCTACCCCAAACATCGCGCAGAGTCTCTGGCGGGTGTCTACCGGTCACTTGTTCCAGCGTCGCTTCACAACAATCTCCTCGCCCCTTTGATGCGCGCATTGCCCGGCGCATCGGCCAAGTTCGATACATTTGCCCGAAGCGCGGGTGAACGGGACTTTGCCACCCGGATGATCTCCTGGTTTGGAGCCATGACGGCGCGGGAACGCGATTCGCTCCTCGGTGGGTTGGCCACTTGCGGCCATGACTGCAACGATTTCCCGTTCTCTTCGAGTGTGACGGAATCTCATCTGCGCCGTGTGTTGTTTTTTGATCAGACATCGTGGTTGCCCGACAACCTCTTGGAACGGGGCGACCGAGTGATGATGGCCGGTTCAATCGAGGGGCGAATGCCATTCCTTGATCGCGATCTGGTTTCCTTCGTCAGCCAACTGCCCGATCGTTACAGGCTGGGCTTCCTGCACAGCAAACAGATCCTGCGCGACTGCATGGCCGGCATGGTTCCCGACGAGGTCCTCAACCGCCCAAAGATCGGCTTCAAGGTGCCCGTCGCCGAATGGTTCCGCGGGCCGATGAGCGATTATGTACGGGACCATCTGTGTTCGTCCCATTCGGTCATCCGTAGCTATTTGAGCGCCAAGAAGCTGGACCAGATTGTCAGGGAGCACGCCGAGCGCGCCGCGGACCACGAAAAACTGATATGGGCGCTTTTGAACCTGGAGATATTCCACCGCGAATTCGCGCTTGGCCCGCCGCAGTGACGACAATGAAGGACAGCGTCAGCGCTTGACCGATCGCGCCTCGGACGCGACCGATCTCCAGACATCGCAGATCGCGTCGACAAACGGTGCAAGCTCAAGCCTTTCCCGGTGCACCGCCATGGCGGCGGCGCCAAGCCGCGCGCGCAGCGCCGTATCCTCGACCAGCCGAGTTAACGCCTCGGTCAACGCCGCCACATCGCCGGGCGGCACCAACAGACCGGATTGTTCGTGGGTGATGATGTCCTCGACCGCGCCAACCGGGGTGGCCACGACAGCCAGGCCGGCCGCCATGCCTTCGATCACCGACATTGGCAGATTTTCGGCGAACGAGGGGAGCACCAGAATATCGGCCGAAGCGATCAGTGATGCGACCTCGTCAGGTCCCACCCAGCCCGGAAAAGCAATACGGTCGGCAATCCCTAGAGCGACCGACCTCGCTCGTGCCGGCTCGACCTCACCATCGCCGGCGATCGTGGCACGCCAACCCCTGAGATGTTTCATCCGCTCCAGCGCCTCGCCCAACTGCGGCACGCCCTTTCGCTCGCCGATGCGGCCGAGGAACAGGATGTGCACGTGATCGCCTCCGCCGACATGCGCCAGGGAAGGAACTGCCGTGGCGTTGGGAACGATGACAATATTGCCGCCGTTCGCCGGTGCCCGGCTGGCGACGAAATCGCGCCAAAGCCCCCCCAGGACAATCACCCGGCCGGCATGCTCGAACAGAGCCCTGATACGGCGGCTCATGAAACTATGATCATCTTTCCAGAATGTCTGATACTGCGCCCCATGCAGATGAAGGACATATGGTATCGACAACAGCCTGGCGCAGGCGGCGATCATCATCTTGCGAAAGGTGCTGCCGGAGACCGATATATTGATGTGAATGACGTCGGCGCGTCTGTCGAGGCGGGCCGCAAGCATCCGCGCGCAAAAACCAAGCATGTAGAAGATCGAAAGCCCGACATGTCCCGGGCCACGGCTGGAAAGAAAGCGCAGATCGATGTCGGCGATCTCTTGCCGTTCGAACTCCTGCTTCAGCGCCCCCATGATCCGGTCGATGCCGCCTTGTCCCGAAACGCCCGAGGGCGTTGCGACCAAGACATGTATTTTTCTATTGTGGGCGAGACGCTGCAACATGACACCATTTGGATTGCGGATGCCGGGTGACCGTAAAGCAAAGGTTCCAAAAAAGATTTACGACAAATCTTTTGGTTCAAACTATATCCGTTCACCCTTTGCCGTCATCGTGCTGGAATTCCCGTCGGTCAACGATTAATCGACGGCAAATTTTCCGGGAACAACCCTTTGCTGCTCCGTTCCACACTCATCTATGGCCCAGCTATTCTGCTGACGCGGGTTTCCGCTCTGCTCCTGCTGGTCGTCATGACGCGGCTGATCGACCAGACGGAGTATGGCCTGCTGACCCTGGTGGTCACCGTGGGCGAAATGACGGATGTTGCCGTTACCAACTGGCTGCGCATTGCCTTGTTGCGGCTTGGCGGAAAAGGCGACGTCAGCCGTGGCAGCCTGATGCTTGCCGGACAGGTATTGCTTGTCACCACGGTGCTGGCCCTGATCATATCCGTGATCGCCTCGGCGGTGATCGTGCCGGAGCGCTGGATCGAATTTGCAATCGCCGTCTGCAGCTATCTGATTGCCGGCTCCATCAGCCGGTTCGCGTTGACGGTGCTGCAAATGCAGCAGCGTCATTCCCTCTATTCGATGCTTGAATATCTGCGCGGCCTGCTGCAACTCGCCTTGCCGATCGCCGCCATCCTTATCTTCCAACGCTCGTTTCTGACGGTATCGCTCGGCTCGAGCCTCGCCGTGCTGATTGCCGGCATCGTGGCGTGCGTGGTGGCATCCGGGCGCGTTATTGGCGGCCCGCCGCGCTTCACCCACAAGGAGTTTTTTGCTCTCGGCGTGCCCCTCGTCATCATGGCGCTGGTCGGTTTCGGTCTCAACAGCGCTGAACGCGTCTTCCTCAAGCTCTACTACGATGCCGGCGCGGTGGCTGTCTTCGCAGCCGCCTACGCATTGGCTCGGCAGCCGATCGATATGGTCGCCAACGCAATCAACATGGGCGCATTTCCAGAAGTGGTCAGCCGCTTCGACGACGAGGGATCCGAGGCGTCCGGGCGGTTGTTGTCGCAACTCATGGCCTTGATGATACGCCTTTGCCTGCCGGTCGCAGCAATGCTTATCGCGCTCAGCGGCGACATCACGCGACTCCTGCTGCCCGCGGAATATCATGGTCGCTTCGGCCTGCTGTTCCCGATCATCGCCTTCAGCGTTCTTTGTGCCAATCTCACAAGCTTCGTTTATGGCGTCGTGGTGCACGCACATAAGCGGCCGTGGTTGCTGATCATCGCCAATTCCTTCGGCTCGGTGGCAACGATTTCACTGTCTTTTCTGTTGATTCCCACCATGGCGGAGATTGGCGCGGCTTTGGCGTTGGCGGGCGGATCGCTGGCAGGTCTTGCAGCCTGCATCGTCATCGCCGAGAGGCTCACGCCGGTGCCGGTGCCCTGGCGCGACATCGCTGTCTCAGTCATCATTTCTATCTGCACCGGATTGGCCGCCAGCCTTGCCGGCACTGCGCTGGGCAATATGCCGGCGATCTTTCCGCTCGCGGCGGGCGGCGTCGCCGGCGCTGCGGCTTTCCTGGGACTGACCTGGTTGTTTCACCCCGCGGCCGTGACGCAGTTCATCGGCAAGCTAAGGGCACGGCTCCGGATCGCATAAATCCCGCGCTATGAGGCATGCTTGTCTGACAGTCGCGAGCCTACGGATTGACGTTTCGGCGTCCCCGGCGAGACCAGAACTCACGCCACAGCAGCAGTGCATAGGCGGTGTTGGTATCGTAGTAGCGGCGCCACAAGCGTCGCGGCTCCTGTGCCACACGGAACAGCCACTCCAGGCCGGCCGCCTGAACCAGTTTCGGTGCCCGGGCGACCTTTCCACCATAGACGTCGAAGCTGCCGCCCACGCCCATGACGAAACTCGGAGCGAGTACGTCGCGATAGCGCTTGAGAAAGCGCTCCTTGCTCGGCGTCGGCATCGCCACAAACAGGCAGTCGGCACCTGAAGCGTTGATGGCCTCGACGATCGCGGCCTCTTCGTCCGCCTTGAAATACCCATTGCGCCTGCCGGCAATGGCCAGGCTCGGATGATCTCTGGCAAGTCGGCTTTCAACTGCGTCGAGAATGTGCTGTTCAGCGCCCAGAAGGTAGGGGCGATAGCCACGCCTGGCGCACAGCGCAAGCAGGTTGATCATGACGTCGACGCCGGTCACACGCTCCGGCAACTCGACGCCGCAGAGCCGCGCGCCCCAAAGCACGCCTTTGCCGTCGACATTGACCATATCCGCCCCGACGACATCCTCGCGCAGTTCGGCATTCTTGCGCATGTTCACAAGCTTGGCGACGTTCACGACAACATGGTGAAGCGGTCGCCGCGTCGCCATCGCCTCGTCTGCGATGGCCAGCGTCTCGGCCATGGTCAGCGCATGGATGGTCGCACCGAGAAACTCGCGGCGGCGTGATGCCAATAGAGAGTGTTGCGCCCATGCCGGGTCATGCGAGTTCATGCCGCTTCTCCGGTGCGAGCGAGAGACTGCGAGCGTTCCATTTCGGATTTCTTGCCTTCGATGCGGGCGTCGGGCTTGCGCGCCTTGCGCCAGGTCCACAGGCCCCGTGTGTCGACGAGCTTCTTGTCCTTGAGCGCTTCGGGATCGATCAGATTGAATTGTCGATGGTCGACCAGCAGGACGACGATATCGGATTGGTCAATAGCGGAAAGTGCATCGGTGAACATGACGCCGCTGCCCTCGAGCTCGTGTGGCAACTGACGCGCATTGGGCTCGGCAGCGACGATCTTGATATTGGGAATCTTGGACAGAAGCTTAACAACCTCGACAGCCGGGCTCTCGCGCATATCGTCGATATTGGGTTTGAAGCTGAGGCCAAGACAGGCGATCGTCTGCTTGCGGGTCGGGTCGAGCAATGCCTCGATGTCCCTGACCACCGACAAGGGTCGCTCGGAATTGATGCGCCGTGCCGAACTGATCAGCCGCGTATTGTTCGGTGCGGCGTCGATGATAAAATACGGATCGATCGCAATGCAGTGGCCGCCCACGCCCGGGCTCGGCTGCAGGATGTTCACGCGAGGATGCCGGTTGGCGAGATCGATTACCTCCCAGACGTTGAGCGACAGATCCTGGCACACCGCCGCAAGCTCATTGGCGAAGGCGATATTGACATCGCGGAACGCATTTTCAGTCAGCTTAACCAGTTCCGCGCTTTCGGCCTGGGTTATGAACAGGTCGCCGGCGACGAAGCTTGAATAGAGTGCCGCTGTCCGCTCCGAAGACTTTCGGGACAGTCCGCCGATCGAGCGATCATTGTTGATCAGCTCGGTCAGCACCTTTCCCGGCAGCACGCGCTCGGGAGAGTAGGCGACCAGGACGTCAGCTTCCTCGCCATGCGCGACGGGAAATTTGAGATCGGGTCGCAGTTCCGCAAGCAGCGCTGTCATGACACGCGTCGTACCGACCGGCGATGTTGATTCCAGCACCACCAGGTCGTCCCGTTTTAGCACCGGAGCGATGCTTCGCGCTGCCGCAAGCACGTAGCTTACATCCGGCTTGCGGTCCGGGGTGATCGGAGTTGGAACGGCGATAATATAGGCATCGGCCGGCTGAGGCGTGCTGAATGCCTTGAGCTTGCCATTGGCGACGACTTTCTGGATCAAACCATCCAGGTCCGGTTCGATGATGTGGATTTCGCCGCGGTTGACCTTCGCGACCACCGCCTCGTTGATATCGACACCGATGACATCGAGTCCGCGGCTGGCAAAAATGGCACAGGTCGGCAGGCCGATATAGCCCATGCCGATAACGGAAACGGTTTTGATTTCAGCCATGATTCAGCAATTCCTCAACGATCCGGCTCGCAGCTTGGCCATTGCCGTATGGATTGTGCCTCTCCGCCATGCCGCGATAGACGCTCTCATCATCGAGCAGGCTATTGGCATTGGCCAGAATTTTTTCGATATCGGTGCCGACCAGCCGGGCAGTACCAGCGGCGATCCCTTCGGGTCGCTCCGTGTTTTCCCGCATCACCAGCACCGGCTTGCCGAGTGAAGGCGCCTCTTCCTGCACGCCGCCGCTGTCGGTCAACACCAGGTAGCTCTGTTTCTGCAGGTACAGGAACGGCAAATAGTCCTGCGGGTCGATCAGGTGGATGTTCGGCACCGTCCCGATTTCGGCCTCGACCACGGAGCGCACATTCGGGTTGGGATGGACCGGGTAGATGATCTGCACATCCCTGCGCGCCGACAATGCCTTCAGCGCGGTGCAGATTCTCTGGATGCCGCCATCGAAATTCTCACGGCGATGACCGGTGACGAGGATCATTTTCTTGGTCGGATCGATGAAGGGGAAACGAGCGGCGAGCTTGGCGTTCATCAACTTGTCGGCATCGATCTCGCTGGAGAAATGCAGCAGCGTGTCGATCACGGTATTGCCGGTTACGAAGATGGTGTTCGCAGCCTTTCCTTCGGCGATGAGATTGTCGCGCGCCTCGGTGGTCGGCGCAAAATGCCAGGTGGCGATGTTGCCGGCAATCTTGCGGTTCAGTTCCTCCGGAAAGGGAGAGTTGATGTTGTGGCTGCGCAATCCCGCCTCGATATGGGCAACCGGAATGTGCTTGTAGAAGGCAGCTAGAGCCGCGGTCATCGCGGTGGTTGTGTCGCCCTGGACGATGACGATGTCCGGCTTCGCCTTCTCCAGCACCCCCGCCATTCCGAGGAGCACGCGCGAGGTCACGTCGAACAACGTCTGACCTGGCTGCATGATGTTGAGATCGTAGTGCACCGGCAGGCCCGTCAGTTCAATGACCTGATCGACCATCTCGCGATGCTGGCCCGTCACACATATTTCCGTGGTAAAGCCCGGATGGGCAAGCGCGGCGCGCGCCACCGGAAAACATTTGAGCGCCTCCGGCCTCGTGCCGAACACGATCAGCAGTTTTCGCCTTGAGGGCAATTTCGGATGTGAAACGGCGTTCATGGTTGACCCTGGTCACCGAAAGCGTGCGCGCCCGGCTGATATGTGCTTACAGCTTAACAATAGCGCCCTGAACCGCCTTCGTATTCAAAAAAATTAACGTATGATTAACGCTAGAGTCCGCAGCCCCCCTTGGGCAACCCTTGCCAGGAACAGTGGGGAAAGATACCAAAGCAAAGCCATTTTTTGCTTTAACGAGAATAACTTGGGTTGACTAATATTTTAATCATCGGCCACGCCGTCGCATCCCGGCGCTGGGAAAATGAGCTTTTTAAGCGGTTGGATGCGGCAGGTTACGTGGTCTCGAGTTGCAACGCGCCGGCGGCGGCGCCAACCGCTCGGGGGCTGGACACTGTCTTGACGATCGAGAGCCGGCGTTTCGGTCCCTCGCTGGCGGGCCGGTCCGAGCCGCTGCCGCCCATCGATCGCGGCCCTCCGGACCTCGTCATAGATCTCACTGCCAGCGCAACGGGGCAAGGCGCGCCAGTCCTGAGGCTCGAATTTTGCGGCCGCAACAGCTTTCCAGCCGGCGTTGCCGCAATGTTGGCGAGCGGACAATTGCCTGAACTTGGCGCTCGCCTCGATGGCGTTGTCGTAGCCCAGGCTAGACCGATGCTGGCAGACAGGCTCTGGCTATCTCGAAGCTGCAACGACCTGCTCGCCGGTGCCATGTCGCTGATCATGCAAACCGTCGCCCGCTTCTTTGCGGGCAAGCTTGTGCCGGTAAGCGACAACCCGGTGCCGATCCTGAAGAACGACAGTTTTGTTCGACACTATGTGCCCTTTTTCGGCAGGGCCTTGATCGATCGCGCCGTGCAAAAAATCAGGCGGGGACGACGCCCCTTCTATTGGCAGGTTGCCTATCGGGTGATCGACGGACCAGGCATCGCCGAAACCGGGCAACTCGACGGCAAACCGTTCACAGTCCTGCCGGACGATGGCCAACGCTTCTATGCCGACCCGTTCGTCTTCGAGGCCGACCGCCGCCATCATCTGTTTGTCGAGGAATTCCCCTACGCGACGAGTCGCGGCGTGATTTCCGTCGCCGAGCTCGGTGAAGATGGCACTTTCGGTGTTCCAAGGGTTGTATTGGAGGAAGCGCACCACCTGTCGTATCCGCAGGTGTTCGCACACGATGGCGAGATTTTCATGATCCCCGAAAGTGGTTCGGCTCGCGAACTTGTGCTCTATCGCGCCGCGCAGTTTCCCGACCGCTGGGTCCGCGACACGGTGCTGATGACGGACAGGGATTTCAACGACGCGACGCTGCTCGAATCCGACGGTCGCTTCTGGCTGGTTGGAACGGAGCGGTTCGGCTACGGCAGCGCGTCGGACACGATGGCGGTCTATTGCGCACCCTCGCTGCGCGGGCCATGGGTCGCCCATCCGCTCAATCCCATTGCCGTCGATCATTCGGGCACCCGGCCGGGCGGCGCCTTTATCCGCCAGGACGATGCCCTGGTGCTGCCGGTGCAGAACGGATCGAGGGCCTATGGCGGTGGTCTGGGGCTGATGCGGCTTGAGCGACTCGACGCGTCCGATGTCCGCTTTGCCTCGCCCCGGCCGATCGGCGCGGGTCCGGCATGGGCACGCACGGGCATTCATACGCTTAACCGCGCCGGCAATGTCGAGGTCGTGGACAGCGCGGGCTGACTCAAGCGCTGAAAGCCGTGAGCGTCCCGTTGCGTGGCCTCCTTATTTGTTCTCCGTGGCAATATGAGGAAGCGGTGTGTTTCTCGTCTTCCTTTTGCCGTTCAGGGTCTGAAGAATCGGCTTCTCGATCATCTCGTAAATCACCAGACTGACGAGGCAGGCTGCCACGATGCTGACCACCGACACCAACAATACCGTTGTCGGATGCTCGTATCCGACGGTGCGTCTGGCCAGGTACGCCACAGCGCCGATCACGAAGATATGCGACAGATAAAGCGCGTAGGAAGCGTCGCCCAACTGCTCAAGAAGGCTCCAGTGCTTGAGTTTCGGCTCCAGAATGAGGCTGAGATGAAGCAGGCCCGCCGCCCACATTGCTTGTCCCGCGAAGCTGATCTGACCCAGGAGCGGCGTACCGTCATCGACGAATGAAAGCACCACGCCTGCAGCGGTCATTACGCCGAATATCCAGGCATGGCGTATGTCGGAAGTGAAATCACCGTCCAAATAGCGCCGCCCTATCCACATACCGATGACGAATGCCACCGGAGAAGGGTTGAGATAGAACTGGATAACAGGGTTGGTGGGAGCCAGCCACAGCCCGGCTATCCACATCGCAATGAAAAAGACCGTCAGCACAAATACGCGCGAGGTCACGGACAGGAATGCGAACACCGCAAAAGCGATATAGAAAAATACCTCGTAATTGAGCGTCCAGCCGAGTGAGAGGATTGGACTGGCGCTATCCCGTCCAGGCGCTTCGTGAACAATGAAGAGGAGCGACTGAAGATAGTGGGGCCACGTAAAGACGGTCTTCTGGAAGAGACTTGGCGCGAGCGCCGCCAGAACCGCGGCGAGGCTGGTGAAAAGCCAGTAAAGGGGGATGATCCGGATTGCTCGGCGTTTCAGGAAGGTGGCAGCGGAAAACGGACCATCTCCCGTAATATGGACCATTATGAAACCGCTGATGACAAAGAACAGAACGACGCCCAGGCGGCCCGCCGTCACAATAATCAGATTGTCCACGCCAATCTGATAGGAAAAGGCGTGTGCGAACAGAACCAGCAAGGCGGCGCAGGCGCGAAGATACTGAATCGAATAGAACTTCTTCACCTTGATCTCCTGCGCTTTGCCGGCGCCTGATGCCATTGTGCCGTCCACAGGCAGCGCGTCGGGCGCCGTGCAAAGCATCGCCATCAATACGACCGGCCAATTAAGTGTGGGTTACCGACTTCATGAAATAGCCCATGCCGGGCATCGCCACTGTTAAGATCGGGTTATCCATATTCCTTTACGTTCTTGCAGGAAAATGTACCCGGGGGTGCGTTCGTCCCCTGCCATCTCAATCGCAAGCCGCAACGCTGGTCAGATAATCGTGAGTGTCACCCCCACAGAGCAACAGTTCGTGACCGCGCAGGCCAGCCGCCAAGACGCCCTCACACTCCTGTTCTTTCTCCTCGCGGCCTTCGCTTTCCTGCTCCGCTCGACCATCTCTCCGCAATTGATGAATATGGTGATGTCCTATTCGACGGAGGGGGGGTCGTTTCCCGAAAAGCTGCATATCGGGACCTATGCCATCTTTCTGCTGCTTGTCGTCATCGCCACGACCCGGCCAATTCGGCTCGAAGGCGATGAAGTCAGGCTGTTCAAGGCGACATTGTTATATTCGCTGCTGCTGTTGTGGCTGGTGCCTTATCTCTTCGTGATAGGCCGTGCCGGCTCGGCCGGCTTCATAATCGATTCCTATCTGGTCTCTTGTGCCGCGGCGATGATCATGCTTGCCCTGGGTGACCATGTGCGCAGGGCGCTTGGCAATGTCATCGTCGGCATGATCGTCCTCAGCGCCATCATCGGAACGATCGAGGCCGTCACCCAGCATCGATTCCTGCCCTATCCCCTCGTTGAGCTGGACTTTCGGCCGATCGGACTGTCGGCCCATCCGCTGGCGCTGGGCGCGCTTTGCACCACCGCCATAGGTTTCGTTGCATTGACGCGGTGGCGTATCTGGGTGTGCGCGCTTTGCATCTTCATTCTCTTCATCGGCACGGCCGCTTCGGGCGCGCGCACCGCCCTGCTGCTCGCTTGCGGCGAGATCCTGTTCCTGCTCGTGTTCCTGCCTTGGCCGGACTTGTCACCCAGACATCAACGCCAGGCCAAACTCCTGGTGCTGATGCTGACGCTGGCCGGTGGCGCCATACTGATTGCGATACTCTTTTCGGCGGGGCTGCTGAACCGCTTCAGCAACACGCTCTTTGATCAAAATTACGACGCGCGCGTCAAGATCTACGATGTATTCAAGTTCGTTGAATGGAGGGACATCCTGCTTGGCATGAATCCCAACGAGTTGTTGAAGATCGTCAACGAAAAGCTCAACCTCCCCTTCATCGAAAGCACGCCGGTCGTTCTTACGCTTTTGTTCGGCCTGCCGATCGCCCTGCTCTTCGCGTTTGCTTTCTTCCGGTTCCTTTTCAAGCTCCTGCGCAATACGCCTCGGGCCGCCCATATCGCAGCGGCCGCGTCCATTCTCGCGGCATTGTCAAACAATGCCCTTTCTTCGAAGGCGCCGGATATCATGCTGCTCGTCATCTTGTTGCTCGCTTATCGAAAGCCGGATGGGCGCCTCGGCACGCCCCTTCAAGGCCAACCAGCATCAACAGCGACATGACGCCAAGCCCGCTCCTTGCGGGTGCCCTCGCGACGACCTCTTGTATTTCCATTTGAAACGCCTGCACGCTTTGCCAGGCTACGACGGGCGTGGCAGAATACCGACCAAGGGTGGATAGATCGCTGTTCCGGAACGCGCCTGACACGCCTGGAAAATGAAATGTTAACGATGTTTCCGTAAAGCAGGCTGTGCGTATTGAATATTAAAGGGTTAGCATGATGTCCGCCGCTTCCGGTCCTCCTCCAGCCGCGGCCGCCGCCGGCATTAGCCCCTATGAACGGATCGAAAATGCGCGGCGCGCCAGCAGGCCAAAGCCGCAACAAACCGCGCCGATCATGGCACATGCGGCGGCACCCGCTGTAACGTCGGCCCCTGTAACGTCGGCCCCTGTGTCGCCTGCACCCGTGGCGCCGCCTGTAGCCGAGCCCGTCACGACGGTGACGCTCAACAAGATCGGAACCTTTCTCGAACTCGATTTCGGGCGTCTGTTTGTCTGGCTGCGCGCCGGCCTCGCTCTGGTATGCCTGCTGGCAATCGCCGGCGGGATCATCGGCGGTGCCTACGCTCTGCTGAGCAAGCAGCGCTACACCGTGACCACGGACATCCTCATCAATCCCGCCAATCTTCAGGTTGTTCCGAATGATCTTTACCCGCAATCGGCCCAGGTCGATGGACAGCTGCTCAGCGCGCGCAGCAAAGAGCGCATCTTGACCTCGGGCAGCGTGCTTTCACGTGTTGTAGACGATCTTGACCTGGCCAGTGACCCGGAGTTCTTCGACGCGGACCGAAGCCGCACAGGGACGGACGGCGCCAAACCCGACCCAAAGCTTACCGCCCTGAAGAACCTGGCGGAACGGGTTAGCAGCATCGCGGATGAAAAGTCGTTTGTCACGACCTTGATGGTATCGGCGGAAACCCCCGCTAAGGCGATCCTGATTTCGCAGGATATCGTCAAGACTTTCCAGGAAGAGCTGGCCAGCGCCGAGGCTTCCGGCGCCAGCCGTGCCGCGGCCGCGCTGGACGGGCGGCTGGGCCAGCTCAAGAGCGATGTGCAGGCGGCCGAAGAGAAGGTCGAGGCCTATAGGCGCAGCCACAATCTGGCCACCAGCAATGGGCAGCTTGTTTCCTCGCAAACCATGACCCAGCTCAACGGCCAGATCGTGGAGACGCAATCGCGCGTCATCGCCGCGCAGGCAAGTTACGACGCCCTGCTTGCCGCCGGCGCAAACGGCACCAATTCCGGTCCCGCCACGTCGGAGGCGCTTGTGGCGCTGCGCGCAACGGCCAACGGCCTGCGCCAGCAGATCGATTCGCAGTCGATGACCTTTGGCCCCCGTCATCCGTCGATCGTCAGGCTGAAGACGGAGTACAACACGGTCAGCGCGCAACTCAGCGCCGAATACGCGCGCACCCTGCGCCTGGCGAAGGTCAATCTCGATGCCGCCAAAACCTCGTCGGCCTCCCTCAATGCCAAGATGAATGACTTGAAGGGCAACGTGTTCTCGGATAGCGATTCCGAGGTCGCCTTGCGTGAACTTGAACGTGACGCCGCGTCGAAGACGGCTATCTATGAAAGCTTCCTGTCGCGGGCACGCCAGATAACCGAGCGCGAACAGATCGACAGCACCAATGTGCAGGTGATTTCCACCGCAGTGCCGCCAAAGGGCCGTTCATGGCCCCCGCGCACGGTCGTGATGATCGGCCTGGGGGCCATTGGCGGCATGATCCTTGGCATGTTGCTCGCCATTACCCTGGGTATCGTGCGCGACATGCGTCTTCCGCCGAACCGCCCGGACGTCATTGCCAGCCGCGCCTGAAATGGCGAAGCGGATTGTCTTTCACATTGCCAGCCTCAGGGGCGGCGGCGCCGAGCGTGTGTTCGTCCTGATAGCGAACGAGCTGGCATCGCGCGGCCACAACGTCACGCTTTTTACCTGGAACGCGCAGGGGCCCAATGCCGCCCTGCTTTCGCCTGCCGTGCATCTGGTCGATTTCGGCCTCCCCATTCGCGGCGAGGGTTATGGCAAGTGGGCGACATTGAAAGGCATCGTGCGAAGCGCGGGCCTGCTTGGCCGCCTTTCTCCCGACGCGATCTACAGCGCCCCGGAATTCGCCAATCTGGTCGTGGCGCTGGCGCTTTCCCTCGCGCGAAGCAGGGCGCGGTTCTTCCCGAGTTTCCACGCCGCCGCCTCACTGCCTTCCGGCAGCCTTGGCGCGAAAATGGCGGTCTGGCTTTCGGCCCTGGTTGCGGCCCGCGCCACCAGGGCCATCGCGGTTTCTGAGGGTGTCGGCGGCGA
This sequence comes from Mesorhizobium sp. W016, assembly GCF_054719485.1. Lineage (NCBI taxonomy): Bacteria > Pseudomonadati > Pseudomonadota > Alphaproteobacteria > Hyphomicrobiales > Phyllobacteriaceae > Mesorhizobium > Mesorhizobium sp. W016. The sequence goes on from NZ_JBTTIF010000002.1 coordinate 5,812,650, forward strand.
TCTTGTGGCCCGAGGCTTCCCGAAATCCAAGGTCGTGGTCATCAACAACCCGCTGCCGCCGGCTGCGGCATCCCAGCAACGCTCCTACGCCTGGCAGGCAGAGCTCGCGGCGATGGGCGACGGCCCCATCATCATCACCGCCGGACGCCTGGTGCCCGTTAAGGATCATTGGACGTTGCTGCGGGCCTTCGCTGTGCTGCGCGCCGGCCGCCGGGCCCGGCTTGTCATCTTCGGCGAGGGTCCGCTGGCCGACGAGCTGCGCGCCTATGCCGAAGAATCCGGTATCGGCGCAGACGTTCTGTTTGCGGGCTATGTCAATGATCCGGCGGCCTGCTACGCCGTAGCTGACTTGTTCGTCCTATCATCGACCAGCGAGGGCTTCGGCAATGTTCTGGTCGAGGCCATGGCAGCGGGGATTCCGGTGGTCTCCACGGACGCGCCGCACGGCCCGCGCGAAATACTTGATGACGGCCGCTTCGGCGCCCTGGTGCCGGTCGGCGATGCCGCGGCCCTGGCAGTGGCGATGGCCGGAATGCTCGACCAGCCGACAACCGCCGCGATCCTGAAAAGCAGGGCGGCGGATTTCGAAATTGAAAAGATCGGAGACCGGTACGAGGCGTTGCTCTGAATTAGCGCATGGATCGGCTTGCGGCGGCACAGGAATCCGCCATTGATGGGACAGGACGCCGCCAACATAGGCCGGTTACTCCCAATCCAATCATGATCTTTAACATCAATTTACCCGGAGTTGGTAACAACAGGGAACCCGCGTTTTATCCTCAGGATAGGGATTTTCCTTGCCGCAGCATCACAGCCTTCCTGCCGGCCGTGCAAACGATCGCAATTGGCCGCGATTGCACCGCTTCATGCGGGTTGAGCTGGAACTCGCGCCTGACGTCCTGGTGCCGCGAGCCGAAACGGAACTGCTTGGCCGGACGGCCGCGGCCATTCTTGGCGAACAGGCGCACGAAACGATCCTGATCGACATGTGCTGCGGCAGCGGCAATCTTGCCGTGGGCATCGTCAGCGAATGTCCTCGGGCTCGGGCGTGGGCGGCGGACCTGACCGACAGCACGGTTTCGCTTGCCCGCCGCAATGTTGTGCGCCTCGCCCTGCAGGACAGGATCAAGGTCCGGCAAGGCGACCTATTTGCCGCGATCGAGGGTGACGGCCTCCGCGGCGCTGCCGACATGGTTGTGTGCAACCCGCCCTATATTTCCTCATCCCGTCTCGATAGCGAAAGCGCGCATCTGTTGGAGAACGAACCTCGGGAAGCTTTCGACGGCGGCCCTTACGGTATTTCGATCCTCCAAAGGCTGGTCCGGGATGCCGCAGCTTTCCTCAAGCCAGGCGGATGGCTGCTATTTGAGTTCGGCGAAGGTCAAGATCGGCAGATAGCAACCCTTTTATCGAGAACGAAATCCTACGAAACCCCAACCTTTGCCGTGACGGCCGACGGCCAGCCCCGTGTCGCCATGGCGCGCAAACATGGTGGCCGGGTTCCCGGAACCGGGAGCCCGGCGTGAGCGTCGTCCGCGCCCTCGATCAGGCCGACCTTGCGGCCGTCGCGGGCATGTTTCAACGCATGCTGCGCAAGAAGCGGGGGCCAGCGCCGGCCTCCCTCGTCGATTACATGAGGCGGTTTTATCTGGACGCACCCGACTGGGGCAGCGGGCTCCGTTCGCTTGTCCATGTCAGTGACGCCGGCCAGGTTTCCGGGTTCGTCGGCGTTCATGCGCTGCCAATGAAATTCAACGGCCGGCAGCTCTACGCTGCCATCTGCAGCTCGCTGATGGTCGAGGATCACGAGACCGATCCGATGGCCGGTGCCCGCCTGTTGAAGGCCTTCCTCGATGGTCCGCAGGACATCTCCTTCAGCGAAACCGCCAATGATACGTCCGTGAAACTGTGGACGCGGCTTCGCGGCGTTGTGCTGCCGCAATACAGCCTTGACTGGGTTCGCGTGATGCGGCCGGCGACCTTCATGCTCAGCCTTTTTGCCAATCACATGAAGCTTGCCTGGATGTTCAACCCGCTCGCCCGGATCGTCGACCGGCTCTACCTTCGCAAAATGAAGGGCAGTCAACGACGCTGGACCGGCGTCGTCGCCAACGCATCGAGCCGGGGGGCATTTCGGGCCTCCGAGATCGACAGCGGCAGCTTTGCGGGGCTGCTGGAGCCGCTTTGCGCCCAATTTCCGCTACGTCCGCAGTGGGCGGAAGGTCAGCTCAACCATATTCTGGGCGATGCGGCGCAAAAGCCGGATTTCGGAGAGCTTGTCTACGTGTCGGTGGCATCGCCGAACGGCGCCAATGTCGGCGCTTTCGCCTATTACGCGCGACCGGACGGGATCGGCCGCGTGCTGCAGGTCCTCGCTCTTCCCGGCCAGGCCGGGCCGGTGATCGATTGCCTGGTCGAGCATGCCGCCCGGCGCGGTGTCTCCGGCTTGCGCGGCCGCGTCCAGCCCGCGCTTCTGGACGCCATGCTTGTAAGACGCATAGCCTTCATACCGGTCGCCTCGACCGTCGTGCATTCACGCGATCCCGAGCTTCTCGATGCCATGAAGAACGCGCAGGTCTTTCTGAACGGGCTTGCGGGCGAGCAGTGGAGCCAGTTGATCGGCGGCCGCTTCACCTGAAGCGTTCCGCCTACAGCAATTCCAGGAAAGGGTGCGCGGCTTTCCGTCCGGAATTGCGTAAAGACAAGAGCTTAGTATTTCTTTCATGCATGTCGTATCGCAAGACCGGATCACTTTTGCTCGATATGCATAGGTCAGGAGCCGACTTCGTCCACGCCGTCAACGAGCTGCGGGCGCAGGTGCAGATAGCGCGTTGCCTTTCGCTTGGCGGCGATGTCGGCCCAGACGCGTTCGATCTGTGAGGCGGTCAATCCCGCCGCTTGCCCTACCACCTCGGCGGACACGCCGTTGTTGAGGCCGTAGAGACACAGATCCATCCGATCGTAAGGCAGGGAGAAGTAGAATTCTTCCTGCGTCTGCGCCAGCGAGTAGGTGTCGGTGGTCGGCGGCCGGTTGCGGACCTCTTCCGGAATGCCGAGATAGGCGGCTAGCGCATAGACCTGCGTCTTGTAGAGATGCGCGATCGGCTTGACGTCGGCGGCGCCGTCGCCGTTCTTGACGAAGAACCCCTGGTCGTATTCCAGCCGGTTCGGTGTGCCGAGCACGGCGAAGTTCAGCCGGTCGGCATGATAATATTCGAGCTGCTTGCGGGTGCGCTGCTTCATGTTGGTGGCGGCAACGATGCCGAGATAGACAGCCACCGGCATCCGCAATTTCGTCTGCTTGCCTTGCGGGTCCTGCACCACCAGCGACGAGATGTTGTAGCCCTCGCCTTCGAGCACGTTCGCGATCACGATCTTCGAGGCCCAGCCCTTGCCATAGTCCGGGACCAATTCGCGGATGAAGGCGTCGCGGCGTTCATAGCAGCCCATTGCCCGCAGGGTCGGCCCGATATCCTCCACAACGGCCTCGACGCCGAAAGTGTCGGCGACCAGATGGCCGAGCCGCAGGCTTTCGGGGTCGGAATCGCTTTCCGGCATGAGGACGCACAGCACATTCTGGTGGCCGACGGCCCGCGCGGCCAATGCAGCCGAAACGCTGGAATCTACACCGCCCGAAAGACCGAGCACGAGTCCGCGCTTGCGAATGCCGCGCAACTGCTCGCGCAGGGCCGCCACGATCCTGTCCGTTTCGGCGGCGGGATCGATGGCCAGGGCTTGCGTGAAGGCCGGCGCATCCTGGGTTGAGCCGATGTTCATTGCTCGGCCTCCATCATCTCAGCCGCGAGCCGGCGGCTGACCTTGCCCGACTCCGTCTTCGGTAATTCGCTCCGGAACTCTATGATTTTGGGGACCATGAAATCCTCCAGGTGGCGCGCGCAGTGACGAATGATGTCCTTTCCGCCAAGCGCCGGATCGGACCGCACGACGAGCGCGCCAATCGCATGCCCCAGCACCGGATCCGGCACGCCGACGACCACCGCTTCCGCGATACCTGGATGGGCGTGGAGCACGGCCTCCACTTCCTTGGGGGCGACCTTCTCGCCACGCGTCTTGATGATGTCGTCCTTACGCCCGACAAAATAGAGAAAGCCGTCCTCGTCGGTCTGGAACAGGTCGCCCGTATAGAGCACCTTTTCCCAAGGGTTAGGCCCCGGCCGGAGCGCTCGTTCCGTCGCGGCCTTGTTGCGCCAATAGCCCTGCATCACGTGCGGACCGCGGATGACTAGCTCACCTGCCACGCCCGCCGGCACGCGTTGTCCAAGGTCGTCGACGACAAAGGCTTCCGTGTTGGGGATGGCTATGCCGACCGACCCTGGCCGGCGGTCAAGTTCCTCGGGTGGCAAATAGGTGCAGCGCTTGCATTCGGTCAGCCCATACATCGAATAGATCCGGACGCCGGGCAGCAGCGAGCGCAGGCGTTCTATGTGGGCTGGCGGCAAGGCGGCCGCGGTGTTGGAAATATAGCGGAGGCTGGGCAGGAAACCCGGCGCCAGATCACGCATCTGCAGGATCATCGCCGCCATGGTAGGCACCAGCGGAAGGCCGGTGACGCCCTCTTTGCGGATGCGTTCGAAGATCTCGTGCGGGAAGGCGAAGGACTTCTCGAGCACCAGCGTGGCCCCGAGCCTGACTGCCATCAGCAACTGGTAGAGGCCATAGTCGAAGGCAAGCGGGAGGACGTTCAGGATGATGTCGTCCGGCGCGTTGCGCAGATAGGTGGCGATCGACCCCGCGGCGGCGTCGCAATTGCGATGCGTCATCATCACACCCTTGGGCCGGCCGGTCGAACCTGACGTGTAGATCAGCATCGCAAGGTCGACGTCGATGCCGCGATGGTTTACCTCCGCGCCATCGAACGTCAGGCAGTCAGTCAGGGACGCGGCCCCTGCCGGGCATTGCCCGTCGGCCCCAGGGGTGGAAGCCACGAAGATGCCGGGCTTGCCTTGCGATGCGCAGGCTTCGGTGACCACGGGCATCAGCTTCGCCTGCGTCAGGACCGCCCTGGCGTCGCAATCGGCGATGACGTAACCGAGCTTGTCGGCCTTTGTGGAGGGGTTGATCGGACTGAAGGTCGCACCTGCCTTGAGTGCGGCAAAGATCGATACGGCGGCCTCCCAGCAATTGTCCATGAAGATCAGAACGCGGTCGTCGCGCCTGATCCCATTCATGAAGAGAGCGGTGGCCAGCCGGCTCGAAAGGTCGTCGAGTTCTTCGTAGCTCAGCCTTTTGCCCTTGGTGACCAATGCCGTCTTGGCCGGGTGGGCAGCAGCCTTCGCCACCAGAAAATGCTCGATCCGCACGGGACGTTCCTCGCCGTTGGCGCTTACGCTGCCAGCGTTTGTGCTCTCGCCTCGATGAAGGACGAGATGCGGTCAAGCGAGTCCAGGTTGGCCGGAACGATGTCGGCATCCACCATCGCGATGCCGAAATTGTCCTCGATGAAGGCCACCAGCTCAAGTACCGCAGTCGAGTCGATAATGTCGTTCTCGATCAGCGAGGCTGAATCCGACAGTTTGTAGGAGGTGTCGCCGAACAGGAAGTTGTCGACGATAAAGCTTCTGACCCTGTCCTTGATTGCCGTCATCATGTCTTTCCTTTTCCTCGCCGTCTCAGGCCGCTCTTGCCGCGCCGGCCGCTTGGCCGGCGAAATTCTTCTGCCACAGCTGCGTCGACAGAATGCCGACGAAGGCGGCGTTGTCGCGAAATCCGGTCGCGGTCTCAATGCGGCATTTCTCGTGGAGCTTGGCCACCGCCTTGGCGTTGAACAGGCCGCCGGCGGTAATGCTCGCCTCGCCCAGGCAGTCACGAACATAGTCTAGTTCCTCCGCCCCGACGAAGGAGCGGGCCTCCGGGGCGCGGTAAGGTTGCTTGGTGCGTTTACCGATCGCCGCCGGAAGGTGGTGCCTGGCCACCTTGCGCAATATGTGCTTCTCCATCAAGCCTTTCAGTTTCATCTCCGGCGGAAGTCTTGCCGCGAACTCTACCACGCGATGATCCAGGAAAGGAAACCGCCCTTCGATGCCGTGCGCCATGGCCATCCGATCGCCTTGGCTGGAGAGGATGTAGCCGGGCAGGAGGAAGCGGGTTTCGAGATATTGCGCCTGATGCAGCGGATGCCATAGGGAAAACGCCTCGGGTAGGCGGCTGGTCAGCTCTTCAGCTGCGTCATAACCCTTCAACGTCGCGCGCAGGTCGCCGGAAAAGAAGATTTTCGCCGCCGCCGTGGTCTTGAAGCGTGGCCGATGCGAGAACAGCGGATCGTCGAGGGCAGCGTTGCTGGTGCCGAAGAAGGCAGCCAGATACTCCACCGATTGCTGTTGCAGGCCCGGCAGATACGGGTAAAGCCGGCGGAACAGCTGCGGCCTTATGCGCGATGTGGGCTGCCGCCCGCAGAACCGGCGGACACGCGCCTCCTTGAAGACGTCGTAACCGGCGAAGACCTCGTCGGCGCCTTCACCCGTCAGCACCACCTTCAGGCCGGCCTGGCGAACCAGGGCGGACAATTTGTAGAGTGGCGCTGGCGCCGTGCGGATGATCGGCCGCTCGGCAAAGCGGATGACGTCAGGAAAGACGCTGGCGATATCGCGGGCGCCGCATTCTATGGCGTGGTGGCGCGTGCCGAGCGCCGAGGCCATTTCGGTCTGAAAGGCGCTTTCGTCATGCTCGGTGCTGTCGAAGGTTACGGAAAATGTCTCCAGTCTCCGAGGAGTCATGCCGGCGGCAAGCGCCGAAACGAGCGACGAATCGAGCCCTCCGGAAAGATAGGAACCGACCGGCACGTCGGCCCGCATGCGAAGCCTCACCGCATCGGTCAGAAGGGCTTGCAATTCCTCTGCCGCGTGGTCCTCGTTCGTGATCTTCGACGGCTCATCACGATGCGGATAGTCCAGGTGCCAGTACCGTCTGACCGTGACCTGCCCCTGCGTCGCGATCATCACACTTGCCGGTTCCAACTCGTGGATATTGCGGAACGCCGTGCGCGGAGCGATCGGCGCCCACAGCGTAAAGATCTGATCCAGCGCAATCGGATCAATTTCAGCGGAGACGCCCGGGACCTTCAACAGAGCTTTGATCTCCGAGGCAAAGTAAAGCACCCCGTCCTTACTTGTGTAGAAGAGCGGCCGGACACCCATCCGGTCTCGTGCAAGCACCATTCGTCGCTGCCGATTGTCCCATATCGCCAAGGCGAAATCACCGTTCAGGAGAGACAAGCAGTGTTCGCCCATCTCCTCATAGAGCTGAAGGATGACCTCTGTGTCGCTCGACGTCCGAAAGTGTCGGCCCTTGGCGATCAGCCCTTCGCGCAGTTCTATGTAGTTGAAAATCTCGCCGTTGAACGCAATCGTCAAATTGCCGGCCTCGTCGGACATCGGTTGCTGGCCGTCTCCGATGCCGATCACCGACAGCCGCGCATGCCCGAGCCCGGCATCGGGTGCTACGAATTTCCCTTGCTCATCCGGCCCACGATGGGCAATTGCGGCTACCATGTGCGTGAGCAAAGCTTCCGCATCCCGGATTGACCCGAAATAACCCCCGAATCCACACATCCCTTGAACTCATATTGAACGCTAAGGTACGGAACATAACCTCGATAGTGGCATCTGAGGTTAATCCGATAATTTCACCGAGCATGTGGTTAACAAGAAGTTTGCCACGATGTGGTCTCCCGTGGCTAGGACACGATGGCTCTCCATCACCTCGCGTTGCGTGTGTGGAAAACAATTTTGAGGCCGAGCCCTTCCAGGGCGTGCGGCCGTAATAGCCGGAACGATAGCCCAGGCGCTCCAACGTGGCGAACCGCCCTGGATACAAACGGACCGCGCGCAACGTGCTGGCGATTTTGAGGCAAATTCAACCGCAGGCTGCCGGGCTGACTATTATTGCGGTAGGTTTTTCAACGGTTGCAATGGCTTAGCGTTTTCCGACACGCCCTAGGCGCGAACGGACCAGAGCGTTTCCAAAAAAGTGTGACACGGTTTTCTCTGCAGAAGCGCGCGGCGCTTCTCAAGTAATTTGCCTCGAAATCAAGAGATGACGGGGGTTTCAACGTGTCTGTGGAACGGTTGATCGCTCTAGGCCTTTTGTCCGGGTTGGCATGGCTGGACGCGGGCGGCTAAGGCTGGAAATGTGATTGCACGTCTTCGCTGCCGGGGGGCTGGCCGGAGGACGAGGAGGATGGCGCTGAATTTCGAATATATTGCCGGCCATCCGGCGCTGCACCGTCATGTCGAGGCGCAGTCGAAGGCGCTGCTGCATATCTATGAAACGAGCCCACGCTTGGCCGCCGTATTCGCCACGCAACAGCGCTGGCTGCTGGCTCACACCGGCCTAGCCCTGCATTTCGCCCGCGACCCGCGCGATCCCCGCACGGAACTGACACTGGCCCGCTTCATCGATGCAGTGCTTCACTATTCCGTCGCCAGCCGCAACACGGCTGAAGCCTTCATCAAGGAGATGCTGCACTATCACATCATCGAATACCTGCCGCACACCGGTGATGGACGAGCCCATCCCTTTCAGGTGACGGCAGCGACGCTGAAGGAATTCGATGGCTGGGTGGTTGCGCATCTGCGCACGCTCGACGGTCTCGACAGCGGCAACCGCCTCGCCGCGTTTCTCGAGCAGCACGGCATGATTGCCAGGCTGCAGCCGATGGTGGCGGAAGGCCTGCTCTCCTCCAACCCTGTGCGTGAGCCCAAGCAGACGTTTTCGCTGTTCATCTGGCTCAACAATGGCGGCATCGTCATGGATTGGCTGATGTCCGGCATCGATCCCGACAATGCCGCCCTCGACCGGATCCCGACCAGCGTGGTTTCGATCGGCGAATTCGCCAGTTGGCTAAAACTCTCGCGCACCCATCTTGCGCGCAAATTGCGCGACGCCGAAAAGCTCGGCAGCGTCGGCTGGCTGGGCCGGCGCGGGCATTCCGTAATGTGGGTCTCGAACAGCTTCTACCAGGAATACATGACCGTGCAGGCCGCCAAACTTGCCGTCATCGATGCCGCGTTCGAAGCCTGCCGACCGGCGTCGCCGCACGCTGGCTGAACGTTCGGCGCAGACGCTGTTGCGCAGCCGATCGTGCCGACCGCGAGGACCCGTCCGGGCGCATGGCCGAGGTGGCCTTTCCGCCGTCGGGATACGGACATCTGGACAGCGGGGGCGAAGCCTTAAAGCGGAACGATCCGCGCGAGCGGCAGCGATCCGCCCGACGGGTTCGGGTGGATCAACTGGTCAAAAGCCGGGCGCAGCATCTCAATCGATGTCGAATGACACGCCCTGCGCCAGCGGCAGCGCCTTGGAATAGTTCACCGTGTTGGTGGCGCGGCGCATATAGGCCTTCCAGGCATCGGAGCCGCTCTCGCGCCCGCCGCCGGTTTCCTTCTCGCCGCCGAACGCGCCGCCGATCTCGGCGCCCGACGTGCCGATGTTGACGTTGGCGATGCCGCAATCCGAACCATCGACGCCGAGGAAGCGCTCGGATTCCTGCAGGTCGCGGGTGAAGATCGACGACGACAGTCCGGCGCCGACCGCATTGTGCTCGTCGAGCACGGCATCGAAATCGGAATATTTCATCACGTAGAGGATCGGCGCGAAGGTTTCTTCGGTGACGGGAGCCACCTGCTTCGGCATTTCGACCAGCGCCGGATGCACGTAATAGGCATCGGGATGGCCATTCTCGACCCGCGAACCGCCGGTCAGCTTGCCACCGTGAGCGGTGGCTTCCTTGAGCGCCTTCTGCATGGCGTCGAAGGCCGCCTTGTCGATCAGCGGCCCGACGAGCGAAGACGTCTCCAGCGGATTGCCGACCGAGACGCTCTCATAGGCCTTCTTCAGCCGCGGCAGCAGCGCGTCATAGACGCTGTCATGCACGAACAGGCGCCGCAGCGTCGTGCAGCGCTGGCCGGCGGTGCCCATGGCGCCAAAGGCGATGGCGCGCAGCGCCATGTCGAGATCGGCGGTCGGGCAGACGATGCCGGCATTGTTGCCGCCGAGTTCGAGCACGGCGCGGGCAAAGCGCTTGGCCAGACGCGGGCCGACATCCCGGCCCATGCGGGTCGAGCCGGTGGCCGAAACCAGCGCCACCTTCGGGTGGTCGACCAGGATCTCGCCGACGGAGCGGTCGCCAATCAGCACCGGTGCCAGGCCCTGCGGCGCATCCGCGCCGAAGCGCTTGACCGCGCCGGCAAAAATCGCCTCGCAGGCGAGCGCCGTCAGCGGCGTCTTTTCCGAGGGCTTCCACACCACGGCATCGCCGCAGACCAGCGCCAGCGCCGCGTTCCACGACCACACCGCGACCGGGAAGTTGAAGGCCGAAATGACGCCGACGACGCCGAGCGGATGCCAGGTCTCCATCATGCGATGTCCCGGACGCTCGGTGGCGATGGTCAGACCGTAGAGCTGGCGGGAAAGGCCGACGGCGAAATCGCAGATGTCGATCATTTCCTGGACTTCGCCGAGGCCTTCCGACGGGATCTTGCCGACCTCGATCGACACCAGCCGGCCAAGCTCGGTTTTGTGCGCGCGCAACTCCTCGCCGAGCAGCCGCACCAGTTCGCCGCGCCGGGGACCCGGCACCATCCGCCAGGCCTGGAACGCCGTGTGCGCGGCATCGATGGTCTTGGCCGCATCGGCCGGCGAAATCGTCTTCAGCGCCGCGATCTGTTCACCCGTCACCGGGCTGCGCACGACGAGGTCGCCGCCGGTCAGCGCGTCCTTGGCCACACCCAGTTTCGCCAGAAGTTCGGCCGTTTCCTTCGCTATCGTCATTTTTATCCCTTTCAGATCCGCTCGCCGTCATAGGGCGGCGGTCGAGCCTTGGCGCCATTATCGCCCGCATGCCGCAGGCGCTGTCATGGCGTGCCATTACTCGTTTCAGGGAAAAATCGCCACCCCGGCATGGTCCAAGCCGGGATTGCACGATTGAGCCAGAGGAGAAACAGGCTTAGTGCGCTGTCTTCGCCGGCGCCTTCACGGCTCCGTCTCGCATCAGCCGGTCGATATGCATGCGGATATGGGCGGCTTCCGCTGCCGTGTTGGCCAACGCAATGGCGCGATCGAAGGCGACACGCGCCTCTTCGCCACGGCCGAGCTGCATCAACAGACCGCCCTTGAGGCCGAAGAAGTGGAAATAGCCGGACAGCCTCTCGCCTAGCGGCTCGATCATGGCAAGGGCAGCTTCCGGCCCGCGCACCTTGGCGACCGCAACGGCACGGTTCAGCGTCACCACCGGCGAAGGTTGCATCGCCTCCAGCAGGCTGTAGAGCAGGTCGATCTCTGTCCAGTCGGTCTCCTCGGGGGTTGCCGCCCGCGCATGAAGGGCGGCGATCGCCGCCTGCACCTGGTAGGGTCCGGGCTTCTGGTGGCGCAGGGCCTTGTCGACCAGCGCCAGGCCTTCGTCGATCATCTTGCGGCTCCACAGCGAGCGGTCCTGGTCGTCGAGCAGCACGATCTCGCCATTCTCGTCGAAGCGGGCCGGCGCGCGCGCATGCTGCAGCAAAAGCAATGCCGTCAGGCCCATGATCTCCGGCTCGGTCTGGAACAGCCGCAGCAACAGGCGAGCCAGCCGGATCGCTTCCTCGCAAAGCGGCGCACGCGCCGGCGCCTCGCCGCTGTTGGTGGAATAACCTTCGTTGAAGATCAGATAGACCATGGCGGCGACGGCGGCGAGCCGCTCCGAGCGCTCGACCGCGCCGGGTGTCTCGAACGGCACGCCGGCATCTGCAATGCGCGCCTTGGCGCGCGTGATGCGCTGTTCCATGGCGCTTTCGCCGACCAGGAACGCACGCGCGATCTGCTTGACGGTGAGACCGGAGACGATGCGCAGCGCCACCGCGATCTGCTGCGTAGGCGGCAGATCCGGATGGCAGCAGATGAACAAGAGCCGCAATATGTCATCGCGGTAGTGCGCGCCGTCCAGCCGTTCGGCGATATCGCTCTCGGCATCTTCCAGGTCCGAGATCTGGTCCTCTTCCGGCATCGGCGCCTGCTTGGCGCGCTTGCGCACCGCGTCGATGCCGGTGTTGCGGCCGACAAAGATCAGCCAGGCCGCAGGATCGCGCGGCGGCCCGTTCTGCGGCCAGTTCTTGAGTGCCCTCAGGCACGCGTCCTGGAAAGCTTCCTCCGCCGTATCGAGATTGCGGAAATAGCGCAGCAGCGCACCCATAGCCTGCGGGCGGGCAGCGCTGATCGCCGAGCTTATCCAGGCGAGGTCTGTCATGTGGCTACTCTGGTTGGGTTGAAGACGGAAACCGGTCGGATCTCATAGGATCCGCCGCTGGGATTAACCTCGGAAAGCTCGCGCGCGAAGTCGACGGCTTCGTCGAGATCGGCGCATTCCAGCGTGTAGAAGCCGAGGAACTGTTCCTTGGTCTCGGCAAACGGGCCGTCGATGACGACCGATTCGCCCTTGACCTTGCGCAGCGTCGTCGCGGCGGTGGTGGGCAAAAGCCGCGCCACCGGCCCAAGCCGGCCGGCTTGAGCATATTTTTCCTGCACATGCATGAGCTTTGCCATGACCTCGTCATCCTGTGCCTTGCTCCAGGAGGAGACGACATCTTCGGAGGCATAGCAGAGGATAGCGTAGAGCATGGGACGTCCTTTTCTGTCTCAAAGGACGAAACAGTAGGGCCTGTGCCGACATGGCGTCGACAAAAAAGTTACGCCATTTTTGTCAGCCTTCGCTTGCCTTCAACCATCTCAGCACAAGAGCCTCTTCATCATCGAGACCGTCGATCGCTCGCTTGCGCTTGTTGGCCTCGGTCATTTCGCTAAGCAGCCGCCCTTCCACCCAGGCTTCGAAAACCTGTGGATGGATGTAGCATTTGCGGCAGACGGCGCGTGTGTTGCCGAGCCGCTCGGCCACCTTGTCGATGACCGCGTTCATCACACGCTTGGTCTGCGCCTGGCTTTCGGGAAGCTCCGTCCGCGCAAACAGCGACGCGGCATGGATGGTGCCGCCCCAGGTGCGGAAATGCTTGGAGCTGAAATTGGCGCCGATCGCGTCGCGGATATAGCGGTTGACATCGTCGGAGCGCACTCCATGCCTCTCGCCATCCTCGTCGAGATATTGGAACAGTTGCTGCCCCGGAATATCCTGCGCGCCGCGCACGACCCGGGCGATGCGGCGGTCGACCAGCTTCAATTTCCATTCCTTGCCGGACTTGCCCTTGAAGGCAAAGCGCAGGCTCGATCCCTTGATGTCGACGTGGCGGTCGCGTAGCGTCGTCAGCCCAAAGCTCTTGTTGTCGCGGGCATAGGCGGCATTGCCGACCCGGATCATCGTGTTGTCGAGCAGCCAGACAATTGCCGCCACGACGCGCTCGGCCGGCAGGCCACGGCGGCGCAGATCGGCATCGATCCGGCGGCGCAGCTCCGGCAGGCTTTCGGCAAAGGCGACAAGGCTGGAGTATTTGGCGCCGTCGCGCTCGGCGGCCCACAGCGGATGGTAGCGGTACTGTTTGCGCCCGCGCTGGTCGCGGCCGGTCGCCTGGATGTGGCCGGCGGGATCGGGCGAGATCCACACATCCGTCCATGCCGGCGGAATGGCCAGCGCCTTGATGCGGGCAATGGCTGCCGCGCCGACGGCCTGTCCTTTCGCGCCCTTGTAGGAAAAGCCTTCGCCCGCCTTCAGGCGCCGGATCCCCGGCTCGCTGTCGCTGATATAGGTGAGCGAGGCCTGTTCGGCAGCGGTCTGCGCGCCGTTCTTCGGCGCTCCATCGTCCCCCCGTCCGGCAGCCGACCGGCCGGATGGCGTCCCAGATTTGTCAAGCATGCCCGCTCCACGAAATTTTTCTCGTAGATAAGCGCTAAGCCGACTGCTGGTTCCACCCCGTTGCTATGGAATGTGGTCGGGTCCACCAATGGTGGCACCAGCCGGCACGGCCATCCAGAGGCCGCCATCGTCGACGTGAGGCGGATGGTAGTCGCGCCCGGGCGGAATCTGTTCGAACACGGCCCCTGCCTCATCGGCAAGGTAGTCATAGCCCACATCCTGCAGGAGCCCCTTTGGATCAAGGTGGTGGTAGAGATTGCGGCGGGCGATCCGCCGCTTCGGCTCCATCATCTTTAAATGATAGAGGTTGAGCCCGCTGTTGCGGGCCTTGAAACCAAGATCGGGAGGATACCAGAGCCCGTGCAGGTCCTCTGGTCGGTACTTCGCCGGATCGTAGGCTCTGAACAGACGATACTGGAACTTTTCGGCCCACAGCCCGTCGACCCGGTACTCAGTCGGCGAATACAATTCGCGGAGCCGGAACCCCCAGGCCATGCGCCTGTAATCCCCCGTCAGCTGTCCGATCCGCTCCGCGGTACCGCGTTCCAGCCGCTCATCGGGATCAATAGCCAGGATCCAGTCGGCGGCAGCTTCATGCGCTGCGTCGAGCAAGATCCGCCGCCGCTGCGGCTCGCTGCTGAACACGCCGGTCGCCCCGCGATCGTCATAGGCAATCCAGCCGTCAACGACCGGATCGATATTGGTGATCAGATCGGCAACCAGATGCGCGTCATAACGATAGCTGAAAACTGCGACCGTTCTCTGGCGCGTCCAGAACAGTCGGCTCCGTCGCCAGCGTCGAGGCTTGATTTGGCTCGTTATCATTTTCTTGTTGCCGCTTTCACGCGATTTCGCACGCCAATATAGACACCCACGGATTTGACCAGCAGGGCAAGCCAGACAATTGGCATCGACATCATCGCGAAAGTTCGATCCCGATCGGAAAGCCCGATCTTCGCCAGCTTGCGGGCATTCCGCCGATCGCGAAACGTGTCGCGAAAACACCGAAACGGAGTGTTCAGGGCGGACGCTGCGAGGTAATCGCCGCGGCGACAGCCGCGCCTGTACTGATCGGCAAGCAATCTGGACAGCCGGGTTTCGTTGCGATGAACGGTTTGCACCTTAGGCTCCCAGACCGGCTGCAGTTCCTGCGGCAGCCGCCCCAGAAATTCGGTGTCTTCGGCAGCAGGCATGGTTTCATCGAACAAGCCATATTCATCGAACAGCCGCCGATCGAACGACACGCCGTAACGCAGCGCACGATCCGACGGCAGACCGGGAAGCCGTCGCATGAACATGATCAGATGAGCCGCACAGGCGATCAGATTGCGCGGATGGCTATTCACCATCGCGCTCGCCACGGCGCGGTCGCCAGCCAGATGCCGCTGCATCCGTGCCTCGGCCCAGCCCGAACAGGCGAGGCAATCATCGGCAAGAAAGGCAACGAAAGGCGCTTTGGTGGCCGCAATGCCGAGATTGCGGGCTGCGCCGACAAACAGCCTTCGACCGACCTCGATCACTGGCACCTTGACCCCGGCGCCGGTCAGCAGCGCCAGGACCTCGCCTCCGCCCGAGTTGACCACCATGATCTCGAGCGGCGCATTCTGATCAAGCAGGGATGTCACCGCCTCGACGATTTGAGCCGGCGCGCGATAGCCGATGACAATGACGGCAAGCTGCGGCGGGGCTGATTCAGGCACGTTGCAACTGGACGCGCGGAGAGGAAAACCAGCGCCGCAGCGCCAGCTTCAGCTGGTAGCGCCTGCAACGCCAGGTGTTCGACCGCACCTTCGGCGCCGCCGCCGCGATCCTCAGGAACCGCGCCGCCGTCTCCAGATCGCCGCGCGCATAGTGAACCCTGGCGATCTTGAGGGCGACCAGCCCCTCCCTGGTTTTTAGCGACGATAGTGGGATGCCACAGTCAGTCAGCTCGCGCAGCGCCAGCCGCCAGTCGAGAAAGCGGCGCACCGGCCTGGTGATGAAGCGATCATCGGAACGCACTGCCGAAACGTGGTAGATCATGACGGGATGCACGATCAGGGCAAGCGACGCCCTGCCCATCAGCCTGGACCAGAACAGCGTGTCCTCGTCATAGGCAAGCCCGGTCGGGAAGCGCGTGTCGCCGACGACGCGCCGGGAAACCAGCGCACTGCCCACGGCGATCGAGCGAATGTGACCTTCCAGATAGGCCGAGGCATTGGCTATACCATCTTCTATGTAGCCGGCTGGAAGCTTGAGGTTCCGGTTCTCGCCATCGGTGCGCCGACGGTAGGCGCCGATCACCATGTCGGCGGCCGGCTGCGTCCCCGCCCGGACCAGCATCGACCGCAGCCCGCCCTCCAGATGCAAGTCGTCGGCGTCGATCAGGTAGATCCAGGAGCATTGCGCCTGCGCCAGCGCCACATTGCGGGAGCCGCCCGCGTCCCGGCAGTTGCTCATGAGCACGCGCAACGGCAACGAGAATTGCGTGGCGGCATTCAGCGCGGCTTCTGCCGTCCCGTCCGAGGAGGAATCATCGACCAGCAGCACCTCGCCGATAACCTCGGCTTCGGAACGAAGCGAGGCCAGCGTGGCCGCTATGGTTGCCGCCGCATTGTGCGCCGGGATGATGACACTGATTGCCGTCAATACCGAACTCCGCATCAGCATGCCTGCCGACCGATCCTCCCCGAAGGTTTCAACCGAGCATAACGGGCATCGCCGTTGTTGAGAAGCTGTGCTTCGAGGCTGTCAGGCCTTCTCAAGCGCGACCGGAATGACGTCGACGGCCTGGTCGCCGACCTGGCCGCCGGTGGTTTTCAGCACGCCGACGATCGGAGCCACGTCGGAATAGTCGCGGCCATAGCCAACGGTGATGTGGTCGTTGCTGGCCCGCATGCCATTGGTCGGGTCGAATTCCTGCCAGCCGGCATCGCGCCCACACCACACCTTGACCCAGGCATGCATGGCATCGGCGCCTTCGAGCCGCGGCTTCCCTTTCGGGGGAATGGTGCGCAGGAAGCCGCTGACATAACCCGCAGGAATACCTAGCCCGCGCAGGCCGGCGATCATGATGTGGGAGAAGTCCTGGCACACGCCCCGCTTCAAACGGAAGGCATCGCTGGCCCCGGTACGCACCGTGGTCGCTTCCCCGTCATAGGTGAAGTCGCGGTGGATGCGGTTGCACAGATCGATGGCCATGCCGACCGTCGAGCCGCCGGCGCTGTCGCGGGCATAGGCGGTGATCGCCGCATCGATGCCGGCATGATCGCTGGCGGCGAGAAAGTGATGCGGTGCATCCGGCGCCAGTGACCGTACGGCGCCGAGTTCTTCCCGCAGGCGCTGCAGATCGGGCGACACGTCGAGCCCAGGCTCCGGCCGTGACACCGACACGCGCGCGCTCATTCTGATGTCGAGCCCGTCATGGACGTCGCGAAAGGCGATCGCGGTGACATTGTTGCCGAAGAAATCGGCAAAATCCGTGCGCTCCGATGGGGTCGGCACAAACGAAAGCGAGGCCGCGATCACGCGCTGCACGCCGGCAATGGTCGGCGGCAATACACGCACCTGATGCCGGCTGCCACCGGCCGCGGCGTCATAATCGTAGCTGAGATGAAGCCTGATATCGTACAGCATGTTAACCGAAATACGCTTTAGCCAGGCTGCTATAGAGGTTGCCGATCTCAGTTGCGAGATCGTCCAGCACCTCCGCCGACATCTCCGATGGCTCCATGACGGCAATTGCCGTGTTGAGCTGCAGGATTTCCTTGGCCGCGACCGACATATGCCCCTCCGGCCCAACCGATGGCAACAGGCCGATCTCCGCCTTCAGCCGTTCGAGCTGGAACAGGATCGAGCGCGGGTTGAGTGGGTCGAGCGCCAAGAGGTCGATCACCGTGCGCCGTCCGGCCCGCACCGGATATTGCCGGCGGTGGGTCATGACGCTGTCGCCGATCTCCAGCATCATGTCGAGCGAGCCGTCCGGCGCACCGGACCTTGTCAGTCGGGCTAGCGTACGGGCGATCTGGATGCCGCGCTCGATCCGCCGGCCGATCTCGAGGAAACGCCAGCCGGTGAAACGGTACATATTCTCGTGCAACAGGCCGGAGAAACCGGCGAGCTTGCGCAGCATGACCGTCATCGCCCGTGTCGCGTCGTCACCCGGCGCCACCGTGGTGGCGAACTGATGAATGGTCTTCGACAGGTCCTTCAGCGCCAGCCAGCCATCGGGCGAAAAGCGGTCGCGGATCTGTCCGGCGCTGTAGACGGCGCTGTCCAGCGTGCCGATCAATCCGGGCGGAATGGCCGCTTCGAGATCGATGCCGAAGGGTTCGAGATAGTCCCTGATATCGGCGAGCAGCAGCATGTCAGGATCGGACGTCTCGGCCAGCCGCACATGATAGGCGCGCAGGATACGCACCGTATCTTCCGAACGCTCGATATAGCGGCCGAGCCAGGTCAGGTTTTCCGCCGCGCGGCTGGGCAGGCTGCCCGGCATGGTGCGGACGAAGCTGTCATGCTCCTGCGGCAGCAGCGTCTCGCGCTCGACCGACCGGTCGCTGACCACCCAGACGTCGGCCGCCTGGCCGCCGCGCTGCATGGCGATGGCGGTCGGGTCGAGCGAAAGGCCGACACGGGCGAAACCGCCGGGCATTACCGTCCAGCCATCGGGCGTGCGCGCGAGATAAACGCGCAGGCTTGCCGGCCGTGGCTCCAGCCAGCCGCCGACATAGACCGGCGTCGTCGACAGCGTCACCGCTTCCTGGCCGACGA
Organism: Mesorhizobium sp. W016; assembly: GCF_054719485.1. Lineage (NCBI taxonomy): Bacteria > Pseudomonadati > Pseudomonadota > Alphaproteobacteria > Hyphomicrobiales > Phyllobacteriaceae > Mesorhizobium > Mesorhizobium sp. W016. Next base: position 5,831,194 of record NZ_JBTTIF010000002.1, read on the forward strand.
AACCGCTGCCATCGCTCTCGATGCGCGCGATCAGCGCGATGCGTTCCTCCGGCGTCAGTGCCGAACCGAGCCTGGTCTGGCCGTCATCCTCAAAGGCCAGCCGCGTCGACAGCGCCGGACCGATCACCATGCGATCGATATTGGCAAGCACATGGGCCCGTTCGGTTGCTTGCCCGCACCACCAGGTCGCCACGCTTGGCAACAGAAGTTCTTCGCCGCGCAATGCGCGCGAAATCTTCGGCAGGAAAGCGAGCAGCGCCCGGGTTTCCATCAAGCCCGAACCCAGCGCATTGACCGTCGAAACCGTGCCGCGGCGGATCGCCTCGACCAGCCCCGGGGTGCCGATATGCGAGTCTGGCCGCAGTTCCAGCGGATCGGCGAAGGCGGCATCGAGCCGCCGCCACAGCACGCTGATCGGCATCAGCCCCGAAACCGTGCGCACCATAAGCTTGCCGCCGGCGACGGTCAGATCCTCGCCCTCGAGCAGCATGATGCCGAGATAGCGGGCGATATAGGCGTGCTCGTAATAGGTCTCGTTGAGCGGCCCCGGCGTCAGAATGGCGACGCGGCCGTCATTCTCCTTCGCCATGCCGATCAGAGCATCGCGAAAGCGACGGAAGAAACCGGCGAGACGGTGCACATGCATCTCGCCATAGATGTCGGACAAAGCCCGCGTCGTGGCGACGCGGTTTTCCAGCGCAAAGCCGGCGCCCGACGGCGCCTGCGTGCGGTCGCCCAGCACCCACCAGCTTCCATCCGGTCCACGGCCGAGCTCGAAGGCGCAAAAATGCAGGAAATGACCGCTGGCCGGCATGGTGCCGACGACGGGGCGCAAATATTCGGGGCTCGCCGCAATCAGGCCTGCCGGCAGGATTCCCTTCTCGATCAGCCGGTTCGGGCCATAGATATCAGCGACTATCTCCTCGAAAAGCTCGGCGCGCTGGACGAGACCGGCGCTGATCCCGGCCCATTCCTTGTCTTCGATCAGCAGCGGGATATGCGCCAGTGGCCATTCGCGCTCGTTAGCGCCGGCCTTGTCGTAGACGCGATAATAAACGCCGGCGTCGCGCAGATACTGGTCGGCGCGGGCAAAGCGCTGGCCCAGCTTTTCGGGACCCAGCTCCTCCAGCGCCTCGATGAAGGGCGCCCAGGCCGGACGCGGATGGCCCGAAGCATCGACCATCTCGTCGACGACGCCGTCAATCGGCTGGTAGTGCTCCAGCAGACTGTGCCTCAGCGGCTTGCCGCGGACCTTTTTCTGATTCCCCTTTGCCATCGCTGATCAGAGTCTTGCTGGCCGCCTGAGGTCAAGGGTCATGGGGAAGTCTTCAGAGGCTTCTTCATTGCGCAGCACATAGGCCGACGGCGTATGGCCGCGCGGCTCGAAGCGGGCGAGACGCCTCGCCTCGGCCTCATTGACGTTGACCGGGAAAGTGTCGTAGCTGCGCCCACCTGGATGCGCGACATGGTAGACGCAGCCGCCCACCGCCCGCCCCGACCAACGGTCGTAAATGTCGAAGACCAAAGGCGTGTTGACCGGCAGCGCCGGATGCAGGCCCGACGAAGGCTGCCAGGCCTTGAAGCGCACACCGGCCACCGCGACCTCGCGATTGTCGGTGACCTTCATCGGCACGATTCGGCCATTGCAGACAATGGCATGACGTTCCGGGTTGAGGCCTTCGGTCCTGACCTGCAGCCGTTCGACCGAGGAGTCGACGAAACGCACAGTGCCGCCGATTGCGCCTTGCTCGCCCATGACATGCCACGGCTCCAGCGCCTGCCGCAGTTCCAGCTTGATGCCGGCATGCTGGACTTCGCCGCAGAACGGAAAGCGGAACTCCAGCTGGGCATCGAACCATTCCGGCCGGAATTCGAAACCGTTGAGCTTGAGGTCGTCGAGCATGTCGAGGAAATCCGCCCAGACATAATGCGGCAGCATGAAACGGTCATGGAGCGAGGTGCCCCAGCGCACGAAGCGGCCATCAAGCGGGTTGTTCCACGCACGGGCGATGATGGCGCGTACCAGCAATTGCTGCGCCAGCGACATGCGCGCATTGGGCGGCATCTCGAAACCGCGGAACTCAACAAGCCCAAGCCGGCCAGTCGGGCCATCGGGCGAAAACAGCTTGTCGATGCAGATTTCCGAGCGGTGCGTATTACCGGTGACGTCAGTCAACAGATTTCGGAACAGTCGGTCGACCAGCCAAGGCAGCGGTGGGTTGCCCTGGCCCGGATGCGGCACCTGCGCCATCGCGATCTCGAGTTCGTAAAGCGAATCGTGCCGCGCCTCATCGAAGCGCGGCGCCTGGCTGGTCGGGCCGATGAACAGGCCGGAGAATAGATAGGACAGCGACGGGCGCCGCTGCCATTGCAGCACCAGGCTCTTCAACAGATCGGGCCGGCGCAGGAACGGGCTGTCATTGGGCGTCGCGCCGCCGACGACGACATGGTTGCCCCCGCCGGTACCGGTGTGGCGGCCGTCGATCATGAACTTGTCGGCGCCAAGCCGCGTCTGCCGTGCTTCCTCGTAGATCGCCGTCGTCGTCGCCACGCAGTCCTGCCAGTTGGCAGCCGGATGGATGTTGACCTCGATGACGCCGGGATCGGGTGCCACCCTGATGACGTTGAGGCGCGGATCGTGCGGCGGTCCATAGCCTTCGATATGCACGGGAAGGCCGATCGCCTTGGCCGCGTTTTCTGCGGCTGCGACGAGCTCCAGATAGTCTTCCAGCGCCTCGACCGGCGGCATGAAGACGCACAGCCTGCCGTCGCGCGGCTCGACCGAAAGTGCTGTACGCACCGCGCCGCCGATCTCGGTGATCTCCTGCTCGACCCGGTCTTGCTGACCGGTCGTCGCAGTGAACGATACCGCCTGCTGGCGCCGCGCCATCTCGTCGGCGCCTTCCAGTTCGGCCGGAGCCGGTTCTGGCAGTATGGCTTCCCGCGCCGGCAGCGGTCCACGCGGCAGCGACGGATCGACCGGCACGATATAGGGGAACTGCGCCGGCGGCACATAGGGCAGCGTGCCCAGCGGCAGGCGGTAACCGACAGGGGAATCGCCCGGCACCAGGAACAGCCGCCCGCGCCGTGTCTTCCACTTCTCCGAGCGCCAGCGCGGGTCCGAAGCCTGGCTGTTCCAGCGCTGCACCGGCAGCACGTAGCCGGACGGCTTGGTCAGCCCGCGCTCGAACACTTTCGCCATGCGGCTGCGCTCTTCCGGGTCTTCCAGCTTGGAGTTGGACGGATCGACATTGTCGGGCAGCTTGCCTTCCTTCAGCAGCCATTCGGCCGGGTCCTCATAGGCCTCGCTGACCATCGCCTTGTCGATGCCGAGTTCGCCGGCGATTGCCGTCAGCAAGCTTTCGGCTTGCTGCGGCCCGACCTCCGCATCGCTCTTTTCGTGTGCGATCAGCGACGGATCGCTCCACACCGGCTGGCCGTCGGTGCGCCAATACAGCGAGAAGGTCCAACGCGGCAGGCTCTCGCCCGGATACCATTTGCCCTGGCCGTAGTGGAGGAAGCCGCCCGGCGCGAAGCGTTCGCGCAATTTACGGATCAGCGCATCGGCCTTTTCGCGCTTGGTCGGGCCGACGGCGGCGGTGTTCCACTCGGCGGACTCGAAATCGTCGATGGAGACAAAGGTCGGTTCGCCGCCCATGGTCAGCCTGACGTCGCCCGCTTGAAGTGCGGCGTCGACCTTGTTGCCCAGCCCATCCAGCGCCTGCCAGCTTTCGTCCGAGAATGGCTTGGTGATGCGCGGATGTTCGGCGATGCGGTCGACACGCATGTCGAAGCCGAATTCGACATTGGCGAAGCTCGCCATGCCGGAAATGGGTGCGGCGTTGCGGAAATGCGGCGTGGCCGCCAGCGGCACATGGCTTTCGCCGGTGAGCAGGCCGGACGTCGGATCGAAGCCGATCCAGCCGGCGCCCGGCAGATAGACCTCGCACCAGGCGTGCAGGTCGGTGAAATCGACGGCGGTTCCGGCTGGGCCATCGAGCGCGACCAGATCGGGCTTCAGCTGGATCAGATAGCCTGAGACGAAACGCGCGGCGAGGCCGAGATTCCTGAGGATTTGCACCAGCAGCCAGCTCGAATCCCGGCACGATCCCTTTTTCGCGGCCAGCGTTTCCTCCGGCGAGAACACGCCGGTTTCCATCCGCACGATATAGGCGATCTCCCGCTGCAGCCGCGCATTGAGGTCGACGACGAAGTTGACGGTGTTGGTGGCGCTACGGTCGATGGTTGCGAGGAAAGCAGACAGCAGCGGCCCCGCCGGCTCCGGCGTGCGGTCGATGGCGAGATCGTCCCTGATGTCTTCGGGGTACTCGAACGGGAAGGTCTCGGCCGATGGTTCGACGAAGAAATCGAACGGATTGTAGACCGTCATGTCGGCGACGAGGTCGACCTCGATCTTCAATTCCGTCACCGGTTCCGGGAAGACGAAGCGGGCGAGGAAATTGCCGTAGGGGTCCTGCTGCAGATTGACGAAGTGGTTCGCCGGCCCGACCTTCAGCGAATGGCTGAGCACCTTGGTGCGGGAATGCGGTGCCGGCTGCAGCCTGATGACCTGGGGCCCGAGAACCACCGGCCGGTCATATTTGTAATGGGTCAGGTGGTAGACGGCTGCCAGTATTGCCATGGGGCCCCGGAGATCGGCGTTTCTTCAGCCGAACCCTGACACATCTATTGGCCATTCTCCAAGCAGAGATGTTGCGCTGCACCTAAATTAAGCAGCCGAAGCCGGCTACGCTGTGCCGAGATTCAGGTCAGGCCGAGTCGAAAATGGCTGATACCGAGAACCGGAGCAGAGCGTACTTTTCGTACGCGAGCACCGGAAGCGCAGGCATCGGCCATTTGCAGGCCGGCCTCGCTTGAATTCGGCACAGCTTAGAAAAACGCCTGTATCCCCGTCTGAGCCCTGCCAAGGATCAGCGCATGCACGTCATGCGTGCCTTCATAGGTGTTGACCGTCTCCAGGTTCTGCGCGTGGCGCATAACGTGGTAGCCGATCTGGATGCCGTTGCCGCCATGCATGTCGCGGGCCTGGCGGGCGATGTCGAGCGCCTTGCCGCAATTGTTGCGCTTGACGATCGAGATCATCTCCGGTGCCATCTTGCCCTCGTCCATCAGCCTTCCGACCCGCAAGCTGGCCTGCAGGCCCAGCGCGATCTCGGTCTGCATGTCGGCGAGCTTTTTCTGGAACAGCTGCGTGCCGGCGAGCGGCTTGCCGAACTGCTTGCGGTCGAGTCCATACTGCCGGGCCCGGTGCCAGCAATCCTCGGCGGCGCCCATCGCGCCCCAGGAAATGCCGTAGCGGGCCCGGTTGAGGCAGCCGAATGGGCCGCCGAGGCCCCTGGCGTTGGGCAGCAGCGCGTCTTCGCCGACTTCGACGCCTTCCATCACCACCTCGCCGGTGATCGAGGCCCTAAGGCTGAGCTTGCCGCCGATCTTCGGCGCCGACAGCCCCTTCATGCCCTTCTCCAGCACGAAACCGCGGATTTCGTCCTTGCCGTTGTCGCCCTTCAGCTTCGCCCAGACCACGAACACATCGGCGATCGGCGCGTTGGATATCCACATTTTCGAGCCGGAAATCCTGTAGCCGTTCGCGGTCTTCTCGGCCCGCGTCTTCATACCGCCGGGATCGGAACCCGCATCCGGTTCGGTCAGGCCGAAGCAGCCGATCCATTCGCCCGAGGCCAGCTTAGGCAGAAAATTCTTGCGCTGTTCTTCCGAGCCATAGGCATGGATCGGATACATCACCAGCGACGACTGCACGGACATCATCGACCGGTAGCCGGAATCGACCCGCTCGACCTCGCGCGCCACCAACCCGTAGGTGACGTAATTGGCGCCGAGCCCGCCATATTCCTCAGGGATGGTGATGCCGAGCAGGCCGGCCTCGCCCATCTCGCGAAAAATGCCGGCATCGGTCTTTTCCTCGAGATAGGCCTCCTCGATGCGCGGCGCGAGCTTGTCGGCGGCAAAGGCGGCCGCGCCATCGCGCACCATGCGCTCATCCTCGGAAAGCTGGTTCTCGATCAGGAAGGGGTCTTCCCAGACGAACGCGTTCTTGTCGGCGGCCATGGCTTCGCTCTCTCCCAAAATCTTGAAGTGCTCGGGCTTATCCACCTCCGCTTCGGAAAAATCAAACAAAATTGCATCACAGATCAATGAGGTTTAGTAATGGATCATGAACGTCCAACGCCGGCTTTTACCCAGCACCAGCGCCCTTGCCGCCTTCGAGGCCGTGGCCCGCCTTGGCTCCTTCACCGCTGCCGCCCAGGAACTCGATTTGACCCAAGGGGCCGTCAGCCGCCAGATAGCACTTCTGGAGGAACAGTTCGGCCGCCGGCTGTTCGAGCGCGACAGCCGCAATGTTCGGCTGTCCACGGCGGGCGAAATCTATGCCGAAGCCGTGCGGGCGGCACTCGGGCAATTGCGCGACGCCGCGCTCGGATTGATGAGCAATCGGCATAGCGGCATGCTGAACCTCGCCATACTGCCGACCTTCGGCACGCGCTGGCTGATGCCGCTGATCCCGGATTTCGTCGCAGAAAACCCTGACATCACCATCAACTTCGTCACCCGCATCGGCCGCTTCGACTTCGCCCGCGAACGCCTCGACGCCGCTATCCATCATGGCCAGCCGGACTGGCCGGACGCCGATTCCACATTGTTGATGTGCGAAACCGTGATGCCGGTGGTTTCGCCCGACTTCCTTGCCAGCCGCGATATCACCACGGCGGCCGACATCAGCCGCCTGCCGCTGCTGCACATGGCGACGCGCCCTGGCGCCTGGGGCGAATGGTTCGAGGAACAGGGCTTGAGCGCACCGATCGGACCCGGCATGCAGTTCGAGCAATTCGGCACCGTTGCCCAAGCCTGCATGGCGGGGCTTGGCGTCGCGCTCCTGCCGCAAGTTCTTATCGCCGGCGAATTGCAGCGCGGTCAGCTCGTGCCGGCGCCGGGACAGCCGATGCAAAGCCGCAGCGCCTACTACCTCGTCGTCCCGAACGACAAGCGCGGCCACCCGCCCGTCGTCAGCTTTCGCGACTGGCTGCTGGGCCAGGTTGAGAAGGAACCGGCCGTTCTGGCCTGGTAGCTACTTCCGCTTCATCGGCTCGGTTTCCGGCTGGAAGCGCAGCGTTTTTGCGACTTGCGTTCGGCAACTTTCGCATCGAGCTTGCTTTTGATCCGGGCGAAAGCCTGGTCTCCATCGACCGAACTGCCACTCGCCATGCCCTCGTCCCAAAGACGCCCCAACTCTTGGACACTCACTTTCTCGAAACTTGCCATATCGCGCGTATCTCCACACAAGGATGGTAGATAACGCTCTAGCGATTGCAAGGAACCATTCGAGGCTACTTCCGCTTCAAGGCATCGGCCAGTGCTGCGCCAAACGCGCCTTGCTGTGCCGGTCGTTCCGGCTGACGCCGCGGCATCGGCGAAGGTTGCGCCGGCTTGCCGCCGCCATTGTCGCGCGGCCCCTTCGGCGTCCCGCCCTCGCCGCCGTCCTTGCGCATGGACAGCGCGATGCGCTTGCGCTTGATGTCGACATCGACGACCCGCACCTTCACCACGTCGCCGGCCTTCACCACCTCATGCGCGTCCTTGATGAAACGATCGGCCAGTTGCGAGACATGCACCAGCCCGTCCTGATGCACGCCGATATCGACGAAGGCGCCGAAGGCAGCGACATTGGTAACGGTGCCTTCCAGAAGCATGCCGGGCTTCAGATCCTTGATGTCGTCGATGCCATCGGCAAAGGTTGCGGTCTTGAAGCCGGGGCGCGGGTCGCGGCCGGGCTTTTCCAGCTCGGCAATGATGTCGCGCACCGTCGGCAGGCCGAACCGTTCGTCGACGAAGACTCGCGGATCGAGCGCCTTGAGCGCTGCGCTGTCGCCCATCAGCGAGCGCACATCGCGGCCGCAGGCAGCGACGATCTTCTTGGCCACGCCATAGGCTTCCGGATGGACCGACGAGGCGTCGAGCGGCTCGCTGCCATTGGCAATGCGCAGGAAGCCTGCGGATTGTTCGAACGCGCGCGGTCCAAGCCGCGCCACCTTGAGCAGTTCCTTGCGGCTGGCGAACGGCCCGGTCGCATCGCGATGCGCGACAATGGCATCGGCAAGCGACGCGCCTAGGCCTGACACGCGGGCCAAAAGCGGCGCCGAGGCGGTGTTGAGATCGACGCCGACAGCATTCACCGCGTCCTCCACCACCGCCTCCAGCGAGCGGCCAAGCCGGTACTGGTCGACATCATGCTGGTACTGGCCAACGCCGATCGATTTCGGCTCGATCTTGACCAGTTCGGCGAGCGGGTCCTGCAGGCGCCTGGCGATCGACACCGCACCGCGCAGCGACACGTCGAGCCCGGGAAACTCAGCCGCCGCTGTCGCCGAGGCCGAATAGACCGAGGCGCCGGCCTCGCTGACGATCACCTTGAGCGGCTTTGGCCCACCATCCGAAGGCATGTCGGACAGCATGTCGGCGACCAGCTTTTCAGTCTCGCGGCTGCCGGTGCCGTTGCCGATCGAAATCAGCTCGACCTTATGCTGGCGGATGAGTGCTGCGAGCTGGGCCTGTGTGCCGCGCACATCGTTCCGCGGCGGAAATGGATAGACGGTCGTCGTCGCCAGCACCTTGCCGGTGCCATCCACGACAGCGACCTTGACGCCGGTGCGGATGCCGGGATCGAGTCCCATGGTCGGCCGCGAGCCGGCGGGTGCTGCCAGAAGCAAATCCTTGAGGTTGCGTGCAAAGACATGGATCGCCTCTTCCTCCGCCCGCTCGCGCAGGTCGCGCATCAAATCGAGCGTCAGGTGCAGCGAAAGCTTGATCCGCCAGGTCCAGCCGGCCACTTCCATCAGCCAGCGGTCGCCCGGCAGGCTGCCGCCGATGGCGTAGGCATTGGCGATCATCCGCTCGACCGGCTTCACCGGCGAGGCATCGTCGGCATCGACCTCGATGTCGAGCGACAACACCTCTTCGTTGCGGCCGCGCAGCATGGCCAGCGCGCGGTGGCTCGGAACATTTGCCCAACGCTCGACATGCTCGAAATAGTCGGAGAATTTCGCCCCGGCCTCCTGCTTACCGTCGACGACACGGGCACGCATGAAAGCGCGCTCCTTCATGTAGGTGCGAAGCTTGCCGACCAGATCGGCATTTTCCGCAAACTGTTCCGACAGGATGTCGCGTGCGCCTTCCAGTGCGGCCTTGGCGTCGGTCACATCCTCGGTCACATAAGCCAGCGCCGCCTCGGCGGGCACCAACGACCGGTTGGCCAAAATAGCCTCCGCCAATGGCCCCAGCCCGCGCTCCCGGGCGATCTCGGCCTTGGTGCGGCGCTTGGGCTTGTAGGGCAGGTAGATGTCTTCCAGTTCAGCCTTAGTGGCGGCAGCCACAATTTTGGCCTCTAGTTCCTCGGTCAGCTTGCCCTGCTCGCGGATCGAACCGAGAATGGTGTCGCGGCGCGCATCGAGTTCGCGCAGATAGGCCAATCGCTCGGCAAGGTCGCGCAATTGGGTGTCGTCGAGCCCGCCGGTGACCTCCTTGCGGTAGCGCGCCACGAACGGCACCGTCGCGCCCTCATCGAGCAGCCCTATAGCTGCCGATGCCTGCTCCGACCGCGCCCCGATCTCTGCCGCGATGATGGATGCGATGCGTTTGCTGTCTGCTGCCATGCTGGTCCCTGTCGCAAAGAGCGGCGACCATAGGCGCTGATGTCCGTCCCGCCAACCGCAGTGTTCTCAAGCGTCAAAGAGGTCCACAGGAAAGCGCCTTGCTTTGGCTCGTCCTCAGACCATCCCGCTCAGCGCCTCGAAAAAGGCAACGATCTCGCGTTCGAGCGGATAATCTTCAGGCACCGGCTGCGACCCCATTTTTGCAATCACCACTTCCGTCTTCGGGTTGACGTAGAGCCATTGGCCGTGGATGCCGATGCCGCAGAAGGCGCCGTTTGCCGCCCCCGTCTGGTACCATTTGTTACGGTAACGGCCCTTTGGGAACAGATGCACCATTGTGCCGCGCTGCCAGGCCTCCGCGCTGCCGCCGGCAACGGTCGTATCGCGCACCCAGCCTTCTGGCACGATGCCGCGGCCATTGGCCGTGCCGCCCTGCCGCATCATCTCGCCGATACGCGCCAGGTCGCGCGGCGTCACCGAAATGCCGCCGGCGGTGCGCGCCGTACCTTCCATGTCGACGCCGATCGAAGCCTCGCTGACTGCACCCAGCGGTAGCCACAGTTTCTCGCGCATCAGGTCCGGGAAGCGCTGGCCGGAAGCTCGTTCGAGCAGCAGGCCGAGCAGATCGGAATTGGGCGAACGGTAGCGGAAGGTTTTGCCGTGCGGTTCTTCGAGCCGCTGCAAGGTCAGAATGAATTCGCGCAAGCTTTCAGTGCCGCCGCCCGGATTCCACAGCGTCGCGCGGCGGTAACGGGCAAAGGCGCTTTCGGGATCGAGATAGGCCTCCTCGAAATCGAGGCTGACGCTCATGTCGAGCACATGCCGGCAGCTTGCATCGGCATAGGCCGAGCCGGCGGCTTCCGGAATGTACTGGGTCACCGGCGCTTCCGGGTCGAACACGCCCTCGCCTTCCAGTATTCCGGCGATGATCGCGGTGACCGATTTGCTGATCGAAAAGATGATGTGACGGGCGCCGAAATCCATATTGGGCGCGAACCAGTCGCCGATGACCTTGCCAGCCTTCATCACCGTCAGCGCGTCGCTGCTCGAACGTGTGAGGAATTCGGCCACCGTCTCCGGCGCGCCGGCGGCGGAGACGTTTTCGCCGAGCAGGCCGCTCAGGTCCCGCACCGGTGCCTCGACGCTTCCCAGCGTCGCCGCCACGGGGGCGGTCGGCACCAGCTCGCCAAGGTTCTGGAACGACCAGCGGTTGAACGGGCTTTCGCGCCAGTTGGAGAGCAGCACCTCATTGCGGGCAAAGCCGTAGCGGGTCTCGAACGCGGTCTTGCCAGTCATGAACGTTTCCTCGGAGGGATGATTTGTTGTGGGTCAACCAAGCGCCTTGGCGATGGCGTGCACCGCCTTCAGCGTTGCTACCGAATAGGCGACATTGCTGAAATCCGGATAGGTCGAAAGCTTGACCACGACCATGCCGGTGTCCCAGTCGACATGGATCATCTGCCCGAACACGCCCCGGCACATCAGCGCGCGCGAGCGCGGGTCTTCGATCCAGAACTGGTTGCGATAGCTGCCTTCGGGCAGGCTCGGATTGAAGTCCGGCCCATGCCTGCCGTTGCGCGTCGCCTCGATCCAGTCGGCCGGCACGATGCCGCGGCCCTTGTCGAGAATCAGCTGGCCGAAGCGGGCATAGTCGCGCAGCGTCGCGTTGAAGCCGCCATCGGCCAGCGCATAGCCGGCGCTGTCGACCGTGAAGCAGGCGCTCTCGTCGGCGCCGAGCTTTTGCCACAGCTCCTCGGACACCAGCTGCGCCAGCCGTTTACCGGTGACCCGCTCCATGATGAAGGCAAGCACGTCGGTCTCGATCGAGCGGTACTCGAACGCGGCGCCATGCGGCCGCACCTTGTCCTTCAGCTGCAGGATCAACTCGAACAGATGCGGCGGCCATTGGAAATCCGGATCGCTGTCCGGCGGCACCGGCTTCCAGCCCGTGGCGACATCAACCTGGCCGATGTCGGAGTAACGGTCGGTGTATTCCTCGGAAAACCGCACGCCGGTGGTCATATCCAGCACATGCTGCACGCTGGCGCCGTCCCAGCCGGTCGCGCCGAGCTCCGGCAGATAGGCGGTCACCGGTTTGGCCGGGTCGATCAAGCCGCGCCCAACCAGAATACCGAACACGGTGCCTGTTACCGACTTCGCCATCGACTGCGACAGATGCAGCGTGCGCTCGGCCATGCCGTTGAAATAGCGCTCATAGGCTACCTTGCCGTCTTTGAGCACCAGGAAGCCGTCCGTGTAGGTCTCGTCGAGCAGGCCAACGAGCGTCGTCGGACGGCCCTTGCTGTCTTCCACCGGCAGCGCGTCGAGATCGGTCCCTGCGCGCTCAAGACGATGGCGATGGCCATTACCGCGCCAGACCTCGATGGTCGGCAGGAATTCGCGGATGTGTTGGAAGGCCCAGCGATTCCATGGCGGCCGGTCCCAGTCGAGCTTCGGCAGCACCATTTGAGGCGGCGAGCCCTGCATGATCGACGGCCGCGGATCGCTGTTGCGATAGGAGTCCATGAAAGCCATTCCGGAAAAGAAAAGACCCGGCGGCGCATGCCGCCGGGTCTGTCAGACTGCGGTTATTTCTGCAGTTCGGTCCAGATCTTGGTGTAGATGTCCTGGATCTCAGGCGCGCACATCTTCTGGAATTCGCCTTGTGCCTTCGCAGCCTCCGGAATGACGACTTCCGGGGCATCCTTCATATCGGCCGGCATGTACTTGTCCGAGCCGGTAATGGCGTTTGCGTAGCGATGGAAGGCCGAGAGGCCGGCCGCGTTTTCCGGATCCATGATGAAGTTCTGGAACAGCTTGGCGTTCTCGACATTTTTGGCTTCCTTGAGAACGACGACGTTATCGCTCCACAGGCCGTAGCCTTCCTTCGGATAATTGTAATGGATGGCCGGATTGGCCAGCCGCTGACGCAGCGCCGAACCGTTCCAGTCGCTGGTCGCCTTGAAGTCGCCGGCGCCCATCTTTTCGATGGTGTTGTATTCCATGGCGATCCAGTTCGGCTTGGCCGCGACAAGCGTGTCGCGCACCTTCTTCAGCACCGTCTTGTCGTCGGTGCACTGCTGGCCGCCGACATATTTGATCGCCGCGAAGATAACGTCATTCATCTCGGGAACGACATTGGTCTTGCCCTTCAGCTCGTCCGGCGTGTTGAAGATGATGCCCCAGCTGTCGGCTGGTCCCTTGTAGGCATCGGTGTTGACGACGACGCCGACGGTGCCCAGCGCCCACGGCACGGAATATTTCCGGCCGGGGTCGAAGTCTGGATTGGCCCATTCCGGCGCCACGTTCTTGAAGTTCTCCATCTTGCCCGGATCGGTCTCCTGCACGAGGCCCTCCTTGATCCAGATCGGCACGTAGGTTTGCGACGGAACGGCGATGTCGAAGCCGGTGCCGCCCTGGCGTACCTTGGCGAGCGCCGTATCGTTGGAATCGTAATCGGTGATGGTCACCTTGACGTTGTATTTGGCTTCGAACTTCTTGATCACATCGGGGCTGGTATAGTTGCCCCAATTGTAAATGTTCAGCTCGCCATCGGCGCGGGCCAGGCTCGTCGTTGCGAGCAGCGCCAACCCGATGGCGGCTGTCGTTGTTTTCCAGTTCATGGTTTTAGCTCCCATTTGTCGGTTCAGTCTCTTTTCCTGCTGACGAAGAAAAACAACGTGACGATCGCGACCGAAAGCAGCAGGAAGGCGGTCGATATCGCGTTGATCTCAGGCGTGATGCCGCGGCGGATCTGGCCGAGCATGTAGGTGGGCAGCGTGTCCTGGCCGCCCGATTTGACAAACTCGGTGATGACGACGTCATCGAGCGAGATGACGAAGGCCAGCATCAGTCCGGCCAGTATGCCGGGCCACAAAAGCGGCAGCGTGATGCGGCGGAAGGTCTTCCACGGCGTCGCGTACAGATCGGCGGCCGCGCGCTCCAGCGTCAGGTCCATGTTTTCCAGCCGCGCCCGGATCGGCAGATAGGCAAACGGGATGCAGAACGCCGTGTGCGCGGCGATCAGATAGCCGATGCCGGAATAGCCGGTGAAGATCTTGATGCGCGAGAAGAAGATCAGCAGCGCCACGCCGGTGACGATCTCGGGCACCATCAGCGGCTGGTTGATCGCCGCATATTTGAAGGTGAGGCCCGGATAGGACGCGGTGCGCGTGGTGGCGAGCGCGGCCATGGTGGCAAAGATTGTCGACAGCACCGCAGCGACGGCGCCGATCTGGAACGAGCGTAGCGTCGCGTCGATAACTTGCACGTTCTGCCAAGCCGACTGGAACCAGCGCATCGAAAAGCCGCCCCATTCGGATGTCGAGTTCGCCGCGTTGAAGGCATAGGCGACCAGCACGATGATCGGCAGATAGAGCACGATAAAACAGGTCGCAGCGACCACCGTGAAGCCGGTCTGGTGCTTGATGGAAAAGTTCTTAGCCATGCCGCACCCCCGACTTGCCGGCATTGCGCACATAGGCAAGCAGCGCCACCATGACGATGATCATCACCGTGATCGACAGCGCCGAGCCGAGCGGCCAGTTGCGGCCTTGGCCGAACTGCAATTCGATCAGGTTGGACAGCATCATATTCTTGCCGCCGCCAAGCACGCTCGGCGTCACGTAGGCGCCAAGGGCTGGAATGAAGACCAGGATGGAGCCGGCAATGACGCCGGGTTTGACCAGCGGGAAAATGATCTTCCGCAATACCTTGAAACGAGTCGCGTAGAGGTCGTAGCCCGCCTCGACGAGGCGAAAATCAAGCTTCTCCATGCTGGCATAGATCGGCAGCACCATCAGCGGCAGATAGACATAGCCCATGCCGATCAGAATCGCCGTGTCGGTAAAGAGGATCTGCACCGGCGCCGAGACGATACCAAGCTTGAGCAGGATGGTGTTGATGATGCCTTCGTTGCGGATGATCTGCAGCACGGCGAAGGTGCGGATCAGCAGGTTGGTCCAGAACGGAATGGTGATCAGGAACAGCCAGAGATCCCTGGTCTTCTCGCTGCGCGTCGCCATGAAATAGGCGGTTGGAAACCCTAATGCCAAAGTTGCGATCGTCGTTATCACCGCCAACTTGATCGAGCGCCAGAATATGGTGACGTGCGCTGCCGCAAGCGAAAGCGTATCGTCGAAAATGTCGCGTTCCATGAACACCGACAGCCAGGCATCGGGCGAGAACTGCCACTTCACATCGCCATAGGGGCCAGGCGTCAGGAACGAGTAGATCAGCACGATCAGCAAGGGGCCGGTCGCGGCGAGGAAGATCACCAGCAAGGCTGGCGCTGACAGCAGCCAGCGGTCGCGCACATCGCGTCGCTGCGCTGCCTTGGCGACTTGTTCCGCGGTCGCCATGATCAGTCCTTCAGCACTTGCGCGGCGTCGTTGCCGATCATGATGCCGATCTGGCCGCCCTGCACGAAGCCGTCACCGGCGCCGCGACTGTTCTGACGCCGCACGATGAACGGCTCGCCACCGGCAAGGCGCAGATGGAAGTGCGTGTCGGTGCCGAGATAGACGATGTTTTCGACGGTGCCGGACAGCGAAGCGCTCGGGCTGGCCGTGCCCAACTGCGCATGCTCTGGACGCACGACGATGGTGACCTTGCCGCTGGGGCTGAAGCCTTCCGGCAGCGAGGCTGGGATTTCCACACCAGACGGCAGCTTCACCGTCGCCCGGCCACCAGTCGCGCTAACCACATCCGCCTTGAGGAAGTTCGACTCGCCGATGAAGTCGGCGACGAAACGCTCGGCCGGCCGGTCGTAGATGTCGCGCGGCGAGCCGACCTGCAGGATCTTGCCCGACGACATCACCGCGATGCGATCCGACATGGTCAGCGCTTCCTCCTGGTCGTGGGTGACGAAGATGAAGGTGATGCCCGTCTCGTGCTGCAGCCGCTTCAATTCGATCTGCATTTCCTTGCGCAGCTTGTAGTCCAGGGCCGAGAGCGGTTCGTCGAGCAGGAGCACCTTGGGCTGCGGCGCCAGCGCCCGGGCGAGCGCCACGCGCTGCTGCTGGCCGCCGGAGATCTGGCTGGTGCGGCGGCCCGCCAGCGCCTCCATCTTCACCAGTTTCAGCATCTCGGCGACGCGCGCCTTGATCTCGGCCTTCGGCTTGCCCAGCATTTCCAGGCCAAAGCCGATATTGTCGGCGACCGTCATATGCGGGAACAGCGCGTAGGATTGGAAGACGGTGTTGACCGGCCGCTTGAAGGGCGGCAACGGCGCGATGTCCTGACCGTAGAGGAGGATTTCGCCGGCGGTTGGGAAGTCGAAGCCGGCAATCAGCCGCAGCAACGTGGTCTTGCCGCAGCCGGATGGTCCCAGCAGGGTGAAGAACTCATTCTCGCGGATGGATACCGAGACCGTATCGAGGGCAGCAACCTGCCCCTCACCCGATCCGAAAATTTTACTGACGTTTACGACTTCAATTGCATTCCGATCCGGTTTTTCCGGCACGATACGCCTCACTGTTGACCCCGCTCTTGCTGGCGGAGTTTTTCCCCTGTTCGATGTGACCACACGGCCGGTAGGTTGGCAAGTCCGGCATTGAACCACAGTTCAGTCGGTCATTTCGTCTTGCAAGCGGCAAGCTGTGCAAGCCGCATGCCATTGTCAGGCCTGGTAGGTGACCTTGCCACCGCAGACCGTCGTCACCGGCCGCAGCTTGTGTAGATCGGCCGGCGCCGTCTTCTCGATATCGGCCGACAAAACCACCAGATCCGCCATATAGCCGGGTTTCAGAACGCCTTTGCGATGTTCGGCGAATTCGGCATAGGCGCCCTCGACCGTGTAGGCGGCAATCGCTTCTTGCAGCGAGAAACTCTGGTCAGGATCGCCTTCTGCCCATGGTTTGCGCTGCACTGCCGCCTGAATGCTCAGGATCGGGTCGATCGCCGCCACCGGCCAGTCCGAGGCGAACACGACATGGGCGCCGGCGCTTTTCAGGGTGCGCCAGGCATAGCTCAGCGGCCAGCGGTCCCGCCCGATGCGTGACACCGTCGGCTCCAGCGGAAAATCCATGGCGCCGGGCGGATGCGACGGCTGCATCGAGGCGAGGACGCCGAGTTCGGCAAAACGCGGCACGTCGGCTGCTGTGGTGACCTCGATGTGCTCAACCCTGTGCCGGCTGTCGCGCTTGCCATTGACCTTCCGCGCCGCCTCGTAACCGTCGAGCACCGCGCGCACCGCGCCGTCGCCGATCGAGTGCACGGCGATCTGCAGCCCGCGTTTGTCGATAGCCACGGCGAGATCGATAAATTGCTGCGGCGTGAACAGCGGCTCGCCGACCCAGTCGGGACGATCCGCATAGGGTTCGACCATAACAGCGGTCCAGGAATCGAGCACGCCGTCATAGAACACCTTGACCATGCCCGATGACAGCCACTCGCTGTCGTAGCGCTCGGCCATGACGGATGCCTTCTCCAGCATGTCGAGCGTCATGAAGTTCTTGTAGTGGAATGGGATCTTGACGCGGCAGGGCAATCCCTCCTCGGCCTCGATCTCGGAAAGCAGTTCGAGCTGGTAGAGATTGCCGTCCATGTTCTGGATCGAGGTGATGCCGTGGCGCGCGCACCAGGCAAGTCCGCGCCGCATGATGTCGCGGTCGGCGGCCCGCTCGACGGCCGACGGCATTGGGTCGGGCTCGCCGCCGGTCGACAGTCCCAGCCGCACCCGGCTTTCGCCGGCAAGGTCGAGCACCGGACCGAAGGCTTCGCCCTCGCGCAATTCGCCCGCGGCCAGGCCGTCGTCACCCATCACGATCTCGTTGCCCGGACCGAGCGTGCGTCCCTTCAGGATGCCGGCCATCTCCAGCGCCTTGGTGTTGGCCCACATCGTATGGTGGTCGGGCGCTGCCATGCAGAAGGGGCGGTCGGGCAGGATGGCGTCGAGATGATGGCGTGTCACCCGCTCGTCGCCGAGCACGGTGTAGTCGACGCCCTGGCCCACAAGCATTTTCGCCTCGGGCCGCGTCGTTGCGTAGTCGCGGATGGCGCTTTGAAGCGCCTCGAAGCCATGGATACCGCCGAGTTGAAGATGCGCGAGCTCGGCCCCTCCCGAGAACAGATGCATGTGGGCTTCGATGAAACCGGGCAGGACCGAACCGCCCTTGGCGTCGATCACCTCTGTGGTCGTTCCCTTGAGTTTTTCGATGGCGGCGTGGTTGCCGATGGCGATGATGGCGCCGTCCTTGACGGCAATCGCCTCGGCGGCGGGATTGTCATCGTCCATGGTCCGCACGCGACCATTGATGACGATCAGATCAGCATTTTGACCCGCACCCGTGACAGACATCGCGACTCCGCGCTCTTGACGACTGGCTGAGACCGACAACCCTCTTGTCCGACAAGCTGCCACTCCGCTGGAGCGGCGTTATCGGACGAAAACTGATGCCAGTGCGCTGTTTCGAAATTCCCCTTGTGATCTCTCAAAACAGCGTGGATAAAAGAATGCGACTAATTATTCGCGTTTGTCAACGTGCCGAATTTCGAATGTATTGTGGACAACACACCACGCCAATGTTGAGACCGGGACCTGTGTTGAAACCGGCAGGGAACGAAGGCATCAATCCGTGAAGCGCAGTCTCAGCCGCGAAACCAGGATGGCGCTCGAACCGCGCAAGCAGCCGCGGCAGGAACGGTCGAGCAAGGTGGTCGACAGGATACTCGACGCTGCGCTGATCCTGACGCGGGAGCAAGGAACCAAGACGCCGACGACGCTCGCCATTGCCCGGCGCGCGGGCCTGTCGGTCGGTTCGGTCTACCAGTACTTTCCCAACAAGGAAGCCATTCTCCTCGACCTCGCCCGGCGCTGGCTGTCGTCCTTTCCCGAGGTGATCGCCAGGCGCATCGAGGTCACCCCACCCACCAACCGCGACGAATTTCGGCAGGAGGTGCGCAAGCTCTTCATCGATACCTCCAGAATATATCTCGAAAACGCCACCCTGATGCCGGTGATCGAGGCGATATCCGGCAATGCCGACCTCAGGCCGATCCAGGACGAATATGACGAGCAGATCATCGCGCTTTACGCCGCGTGGCTGCAGCATGTGAACCCGGCCCTTGAAGACAAGATCGCCAGCCGGCTCGGCGTGCTGATGATGGATGTCGGGCACGCCTGCCGGCTTGTGGGGTTGAAGCGGGATCGCAAGACATACGACCTCATCGAGGACGATGTGGAAAGAATGTGGCTCGCTTTGGTCACCCCCTATCTCAACCTTGACTGATTTCGCTATTTCGAGAGGAAATTCATGAAGACTGTCTATTCGCCGCTTCATGCCGGCCATGCCGGCCAGATGGAACTGGTCACGTCGGCAATCGTGCCGGGTTTCGAAAAGCCGTCGCGGGCCGAGTTCATCAAGGCGCGGGTCGAGAGCGAGAAGCTGGGGCCGATCATCGGACCGGTCGAGCACGATCTCACAGCCGCCAAGCGCATCCACAAGGCCGACTATATCGACTTCCTGCCGACCGTCTGGCCGGCGTGGAAGGCCGCCGGCTTCGAGGGCACGGCGATGCCCTTCACCTGGCCGACGCGCGGCCTGCGCGGCGACGTGCCACCCAAGCGCGTCGACGCCTTGCTCGGCTACTATTCCTTCGACGCCGGCGCCACCTTCGTCGAAGGCACATGGACCGCGATCAAATCGTCCTATGACGTGGCGCTGACGGCGGCGGCCTTGGTCAAGGGTGGCGAGCGGTCGGCCTTCGCGCTCTGCCGCCCGCCCGGCCATCACGCCGGTGCTGGGTTCATGGGCGGCTACTGCTACATCAACAATGCCGCGGTCGCCGCGCAGTGGTTCCTCGATCAGGGCGCAAAACGCGTCTCGATCCTCGACGTCGACTATCACCACGGCAATGGCACGCAGGAGATCTTCTATGAACGCGCCGACGTGCAGGTTCTCAACCTGCATGGCGATCCCATGGTGGAGTATCCGTTCTTCCTCGGCCATGCCGATGAACGCGGCGCCAGCGCCGGCGAAGGTTTCAACGTCAATTATCCCATGCCCTTCGGCACCAATTGGGACGCCTGGCACGCCTCGCTGGAGGATGCCTGCGCCAAGCTCGCCGCCTACGCCCCCGATATCGTCATCGTGTCGCTCGGCGTCGACACCTTCGAGAAGGACCCGATCAGCCAGTTCAAGCTGAAAAGCCCGGACTATCCGAAGATCGGCCATCGCATCGCCAAGCTCGGCCTGCCGACGCTGTTCGTGATGGAAGGCGGCTACGCCGTCGAGGAGATCGGCATCAACGCCGTCGGCGTGCTCACCGGCTTCGAGGACAAATAGGAAAGCAATTCCAGGATAAGTGTGAGGCGGTTTTCCGGCCGGAATTGCGCCAAAGAGATATGGGGCGGCTCCGGCCGCCCCGACCTCTATCTAGGCGGCCGCCGCCGGGTTGGGCGCAACCACCGGAACGGCTGGCCTTCGCGACCGACCGATGCGGTAGACAATCACCGCCGCAATCACGCCTGCCGCCAGGATGGCCACCGCCAGCAACGGCCGGTACCAGAACCAGGCAATCGCAATCGTCACCGTGCCGACCAGGATCGCCAGGACGAAGGCGATAATGCCGGTACCCATCCGCGCCATGCTGCCGAGGAAGGGTATGACATCGAGGATCACCCCGATCGGGCTGAGGAACAGCGCAAAGCCTATGGTCAGCAACAGCAAGCCGGCGCCGCGCAGCAGCCAGGTGATCAGCGTGTTGGCGCTGACGGCGTCGGCGAACATCTTTTCGGCCGGGACGTTGCCGGTGTCGACCATCAGCAGCGCATCGCCGGCTTGCGTCTGGTAGGGCTCGAAGCGGCTGCCGGCCTGGCGCGCGATGATACTGATCACGCCCAGCGGCGCCAGTTCGTAGCCGATGCGATAGTCGCCCAAAGCGGGCTTCGTGTTGTCATTGCCGAGATAAATCTTGCCATCGACGATGCTGAGCGGTTTCGTTCCGGTATAGGCAGCCTTTATCGCCGCCGACTGGTCGGCTGACAGGGAATAGTCCTTGTCACCCTCGATGCGGTCCAGCACCGGCGTATCGAGATCGAAGGCGACAAGCTTGCCCTCAGGAATCTGGAAGGTCCGGCCGTGGATTTCCATCGGCGGAGTTCTGGTGGCCGTCCGGCTTCTTGAAATCGGAGGAGTCGATCTGGCTGTCGTCCCACACCTTGGAATAGCTGTAGGTGGTCACCGTCTCTTCGCCACCGCCGAGCTTCTTCGTCGTCTCCGACTTGGACTCTTCCTTCCACTGATACATCTCGACGCTGCGCGACAGCCGCAGCCCTTGCGCCGCAATGCCGAAATCCGGATCCGCCAGACCGCTGTCCGCCGTCACCAGTCCGCTGACATGAACCAGCTTGCCGTCATTGGCGGTATCGACGCTGTCGGCGCCGACCGAAACCACCGCTCCAGAACCTTCGGCCAGCGAGCGCGCCGTCTGCACGGCGCGGCCTTCGTTCCAGAACAGCCCGATCACCATCAGCACGATCAGGATAAGGCCGAAGATGACCCCGCCGACCGCGCGCTTGATCCGCCCGAACCACGAGACGGACGTTACTTCCCGAAATGAATCGCTCATCGTTTCCCCCGAAACAAAGTTATCCCAAAATTACAACGCGGCCGGCGGCTGCGCGTTTAGCCCGTCAATCGGCGTGGATCTGCGCGCCGCAATCCCTTTCGCCGGCGCAGGCGTGCACCGCGCGCGTCGTGCCGCCATCGCCAACCCGCCACGGCGAGGCAGACAGCGGCGCCTGGCGATTGCCCCCGAGAAGATCGAGCGCCCGCATCGCCGTCTCTTCACCAGCCTCGTCACGCTTGACGATCTCGACGTCCTTGAGGCCGATCGCGGCAAGCTGCGGCATCACCACATCGGGGTCGCCCGCCACCACGATCAGCGACGGATCGAGCGACGCCAGGGCCAGCGCCTGTTTCTGAACCGCATCGAGCGTCAGCTTTGTGCGCGCCGCCATGCGGGTTTGCTGGTCCTCCAGCGTCGATCCGCTGCCGACCGCGCCAATCAGCGAGGAGAACAGACCAGCCGACGTCTCGGCCGATCCAGCCAGCGCCCGGCGATAGACAGTCACCGTGCGGTCGACTTCGTCCTGCGCCACCGGCAAGGTGGTCAGGCCGGCAAATCCTTTCAGGATTTCGGTAATCGCCGGCCCGGTGTTGGCGCGCTCGACGGTGGTTGCCACGACCAATCCCGAGCCGGCCTTCATCGGGCTCATCAGATAGCTCGACACGCCATAGGAGTAGCCCTTCTCCTCGCGGATCACCGAATTCAGCCGGCTGGAGAAATCGGCGCCAAGCAGGTTGGAGACCGCGGTCGATTCAGCGCGCTCGCTCTCGTCGGTGCCGGGCGCCGGCCGCGCCACGAACAGCGCCGACTGGCTGGCGCCGGGTTCGGGCACCAGCAGCACTTTCTGTCCCCCGTTGAAATGCGCCGCCGGCGACGGCTCGACGGCATAGCCGGCGGTGTCGCTTGTCCACGCGCCGAATGCTTTTTCAAGGCTGGCGGCGACGGTCGCGACCGGCATCGGGCCGACGCTGTAGAAGGTCACCGCCTTCGGCGTGAACTCCGCCTTGAATGCGTCCCTCGCCTCGTCGAGCGAGATCGAGGTCAGCGCCTTTGCCGACCAGTCCACCGCTGCCTTGCCCGGCACCTGCGGGATCAGCGTCGCCTTTGCCATGCGGCCGGCAACGCCGGGCAGATCCGCCTCGCGGCCGTTTAGCCAGTCGACCGTCTGCGCCATCAGCACCGTCCATTCGGTCTTGTCGAAACGAGGCTTCAGTACCGCGTCGGCGAGCAGGCCAATACCCTGGTCGAGCTTTTCCGGCGGCACGCCAAGCGTCATCATCGTGGTCAGCGTTCCGGCCTGGTGGCTGACGCCGGCGCCGATGTCGCTGGCCGCCTTGGCGAAATCAGCCGAGCCGCGATCGGCGGCCCCGCGTGTCGCCATGCTTGCTGCAAGCTCCAGCAATCCCTCCTTGCCTTCCGGCACGCTGTTCCAGCCGCCGGCGGCACTGGCCGCGACATAGACCATCGGCGCTTCCGGCATTGTGTAGTGGACGAGTTTGATGCCATTCGAGAGCGTCGCCGTTTCCATGGCGGGCAGTGTTGCCGAAGGCGCTTGCCCGGCCGCATGCTTCGGAATGTCGATCGCCGCTCGCTCCGGTGCGGTGAACGGCTGCGGTGTGCCGGACGAGCCGATCAGTGCATCGAGATAGCTGCCCCGCGGGCCGGGCTTCAGCATCAGTACGCTGGCATCTTCCGGTTTCAACAGCCGCTTCATCGTTGCCTCGACATCCGCCACGCTGGCGTCCTTCACCCGCGGGTCGTCGACCAGCGCGCTCTGCGCATCGCCGAGCACGTCGGCATTGTAGGAGACGACGCCGGCGCGATCCTTCAGTGCTTCGCTGCCGAGCCGCGCTGCCTGCAAGATGCCGGTGCGCGCACGCTCGACATCGACCGGATCGAGCGGGGTCTTCAGGAAATTCGCGAACGCCGTTTTCATCGCGCTTTCCAGCGCTTCCGGCGCCACACCTTCGGCGGCACCCGCCTCGAAGGTAAAGCGGCCACCGAGCAGACCGCCGGTCCAGCTCGCGCTGGCATAGGTGGCAATGCCCAACTGCGAAACCAGCCGGTTGCGCAAAAACCCATATTCGCCGTTGCCGAGCAGTTCGGCGGCAATGCTGAGCGCACCAGTGTCGGGCGACTGCGCCACCGGGCCACTGAAGCCGACCACGACGATGGGGCTTGGCACACGATCCTCGAGCACCAGCTTGAGCCGGGCCTGCGTCGGTGCCGGCACGGCGGGCCGCACCACATCGGCGCCGCGCGCCACGCGGCCGAACGTGTCGGCAATCAGCGCCTTGGTGTCGTCGATCTCCAAGTCGCCGACCAGCACCAGCACCGCATTGTTGGGCAGATAGTAGCTGTTGAAGAAACCCCTGACATCGTCGAGCGTCGCCGCATCGAGATCGGCGACCGAGCCGATGACCATGCGGCTATAGGGATGCGGCTTCGGGAACAGCCCGGACCAGAAAGCTTCCCAGCCGGATGCGCCGGCCTTGTCGAGCACGTTCTGGCGCATCTCGTTCTTGACCACCGAGCGCTGCAGATCGAGCTTGGCCTGAGTCACCGAGCGGCCGAGATTGGCCATGCGGTCTGCCTCAAGCGACAAGATCATCGGCAGTGACGACGACAGCCCGTCGACATAATAAACCGTGCCGTCCTCGGTGGTCCAGGCATTGATCTCGTTGCCGAGCGCGGCGTGCGCGCCGAACACGTTCGGCCAGGCCGGCGTGCCGGAAAACATCAGATGTTCGAACAGATGCGCAAAGCCCGAGCGTCCCGCGGGTTCATTCATCGACCCGACGCGGTAGCGCAGGTTCATCACCACCTTCAGCACGCGATGGTCGGGCACCAGCACCACCTGCAGCCCGTTGTCGAGCGCATAGGTAACGGTCGGCTCAGCCTTGGCGGGCGCTGCCATGCCGGCAAGAACCGCAAGCACCACCGTGAACGCCAGGAAAACCTGCTTCATCATGACCCCCGATGCTGATGGCCGCGAGCAAGCGCCGCCAAATCCGCCGTATGACCGAAGGGATGCCCACCCCTGCCGGCTGCCGAGACCCTATCGGAATCGATCGGCCCTCGATACGGCAGTATCGCAACACCATCTGGCTTTTTCGTGTCGGCGTTTCAGGCCTTTTGCAGCGGAAAAGGCCGCGAAAGCCGCCCCTGAGTCGCTTGAGTCCAATAATATTGATTTTGTCAAATCGCGTTTGATGTCGGATTCATCTGCGGGTAGATTAGACCCGAATCAGCCGGTCCTTGGGGGGCGCGGCGACCACCCAAAGTCTCAAGTTCCGGCCAATGACCGGCACCAGACGCGGACGGCTTCGCGTTCCCTGAATGGATTCGGCGATCAGCGCGACCGCCGCGCCGTGTGAGTGCTTCGTAAACGTGATGCGTCTTCAAGTTCGGCCGCTGCTAACCCCAGCGTCCGGGCTCAAGAAAAGACTCCGTCCATGACATACAACCAAAGCATCCAATGAGCAGTTCCGCCGCGCTTCTCCAATCCGATACGTTAGGCTCGCGCCTCGAATCGCGCGGCGATCTCACCTCCTTTTTCATGCAGCTTGCCGCCGAGATCGGCGCCGACAGCTACATGCTCGTCGCCATCGTCCACGACCAGGATCGCAACGACGCCCGCATCGTCTCATCCAACTGGATCTTCGACGCCATTGAACTGATCGGCAAGCGGCTGATCGCCGGCCTTGCCCAGGGACCGCTGACCGTTGCACCTGGCATCCGCCCGAGGCCGCTGGTCGCCGCCGCGGCGCCCGACGCCGGCGGACTGCTCACCGGCGAAGAGGCGCGCCTGCTCGATGTGCTTGGCCATGCCGAAGTCTATTCATTGCGGCTCAATGTCGGCCGCCAGCGGCTGTTTGCGCTTTTCTCCGCGGCCGAGGCCGGCAGTATCGACCAGCCGGCGCTGATGAAGGCTCAGTTGAAGTGCTGCTACGCGCTGTCCGCCATCCCGCAATTGATCGCCGCCGCCGCCATGCAGGACCCGCTGTCCGACCGCGAGCGCGAATGCCTGTTCTGGGTGTCTGAAGGTAAGACCACCGATGAGGTCGCGGTGATCCTCGGGGTCTCGTCCAACACCGTCAACAGCTACATCACCCACGCCATCCAGAAATTCGCGGCCTCGAACCGCGCTATGGCCATCGCCACGGCGATCAGGAGCGGCATCATTTGAAACACGCTGACATCAAGGCGGCGGCCGAAGCCCTTTTCAACGAGCAGCGCAATCCGTTCGGCGCCTTCTCCATCGGTTCCGAGACGCACCATGCCGTCACCATCCCGGACGCGGTGCGCCGCTGCCGCTGGATCGCCGTCGACATCAACGCGTCGGCGTTTGGCCTCTATTTCGTCAGCCCCTCGCCGGAACGGGCGCGCCTGGTGCCGAGCTTCGATTCCGACTATCCAGCCACTGCTGTTGCGACCAAATTCATCGCCGGCGCCAATGGCGAGGAGATGGTGCGCCACAGCGGCGCCTCGACAGCGCCGCGCTGGTGGGCCGATGACGGCATCGCCGGCTCGGACGCCGTCTTCCAGAACCTCGCCTGGGCGGAGCGGACGGCGCCGCTGGCGCCGGGCACCAACGGCATTGCCTTTCCCGTCCATGCCGATCGCGGCCATTGCGGGCTGGTGGTGTTCCTCGGCTCGACGATCGCTTTGCCGGAGGACACGCTCTACGAAATCCACGCCCGCTGTTTTTCGCTGTTCGCCGCCGTCGCCCGCATTCGTCCGAACGATGCCGGCCGGATGCGGTCGATCTCCAAGCGTGAACTGGAGTGCCTGAAGCTGACCGCCAACGGCAACACCAGCGAAGAGATCGCCAGGCTGCTGAAGCTGTCGGTCCACACCGCCAACCAGTATCTCACCCAGTCGACGCAGAAGCTCAACGCGGTCAACCGCAACCAGGCGGTGGCCAAGGCGCTGCGCCTGGGTCTGATCGAGTGATCAAAGCCGCGTCCGGCGATTGGGATAAGACAAAAGATCATCGATAGGCGAGCGGCTCGGTCCGGCGAATGCGCGCCTCTTCGATGACCGTCTCCAGCAAGGCGGTGTTGTGCTCGGGGTCTTCGCCGGGCTTCTCGAACGACACATAGTTGACCGCGACCGAAGACCTCTCCTCGCTCAGCGTCAGCTGGAAATAGACGGTGACGCCCGGCGGCCGAAGCTCGAGATCGAGCACGATGCGCGGGCTGCCGCTCCAGTCGACATGTGCCTCTCCGCCATGGCCGAGCCTGAGCGTGCCCGGCAGGAAGAACAGCTCCACCGCCGAATCCACCAGATCCGACAGGCAAGCGAAATGCTCAAGCCGGATGAAGGCGATGTAGTCGGCGACATCGATCAGCCGCAACTCGTCGACCACCTGCTCGATGGCCTTGGCAACGATGAGTTCGCGGGATTTTGCGTGCGGTTGGCGGTTCATGAAATTTGTCTCCGCTCAGCCTTTTTGGAGTAGACGATCCGCACCAGTTCGGCGACGGCCTGGTAGAATTGCGACGGGATCACGCTATCAACCGAAACTTGCTTGTACATGGAGCGGGCGAGCGCCACGTCCTCGAAGATCGGGATGTTGTGCTCCTTGGCGATCTCGCGAATCTTGAGCGCAACCAGGTCCTGGCCCTTGGCCAGCACCTGGGGTGCTGAATCCTCGTCGCGGACATATCTGAGCGCGATGGAAAAGTGCGTCGGATTGGCGATGATCAGCGTCGCGCGCGGCACCGCCGTCATCATCCGCTTGCGCGCCCGGTCACGCGCCAGCGAGCGCAGCCGGGACTTAATGATCGGGTCGCCCTCGGACTGTTTGAACTCGTCCTTGACCTCCTGCTTGGTCATCCGCAGATCCTGCTTCCAGTGGAAGCGCGACCAGACGACGTCGACCGCCGCGATCAGCCCCATGACGAAGACGATCGCCACCAATATGTCGACGGTGATGCTTTTGATGACGAGGCCGAAAGCGACGGGGTTGGTGATCATGCCGGCCAGGAGCTGGCGGTAGTCCTGCGACAGCGTGAAGTAGAGCACGATACTGGCGAAGCCGAGCTTGCCCAGCGATTTCAGGAACTCGACCCAGCCCTGAATGCCGAACATCCTGGTCCAGCCTTTGGCTATCGAGATGCGCGACAGCTGCGGCCGGATCCGCTCGCCGACGAATTGCGGCATGTTCTGCAGCACCGAGGCGCCGATGCCGGCCACCACCAGCAGCGCCAGCAGGCTGACAACGGCATGGCCGATCTCCATCATCACGGTCTTGTAGAGCGCGATGACGTCGGTCTCGGTGTCCATCGGCCACGCCTCGGGCTTTTCCAGGAACATCGACAGGAACATGCCGAGATCAACGACCGCGTCCTTGGCGTAGAAGACGGTGAACACCAGTATGGCGATGAAGGACGCCAGAAGTGCGGCCTCTCGCGAATGGGGCAGCTTGCCCTGTTCGACGGTGTCGCGGATCTTCTTTTCGGTCGCGTCTTCGGTTTTGGAGTCTTTGTCCGCCGCTTCAGCCATTCAGCGCTCGGCGTTAAGCCGCTTCGCTCTGCTGCGATGAGGGCAGTTCGAAAGCCCCCTCGCGCGAAAGCCGGATTGTCGCCACCGCGATGTTCTTGCGCGCCGTCATGATGTCGGCAAGCTGAATGCCTTCCGAGCCCTGTCCGAGCTCGGACTCGATCATGCGCCGCGACCGTGCGCCGATCGCCGAGAGCGCCGATTCCGTCAATGCGGGTGGTGCACCGCGCAGCGCCAGCGTAATCAGTTCGGTCGACAGCCCGTCGAACAGAAGCACCCGCGCCTTCTGCGTCAAAAGCGGCAGATCGTCGAAGGCAAACAACCTGGAGCGGACACCGCCGAGGTCCGGCGTGCCGGCCTCTTCCAGATCCTGCATGACCTCTTCCAACTGAGGCTTGTCCATCTCGTTGAGCATACTGGCGACGCGCGCCTGTCCCGCCGAGATGTCCTTGGTCGCTGTCTGCGCCAGCACGCTGGCGCGCAGCTGGTTCTCGATGATCCTGGTCGCCGCGTCCGGAATGGTCGCCATCGTCACCATGCGCTTGATGATCTGGCTGCGCATCGGCTTTTCCATCGTCAGCAGAATGTTGGCGGCGGCCTGCGGCGCAAGCTTCGACAGCACCATGGCCGCGGTCTGGGGATGCTCGGCGGCAAGGAACGTGCCCAGACGCGTCGGCTCGAGCTTTTCCAGCTCCGGCCAGATCGGCGGTGGTCCTTCCGGCGCAACCTCGAAGCGCTTGTCGCCCATGATGGCGCTCATCTCTTCGGGCGACAGCGATTCATTGAGGATCGTGTCCATCCGGTCGGCGGAATCGAGCAGGCCCGCACCTTCGGTGAACTCGGCCTCGAATTCGGCAACGATGCGTTCGAGGTCGCTTTGCGGAATGGTGCGCAGCAGCCGCGCCCCTTCGATCAGTGCCTTCAGTTCTTCTTGCTTGAAGAATTTCAGCAGCCGGCTGGCCGAAGGCTTGCCCATCGCCACCAGGATGGCGGCGGCCTTTTGCGGGCGCGTGAGCGTCACCGGCGTCGTCATGGCATAAGCTCCGATCGCTGCTGAGACCGCATGTCGTCTAATCCTCAGGCGCTCTTGGCGGCAGCGATGATTTCGGTCAACCTGATGCCAAAGCGCGACGGATCGCTTTCCAGCACGGTGATTTCGCCGCGCGCGATCTTGCGGCCGTTGACCACGACATCGACCGGTTCGCCGATGCGCCGGTTGAGCGCCACCGTCGAGCCCTTCTGCAGCGCCATCAGGTCCGACACCGGCATTTCCGTACTGCCGAGGATGATCTGCACATCGACCGGGATGCTCATGATGATGTTCGAATTGGCGCCGGACGTGGCAGCCCGCAAGGCGGCGTCGGGGCGCTTTTCCTCCTCCTGGAGGACACCGCGCAATTCCTCGATGGCGCGGTCGAGCTGTTCGTCCGGCTGGTCGATATTGGCTTCCACCTTGGTCTTGGCCATCAGTCGTCTCCAAATGCTTGAGCTTGCCCGGCGTCAGCCCGGCATGAGCCCGTCGATAAAATCCTGACCGGCATCGTAAGGATGCCTGATCCGGACGGTGTAGTTCTGCCCGAGTTTGCCGAACTCGCAGACAAACAGCGTCTTGTCGCGCGCGCTCAGCTTGGCGTGCGACTGCGCGGTTTCCTCGAACTCGATGACCTGGCCCGGCTCGAAACCGGCGAGATCACCGAGCGTCAGGCGGGCCAGCGGCATGGTCGCTTCGAGCGTCACCGTCGAGCGCATGACCTCTTCGGAAAAACGTGCCCGCCAGTCGGAGGTCGTGCCTTCGCTGTCGTGGACATCGGCGATACCGCGTGTGGCCAGCAGGATGCGCTGCGGGATCATCACCGTGACCGTTCCGCTGTCGGTCGGCGTCGAGATGCCGAAGACGATGCGCACCGCCGCGCCATCGCGCAGCACGCGGCGCTTGGCTTCGCTGCCCGAAAGCGCCCGCGGCACCGGCAGCCGCAGCTCGAGCGAGCGCCGGCCTGATCCGTTCAACGCCTGCGCAACTTCCTGGAAGACCGTGGTCGCAACATCGGTCTCGATCTGCGACAGAGCGCGCTCGATCGGCGAAACCGGCTGATCCGGATCGCCGCCGAACAGCGCGCACACCATCACGGCGATGGCCGGCGCATCTGCCACCAGCGTCATCGCATCCGAAGACGTCGGCGATGCTATGATGGCCATGGCAAAGGCATCGCCGGCATTCGTGCGGGCATCGGGAACACGGCTGATCTCGACCGCGCGCAGGTCGACGGTGACCGGTGCGCCGAGTTCGCCGGCCAGGCTCTTCTGCAGCAGCGGCAGGGCGCGCTCGCCCATCGAGCGCCCGGTGCCGATGACATGAGCGGCCTCACCGCTGTCACCGACCAGACGCTCAATGATCAGCGAGCGGGCTTGCGAGGGGCTGCCAGGACTTGTCATGACGGCGTGCGGTCCTGTCTGTCGTCATGCATGGCTCAAGCCGCTTTCTTCTCGGCGGAAGCTGTGTTCATCGTGCTTTGCTCGACGGCATCGATCGTCGGCCGCTCATAGGACGAGATGGTCTTGCGACCGAACTCGATGGCCACCTGCGGCAGGGCGCCGTTCATGTAGGCAAGCAGCGTCTGCTTGACGATGATATAGAGGCGGTTCTTCTTCTCGCGCACCGTCTTGATCTTGGTGGCGACCGGCCCGACCACCGCATAGGACAGGAAGATGCCGAGGAAGGTTCCGACAAGGGCAGCGCCGATCAGGCCGCCGAGGATTTCGGGCGACTGGTCGAGCGCGCCCATCGCCTTGACCACGCCGAGCACGGCGGCGACGATGCCGAGCGCCGGCAGACCATCGCCCACCGCCACAAGCGCGTGGTAAGCCTTCATCTTGTCGGACTTGATGGTCTGGATTTCCTCGTCCATCAGCGCCTCGATCTCATGCGAGCGGGCATTGCCGATGATGATGATGCGGCAGTAGTCGCAGATGAAATTCGTCAGATCGTGATTCTTGAGCACGGTCGGGAATGCCTGGAAGATCGCCGATTCCTCCGGATTGTCGATATGTGCCTCGACCTCGCTGCGCGACTTCGAGCGCAGTTCGCGCATCAGGCTGTGCAGCACGCCCAACGTCTCCAGATAGTCGCGCTCCCTCGGCACCGCCTGCTTGAACGCTTCGAGGATACCCCTGCCGGTGTCCTTGACCGTCTTCATCGGGTTGGCGACGAGAAAGGTTCCAAGTGCGGCGCCGCAGATGACCACCGCTTCCCAAGGCTGCATCAGCACATGCAGATGGCCGCCCATCGCCATGAAGCCGCCGAGAACACAGCCGAGCGTCACCACAAGTCCGATCAGAATGCCCACGCCAGATCCTTCCGCATCACGTCAGGCCTAACCGATAGCCCCCGTGCCTTGTGTGAGGCTTGAATCATGCAAGGTGAGGCGATTCAGCCTCGCGCAAGCAAGTCCGCATAGTCTTGCTTTTGAAGCTGCGACCGGAGGCATGTCGTGTTGAGCACTTTTACCAGCTACCAGCTCATCGCCAGGGACATCCCCAAGGCGATCGACCGCATCGAGGCGGAGCCGATCACCAAGCGCGAAACCGACTACTATCTCGCGAACATCGGCAGCGTGAAATCGATCGACGATTTCGTCAAGAACGACCGGCTGTTCAAATATGCCATGAAGGCCTTCGGTCTCGGCGACATGGCTTACGCCAAGGCCTTCATGGTCAAAGCCCTGAAGGAAGGGGTGTCGGATTCCGACAGCTTCGCCAACAAACTGAGCGACAAGCGTTATGCCGAGTTCGTGTCGGCCTTCAATTTCGCCGCCCTGGGCCCTAATGCCACGAGCTACAATTCGGCACAGCAGGGCGTGACCAACAATTATGGTCTCCAGGTCTCGGTCGGCCCTTCGCAGAACGGCTTCACCTACTACAAGGGCGAAACCTCGTACTACCTGAGCAACATTTCCAACGTAAAATCGATCGACGACCTGATGGGCAACGATCGCCTGCTCACCTATGCGATGGCCGCGTTCGGCCTGGACGCCGACGCCGAGCCGGCTGCGACCGTGCGGGCCATGCTGGAAGGCGGCGTCACCGACCCGAACAGCCCCGCAAACACGTCGACAAACAAGGGCTATGCGGCTTTCGTCGCGGCTTTCGACTTTGCCCAATATGGCGACCAGGCTACGGCGCGCGACGCCGTCCAGCAGGCGGTGCCGAAGGCTGTGATCGGCGGAACCGGACTGTTGCTCGTCAAGCCGACCGCGCAATACATCAAGGGCGAGGCCGACTACTACGCAGCCAACATCTCCAAGGTGAAGTCCATCGAAGACCTGCTGAAGGACAAGCGCCTGCTGACCTTCGCCATGGCTGCCTATGGGCTTGATGCATCGACCCAGACGACGAAGCAGATCCGCACCATGGTCAATGGCGGCGTCACCGATCCGTTGAGTCCCGCCAATTTGTTGACCGACAAGAGCTACGCCAACTTCGTCAGCGCCTTTGATTTTGCCCAGTATGGCGATCAGACGACCACGCGCGACGCGGTGCTGAAGACCACGCCGAAGCTCTACACGACCGAGTCCAGTCTTGGCCTCATCAAGCCGAATGCGGACGCCGTCCAGGCCGAGACCAGCTACTACCTCGCCAACATCACCAAGGTGAAATCGGTCGACGACCTGATGGCCGACAGCCGCCTTTATAACTATGCTCTGTCCGCAAGCGGGCTCGATCCGGCGACCACCAACAAGGATCTCGTCCGTGATGTCCTTGAGGGCGGTGTCCGCGATCCCGCCAGTGTCGCCAACAAGCTCTCCAACAAGGCCTATGCCAGGCTCGCCACCTCGTTGAATTTCGAGGCCTACGGCGAAGCGGCAACGACCCGCAGCCCGTCGCAGCAGCCGGTGGTCGACAAATACATGCGCCAGACCCTGGAAGAAGACGCCGGCAAGACCAATGAGGGCGTGCGGTTGGCGCTCTATTTCGAGCGCAAGGCCTCGACCATCACCAACTGGTACGACGTGCTGGCCGACACGGCCCTGGCCAGCGTGGTACGCACCGCCATCGGCCTGCCTGATTCCTTCGCTGCCGCAGATATCGACAAGCAGGCGCAGGCCTTCGAGGCAAAGCTCGACCTCACCGATTTCACCGACCCGGCCAAGCTCGAGAAATTCCTCACCCGCTTCACCAGCCTTTGGGAAATCAATCATCCGACCTCGACCGCCCAGACATCGATCGGCGTGCTGTTTGCGCAGCCGACCACCGTCGGCATCTCGACCGATCTGATGATGGCCATGCAGAAACTGAGATTCTGAGAACACCATGCAGGACAGCCTTTACGTCGCCCTTTCCTCGCAGATCGCGCTTGAGCGCCGTCTCGACACCATCGCCGATAATGTCGCCAACGCCTCGACCATCGGCTTTCGCGCCACCGGCGTGAAGTTCGAGGATGTCGTCTCCGGCAGCGGCCCCAAATCGGTGTCCTTCGCCTCCTCCGGCAAGACCTATTTGTCCGGCGCGCATGGCGCGATGACGCAGACCGGCAACCCGTTCGACTTCGCCGTCCAGGGCGATGCCTGGTTCGGCATCGACACCCCGGCCGGCACCGTGATGACGCGCGACGGACGCTTTTCGATGAACGAGAACGGCGAGTTGATGTCGCTCGAAGGCCATCCGGTGCTCGACGCCGGCGGTGCGCCGATCCAGCTCGACCCGCGCGACGGTCCGCCCAAGGCGGGCGCCGACGGCTCGCTGCGCCAAGGCGACAAGCTTGTCGGCGCCATCGGCCTGTTCAATTTCGACCCCGGTCCGAACTTCGTCCGCTACGGCAATTCTGGCATCGTGCCCGCGCGTGCGCCGGAGCCGGTCACGGACCGTTCCGATCTCGGCGTCGCGCAAGGCTATGTCGAGGAATCCAACGTCAATCCGGTGCTCGAAATGACGCGCCTGATCATGGTCCAGCGCGCCTTCGAGAACACCGCTGCGCTGATGCGCCAGACCGACGCCTCGACCGACGACGCCATCAAGACGCTCGGCTCCAAGTCGTAGCAGCATGTCGAGCAGCAAATCATCGATACGCGCGCTTGAACGGCAACCGGAGACAGCACCGGAAAACCGGCTGGCTGCGCTGGAGCGGATCTGGCGCCGCTTCGATGACACCGAGACGTTGCTGCGGCGCGGCGGCCGTGTTTCGGAGGTTTCGCCAACGCATTACAAGGTGCGCGGCCTGTCTGAAGTCGCCAGGCTTGGCGACCTCGTCGAGCAGCGCGGCAATGCCGGCACGCGCCGCGGCGAGATCGTCAGGATCGGCCGCGACGAAGTCGTCATCGCCCCTTTCGAACGCAGCGCCGACGCCGGCATCGGCGACGCCGTGTTTCGCCGCGGCCCGCTGACGGTAACGCCGCATGCTTCGTGGCGCGGGCGCGCCATCGACGCGCTGACCCGCGTCATCGACGGCGGCCCGCCGCTGATCAGGATCGGCGAGGCTGCGAGCGGCGACGGCACAACGCCCGGCGCCATGGCGCGGCAGCGCGTCGGCACCGCCTTCACGACCGGGGTCAAGGTCATCGACATCTTCACGCCGCTCTGCCTCGGCCAGCGCCTCGGCGTCTTTGCCGGTTCCGGCGTCGGCAAGTCGACGCTGCTCGCTATGCTGGCCGGCGCCGACGCCTTCGACACCGTGGTCGTGGCGCTGATCGGCGAGCGCGGCCGCGAGGTACGCGAATTCCTCGAAGACACGATCGGCGCAGAGAGCATGGCCAAGACGGTCGCCGTCGTCGCTACCAGCGACGAGAGCGCCATGATGCGCCGGCGCGCGCCGGATACCGCCATGCGCGTTGCCGAACATTTTCGCGACCAGGGCCATCGCGTGCTGCTGGTGCTGGATTCGATTACCCGCTTTGCCCATGCGCTGCGCGAGGTAGCGACCGGCACCGGCGAGCCGCCGGTCGCCCGCGGCTATCCCGCTTCGGTTTTCACCGATCTGCCCAAGCTGCTCGAACGCGCTGGCCCGGGCGCTGAAGGCCCCGGTATCAAAGGACAGGGATCAATCACTGCCATCATCTCGGTGCTGGTCGACGGCGACGACCACAACGACCCGGTCGCCGATTCGGTACGCGGCATCCTCGACGGCCATGTCGTGCTCGACCGCGCCATTGCCGAACAGGGCCGCTACCCCCCGGTCAATCCGCTGTCGTCGATCTCGCGCCTCGCCGACAAGGCATGGAGCCCCGAGCAACGCATGCTGGTGACCAGGCTGAAGTCGATGATCTCGCGCTTCGAGGACACGCGCGACATCCGCCTGCTCGGCGCCTATCAGGGCGGCGCCGATGCCGAGCTCGATATTGCCGTGCGCC
Organism: Mesorhizobium sp. W016; assembly: GCF_054719485.1. Lineage (NCBI taxonomy): Bacteria > Pseudomonadati > Pseudomonadota > Alphaproteobacteria > Hyphomicrobiales > Phyllobacteriaceae > Mesorhizobium > Mesorhizobium sp. W016. The sequence continues at coordinate 5,866,298 of NZ_JBTTIF010000002.1, forward strand.
AGGCGCCGCTGATCTACGAGGCGCTGACGCAGTCGCCCAGGGATCGCGCCTCGAGCGACGCATTCTCCGACCTCGCCCGTCATCTGAAAGGCAAGCAAAGTGTCGATGCAGGAGACTGAGCTTCAGTACACCGAGCGGCTTTTGCGCGAGATGATCGCAGAGGCCAGTGCCGCCGAGGAAGCCCGGGCCAACGAAGCGAGAGCTGTCAGGGCAAAGGCCGATCTCGACAAGGCCGCCAAGGCTGAGGCCATTCTGGCCAGGGCCGCCAGGCCATTCTTGCCCAGGGTAGCCAGCGTAGTCGAGTCCACTGTGCCTCGCTTGGCCGAGCCTGCCTTGCCCAGCGTCGTCAAGCCTGAATTGCCAAGGACCCCTCGCGCCGGCCCCAAAGAAGCGATCGAGACCAGTCGTGACTCGCTTCTCGACGGGCTGTTCCCGGTCACCGAATGGCCGCAGCCGCCAAGGCCGCAATATCCCAGGCTCGACAAGAAATCCGACCGCCGCAGCGATATCGTCTTTGCCGCGCTCGGCATCACGCTTGGCCTGATCTGCGCGCTGTTTCCCTGGTATATCTTCTTCAATCAGGACCAGTTCGGCGTGCAGGCGATCAAGTTCGGCGGCAGCGGCACCAATGCAGGGCGGGTCAGCGGCGGCTCGCAGATGGAGAACAGCGGTCAGCCGCTGACGGCAAACGATGTTCCCGATGTCGACCTGTTCGCCACCGGCACGCTGCAGGACCCCGGGGACAAGACCCAGCCTCCCGGCGTCGACGAGCAGCCCTTCCCGGCGGATCCCAAATTTCGCATGGTTCATGTCGCCAATGGCCGCGCCATGATCGAGGACGATGCCGGCCTGTGGATTGTCCAGCGCGGCTCGAAGCTGCCCGACTCCAGCGTCGTCTCGTCGATCGAGCAACGCGGCGGCAAGTGGGTCATGGTCACCAGCACCGACCAGGTGATCGAACTCTCCAAATAGCGGCACACCGGCTTACGCCTGGCCCGCGCAAGGTCCGCGCAAGACTGGCAGCCTAGTCTTGTACGTACCAGCCTGGAGATCCCCATGGAGCCCGTCAATCTTTTCGATCTCGCCGCCAAGCAGTCGCAATGGCTGTCGGTGCGCCAGTCCGCCATTGCCGGCAACATCGCCAACGTCAACACGCCGGGCTACACCGCCGGCGATGTCGAGCCGTTTGAGAAGGTGCTCGACCGCACGGCAGTGTCGCTGACCGCCACCCAGGCAGGCCACCTCGGCACTGCCGCCACCAATGCCGGCTTCACGGTCAAGCCAGAAGAGACGACCGGCGCCATCATGCCCTCGAAGAACACGGTCGTGGTCGAGAACGAACTGATGAAGGCCGGCGAGGTCCGCCGCTCGTTTGAACTCAACACCGCGATCGTCAAGGCCTTCCATTCGATGATGATGATGGCGGTGAAGAGCTGACCATGGACGCTTTGACCTCAGCCCTCAAGATCGCCGCGTCCGGCCTCAGCGCCCAGTCTGACCGTTTGCGCGTCGTTTCGGAAAACCTTGCCAACGCGCAGTCGACCGGCAACACCCCGGGCGCCGACCCCTATCGCCGCAAGACCATCAGTTTCGTCTCGGAACTCGATCGTGCCTCGGGTGGCACGACGGCTGAGGTCAACTCCATCGACCGCGACCCCAGCGACTTTCCCGTCGAATTCCAGCCCGGCAACGAGGCCGCCGACGACAAGGGCTACGTCAAGATGCCCAATGTCAACGTGCTGGTCGAGATGGCCGACATGAGCGAAGCCAACCGCTCCTACGAAGCCAACCTTCAGGTCATCAAGCAGGCGCGTGATCTGATCTCCATGACCATCGACCTGATGAGGAACCAGTAATGATCAGCGGCATTGGCGGTATCGGATCGCTTCCCCTCAAGCCGGAGATCGGCGGCGCCGATACCACGACCGACCTGTTCCAGGGCACCAGGGCGCCGATGGCCGGCAGCGAAATCGGCACCACCTTCGCCGAAGCGCTGAGCCAGGCTGCTTCAAAGACCGTCAACACCTTGCAGAATGCCGAGCAGGTGTCGATCCAGGCGCTGAGGGGCGACGCCGACACCCGCCAGGTCGTCGACGCCGTCATGAGCGCCCAGCAGGCCCTGCAGACCACGATCGCCATTCGCGACAAGGTCGTCTCCGCCTATCTCGAAATCAGCCGTATGGGCATCTGAGGAGAACTTGCCGTGAAAGCACTCGCCATCGCAGCGACCGGCATGAATGCCCAGCAGACAAATCTGGAAGTTATCGCCAACAACATCGCCAACATCAACACCACCGGCTACAAGCGCGCGCGCGCCGAATTCTCCGACCTGCTCTACCAGGTCGACCGCACGCAGGGCGTGCCCAACCGCTCCAATTCATCGCTTGTGCCGGAAGGCGTGTCGATCGGCCTCGGCGTCAAGACGACGGCGGTGCGCAACGTCCATACGCAGGGCGAACTGACCTCGACCGGCAACAGTTTCGACATGGCGCTGACGGGCCGCGGCTGGTTCCAGATCGAGGGCGGCGACGGCGGCACACTCTACAGCCGCGCCGGCGCCTTCAACACCAACGCCACCGGCCAGCTGGTGACCGTCGACGGCGCCAATGTCATCCCGGCCATCACCGTGCCGACCGATGCCATCGAAGTTGTCGTCAACAAGACCGGCCAGGTCTTTGCCCGCATCGACGGCCAGACCGACCTCCAGCTGCTGGGCCAGCTGCAGCTCGCCAACTTCGCCAATGAAGCAGGCCTGGCGCCGCTCGGCGACAATCTGTTCCAGGAGACGCCGGCCTCCGGCCCGGCCAATGTCGGCGTGCCCGGCGATCCCGGCTTCGCCTCAGTCGAGCAGGGTTATCTCGAGGGCTCCAACGTCGATCCGGTCAAGGAAATCACCGAGCTGATCTCGGCGCAGCGCGCCTATGAGATGAACTCCAAGGTCATCCAGGCCGCCGACGACATGGCCTCCGTCGTGTCCAAGAACATCAGGTAAGATTTGATGGTCTCTCCGGCCTTCCGCTCCGCGCTTTGCCGCACCGCGCTGATCCTGGCGCTGGTGGCCGGCGGTGTGCCGGCGTTTGCCCAGGAGAGCGCAGACCAGCAGACCAGCACCCAGGTCGCGAGCAGTCAGGCGACCGGCGAGATCGTTCTGATCCCCAACCGGGTTATCTATCCCGGCGAGATGATCGATACCGGCGCGCTGAAACCGGTGACGCTGCTCCCCGGAAAGCACAGGCCGGATGCGGTCGCCACGCAGGCCATGGAACTCCAGGGCAAGGTCGCCAAGCGCACGCTGCTGCCCGGCCGCTATATCCCGGTCGCCGCCATCCGCGACGCCTGGCTGGTCGAACAGGGCGCCGACGTGCAGGTCTATTTCATCGCCGGCGACCTCACCATTTCGGCCACGGCGGTGTCGCTGCAGCCGGGTGCCGCCGGCGATTTGATAAAGGTCCGCAACACAGACAGCGGCAAGATCTTTTCCGGCACGGTGATGGCTGACGGCACCATCCGGGTCAGCGCGTCATGAGACGCGGAGCTGCCCTTCTGCTCGCGGCCGTTGTCGGCCTGCAGCCGGTGCTGGCCGACGGTCTTACGCCGAAGCAAAAGCGCGATCTTGCCGGCCAGAATGGCGGCGCTATTGTCGATCCCGAATACGATCCGGCCACCACCAACCGCATGTTCAGGGTCTCCAACGGCCCAGGCTCTCTGCCACCCGGCCAGGTCGCATCGCGCATCAAGGACATTGCGCAGCTGCAGGCTTCGCGCGACAACCAGCTCGTCGGCTACGGCCTCGTCATCGGCCTCGCCGGATCGGGCGACAGCCTGCGCAATTCGCCCTTCACCGAACAGTCGATCCGCGCCATGCTCGAAAATCTCGGCATCGCCACCGAAGGCGGCAGCGCGCGGGCCAAGAACGTCGCCGCCGTCATCGTCACCGCCAACATGCCGCCTTACGTGCAGTCGGGCGCCCGCATCGACATCGACGTCTCCTCCATGGGCGACGCCACATCGCTTGCCGGCGGCACGCTGATAATGACGCCACTGAAGGCGGCCGATGGCGAGATCTATGCTGTCGGGCAAGGCTCGGTCATCGTTTCCGGCTTCACTGCCCAAGGCGATGCCGAAAAGCTGACGCAGGGCGTGCCGACGGCCGGCCGCGTGCCCAACGGCGCCATCGTCGAGCGCACTGTGCGCGCCGAATTCGAGGACCAGGCGCTGCTCACCTTGCAATTGCGCAACCCCGATTTCTCCACTGCCGTCCGCATCGCCGACGCCATCAACGGCTACACCTCGCAACGCTTCGGCATGCGCGTGGCGGCGGAGCGCGATGCACGCACCGTGCAGATCAGGCGGCCGAAGAATGTTTCGGCGGCGCGCTTCTACGCCGAGATCGAGAATTTGGTGGTCGAGACCGACACGCCGGCACGCGTCGTCATCGACGAACGCACCGGCACCATCGTCATCGGCAACGAGGTCAAGATCTCGCGGGTGGCGATCAGCCACGGCACGCTCACCGTGCGGATCACCGAACAGCCGAAGATCGTCCAGCCGGAACCGTTCTCCAAGGGCGTGACAGCGGAGGAACCCTTCACCACCATCGATGCCACGCGGCCTGACGCCCGCGTCAATGTGCTCGACGGACCGAACCTCGAAACGCTGGTGTCGGGCCTCAACCGTCTCGGCGTCAAGCCGGACGGCATCATTGCCATTTTGCAAGGCATCAAGTCGGCCGGCGCTTTGCAGGCCGATCTGGTTCTCCAATAGACCATGCCGATGATCGATTTCTTTTCCCAAAAGCAGCACCGCCGCAGCGCAGCCTTGGCAGCTTGCGTCATCGCCGCCACCGTCCTTGCCGGCGGCACTGTCCGCGCGGAAGAAGCGGTGCGGCAGGTTCTGCCTGGCGGGCAACAGCCGGCGGCAGTGCAGCAGCTGGTCCGCGAGAAGGTGCCCGATGAAAGCGAGATCCAGCGCTTCTGCTCCAACATCGCCGACGCCGCCCGCGACCGCCGCTACGCGCTGCAGGCCGAAGAGCTGAAGCAGCTGCAGGCCGGCATCGACCTGCGCATGAAGGCGCTGGACGACAAGCGCGCCGAATACGAGCAATGGCTGAAGCGGCGTGAAGTCTTCCTGGCCCGCGCCGAGGATGGCGTCGTCAAGATCTATGCCGGCATGAAACCGGATGCCGCGGCCGAGCGCCTGGCCATGGTCAACGCCGATCTCGCCGCCGCCATCCTGATGAAACTCGATTCGCGCAAAGCCGGCGTCATTCTCAACGAAATGGACCAGAAGGCAGCGGCCACGCTCACCGGCATCATGGCCAGCGCGGCCCGAAGGGTAGATCCGTCATGAAGTCGCATATTCTCGCCCTGGTCGCCACGGCTTCACTTGCCGGATGCGCCTCCGACCCCAGGGAGATCGGCAGGGAGCCGGCGCTGTCGCCGGTCGGCACCGGCATTACCGGCAGCGTCAATGCGCCCTACTCCTATCCCGAAACGCCAGCCGCGCCGGTGAAGAAATTCTCGCTGTGGGACGACCGCCAGAGCCGGCTGTTCACCGACCCGCGCGCGCTGCGCGACGGCGACATCCTGACCGTCAGGATCAAGCTCAACGACAAGGCCAACTTCAAGAACCAGAACGATCGCAGCCGCACCGCCGGGCGCAAGCTCGGCTATGACGTCAACCTCGGATGGGAAGGTGCCACCACCAGCGGCAAGGGCGACGCGGGGCTGAGCTCCACCACCGAAACCAATGCGGACGGCGAAATCAAGCGCTCGGAGAACCTCGAGCTCAACGTCGCCGCCGTCGTCACCGAAGTCCTGCCCAACGGCAATCTGATGATCCGGGGCTCACAGGAGGTGCGCGTCAATTACGAGCTCAGAGTGCTGACCATCGCCGGCATGGTGCGTCCATCCGATATCGGCGCTGAAAACACCATCTCTTATGAACGCATCGCCGAGGCGCGCATCTCCTATGGCGGCCGCGGCCGCGTCAGCGAAATCCAGCAGCCCGCTTACGGTCAGCAGATCCTCGACCAAGTTCTCCCCTTTTAGGACTGGAGAACGGCGCCGTGGCAAATGTCGAACAGGTTCAGCAAAAAAAGGGCCCGTCGCTTGTCATCCAGCTTGCGATGCTGCTGGCGGTGACGGGCGCCGCGATCGGCATGGGCTGGATGTCCGGCGGCTATCTGAAGGGCGTCGGGGGACCGGTGCCTGTGCCCGCCGCACCGGAGAACCAGTCCAATGCCGAGCAACCGAGCAAGGCGGCCGAACATGCTCCCGGCACCGGGCCGACGCTTGTCCAGCTGGCGCCGATCACCACCAATCTGGCTTCGCCTGCTGACACCTGGATAAGGCTGGAAGCGTCGGTGGTCTACGATGCGCCGCAGCCGCCGGAACTTACCGAAAGCATTCACCAGGACCTGCTTGCCATGGTCCGCACCCTGAAGATGCATCAGATCGAAGGCGCCAGCGGCTACCAGCATTTGAAAGCCGACCTCGAGGAGCGCGCCGCAGTCCGCAGCGGTGGCCATGCCAAACAGGTTCTGATCAGGACATTGCTGCTCGAATGAGAAAACTCGTCCTCGCCGCCGCGATCGTCGTCGCCGCCACCTCTGTCGCCGCCGCCCAGCAGCTCGATCTCGGCGGCATCGGCAAGGCCGACGGCGCCACCGTCGGCTATATCATCCAGATGTTCGGTCTGATCACCGTGCTGTCGGTGGCGCCGGGCCTGTTGATCATGGTGACGAGCTTCACCCGCTTCGTCATCGCCTTCTCGATCCTGCGCGCCGGCATCGGCCTGCAGTCGACGCCGGCCAATCTGATCCTGATCTCGCTGTCGCTGTTCATGACCTTCTACGTCATGGCGCCGACCTTCGACCAGGCCTGGAACACCGGCGTCAAGCCGCTGATGGACAACCAGATCAGCCAGACCGAGGCGTTCGAAAAGATTTCGGACCCGTTCCGCACCTTCATGCTGCACAATGTCCGCGACAAGGACTTCGACCTGTTCGCCGATCTCGCCCGCGAACGCGGCCAGGTCGTTGCCAGGGACACCGTCGACCTGCGCATCCTGGTGCCGGCCTTCATGATCTCCGAAATCCGCCGCGGCTTCGAGATCGGCTTCCTGATCGTGCTGCCGTTCCTCGTCATCGACCTGATCGTCGCCACCATCACCATGGCCATGGGCATGATGATGCTGCCGCCGACCGTCGTTTCGCTGCCCTTCAAGATCCTGTTCTTCGTCCTCATCGACGGCTGGAACCTGCTTGTCGGCAGCCTGGTGCGCTCCTTCACCTGACCGTCCGCGCGCCCTTGGCGCCTTGCTAAAATTTTATGCAATATATTTCCGGTTAACCGTCCCGTTTAGCCCTTTGGTAGGGACTTGCCCGCATATTGCTCGCAGATGGCGGGTGATCGGGTCTCACGATCATTGGCATGATGCCGCTCCGTCATACCGGAAAAGCCGGTATGTCAAAAACACCCTGTAAAAATCAAGGTACGAGTAGCCATGTCCAGTATCATGACGAACGCCTCGGCGCTGACCGCGCTGCAGAGCCTGAACAACACCAACAAATCCCTCGAGCAGACGCAGGCCCGCATCTCGACCGGCTACCGCGTTGCCACCGCTTCCGACAACGCCGCTTACTGGTCGATCGCGACCTCGATGAAGTCCGACAACAAGGCCAACTCGGCCGTGCAGGACGCCCTCGGCCTCGGCGCCGGCAAGGTTGACACCGCCTACACCGCCATCAACGACGTCAAGGACCAGGTCGACCTGATCAAGACCAAGCTGGTCACTGCCCGTAGCGCCTCGAAGGAAGACCAGCAGAAGATCGCGACCGAAATCAACGCCATCCAGGCGCAGATCAAGTCCTCGGTCGCCAACGCCAACTTCGCCGGCTCGAACCTGCTGCAGAACGACGCTGCCGCTGCGTCCGACCTGAAGATCGTTGCGGCTTACAACCGTACCGGCGCGACCGTCACCATCGACACCATCGACGTCAAGGCTGCCGATACGCAGGTTCTCGATGTCGCCGGCACGGGCGGCATCGTCGGCGGCCTGCTCGCCGCTGCCTTCTTCGACCCGAGCACCACGGCGGTTACCCCCGCCGCCATCGACACCGCGCTCGGCACTGTTGAAACCGCGCTTGCCAAGCTGTCCACCGGCGCTGCCTCGCTCGGCGCCGCCAAGTCGCGCATTGACACCCAGAAGAGCTTCCTGTCGAACCTGTCGGACTCGATCGACAAGGGCGTCGGCGCTCTGGTCGACGCCGACATGAATAAGGAATCGACCCGTCTGCAGGCCCTTCAGGTCCAGCAGCAGCTCGGCATCCAGGCGCTGTCGATCGCCAACGGCAACTCGCAGTCGATCCTGTCGCTCTTCCGCGGCTGATCTCTCGACATTACGACTGACACCATCCGTCGGGCCGCGCCAACAGCGCGGCCCGATTTCTTTTTGCGGCTGTTGATTGTCTTGCTGAATGGCTGCCGATTTTTGCTCTTGGCCAGCGCCCTGAATGGCTTGGTTTAACAGGCCGTTAACCATATCCCGGTAGTCATGGTTAACCATTCCATGGCGGGCAGACCATACGGTCGATGGGCTTATGCCTACCCCCTTGATGAAGTTGATCCGGCGTGTTCGGGACACGCCAGTGTTTGAAAAGGGGTAAATATCTTGGCTAGCATCATGACGAACGCTTCGGCTCTGACCGCGCTGCAGAGCCTGAACAACACCAACAAGCAGCTTGAAACCACCCAGTCACGCATTTCGACCGGCTACCGCGTCGCCACCGCCAGCGACAACGCCGCCTACTGGTCGATCGCCACCACGATGAAGTCCGACAACAAGGCGCTTTCGGCCGTTCAGGACGCGCTTGGCCTCGGCGCCGGCAAGGTCGACACCGCCTACACCGCCATCACCGACATCAAGGACCAGGTCGACCTGATCAAGGCCAAGCTGGTCACTGCACGCAGCGCCAGCAAGGACGACCAGCAGAAGATCGCCACTGAGATCAAGGCTATCCAGGACCAGATCAAGTCGTCGGTCACCAACGCCTCCTATGCCGGCTCGAACCTGCTGCAGAACGACGCTGCTGCGACCTCCGACCTGAAGATCGTCGCGTCCTATAACCGCACCGGCACGACCGTCGCCATCGACACCATCGACGTCAAGGCGGCCGACACGCAGGTCCTCGATCTTCCCGGCACCGGCGGCATCGTCGGCGCTCTGCTGGCGACGACCTTCTTCGATCCCAGCACAACCCAGGTCCTTCCGGCAGCCATCGACACCGCACTTGGCGCCGTTGAAACGGCGCTTGCCAAGCTGTCCACGGGCGCTGCCTATCTCGGCGCCGCCAAGTCGCGCATCGATACCCAGAAGAGCTTCCTGTCGAACCTGTCGGACTCGATCGACAAGGGCGTCGGCGCGCTGGTCGACGCCGACATGAACAAGGAATCGACGCGGCTGCAGGCCCTACAGGTCCAGCAGCAGCTCGGCATCCAGTCGCTGTCGATCGCCAACGGCAACTCGCAGTCGATCCTGGCGCTGTTCAAGCAGTAAGCCTGACCCGGCTTTCTCCTTCTTGAATTGAAGGGCCGCGCCGACAGCGCGGCCCTTTCGCTTTGTGGCTGTGTTTTGACGCATGTCGTTGACCCGGAACCGCTGCACACTTCCGGGCGACATGCTCTATCATCTTCGCACAAGCTTCGCGGTCTAGTGTTCCCACGGAATATCATGCTGGGAGCGCTTGAATCGTGCCGCAACAGATCCAGAGCATCATCTCGAATCTCAGGGCATTTGGCGTCAGGCGCCTTGCCATGCTGGCCGGCATTGCCGCGCTGGTGATGGCCGTCATCGGCATCGGCTCGGTCTATCTCAACCGCCCGGCCTATGAGACGCTCTATGTCGGGCTCGATCGCTCCGACGTGAACCAGATCGGCCTGGTGCTCGGCGAAGCCGGCATCGGCTTCGACGTCGGCTCCGACGGCACCTCCGTGCTGGTGCCGGCCGGCACCACCGCGCAGGCGCGCATGCTGCTCGCCGAAAAGGGCCTGCCGACCAGCGCCAATGCCGGCTACGAACTGTTCGACAATGTCGGTTCTCTTGGCCTGACCTCCTTCATGCAGCAGATCACCCGCGTGCGCGCGCTGGAAGGCGAGATCGCCCGCACCATCCAGTCGATATCCGGCATCAAGGCCGCCCGCGTTCACATCGTCATGTCCGAGCGCGCCAATTTCCGCCGCGACGAACAGCAACCCTCCGCCTCGGTGGTCATCCGCTATTCCGGCATCGACGCCGAAAAGAGCGCCATGTCGATCCGCCATCTCGTCGCCGCCGCCGTGCCGGGCCTGTCGGCCGACAAGGTTACCGTGCTCGATTCCAACGGCAACCTTCTCGCCGCCGGCGACGATCCCTCCAACACAAGTGCTGCCCGCACGCTCGGCGTCGAGCAGACCGTCGAGGCGCAGATCGGCGACAACATCCGCCGCGCGCTGACGCCTTATCTCGGCCCCGACAATTTCCGCGCCAGCGTCAAGGCCGATGTCAACACCGACACCCGCCAGACCGAAGAGACGATCTTCGATCCGGAGTCACGCGTGGAGCGTTCCGTGCAGTCGGTGCGCGCCAACGAAAACAGCAATCAGAGGCAGGCCTCGACCCCGGCCACCGTCGAGCAGAACCTGCCCGAGACCCAGGCGACCAGCACCGATGGTCCGCAGACGTCATCGGAGAATGATCGCAAGGAGGAGATCACCAATTACGAGATCAACTCCAAGAAGATCGCCACAGTCTCGAACGGCTATTCCGTCACCAAGATGTCGATCGCCGTCGTCGTCAATCAGCAGCGGCTGATGACCATCCTCGGCAAGGACGCAACGCCCGAGCAGATCGCCAAGCGCGTTGCCGACATCCAGAAGATGGTGGCTTCGGCCACTGGCTTCGACGACAAGCGCGGCGACATCATCGATGTCTCGGCCGTCGAGTTCATCGACGGGCTCGACGGCGAGGCGGTCGAACAGCCGGGCATAATGGCGTCGATCGGAACCCATGCCGGTACGATGATCAACGCCGGCGCTTTCATCGTCGTGGTGTTCCTGGTCGCCTTCTTCGGCCTGAGGCCGATGGCCACCGCGCTGAGCGCGCGGCCGACGCCGGCACTTGCCGGTCCGAGCTTCGACGACGTCCAGCGTTCACTGCCGACACCCGAAGCCGCCAGCGCCGAACAGGCGCCGGCTGCCTTGCCCGGCAGCCGCCCAGGCCCGACTCCACTCGACGATCTTCGTCAGAAGATCAGGCCGGCGCCGCAGGAGCGGCTTGCCCGCATGGTCGACATCAATGAGGAGCGCACCGCGCAGATCCTGCGCAAATGGGCGGCCCAGGAAGCAGCGGTATAGACCATGGCCTCGGCAGCGCTTTTCGACCTTTTGCCGGATTTCGGCGCACGCAGCCAGCGTGCCGGCCAGCCCTCGCTCGCCGCCATGGCCGAGCCAAGGCCGGAGACGTCGGCGCCGCAGGCCGACATCGGCGCGCTGATCGCCGAAGCGGTCATCGATGCCGAAGCCGCCCTTGAAGCCCGCCTTGCCATCGCCCACCAGGCAGCGCTCGAGGCGCAGAGACAGGCCAACGCCGATGAAGCAAAGGCCTTTCTAGAAAGTTTCGGCGGCGATCTCGGCGCGGTCGTCACTGCCCGTATCGAGATCATGGAGGCCAAGGTCAGCGACCTCGTCGGCGCCACCATTGCGCGCATCATTGGCGGCCTTGTCAGCGACGATCTGCAGAAGCGTTCGCTGGAAACCCTTGCCGGCACGATCCGCGAAGCCGTCGGCGACAGCGAGGCGGTGCGCATCGCCGTGCGCGGACCGCTGTCATTGTTCGAGACGCTGAAGGCTTCGCTCGGCCCACGCGCGGCCAATCTCGATTTCGTCGAGGCACCCGGCTTCGACCTTACCGTCGCCATTGACGAGGCGGTGTTCGAAACCCGCATTGCCGAATGGTCGGCCGCCTTGTCCGAGGCCCTATCATGAGCGAGGGCCCTCTTATGAACGAGTGGACGTCATGAGCGTTGCCGACGCCGCTGAGCCCAGGCACGAGATCATCATCGTGCGGCGCAATCACGACGACCACGACGACGCCCACCATGGCGGCGTCTGGAAGATTGCTTTTGCCGATTTCATGACTGCCATGATGTGCTTCTTCCTCGTCATGTGGCTGATCAACGCCGCCAACGAGCAGACCAAGGCCGCCGTTGCCAGCTATTTCAACCCGGTCAAGCTGGTCGATCGCAACGCCAGCCGCAAGGGCCTTGAAGACCTCGGCGATGGTCCGAGCAAGGTCGGGCTGACGGCCGACGACCCGCGGGACAAGACCAGCAAGGCCGGACAGGACGGCATCGGCGGCGCCGGTACTTCCGACAAGAAGCAATCGAAGGAATCGGCGCCGAAGACCGATCTTTCCGACGAGCATCTGTTTGCCGATCCCTATGCGGTGCTGTCGGAAATCGCCACCGACACCGGCGTCATGCAAAATGTCAGCGAGAAGGGCGATGGCGGCGCGCAGGCGTCCGGCCCGGCTACCGGCGCATCCGGCGGCCAATCCTACCGCGACCCGTTCGCGCCGGATTTCTGGTCGCAGCAGGTGGCTGCACCAGGCGCCGAAGCCACCGCCGAACGCACCAAGATCGAAGGCGATCCGCTGAAGCCGGGTGCCAAGGCGGCACAGACGCAAGTGGCGGAAGTGAAGGCCGTGCCGGCCGCGCCGCCAGTGACCGCGGCGCCGCTCGAGCCGCTGGCGAAATCCGTTTCCGATAAGCCACTGACCAAGGCTGAAGCCAAAGCAGAGGCCAAGGCTGAAGCAGCGAAGGCCCAGATTGCAAAGGCCGAAGCCGCCGAAGCACAACCCGCACCCAAACCCGAAGCCGCGGAAAAGGCGCCGACGGCCGCCACTGTTAAAGCCGCGGCGCAGGTCAAGCAGGAACTGGCCGAGGCCTTCAAGCCAGGCGACAAATTGCACGATGGCGTCTCCGTCGAAGCCACCGACAAGGGTGTCGTCATTTCGATCACGGACCAGTTCGATTTCGGCATGTTCGAGATCGGATCGGCGGTGCCTAGGCGTGAACTGGTGCTGGCGATGGAAAAGATCGGCCGCATCGTCAACGAGCAGAAAGGCACGATCAGCATCAACGGCCACACCGACGCGCGGCCGTTCCGCAGCGACACTTACGACAATTGGCGGCTGTCCACGGCGCGCGCCCATTCCGCCTACTACATGCTGGTGCGCGGCGGCGTCGACGAGCGCCGCATCACCGAGGTCGCCGGCTTCGCCGACCGGGAGCCGAAAATCTCGGCCGACCCGATGGCTGCAGCGAACCGCCGCATCGAAATCCTGATGGCGACAGACGGATGAGGCGCGCCGCCATCATCGGCCGCGCCGTCGGGCTGCTACTGCTGAGCGCTGTCCATCCGCCATCGGCCTTCGCCGAGGACGGCTTGCAGCCCTATCAGCTGGTGCGCTCGCTGCAGCTTGTGCAGGACCGCATCGCCGCCGGCGATCACGCCGCGCTGCCGATGCAGGCCAAGCTGCTCGAAATGGCCGACACAAGGCTGCGCGCGGCGGACGCAGATGATTTCCGCGACCTGAAGAATTTTCGCGCCTTGCTGGTCTATGGCATGAGTGGCGGCAACCCCGTCACCGTCGAGGCGGCGGTGTCGCGCGCCAAGGCCGACCCGCAAAGCCTGGCCATCGCCAAGGGCATTGTCGATTATCTGAACGGCCGGCCGGCGGCTGCGATCGAGGCGCTGAAGCCGATCGATCCGATGACCCTGCCCCCCGATCTCGGTGCCTTTCTGGCGCTGGTCAAGGGCTCGCTTCTCGCCACCGAGCAACCGGTCAGCGCGCTTGCGCTGCTCGACGATGCTCGCCTGCTCAGCCCAGGCACGCTGGTCGAGGAAGCAGCGCTGCGCCGTTCGGTCGGCATCGCCGCCGCGCAAGGCGACGGTGCGCGTTTCGCGCTTGCCTCAACCCAATATGTCGAAGACTACCTCTATTCGCCCTATGCCAGCCAGTTCGCCGACGCCTTCGTCTCCGGCGTCATTACGCTGCACATGGCAATCAGCCAGGACAAGCTCGCCGACATCACCGCAATGATGGATCCAGAACGCGAGAAGGTGATCTATCTGCGCATCGCCCGCCGCGCCGCGATCGACGGCTTTGCCGATCTCTCCGCCTTTGCCTCGGCCAGGGCTGAACGGGGCCGCGACGGCATCCACAATCAGGACGATCCGCGCGCCCAGCTCTATTCCAGCCTGTCCACGGTAACGTCCGGCACCATCGGCGAGGTCCGCGCCAAGCTGGACAAGATCGATCGCAACCAGCTTTCGCAAAGCGACCGCGACCTGCTCGATGCCGCGAAGGCCGTGGCCGGTGAAGTCATCGCCCCGCCGGCGCCGTTGCCTGCCGAAAAGCCCGCACCTGCCGCGGCCAGGCAGGAGCCGGTCAAGACCGCGGCAGTGGAAAGACCCGACGAGCCAGAGCTGCCGCCGGTCGAAGGCGCGATGCCGGAACAGCCAGCCGCCACAACGTCGAGTGAACAGCCCGCAACCGACCAACCGAAGGCGGCAAGTGAGCCGGCCGCGCAGGCACCGAGCACGCCAGAGGCAAAGGCGGCGGAAACGCCTGCAGTCGCCTCGGCCAGCGATGCGGCTCCGGTCGTGCCGGCATCGGCGCCGGCCCCCGCCGCCGTAGAGCCAGCCGATCCCACCGACGCCGCCATGGCGAGGACGCGTCGCCAGCTCGATTTGATCGACCAGATGCTTGGAGCAGCCCCGAAATGACCACCAATGTTGGCCAGGCCCTGCCGGCTCCCGCGCACGCCGGATCGAAGCAGTCGGCCTCAAACGCCAAGGGCGGCGACAAAAGCTTCGGCGACATGGTGCGCGGCGACGACGATGCGCCGACACCGATAGGCCAGGGAGCAATTGAGGCCGCGTCGCACGAGCCGCATTGGGCCAAACGCAGCCCTGCCGGTCCCGGCAAAAGCGAAATCCCACACACCCAGTCTGGCAAAACGGGGACGAAATCCGCTGCCGGCAAGGCCGCAAAAGAACATGCCGATAGTGGCCCGGACAAACCATCCAAGGACGCTGAGGTGGCCGGACGAGACGCGGATGCAGGATCGCTGCAGGATCATTTGCCACTGGTGCTGGCGTTGCACGATATCAGGCATTTCTCAACGGTCCGGACAAGCGGGAACGGCATCGCGACGAATGGACAGACTGGGCAACCGGCGCCCGCTGGCGAGGCCATTTCTGCACAGACGTCGCCTCTGAAGAGACACCGCGCAGCTTCCGGCATTGACAACAAACTCGACACGACGACGCGATCGGAACGGGCCAAGCCCGGTACCAGCGTTTCCGCACAGGATCAGGCGCAAAAGCTGCCCGCGATCGGGCTCCAGTCCGGCAAACTGCCGCACCAGGATGGTCCGACGCCTCCTCTACCGGCGGACCAGACGGCAAGCGACGTTTCGGCACCCGAGGCAAAACGGTCCGCGCCGTCGGCGAAGTCCGTCGATGGAGCCCATTCCGCGGCATCGTCCACACAGGGAAAACAGCCGCCATTCGCTGCGCGCGTCGACATTGTCGCCGAACAGAGCTTCCCCGCGCCGGCGCATAGTCCGATAAACCAAACGACTTCGGCGCTTATCGACGCGCTGGCTTCGGATAACGGCCTGCGGCAAGCGGTTTCGACGCCGTCGACGACCGCCCAGACGGCCGGTTCTGTTGCCGTTCCGACACATATATTGAAGATCGAGCTTCACCCGGCAGAGCTCGGCATGGTCACCGCCAGTCTGAGGCTTTCCGGAGAACAACTTTCGATAGAATTGAAGCCCGAAACCCATGAGGCTTACCGCCGTCTCGCCACCGATAGCGACGCCATCGTGAAGTCGTTGCGCGGGCTCGGCTTCGATGTCGACAAGGTCACCATCCTGCAACCTTCGATAGCAGTCCACGCAGGGGTTCGCAGCGATGCAGCGAACTCGCAGCCAATGCCGCAAGGCCGCGACCAGTCCGCTTTTCAGCCCGGAAACTCGAGCGGCAACAATACGGGTTCGGGCGGCCACCAGTCGGGAAGAAACCGCAATGACGATGCCCAGGAATTCGGCCGCGCTGGCGCGCCTGCTCGCGAGCGTGCTGGCGACGATATGTTTATCTAGCCTCGCCACCAAGCCGGCCACCGCCGCCACCAACCCTTGCGAGCCCGAGATTTTGCGTGCCGCCGACCGCTATGGCGTGCCCGCCGGCATCCTCTATGCGGTCGGGCTGACCGAGACCGGCAGGAAGGGTAGCTTGCAACCTAACGCATTGAATATAGAGGGAAAAGCGGTATTTCCAAGGAGCCGCACTGAGGCCCTGGCCGCCTTCGAAGCAGCCCGACGTGAGGGCAAGACGCTGATCGACCTCGGCTGCATGCAGATCAACCATCACTATCACGCCGCGCATTTCCGCAGCGTCGACGACATGCTCGACCCGCGCCAGAATGTCGACTATGCCGCACGCTTCCTGGCCAGCCTGCATGCGCGTCATGTCAGTTGGTCGATGGCCGTCGCCCGCTACCACGCCGGCCCCGACAATGATCCCGCGCAGAAATTCTATGTCTGCCGCGTCATCGCCAATATGGTCGCCGCCGGCTTCGGCAAATGGACCCCGAACGCCCGCAACTTTTGCAACCCTTAGGTGAATCATCTCTTGCGAACGGCTGCAAATCCACGCCCGGCGGGTGACGTGCCACGTCACCCGTTCGGCAACCAACGATACAACCTCCTGATTGCGGTTATTTCGAAACTCGAAATAACTCCCAAGAAAATAGCTACAAGAAATGATGGTTGTTCAGGATTCCCGGCACCGGTTACGGCTCTTCCCACGGGGCAGATGATCTGATTCGGAGGCGGGGCCGATGATTGTAATCGTTGACGAGCGTGAGCTCGTAACTGAAGGCTATAATTCACTTTTCGATCGTGAGGGCGTCGCCTGTGCAGGCTTCGCGTCCGGTGAATTCGGCGAGTGGGTGACATCGGCCGCCGACACGGATTTGCGATCGGTCCGAGCCTTCCTCATCGGCGACTGCCGCGAAGGCGCCATCTCGCCACGCCAGATCCGCGACCGCACCGGCGCTCCGGTCATTGCGCTGAGCGAACAGCACTCGCTTGAAAATACGCTGCGGCTGTTCGAGAGCGGTGTCGACGACGTCATCCGAAAGCCGGTCCATATCCGGGAGATCCTGGCCCGCATCACCGCCATCCGCCGCCGCGCCCATGAGGACGTCAGCTATACCGAGATCGGCGCCATGCGCATCTTCATGGACGGCCGCGATCCCGAGATCGATGGCCAGCCGCTGCCTCTGCCGCGTCGCGAGCGCCGCATCCTCGAATATCTGGCGAGCAACCGCGGACGCCGCGTCACCAAGACCCAGGTCTTCAACGCCATCTACGGCATCTTCGACGAAGAGGTCGAGGAGAACGTGGTCGAGAGCCACATCTCCAAATTGCGCAAGAAGCTGCGCGAAAAGCTCGGCCAGGACCCGATAGATTCCAAGCGCTTCCTTGGCTACCGGCTGGTGTTCTGATGGCGGTCTGCGCCAGCCTCGCGCAAGACAGAAATTATATCCTCGCGACCACAGATGGGCCCAACGATGTTGGGCATTGAGGAGACGTTCGATGAGCCTTTACGGAATGATGCGGACCGGCGTTTCCGGCATGAACGCGCAGGCCAACCGCCTTTCGGCGACAGCCGACAACATCGCCAATTCCGACACCACCGGCTACAAGCGATCCTCGGCCGAGTTTTCGACGCTGATCATGCCGCAGGTCGGCGGCGCCTATAATTCCGGCGGCGTCAACACCACCATCCGCTCGGCCATCAGCGCCCAGGGCGTGCTGCAGTACACGACCTCGGTTTCCGACCTTGCGGTCAACGGCAACGGTTTCTTCGTCGTCCAGGACCCCAGCGGAACGCCTTTCCTCACCCGCGCCGGCGCATTCGTTCCCGACGCTCAGGGCAGGCTGGTCAACGCCGCCGGCTACCAGCTGATGGCATACAGCTACGCCAACGGCACGCCGGCAGCCACCGCCAACGGCTTCGAAGGGCTGGTTCCGGTCCAGATCTCCGACCAGGAAATGACGGCGACGCCCAGCACCACAGGCAATTTCAACGCCAATCTGCCGGCTGGCGCCACGCCGCCCGCCGGTCCGCTGCCTTCCACCAACAGCCCGACCGCCGAATACACGTCGAAGTCCTCGATGGTCACCTACGACAATCTCGGCAACAAGAAGCTGCTCGACGTCTATTTCACCAACACCGGCACCGGCGCCTGGTCGGTCTCTGTGTTCGACCAGTCCCAGGCGACGCCGGGCACATCCTTCCCCTATACGGGCGGCGCGCTGGCCACGGCCAACCTGACCTTCGACACCACCACCGGCAAGCTAACCGGCGCGGTCGACAGCATAACGATCCCCGTACCGGGCGGTGCGTCGCTCGACCTCGATTTGTCCAAGCTGACTCAGCTCGGCACCGGCTTCACGGTCTCCGAAGCCAAGGTCAACGGCAACGCGCCCAGCACGATCGAAAAGATCCAGATCGGCGAGGACGGAGTCATTTACGCCCAGTATCAGGACGGCTCGACCAAGCCGCTGTTCAAGATCCCGCTGGCTGACGTCCAGAGCGCCGACAACCTCACCGCACTGCCTGGCAATGTCTATGCGCAGTCCACCGACTCCGGCACCGTGCGCATCGGCTTCGCCAACGAAGGCAAGCTCGGCAGCATCATCTCCGGCGCGTTGGAAAATTCCAACGTCGATATCGCCGAGGAATTGACCAACATGATCGCGGCGCAGCGCAGCTACACCGCTAACTCGAAAGTGTTCCAGACCGGTTCCGACCTCATGGATGTCCTTGTCAACCTGAAGAGATAAACGACGGGCGCCAGGGGAATGAACCCAAACCAGAGCAGCGCGGTGCGCGGATTTCGAATTCAAGGCCACACCGGCAAACCGGCCGGGGTGGTCTGGAATTGCAGGTTTCCGAACGCCGACGCCGCCGACAGGGCAGAGACGTCATCCCCTCCCCACTGGCCTCGTGAAAGACCCGCATGTCGCTGACTTCCGCATTGACCATAGCCCAACAGTCGCTTCAGACCACATCGAAGCAGACCAGCGTCCTTTCCCGCAATATTGCCGACGCCAGCAACCCCGACTATGCCCGCCGCACGGCGGTCGTCGTCAGCAGCGCGCCCGGCGCCCGCTCGGTCGAGATCCAGCGCGCCACCAACGCCCTGCTGTTTCGCCAGAACCTTAGCGCGCAATCGGCATGGAGCGGCCAGAGCACGCTTTACAGCGGAATTGACCGCCTCGCCGTTGCCGTCAACGGCGTCGACAACGCCTCCTCTGCCTCGACCGCGATCGGCAAGCTGCAGAACGCGCTGCAGCTTTACGCCGCTACGCCATCCAACCAGAACCTCGGCTCCAGCGTCATCGACGCGGCCCAGCAGGTGGTGCGCGCTCTGAACGACGGCACCAACGCGATCCAGGATTTCCGCACCCAGGCCGATGGCGAGATATCAACGGCGGTTAACGATCTCAACTCGCTGCTTAGTCAGTTCCAGGACGCCAACAAGGCGGTCATCTCCGCAACCCGTTCGGGTACCGACGCATCCGACGCGCTCGACCAGCGCGACGCTTTGCTGAAGAAGATCGCGGACTATGTGCCGGTGTCAACCTTCACGCGGGGCGACAACGACATGGTCATCACCACCAAGGATGGCACGACACTGTTCGAGACCATTCCGCGCTCGGTAAGTTTCACCCCGTCGGCGGGCTACACGGCCGGCACACCAGGCAACACCATCTACATCGACAATGTGCCGGTCAGCGCCGGGGCTGGCGGCAACACCAGCGCCGACGGCAAGCTCGCCGGGCTCATTACCTTGCGCGACGGCGTCGCGGCGACGATGCAGAGCCAGCTCGACGAAGTGGCGCGCGGCCTCATCACCGCCTTTGCCGAAACAGCACCTTCGCAGCCCGACCGAACCGGCCTGTTCACCTGGTCGGGTGCGCCCGCCATTCCGGCCGCCGGCACGCTGATCGACGGGCTTGCCGGCTCGATCAAGGTCAACGCCGCAATGGACCCGAGCGTCGGCGGCAATCCGGTGCTGCTGCGCGACGGCGGCGCCAATGGTGCGGCGTATATCGCCAACACCGCCGGCAACGCCTCCTATTCGCAGCTCTTGATCGGCTATGGCGACAAGCTCGACAAGCCGATGCCTTTCGACGCTGCGGCCGGCATCACCGTGACGTCCAGCGTCTCCGACTACGCCGCCAATGCCATTGGCTGGTTCGAAGGCCAGCGCCAGCAGGCCTCGAGCAATGCAGACGCCAAGGAAGCGCTGGCATCGCGCACCGCCGAGGCGCTGTCCAACGACACCGGCGTCAATGTCGACCAGGAGATGTCGCTGCTGCTCGACCTCGAACACACCTATCAGGCCTCGGCGCGCATGATGAAAACCGTCGACGACATGCTGTCGGCCCTGCTCGATGCCGTGGGATAAGCCATGAAAGCCACATCCGTCTCCTCAGCCGCTCTCTCCAACGCCGCGCGCTATCAGCAGATGCGCATGCAGGGCGAACTGGTCAAAGCCACTAAGGAATCGACGACCGGCACCGTCGCCGATGTCGGTCTGGCGCTCGGCGCGCGCACCTCGCAGGCGGTCACCTTCTCGCGCGACCTCGACCGGTTGAACGTCATCATCGATTCCAATTCGCTGGTCACCGCTCGGCTGTCCTCGACGCAGGCTGCGCTTGGCCAGCTTTCCGACACTGCGCAGAATTTGCTGACCGCACTGACCGCCGCCGGCAATTCCTCGAGCACCATCACGCAGCAAGCCGGCAAGGCCGCCGTGCAGCAGATGACCTCTATCCTCAATGCCAGCGTCAACGGCGAATATCTGTTTGCCGGCACCAACACCGACGTCAAGCCGATCGACGATTTCACCGCCGCCGGCTCGCCGGCCAAGGCGGCGTTCGACGCTTCCTTCTCGTCGTATTTCGGCTTCACGCAGACCGATCCGCTCGCCGCCAACATCACCGCCGCCCAGATGGACGGCTTCATCACCAGCAATGTCGTGCCGCAGTTCATGGGCGCCGGCTGGCAGGCCAACTGGTCGAACGCCACCGACCAGCAGATCGTCAGCCGCATTTCGCTGGGCGAAACCACCCAGACCTCGGCCAGCGCCAATGAAGACAGCATCCGCAAGCTCGCCATGGCTTCCGCCCTGGTCACCGGCCTGCTCTCCGGCAACATCAGCCAGGCGGCGAAGACCACCGTCGTCGGTCGCGCCCAGGCGATGGTCGGCGAGGCGCTGGGCGGACTCGGCCAGTTGCAGGCCGAGACCGGCCTTGCCGAGAAGCGTGTTTCCGACGCGAGCGACCGCATGAAGACGCAGGTCGACCTGTTCGAGCGCCATATCCTCGATCTGGAGGGCGTCGATCCGGCCGAGGCCGCCACCCGCGTCGCGGATCTGACGCAGCATATCGAGACGTCCTTCGCGCTGACCGCGCGCCTGCAGCAGATGAGCCTGCTGAACTACCTGACCTGACAATCTCAACCGCAACGGTAGAGCCAAACGATGTACCAATTCTCCTACGCCGACATCCAGACCGACTCCGTTGCCGATGCGAAAGATCGCGAGCGGCAGCTTTTGACCCGCTCGATCGAAATGCTGGCGGCGGCGGCGGCGGTCGGCCACACCTCGATGGAGGCAGTCGAAGCGCTGCACTTCACCAACCGGGTCTGGACCACCTTCGTCGAGGATCTCGGTTCCAGCGACAATGTCCTGCCCAAGGAACTGCGCGCCAACCTCATCTCCATCGGCCTGTGGCTGCTGCGCGAGGCCGAGGACATCCGCCAGGGCCGCACCGACAATTTCGAAGGGCTGATCGAAGTGTCCCAGATCATCCGGGACGGCATTCAATGACCAACACGCTGAAGATATCGCTGAAGCCGAACGAGAAGATCTACATCAACGGCGCCGTCATCCGCGTCGACCGCAAGGTCACCGTCGAGCTGATGAACGACGTACAGTTCCTGCTCGAGAACCATGTCATCCAGGCCGACGATGCCTCGACGCCGCTCAAGCAGCTCTATTTCATCCTGCAGGTGATGCTGATGAACCCGGCCGGCGCCATCGAGGCGCGCGCCATGTTCCGCCGCTCGCTGCCCTTGCTTTTGGCAAGCTTCGAGGATGAGCAGATCAGTGGCGCGCTGAAGCAGATCGACCGCATGGTCGGCGAAGACCATATCTATGAAGCGCTGAAGGCTATCCGCGCGCTTTATCCGCTCGAACGCCGCGCACTTGGCGGCAATGACGATGTTCAGGGTGCGAAGCGCCCGCTGGCCGTGGGAGCACAATACTGATGAATGTGGACATGACGACGACGATCCCCACGGGCGCCAACCAGGGTACCCAGCAGACGTCGAAGACAGCGGTCGACTACCAGTCGTTCCTGAAGCTGTTGATCGCCGAGATGAAGAACCAGGATCCGACGAAACCGATGGATTCGACGCAGTACGTCGCCCAACTCGCCACCTTCTCGCAGGTCGAGCAATCGGTGCAGACCAACACCAAGCTCGACCAGATCATGCAGTCGTCGGCGCTGTCGCAGGCCGATGCCCTGATCGGCCGTTCGATCACCTCGGCCGACGGCAAGACGACCGGCGTCGTGGCCTCGGTCAGGCTTGCAAGCAACGGCGTGATCGCCGTGCTGCAGAACGGCACCGAAGTGCCGGTCGGCGCGGGCGTTTCGATAAAGCCGGCCAGCTAGACAGTTCCATAGAGGCGCGCTCACATGAACGAGGCCGACGCCCTAGACATCGTCCAGTATGCGGTGTGGACGGTGCTCGTCGCGTCCGCGCCGGTGGTGCTGGTTGCCATGGTGGTCGGCATCGGCATCGCGCTGATCCAGGCCCTGACCCAGATCCAGGAAATCACCCTGACCTTCGTACCCAAGATCGTAGCCATCATGCTGGTCGTGGCGCTGACCGGTCCGTTCATCGGCAGCCAGATATCGGCCTTCACCAACGTCATCTTCGAACGCATCGAAAACGGGTTCTAGGCAGCGCTTGCAGGCGGCTGTGTTCCGGCTAGATTGCAGGCCATGACTCAGGCAGAACTCACCGGCAGGCCATGTGCGGAATAGCCGGCGTCTGGCGCAAACGAAACCCGATCGACGCCAACGACCTGTCGGATGTCGCCAGCATGATGCAGGCGCTGGTACATCGCGGCCCCGACGATCATGACAGCTGGCACAACAATCGGCTGGCGCTCGGTCACCGCCGGCTTACCATCATCGATCCCTCGCCCGCCGCCCGTGAGCCGATGCTGACGTCTTCCGGCGATGGCGTTCTCGTCTACAATGGCGAGGTCTACAATTACCGCTCGCTGCGCGAAACGCTGCAGGCGCAAGGCGTCGTCTTTCGAACCATCTGCGATGCCGAAGTGGTTCTCGAAGCCTTGCATCACTGGGGTCCCGAAAAAGCCGTGCCGCTGTTCGACGGGATGTTTTCCTTCGCCTATTTCGACGCTCGCAGCAGTGCGCTGTGGCTTGCGCGTGACCGTCTTGGAATCAAGCCGATGTCGGTGGCCGACACGCCGGAGCGAATCCTGTTCGCCTCGGAGGACAAGGCGATCCTCGCCTGCGACGGTTTTCCGCGCGACATCGACAGCCGCGAGATCACCTTGCGGCTTGCCTGGCAGAGCCGCGATTCCAGCTACAGCCTGTTCGACCGCATCGAGCGCCTGCCGCCCGCCGGCCTGTGGAAGATCACCGATGGCGTTATCGAGAAGCGCCGCTTCTGGCATGTGCTGGACGTGCTGGAGACCGCGCGCATTACCGGCGATGCATCCGCTGATGCTGAACACATGGCGACGCTCGAGGCGTTGCTCAAGGACAGCGTCGGACTTCACTGCATCGCCGATACCAGCGTTGCCACCGCCTGCAGCAGCGGTGTCGATTCCGGCCTGATAACGGCGCTGGCAAAGCGGTTCAGGCCGGAAGTCCACGGTTATGTCGTCGACCCGCAGCTCGGCTACAGCGAGGCCGAAGACGCCGAACGCACCGGCCGCCATGTCGGCGTGCCCTTGCGCCGGGTGCCGGTCGACAGGAACCGGTTTTTCGAACTTTGGCCAAGGGTAATCTGGCATCTTGAAAGCGATGGCTGGCACGCCAGCCATGTCGCACTGCTGGCGCTTGCCGAACGATGCCGGGCCGATGGCGTCAAGGTGCTGCTCACCGGCGAAGGCGCAGACGAATTGTTTGGCGGCTACCCCTTGCAGGCCTTGAGCATGAAGAAGTGGCGTTCCTGGTCGTGGCCCCGGCGCCTGGTCCATTCGAAGCGCTCGCTCGACCGGAGATTCGAGCAACAGCGTCATGCCCCCTACAAGGTCTCGGCTGGAAGCCACTCACAAATGGATCGCAGCATGGTCCTGCGTGCTTTGTCGCCGGAGCTGAATTTCCTGCAAACCGAGATCTTCGACCGCCTGGAGCCGGTTATGCCGCCCGCGGATCGCGCCTTTCTCGGTAGTTGCCTCTACGACCTCTATTCGCATCTGCAGGACATACTGCACCGGCACGACCGGCTGAGCATGGCGGCGTCCGTGGAACTGCGGGTCCCGTTCCTGGAAAACCGCCTGATCGACTTCGCCATCCATTTGCCGAGGCGGCAGAAATACCGCGACAAAACAGGAAAATGGCTTTTGCGAAAGGTCGCTGAAAAGCATATTCCGCGCCAGAACGTCCAGGCGCGCAAGATCGGCTTCGAGATGTCGTCGCAATTTTCGGCCGGCACGGAGACTTTGCTACGCGGCGGTTTCCTGCGCGATGCCTTGAAATGGCCCGCCGCGAATTTGGAGGACATGGTCCAGTTGGCGCGGCGCGAGCAACCGTCCAGGCTGCGGCTTGTCGGCATGGAGCTTTTCCTGCGCCTTCACGCCGGCGGCGAGACGACAGGCACGCTGACCGAAGCCTTGCATACCGCTGCCCGGGACAGAAGCTGACTTCGCGCGCGGCCGACAGCCCCGAGCAGTGGACCAATGAGAACATCGCTCTGGGTAGCGAACCCTTCCCGGCTGACGTATTTTCGCCTTGCTATCCTGTTGTTGGACCATGATCTTTTTCGAAGACGCGTTCGCCCTTTTGGATGTCGTGCTCTATTTCAAACGGATGCCATGATTGTCGTCCCGGCGGACGAAACCAGCACGTTAAGGTGGGACAGGTCTGATGATCGATGACGAGCCGGACAGCGAACGCGTTTCGGCGCTGGCGCCGTTCCGGCACGGCATCTTCCGCGCCGTCTGGTCGGCCAGCCTGGTGTCGAATTTCGGTGGCCTGATCCAGGGCGTCGGCGCCGCCTGGATGATGACCACCATCGCCACGTCGCCCTATCAGGTGGCGCTGGTCCAGGCCTCGGCCACTCTGCCGATCATGCTGTTTGCACTCGTCGCCGGCGCCATCGCCGACAGCTTCAACCGGCGCAAGGTGATGCTGATCGCCCAAATCTTCATGCTGGTCGTCTCTGCACTTCTAACGCTGTTCACCTGGAACGGCTGGATGACACCGTGGACGCTGCTTGCCTTCACCTTCCTGATCGACAGCGGCACGGCGCTCAACAACCCGTCCTGGCAGGCATCGGTCGGCGACATGGTGCCACGCAACAAGCTGCCGGCGGCGGTTGCGCTGAATTCGCTGGGCTTCAACCTGACGCGCAGCGTCGGCCCGGCGATCGGCGGCATCATCGTTGCCGCCGCTGGTGCGGCTGCTGCCTTCGCCGCCAATGCGCTGAGCTATATAGGTCTCATCATCGTGCTCTTCCGCTGGAAGCCGGAACTGCCGGTTTCGACGCTGCCGCGCGAGACGCTGGGCGCCGCCATGGGCGCCGGCCTGCGCTATGTCGCCATGTCGCCCAACATCGGCAAGGTGCTGGTCAGGGGCTCCGCCTTCGGCTTCAGTGCCGGCGCGGTTTTGGCGCTGCTGCCGCTGGTGGCGCGCGACGTCGTCAAGGGCGATGCCTTGACCTACGGCATCATGCTAGGCGCCTTCGGCATCGGCGCCGTCGGCGGCGCGCTGATCAGCGTGCGTCTCAGACAATTGCTGTCCAGCGAGACGATGGTGCGCATGGCCTTCGCCGGCTTTGCCGTCTGCGCCTTCAACGCCGCCATCAGCCACAATGCTTGGCAGACCGCGGCGGGTCTGCTCATCGGCGGCGCCTGCTGGGTGATCGCGCTGTCGCATTTCAACGTCACGGTGCAGATGTCGACGCCGCGCTGGGTCGTCGGCCGGGTGCTGTCGGTCTACCAGACGGCGACCTTCGGCGGCATTGCGCTGGGCAGCTGGATCTGGGGCGTCGTTGCCGATGCGCATGGCGCCGAAACCGCGCTGATTGCGGCGGCCATCGCGATGCTTGTTGGCGGCGCCATCGGCCTTTTCCTGCCGCTGCCGCAGCAGACGACTCTCAACCTCGACCCGCTCAACCGCTTCAAGGAGCCGCATCTCGGCCTCGACCTGAAGCCGCGCAGCGGCCCCATCGCCATCATGATAGAGTACATTATCCGCGACGAAGATGTACCCGAATTCCTCGCCACCATGGCCGAGCGCGGGCGCATCCGCCGCCGCGACGGCGCCCGCAACTGGACGCTGGCTCGGGACCTAGAAAATCCCGCAGTCTGGATCGAACACTACCACACGCCGACCTGGCTGGAATACATCCGCCACAACCGGCGCGCCACCCATGCCGACGCCGTCGTCGGCGAGCGGGTGCGGGCGCTGCACAGCGGCGACGAACCGCCGCGCGTGCGCCGCCTGATCGAGCGCCCGACGACCGCCGGCACCGCGCTGGTCTCGCCGAAGGGGCCGATCGATCACTGAGCTCGCCATAGCCGTAGCGCCGGTCAGCCGGCGCTCTGGATCATGTAGAGCTTGCGCGTGGTCTCGCGTATCAGCCACTCGCCCTTCCAGCCCTGCGGCAGGACGAGGAGATCGCCCGGACCGAGTTCCCGCACCTCGCCACCGATGCGGCTCAGTTCCACGCGCCCCGAAATGATGTGGCAGATCTCCGACGAGTCCGAACGATCGGCGGTGAAGCGGCCGGGCGTGCATTCCCAGATGCCGACATCGACAGTCCCGTCCGGCGATTGAAAGAACGAGCGCACGGCCTCGACCTGATCCCCTTCAATCGAGGTTGGCTTAGGAGAGAACGCGCCGATCTCGGCCTTGGCGAGATCGTGGAAGGTCGAAAGATCGATCAAGTCTAGCTCCATGGATAAGAGAAATTCCAGGAAAGGGGTCTGCCCCGGAATTGCGTGAGAACAAATGGCTTTAGTGGCCGGTGATGCTGTCGGCCAACGCGGCCAGCTTCGAGGTGTGCGCAAGGCCTGCCGCCTCACGGCCATCGGCAATGCGATAAAGCTGGTACATCGAATGCACGCCCAGCCAGCGGAAGGGCTCCGGTTCCCATGGCCTGACCTTGCGGTTGACCCAGGGCAGCTTCGTCAGCTCGGTGTTTGCCCCGAGAACAAGGTCAGCCAGCGTGCGCCCCGAAAGGTTGGAGCTGGACACGCCGAGGCCGACATAGCCGCCGGCCCAGCCGATGCGGGTCGCGGGGTCGAGGCCGACAGTCGTGCACCAGTCGCGTGGCACGCCGAGCACGCCGCACCAGGCATGGTCGATGCGGCATCCTTTGGTCTGCGGCAAAAGCGTCGTCAGGATCGTGTGCAGCTGGTCGATCGTGGCCTGCTGCGTCTGGCCGTTGACGTCGGTGCGCGAGCCGTAGCGATAAGGCACGCCGCGTCCGCCCATCGTGATGCGTCCCTCACGCGTGCGCTGGGCATAGCAATAGGCATGCGCCGCATTGCCGAGCAGTTCGTGCCCTTCCCAACCGATGTCGCGCCACAGGTCGGGCGGCAGCGGCTCAGTCACGATCTGCGCGCTGTTGAGCGCCAGCCAGGTCCGCTCCTCGCCGGGGATGCCTGACGTAAAACCCTCGGTCGCGCGGATGATCGTCTCCGCCTGCACCGTACCGCGGTCTGTCGTCACGCTGCCCTTGGCGATGCTTGTCACCGTCGTCTTCTCATAGATCGGCACGCCCAGCCGCTCGACGGCATCGGCAAGCCCGCGCACCAGCTTGGCCGGCTGCACCCGCGCCTGGCCATGGACGACGAAGCCGCCCATGACGTTACGGATGTTGATGCGCGTGCGCGTTGAGGCGGCGTCCAGCATCTCGACGCGGTTCGGGTCGACATCCCAGGAACGGATCGTCTCGCATTCTTCGCGCACGCGCTCCAACTGCGCTGCGTTGGTGGCCACCGTCAGATTGTCGACGCGGCGAATGTCGGCGTCGATGCCTTCCTCGGTCGCGACCCGGATCACTTCATCAACGCAGCCTGCCATCGCCGCCTGCATCGCCATCACGCCTTGGCGGCTCGATGTCTTGAGATATTTTTCGCGCGACCAGCTGAAGCCGCCCGACAGCCAGCCGCCATTGCGCCCCGAAGCGCCGAAGCCGGCAAATTCGCGCTCGACGATCACGACGCGCAGCGATGGCTTCGCCTTTTTCAGATAGTAGGCGGTCCACAGGCCGGTATAGCCGGCGCCGACAATGGCGACATCGGCCTCGATGTTTCCAGGCAAGGACGGGCGCGGAACGGGAACCGCCCCCAGATCCGCATACCAGAACGATATGTCGCCGTTGCGCTTGGCTTGCATGGAATGACTTTCAGATGAGATCAGGCCAGATGAGATCAGGCCAGATGGGATCAGGCCAGATGGAATCAGGTGAGTGTGGTGTCGGCGCTTGCGTCGTCCGCCAGCAGCTTGGCGTCGCTGCCGTCGAAGCAGAGCTCGACCTTGTCGCCGAGGCCAAAACTCTCGCCGGTCAGCGGTGAGCGCACGATCGCGGCCGAGCCGTCGGCGAGCTTAACTTCGTATTTCGATTCCGAGCCGAGATAGATGGCTTCCGCGATCGTCCCCGACAGGCGGTTGGCGCCATTGGCAGCACTTTGGCCGGCTCTTCGGATCGCGAGCTTTTCGGGACGCAGCAGCATCACCGGGCTGGCTTCTCCCGACAGCTTACGCGGTACCGTCACCGTCTCGCCGGCGATGCTCAGCGCGGTGCTGTTGCCATCGCTGCGCGCCTCGCCGCGCAGCACGGTGGAATCGCCGATGAAGCGGCCGACGAACAGCGTTGCCGGCTCGTCATAGAGCTGGCGGCCGGTGCCGACCTGCTCGATGTGCCCGCGGTTAAACACGGCGACGCGGTCGGACAGCACCAGCGCCTCTTCCTGGTCGTGCGTGACATAGACGAAGGTGGTGCCGAGCTCGCGGTGGATGCGCTTGATCTCGAGCTGCAGCCATTCGCGCAGCTTCTTGTCGAGCGCGCCGAGCGGCTCGTCCATCAGGAGCAGCGGCGGGTCGAAGACGATGGCGCGCGCCAGCGCCACGCGCTGCTGCTGGCCGCCCGACAATTCGCTGGGATAGCGATGCGCGAAATCGCCCATCTTGACCATGTCGAGCGCCCTTGCCACGCGTGTCTGCCGCGTCGCCTGGTCGACGCCGCGCAGCGTCAGCGGATAGGCGACGTTGCGGCCGACGCTCATATGCGGGAACAGCGCGTAATGCTGGAAGACGACGCCGATGTTGCGCTTGTGCGCCGGCACGCCGACGACGCTTTTTTCCCCGACCAGAAGCTTGCCGCTGGTGACATCGGTGAAACCGGCAATCACGTTGAGCGTCGTCGTCTTGCCCGAGCCGCTGGGGCCGAGCAGCGTCATGAACTCGCCGGGCTCGATGCGCAGCGACACGCCGTCCAGCGCCTTGAAGCCGCCATAGGCCTTGCTGATCGCTTCGAGATCGATCGCCGCGCCCTTGCTTGTCGGCTTCGGATTCATTGGCGTCCTTTCCGCTCGCGGCCAAGAAGGAGCATGCCGCCGCCGATCAGGATCGTGGTCGCGAAAAGCAGGATCGTGCCGACAGCCGCCACCGTCGGATCTGCGTCGCGCGTGATCGAGGCAAAAATCTGCACCGGCAATGTCTTGAGATAGGGGTTGGTGATGAACAGCGACACGACAATCTCGTCGAACGAGGTGGCGAAAGCGAACAGCAGGCCGGAGAGCACGCCCGGCGCGATCAGCGGCAGCGTCACCGTGCGAAACGTGGTCAGTGCGCCGGCGCCCAGGCTGGCTGCGGCTGTCTCCAGCCGGCGGTCGAACACTTCGAGACTGGCCGAGACCGCGATCAGCACGAAGGGCAGCGCAAGGATGGTGTGGGCCAGCACGAAGCCGAGCAGCGTCCCGACGAGCTGCGTGTCGAGATAGACGGCATAGATGCCGATCGCCAGCACCACGCCCGGCACCACCATCGGCGTCAGCATCAGCATACGCAAAAGGTTCGCCGGCCGCGCCTTCATGCGGTCGAGGCCGAAGGCGGCAAGCGTGCCGAGCACCGTTGCCACGACGGCAACGATGGAGGCGACTTTCAGCGAGTTCAGGAAGCTGTTCGACCAGTCCGGATTGGTGGCGAAATTCTGGTACCACTGCCAGGAAAAGCCTTGCGGCGGAAACGCCAGCGATTTGTTTTCGTTGAACGACATCGGCACCACGACCAGCGTCGGCGCCACCAGCCATATCGCCACCAGCAGGCAGACGAGCCCGAGAAGAACGCGGGTGAGCGGCTTCATCTCCATTAGCGCCGCCCCGCTTCCCGATGCCTGGACCGCATCACGGGTGCTGCCAGCGCCAGCAGCACGAAGGTGGTGACCAGCAGAACGACGCCCATGGCGCCGCCCCTGCCCCATTGCAGCAGGCTCAGCACCTGCGTCTGCACCAGCGTCGACAGCATGGTCGAGCGCGGGCCGCCGAGCAAAGCAGGCGTGATGTAGAAGCCGAGCGACAGGATGAAGACGATGATCGCGCCGGCATAGACGCCGGGCAGCGACAGCGGCAGATAGACGGTGAAGAACGCGCGCGACGGCCGCGCACCGAGGCTTTGCGCCGCACGCATCAGCCTGAGGTCGATGCCTTGCATCACGGAATAGAGCGGCAGGATCATGAACGGCAACAGCACCTGCGCCATGCCGATGACCACGCCGGTCTGGGTGCGGATCAGCTTGACGCCGCCGAACCCGACCGAGCGCAGCAACGAATTGATGACGCCCGAATCCTGCAGCAGGATCACCCATGACAGCGTTCGCACCACACCACTCACCCAGAACGGGATCAGCACGCAAAGCACAAGCACCAGCCGGACGCGCGGCCCGACCGCGGTCATCAGATAGGCATAGGGATAGGCCGCGATGACGCAGACCAGCGTCACCCAGGCCGAAATGACGAAAGTCCGCTGCAGCACTGTCAGGTTGACCGGCGCGCCGAAGAACCAGGCATAGTTCTGCAGCCCCCACTCAGGTTCCGACAGGCTGCGCAGCACGATGGTGAGCAGCGGATACCCGATCACCGCGACGAGCAGGATGAGCGCCGGCGCCGTGAGCGCGAACGGCCGCCATGCCCGACCCGGCCGCGCATGGGCGGCGGGTTGGGCGATGGGTTCGGACGCGCTCACGGCCTGGCTCTCACTTGGCTGTTCAGTTGCCTGCCATCAGCGCCGACCACTTCTCCTGCGCCACCGGGAAGTTCTCGACCCAGAACTTGATGTTCTGCTTGTAACCCTGCTTCTGGCGCTCGGGCGTGTTGGTCAGGAAGGCGGCGACCGACGCATCGACCTTGGGCTGCGCGTCATTGTTGATCGGCGTATAGGAGGTCTGCTGCGCCAGGATCTCCTGCGCCCCCTTGCCGAGATAGGCATTGAGCAGCGCATAAGCCGCATCCGTATCCTTGACGCCGACCGGAATGGTCATCTGGTCCATCACCACCAGCCAGTCCTGCCAGGCCGGCGCATATTTGGCGCCGTTCTTCACCGCCGTCATGGCACGTCCGGTCCACATCATCAGCATGTCGGCTTCGCCAAATTCGGCAAGCTGCTGCGACTCAGCGCCGGTCTTCCAATAGATCGTGTCGGGACCGAGCTTGCGGATGACATCGATGGCCTTGTCGATGTCGGCCGCCGTCATCGCCTTCGGGTCGCCGCCAGACGCCTTCAACGCCTGCTCCAGCAGGCCGCCCGTCGGGTCGCCCGAACCGTCGAGCGCGCGCGTGCCGGGGAATTTTGCCGTGTCGAAGAAATCGGCCCAGTTCTTGGGCGGGTTATCCCCATACTTCTCCTTGTTGTACATCAGCACGACGCCGTAGTTCATGGCCGGCACCGAGCATTCGCCGACCTGGCCCTCGGGCACCTTGGAGACGTCAAGCTTGCTGAAATCAAGCTTCTGGAACAGCTTGCCGCAATAGACGTAAGGCGGCAGGTCGGCGGTGTCGACGACGTCCCAGGTGACGTTGCCGGATTCGACCTGCGCCTGCAGCTTGGCGATCTCTGTCGGCCCGTCATTGAGCAGCGTGGCGCCGGACTTTTCGACGAACTCCTTGAGCGCGGCGGCCTGGCCGTCCTGGTAGATGCCGCCATAGGAGACGAGCGTCAGCGTCTTGCCCTTGAGCGAGCCTTCCTTGACCTCACCCGCGACAGGCTTTTCCTGCGCGAACGCTGCGGTTGCCAGAACGCCGAGCGCCAGCACGGCGCCAAGGCCAAGATGTCTTGTTTTCAGCATGATTATTGTTCTCCCATTTGACCCGCATGGATTGAACCTACCTGGCTGCGAGCGGTTTCCAGGCCCTGTATTGATCGAGTTCGGCGCGCACCGAAGTCGGTGGCGCAATGATCCACATCACCTCGGCTCGGCCACTGCCGATGTTCTCTGAGCGATGTGCTGTCGATGTCGCGTATTCGATGCTGTCGCCCTCTTCCAGCACATGCCTGACATCGCCGAGCGAAACCTCGACGATGCCGCGCAGCACGACGAGCATCTCGTGCGCGTCGCCATGGGTGTAGAGCGCTGGGCCGGTCGAGCCGCCGATTTCGAACTCGCCGACATAGACTTCCATGTCGCTTAAAGGGGGACGCGAGAGCAGCATCTTGCGGCAGCCGTCGCTGGGCGGCAGGCTCGGCCGCTCGCTGCGCAGCAAGACCCCGCGCTGCCCGGCGGCACTATCCTCGAACAGCATCGCCACGCTCACCCCAAGCGCCGAGGCCATCTGGTTGAGCGAGGCGGTGCTGGCGCCGGTCAGGCCGCGCTCGAGCTGGCTGATGAAGCTGGCGCTGGTCCCGGTCAGCTCGGCGAGTTCGCGCAGCGAAAGCCGCCGGCCGAGACGCAGGCTCTTCAGCCGCTGGCCCAGCATCTGATGGGCATGCGTCGCCGTCGAGGCGACGCCATTCTTGACCGGAGCCTGGTCGGTGCTCATCCCGTCTTTTTCTCCCACTGAACAATTTGTACAGTGACACTGTACACGTGGCAAGCGCCGAGTAGGGACATTTAAGATGCCGGCCGAGGCCTAGTCTTCGCCCGACAGGTCGCGCCGCGCCTTGTCGAGTTCCTCGGCGTAGCGCCGTATCAGATGGCCCTCGGTCAAAAGCCCGACAACGGCCCGGTTGTCGAAATTCTCGACCACCGCCAGTTCCTCCGCGACGGCGCGCTGGATGGTTTCGGCGGTGGACTGGACGTTCATGGTCGGCACCAGCACCGCATGCCGGAATTTGGCCGGCGCCAGCACCGGCGTCTCACCATCGAACGGATCGCTGTGCAGTTCGGCGACGATCAGCACGCCGACATAATGCCGGCTGCTTGCGGCGCCATTCTGGCGCTGAGGCGCAGTCAGGCTTGCCGCCCCGCTTCAATTCCCCGCGAGCGTGTCGAGGTATATGAGCGATCGCTTACGCAATCGACGCAGCTGTGTTATTTTTGGCCGTCTCCATTTCCCTCAAGGAGGAGAAGATGAGTGCGCGGGGATTTTTTTCATTAGCTGTTGGCATGATTTTTTTGAGCTCGTCTGCGGTGAGCAATTCAAGCATGGATATGCCGGTTAGGTCTGTTGTGTCACACCCGATGTCTCTTTTTTTGGCGGGAGGCAATCCGGAAAACCAAAGCCGGCCGGCAAAGGAATTTATCCAGACTGCACAACAAGATGTTTGCTGTCCTGGCGGCTACCCTTGGTATCGCAATTCGACGAACACCTGCTACGGCAGCTATGAAGACTGCCACGATACCGATGGCGGCGGATGGTCCTGCAGACAGGTCAACGCCTGCTAGACTTTCTTGGGCCTACGCCTTCTTGACTGTGCCCGGTCCTCAGATCGGCTTCGGCTCGCCGGCCTCGTAGAGCATGAGGTTGCGCTCGCCTATGCCGAGCGATGCCCAGCTCGCCCGCCAATCGGCGATGTGAGGCGAGCGGAAATGCGCGTCGAGCGCGGCCCTGTCGCTCCACACCTCGATTACATGGATGAGCCCGGCGTCGAGCACGTCCTGCGCGTAGGAGTATTCGATGCAGCCGGGCTCCGCCCAGCTGCCCAGTATCATGCGCCGCATGGCCGGCCTTGCCTCGTCGAGCCGTTCCGCCGGCAAGCGAATGGTGCCGATGATCACCAGCATGATCTCTCTCCTCAAGGCCTCTGTCGTCCTGGCAACTAACCAGTCCTCCCACCCTCGCGCAAGCTTGACCGGTTAGGCTCGAAGGGCTGTCGCGTGCTCGGCAGGCTTGTGATTGGGGACGACATGGCAGTCAGCGAAAGCTTAGCGACAGGAACAGTGGCCAAGAACGGCCGCGATGTCTTCTTCGCCATCGGCATCGTCATCATCCTGGCCGTGCTGTTCCTCCCGATCCCGGCCTTCCTCATCGACATCGGCCTCGCCTTCTCGATCGCATTGTCGGTGCTGATCCTGATGGTGGCGCTGTGGATCCAGCGGCCGCTCGATTTCTCGTCCTTCCCGACCGTGCTGCTCATCGCCACCATGTTGCGGCTGTCGCTCAACATCGCCACGACGCGCATGATCCTGTCGCATGGCAATGAGGGCACGCACGCCGCCGGCTATGTCATCGCCGGCTTCTCCAAACTGGTGATGGCCAGCGATTTCGTCATCGGCCTGATCGTCTTCATGATCCTGATCGTAGTCAACTTCATCGTCATCACCAAGGGCGCCACCCGTATTGCCGAAGTCGGCGCCCGCTTTACCCTCGACGCTATCCCCGGCAAGCAGATGTCGATCGACGCCGACCTGTCCGCCGGCATGATCGACGACAAGACAGCGCAACTGCGCCGCAGAGAACTCGAGGAAGAATCGTCCTTCTTCGGCTCGATGGACGGCGCCTCGAAATTCGTGCGCGGCGATGCCATTGCCGGCCTCATCATCACCGCCATCAACATCGTCGGCGGCATCGCCATCGGCTACATCAGGCACGGCATGGGCATGGGCGAAGCCGCCGATGTCTTCATCAAGCTGTCGGTCGGCGACGGCCTGGTCACCCAGATCCCGGCGCTTATCGTTTCGCTCGCCGCCGGCCTGCTGGTGTCCAAGGGCGGCACGCGCGGCTCGACCAACCAGGCGGTGTTCGGCCAGCTCGGCGCGCATCCGCGCGCGCTCTATGTCGCGGCCTCGCTGCTCGTCCTGCTCGGCCTGATGCCCGGCCTGCCGTTCTTCCCGTTCTTCACGCTGGCTGCAGGCATGGCCGGTCTTGGCTACGTCATCCCGATGCGCGCCAACCGCGAGGCTGCCGCCGCCGAAGCGATCAAGGATCTGGAGAAGGCGAACAAAGTCGAGGAAGAGAAGAACTCGGTCAAGGCTTCGCTGACCACCGCCGAGATCGAGCTTCTGATCGGCAAGCAGCTGTCGACGCGGCTGCTGGTGTCGCATCAGGAACTGGTGTTCCGCATGGCCAAGATGCGCAAGAAATTTGCCACGCAATACGGCTTCGTCGTGCCGGAAGTGCGCGTCGCCGACGATTTCGGCATCCCGCCGAAAAGCTATCAGATCAAGGTCCACGGCACCGTCGTCGCGGAATACCAGATGCGCGTCGGCGAGATCATGGTGCTGCTGGGGAACCGGGATTTGCCCGACGTTCCCGGCGAGGAAATCCGCGAGCCGGCCTTCGGCATGCGCGCCTTCTCGGTGCTCGAAACCTTCGCCGAGGATCTGAAGCGCGAGAACTATACCTTTGCCGACAACATGTCGGTGCTGCTCACCCATTTGTCCGAGGTGATCCGCAACAACCTGCCGCAGCTTCTGTCCTACAAGGACATGAAGGCGCTGCTCGAGCGCCAGGATCCGGAATACCGCAAGCTCGCCGACGAGATCTGCACCTCGCACATCTCCTATCCCGGCCTGCAGGCGGTGCTGAAATTGCTGCTGGCCGAACGCGTATCGATCCGCAACCTGCATTTGATCATCGAGGCTATCGCCGAGATCGCGCCGCATGTGCGCCGCACCGAGCAGATCGTCGAGCATGTCCGCATCCGCATGGCCCAGCAGATCTGCGGCGATCTCTCCGAGGGCGGCATGCTCAAGGTGCTGCGCCTCGGCAACCGCTGGGACCTCGCCTTCCACCAGAGCCTCAAGCGCGACGCCAAGGGCGAGGTGCGCGAATTCGACATCGACCCGCGCCAGCTGGAGGAATTCGGCCAGGACGCGACCAAGGCGATCCGCAAGCATCTCGAGGCCGGCGAGCGTTTTGTCCTCGTCACCGCGCCCGATGCTCGCCCCTATGTGCGCATGATCATCGAGCGCCTGTTCACGACGCTTCCCGTTCTCTCCCATGTCGAAATCGCCAAGGGCGTCGAGATCAAGGTGCTCGGGACGATCTCGTGAACATACTGTCGCAAGGCGTCGTCATCGCCGCCTTCCTCGCCTTCTGTCGCATCGGCGCCTGCTTCATGCTGATGCCGGGCCTGTCCAGCGCCCGCGTGCCGATCCAGGTCCGGCTGTTCGCGTCGATCGCCGCCACCGGTGGCCTGCTCGCCTTCCTGTGGGACAAGATCTTTCCCTTCGTCGATGCGCGTCCGCAGGTGCTGGCGCCGATGATCATCTCCGAACTTTTGGTCGGCGGGCTGATCGGCGCGATGACGAGGCTCTACATGGAGGCGCTGCGCTTCATGGGTTCGGCCATCGCCATGCTGATCGGCTATGGTGGCACCGGCGGCCCCGCCATCGAGGAGCCGGAGCCGCAGGCGGC
Organism: Mesorhizobium sp. W016; assembly: GCF_054719485.1. Lineage (NCBI taxonomy): Bacteria > Pseudomonadati > Pseudomonadota > Alphaproteobacteria > Hyphomicrobiales > Phyllobacteriaceae > Mesorhizobium > Mesorhizobium sp. W016. The sequence continues at coordinate 5,903,495 of NZ_JBTTIF010000002.1, forward strand.
CCTCGCCGCCATCATCTCGTTTTCAGCGTTGCTGCTGCTCTTCGTCTTCGATTTCGACCACGAGATCATCCGCGCTCTGGTCGCCTCCTACACGGTGGCGCCGGTCAACGTCTTCTTCAACCCGCAGGCCGCACTGGTCGATCTCACCGACACGGTGTCGGACGCCTTTTTCCTGGTCATCCGGCTCGGCAGCCCGTTCATCGCCTATGCCATCCTGGTCAATTTGACCATCGGCTTCGTCAACAAGCTGACGCCGCAGATTCCGGTCTACTTCATCTCGCTGCCTTTCGTCATCGCCGGCGGCATGATCATCTTCTACTTCGCCATCGGCACCATGCTGTCGCTGTTCGTCGACGGCTTTGTCGATCTGACGCTGGCGAGGTGAGATGAGCACGCGCAAGGAACGGCTGAAGAAACTGGTCAAGGTGCAGGAGCAGCTGAAGGCCCTGCACGAGACGCGCCATGCGGCCTTCCTGGCGGCGGCCGCAACCGCCGAGACCGAAGCCAGGGAACTTGTCCAGCATTTCGACGCCGATCAGTCGCTGGCGGTGCTGTTCCCTGACCTCTACCATCGCCGCATCGCCAATGCGCTGGTCCGGCAGGAAGCGAGCTTGGAAAGCGCCAGGCAGGAGGTCACGCTCATCGCCACTGCGACGGCGCGCACCAACATGGTCGAGCGCGCCTACAAGGACGTGCGCCGACAGGACGAACGCGAACGCTCCGACCGCGACCGGCTCGATCTGATCGCGCAGAAGCGCGGGCAGGAATAATCGAAAGTTAAAGCCGCGTCACTTGCGGACGGCGTTCGGTTTCGTTCCGTGCGGCGGGCTGTATTGGGTGTACGGCGCCGTGTTCGGCCTCTGCGCCTACGCCACCTACGATCTGACCATGGCGACGCCGGCAGCGCCCACCGCAAACGACCAGATCGCATCGACCCAGCCGGACTTGCCGCTGCTGATAGCAATGGCCCAGCATCCGGCGAAGGATTTCAAACCGGCAAGCCTGCCACAAGCTTGTTGCGGCATGGTCGCTCAGGAAACCCGGCAAAGAGGCGGACTTTCTTGGCGATTTCTCCACCCAGTGACATCGTTCTCGATGTTGCCCGAGCCGTCGACCCGGCGGATATCGAGGCTGCCCGTGCCGCGCTGGCCAAGCGGGCCAACGGCGTTGGCGGTAATTTTTCTGTCGACATGGCTGCTTCGGTGGATACCGGCTCGATCTTGTCGCGTGCCACGGCCGACAAGGCCGCGGCAGGCGCCGATCCCGCGGGAAAATTCAAGAAGTTCGAGGCCATGGTCTTGCAGACCTTCATCCAGAACATGCTGCCCAAGGACACAGAGGGCGTCTACGGCAAGGGGCTGGCCGGCGACATATGGAAATCGCAGCTTGCCGAGCGTGTCGCCGACGTCATGGCCGAGCGCGGAGGGATCGGCATCGCCAAATCGCTGCTCGCCGACCACTACAAGGACGGCAAGCGCACCGTGCCGATCGGCCCGGTGTCAACCGGGCCGCACAAGACCGAGATCGACCAGCAGACCCGGCTGTCCACCTCGCTGGTCGAGGAATTGCAGCGCAAGGCCGCAGGGTCGATGACCGGCGACGAGACGACCATCAAAACCGAAATCAAGATCTAGACCAGGATTTTCAATGGCCGATTTTTCAAAATACTCTTCCAACCTGCCGGCGCGTACGTCCGAAGCGCCGATCCCGTTTGCACGGCCGGGCAACCTTGCCGCCATCATCGGCCGCATCGAGGAAGCGGTCGAGGAAGAGACGGCCGGTTTGAAGAACGACACCAGCTATGACCTCAAGGCCTCCAACGCCCGCAAGAGCCGCTACCTCTATGAGCTGACCCGCGCCATGAAGGGCGCCAACGAGATCGAATTCCTGGAACAGCATCGCGACAGTCTGGCGCGGCTGCGCCAGAAGCTCGCGAAAAACGAGGCTGCAATCCTCGCCCACCTCAACGCGGTCAACGAAGTCGCCACGCTGTTGAAGAACGCCATTCAGCGCGCCGAAGCCGACGGCACCTATTCGGCCGGCGAATTCGGTTGGGCGAGCTGATGATCTCGGCAACAGGCGGGAACAACCGGTGATCAAATTCATCGCTGCCGCGATCTGGATCTGCGCCGCCACGCTTGGCGCGGTGTTCTATTCGTTCCAGGCGGCCGGTGAGCGCGGCGTCGGCGAGACGCCGAAACCGATGCTGGGTGGCCTCGACTACGTCAAGACCGACATCATCTCGGTGCCGCTGATCCGCGATTCCAAGATCGACGGCTATTTCCTCACCAAGCTCGTCTACACGGTCGAGCCGGCCGAGATAAAGAAGATGTCGATCCCGGCCGAAGCGCTGATGACCGATCAGGTCTATTCCTATCTCTACTCCAATCCTCAGATCGACTTCACCAAGAAGGAAACCATCGATCTCGATGCCTTCCGCAAGGCCATACGCGACACCGTCAACGCCCGCGTCGGCGCCGACCTGGTGCATGAAGTGCTGATCGACCAGGTCAACTTCCTGACCAAGGACGAAATCCGCGACAACGCCATGCGCCGCCGCAAGGATCCGGCCACGCCGACCGAACCGGCCCCGGCGGAATCGGCCCAGGCCGAGGCGGCGAAGCCCGCTGCTGAACACTAACCTTCGTCGCAGGGCGAATGTTCTCTGCCGCATTCCTTCCGACTGAAACGAGATGACGCATCGCGCGTTGACGTTTACGTCAACTCGAAGCTATATGCGCCAAGCGACCAGATCGCGGTACGCGCGAGACAGTGACTTCGGCGGAGGCCGGTCACTGAAGCGCGGCAAAACGCAACGAGACCAGGAGAACAGTCATGAGCGTTCAGGATATTGCCGAGAAGATGAGGTCGCGCGTGGCGAGCGCCGGGTTCGAACATTCCGTGAAGTTCGATACCGGCAGCAACGGCGTCATCGTCATCGACGGCGCGACCGTCTCGACCACCGACGCGCCGACCGACTGCACCATAAAGCTGTCGCTCGACGATCTGGATTCGCTGATCGCCGGCGACCTCAACCCGACCATGGCGTTCATGTCCGGCAAGATAAAGGTCGAAGGCGATATGTCGGTCGCCATGGCGCTCAGCCAACTGATCGGCTGAGCCCTTCGCAACAACAAAACGCCGCCCTCGCTGAAATGCAAAGGACCGGCGGCGTTTGTTTTTGGACAATCAGGCGGCCAGCGACAGCCTCTGTGCCTTGAGCTTGCGACCTGCAGCCTTCAGCGTGCCATGCGCGCCGTCGAGCGCACCATCGATCAGTTCCAGCGCCAGCAGGCGGTGCCGCTCGTACGGACCAGGCATGGCGAGCGCGCCGGTCTTCTCCGCCGAGAAGCCGAAGCGGCCATAGTAAGGCGCATCGCCGACCAGCAGCACCGCGGCATGGCCGAGACGCGCGGCCTCGGCCAAAGCATGGCGCATCAGCGCCGAGCCGATGCCGGCGTTCTTCAGCGCCGGATCGACGGCGAGCGGTCCGAGCAGAAGTGCTCCCGGGCCACCCTCGCCAAGACGCACGTCCCACAGCCGCACCGTACCAGCAACCGCGCCGGTTGCATCGCGCACGACAAAAGCGAGGCCTTCGGAAGGCCGGCGGCCGCGCCGCAGCTTCTCCGACGATTTCTTGCGCCGCATCGGCCCCATGGCGCGATCGAGCAACGCTTCACGCGATGCAATGTCTGCCGCAGTTTCGGCGACGATGGGAATGGCGCCGGCCATCTCCCCCTCGGGGGGGGAGAATCCAATGCCGTCAATGTAATTTACAATGTCCATTTCCGCGATCCTTCACGAGCGGAGCTTGTTCCACAGGCGAACCCGGGCGGACGCAAACGTCCGCCTGGGGTGATCTGAAGGCCGAAGCCGTCAGATCACGTAGGATCGGAGAGGCTCGAAGCCGTTGAAGGCGACCGCCGAGTAGGTGGTCGTGTAGGCGCCGGTGCCTTCGATCAGCACATCGTCGCCGATGGTCAGCGACAGAGGCAGCGGATACGGCGTCTTCTCGTACATCACGTCGGCCGAATCGCAGGTCGGGCCGGCGAGCACGCAAGGTGCGGTCTCCGAACCGTCATGGCGGGTGACGATCGGATAGCGGATCGCCTCGTCCATCGTCTCGGCCAGACCGCCGAACTTGCCGATGTCGAGGAACACCCAGCGCACATTGTCGTTTTCGGCCTTCTTCGAGATCAGCACGACTTCCGACTTGATGACGCCGGCATTGCCGACCATGCCGCGACCCGGCTCGATGATGGTCTCAGGGATCGCATTGCCGAAATGCTTGCGCAGCGCCGCGAAGATGGCCTGGCCATAGGCCTGGGCCGCCGGCACGTCACGCAGATAGCGCGTCGGGAAACCGCCGCCCATATTGACCATCTTGAGGACGATGCCTTCATCGGCGAGCGTGGCGAACACCTTCTTGGCGTCGGCCAGCGCACGGTCCCACGCCGTCAGGTCGGTCTGCTGCGAGCCGACATGGAACGACACGCCATAGGCGTCGAGGCCGAGCGTCCTGGCATGGCGCAGCACGTCGACGGCCATCGCCGGCACGCAGCCGAACTTGCGCGACAGCGGCCACTCGGCGCCTTCGCCGTCGGTCAGCACGCGGCAGAACACGCGGGCGCCGGGAGCGACGCGGGCGATCTTGTCGACTTCCTCGACGCAATCGACGGCAAACAGCCGAATGCCGAGCTGGTAGGCGCGTGCAATGTCACGCTCCTTCTTGATGGTGTTGCCGAAGGAGATACGGTCCGCCGGCGCACCGGCGTCCATCGCCATCTCGACCTCGGCAACGGAAGCGGTGTCGAAGGACGAGCCCATCGCAGCAAGCAGGCGCAGGATTTCCGGCGCCGGATTTGCTTTCACCGCATAGTAGATCCGGGAATCGGGCAGCGCCTTTTCGAAGGCGCGAAAATTGTCGCGCACGACATCGAGGTCGACGACGAGGCAGGGGCCGGACGGACGTCGGGTGGCGAGGAAGTCGAGGATGCGCTGGGTGGCCATCGGGGTCTCTCCATTAACGCCTTGCGGCGCGCAATAAGGCTGCGGACGCGGGGCTTTCGGCCTCGCGAACACGCGGTCAAACAAAGGCGGGACGGAAATCCATGGAACCAGCCGGTGGAGACCCCGGAACCATGAAACGCCATCTCGCGGCGGTGAACCTTGGCCTTGCCCGGCCTCGGTTCGCTTTGTCTGCCTTGGCTTGGATGGGAGACCCGTCCGCACTGCCGGCAATGAAGGTGTGCCTCTTCAGTAACCCCGGTCTTTGGACGACCGGCAGAACACCAGAAAGGCCCGCACCGTCGTTGCTTCAAGGTGTCCTCGGGCTGGCGGTTGGCCGCTAGACCGACTGGAGGGGTTAGCTCCAGTTACCTTACCGATTTCCCTCACCATTCGAGGATCGGCGGACACCCACAGGCACGTGCGACTTTGGGCAAGCGCGATATAAGATCGAAAGATTTCACAATCAATAAAAATCGTATCCCAGGTTGTAAAATTTCCGGCATCGAACAATGCTGGGCCTACTGTGTACGGATATCGAACGATGCCAGGCACGCACGGCCCGCTCAACGCCTTTCTCGACCTGCGCCGCATGCCGGTCGCCAATGCGGAACTGGGGCCGCTGGCCGGGCTCAGGCTGGCGGTAAAGGACATTTACGACGTCGCCGGCTACCGCACCGGTTGCGGCAATCCGGTGAAGTTCGACGAGGCGCATGCCGCGTCCAGCACGGCACCGGCCGTGCAGATGATTCTCGACGCCGGCGCGCGCTTCATCGGCAAGACGCAGACCGACGAGTTCGCTTTCTCGCTGATGGGCCAGAACGCGCATTTTCCGTTTCCGGTGAACCCGGCCGCTCCCGATCGCGTCACCGGCGGCTCGTCCTCCGGATCGGCGGCGGCGGTGGCCGACAAGCTTGCCGATATCGCCACCGGCTCCGATACCGGCGGCTCGATCCGTGCCCCGGCGAGCTTTTGCGGGTTGATCGGGCTGCGCACCACGCATGGCCGCATTTCGCTTGAAGGCACGATGAAGCTGGCGCCGAGCTTCGACACATTCGGTTGGTTCGCCGACGACATCGAGACATATGAGACAATCGGCAAATTGCTGCTCGGCCGCGACCCGCATCCGTATCCGCTCACCCGGCCGCTTTCGATCCGCTGGCTGGACGCTTTCGTGGCCGGCCCCGCCGAGGCAGCCGAATACGCCAGGATGAGAGCGCTGGCGGCCGGCCTTGTCGGCGAGCCGGCGCCGGTGGAATACACCTTCGCCTCCTTCCCCGACGAGCTCTACTGGTGCTTTCGCCGCCTCCAGGCCGCCGAGGCCTGGCAGCAGCATGGCGCCTGGATCATTTCGGGCGAGCGCGATCTCGGGCCGGGCGTCGAGGAGCGCTTTGGTTTCGGCAGGACAATCGACGAAAAGACCGCGCGGGCCGAGGCGGTGCGCCGCCTGACCTTCCGCTCCGAGCTAGCCGCGCTGCTCGGCCAGGACGGGTTTCTTGTCCTGCCCACCGTTCCAGGCCCCGCACCTCTGGTCAAAAGCGAGCCGCAGCAGCTCCAGGCCTACCGCGAAAGGGCCTTGCATCTTTTGTGCCTTTCGGGTCTTTCAGGCTTTCCGCAAATCACCCTGCCGCTGGGCTCGGTTGACGGTGCCCCTTTCGGCCTCTCGCTGCTCGGCCCTCCCGGCAGCGACATTGCCCTGATACGGCTCGGCCGGCGAATTCTCGATGCGGCACGAAAGGCCTGATGATGGATACACTGACCCGCATGCGCGCCTTCATCGACGTCGTCGAGGCCGAAGGCTTTTCGGCGGCCGCGCGCAAGATCGGTCGCTCCAAGGCGCTGCTGTCGAAATATGTGCGCGAACTCGAGGACGAACTCGGCGCGCTGCTGCTCAACCGCACCACGCGGCAGTTCTCGTTGACCGAGGCCGGCCATACCTATTACAGCCGCGCTTCGGAAATCGTGCGCGAGGTCGACAGCCTGGCCGACGCCGTGCGCGAATCCTCCGGCGACGTGCGCGGCAGGATCAAGCTGTCGGCGGCGCGCACCTTCGCCGACGCGCCGATAGGCCAATCGCTCATCGACTTCGCCAAACAGCATCCCGACATCGTGCTCGACATCCATCTCGACGACCGTTTTGTCGATCTGGTCGAGGAAGGTTTCGATCTTGCCGTGCGCATCTCGCGCCTGGAGAACTCATCGCTGATCGCCCGCCGCCTGGGGCCGTTTTCGATCAAGCTTTGCGCCTCGCCGGAGCTGATCGCCAAGCACGGCAAGCCGACGCGCCCGCAGGATCTCGCCAACTTGCCCTGCATCGTCGACACCAATGGCCGCTCGCTTGCCAACTGGCGCTTCAGGGGCGATGGCGAGGAGTCAGTCAGTGTCAACGTATCGGGTCCGATCGAGGTCAACAGCCCGATGGCCGCGCGAGCCGCCGCCGTGTCCGGTCTGGGCTTCACCATCCTGCCGGATTTCATCGCCGCGCCCGACCTCGCATCCGGGCTGCTGGTGTCGTTGCTCGACGACCGCATCCAGTCGGGCAGCGGCATTTTCGCCGTCTACCCGCACCGTCGCTATCTGCCGGCCAAGGTCCGTGTCTTCGTCGATTTCCTGGTGCAATGGTTCAAGAACCGCGAGAGCGCTTGAGCCGGTCCTGCCGTGCCGCGGTCCCAATTTCGCCCCGTTTCTGGTAACCTCTCGAAATCTCTCCGAGGCCGATGGAACAGCGACCGAGAATGCATCTGAAACGGCACGCAATCATGCTGGCTTCGGCCCTGGCGACGACTTTTGCCTCCGTCGGAGCGGCTGGCGCGCATCCTCATGTCTTCGCCGAGGCCCGCCTCGACGTGATCCTCTCGCCGGATCACCAAAGTGTGAAAGCGCTGCGCCACCTCTGGCGTTTCGATGATCTGTTTTCGAGTACGGTGATGATGGAGTTCGACAAGAACTCCGACCTGAAGCTTGACGACAAGGAGCTGAAGGATGTCGCCGACACCGTTCATGCCTCGCTGGCCGAGTTCAATTATTTCCAGCTCGTCACCGTCGACGGCAAGGACGTGCCGATGACGCCGCCACCGCATCTTATGGCCAATTTCGAAAACGACCAGCTGATCATCCTGTTCGAATCCGAACCCAAGGTGCCGATCAAGCTCGCCGGCAAGATCGATTTCGGCGTCTACGATCCAACCTTCTACACAGCGATCGACTTCACCGAGGATAGCAACATCACGGTGGAAGGCCTGCCCTCGAACTGCACCAAGAGCGTCATCCGGCCTGATCCAGACGAGGCGATCAAGGAAAACCAGAAGACCCTGACGGACGCGTTCTTCAACGACCCGACAGGCACCGACATGAGCAAGATCTTCGCCACCAAGCTCGAACTGAATTGCCCGCCAGAAGGATAGATCCGGTGATGAAACCGTCCCTGCGTTTGGCATTCGGCCTCGTGGCCGCTGCCCTGCTGATGACGCACTTTCTCGGGCAGGCCCATGCCCAGAGCTCACTCGGCATCGGTGTCAATGACGGCATGGCGCCCACCACCGGCTCGTTCGCCCATATCCTGATGTGGATCAATCTGCGCCAGCAGGAATTCTACCGCGCATTGGCCACGGCGATGAAAGCAATGCGCGAGGACGGCAGCAAGATGTGGCTGCTGATCGGCCTGTCCTTCGCCTACGGCATTTTCCACGCCGCCGGCCCCGGCCACGGCAAGGCGGTGATCTCGTCCTACATGGTGGCCAATGAAGTGGCGCTCAGGCGCGGTATCCTGCTGTCCTTCGTCTCGGCGCTGCTGCAGGGCCTGACCGCGATCCTGGTGATGCTGCTTGCCTATTTCGTCCTGCGCGGCACCGCCATCTCGATGACCGACGCAGCCTGGTTCATGGAGATCATGAGCTATGTCTTCGTCACTTTGTTCGGCGCCTGGCTGCTGTGGCGCAAGCTCAGGCCTACGGTCCTGCGCTGGTTCGGCAAGGCGCCCGCCTACAGCCTGTCGGCAGCCCACGCCGGTCATTCCCATGGCGGCCATTCGCATGCCGCTCACAGCCACGCGGCGCATGCGCATTCGCATGCCTTGCATGTGCATCACGACCATTCGCATGATCATCACGATCACGCTGCGCACGACCACGACACACACGATCATTCCCATCACGACCACGCTCATCACGATCACGCCGCTCACGATCACCCAGCCGGCGAGGTCTGTGATACGTGCGGCCACTCACATGGGCCCGATCCGGCGCTGCTGTCGGGCGACCGCTTCGACTGGCGCACGGCCTGGTCGGCTGTAGCCGCCGTCGGCATCCGCCCCTGCTCCGGCGCGCTGATTGTGCTGAGCTTCGCTTTGCTCAACGGCCTGTGGCTCGGCGGCCTGCTGTCGGTGCTGGCGATGTCGATTGGAACCGCCATCACAGTCTCGGCGCTGGCAACGATCGCAGTCACCGCCAAGAACTGGGCGGTCTATTTCGCCGGCGACGGCCGCATGGGCAACCGCATCCACACAGTCGTCGAAATCGGCGGCGCCGCCTTCGTCTTCCTGTTCGGGCTGTTGCTGTTGTCGGCGAGCCTGTCCGGAGCTGTGTGACCTCGGCGGGTCAGGCCTGACCCGCGATCATTCCGCCCAGCTCATCCTCGATATGAGCGCGGATGATTTCATCGAAACTGTTTTCGGCGCTGAAGCCGAGGTCCCTTGCACGGCGCGCCTCGAAGCGCGTCGGCCAACCCTTGACGATCGCCCAGATCGTTTCGTCGAGCTCCTCGCGGATCAGGCTCGCCACCTCGGCGCCTGCAGTGCGCTCCAGCGCCTCGATCTGCTCGCCGACGGTGACGGCAACGCCGGGCATGGTGAGGTTGCGGCGCGGCCCGACAGCGGCACCGTCGAGCCCGGCGGCATGGATCAGGAAACCGACCGCAGAGCGCGGGCTGGCATGGGTGTGCAGCACCGAGCGCGGCACCGGCAGGATCGCCTCGTGGCCGCTCAGCGGCTCGCGGATGATACCGGAGAAGAAACCTGACGCCGCCTTGTTCGGCTTGCCGGGCCGCACGCAGATGGTCGGCAGCCTTATGCCGATGCCGTCGAAGAAGCCGCGCCTGGAATAGTCGGCCAGCAGCGCTTCGCTCATCTGCTTCTGCGTGCCGTAGGAGGTCAGCGGCGTCGGATGAAAGTCGTCCGGGATGACATCGGGGAACGGCGCGCCGAACACCGCGATCGACGAGGTGAAGACGAGGCGCGGCGCAAAGTCTGCCAGCCGCACGGCGTCGAACAGCGCCCGTGTGCCGTCGAGGTTGACGCGGTAGCCGAGATCGAAATTGGCTTCCGCCTCACCCGACACGATGCCGGCGAGATGGAACATGACGTCGGGGCGTGACGCCACCAGGCTCTCGGCAGCACCGGCGTCGGCAAGGTCGCCGGTATGCGTGGCGATGCTGACGCCGTCCATCGCCGGCGCCTGCGGCGGCACGATGTCGTGCAGGTCGAGCCCGGTGATCTTGCGGCCGTTGAGCGTGCCGTCCTTGGCCAGCCGGTCGACAAGTTTGCGGCCGACCATGCCGGCGGCGCCAGTAATCAGGATGCGCATTTCAAAGCCTCTTATTTGCCCTTGTTCTGGCTGCGACCCCGCAACCAGAACACCAGAAAGAATGCCAGCACGAAGGCGATGCCGACGATGCCGGCAAGTACGGTCGAGATATTGCCGACAGCCAGCATCACCGTCGGCAGATAGAACGCCGCGATGCCGAACAGCAGCATGATCCAGGCTGCGGCAATCAGCGCGTTTCGCGTGTCGCGATCCATCATGCCGTCCCGCCACAGCGGGAACTCGTCAACTCGGATGCCAATGCCATGAAATTCCCTGTCAGTGATAATGGCCGTGATGCGGTGGCGCACCATGGTCGTGGTCATGATCGTGCTCGTCATGGCTGTCGGCGCACTGGCCGAATTCCGGTTCGACCGTCGCGTGGCTGATGCCGTGTTCGGCGGCGAGCCGCTTCTTGATGGCGCTGACCGCCTGGTGCGGATCGACGCCATCGTTGAGGCAGGCATGCAGCGTCGCCATGTTGCTGGAGCCGTCCAGCGACCAGACATGCATATGGTGCACTTCGCGCACGCCCTTGACGGTGCCGGCAATGTCCTTGGCGATGATGTCGCGGTCGAGGCTTGCCGGTACGCCTTCGAGAAGGACGTGGGCGGCTTCGCGCATCAGCGACCATGCGGTGGACAGGATCAACACCGAGACCAGCACCGACAGAATCGGGTCGATCGGCGTCCAGCCGGTGGCCAGGATGACCAGCGCCGCCACGATCGCCGCCGCCGAACCGAGCAGGTCGCCCAGCACATGCAGGATGGCGCCGCGCATGTTGAGGCTGTCGTGGTCGCCGCCATGCAGCACGAAGAACGAGGCGAAGTTTACCAGAAGGCCGGCGATCGCCACCACCAGCATCGGCCCGCCCAGCACCGGCGCCGGCGTCATCAGCCGGCCCCAGGCTTCGTAGACGATCCACAAAGCAATGGCGAAGATGGCGATGCCGTTGGTGTAGGCGACCAGCGTCTTGACCCGGCCGAAACCATAGGTCAGGCGCACTGTCGCCGGCCGTCCGCCAAGATGGAAGGCGTACCAGGCAAGGCCAAGCGCGATCGAGTCGGCGAGCATGTGGCCGGCGTCGGCCAGCAGCGCCAGTGATCCCGTCAAAAGGCCGCCAAGCACTTCGGCCACCATGAAGCCGGCGGTCAGGCAGGCTGCGATCAGCACACGCTTCTTGTCGGTCGAGCCATGCAGGTGGCTGGCGCCATGCCCAGCAAGCGAACCATGATCATGGCTGTGCGCCATCGGAAAAAACTCCTGTTACGCGCCGAACTCGGCGCGGAAATCCTCGAGCCGCCGCTTCTGCCGGCCTTCGCCATCGAAATTGGCGGGATCGAGCCATGCCTCATAGGCTTTGCGCAGCGCCGGCCATTGCTTGTCGATGATCGAGTACCATGCGGTATCGCGGTTTTCACCCTTGACCACAAGATGCTGGCGGAAAATGCCCTCGAACTTGAAGCCGAACCGTTCCGCCGCGCGCTTTGACGGCTCGTTGCGGTTGTTGCATTTCCACTCGTAGCGGCGATAGCCGAGCCCGTCGAAAATATACTTCATGAACAGGAACTGCGCCTCGGTCGCTGCCGGCTTGCGCGAGATCAGCGGCCCCCAATAGATGTTGCCGATCTCGATGACGCCATAGGTGGGATCGATGCGCATCAGCGTCTGTCGCCCGGCGACCTTGCCGCTGGCCTTGTCGATGACGGTGAAGAACAGCGGGTCCTCGCTCGCCTCGACCTTGTCCAGCCATGGCTGGAAATCGGCGCGGGTTTGCGGCGGGTAGTCGGGCAGCCAGGCAAAGCGTCCATCGATGTCGGGCACGGACGACGCCTCGTACAACCCATCGCCGTGCTTTTCGGCGCTCAGCGGTTCGAGCCGGACATAGCGGCCGTCAATGGGCTTGCGCTCGGGCCGCGGACGCGCTTGCCAATCTTTGAGATTTTCCGACACGCAAAACTCCAATCCGTTTGACTTTTGTGAGCAGACGCTCACAAAAACGCGACCTAACAGCAAGAACCACACGGACGGGAAAAATGCTCCACACGATTTCGGCCTTCGACCGTCTCGGCGAGGAAAACGCCTTTGCCGTGTTGGCGCGCGCGACTGCACTGGCTCAACAGGGCCGCGACATCGTCAACCTCGGCATCGGCCAGCCCGACTTCAAAACGCCGCAGCACATTGTCGAGGCCGCGATCAAGGCGCTGCGCGACGGCCACCATGGCTACACCCCGGCCAATGGCCTGCTGGCGACGCGCGAAGCGGTGGTGCGGCGCACGCTGACCACCACCGGCGTCGAGGTCTCGCCGGAAAATGTAATGATCCTGCCCGGCGGCAAGCCGACCATGTTCGCGGCCATCTTGATGTTCGGCGAACCCGGCGCCGAGATCCTCTATCCAGACCCAGGCTTTCCGATCTACCGCTCGATGATCGAGTTCACCGGCGCCGCGCCCATTCCGGTGCCGATCCGCGAGGAGAACGGCTTTGCCTTCTCGGCAGAAGAGACGCTGGCGCTGATCACGTCGAAGACCAGACTGCTAATCCTCAACTCACCGGCCAACCCGACCGGCGGCGTCACGCCGCGCGCCGAGATCGAGAAGCTGGTAAAGGGACTGCAAGCGCATCCGCAGGTCGCTATCCTCTCCGACGAAATCTACGACGTCATGACCTATGACGGCGAGACGCATTTTTCGCTGCTCAATTTTCCGGAAATTCGCGACCGGCTGATCGTGCTCAACGGCTGGTCGAAGACATGGGCGATGACCGGCTGGCGCATGGGCTGGTCGATCTGGCCGAATGGCGACAAGGGCGGGCATCTCTACGACAAGGTCCGCAAGCTGGCGGTCAATTGCTGGTCCTGCGTCAACGCGCCGAGCCAGTTCGCCGGCATCGCCGCCATCGACGGCCCGCAGGACGATGTCGACAAGATGATGTGCGCCTTCGACAACCGCAGGAAGATGGTGGTCGAGGGGCTGAACGCGCTGCCCGGCGTCTCCTGCATCACGCCCAAGGGCGCATTCTATGCCTTCCCGAATGTTTCGAAGACCGGCTGGAAGGCCAAGAAGCTCGCCTCGGCACTGCTCGAGGAGGCCGGCGTGGCGCTGATCGGCGGCCCCGATTTCGGCATTCTCGGCGAAGGCTACATCAGGCTCTCCTACGCCAATTCCGAAGAGAACATCTTGCGCGCGCTGGAGCGGATCGAGTCGTTTTTGAAGAGGTAGGCCTTCGGCTCTTCACCCACGCCCCACGAACGGCATCTTGGTCGCCATCACCGTCATGAACAGCACATTGGCATCGAGCGGCAGGCTGGCCATGTGGACGACGGCGTCGGCGACGCGCTGGACGTCCATCACCGCTTCGGCGGCGATGGTGCCATTGGCCTGCGGCACGCCGACCGTCATGGCATGCGCCATATCGGTCAGCGCGTTGCCTATGTCGATCTGGCCGCAGGCGATGTCATAGGGCCGGCCGTCGAGCGCCAGCGTCTTGGTCAGCCCCGATATGGCGTGCTTGGTCGCGGTGTAGGGCACCGAGCCCGGCCGTGGCGCATAGGCCGACACCGAGCCATTGTTGATGATGCGGCCGCCCATTGGCTTTTGCTTGCGCATGACGCCGAAGGCGGCGCGGGCGCACAGGAACGATCCGGTGAGATTGACGCCGACAATATCGTTCCAGACCTCGACCGGGATCTCGTCGATCGGCGTCGACTTGTAGCTCATGCCGGCATTGTTGAAGAGCAGGTCGACGCGGCCGAAGGCTGCGGCCACCGTCTCGAACAGATCATCGACTTCGCCGGCCTTGCTGATGTCGCAGGCAACCGCCAGCGCCTTGGCGTCCGTTTTCCCGGCCTCGGTAATGGCGGCATCGAGCACCGCTTTGCGGCGGCCGCAAAACACCGTGTTCCAGCCGGCCTTGAGCAGCGCCGTGGCGACGCTCTTGCCGATGCCGGTGCCGGCGCCGGTGACGATGGCGGTTTTCTCTGGGAAGGCTGTCATGGATTTTGCTCCTGCGCGCCGCGCATCCCGGCACAGATCGGGGTGCATCCGAATGCACCGACCCATCGCAAATGAAGGCGATCATGGCAAGTCGGACACTAATGCATGTCGCTCAAAAGTGGCCCCGGTTCTGAGAGAACGACATGCATCAGGACAAAAACATGAAGCGCCACGCGCTTTATGTGATCGGTCCGACAAAAAGGGCGGTCATTGGCGACCGCCCCCTGATCTGAACCGGGCTTGGGAGGAGGAAAAGCCGATCCGACTGACTAAAATCATGCGCTTCCTCGGTAAACGAGCAGTTAACGCTTTTCCCGCCGCGGCTGCGTTGTCTACCAGCGCGGGTTCGGCGCCGTGCCTGACGGAACCGGCACCTTGGCCGCCGACACCGTCGCCTCGACATGATCGACGAGCGCATCCGGCAGGCCGAGCCGGCCGGCGAGCAGGTCGAGATAGCCGCGTTCGGCGCGCGTATCGGGGTCGATCGTCAGTCGCGACGCCGTGTAGAGCTCGAGCCTCTGCTCATCGGTCTTGGCGCCTGCGACCAGCGTATCGAGGTCGAGCGGGCTATCCAGCTCGGCCATCAGAAACTTTTCCGCTTCCGTGCCGATGCCGGCCAGACTGAGCTTGCCGGCGATCTTTTGGCGTTCCGCGTCATCGACATGGCCATCGGCCTTGGCCGCCGAGATCATCGCCCGCACCAGGGTCAGCGTGAACTCGTCCTCCCCCTGTGGCGCCTGTGAAGGATGAAAGCCGGTGTCGGCGGGCGGCGGCAGCAATTCCGGCTGGCCGGCCGCCGGCGCCTGCTCGGGTGCATTGCCGGCCTTGTAATTCTGGTAGGCCTTGTAGGCGAGACCGCCGATCGCAGCCAGTCCGCCGAGCTTCACGGCCGTGCCGGTGACCTGCCGTCCCGTGCCGGTTCCAAGCAGCACCGCGGCCAGCGCACCGGCGGCCAGCGGATTGTCCTTGGCCATCTGCACAGCCTGCCCGGCCTTGTCGCGAACGGTGCCGGTTGTGCCGGGAACTTGCGAGCCGAGCAGATCGTCGAGAAGCTTCTTGGGGTCGAACATGGTGCCTCCAGAAAAGGGCCCGCACCAACGTGGACGGGCAGGTTTTGGACGTTGCAGACGTAGGTCCCGCACACTGACATTACAATGACGGAGGCGCGCTTTGCTATCGGCGCCGGCAATGCCGCAAATCGGTGATCCGTGTGTCGATACCGGTCTCGGCTTGCGCTAAGGTCGCCGCCGCATTGCCGAGGGAGGAACCTTGCTGTGACCGATCAACCTGGCCGGGAACCGGCGCGCGATCCGCAGGATCTGGAACGTTTGTTGATCGACCGGCAATGGGCGGGGGACATTGAGGGCATGGTAGCGCTGTTCGAACCCGATGCCGTCATCGACACCGGAGCAGCCGAATTGACGCGTGGCCATGAGGCGATCCGCGCTTTGTTCGAAGCCTTTGCCGCGAGCTGGCGAAAATTCCAGCGCGGCGAGCAGCGCCCGGCGGCCATTAACGGCGACCTCGCGTTGACGTCGACCAGGCTTGCCGACGGCTCGATAACCTCAGAGGTCGCGCGCCGGCAGGCCGACGGCACATGGCTGTGGGTGATCGACCGCTATTCTGTCGTGTGGTGATCCAGTCAGGGCGTCGGCGGCACTTAACTGCCGATATGTCCCCTGCCCTGCGCCTGCGCAAGTTCGACCTGGCGCTGGCGCTCGGCATAGCGGGTGCGATCCTCATCCGAGCGTGCCTCGTAGCAATGCGGGCATGACACGCCGGTGGAAAAATGCGGCGACAGCCGGTTCTCCGGCGTCAGCGGATGCCGGCAGGCGCGGCAGAGTTCGGCCTCGCCTTCGGTCAACCCATGCGACACCGAGACCCGCTCGTCGAAGACGAAACACTCGCCCTGCCACAGGCTGTCTTCGGCCGGGACCTCTTCAAGATATCTGAGGATGCCGCCCTTGAGATGGAACACATCCTTGAAGCCGAGCGACTTCACATAGGCCGTCGCCTTTTCGCAGCGGATGCCGCCGGTGCAGAACATCGCGACCTTGCGGCCGTCGAGTTGGTCGCGGTGTTTTTCCACCCAGGCCGGGAATTCGCGAAAGCTTGACGTGCGCGGGTCCACCGCGCCCTCGAACGTGCCTATCGACACTTCGTACGCGTTGCGTGTGTCGATGACGATGGTGCCGGGGTCCGAGATCAGCGCGTTCCAGTCGGCCGGCGCGACATAGGTCCCCGCACCCGTCGCCGGGTCGAGGTCTTCGACGCCCATGGTGACGATCTCGCGCTTCAGCCGCACCTTCATGCGATGGAACGGCATTTCGGCGGCAGTGCTGTATTTGACCTCGAGATCGGCAAGACCCTCGATGGCCTCGAGATAAGCGATCAGGTCGGCTATGTCGGTTTCGCTGCCGGCGACCGTGCCGTTAATACCTTCCTGCGCCAGAAGCAATGAGCCCTTGATGCCGCGCCCGCAGCAGAAGGCGGCAAGCGGCGTGCGCAAGACCCGCAGCGCCTCGAAGTCGCCCAGCCTCGCAAATTTGTAGAGCGCGGCGACGCGCACGGGTTCATGGTTGGTCATCGCCAAGCCACTAGACCGTGGTCAAAGCGGATTCAAGGCAGAGCTAAAGACACTTCGTCGGTATTCGCCCGCAGGCTCGTTGGCCGACATGTGACATCGCGGCAGGCCGGGTTTCGTGGACTCGGAATCGGCCTTCTGCTAATCGGTTGAAATCACCTAGGGAGAGACAAGCCAATGCTCAGCAAGACCGAAACGCTCCTGTCGCTGCTCAATGGCCAGCCGGTCATTCCGGTGCTGAAGATCGCCAATGTCGCGGACGCCGTCCCGCTCGCCCGGGCGCTGGCCGCCGGCGGCCTGCCGGCAATCGAGATCACGTTGAGAACCGCCGATGCGCTGGAAGCGATCCGCCGCGTCGCCGGTGAGGTCGAGGGCGCCATTGTCGGCGCCGGCACAATTCTCGATGCCAAGCAGTTCGACGAGGCAGCGGCCGCTGGCTCGAAATTCATCGTCAGCCCCGGCATCACGCGAGAGTTGCTGGCGGCGGCCAAGGACAGCGACGTTCCCTTGCTGCCCGGCGCCATCACGCCCGGCGAGATCATGGCTGCCCGCGAGGCCGGCCTGCGGTTCCTGAAATTCTTCCCGGCCGAACAATCCGGCGGCATCGCCTCGCTGAAGGCCTTTGCCTCGCCGCTGGCCGACGTGAAATTCTGCCCGACCGGCGGCATCTCGGCCAAGAACGCGGCCGACTATCTCAGCCTGTCCAACGTTATCTGCGTCGGCGGCTCGTGGGTGGCGCCGGACGAGTTGGTCAAGGCCGGCAAGTGGGATGAGATCGAGGCGCTCGCACAGACCGCGAGCAAGCTCGGAAAATAACCTCCGCTACTTTATCTTTGCGCAATCCCAAGGGAAGCGCTCCGCGCTTTCCCGGGAAAATCACAGTGTTCCCGGAACTGCACTCGGCACAAAAACCCGCCAGCTGCGCCGCCGGGTTTGCTACGCGTTGAGATTTTGGTTCCCGCTCATGGGCTCGAACCACGATTCACGCCTTCAAAGGGCGCTGTCCTACCATTAGACGAAGCGGGAATGCAGTTTGGTGGTTAGCATTCTGTGGCGATGGAAGCCAGTGCTCGATATCTCGCTAGAAGCAAAAGCCGCACGGCTTGCCCAGCGCGGCTTCGATTTCGATATTGACCGGGTCACGCCCTACTTCGTCTGGAAGCGGGCGACCGAAAGGAATTTTACGGCATTGCCGGTGAAGCGGTTGGCATCGGCCATCTGGTTGTCCGCCTGGAAGCCTGCGGTGTAGACCTCGCTCGGCGGCGTATGCACGATGTTGTAGGCATAGCGCGGCGCTGTCGTCGGGCTGGAAACGGTGGCGATGTTGTCGCCGCTGCTCAGCGCCCAGCGGGCCGCCTGCGGTTCGGCCGCCACCACCACTGCCTTCGGTCCTGGCTTCAGGTCGCGGGCCGAAGCCCTGGCTTCCTTGCGTGTCGTCTTGACGCCGGCGCCGATCACCGAGGCTGGATCGGTACCGGCGGGACGGGCAGCAATAGCACCGCGCGGCGATGCGGCATCGACACCTGACGGATCGTTGAACGCCGAGCGAGGCTCGAGCGACGCAACCTGATAGTCGTCGGTAGCACCGGCTGTATCGGCGGCGCTGGCCTGTTCGAGAACCGCCTTGACCTCGTCCGGACGCTGCGACGGCAGCACCGAGAACGCGTCGGTTGCGGTCTGCTTGTGGGCAGCCGTATCGGCCAGCGCCAGCAGAACGCCCTTGTCCTGCGGCGCAAGCTCAGCCGGCGGCGAAGAGCGGTCGGGACGCCAGGTCGGCAATGGGACGTTGACCGCGACCTGCGCCGGAGCGGCAGCTTGATCGGCTCCCTGGTCGGCATTGCTCGCATCGGCCGTGCCGAACGGCACATTGGCCGGCGCCTGCGCCGTCGCCACCGTCTGTTCGGTGGTGGCATCGGCCACGCCGAACGGCACGGTCTCAGGCTGTTGCGCGCCGACATCGGCCTTCGGCCGCGGTGCGAAAGCGGGCAGCGGCACTTCCTTGGCGGGCAGCGCGGCGATGATCGTCTCCGGCGTGTCCTGCGGCTCCGAATCGTCAGCGCTGTCGTCGGCAAGCTGCGGAATGTTGGCGCGCTTGGCGTTCTGCGGCGACACGATCGCGATGCCAGGCAGATTGCTGTTGTTGTTGCTCGTGGCAGCCAGCACCGGCTTCACGCTTCTCGGCGGCGGCGCGGCGGTAGCGACATCGGCGCTGTCGTCGGCTTCGTCTTCACCGCCACCGCCAAAGAACGCGGACAGGAAGCCACCGGATTTCTTGGTGCTGCCGCCTGCGCTGGCCATCATGATGGCAGGAGAACCGGCGCCCTTGCGCGCCTTGTAGGAGGCGAGCGCCTGGTCATAACCCGGCAACGGCCTGCCGTCGCTCGGCACATGCAGCGTCTTGCCATTGGGGAACAGGCTGACCAGTTCCTGGCGGCTGATGCCTGGCCAATGCCGCACATTGCCGACGTCCATGTGGACGAAGGGCGAACCCGACGACGGATAGTAGCCGACGCCGCCGCCCTGCATCTTCAGGCCGATGTTGCGCAGCTTTTTCAGCGGCACACCCGGAATGTAGAAATCCATCGCCTTGCCCAGCATATGCTGGCTTTCCTTGGCGACACCGCGGCTGCGGCTGCGCAGCATCGAATTGGTCGACGGCGAGCGATAGCCGCAAACGACCTGGATGTAGTCGGTGGCGCCGGCCTGCCGGTAAGCTTCCCACACCAGATCGAGCAGGCGCGGATCCATCTTGGTCGGTTCGTTGCGACGCCAGTCGCGCAGGATGATGTTGATCTTCCTGAGGCCTGCCGGATCGTAGCGGCCATTGCGCTTGTAGACGATCTCGGCCTTTTCGTGCGTGTGGAGGTGATAGAGCTTGAGCGAGCGCGTTTCAGCGCTGGCGCCGGCAGCAGTTGCGGCGAGGAAAGCGAACGCAACGATCAACGCTGCCAGCCATCTCGGCCAGACGCCCATGTGATCGCGCCGCCCGTTTCTGTGTCGTTCGACTTTGTTCAAATCAAAAGGCCTTGCAGGCTGCCGTTTGTCCCCGGATTTGTCCAAACGGATGCGTGGTTCTCACATCCGAATATCGATCCTAATGGTTAATCATCGCTTATTGAAGCCGAAATGCGGTAACACCGTGGCGATATCCCGTCAAAAATAATACACAGGATTTCTTGGTAAACTGCTGGTTTAGATCAAGATTCAGCCTTTTCCCGCTACACGATCTGTTACCGCTGGCCTTAATGCGTGAACAACGCTGTCCGCATCAGCCATATTCCCGCCCCAACCCTTATGCAGCGCCGGATGTGGCATGGCAAGCTGGTCCCGGCCTTGCGTTGGCAAGCTGTGGAATTCGGCGTTCAGGAGGCAAGGCGGTCGAGGCGGCCGGTTTCCGGGTCGATGCCGTATTCCTTGAGCTTGCGGTAGAGCGTCGAGCGGCCGATGCCGAGACGCCGTGCGACCTCGCTCATCTGGCCGTTGTAATGGTCGATGGCGAGCTTGATCATTTCGAGTTCGACATCGGCCAGCGCACGCACATTGCCACGCTCGTCCAGCGCCCTCAATGTGCCGAAACGCTGAAGCAACCTGGCCGGAGGGGCGAGCTCGGCAGCTGCAGTACCGGCATCATCAGTCTGCGCGCCATCGCCTTGCGATCCGGTGCTCAAGGCCATGCCGGGGTCCGACAAGGACGCATCGGCGTCGAGATTGACGGTGCCGTCGACCTGCGCCCGGATCTGCGGAAATTCGTCAGTCGTGAGCACATCGCCTTCGGCAAGCACCGAGGCCCTGAACACGGCGTTTTCCAGCTGCCTGATGTTTCCCGGCCAATCATAGGCCTGCAGCATGGCCAGTGCGGCATCCGAGATGCCGTGCAGGCGATTGCCCGCCGGCGCCACCTTGTCCATGAAATGCTTGACCAGATAGGGGATGTCGTCGCGGCGGTCGCGCAGCGGCGGCACGACGATCGGGTAAACGTTGAGCCGGTAGAACAGGTCCTCGCGAAACTTGCCGTCCTTGACCTGCTGCAGAAGGTTGCGGTGCGTGGCCGAGATCAGCCTGATGTCGACCCTGACGGTGGAACGGCCGCCGACCGGATCGACCTCGCCATCCTGCACGGCGCGCAACAGCTTGACCTGCACGTCGAGCGGCAGGTCGCCGATCTCATCCAGGAACAGGGTGCCCGAATGCGCCTCGACGAACTTGCCGGTGTGCTTTTCGGTGGCGCCGGTGAACGAACCTTTTTCGTGACCGAACAGGATCGATTCGACCAGATTGTCGGGGATGGCGCCGCAATTGACGGTGACGAACGGCTTTGTGCGGCGTTCGCCGCTGCCCTGGATGGCGCGCGCCACCAATTCCTTGCCGACGCCCGATTCGCCCTCGATCAGGATCGGGATGTTGGAGGCCGCAGCCTTCTGGCCGAGGCGGATCACCCGGTCCATCGCCGGGCTGTGCGTGATCATGTCCTTGAAGGTCAGGTGGCCGCCGCGACGCCGCGACGTGCGCTTGACCTCGTCCTCGACCGCCTCGACCTTGAGCGCGTTGCCGACCGCGGTCTGCAGCCGGTCGGGAGACGCCGGCTTGACGACAAAATCGAAGGCGCCGTGGCGCATCGCCGAAACCACCGTTTCGATGCCGCCCTGCGCAGTCTGCACGATGACGGGAACAGTGATGCCGCGCTCGCGCATCGCCTTCAGCACGCCGATGCCGTCGAGGCCCGGCATGACAAGGTCGAGGATGACTGCCGAAATATCCCTCGCATTGGGTCCGTCAAGCGCGCTCAGACCGGCCTCGCCGCCATCGGCAACGATGGCGCTGTGGCCGAATTTCGTCACCGCCGCCTCGAGCAGCCGGCGCTGCACGGGATCGTCATCGACTATAAGAATGGAACCTGTCATGACTGATTTGAGTTGCCCGCCTGGGAAATTCCCATGGATCATCTTGGCACAGGGTTCTAAACAAGGTTTCAAAAAACCCGGTGAACGAATTCCTTAGGATTTGACCGGCTTGTCCTTTCCCCTTGATTCCAGAAGGTAATTGTTGATGAGCAGGATTCTCGGTCGGCAGCTTGCGGCGGTAGCGTCCGGTCAGGGCGCGGCGGAACTCGGCGACCTGCCGGAATGGAATCTCGCCGACCTCTATTCCGGCATGGAAGCGCCCGAACTGAAGCGCGACCTTGCCAAGGCGGCGGCCGATGCCGTCGCCTTCGAGAACCGCTGGAAGGGCACACTGGCTGCGGAGGCCGAGCGCGGCAGCGCCGGCAGGCTTGGCGAGGCGCTGACAGCCTATGAGGCGCTGGAGGAACTGATCGGCCGCATCGTCTCCTATGCCGGCCTGATCTATGCCGGCAACACCGCCGATCCGCAGCGCGCAAAGCTCTATGGCGACATCCAGGAAAAGATGACCGACGCCAGCGCGCATCTTCTGTTCTTCGCGCTGGAACTGAACCTGATCGATGACAAGGCGCTCGAATCCGCCCTCGCCGCCGACGCCGGCTTTGCCCATTACCGCCCCTGGGTGCTCGACCTCAGAATGGACAAGCCCTACCAGCTCGAGGACCGGGTCGAGCAGCTGTTCCATGAGAAATCGATCACCGGACGCGGTGCCTGGAACCGGCTGTTCGACGAGACGATGACCGATCTGCGCTTCGACATAGACGGCGAGGAACTGACGCTGGAGCCGGCGCTGAACCGCCTCCAGGACGCCGATGGGGAGGTCCGCCGCCGCGCCTCCGAAGCGCTGGCCGCAACCTTCCGCAAGAGCCTGCGCACCTTCACGCTGATCACCAACACGTTGGCCAAGGACAAGGAGATTTCCGACCGCTGGCGCGGCTTCGAGGACATCGCCGATTCACGCCATCTCGCCAACCGCGTCGAGCGCAGCGTGGTTGATGCGCTGGCGTCGGCCGTGCGCGAAGCCTATCCGCGCCTGTCTCATCGCTACTACGCGATGAAGGCGCGCTGGCTCGGCATGGAGGTGATGAACCACTGGGACCGCAACGCCCCCTTGCCCGAGACGCCGCAGACCGTGATCCCTTGGGACGACGCCAGGAACACTGTGCTGTCGGCCTATCAGCGCTTTTCCCCCGACATGGCGGAGATCGCCCGCACCTTCTTCGACCGCAACTGGATCGACGCGCCGGTCAGGCCCGGCAAGTCGCCCGGCGCCTTCGCCCATCCGACCGTGCCTTCGGCGCACCCTTACGTGCTGCTCAACTACATGGGCAAGCCGCGCGATGTGATGACGCTGGCGCATGAGCTCGGCCACGGCGTGCATCAGGTGCTGGCCGGCGGCCAGGGCGCGCTGATGGCTTCGACGCCGCTGACTTTGGCCGAGACGGCCTCGGTGTTCGGCGAGATGCTGACCTTCCGTTCGCTGCTCGACCAGACCACCGACAAGCGCGAGCGCAAGGCGATGCTCGCCCAGAAGGTCGAGGACATGATCAACACGGTCGTGCGCCAGATCGCCTTCTACGAGTTCGAGCGCAAGGTGCATGCAGAGCGCAAGAACGGCGAACTGACCTCCGACAAGCTCGGCCAGTTCTGGCTCGAGGTGCAGGCCGAAAGCCTGGGGCCGGCGATCAAGCTGCGCGAGGGCTATGAGGTCTTCTGGACCTACATCCCGCACTTCGTCCACTCCCCCTTCTACGTCTACGCCTATGCCTTTGGCGACTGCTTGGTGAACTCGCTCTACGCGGTCTACCAGAACGCTGAGCATGGCTTCCAGGATAAGTATTTCGAGATGTTGCGCGCCGGCGGCACCAAGCATCACTCGGAGCTTCTCGCGCCCTTCGGCCTCGACGCCACCGACCCCGCCTTCTGGCAGATCGGGCTTGGCGTGATCGGCGGCCTGATCGACGAGTTGGAAGCGCTCGACAGTTAATGCGCGCACCCATTGGACCGATGGCGCAGAGTGGCAGGTTCAGCAGCGGCCTCGACTTTGCAGAATCGCAGAACAGTTTAGCCGGGATGCATGTGACGGCAGCGCTGTTCTTGTTCTAAATACCTGTTCTTGAATAACTCTCCGGCGAAATTTTCCGTTAGCTTTCCCGAAGCCGTATGATAGCTTTCCGACCGAAGCTCAGCCGGGCGCGCGGCTTAAGGCCGGACAGCATCCCGGCCCATGGCAGCGGTCTGACGAATGCGACAGCGACGGTTGGCAATGGGCGGCAAAGCCGAACGCCGACACTCGACGACAGACCGGCTGTTCCCTGAGCCGCCGAACCACATTGGATGATCCGATCTGCCAAGGTCATGACTTGGGACGGCGGCGGACGGATCCGACTGGAGAGAGACGATGACCTTCTTTTACATTGTCCTGGCGTTCCTTGTAGGTGTGTTGGTTGGCTGGTTTATCTGGGGCCGGCTGCGCGGCGAACTTGACAGCCTGCGCGGCGATCTCGACCGCACCCGCAGCGAGCGGGACAGACTGCGCGCCGACGCCGACCGCCTGACCGGCGAACTCGACGCCTGCGGCAAGACCCGCGCCGATCTCGAACGCCGGCTGCGTGAAACATCGGCTCCATCCGCCAAGCCTTCCAGTTCGGCGCCGGCCGCGCTGGTGTCGACAGCGGCAACGGCCAAGTCCGCCCCGGCCGCGAAACCGGCCCCCGCCAAACCCGCCGCGGCCAAACCAGCTGCGGCCAAATCCGCGGACG
Organism: Mesorhizobium sp. W016; assembly: GCF_054719485.1. Classification (NCBI taxonomy): domain Bacteria; kingdom Pseudomonadati; phylum Pseudomonadota; class Alphaproteobacteria; order Hyphomicrobiales; family Phyllobacteriaceae; genus Mesorhizobium; species Mesorhizobium sp. W016. Next base: position 5,928,317 of record NZ_JBTTIF010000002.1, read on the forward strand.
CAAAACCAGCGGCCAGCAAACCTGCCGCCGCCAAGGCCGCGCCCAAAGCCGCGGCTTCAAAGCCCGCCGCCGTCCCGAAGAAGGCCGCCCCGGCAGCTGGGAAGGCCGACAATCTGCGCCGCCTGATCGGTATCGGCCCGGTCAACGACAAACTGCTCAAGGGCCTTGGCGTCACGACCTACGCGCAGATCGCCGGCTGGACCGCGACCGATGTCAAGCGCATCGAGGACACGCTGAATTTCGACGGCCGCATCGCTCGCGAAAAGTGGGTCGAGCAGGCCAAGCTGCTTGCCGCCGGCGACGAAAAGGAGTTCGCACGACAATTCCCGAGCGCCGGGACCGCCAACAACAGCTGATCTGTCATCGGCAACATAACCAGAAGGCGGCGCTCTCGGGCGCCGTCTTTGTTTTTGCATTCGCCACTGTCTTTGCGCCCTGCGACGCCGCTCCCTCGATTGCACGCCGCCCGGCCCCCATATAGAGCGGTTCTGGCGTCATCGACCGCAGCACCCGAGCCCCATGCCCCTGCCCTCTGCCATTTTCCGCAACGATGAAAGCGGCCGTCAGTTGGTCTTCGACCACCAGGCCGACATCATCATTGCCTATGATGCCAAGGATTTTCTGCCGGCGCTGGTGGCCGCGCAGGCGGCGAGCGATGCCGGCAAATGGCTGGCCGGCTATTTCTCCTACGAAGCGGGCTATCTGCTCGAACCGAAACTGGTGCCGCTGCTGCCTGAAGGCCGGCGCGCGCCACTGGTTTGTCTGGGTGTGTTCGATGCTCCGGTCGAAGAGGCCGTGCCGCGCAACGATGCGCCGGCCACCAATGGCCCCATCTTCGACGCCAAGGCCAGTTGGTCCGCTCAGGACTACGCCCAACGCTTCGCGCGCCTTCACGACCACATCCGCAAGGGCGATTGCTACCAAGGCAACCTGACCTTTCCGGTCCGTGCCCAATGGTCGGGCGATCCGCTTGCTGCCTTCGACGCACTGACAGGACGCCAGCCGGTCAAGTATGGCGCGCTGATTTCGCTCGGCGATCCCATCGTCTTGTCGCGTTCGCCCGAGCTGTTCTTCGAGATCAATGCCGAAGGCATGATCGAAACCCATCCGATGAAGGGTACCGCACCGCGCGGCGCGACCAAGGCCGAGGACGCGCGGTTGAAGTCCTTCTTGCGCAGCGACGAAAAGAACCAGGCCGAGAACCGAATGATCGTCGATCTCCTGCGCAATGACATCTCGCTGATCAGCGAGGTCGGCACGCTGGAAGTGCCGGAACTGTTCCGCATCGAGAGCTACCCGACCGTCCATCAGATGGTGAGCCGTGTGCGGGCGAAGCTTCTGCCTGATCTCGGCATCCGCCAAATCTTTGGCGCGCTGTTTCCCTGTGGCTCGATCACCGGCGCGCCGAAAATCCGCGCCATGGAAATCCTGCACGAGCTGGAAGAGACACCGCGCGACGTCTATTGCGGCGCCATCGGCTGGATCGCGCCTGCCGGCATGATGCGCTTTTCGGTGGCGATCCGCACCATATCGCTCTTTTCCAGTGGCGAGGCCGTTTACAATGTCGGCGGCGGCGTCGTCTTCGATTCGACGGCGCAAGAGGAGTATCAGGAGTGTCTGCTGAAGGCGCGCTTCGCGACGGGGACACCGCCGATTTCGAGCTGATCGAGACGATGCGCTGGGAGCCCGGCCAGGGCTTTCTGCGCTTCGAACGCCATCTCGCGCGCCTTTACGGCTCGGCGGAAGAACTCGGCTTTGCCTGCGATCCGCAGCCGATCGGCGAGGTGCTGGCGAATACTATCGGGGCGCAGCAGACGGCGCTGCGCACCCGGCTCGCCCTGCAGCGCAATGGCGAAGTGACCGCCTCGGTCCAGCCCTATGAGCCGTTCGCCGCCGACAAGGTCTGGCGGCTGCGACTGGCGCGGGTCCGGCTCTCTTCCTCGGACGCGCTGCTGCGCCACAAGACCAGCCGGCGACAGATCTACACCCACGCCCGCTCCGAATATCTGATCACCCAGGCCGACGAAGTGTTGCTCGCAAATGAGCGCAGCGAAATCTGCGAAGGCACCATCACCAACGTCTTCGCCGATTTCGGTGATGGCATGCTGATGACACCCAGGCTCGACTGCGGCCTGCTGCCTGGCGTATTGCGCGCCGAGCTGCTGGACGAAGGCCGCGCCCAAGAGGCGATCTACAGCTATGACGAGTTGAAATCCGCCAAAACACTGTTCGTCGGCAATTCTCTGCGCGGCTTGATCCCGGCAACATTGGCCTGATACGAAGCGGCTGCGAGAATAACCGCCGGCATTGGACACTTTCTAGCGAAGCATGAATTCTCGTCAGCCCACGCACACGCCCTATGATGGCTCCTCAAAGCTCTTCACCATCGGGCTGAAGCCGCTCGAACTCGACAAGTGGATCGAGGTCGACCGGTATCTCTTCGACCATCTCGCCGAAAAGCGCCGGCTGTATGCCGAAATTCCCGACAAGGTGTTTGTCGAGGAAGACGGCACGCGCGACGCCCAGCGCGAAGTGCGCGGCCTCCTCGAAGCACATCTGCTGTCGAGATTTCCCGGGATGTACCGGCGCACCAATGCCGGGGTTGAGGTCATTGGCGCCAAAGCCGACTCTGACGCCACCTTCCCCGATGCCCCGCTGGTCGCAGCGTCGCTGCTCGTCCAGGAAGACCTGATCCTGATGCGCCGTGACGACACCGGCTGGCGGCTCGCCGCCGGCTCGCTGTGTTTCCCGTCATCCTGGTCGCTGGTCGAGAAATTCGGCCGGCCGCTGCAGCAGATCCACGCACCGGTGCCGGGCTTCGGTCCGGGCACCAGGCCGGCCGAGCTCATCAACCGCATGTTCGACGGCCTGCAGGGTCAGGCTGTCGAACGCTTCAACTGGTCGATCCAGGCCGACGACGCGCTCTATCATCCGCTCTCCAATGTCGAGCGCATCGACCGTGCCACCAGGCGCCCCTCGCGATTTCCCGACGGCGACGTAAACGCCCACGCCTTCATCCGCGTCGAGCGCCAGACGCTGCGCAAACTGTCCGTCTCGCGCGACATCCTGTTCACCATCCGCATCCATCTCGACCCGTTGAAAGTGCTGGCGCGGCATCCCGACCGGGCAACGCTTGCCGCCTCTTTCGCGGCGCAATTGCAGGCGCTGGATGAGGCTCAACTCGACTACAAGGGGATGACATCAGACCGTGACCGGCTGGTGCAACGCCTGCAAACCATGGCTCAGGAGTGACGATGGTCCGACATGTTCTGAAGCTAGCCGTCCTGCTCGGTGCATTCCTGGCGTTGCCGGCAACAGCGCATGCGGAACCGGTGACCTATGCGGGGAAGCTCGGCAACATCGACATCGTCGTCGAGTTTACCGGTGATCCGGCGACGGCTGGAGAGGCACTGGCGGCGCGCTATTTCTACCGTTCCAAGGGCGTCGATATTCCTCTGCAGGCGAAGTCGAGCAAGGGCGCCACCTTTCAATTGGCCGAGGAAGAAGCCTGCGATGCCAAGAAGTGCGGCGACGGCCAGGCTCCACCCATCGGCGCCGTCTGGCGGTTGAGTTCCGCCGACAAGGGCAAGACGCTGGAAGGCATCTGGACGGCCAAAAAGACCCTGCCGCTGAAGCTGACAAGGATCGCCAGCCGTGCCCAGACGGAGACGCCGGCGACGACGCCACGCGATCTCTATGATTTCACCGACATGACATTCTCGGGCGACGATGCGCCGATCACCATGGCGGCATCGCCCTACGACTATCTCAAGCTGGATTTCGCGCCCAAGGCAGACGCCAAGGAAGGTTGGCCGGATGCAGCCTACAACTATGTCACCGATCCGCGCACCCCAATTCGCCAGGCCGCGCATCGTCGATCTCGCCGGCAGTGCGCCGATCGAAGCCGCCAATGCCTTGCTGCAGAACCGCCATTGGCATGACAGCCTCAGCGCCTTGACCTGCGCGGCGCTGCAATACGTCGGCTTCCACGATGGACCACCGATGGAGGGCATGGATGACGATTCGCTTGGCGGCTACGAAGACACGACGTCCAAAGTGACGTCATTGACGCCGAAGCTGATGAGCTGGTCGGAATCCGGCAGCCTCTATTGCGGCGGTGCGCATCCGAACAACTATTCCGACGCCTATGTCATGGACGTGCGCCGTGGCGCCTTGCTTACCCTTCAGGACATGTTTTCCGATACGGGCGACGGCAAGCCAGGCCCCTCGCTGGCCGCCTTCGTCAGGGAAAACCGCAAGAAGCCAAGCGACCAGACCGAGGTGGATTACGAGGCCGAATGCGGCATCGACGATTTGATCAGCGACTATCTAGGCGCCAGCCTGAAGCGCGATGGCGACAGGCAGGTTCTGGTCTTCGGGCTGCAAGGTTTGCCCAACGTCATCCAGGCTTGCGGCGACGATCTCGTTGAAATGCCGGTCTCCGAAGCACAAGCGCTGTTCACACCGGAATTCGCGAAACTGCTCGAACCGTAGGCGCGCATCTGCGCCGTCGGGAACTAACCTTATCCCTGCTTTTCGCTTTATTGTGACAATGATCTATGGTTTGTCGCGCGGCAGTCGAACGGCCGTTTTGGCGCGTTGCTTGAAGGAGTGCTCGATAAAATGGCGAATGAAAACTGGCCCGTTTACGGTGAAATCACCGGCCCTGTCGTGATGATCGGCTTTGGTTCGATCGGACGGGGAACGCTGCCTCTGATCGAGCGCCATTTCAAATTCGACAAGTCGCGCATGACGGTCATCGACCCGCTCGACACCGACCGCAAGCTGCTCGACGAGCGCGGCATCGCCTTCGTGCAGGAGCACGTGACCGAGAAAAACTACAAGAAACTGCTGACGCCGCTTTTGACCAATGGTGGCGGCCAGGGCTTTTGCATCAATCTGTCGGTCGATACCGGCTCGGTCGACCTGATGCGGCTCTGCCGCAAGCTCGGCGTGCTCTACATCGACACCGTCGTCGAGCCGTGGCTCGGCTTCTATTTCGACGCCAAGGCCGACAATGCCAGCCGCACCAACTACGCGCTGCGCGAAGCCTTGATCAAGGAGAAGCACGACAAGCCCGGCGGCGCTACCGCGGTTTCGACCTGTGGCGCCAATCCGGGCATGGTCTCGTGGTTCGTCAAGCAGGCGCTGCTGAACCTTGCCGGCGACCTCGGCCTCGAGTTTTCCGAACCCGCGCAGGACGACCGTGACGGCTGGGCGAAGCTGATGAAGAAGGCCGGCGTCAAGGGCATCCACATCGCCGAGCGCGACACCCAGCGCACCAAGAAGCCGAAGCCGATGAACGTGTTCTGGAACACCTGGTCGGTCGAAGGTTTCATCTCGGAAGGGCTGCAGCCGGCCGAGCTCGGCTGGGGCACGCATGAGAGATGGATGCCGAAGAACGGCAAGGAGCACAAGCATGGCTCCAAGGCTGCGATCTATCTCGAACAGCCCGGCGCCAACACCCGCGTGCGCTCCTGGTGCCCGACGCCGGGCGCGCAATACGGTTTCCTGGTGACGCATAATGAGGCGATCTCGATCGCCGACTTCTTCACCGTGCGCGGTAAGAAGGGCAAGGTCCAATACCGCCCGACCTGCCACTATGCCTATCACCCCTGCAACGACGCCGTGTTGTCACTCCACGAAATGTTCGGCGCTGCCGGCAAGCCGCAGCCGGTCCACCATGTGCTCGACGAAAACGAGCTGGTCGACGGCGTCGACGAGCTTGGCGTGCTGCTCTACGGCCATGCCAAGAACGCCTACTGGTACGGTTCGCAGCTGTCGCTGGCCGAAGCCCGCAAGCTGGCGCCCTACCAGAACGCTACCGGCATGCAGGTCACCTCGGCCGTGCTCGCCGGCATGGTCTGGGCGCTGGAAAACCCGGAAGCCGGCATCGTCGAGGCCGACGAGATGGACTACAAGCGCTGCCTAGAAGTGCAGTCCCAGTATCTCGGACCGGTCAAGGGCTACTACACCGACTGGACGCCGCTCGATAACCGTCCGGGCCTGTTTCCCGAAGACCTCGACAAAAGCGACCCGTGGCAATTCCGCAACATCCTCGTTCGATAGCGGTTCCATACCCCTGCCTCACTGCCTTGCAATCGCCCGGAAATCGGGCGATTGAAGGGATGCGGACGAGAGCAGTGTGCATCCATTTGGACGCACGAGGGACGGCTCTGGAAACTTGAGGCCACGCACATCGTGTTCCCCAAAACGTCGTTTGACGATTGGGCCGATGCGTCAGGAGAGGATTTGATATGACGATTGCGCGCAAAATTCTTTCTGCGGGCGCGGCGGGCGTTCTTGCGACGATGCTTGCCGCCTGCACCACCGGCGGCTCCGACGGGCCACCGATCTCATCGCAGGCGCGAGGCGTCGAAGGCTCATGGCTGAACGCCGAAGGCAAGGCGGTCTCGACATTGAACGGCGGCGTCTTCACCACCGTTTCGGCGGAGACCGGTGAGAAATTCGCTGACGGCAGCTACACCAAGACCGGCGCCACCTCGGTCGAGATCAACGGAACCTCGCTGATCCGACAGCAGCCAATCGCTTTCAACTGCCTGCTGGTGTCCATAAACCAGCTGAATTGCACCAGCTCCGCCGGGCAGAACTTCGTGCTGACCAGGCGCGGCTGAACCTTTCCCATGCGGCTTTGCGGATGGCGGCGGCGCGATGCCGCCGCCTTTTTTATGCCGGCAAACCGATGCCGGTTATCCGCCCTGATTCTTCTTGCATCGCCACAACCGCGATGTGAACATACCCGAAATGCTGGCTGTTATCCTGCAGTCGGGCAAGAGCGTTAAACGCCTTTGATCATATCCGGGAGACGAAGATGAAGAAGCTCGCCGCCATTGCCGCCCTCTCTGCCTCGACACTCGGCCTGTCGGCCGCACCATCCTTTGCCGATTACACGTTGAACATCCTGCATTTCAACGATTGGCACAGCCGCATCGAAGGCAACAACAAATACGAGTCGACCTGCTCGGCCGAGGAAGAGACCAAGGGTGAGTGCATCGGCGGCGCCGGCCGGCTGGTCACCGCGATCGCACAGGAGCGCAAGAAGCTCGAAGGCCAGAACGTGCTGCTGCTCAATGCCGGCGACAGCTTTCAGGGATCGCTGTTCTACATCACCTACAAGGGCACGGCGGAGGAGGAATTCCTCAATCAGATCAAGCCCGACGCGGTGACGCTCGGCAACCACGAATTCGACGATGGCGAGAGCGCGCTGGTGCCTTATCTCGACAAGGCGAAGTTCCCGATCGTCAGCGCCAATGTCGTGCCCAACGACAAGTCCGGCGCCGCAGGCAAGATCAAGCCGTCGATTGTGCTTGAGGTCGGCGGCCAGAAGATCGGCATTGTCGGCGCCGTGACCAACGACACGCCGGAACTCGCCTCTCCCGGCCCCAACATTACCATCGAGGACGACGTCAAGTCGATCACCGCCGAGGTCGAGAAGCTGAAGGCGCAAGGCGTCAACAAGATCATTGCCGTCACCCATATCGGCTACAGGCGCGAGCGCGATGTCATCGCCAAGATCCCGGGCATCGATGTGGTGGTCGGCGGCCACAGCCATTCGCTTCTGTCCAACACCGACCCGAAGGCTGAAGGCCCCTACCCGACGATGGTCGACAACCCCGACGGCTCCAAGGTGCCTGTCGTGCAGGCCGCGTCCTATTCGAAATATCTCGGCGAATTCAAGGTCGTGTTCGACGACAATGGCAACGTCAAGGAAGCCAGCGGCGACCCGATCTTCCTCGACAAGTCGATCACTCCCGATCCGGCCGTTCTTGCCCGCATCAAGGAGCTTGGCGCGCCGATCGAGGCGCTGAAGAACAAGGAAGTGGCCGAGACCACCGAGGCCATCGACGGCAGCCGCGAAAGCTGCCGCACCAAGGAATGCGCGATGGGCAACCTCGTCTCCGACGCCATCCTCGACCGCGTCAAGGGACAGGGCGTCGAGATCGTCGTCTCGAATGGCGGCGGCCTGCGTGCTTCGATCGACAAGGGCACCGTCACCATGGGCGAGGTGCTGACCGTGCTGCCGTTCCAGAACACGCTGGCGACCTTCCAGATTTCCGGCAAGGATCTGGTCGCCGGGCTGGAAAACGGCGTCAGCCAAGTCGAGGACGGCGGCGGCCGCTTCCCGCAGGTGGCAGGTCTGAAATACTCCTTCGACAAGTCGGTCGCGCCCAATGCCGGCCGCGTCAAGTCGGTCGAGGTGATGGAAGGCGGCGCCTGGGCGCCGATCAACCCGGACAAGGACTATCTGGTCGCCACCAACAATTATGTCCGCCAGGGCGGCGACGGCTACAAGGTCTTCGCCGAGAAGGCCAAGAACGCCTATGATTACGGCCCGGGCCTCGAACAGGTGGTCGCCGACTATCTCGCCGCGCACCGGCCCTACACGCCCAAGCTCGACGGCCGCATCACCGAGGTTGCCGCAACCGTAGCGGCTGCCCCGGCCGCCGAGCCGGCAAAACCAGCCGAACCGGCACCTGCTCCAGCGGAACCGGCAAAACCGGCCGAGGCTGCACCGGCGGAGCCGGCGATGCCCGCATTGCCGGCAGGCTCCGGCGACATCACCACCACGCCGCCGACTGTCCCGGCGGAAACCGCCCCGGCAACGCCGGCTCCGGCCGAACCGGCAAAACCGGCCGAAGCCGCACCTGCTCCGGCAAAGCCGGCTGACGCCGCCCCGGCCGAAGCCAGCCATGTCATCGTCGCCGGCGATACCTATTGGGATCTCGCCAAGAAGGCCTACGGCGACGGCGCCAAGTGGAAGGTGATCTCCGAGGCCAACAAAGGCTACGAACCACGCCGGCTTCCTGTCGGCGCGACCTTGACCATTCCGGCGAAGTAACCTCGCTTCGCACTCACGACCAGCAAAACCCGTCCGGGTAACCGGACGGGTTTTTGGCTTTCAAGGTAAGGTGCGGCCAGACGCAGCATTGAAAACTTGCTCCGCATCGCTAGGTTCGCCCGACATCGTCGGTTTTCGCGGTGTCGGGAGACCTTCATGACGCTTTCCACGCCTGTCGACCCCAAAGCCGCGAAAGCGCTCGACCCGCTACCGGCCGGACATCCGCCGGTAAAGGCAGGCAAGATCGGCGTCATGTTGGTCAATCTCGGCACGCCGGACGGCACCGATTTCAAGCCGATGTGGCGCTATCTCCGCGAATTCCTGTCCGATCCGCGGGTCATCGAGCTCAACAAGGCGATCTGGTATCCGATCCTCTACGGCTTGGTGCTGACCACGAGACCGAACAAGTCCGGCGCCAATTACGCCAGGATATGGAACCGCGAGAGGAACGAGTCGCCGCTGCGCACCTACACCCGGGCGCAGGGCGAAAAGCTGGCCGCAGCGCTCATCGACCTACCCGATGTCGTGGTCGACTGGGCGATGCGCTACGGCAACCCCTCGACCGCGAGCGTCGCTCAAAGGCTGGTCGAGCAAGGCTGCGACCGCATCCTGTCGTTCCCACTCTACCCGCAATACTCCGCGACCACCACCGCGACCGCCAACGACCAGCTGTTTCGCGCCTTGATGAAGATGCGCCGCGCGCCTGCCGTGCGCAGTGTTCCGCCCTACTATGACGAGCCGGTCTACATCGAGGCGCTCGCCCATTCGATCGAACGGCATCTGGCAACGCTAGACTTCGAGCCCGAGGTGGTCATCACCTCCTATCACGGCATCCCGAAGCCCTATTTCGAGAAGGGCGATCCCTATCACTGCCATTGCCAGAAGACGACACGGCTGTTGCGTGAACGACTGGGGTGGGATGAAAAGAAGCTGATCATCACCTTCCAGTCGCGCTTCGGCGCCCAGGAATGGCTGCAGCCCTACACCGACAAGACGGTCGAGAAACTGGCGAAGGACGGCGTGAAATCGATCGCCATCGTCAACCCAGGCTTTTCCGTCGACTGCATCGAGACGCTGGACGAAATCGGCCGCGAGGCGGCCGAGACCTTCCATCACGCCGGCGGCGAGAAATTCGCCCACATCCCGTGCCTCAACGACAGTGCAGAAGGCATGGCGGTGATCGAGGCGATGGTGCGGCGCGAGCTGTCGGGCTGGGTCTGAGGCCGCCACGTTGCGCGATCGATCGCCGCAGTTGCGCTATTCCATGCACTAATAATCAACGATCACCTGATTGTAACATTATTGAAACACACCTAAGTGTTTGGTGAAGTCGGTTGCATGGAATCAACGCCATGGCCGGCATCTGAGGGAGATTCAAATGGACTTCAGTGGTTTCGGTATTGCGATTGGTGCGCTTGCCTTTCTGGTATTGGTGCTTCTTATCAAAGGCATCCGGACAATCCCGCAAGGCTATAATTATACGGTGGAGCGCTTTGGTCGTTACACCAAAACACTAAGCCCCGGCCTCAACCTGATCGTGCCGTTCGTCGACCGAATCGGCGCCAAGATGAACATGATGGAGCAGGTGCTCGACGTTCCGAGCCAGGAAATCATCACGCGCGACAACGCCATTGTGGGCGTCGACGGCATCGCCTTCTACCAGATCCTCAATGCGGCCCAGGCCGCCTACCAGGTCGCCGGCCTGGAGAACGCCATCCTCAATTTGACGATGACCAACATCCGTACCGTCATGGGTTCGATGGACCTCGACGAACTGCTGTCGAACCGCGACGCCATCAACGAACGGCTGCTGCGCGTCGTCGACGAAGCGGCGCATCCGTGGGGCATCAAGATCACCCGCGTCGAGATCAAGGACATCAATCCGCCGGCCAACCTCATCGAATCGATGGGCCGTCAGATGACCGCCGAACGCAACAAGCGTGCGCAGATCCTCGCCGCCGAAGGCCTCAAGCAGTCGCAGATCCTCGAGGCCGAGGGCCGCAAGGAAGCCGCCTTCCGCGACGCCGAGGCGCGCGAACGCTCGGCCGAAGCCGAAGCGCGAGCCACCCAGGTTGTATCGGAAGCCATCTCCAAGGGCGACGTGCAGGCACTCAACTACTTCGTGGCGCTGAAATACACTGAAGCGATGGGCAAGATCGGCACCGCCAACAACAGCAAGGTCGTGCTGATGCCGATGGAAGCCTCGGCGCTGATCGGCACGCTCGGTGGCATAAGCGAGATCGCCAGGGAGGTGTTCCGCAGCGAAGGCACCGCCGGCGCCGCCAGGCAGGCCGCCCGCCCTCCGGTGGTTCGCCCAAGCGAGAATTGAGGCTAGCTGAGAACTGAGATCATAGGAGCGCACTCCCATGTTCGACCGCATCATTTCCGAACTTGGTCCGTGGAACTGGATGGTTCTGGGCTTCGTCCTCCTGGTGATGGAGGTCATCGCGCCAGGAATATTCATGCTGTGGATCGGCATCGCCGCATTGGTGATCGGTGTGATTTCCCTGCTCGTCTGGGACGCAAGCTTCTGGGCCTGGGAAGTCCAGGTCCTCGCCTTCCTGGCCCTGTCGCTGGTCTCGGCCTTTGCCGGAAAGAAGCTGGTTGGTGGGCGTAATACCCCTAGCGACCAGCCGCTGCTCAACCGGCGCGGCGCGCAGTTGGTCGGCAGGATGGCAACGCTGGCCGAGCCGATCAAGGACGGTCGCGGCCGCATCAAACTCGGCGACACACTGTGGCGCGTCTCCGGTCCCGACCTGCCGGCCGGCACGCAGGTGCGCGTCGTCAGTTCGGCCGACACCGATCTGGAACTGACCGTCGAGGCAGTTTGACATTTCGAAAGCGCATGGCGCTTTCGATCCGGAAAATCAGGCCGCGTCGCCTAGGGCTTCCCGAACGCGACGCGTCCTTTGATTTTTTCAGGCGGCGCCGATGCGCAGCAGGTCGTGCAGATGAACCAGTCCCACGAGCCGCCTGCCTTCGACCACCATCAGGCTCGTAATGGCCGAATTGTTGATAATCTGCAGCGCCGTCGCCACCAGCGTGTCCGGTGTGGCCGTCTTCGGCTTTTTCGTCATCACCTGATCGACGCTCATTTCCATGAGATTGCTGCCGATGTGACGCCTGATGTCGCCATCGGTGATGATGCCCACCAACGCGCCATCCGCCGTCGCGATCGCCACGCAGCCGAAGCCCTTGTTCGACAATTCGAGGATCGCCTCGCGCATGCCCGTGCCGGAAGCCACCAGCGGCAGCCTTTCGCCGACATGCATGATCTCGTGGATCTGCGTGAGATTGGCGCCGAGCTGGCCGCCGGGGTGGAATGTGCGGAAATGGTCGGGCGTGAAGCCGCGCGCTTCGAGCAGCGCGATAGCCAGCGCATCGCCGACCACCAGTTGCAGCAGGGTCGATGTCGTCGGCGCCAGGCCGTGCGGGCAGGCTTCCGGCACGGACGGCAGGAGCAGCACCACGTCGGCCGCGCGCGCCAGCGCCGAGGCCGCGCCCGCGGTAATCGCAATCAGCGGGATCGAGAAGCGCCTGGAATAGGCGACGATGCCCATCAATTCTCTGCTCTCGCCGGACCATGACATGGCGATGATGGCATCGTCTCTGGCGATCATGCCAAGGTCGCCATGATTGGCCTCCGCCGGATGGACGAAGAAGGCAGGCGTGCCGGTCGAAGCCAGACTGGCCGCGATCTTAGTGCCGATATGGCCGCTTTTGCCGACGCCGGTGACTATGACGCGGCCATTGATGCGCGACACCATGTCGACGGCGCGGGCGAAAGGTTCGGCCAGTTCGTTCTCCAGCGCGGCGGCCAATGCCGCCACGCCGGCCTGTTCCGTGGCTACCGTTCTCAGCGCCGAGGCGATCGAAGCCTCCAAAGGCTTCTTTTCTTGGGATCCCGCATGCATGGCTGATGCGATTAGCGCTTTGCCGTTCGCCTGTCCAACAGAATTGCCGTCCAGCCATGTCCGACAGGCACCCCTTCAACCCTCCGTTAACCATCCCCGTTTACGGTTCGGTAAGTATGGCGCGCTTGCGCCGCGCAAGCAGTGGTGACGATGTCGCGGGCCCAACCTCAAGAGAAAAAAGGTCGAACGGGCAGAGCGTTTTGCGCTCTGCTTCTGGCGACGAGCGTGCTCGCTTTGCTGCGGCCAACTGCGCTTCATGCCCAGGAGACCGAGCTGCGCGGCGAAGTTTCGGAATCGGCGATCCTGTCCGACCAGCAGCGCCGGGCCAGGCAATTGAGCAAGGCCAACACGCAGGTCAAGCCCGCCCCTGCCGACACCGCCCCCACGGGAAACACGCCAACCGCTTATGTGCCGGCCAGCGATGGCGCCTTGCCTGATGACACCGACCCGTCACAGGCCGGCGCAAACAGCATTTTCGACCCGCCGGCGACCATCGACGATTCGTTCGCCGACAAGCCGCCAACCGTCCTGCCACGCCGCCCGTCGACGGCAAAGCAACGCGCCGACGCGGATGCAGACAAGGCCAAGGACAAAACCAAGGCTGCCGACAAGAAGAAGCCTGGCAAAGCCACGGACCAGACCACCACCGGAACGACTCCGGACGGCACTGCGGCAGGCGACGCCGATCAGGACATAGCCAACCGCCGTGTCCTCACCGTCGACGGCGTCGACCGACGAAAGCTCGACCCCGGCGCCGAGCGCACCGACGCCATCGAGGGCCTGAAGAAGAAGCTCGAGGACGACCCGTACGCGGCAACCGGCATCAAGGTCGGCTCGTTCCTGCTGCGGCCGGCGCTCGAGCAGGGCGTTGCCGTCACGTCGAACGCCGATTCCAGCGCTGGCGGCAAGTCGGCGGTGCTGTCCGAAACGGCGCTGCGTTTCTCCGCCGCCTCCGATTGGCGCGAGAATTCGGCGGTCATCGACGGCTACGGTAATTTCCGCAACACCATTTCGGGCCAGAAGATCAATGAGGCACGCGGCCGTATCCAAGGCACGTACAATGTCGACCTCGACAATGAACTGCGCGCCATCGCCAAGCTCGGCTACGAGATTGCACCGGAATCGGCCTCCGCGCCCGACGCCATTGCCGGCGTCAAATCGCAGCCGATCCGCCAGACGGTCGACGGCAGCCTCGGCGTCGAGAAGGACGTCGGCAAGATGCGCTTTGCGCTGACCGGCGCCGTCTCCCACGACATCTATGGCGATGCCGAACTTACCGATGGCACCTCGCTGTCGCAGAAGGACCAGGACAACACGCTCTACACCGCAACGTTGCGGACCGGCTATGAAATTTCCCCGGCTCTGACGCCCTTTGCTGAGATTGAGCTCGGCCGCCGGGTATATGACCAACGGATCGACAACAAGGGCTTCGAGCGCTCTTCGACCCGGCTTGGCGCGCGCGCCGGTATCGAAGTCGACATGGGCGAGAAGCTCAAGGGTGAGTTCTCGGCCGGCTGGCTGAGGGAGGCGATCGACGACAAGAACCTGGAGGCGATTTCGGGAGCCACCATCAATGCCGACCTCAAATGGTCGCCCGAGCGCGGTACCATCATCGGCCTCACCGGGCGAACCACGGTCGAAGGCACGACGAATGCCGGTAAGAGCGGCGACATCCTCTATTCCGGCCGCCTCACCGGCGAGCGGCAGATCCGCGCCGACCTGACCGGCAACGCAGCCCTTGGGCTCGACTGGCGCAATTACACCGGCTCCGACGGCCATGACATGACGCTGAGTGCAGAGGCCGGGCTGACCTGGTGGCTGAACCGCTATGTCGGCCTCACCAGCCGCGCCCGCACCGAAAAGCTGACCAGCAATCTGCCCGGGCGCAACTACACCGCCAACAGCATCTATTTGGGGCTGAAGCTGCAGCGGTAGCTAAAAAGCAGCGCCGCGACGCTCGGACGGCTTCATCTCATCGAGCAGCGTGCGGATGACGCCGGCCATGTTCTCGTTCATGTCGCTGCGCCACAGCGCGAAGGCGACATTGGCCTCGACGAAGCCTTCCGGCGAGCCGCAATCGAAGGTGCGGCCCTGAAAGTGGTAGCCAAAGAAGGGCTGCTGCTTTTCCAGCTTCAGCATCGCGTCGGTGAGCTGGATCTCGTTGCCGGCGCCCTTTTCCTGGCTTTCGAGGATCTTGAAAATCTCGGGCTGCAGGATGTAGCGGCCGTTGATGTAGAGATTGGACGGCGCGGTGCCGGTCTTCGGCTTTTCGACCATCTCGGTGATGCGGAAGCCGTGATGCGTGTCCTCGCCGCGGCCGACAATGCCATATTTGTGGGTCTCGGCCGGATCGCATTCCTGTACGGCGATGATGTTGTTGCCCGTCTCCTCGTAGAGCTCGACCATGGCCTTCGTGCAGCTCTTCTCCGACTGCATGATCATGTCGGGCAGCAACAGCGCGAAGGGTTCATCGCCGACCAGTTCGCGGGCGCACCAGACGGCGTGGCCGAGCCCCATCGGCACCTGCTGGCGGGTGAACGAGGTCTGCCCCGGCGCCGGCTGCAGCCGCTGCAAGCGGGCCAGCTGATCGTCCTTGCCGCGCTGTGCCAGCGTATCATAGAGCTCGAACTGGATATCGAAATGGTCTTCTATGACCGCCTTGTTGCGGCCGGTGACGAAGATGAAATGTTCGATGCCGGCCTCGCGCGCCTCATCGACGACATACTGGATGACCGGCCGGTCGACGACGGTCAGCATCTCCTTGGGAATGGCCTTGGTGGCCGGGAGAAACCGTGTGCCGAGACCGGCGACCGGGAAAACTGCCTTGCGAACTCGCTTCATGCGTCAATTATCCGTTTGAGGGCGTGCCCGGCCTCGCGACATTTTCGCGCCGGAATTGTGGATTATCGGGCCATTGAGGGAAACATCAACCGGTAAAGCATCCAGGTGTCTTTTCGTTCCAGGCGCCGCCTATGGTAAACCAATTGCTAACCCGGTTCGGCGATGAATGGTCTTTCCTGAGATAGAGAAAGGGGAAAATATGTCCGTTCGCAGTGCCGCAAAACTCTTTACCAGCGTGCTGACGGCGGCCAGCCTCTCGCTCGCCTTGCTGATGCCGGCCGGACCGGCCTTCGCCGATGCCGGTTTTCGGCAATGGGTCGCCGGCTTCCGCGCCACGGCCGTGGCGGGCGGCGTTTCCGGCGGGGTCTACGACCGAGCGTTCCGGGGCATCAATGAGCCCGACCCGGTGGTGCTGGAAAAGGCACGCACCCAGCCCGAATTCACCGCACCTGCCTGGGACTATTTCGACAACCGCGTCCACGACCAGTCCGTTGCCGTCGGCCAGCAGATGGCCAAGAAATGGAAGCCGTGGCTGGAACGGATCGAGGCGAGGTTCGGCGTCGACCGCTACATCCTGCTCGCCATCTGGTCGATGGAATCGAATTATGGCGAGATCCTCAAGCGCGACGACATCATGCGCAATGTCATCCGCTCGCTGGCAACCCTCGCCTATGGCGACCCGAAGCGTTCGAAATTCGCCCGCACCCAATTGGTCGCCGCGCTGAAAATCCTGCAGACCGGCGACATCGACGAAAGCCACCTGATGGGCTCCTGGGCCGGCGCCATGGGCCAGACCCAGTTCATCCCGACCAGCTACCAGCATTATGCCGTCGACATGGACGGCAACGGCAAGCGCGACATCTGGAATTCGATCCCCGATGCGTTGGCGACATCAGCCAATCTGCTGAAGAAGAATGGCTGGCAGGGCGGCAAGACCTGGGGCTACGAGGTCACCATTCCGGCGGGCAAACTGCCGGCCGGCTCGGAGACATTGGCGCAGTGGCAGGCGCTCGGCGTCGCCAGGGCCAATGGCAAGCCGTTCAAGAACGCAACCGACAAGGCGACCCTGAAAGTGCCGGACGGCCGCGGCGGACCGGCCTTCCTGATGATCAAGAACTTCTCCGTCATCAAGGCCTACAACAACGCCGACAAATATGCCCTGGCCGTCGGCCTTCTTGCCGACGAAATCGCCGGCTCTAATGGTCTGGTGCAGGACTGGAAGCGGCCCTTCACCAAACTGTCCTTCGAGGAAAGGCAGGAGTTGCAGAAGCGGCTTTCGCAGCACGGACTTTACGACGGCAAGTTCGACGGCAAGATCGGTGACGGCACGAAAACCGCCATCATGACCTATCAGGCAACGGTCGGCTTGACCCAGGACGGGTATCCGAGCATGGAAGTGCTCAAATGGCTCAGAAAGAAATAGAGCCAGCGACGGCAGCTTGCATTTGCGACGCAAGGGATGCCGTAGCATCGGTCTGTGCATGATCCGCTGCGAGGGCCATGCACCAAGGGATGGAGAGGGTGCTTGGTTTCGGCAGCGCGTATCCGTGTGATCGTTTTCCGCTTGCCGATCGTCGTTCTGGCCATCGTTGTCCTGGCGACGGGACTCGCCGGCAGTTTCCACACACCGGCTTTGGCGCAGGAACAACCGCAGAACCGCGGCTGGTCGCTGCGCGACCTTCTGTTCCCGCGCCGCAGCGAACGCATCGAGCCGCCGCTCGACGTCCGCAAGGCAAAGCCGAAGGTCAAGAAGAAGCCCCGTGCACCCGTTGAACCTTCCGCTCCGATTGTCGAGAAGACACCGGATGCCCGCGTCGTTCTGGTGATCGGCGATTTCATGGCCAACGGCCTGGCCGAAGGCCTCGAAACAGCCTTTGCCGACAATGCCAACGTCAGGATCGTCGAGCGCGCCAACGGTTCTTCGGGTTTCGTGCGCGATGATGTCTACAATTGGCCCGAACAGGTCAAATCGCTGGTCGAGACCGAAAAACCCTCCGTGGTCGTCGTCATGCTCGGCTCCAACGACCGCCAGCAGATGCGCGTCAACGATGTGCGCGAGCAGCCGCGCTCCGAGAACTGGACCAAGGAATACGAACGCCGGACCGAAGCCTTGGGAAAGGCACTGGCGGCGACCAAGGTGCCTTATCTGTGGGTCGGCATGCCAGCCTTCAAGACGCCGAAGATGACCTCCGACATGCTCGCATTCAACGACATCTACCACTCGGCTGCCGAGAAGAACGGCGGCGAATTCGTCGATGTCTGGGATGGGTTCGTCGACGAGAACGGCGCCTTTGTCTCGACCGGCCCCGACATTAACGGCCAGGCCGTGCGGCTGCGCTCCGACGACGGCATCAACGTCTCGAAAGCCGGCAAGCGAAAGCTCGCCTTCTACACCGAAAAGCCGCTGGCCAAGATCCTCGGCCTGGCAGCGCCGGGAAGCGTGGTGACGGCTGCCGCACCGGCCGGCGCCCCGGTCGAGGCGCCGTCGCTGCCCGCCGCCCCGATCGTGGTCGACCGCACCGTTCCAATGCTGCTCAACGATCCGGCGCTCGACGGCGGTACCGAACTTCTCGGTGCGGCGGCGGCGCCGAAAGCCAATCCGGATCTGCCCGGCGAAAAACTAATCCTCGAAGGCAAGGCGCCCGAGGCCTCGCCCGGCCGCGCCGACGACTTCTCGTGGCCGCCCAAGGCCGCTGCCGCGACGGATACGACGACGGCGATCAACCGTTAACGCGGCAGTACCGTCGACCCCATCAGCGCTTCATCGATCGAGCGCGCGGCCTGGCGGCCTTCGCGGATCGCCCACACAACCAGCGACTGGCCGCGGCGCACATCACCTGCGGCGTAGAGCTTGTCGACGCTGGTCTTGTAGTCGCGATCGTTGGCTTCGACATTGCGGGAACGGCGGCTGTCGGTGGTGATTTTCATCTCACCGTCCAGCTCTTTCGCGACGCCGGCGGCAGCCGGTCCGGCAAAGCCGATGGCGATGAAGGCGAGGTCTGCACGGATGACGAATTCGGTGCCGGCGATCGGCTTGCGCTTCTCGTCGACTTCGCAGCATTTGACGCCGGTCAGTTGGCCGTCCTCGCCGATGAATTCGAGCGTCGCCACCTGGAATTCGCGCTCCGCACCTTCGGCCTGTGAGGACGAGGTGCGCATCTTGGTCGCCCAGTAAGGCCAGACCGAAAGCTTGTCTTCCTTCTCCGGCGGCTGCGGGCGGATGTCGAGCTGGGTGACGCGCACCGCGCCCTGGCGGAAGGCGGTGCCGACGCAGTCGGACGCGGTATCGCCGCCGCCGACGACGACGACATGCTGGCCGCCGGCGATGATCGGATGCGACGGCCAGGCCACCGACTGGATCGGCTCGCCGCCGACGCGACGGTTCTGCTGCACCAGATAGGGCATGGCGTCATAGACGCCGCCGAGATCGTCGCCCGGAATGTTGGCCGGACGCGGCGATTCCGAACCGCCGCAATAGAGCACCGCATCGTATCCGGCGAGCAACTCTGCCACCGGCTTGTCGACGCCGACATTGACGCCGCAATGGAAGGTCACGCCCTCGCCCTGCATCTGCTCGATGCGGCGGTCGATATAGTGCTTCTCGATCTTGAAGTCGGGAATGCCGTAGCGCATCAGCCCGCCGGGACGGCTCTCTCGCTCATAAACGCTGACCTCGTGGCCGGCGCGGCCAAGCTGCTGCGCCGCCGCCATCCCTGCCGGGCCGGAGCCGATGACAGCGACCCGCTTGCCCGTCTTCTTCTCTGGCGGATAAGGCCGGATATGGCCGGTTTCATAAGCCTTGTCGGCGATTGCCTGTTCGACAGTCTTGATGGCAACCGGAATGTCCTCGAGGTTCAGCGTGCAGGCTTCCTCGCAGGGCGCGGGGCAGATGCGGCCGGTGAACTCGGGGAAATTGTTGGTCGAATGCAGGTTGCGGATCGCATTGTCCCAGTCGCCATTGTAGACGAGGTCGTTCCAGTCCGGGATCTGGTTGTGGATCGGGCAACCGGTCGGCCCGTGGCAGAACGGGATGCCGCAATCCATGCAGCGCGCCGCCTGTTTCTCGACCTCCTTGTCCGACATCGGCAGCGTGAATTCACGAAAATGCCGGATGCGGTCGGAGGCCGGCTGGTACTTGTGCACCTGCCGGTCGATTTCGAGAAAGCCTGTTACCTTGCCCATAGTCCAGTTCCTGCTGTCCAGATGGTGCGGTTTTCGCACCCGTTAACCCCTTGAGGCAGCCGTGGCAACCTTGCATCCGAGGTCAAACTGTCGCTGAAAGTTCCGCCGGGAAGCCTGCGCCTCCCGGCAAGTCGAAAAACCTATTCCGCCGCCACGCCCATGCGCATGCGTTCCATCTCGATCAGCGCGCGGCGGTATTCGACCGGCATGATCTTGCGGAATTTCGGCCGGAAGGTCGTCCAGTCGTCGAGTATCTCGCGGCCGCGTACCGAACCGGTGAAATGGACGTGGTTCGAGATAAGCTGGTAAAGCCGTTCCTCGTCATGGGTGGTCATGTCGCCCGAGACGTCGACGCGACCCTTGTGGTCGAGGTCACCGCCATGATGCAGCAGCCTTTCCATCAGATCGTCTTCTTCCGGAACCGGCTCCAGCTCGACCATCGCCATGTTGCAGCGCGCGGCGAAATCGCCGGCCTCATCCAGAACATAGGCCACGCCGCCCGACATGCCGGCAGCGAAGTTGCGACCGGTCTGGCCGATGACGACGACGATGCCGCCGGTCATGTATTCGCAGCCATGATCGCCGACGCCTTCAACCACGGCGGCGACGCCCGAATTGCGCACCGCGAAGCGCTCGCCGGCGACACCTGCGAAATAGGCCTCGCCCTCGGTCGCGCCATAGAGGACGGTGTTGCCGACGATGATCGATTCCGCCGCGACGATCCTGGACTCCTCCGGCGGCCGGATGACGATGCGTCCGCCCGACAGGCCCTTGCCGACATAGTCGTTGGCCGCACCGACGAGATCGAACGAGATGCCGCGCGCCAGGAAGGCGCCGAACGACTGGCCGGCGGTGCCGGTCAGCTTCACCTGGATCGTGTCCTCGCGCAGGCCCTTGTGCCTGAAGCGCTTGGCGACTTCGCCCGACAGCATGGCGCCCGTGGAGCGATCGACATTGCGGATGTCGACCTCGATCTTGACCGGCTGCTTGCTTTCGAGCGCGGGCTTCGCCAGTTCGATCAGCTTGCGATCGAGTACATCGTCGATCGGGTGTTTCTGCCGTTCGGTCCAGTGCACCGCCTCATGCGGCGCGTCCGGCTTGAAGAACATCTTGCCGAAATCGAGCCCACGCGCCTTCCAATGCTGGATCATCTCGCGCTTTTCCAGCAGGTCGCTGTCGCCGATGATCTGGTCGAGATGGGTGTAGCCCATCTCGGCCAGCAGCCCCCTCACCTCTTCCGCAACATAGAAGAAGAAGTTGATGACATGCTCGGGCGTGCCCTTGAAACGCTTGCGCAGAACCGGGTCCTGCGTCGCGACGCCGACCGGGCAGGTGTTCAAGTGGCACTTGCGCATCATGATGCAGCCGGCCGCGATCAGCGGCGCGGTCGAGAAGCCGAACTCGTCGGCGCCGAGCAGCGCACCGATGATGACGTCGCGCCCCGTGCGCAAGCCGCCATCGACCTGCAGTGCAACGCGCGAGCGCAGCCCGTTCAGCACCAGCGTCTGGTGCGTCTCGGCAAGGCCCATTTCCCATGGACTGCCGGCATGCTTGAGCGAGGTCAGCGGCGACGCGCCGGTGCCGCCATCATAGCCGGAGATGGTGATGTGGTCGGCGCGCGCCTTGGCGACGCCCGCCGCGACCGTGCCGACACCGACTTCCGACACCAGCTTTACCGAGACATCGGCCGCCGGGTTGACGTTCTTCAGATCGTAGATCAGCTGCGCCAGATCCTCGATCGAATAGATGTCGTGATGCGGCGGCGGCGAGATCAGGCCGACGCCAGGCGTCGAGTGCCGGACCTTGGCGATGGTGGCGTCGACCTTGTGGCCGGGCAGCTGGCCGCCCTCACCGGGCTTGGCGCCCTGCGCGACCTTGATCTGCATGACATCGGAATTGACGAGATACTCGGCGGTGACGCCAAACCGCCCCGAGGCGACCTGCTTGATCGCCGAACGTTCGGGGTTCTTGCTGCCGCCGGGCAGCGGCAGATAGCGGTCGGCCTCTTCGCCGCCCTCGCCGGTGTTCGACTTGCCGCCGATCTGG
This sequence comes from Mesorhizobium sp. W016, assembly GCF_054719485.1. Classification (NCBI taxonomy): domain Bacteria; kingdom Pseudomonadati; phylum Pseudomonadota; class Alphaproteobacteria; order Hyphomicrobiales; family Phyllobacteriaceae; genus Mesorhizobium; species Mesorhizobium sp. W016. The sequence continues at coordinate 5,950,160 of NZ_JBTTIF010000002.1, forward strand.
TTCATGGCGCGCGCCAGCGTCGTGTGTGCCTCGCGCGAGATCGAGCCGAACGACATCGCCCCTGTCGAGAAGCGCTTGACGATATCGGCCGCCGACATCACGTCCTCTATCGCCACCTTCTTGCGGCCGGTCTCTTCCGCAAGCTTGATCCTGAACAGGCCGCGTATGGTCTGGGCACGGGCCGTCTCGCTGTTGATCTGCGCGGAATACTCCTTGAACGTCTCCCACGAGCCCTGACGCACGGCGTGCTGCAAGGTGGCGACGGCGTCGGGCGACCACATATGGGCTTCGCCGCGCATGCGGTACATGTACTCGCCGCCGACCTCGAGGCTGTTGCGCAGCACCGGATCGTTGCCGAAACCGTCGGTGTGGCGGCTGAGCGTCTCGGCCGCGACCTCGTCCAGGCCGACACCTTCGATCAGCGTCGCTGTGCCGGTGAAGTACTTCTCGACGAAATCCGACTTCAGCCCGATGGCGTCGAATATCTGCGCGCCGCAATAGGACTGGTAGGTGGAGATGCCCATCTTCGACATCACCTTGAGGATGCCCTTGCCGATCGACTTGATGTAGCGCGAGACCACCTCGTAGGCGTCGACCTCAGCCGGCAGTTCGCCACGCTTGTGCATGTCGAGCAGCGTATCGAAGGCAAGGTAGGGGTTGATCGCCTCGGCGCCGTAGCCGGCGAGACAGCAGAAATGATGCACTTCGCGCGGCTCGCCGGATTCCACGACCAGGCCGACCGCGGTGCGCAGACCCTTGCGGATCAGATGGTGGTGCACGGCAGCCGTCGCCAGCAGTGCCGGAATGGCGATACGGTCGGGACCGACCTGGCGGTCGGACAGGATGATGATGTTGTAGCCGCCGGCGACAGCGGCTTCCGCCCGCTCGCACAGACGTTCGACCGCGCCCTGCATGCCGGACGCGCCCTCGCTCGACCCGTAGGTGATATCGATGGTCTTGGTGTCGAAACGGTCTTCCGTGTGGCCGATCGAGCGGATCTTTTCCAGATCGCCATTGGTCAGGATCGGCTGGCGCACTTCGAGCCGCTTGCGGCGCGAATTGCCAACCAGGTCGAAGATGTTCGGCCGCGGCCCGATGAAGGACACCAGGCTCATCACCAGTTCCTCGCGGATCGGGTCGATCGGCGGGTTGGTGACCTGGGCGAAATTCTGCTTGAAGTAGGTGTAGAGCAGCTTCGACTTGTCCGACATCGCCGAGATCGGCGTGTCCGTGCCCATCGAACCCACCGCTTCCTGGCCGGTGGTCGCCATCGGCGACATCAGCAGCTTGGTGTCTTCCTGGCTGTAGCCGAACGCCTGCTGGCGATCGAGCAGGCTGACATCCTTGCGCAGCGCGCGCGGCTCGACCGGCTTCAGATCCTCCAGGATCAGCTGCGTGTTGTTGAGCCAGGTCTTGTAGGGATGCCTGGTGGCGATCTCCGACTTGATCTCCTCGTCGGAAATGATGCGGCCTTTGGCGAGGTCGATCAGAAGCATGCGGCCGGGCTGCAGCCGCCACTTCTTGACGATCCTCTCCTCCGGCACCGGCAGCACGCCGGCCTCTGACGCCATGATGACGCGGTCGTCGTCGGTGACGATGTAGCGCGCCGGGCGCAGACCGTTGCGGTCGAGCGTGGCGCCGATCTGGCGACCGTCGGTGAAGGCGACCGCGGCCGGCCCGTCCCACGGCTCCATAAGGGCTGCGTGGTATTCGTAGAAAGCCTTGCGGTCGGCATCCATCAGCTTGTTGCCGGCCCAGGCTTCCGGGATCAGCATCATCATGGCGTGGCTGAGGCTGTAGCCGCCCTGGAATAGGAATTCGAGCGCATTGTCGAAGCACGCCGTGTCGGACTGGCCGTCATAGGAGATCGGCCACAGCTTGGAGATGTTGTTGCCGAACAGTTCGGAATCGACCGAGGCCTGGCGCGCCGCCATCCAGTTGTTGTTGCCGCGCACCGTGTTGATCTCGCCATTATGCGCGACCATGCGGTAGGGGTGCGCCAGCTTCCAGGACGGGAAGGTGTTGGTCGAGAAGCGCTGGTGGACGAGGATCAGCGCGGTCTCGAAACGCGGATCCGACAAATCCTTGTAATAGGCGCCGACCTGGTAGGCCAGGAACATGCCCTTGTAGACAATGGTACGCGCCGATAGCGACACACAGTAGGCGCCGATATCCTTGTTGTTGTTCTCGGCGTAGATGCGGCCGGAAATCACCTTGCGCAGCAGGTACAGCCTGGCCTCATATTCCTCGTCATCTGGAATGTCTGATGTGCGGCCGATGAAGACCTGGCGATGGAACGGTTCGGAGGCCGCGATATCGGGCGCCTTCGACAGCGATGAATTGTCGACCGGCACGTCGCGAAAGCCGAGCAGCGGCAGTCCTTCTGACTGCGCCGATTCGGCGATGATCTCTTCGATATGGGCGCGCAGTGCCGCATCCTGCGGCATGAACCAGTGGCCGACGCCGTATTGGCCTGCCGCCGGCAGTTCGACGCCCTGGGCCGCCATCTCTTCGCGGAAGAAACGATCGGGGATTTGCACCAGCACGCCGGCGCCGTCGCCCATGAGCGGATCGGCGCCGACAGCGCCTCGATGCGTCAGGTTTTCGAGCACGAAGAGCCCGTCCTTGACGATCTGGTGCGACTTCACGTTCTTCATGTTGACGATGAAGCCGACGCCGCACGCGTCATGCTCGTTGCGCGGATCGTAGAGACCCTGCGCGGCCATGCCATTGGTGGTCAGGCCGTTGGTGGTCTGGCCTTCTTTGGTCAGAACGGTATTTTTAACGGCTGCCGCTTTCGTCTGCGCGGCCTGGCCGATAATCGCAGATGGCGTCAGTTCCGTCATCGTCCTGTCCTCCGTTCCGGCCCCTTGCACGTCTAGCATTTGGGGCGCTGGTCTACCTTGGGAAGCGACTGGCTTCCGCTCTCATTCTTGCGGCACGTCTTTTCGAAATCCTTGGCGGACCGTGCGGTGCACCGCCGGTTCGTATCCGGTATCGTACAGGCCACAGCCGAGCCGTCTACCCGTCGCTCGCGGCAACGGCCGGAGTGGCCCAAATGATACGCCAATCCAGCCTGACTTGTGCGACAAAATAAGACAGCACTACTGTCCTAAATTTTTATGGCAGAAATCCTGGGCGCACACAAGACCAATTCACCAAATTCTTGGACGTTTGGCGACAGAAAATTACGTCAGGCGCTGTCGAAACGAAATTTCGGTCCCGGCACTCCTTCGTGATCGCCTTTGGCTTTACCGCTTTTTCAGCCCTTGGCCCTTGCGCGTCAAACCCCGAAACGGCCATGGTCGCGCTCTTGTCGCAACCAGACTTTCTCAACCAGACAGGGACTTTCCTGATGTTCTTTGCATCCGACAACTGGGCGGGCGTCCATTCCAACATTGCCGCCGGGCTGTCAGCCAACGCCGGCGGCTTTTCGACCGCTTATGGCGATGGCGATCTCGACCGCGCCGTCTACCAGCGTTTCAGCGAGATCTTCGAACGCGAGGTCGCGGTGTTCTTCGTCGCTACCGGCACGGCGGCCAACTCGCTGTCCCTGGCCGCTTACAACAAGCCCGGCGGCATTTCCTTTGCGCACCGCGAATCGCACATCATCGAGGACGAATGCGGCGCGCCGGAATATTTCAGCGGCGGCTCGCGTCTCCATGCTGTCGACGGCGCCCTGGGCAAGATCGACCCGCACAATCTTGAACGGGCCGTCGCCCGTTTCGCACCCGAAATCGTCCATTGGGGACGCCCGACGGCCGTCTCGATCACCCAATCGACCGAAGTCGGCACAGTGTACGGGCTCGACGACATTTCCACCATTTCGGAGATCGCCAAACGCTTTTCCCTGCCGCTGCATATGGACGGCGCCCGTTTTGCCAACGCATTGGTCGCGCTTGAGACGACGCCGGCCGAAATGACCTGGAAGCGCGGCGTCGATATCGTCTCGTTCGGCGGCACCAAGAACGGCTGCTGGTGCGCCGAAGCGGTGGTGCTGTTCGATCTAGACCGCGCCAAGGAGCTGTCCTTCCTGCGCAAGCGCGCCGCACAGCTGTTCTCCAAGTCGCGCTTCATCGCAGCGCAGTTCGACGCCTACTTCACGGACGGCCTGTGGCTGGACATGGCCCGTCATGCCAATGCCATGGCCGCGCGCCTGGCGGCTGCGATCGAGGATTCGGCAACGGCTAAGCTCGCCTGGTTGCCGCAGGCCAACGAGGTGTTCGCGGTGATGAAAAAGGCGGAAGCCGAAAGGCTGCAATCCCTCGGCGCCGCCTTTTACGACTGGCACAGGCCGCACGGCTTCGACGGCCATGTCGGCGACGACGAGTTGCTCTATCGCTTCGTCACGAGCTTTGCCACGACTTCAGATGAGGTCGATCGCTTCGGGCAGATGATCGCCTGAACCCGCGAGACCGCGCCAATGACAAAGCCACCTCTCGGCTCAACCATGCGGCTGGTTCGCCCGGCGCCAAACGTGCTCGGCTTCTATGATGGCCGCGTTGACGGCGTTCGCGCCTGGTCGGACGAGCCGAACTGGCTGGACGACGGCGCCTATGCCCTCGGCATCTGCACCTATGCGATCGTCGATGGCTCGCAGGCGCTTGTCTACGACACGCATATTTCGCTGCCTCACGCGCGCTTCATCAGGCAGACGCTCGAAGACATGGGCGCAACATCGATCCGAGTCGTGCTCAGCCACTGGCATGACGATCATATTGCCGGCAATGAGGTGTTTCAGGATTGCGAGATTATCGCCAACACGCTCACCGCCTCGGCGCTCGCGAACAACCGGGCGGAGATCGAAAGCAGTGTTCCACCGATCAAGCCTCTCGTGCTGCCGAACAGGACCTTCGCAGGCGGTCTTGACCTCACCGTTGGATCGATCGCCGTCGAGCTGCGTCAGGTCGAAATCCACAGCCATGACGGCACGGTGCTGTTCATGCCTGGGAACGGCCTGCTGCTGGCGGGCGACACGCTCGAGGATCCAATCACCTATGTCAGCGAGGCGGATCGGCTGGCGCAACATCTGGTCGATCTCGAACGCATGAGCGGGTGGCCGATAGACCGCATCTTGCCCAATCACGGCTCGCTCGAAGCGATTGAGCGAGGCGGCTACGACAAAGGCCTCATCGCCGCCACGCAAGCCTACGTTCAAAAACTGCTTCGCTGCCGGCATGAGCCTGATCTTGCGAAGCAGGATCTGAAAACCTTCGGCGCCGACATGTTCGCCACGGGCGCGGTCGAGTACTTCGCGCTGTACGAGCCCGTCCACCGGCAAAACGTCGAGGCCGTTCTCGCAACCGGCACCGGTCGCTAAGCAAGGAAAGGCCGCGCCAAAAGCTCGAGGCCAAGCAAGATCAGGAAAATAAGAAACCAGCGCCGGAAGGTCGCCGGGCTGATCCGCTGCCGGAGCAACTGTCCGAGCGACATGCCGAGCAAGGCCGGCGCAACCGCCAGCGACGACATGGCGACATGCCCGACCTGGAACGCGCCGTGCGAGGCAAGGCCGGCAGCGAGCGCGATCGTCGACACGGTGAAGGACAGGCCGAGCGCCTGGATCAGATCGTCACGGCTCAAGCCCAGCGCCTGAATGTAAGGTACAGCGGGCACGACAAACACGCCGGTGCCGCCGGTGACGATGCCGGTAAGGAAACCGACGATGGGCGACGACCAGCGCTCGGCTGACGCGGGAACCGTCAACTGCCGCGCCAGCAGCGTATAGACGGCATAGACGATCAGCGCCGCCCCGAGGCCGGCCGTCGTCCATTTGACATTGTCGCTGGCCAGCAGCCATGAGCCGGCCAGCGTGCCGGCGACGATGCCGACCATCATCAGCCACAGCCGACTGAGGATCCATCCGAAGCTCGGGCCGGCAAACAGCTGCCAGATATTGGTGACGAAGGACGGCACGATCAGCAGCGAAGCCGCGGCGACCGGCGGCATGATTGTGCCCAGCAGCCCCATCGCCAACGTCGGCAGTCCCATACCGGTAACGCCCTTGACGATGCCGGCCAGCAGGAAGGTCACCGCAATGGTTGCCGTTAGGGCCAGGGAAAAATCAGCCGAGAGATCAGACATCGCCCTTCATGGGAAGACGGCGCCCGCCGCAAAAGAGCCAGAACTCTTCGGTTGGGGTGACAGAGGCTGCGGCGAAAAAAAAGCGGCGCCTCGCGGCGCCGCTTTCGTCTCGGGAGGAAACGCTTTTAACCTTGGGCGTTGTGACGCCGCCGTCTTGATCACGCGGCGTTCTTGGCCTCGATCTGCTTGGCGTTGGCCGAAGAGGCGGTAATCGCGATCTTGCGCGGCTTCAGCTCCTCGGGGATGTTGCGCTTAAGGTCGACGAAAAGCAGGCCGTTCTTCAGGGTGGCGCCGACGACCTCGACATGGTCGGCAAGCTGGAAGCGGCGCTCGAACGAACGCGAGGCAATGCCGCGGTAGAGCAGCTCGGAGCCTTCGCCATTGCCCTCTTCCTTGCGCTCACCCTTGACGGTCAGCACGTTGCGGTGGGCTTCGATCGAAATCTCTTCGTCCGAGAAGCCGGCAACCGCCATCGAGATGCGATAGGCGTCCTCGCCGGTGCGCTCGATGTTGTAGGGCGGATAGGTCTGCGCGCCATCGGGCTGGGCCAGCGAGTCGAGCATGGTGAACAGGCGGTCGAAGCCGACGGTCGAGCGATAGAGCGGGGAAAAATCAACGTGACGCATGAGGTGTTCTCCTGTTGAGCAACATGTTTGCGTGTGGCCGGTGCGAAACCCTGGAAAGGCGTTTCGGGTGGACCAGCAGCCCCGACATCGGCGGCTGCATCCGACATTTGGGGAGCGCAAAAGCGCATTTCAAGGATTTTTGAAGAGCGCCAATCGAGGCGTCGATGAACGGCAGATGAACCGCTGCTTCGGCGCCCGTTCAGCCGGCCGGCGCTAGAGTGCCCCCAGGATAAAGAACCAGGCGGCGCCGGATGAAAGCGCCGCGACGAGGCCGACCGGGTGTAACGTCCCTTCCTCCCGGATCGACAGAGGCCGGAAGCACGCCGCCGCAGGCTGCTTCCGGCCTTGCTTGTCGTTCGTCCGCCCCCTTGGCGTCCTCCCTTTGCTTTTCATCCATTGGCGTCTATCACCATGCCGACGCCCTGCCGGGTGAGACACCACGAAGACGCAAGCGCCTAATGACGGATCTCTTCCATCCCACGCCAGGCAATCCGCCGCCGCAAAATGTCGCCGGCGGCTTTTTCACCACGCGCGACGGCAAGAAGATCCGCTACGGCCTGTTTGCCGCGATCACCCGGCCGCTGAAAGGCACCGTCGTGCTGCTGCCCGGCCGCAACGAGTGCATCGAGAAGTATTTCGAAACCATCCGCAACCTGACCGACCGCGGCCTCGGCGTCGCCACGCTCGACTGGCGCGGCCAGGGCGATTCCGACCGGCTGATCGCCGATCCGCAACGCGGCTATGTCCGCTCTTTCTACGATTACACCGGCGACCTCGAACAGTTCTTCGAGGATATCGTGCTGCCCGACTGCCGCGGCCCGTATTACATCCTCGCCCATTCGATGGGCGCCGTGATCGCGCTGCTCGCGGCGCCGTCGATGGTCAACCGGGTGCGTCGCATGGTGCTGATTGCGCCTTTCCTGACGGTGCCCGACTCGCCCGTGTCGGCAAAAACCGCGCGCCGCGTCTGCTCGATATTGTGCTTTCTCGGCCTCGGCCGGCTCTACGCCGCCTGGGGTCCGCGTCCCAGGGAAACCCTGCCCTTCGCCCTCAACAAGGTGACATCGGACCCCGGGCGCTATCAGCGCAACACGAAAATCTACGAGCACTATCCGCAACTGGCGCTCGGCGGGCCGACGATCCGCTGGCTGCAGGCGGCAATCAAGGCAGGCGAAGCCATCAGTGAGCCCGACTTCATGGCCAGGATCCAGGTGCCGCTGCTGATGATCGCCGCCGGCGCCGATCAGGTCGTCTCGACCAAGGCCGTGGAAGCCTATGCCAGGCGTCTGCGCCTCGGCTCGCTGCTGATGATCGATGGCTCGAAACACGAGATCCTGCAGGAGGCCGATGTCTATCGCGAGCAGTTGCTCGCCGCCTTCGACGCCTTCATACCCGGCAACGACGACCCAACAGCCTGATGCCGCCGGCGCTGCATGTTGCGGCGCCTTGAGCTTGCGCCTGCTGACAGCCTTCTGTCAGGAGCAGCGCCGGCAGCACCCAAAGAGCTAAAGATTCTGACAGCCGGTGCCGCCCCGGAATGCTCATCTCTCCGCATACTGAACGCCAAGGGGATGACGTCATGACCGAGAAAACCTGCGCTGCCTGCGATTGCCAGCTGGACGCCAACCCGATCCGCGTCAAGGTCGGCGGCAAGACCGTCGAGGTCTGCTGCGAGGAATGCGCGATTGCGCTGAACGAAGCCGGCGCCTCAGTGGCCGGCGCATCAGTGGCCGGCAACGGGGAAGCCTGAGCGATGCGCCCCGATCATGCAGCGGCGGCGCAATGCCTCGCACATCAGCCGACAACTCAAACCGCGACGTTCCGGCGGTCCTTGCGGACACAAGGCATCGCGGCGGCCAACTGGATCGGCCGTCAACTGGAAAGGCGCCGAAGCCGCCTTGCCTTGCTCGAAATGACCGACGAACAGCTCAAGGACATCGGCCTGTCGCGCAGCGACGCTCACTGCGAATACATGCGCCGTTTGTGGGACTGAGCCATGGCCGTTACGAAGGGCCCGACAGGTGAAGTCTCCTGACAGGTTTGGACAAGCCAATCGCCTAATGTGCCGGAGCAGCTTTCGGCGCAAGGGTAGAATGCAACGGCCATGTCTCAGCTCACCATGTCGCAGTTCACGGTACAGACGCTTCTGGACACCGGCACCGTCAGGGTGAGGGATGTCCTCTGCAGCGGCGAATGCCGGCACAAGAGCGAAAAAGAGTGCACCGCTGCCACGCATCTTGTGTTTCCCTATCGCGGCGTCTTCGTGCGCCATGTCGGCCGCAACGATGCGGTCGCCGAAGCCAACCAGTTGTTGTTCTTCAACAACGCCGAAGGCTACCGGATCAGCCATCCCGTCGAGGGTGGCGATTCCTGCCTCGATCTCGTTATCGAGGAGGCGCAACTGCAGGAGTTGACGCCGAAGGAGCAGTTGCGCTCGGGCAGCGCCGTGGCGTTTCGTCGTCAGCGCCGCCGCATCGACCCGCGGGCTCAGGCGCTGGTGGCGGTGCTGCGCCACAGCCTGAGCCGCAACATTGCCGAAACGCTGGAGGCCGAAACCCTGGCGCTGACGCTGGTGCGGCGCTCCCTCGGCGAGCGCACCTCGCATGCCGCCGGCGCAAGCGCTGGCCGGCAGAAGCTGGTCGATCGCGCCAAGCTCGTCCTGTACTCGGATCTTTCGCGGCGCTGGACGCTGGCCGAGATCGCCGCTGAAGTCGGGGTATCACCGGTTTATCTCACGCAGGTTTTCCAGCAGGTCGAGGCGATGCCGCTCTATCGCTACCATCTGCGCCTGCGGCTGGCGCGCGCGCTCGACCTGCTTGGCCGCTACGACAATCTGACCACGCTCGGCCTGGACCTCGGCTTCTCCAGCCACAGCCATTTCAGCTCAGCGTTCAGGCAGGTCTACGGGCGAACGCCGGCGGAATTCCAGCGCTCGATCAAGCCGCGCTGATCGGGTCGACTATCAGCCCCGCAGGGCTGCCATTGCAGCCGCGTGAAGCTCCGGCGTTGCGGCGGCCAGGATGTCGCCGCCCTTTTCCGCCGGACCGCCCACGAATGTGGTGACGACGCCGCCGGCCTTTTCGATGATCGGGATCAGCGCCACGATGTCGTAGGGTTTCAATCCGGGATCGGCGACGATGTCGACGCTGCCCGAGGCAATCATGGCAAAGGCGTAGCAATCGGCTCCGTAGCGGGCGAGCTGGATCTGTTTCTCGAACGCGTCGTAGCGGATGCGCGCCTCGCCCTTGAAAAGCGCCGGCGTGGTGGTGAACAAGGTCGCCTCGTCAAGCTTCGTCCTCTTGCGGGTCGACAGCTTCCGCGGCCCACCGGGGCCTTCGTAGTGGGAGCCGGAAGCGTTGGCGTAGAACAGCTCGCCGGTGAACGGCTGCGCCATCATACCGGCGACGGCGTCACCGTCGACCGTCAATCCGACCAGCGTTCCCCACACCGGCAGGCCTGAGATGAAGGCGCGGGTACCATCGATCGGATCGATCACCCAGACATGCCTTGAGGAGATGTTTTCGCTGCCATGTTCTTCGCCAAGGATACCGTGATCGGGATACTCAGCCGAGATCAGCGCCCGGATGGCGCGCTCGGCCTCGCGGTCGGCCTCGGTGACCGGGTCGAAACTGCCTTTTTCCTTGTTGGCCACCGCGCCCTGTGCGCGAAAACGCGGCAAGGTTTCAGCCGCCGCCGCTTGCGCGATCCGGCGCATGAAATCGATGCTGATGTCCACGTGATTCTCCCGCATTGCAGAGTGCCAACCCGGTCTGCAGGCACTTTCCCGCCAAAACAAGCCGGTTTATCGATTTTAGAGACATCAGCGTTGCCGAAATGTCACACATCGGCGCCATCGAAACGCATTTTCACATCAGAGTGAATTAAAAAAGCGTGGGATCGATTGACATTTGTGCATCGCACAATAAGTTTGTTCTCGGACAGGTTTTCCTGTCCATGCCCTCCTTGGGCGTTTCCTCCCTAGACTTCGACCGTGTCGTGCAAACGATGCGGTCTTTTTTTACGCTGCGGGATGGCCAGCGCGGGATCTCATGAACAGCCGCCGCTCCGTGTCATTCGGCGGCCAGCGGCAGGTCTATGAAGTGGTGGTCGGGCATCGCCATCAGGTCGGCCGAAAAGCGCGCCATATCGTCGGCCAGCGCATCGAAGCCGGCCGATTTCTGGAACGTCCGCTCATTCATGTAGAGGCCGCGATTGACCTCGATCTGCAGCGCATGCAGATGGCGCGCCGGCCGGCCGTAATGCTCGGTGATGAAGCCACCTGCATAGGGTTTGTTGTGGGCGACGGTGTAGCCCATGCCGATGAGCAGGCCGATCGCCGTCTCGGTCAGGGCTGCCGTGGCCGAGATGCCGAAACGGTCGCCGACGATGAAATCCGGCCGCAGGCCGCTGTCGCCCACCCTGATGCTCGCCGGCATCGAATGGCAGTCGATCAGCACGGCATAGCCGAACCTGGCATGGGTTCTGGTCAATAGCCGCTTCAGCGTCTCGTGATAGGGTTTGTAGACCGCCTCTATGCGCTGGACGGCCTCCGCCAGCGGCAGACGGCCGGAATAGATGTCGAGCCCCTCACCCACCAGCTTGGGCACGGTGCCGAGCCCGCCGGCAACGCGCGCCGAGCGGATGTTGCAGAAGGACGGCACCGGCTCGGCGAACATGCGCGGGTCGAGTTCCCAGGGTTCGCGATTGACGTCGAGGTAGGCGCGCGGAAAATTCGCCGCCAGCATCGGCGCGCCCAGCACCACCGCGCTGCCGAACAGCTCGTCGACATAGCAATCCTCGGAGCGGCGGATGGCGTTCCGGTCGAGCCGCGCCATGGCCAGGAAGCGGTCTGGATAATAGCGGCCGCTATGCGGTGAGTTGAAGACGAAGGGAACGCGCTGCTCGGCGCCCGATCGGATTTCGAAGGGTGGAACGACCGAAAAATCTTCGGCTGCCGTCGTCAATTTGAACGAACCCGGAAACAGCAATGCATCATGATGGGAAACTGCCACCTCATCGGCCGCATGTCCAGCATTTCGGCATGTCAGGAACCCCGTCAAATCAGGATTAATGCCGCCAACGTTCACTTGATGTTTACCGTCAGCTCCTCATATACAGGATGGTTAACGGGCTTGCCGGACGGCAGGCTTGGCTGGGGTGATTCGGACGGGACAAGATGGCACGCATTCTGCTGGCGGAAGACGACGACGACATGCGCCGGTTCCTGGTCAAGGCACTGGAGCGGGCCGGCTACCACGTCAGCGATTTCGACAATGGCGCCAGCGCCTACGAGCGGCTGCGCGAAGAACCTTTCTCCCTGCTGCTGACCGATATCGTCATGCCGGAGATGGACGGCATCGAACTCGCCCGCCGCGCCACCGAGATCGATCCCGACCTGAAGGTGATGTTCATCACCGGTTTCGCGGCCGTCGCGCTCAACCCCGATTCCAAGGCGCCGAAAGACGCCAAGGTGCTGTCCAAGCCCTTCCACCTGCGCGATCTCGTCAACGAGGTCGAAAAAATGCTGCAGGCCGCCTGAAGCACGCACAGTGTGATCTCGCCGCTTCGTCGGCGGCGCGACAAAACGAGCCTTTCTTTCCCTTTCCGGCTATTGACGCGCTGGACCAAAAATGGTGTATGCGCGGCTTCGGATGGGCGTGTAGCTCAGCGGGAGAGCACTGCATTGACATTGCAGGGGTCACAGGTTCAATCCCTGTCACGCCCACCATCCTTTCAATAACTTAGCCAAGCCCGTTTTTGGCTGACCCCTTCGACGACTTAGCCGGTAAGGCGGCCACCGCTTGTGGCAGCCGCCTCGTGTTTGTGGACATTCTAATGCATGGCGCTCAAAAGTGGCCCCGGTTTTGAGACGACATGCATAAAAACAAAGACCTAAAGCGCGTCGTCTGAGTCCGTTCAAACGCGACGCGCTTTAGACGTGGTGCGGGCTTAGCGTCCTTGAAGGCGCAGGCTCGATGCCGTCCTCCATAAGAATATCCTTCTTGCGAGCGAACGCGACGAAGACGCCTCGTGCTGTCTCGGGTTCCACATCGCCAATCAGAGCGGCTTTGCAAGCGCGAATAGCAGCTCTCTGCTCCGGGCTGTTGCCACACCATTCGGATGCGAATTGATAGGCATCTGCGACCGTGTTGAGTTGGCGGGGAAAGCCCAATCCCACCCACACCCGGACTGGCTTTTCAAAAGGTTTCGATAGCATCATGACCTCCTTTCCTAATGCATGTCACCCAGAAGTATGCCGCGGTTCTGGGACAACGACATGCATCAAAACAAAGACTTAAAGCGTGTCGCGTGAATCCGTTTCGCGACGCGCTTTAGGCAGTCACTCCTCCGCCTTCGCCACCTCTGCCCATCATCCACGGCATTGTCTTGGATACTTCCTCAAGGATTCTGGCTGCTTTCGCAAAACCGCTGAACGCGTCTCTGGCTGCGGAAAGCGGATAATCGCTATCGAAAGCTCGCTGGCAGGCCCGCAATGCGGTTTGGTGAATGGGGCCGCGCCTGTCCTTCGGCCATTCATAGAGGAACTCCAGAGCGTCCTCGAGACACGTGATTTCCTGAACAAGGTTGTCGCCGCTTTTCACGAAAACGGCGCTGTCAAACATCCGATCGTTCATATGATCCTCCAAATTGAACGAACCATTGAGTTTCATGGTTTGCGCGGTCCAGGCCAACTGCAGGCGCGCGACAGAGGCGCGCCAGTACGTCCTGCAGTGATCATCTTCGTTTCTCCGCAATCACAGCCTCCCGGCCGGAACCGGGAGGCGGACCCGCAGTTCAAAGTGTGACAGATCGACAGGATTACGCGGCTTTACGCGCGCGGTCCGTGTCTTGCGTGATCTGAGTGGCGGCCGTCGGCGTGTCGCCGACGCCGATGCTAATGCGGCGCGGTTTCAGCTCTTCGGGAATCTCACGGACGATGTCGATCGAGAGGAGGCCATTCTCCAGTTTGGCTGCCTTGATCTTCATGTGGTCGGCAAGCTTGAACGTCTGCCTGAAACTGCGATAGGCGATGCCCTGGTGCAGCAGCTGGCGTCCGCTCTGATCATCAGCCTTCTGGCCTACCACGACCAGTTCGGGTCCATGCTGGGTCAGCTCAACCTCATCCTGGCTGAAGCCTGCGATGGCCATCGAGATACGGTAATCGTTCTCGTCGACCTTCTCGATGTTATAGGGCGGCCAGTCTGGACGCGTGCCGCTGTCGAGCATGTCGAAAAGCCGGTCGAAACCGACGGTGGTCCGATAGAGGGTATCAAAGGTTCTCATAGCCACATCCTCCTTGAAGCAACATGGGTACAAGGACGCCGCCCCGTGCGGCGCCGCCATTTTTTGCCGAGCCTTATGGCCTTGGCGGAAATCGAATTAGGAGGCGCCCCAAATGAGTTCAAGAGCATCTCGAATTTTTTTTAGTAGCATCCTTCGCATCGACGGAAAGCGAAATCTGAGTTTCTACGGGACCTTCCCTTCGAACAGTCGAACAGCCCCTTGAAGTACATATCCGGCGGGAAGTTTTCGCGCGATCTGCGCGACCGCATCGTCTACTGCCCCGCCGTCCCGTTTCGTATTCAAATGCCGGCCAGCAAGGAACCGGGTAGCGGCCTTCCGATCCGTAAATCCACCCTGTCGGGGGCGAAACGTCCCGGCACGTGCCGGGACGTTTCTGGCTCGCGGATCACTGTGGCCGCGGATCGGGCCTGTCGGGCTTGTCATGAGGGGTGTTGTTGCCTTCACGGCACGGTGTGCCGATGCCGCAGCATTTGCCGTTGTAGGTGACACCGGGCTTGGTCTTCTCGCATTCCCTCGGCGGTGCCGTCTGACACCCTGCCAGCACCGAAACCGCGATGGCGGCGAGAAATGCGTTTCTTGAAGTGATAAACATTGACGTTCTCCTTGATGGACCGTGTTTGCTACACACCGCTTGGTCGCGGGCGGCAGCGAAATGGTTCAAGGAAAATTGGAATCAGGCCGCGCCGAGGCGGACATCACCCTTCTCAATATGGTTGAGAAACCACGCATATGTCTGTTCCAATCCATCGCGAAGCGCGTAGCGCGGGCGCCATCCCGTCGCAAACAGCCGCGAAACATCCATCAACTTGCGCGGCGTGCCGTCTGGCTTGGTCGTATCGAAGGCGATATCAGCCTCGACGCCGGCGACCGATGCGACGGTCTGGGCAAGCTCGGCAATGGTGACATCCTCTCCCGAGCCGACATTGACGTGGCCGTCGCCGGCATAATTCTTCAACAGCCAGACCAAGGCATCGGCGGCGTCGTCGACATGCAGGAATTCACGCCGCGGCGTGCCCGAGCCCCAGACCTCCAGGCAGCTGCCACCGCTCAGTGCCAGCGCATGCGCCTTGCGCATCAGCGCCGGTACGACATGGCTGCTCTGCAGGTCGAAATTGTCGCCAGGACCGTAAAGGTTGGTCGGCATCGCCGAGATGTAGTCGACGCCGTACTGGCGTCGATAGGCCTGGCACAGTTTGAGCCCGGCGATCTTGGCGATCGCATACCATTCATTGGTGGGTTCGAGCGGACCGGTCAGCAGGGCGTCTTCCCTGATCGGCTGCGGCGCGAGCCTGGGATAGATGCAGGACGAACCGAGAAACAGCAGTTTGCCGACCTCGCTGCGAAAGGCGCCGTCGATGACATTGCCCTGCATAACCAAATTGTCCTGCAGGAAATCGACCGGGAACCGGTCATTGGCCAGGATACCGCCGACCTTGGCGGCCGCCATCACCACCGCATCCGGCCTGTGCTCGGCCATCCAGCGCTGCACCCCTGCCTGGTCGAGCAGGTCGAGCCTGTCGCGCGATATGGTGAGTATCTCGCAGTCCTCGGTCGCCAGCCGGCGCACGACGGCCGAACCGACCATGCCACGATGCCCGGCGACGAAGACACGCTTGCCCTTCAGTTCAAATGTCGCGTCCATCGGCCTGCCTCACGCAGAACGGCTGTTCTGCCGCGTGCCGCCGGCCGCGCGTGCCAGATCGGCCTGCACCATTTCCGTCACCAGATCCCTGAAGCCGGTCGTGTGCGACCAGCCGAGTCTTGCCTTGGCCTTGGCGGGGTCACCGAGCAGCAGATCGACCTCGGTCGGCCGGAAATAGCGCGGATCGATACGGACCAGGACAGTGCCCGAACCGGCATCGACACCGACCTCATCGAGACGTTCGCCTTGCCAGCGAATGCTGCGGCCGGTCTCGGCAAACGCCAGCTCGACGAATTCGCGCACCGAATGTGCCTCGCCGGTCGCCAGCACGAAATCGTCGGCTTCGCTGTGCTGCAGAATGCGCCACATGCCCTCCACATAGTCGCGCGCATGGCCCCAATCACGCTTGGCGTCGAGATTGCCGAGATAGAGCGTGTCCTGCAGGCCGTGATGGATCGAGGCGACGGCCCGCGTGATCTTGCGGGTGACGAAGGTTTCGCCGCGTGTCGGGCTTTCGTGGTTGAACAGGATTCCGTTGGCGGCGAACATGCCGTAAGCCTCGCGGTAGTTGACCGTGATCCAGTAGGCGTAAAGCTTGGCCGCGGCATAGGGCGAGCGCGGATGGAAGGGCGTCGCCTCGCTTTGCGGGACCTCGCGCGCCTTGCCGTAAAGCTCCGACGTCGATGCCTGATAGAAGCGCACCGACTTCTCCAGGCGCAGGATGCGGATCGCCTCGAGCAGCCTGAGTGTTCCCAGCGCATCGGCATTGCCGGTGTATTCCGGCGTCTCGAAACTCACCTGGACATGACTCTGGGCGCCGAGATTGTAGATCTCGCCGGGCTGTGTCTCCTGCACCAGGCGAATAAGATTGGTCGCGTCGGTCAGGTCGCCATAATGCAGGAAGAAACGCGCACCGCGCTCGTGCGGATCGACATAGATGTCGTCAACGCGCTCGGTGTTGAACGAGGACGAGCGGCGTTTGACGCCATGGACAATATAGCCCTTCTGCAGAAGCAATTCTGCGAGATAGGCCCCGTCCTGCCCGGTAACCCCGGTGATGAGCGCCACTTTTTCCGTCATTGCCGCTCCGTCCGCATCCAATCCCGGCAACCGAATACAGATTTGGCGCGAGAACGCAAATCCCCCATACGGGGGACAGGTTTCAGCCAGCGATTGTGTCGTTCTCAGGCACCTGCAACCGCGCAGAAATGCTTCATCCTGGCCAGCGCAAGCTCGGGATCGGCGAGCAACCCTGCCTGGTCGGCAAGGCGGAAGATGTCGGCATAGTGCAGGATGCCGCGCGCCGACTGCATGCCGCCGACCATGGCGAAATGGTCCTGATGGCCGTTGAGCCAGGCCATGAAGACGATGCCGGCCTTGTAATACTCCGTCGGCGCCTCGAAGATCTTGCGCGACAACGGCACTGTCGGCGCCATCAGCGCGTCATAGCCGGCGCGATCGCCCTCAGCCAGTTTCGCCAGCGCCGCACTGGCGACCGGCGCGATGGCGTCGAAGATGCCGAGCAAGGCGTGCGAGTGCCGCTTCCCGTCGCCGGCAATCAGTTCGGGATAGTTGAAATCGTCGCCAGTGAACATGACGACGCCTTCCGGCAGCCGGTTGCGCAAGGCAACTTCTTTGCCGGCATCGAGCAGCGATATCTTTATCCCCTCGACCTTATTAGCATGGCGCTCGATGATGGCGACGACGGTATCGAGCGCAGCCTCGAAATTCCCACTGCCCCAATATCCCTGCAACGCCGGATCGAACATGTCGCCCAGCCAGTGCAGGATGACCTTGCCGGATGCCTGGCTGAGGATGCGATCGTAGACCCTGATATAGTCGTCCGGACCCTTTGCGACCGCTGCCAGCGCCCGGCTGGCCATCATGATCGCCTTGCCGCCCTCGCCTTCAATGAAAGCGAACTGCTCCTCATAGGCGGCGATCACATCTTCGAGTGATCTCGAATTGGCCGGCGCCAGATGATCGGTGCCGGCGCCGGAGGCGAGGTCTGCGCCTTCGACGCTGTGCGCCTCGGCGATCGAGCGCCGGATCAATTCCTGCGCATTCGCCCAGTCGAAACCCATGCCGCGCTGCGAGGTGTCCATCGCCTCGGCGATGCGGAAGCCAAGCCGCCACAAATGATGCCGAAACGCCATCGTCTTGTCCCAGTCGACCGCAGGCTTCGACCAGGGGTCGGTCATCGCGAAAGGGTCGGCGACGACATGGGCCGCGGCATAGGCGATGCGCGGGAAAACCGCACCGATTACGGGCTCGACCGGACTGCCCGCGAGCTTGTAGCTGACGCGGCCGCCATTCTGCGTAGGCAGGGTGATATCCATGGCAACCTCCGTTTTCGGCACCCTATAAATGGAACGTTCCAATAAATCAAGGAACTTTATGATTCCGGCGATTGAACCGGGCCAAACGTTGAAGAAGGCAAAGAGTCCTTGCTAGGAACCCACATTCATCACCTTTTCGATCTCCGCAAGAATCCCGATTGACTCTCGTTTGGCAGAGTGATTAGAACGTTCCAATAGATTTTCTAATTCAGGCGGAGGAAACCACCGACATGGCCAGCCGGGCCAAGGCAACGATCCTGGACATCGCCCGCGAGGCTGGTGTGTCCAAATCGACGGTGTCGCTTGTGCTGCAAGGCTCAGGGCTGATCCGGCCTGAAACCGCGGTCAAGGTTCGCAAGGCGATCGAGGATGTCGGATATGTCTACAACCGCGGCGCCGCCAATCTGCGCAAAGCCCATTCCAACGTCATCGGCATGGTCATCAACGATCTCACCAACCCCTTTTTCGCCGAGCTGGCGGTCGGCATGGAGCGCGTCTTCCAGTCGGCCGGCATCGTGCCCTTCATCGCCAACACGGCGGAGAACCCGGTACGCCAGGAAGAAGTGCTGAAGTCGCTGATGGAACAGGGCGTCGCAGGCCTGATCGTGTCACCGGCACGCGGCACCACGCCGGGCGCCTTCCGTCGCCTCGAGATGGCGGGCGTGCCGGTCGTCTTCGCCATGCGCCGCCTGCCGGACAGCCGCATCCCGGTGATCGCTCCTGACAACCATCGCGGCGCGTATCTCGCCGCCGCCCATCTGATCGGCAAGGGCCATCGCCGGCTGGCCTTCTTCGGCGGCACCTCCGACCTGGTCGTCTATCAGGAGCGCCTGGGCGGTTTTCGTGAAGCTTGCGAAACATTGGGCATTGCCAGGCGCGACGTGCTTGTCGTCGAAGGCGAGACCAGCCGCAGGGGCGGAATCGCGTGCCTGGAAACCGCCCTTGCCATGGCCGAGCCGCCGACGGCGGCACTGTGCTTCAACGATGCCGTCGCCTTCGGCGTCATGCTGGCGCTGCGCAAGCGCGGGCTGGAGCCCGGCGCGGACTTTGCCGTCGTCGGCTTCGACGACGTGGTCGAGGCCGAGCATTATATGCCGGCGCTGACCAGCGTCTCGGTGGACACACCCGGCCTCGGCGAACGCGCCGCCCACGTCATGCTGAAGATGATCCAGTCGCGCATCACGCATGCCGAGGACCATATCGGCGCCGTCAATCTGGTCGTCAGGGACAGCTGCGGTCCCGATCGCGGCACCCAGGACACATCAGCAGGAATGGGAGACGCGGCATGAGCGTCAAATGGGGACTGATCGGCGCCAGCACGATCGCCAAACAGTTCATGATCAACGCCATTCGCGCGCAAGAGGGTGGCGAAATATCAGCGGTGATGAGCTCCAGCCCGGAGCGCGCCAAGACCTATGCCGATGAACACAACATCCCGCTTGCCGTCTCGACGCTCGATGACCTGCTCGGCGCCGACATCGACGCCGTCTACATCTCGACCACCAATGAACTGCATCTCGAACAGGCGCTGGCCGCGATCGACGCGGGAAAGCATGTTCTGTGCGAAAAGCCGCTGGCGCTGAACAGCGCCGACGCGCGCACAATGGTCGCCGCCGCCAAGGAAGCCGGTGTCGTGCTTGGCACCAATCATCATCTGCGCAATGCCGGCGCCCACCGCGCCATGCGCGACGCCATATCAGCCGGCCGCATCAGCAAGCCGATTGCCGCGCGTGTGTTCCATGCCGTCTATCTGCCGGAGAACCTGCAGGGCTGGCGCATCACCAGACCGGAAGCCGGCGGCGGCGTGATGCTCGACATCACCGTGCACGATGCCGACACGCTGCGCTTCGTGCTCGGCGACGACCCGATCGAGATTTCGGCCTTCACCCAGTCGGCCGGCATGGCCGGCAGCGGGCTGGAAGACGGTGCCATGTGCATCTGGCGCTTCAGGTCCGGTTTGATTGCCCAGTCGCATGAAGGCTTCACCACGAAGTTCGCCGATACCGGCTTCGAGGTGCATGGTTCCGAAGGCTCGCTGATCGCTAAAAATGTGATGACGCAGAAGCCGGTCGGTTCGGTGCTGCTACGCACCGCCAAGGGCGAGGAGGAACTGAGCTTCGACCGCGAAGACCTCTACGTCAGGTCGCTGCGCCAGTTCCATGCCGCTATTAGCGGCGCGGGCCAGCCCTCCGCAACCGGCGAGGACGGCGTCTGGTCACTAGCCTGCGCCGAAGCAGCGTTGCTGTCCGGGAAATCCGGCAAGGCGGTTGCCATCGAGCCGAAACTCGGGAGCGCCAAGTGAGCAAGCTCGTCTCCGCTCAGCAGGCCGCCAGCCTCATCAAGGACGGCATGACCGTCTCCGTCTCATCATCGAGCGGCCTCGGCTGCCCGGATGCCGTGCTGGCTGCCATCGGCGAGCGCTTCGACGCTGAAGGCCATCCGAAAGACATCACCACGCTGCATCCGATCGCCGCCGGCGACATGTATGGCATCAAGGGCATCGACCATCTGGCTAAGCCTGGCCTGTTGAAGCGCACGCTCTGCGGCTCCTATCCCTCGGGCCCCTCCTCGTCCGAGCCGCCGCAGATATGGAAGATGATCGGCGACAATTCGGTCGCCGCCTACAACGTGCCCTCCGGCATCCTGTTCGACATGCACCGCGAGGCCGCCGCCAAGCGGCCGGGCGTGCTGACCAAGGTCGGCCTCGACACTTTTGCCGACCCGCGCCACCAGGGCTGCGCCATGAACGCGGCTGCAAGCGAGCCGATCGTCTCGGTGCAGCAGTTCGACGGCGAGGAATGGCTCTATTTCCGCTCGATCGTGCCCAACATTTCGATCATCCGCGCCACCTCCGCCGACGAACGCGGCAACCTCACTTATGAACATGAGGGCGCCTATCTCGGCGGCCTCGAACAGGCGCTTGCCGCGCGCAACAATGGCGGCATCGTCATTGCGCAGGTCAAGCGCGTCGTCGAGAACGGCACCCTGAAGCCGCATGACGTGCGCGTGCCAGGCGTGCTGGTAGACCACATCGTGGTGGCGCCGGACCAGTTGCAGACCACACTGACGCCTTACGACCCGGCGATTTCGGGCGAAATCTTCCGGCCGTTGTCCAGCTTCCGCAACGTCGAGATGAACGTCCAGAAAGTAATCGCGCGCCGCGTCGCCATGGAATTGCGCGACGGCATGGCGGTCAACATCGGCTTCGGCATCTCGGCCAACGTGCCGCGCATCCTTCTCGAGGAAGGCCAGCACGGCAAGGTCACCTGGGTGATCGAGCAGGGCGCCGTCGGCGGCGTGCCGCTGCTCGACTTCAAGTTCGGCTGCGCTTCCAATGCCGAGGCGATCATGCCCTCGCCGCACCAGTTCATCTATTTCCAGGCCGGCGGCTTCGATGCCTCGCTGCTCTCCTTCTTGCAGATCGACCGCCACGGCTCGGTCAACGTGTCGAAACTCTCGGCCCGGCCACATGTCACCGCCGGGGCCGGCGGCTTTGTCGACATCACGGCACGGGCGAAAAAGATCGTCTTCTCCGGCTTCTTCAATGCCGGCGCAAAACTGTCGCTCGCCGATGGCGGCATCCGCATCGACGAGGAAGGCAAGGTGAAGAAGGTGGTCAACGAGGTCGAACACATCTCCTTCTCAGGCAAGCGCGCCGTCGCACAAGGGCAGGACATCACCTACGTCACCGAGCGTTGCGTGATGAAGCTGACGCCGGACGGCCTGATGGTGACGGAACTTGCGCCGGGCGTCGACCTCGAGCGCGATGTGTTGGCTCAGTCCGAAACACCGCTCGGAGTCGCCAACGACCTCAAAGTGACGCCGGCAGCTCTCTATCAGGACCGGCCGATCGGCCTGTCGCTGAATGGTGGCGCTTCGCTCGGAGGCGCGCATGGCTGAGCGCCTCGTCACCTTCGAGCAGGACGGCGCCATCGGCATCGTCACGCTGCGCCGGCCGGAGAAGTTCAACGCGCTGGACATTCCGATGCTGCGCGCGCTCGAGACAGCGCTCGACGAAGCCGAAATGGCTGAAGGCGTGCGCGTCGTGCTGATCCGCGGCGAAGGCAAAGGCTTTTGCGCCGGCGGCGACGTCGAGGCCTGGGCACAAATGAGCGCTGCCGACTTTCAGGTGCAATGGGTGCGCTACGGGCACCGTGTCTTCGACCGACTGGCGCGGCTGCGGCAGCCGACCATCGCGGTGCTTTCCGGCCATGCGCTGGGTGGCGGGCTGGAGCTGGCGGTCGCCTGCGACTTCCGTGTCGCCGAAACTCAGGTGAAGCTCGGCTTCCCCGAGACATCGATCGGCGTCGTCCCCGGTTGGTCCGGCACGCAGCGCGCCGTGCGCCGCTTTGGTGCGCAGATCGTGCGCCGCATGGCACTCGGCGGCGAGCTCTTTGCCGCCTCCGACGCGCTTGCCCTCGGCGTCGTTGACCGCGTGGTCGAGACCGGCCAGGCGCTGGCAGAGGCCAGGACTTGGGCCGAAAAAATCGCCGGGCGCGGGCCGCTCGCAACCGAAGCCGCCAAGCTGATGATCGCAGTCGCCGAAGGCGAGGAAAGTGCGGCCGCCACCGAGGCGCTCGCCAGCGGCTTCGTTGCGCTGACCGGCGACCTCAAAGCCGGCGTGAGCGCCTTCAAGGCCAAGCAGAAGCCGGCCTTTTCAAGATCCTAGAGAAAGCATGATGAACGCACCGCTCAACATTTCCATGCCGGCCGAGGCGTCCAAGGCGCCGAAGGCTTACAAGCTCCTGATCGACGGCAAGCATGTCGATGCCCGTGACGGCCGCACGATTGCGCGCAACAGCCCCGGCCATGGCTTCACCGTTTCGCGCTATGCGCAGGCCGGCGAGGCCGAGGTGGAGGCGGCCATGCAGGCCGCGCACAAGGCATTCGAGACCGGCCCGTGGCCGCGCACGAAGGCGGCCGAGCGCGCAGCCATCCTGCTCAAGACGGCCGACCTGATCGAGGCCCAGCTCGAAGACATCGCCCGCCTCGATGCGCTGGAGTCCGGCAAGCCGATCGCCCAGGCGCGTGGCGAGATCGGCGGCGCCGTCGACATCTGGCGTTATGCCGCCTCGCTCGCCCGCACGCTGCACGGCGAGAGCAACGCCAATCTCGGCGACGCCATGCTGGGCGTCGTCCTGCGCGAGCCGATCGGCGTCGTCTCGATCATCACCCCGTGGAATTTCCCGTTCCTGATCGTCAGCCAGAAACTGCCCTTCGCGCTCGCCGCCGGCTGCACCGCGGTGGTCAAGCCGAGCGAAATGACCTCGGCCTCGACCTTCGTGCTCGGCGACATCCTGATGCAGGCCGGCCTGCCCGCGGGCGTCGTCAACATCCTGGCCGGCCTCGGCGCCGATGTCGGGGGGCCGATGGTCAGCCATCCGCTGGTCGAGATGGTGTCGTTCACCGGCTCTACCCGCGTCGGCAAGATGACCATGGCTTCCGCCGCGCAGTCGCTGAAGAAAGTCTCGATGGAGCTCGGCGGCAAGAACGGCCAGATCGTCTTCCCCGATGCCGATCTCGAGGCGGCCGCTGACGCAGCAGTGTTCGGCGGCTTCTTCAACGCCGGCGAATGCTGCAATGCCGGCAGTCGGCTGATCGTGCATGAAGCCATCGCCGACGATTTCCTCGCCACTGTCAAGGCCCTGACCGCCAAGGTAACGGTCGGCGACCCACTCGACGACCGAACCAAGGTTGGCGCGATGATTTCCGCCGACCATCTGACCAAGGTCGCAGATTACGTTGCGGCAGCAGCAAAAGACGGCAGCAATGTCTATAGCGGTGGCGGCCAATTGGCGTCCAATGCCGGCCAGTACCTCGATCCGACCATCATCCGCGGCGTTACCGAAGACATGGCTATTGCGCGCGAGGAAGTGTTCGGCCCGGTGCTCTCCGTGCTGACTTTTGGATCGATTGAAAAGGCGTTGCACATCGCCAACAACACGCCCTATGGTCTGTCTGCAGGGGTGTGGAGCGCCAGCATCGACACTTGTATGTCGGTGGCGCGTGGTGTGCGTTCGGGGACCGTTTGGGTGAACACATTCATGGAAGGCTTTCCCGAGTTGCCATTCGGGGGCTACAAGCAGTCCGGCATCGGACGCGAACTCGGCAAACGCGCTGTCGAGGATTATACCGAGGAAAAGACAATCCAGTTTCATCGCGGCCAGCGCACCGGTTGGTGGGTCGGCTGAGTTTGGAAGAACCCGGTGGGCTTCCACCGGTCGTGTAATGCAACAAGGGAGGTAGAACATGTTGCGCAAACTGCTTATCGGAACGGCTCTGGCGACGGCCTTTGCTTTCTCGGCCCATGCCGAGGACGTCAAGGAAGTGCAGATGCTGCATTGGTGGACGTCGGGCGGCGAAGCGGCTGCTCTCAATGTCCTCAAGGGCGACCTTGCCAAGGAAGGCTATGCCTGGAAGGACGTGCCGGTGGCCGGTGGTGGCGGCGACGCCGCCATGACTGCGCTGAAGGCGATGGTCGCGGCCGGCAATTACCCGACCGCGTCGCAGATGCTCGGCTACACCGTGCTCGACTATGCGGCGGCCGGCGTGATGGGCGACCTGACCGAGACGGCGAAGAAGGAAGGCTGGGACAAGTCGGTTCCGGCAGCCCTGCAGAAGTTCTCCGTCTATGACGGCAAGTGGGTCGCTGCTCCAGTCAACGTCCACTCCGTCAACTGGCTGTGGATCAACAAGGCGGTGATGGACAAGATCGGCGGCACCGAGCCAAAGACCTTCGACGACTTCGTCGCCCTGCTCGACAAAGCCAAGGCGGCTGGCGTCATCCCGCTCGCCCTTGGCGGCCAGAACTGGCAGGAAGCCACCATGTTCGACTCGGTTGTGCTGTCGACCGGCGGACCTGAGTTCTACAAGAAGGCCTTCAACGACCTCGACGACGAGTCCCTCAAGTCGGACACGATGAAGAAGTCGTTCGATAACCTCGCCAAGCTCGTCACCTATGTCGACCCGAACTTCTCGGGCCGCGACTGGAACCTTGCCACCGCCATGGTCATCAAGGGCGATGCCCTGGTGCAGGTGATGGGTGACTGGGCCAAGGGCGAGTTCAACGCCGCCAAGAAAACGCCGGGCACCGACTTCCTGTGCTATCGCTTCCCGGGCACGGAAGGCTCGGTGGTCTACAACTCCGACATGTTCGGCATGTTCAACGTTCCGGACGACCGCAAGGCCGCCCAGGTCGCGTTGGCCACCGCCACCCTGTCGAAGAGCTTCCAGTCGGCCTTCAACGTCGTCAAGGGTTCGGTTCCCGCCCGTACCGACGTTCCCGACACCGACTTCGACGCGTGCGGCAAGAAGGGCATCGCCGACCTGAAGGCTGCCAACGAAGGCGGCACACTGTTCGGCTCGCTTGCCCAGGGCTATGGCGCGCCTCCGGCGGTCGCCAATGCCTACAAGGACGTCGTTTCGAAGTTCGTCCACGGTCAGATCAAGACCTCGGACGAAGCCGTGACCGAACTGGTCAAGGCAATCGACGACGCCAAGTAAGCCCTGGCCAGCAAGACACCTTCCCCGCTTCGGCGGGGAAGGTTCGCCTCAGGATTGGCCGGCTGGCGCAATTCCAGGAAAAGTGTGAGCGGTTTTCCGGCCGGAATTGCGTAAAAGAAAGAGTAGAGAGGTTCGCCGTTTCCGTGAAACGGTGAAACCCTCTTGAACACCATGCCGACCAGAGACCCGTATGCACGGGGCCGCCTTGCCGCCTGACGGCAGGCACGGACGACCCGAACGGGAGGAGCCCTATGAGCAGTGTAGCGACAACCCAGATCAAGCTGACGCCCGAGCGGTCTCGCCCCTCCGTGCGCGCGCGACTGCAGGACGCGCTGCCGAAGATCGTGCTGGCGCCGAGCTTCGCCATCACCATCGTCTTCGTCTATGGCTTCATCCTGTGGACGGTCTATCTGTCCTTCACCAATTCCAAGACTTTTCCGTCCTATGTCATCACCGGACCGCGCGCCTACCTACGGCTATGGGGCTGGACGTTCGACTCCGACCCGCCATCGAGCTGGTACACGTCGATCGTCAATATGGGCATTTTCGGCTTTCTCTACATCGCCATCTGCCTGGCGCTCGGCCTGTTCCTGGCCATCCTGCTCGACCAGAAGATTCGCGGCGAAGGCGTGTTGCGGCCGATCTATCTCTACCCGATGGCGCTGTCCTTCATCGTCACCGGCGTCGCCTGGAAATGGTTCCTCGACCCCGGCCTCGGTCTTGAGCAGACCTTGCATCAGTGGGGCTGGACGAGCTTCCATTTCGACTGGATCAAGAACAAGGATTTCGTCATCTACACGGTGGTCATTGCCGGCGTCTGGCAGGCCTCCGGCTTCATCATGGCGATGTTCCTGGCCGGCCTGCGCGGCATCGACGGCGAGATCATGAAGGCGGCGCAGATCGACGGCGCCACCACCTTCCAGCTCTATCGCCGCATCGTCATTCCGCTGCTGCGGCCAATTTTCCTGTCGGCCTTCATCGTGCTCGCGCACCTTGCCATCAAGTCCTACGATCTGGTGGTGGCGCTGACCAGCGGCGGCCCCGGTGGCTCGGCCTGGCTGCCGTCCAACTTCATGTATGAGTACACGTTCAAGCGCAACGAAATGGCTGTCGGCTCGGCCAGTGCCGTGATCATGCTGATGACCATCGTTGCCATCATCGTGCCTTATCTCTATTCGGAACTCAGGGAGAAGCCGCGATGAGCGCTGTCGCCACCCCTGCCCGCCCCGCTGCTTCCCAAAAGGCCTCCGGCGGCATCAGCACCAAGACCCTCAACCGCATCGTCATCTACGGGCTTCTGGCGCTGTTTGCGCTGTTCTATCTGATGCCGCTGTTCGTCATGCTGGTGACCTCGTTCAAGACCATGGACGAGATCCAGAACGGCAACATGCTGGCGTTGCCCAAAGCGCCGACCTTCGACCCGTGGCTGAAGGCCTGGGGCGAGACCTGCGTCGGCCTAACCTGCGCCGGCATCAAGGGCTATTTCTGGAACTCGATCAAGATGGTGGTTCCAGCCGTACTGATCTCGACCATGCTCGGCGCGCTCAACGGCTACGTCTTAACCAAATGGCGTTTTCGCGGCGCCACGCTCGTGTTCGGGCTGATGCTGTTTGCCTGCTTCATTCCGTTCCAGTCGGTGCTGCTGCCGATGGCGACCATCCTCGGCAGCCTGGGACGTTTCGGCGTGAAGCTGCAGAATGCGACGGGTACGAGTTTCGGTCTCGGCAATCCGACGGTCAACCTGGTCTTCGTCCATGTCGTCTACGGCATCGGCTTCACCACACTGTTTTTCCGCAACTATTACGAGGCATTCCCGAACGAGCTGATCAAGGCCGCACAGGTCGACGGCGCCTCCTTCTTCCAGATCTTCCGCCGCATCATGCTGCCGAACTCGATGCCGATCTTCGTCGTCACCGTCATCTACCAGTTCACCAACATCTGGAACGACTTCCTGTTCGCTTCGGCTTACGCCGGCACAGGCGACTCCATGCCGATGACGGTGGCGCTCAACAACGTCGTCAACACCTCGACCGGCGTCGTCGAATACAACGTCAACATGGCGGCCGCGATGATCGCGGCTCTGCCCACCCTGATCGTCTATGTCGTCGCCGGCCGCTATTTCGTGCGCGGGCTGATGGCTGGCGCGGTCAAGGGCTGATCAATTCGGAAGGAACGACCATGGCTTTTCTGGAAATTGATGGGCTGAAGAAGCGCTTCGGGAATGTCGAGATCCTGAAGGGCATCGATGTCGAGCTCGAAAAGGGCGGCTTCCTGGTGCTGGTCGGCCCGTCCGGCTGCGGCAAGTCCACCTTGCTCAACACGATTGCCGGCCTGGAGCAGATCACCGAGGGCGAAATCCGCGTCGACGGCCGCGCCATCAACGATCTGCACCCATCCAAGCGCGACATCGCCATGGTTTTCCAAAGCTATGCGCTCTATCCGAACATGACGGTGGCCGGAAACATCTCCTTCGGCATGGAGATGCGCGGCGTGCCGGCCGACGAACGCCAAAAGGCGATCGACAAGGTGGCCAAGGTCCTGCAGATCGGCCACCTCCTGCAGCGCAAGCCGAGCCAGCTTTCCGGCGGCCAGCGCCAGCGCGTCGCCATGGGCCGGGCGCTGGTGCGCGACCCCAAGCTGTTCCTGTTCGACGAGCCTTTGTCCAACCTCGACGCCAAATTGCGCGTTGACATGCGCATCGAGATCAAGCGCCTGCATGCCACCACCGGCACAACCATCGTCTACGTCACCCACGACCAGATCGAGGCGATGACGCTGGCGACCAAGATCGCCGTCATGCGCGACGGCGAAGTGCAGCAGTTCGGCACCCCGGCCGAAATCTACAACAATCCGACCAATTTGTTCGTCGCCGACTTCATGGGTTCCCCGGCGATGAACCTGATCCCGGCGACCATTGCTACATCGGGCAATGCGCTGTCCGTCGTGTTGGAGCGCGAGGCGCGCGAGCCCATTACGCTGCCGATGGCCAATGCGCCGGCGGGCCTGTCGGCGTTCCAGGGCAAGCCGATCATCTTCGGCGTGCGCCCGGAAGCGCTGACCGATCCGGAAGGTGCGGAACGCAACGCCTCCAACATTGCCACTGCCGACCTGCACATCGAAGTGGTCGAGCCGGCGGGGTCCGATACTTTCGCGGTGACCAATCTCGGCGGCAAGGGCGTGGTGGCGCGGTTGCGGGCCGACGCCAACATCCAGCCGGGCACCAGCACGCCGCTCGCCTTCAACCTGACCAAGGCCGTGTTCTTCGATCCGGCGACCGAACACCGCATCCGCTGATCGAGATGGTCAGCCCCGATATCGTCATCATCGGCTCCGGTATCGGCGGCGCTACGATCGCCTCCGGTCTGGCGGGCAGCGGTGCCTCGATCCTGATGCTGGAGCGCGGTGAGCCCTTGACGGCAACGCCGCATGCCCGCGACACGCGCTCCATCTTCGTCGACGGCCACTACCGTCCGAAGGAGATGTGGCGTGAGGCCGGCGGTGCGGCCTTCAACCCCGGCAATTACTACTATGTCGGCGGCAATTCGAAATTCTACGGCGCGGTGCTGATCCGCTACCGCAAAGAGGATTTCGCCGCCATGGAGCACTTCGGTGGCGTCTCGCCGGCATGGCCGTTTTCCTACGATGAATTCGAGCCTTGGTATTCGAAAGCCGAGCAGCTGTTTCGCGTCCGCGGCTCGCTCGGCGAGGACCCGACCGAACCGTTCCACTCGATCCCCTATGCTTTCAAGCCGGTGCCCGACGAAGCGCCGATTGCGCGCGCCCGCGCTGAGTTGAAAGCCCTCGGCCTGCATCCGGCCTCGCTGCCGCTCGGCGTCGACATCGACACCTGGCTGAAAGAGGGCAAGACCGGCTGGGACGCATTCCCCAACACCGCCCAGGGCAAGGTCGATGCGCAGACCGGACCGCTGACGGCTGCACTTAAGGACAGCAATATCCGACTCGAAACCGGCTGCCATGTCGAATATCTCGAAGCGTCGTCCGACGGCAAAAGCATCGCTGCCGTTCACTACCGTCAGAATGGCGAGCTGAAGAAAGTCGCGCCGAAGCTGGTCATCCTGTCCGCCGGCGCGGTCAATTCCGCCGTCATCCTGCTGCGCTCGCCTTCACCAGATGGCAAAGGCTTCGCCAACCGCTCCGACCAGGTCGGCCGCAATTTCATGAACCATAATTCGAGCGCCATGCTGGCGATCGATCCGCGCCGCAGGAACGACAGCGTCTACCAGAAGACGCTGATGCTGAATGACTACTATCTCTCCGACGGCAAAGGCGGCAAGCCGCTCGGCAACGTCCAACTGCTCGGCAAGATCGACGGCAACATGTTGAAGGCCAACGTCAAACGCGTGCCGAAATTCGCGCTCGATTACATGGCCGGTCGCGCCGTCGACTGGTATCTGATGTGCGAGGATCTGCCCGATCCGGAAAGCCGCATCATGGTCGACGGCAAGGACATCGTCATGCAATGGCGGCGCTCCAACATGCAGTCGCTGGACGGGCTGACCAAGGTGATGCGTGAGAACTTCCGCGCCTGCGGTTATCCCATCGTGCTGTCGCGTCCCTTCGACAAGCGCACGCCCTCGCACCAGTGCGGCACGGTGAAAATGGGCGATGACCCGGCGACGTCGCCGCTCGACCCCTTCTGCCGCGCCTTCGACCACCCGAACCTGTTCGTCGTCGACGCCAGTTTTCTGCCGAACTCCGCAGCCGTGAATCCGGCGCTGTCGATTGCCGCCCAGGCGTTGCGCGTGGCCGAGCATATTCGCCGAACGGACCTCGCGGCATGACCCGCCCCGCAGCCATCGTCACCGGCGGCGCGCGCGGCATTGGACTGGCCTGCGCCGAGGCGCTGGCCGATGCAGGCTTCGACATTCTCGTCGCTGACCTGGCCAACGACCCCGCCAAACGGCTTGTTGAAAACATCATCGCGCGCCGCGCAAAGTTCGCTTACCACCGATGCGACATTGCCAGCCTTCCCGATCACGCATCGCTTATCGACGCCGCCACGCATGAGTTCGGCCGAATCGACTGCCTTGTCAACAATGCCGGCGTCGGCGCCATGGTGCGCGGCGACCTGCTGGAACTGACGCCCGAAAACTTCGACCGTGCGCTCGGCATCAATCTGCGCGGCACCGTATTCCTTAGCCAGGCCGTCGCCAAGGCGATGCTGGCGGCTCCCAGCAATCATCCGCGCTCGATCATCACCATCACCTCGGTCAGCGCCGATATGGCCTCGCCGGAACGCGCCGACTACTGCATCTCGAAAGCCGGCCTTTCGATGTGGGTGAAGAACCTGGCGCTACGGCTTGCGCCGGAAAACATCGGCGTGTTCGAACTGCGGCCGGGCATCATTCGCACCGACATGACCGCGAGCGTATCAGCCAAATACGACGCGCTTATCGACAGCGGCCTGGTGCCGGCAAAACGCTGGGGCGAAGCATCGGACATCGGCGCCGTGGTGGCGACGCTTGCCGCCGGCAAGCTCGGCTTTTCCACAGGCTCGATTATCAATGTCGACGGCGCGCTCTCCGTGCCTCGACTGTAGGTGGATAGAGTTATGACCGACTACATCATCGTAGGTGCCGGCCCGGCCGGCTGCGTTCTGGCCAACCGGCTGAGCGAGGATTCAGCGAATTCCGTGCTGCTGCTCGAGGCCGGCGGCAAGGACTGGCACCCCTACATCCACATGCCGGCGGGCTTTGCCAAGATGACCAAGGGAATCGCTTCCTGGGGCTGGTCGACTGTGCCGCAGAGGCACATGCAGGACCGCGTCTTCTGGTATACGCAGGCGAAGGTGGTCGGCGGCGGCTCGTCCATCAATGCCCAGATATACACGCGCGGCAACGCTCGCGACTACGACGCATGGGAGAAGGAAGAGGGCCTCGCGGGCTGGGGCTATCGCGACGTGCTGCCCTATTTCAAGCGCGCCGAGAACAACCAGCGCTTCGCCAACGATTTTCACGGCGACCAGGGGCCGCTCGGCGTGTCGAACCCGATTTCGCCGCTGCCGATTTGCGAGGCCTATTTCCGCGCCGGCCAAGAGATGGGCATCCCCTTCAACCCGGATTTCAACGGCGCTAGCCAGGAAGGCGTCGGCTACTACCAGCTGACCCAGAAGGACGCCCGGCGCTCATCCGCTTCGGTCGCCTATTTGAAGCCCATCCGCGCCCGCAAGAACCTGACGGTCCGAACCGATGTGCTGGTCACCCGCATCGTCGTCGAGAAAGGCCGCGCCATTGGCGTCGAGATCGTCGACAAACCCGGCGGCGAGAAGACCATCATGCGCGCCGAGCGCGAAGTGATCGTCTCGTCCGGCGCCATCGGTTCGCCGAAGCTGTTGATGCAGTCGGGCATCGGCCCGGCTGATCACCTGAAATCGGTCGGCGTGACGCCGGTGCATGATCTGCCCGGTGTCGGCTCCAACATGCAGGACCATCTCGATTTGTTCGTCATCGCCGAATGCACCGGCGACCACACCTATGACAACTACGCCAAGCTGCACCGCACCGCGTGGGCCGGCTTGCAGTATCTGCTGCTGAAGAAAGGGCCGGTCGCCTCCAGCCTGTTCGAGACCGGCGGCTTCTGGTACGCCGATCCGACCGCCGCCTCGCCCGACATCCAGTTCCATCTGGGACTGGGCTCCGGCATCGAGGCCGGCGTCGAGAGGTTGAAGAACCCCGGCGTGACCTTGAACTCGGCCTTCCTGCGCCCGCGCTCGCGCGGCACGGTGCGGCTGAGCAGCGCCGACCCGGCCGACCACCCGCTGATCGATCCCAACTATTGGTCGGACCCTTATGACCGCGCCATGTCGATCAAGGGCCTCAGGCTTGCGCGCGAGATCATGCGGCAGAAGGCGCTTGCACCTTACGTGTTGCGCGAGGTGCTGCCCGGACCATCGCTCGCCAGCGACGACGAGCTGATCGACTATGCCTGCCGCACCGCCAAGACCGACCATCACCCCGTGGGCACCTGCCGCATGGGCCATGACGATATGGCGGTGGTCACACCGGACCTGCGCCTGCGCGGCATCGAGGGCCTGCGCGTCTGCGATGCCTCGGTGATGCCGCGCGTGCCTTCCTCCAACACCAATGCGCCGACCATCATGGTCGGCGAAAAAGGCGCCGACATCATCCTCGGCCGCGAGCCGCTTCCGCCGGCGGTGTTCTCCGGCAATCGGGCCGCATAGCCACTTAGGAGAACGAACCAATGATCAGACACTGCGTCTTCGTACGCTTCCGCGGCGATGTGCCCGCCACCGAGCGCACGGCAATCCACGCCGATCTCGAAGCACTGCGCTCCGTCGTCGACGGCATGGACACGGTCCATTTCAGCACCAATGTCAGCCCGGAGCCGTTCGCGCGCGGCTTCAGCCATGCCTTCACCATCGACTTCCGCGATGCCGCCGCCCGCGACGCCTATCTCGTGCATGAAGCGCATCAGCGCGCCGGCGCCCGATTGGTCGCAGCGCTCGAAGGCGGCACCGACGGGCTGATGGTGTTCGATCTCGACATTACGAAAAAGTGACCGCGCTTCTTTCGAAAGCCGGCTGACGCCTGTTCTCTTTTGCGCCCCAAGGAACATATCGTTCCCCGGGGCGCTTAGGAGGAACGTCGTGGCTCTTCCGCGCAACAGAAGAAAACCGTCCTTGCCTCCTTCCTCGGCTGGACGCTCGACGCTTTTGATTTCTTCCTTCTGACGTTCCTGCTCACCGATATCGCAACCGGATTCAACACTGACGTTCCGGCAGTCTCCAAAGCGTTGTTCCTGACGCTGGCGACACGCTTCATCGGCGCCTTCTTCTTCGGCAGGCTGGCCGACAAATATGGGCGCAAGCCCATTCTGATGCTCAACATCGTCAGCTATTCGGTGGTCGG
Source organism: Mesorhizobium sp. W016 (assembly GCF_054719485.1). NCBI lineage: Bacteria > Pseudomonadati > Pseudomonadota > Alphaproteobacteria > Hyphomicrobiales > Phyllobacteriaceae > Mesorhizobium > Mesorhizobium sp. W016. The sequence goes on from NZ_JBTTIF010000002.1 coordinate 5,983,545, forward strand.
CGCGCTGGCTGCCTTCTCGCCCAATCTCGTGGCTACGCGCTGGCGCTGTTTGCCGGCGTGGTCGCCGTCTGCATCATCGTCGTCATCCGCTTCAGTCCGGAACGGCGCGGACAGGTGATGACGGTGCTCGGCTGAAGTATCAGGCTCTCAGCCCAGTCTGAGGGCCACGACACCGGCGACGATGCCGAGCGCGGCGGCGCCGCGCCAGCCTGTCATCTTCTCGCCGAGCGCGAAAACCGAGATCATCATGGCAAACAGGATCGACGTCTCCCGCAACGACGCCACCGAGGCGATCGGCGCCTTGGTCATCGCCCACATGACGATCCAGTAGGCCGCGCCGCTGAGCACGCCGGTGAACAGGCCTGCCTTCCAGTCACGCGCCAGCACGGGCAGCGCCTTGGGCCCGCGAAAGATGAGGCACAGCACCAGCGCCCACGTGGCATCGCAGATGAACAGCCATGCGGCATAGCTCTGCGCCGTCGCCGCCAGCCGCGCGCCGCTGCCATCCGACAGCGTATAGCTGGCAATGAAGATAGAGGTGCCGAGCGCAAAGCCGACCGCGCGCAGATTGATCCGCTCCAGATGCGCGCCGCCGCGAAACGACATCACCAGCGTGCCGGCTGACAACAAGAGGATGCCGAGGATGGCGAATGGGCCGGGGATCTCCTGCACCACGACAACGCCGCCCAGGGCCGCAAGCAGGGGCGCCGTGCCGCGCGCCAGCGGATAGGTCTGGGCGAAATCGCCGGCCTTGTAGGCGCCGATGAGGAAGGTCCGGTAGCCCATGTGAAAGAGCACCGAGGCGATTATAAAGGGCCATACCGCGGCCTTTGGAAACTCGACGAAGGGCAGCACGAACAGTGCGGCAAAACCCATGCCCAGCGTCATCAGCGTGATCGACAGGAAGCGATCGAGATGCACCTTGACCAGCGCGTTCCAGATCGCGTGCATGGCGGCGGCGGCAAGCACCGCGAAAAAGACGAAAAGCGTCATCGAGGGCTCACCGATCTCCCGAGCTCAAAGGCGTTTCGAGATCGATATCGATCCGGACCGGAAAATGGTCTGAAGCGATCTCGCCTATATCGGCACTGACCGAGCGCACACGGTCCGCGAACATACCGCCGACGAAGCAATGGTCGAGCCGGCGTTTTGCCACTTTCCCGTCGATCGTTTTCACATGGGTGTGGAAATCGGCAGCCGGCTCGCTAGCGACGGCAGCGGCATCAACAAAGCCGTCGAGATAAGCTGCCCCGCGATGATAGGGCGTGCTGCCGACGATGCGGCTGTATTCGGCGCTGCCCGGCTCCATGTTGAAATCGCCCATCCAGATCGCAGCTGTCGGGTTTTCCGGCTCGGCCTCGCCACTGGTCCAGTTGCGCGAAGGCTCATCGTCCGCGCCGCTCCACGGGCCGCCCTCGGACGGCGCGCGGCGATGCTCGGCCAAGAGATAGTCGATCTGCTCCAGACGCTCCTCCGCCGCGATATGGGCGAGATGCAGCGACAGGACCCTTACCGGTCCGGCCGGCGTGCGGATCATGCATTCGAGCGCGGCGTTGCGCATGTTGAGCGGCCGCAGCGTGCGGCGCATGGGCAGCGCGTGCAGCCGCGACCAGGCGATCGGCAGCTTCGACAGCAGCATGGTGCCGAACTGGCGGCGGCGGTTGACGACCCGGCCGTCGCGCCGCTCACTGGCGTCCATGTCGAAGGCCGGGCCATAGACCCAGTAATAGCTAGGCAGCAGCTTGGACAGGACCTCCGGCTGGTCGTCCTCATTGGTGCGCTGCCAATGCCGCTCGACCTCCTGCAGCGCGATGATATCGGCGCCGTCGACCAGCTTGGTGCAGCGCGAAAGATCGTAACGGCCATCGCCGCCGAACCCGTACTGGATGTTGTAGCTGACCAGTTTCATTGCTTATCCGGCTCAATTTCGCTTTGGCAGTAGCGGTTCGGCAGACGGGTTGCAATGTACCGGCACGACGGCGGAACTGGGCCAGCGTCTATGATGTGGTCAGCGGCTGGAACCGGCCCGCCGGCGATGCCGCCAGTTCGGCCCAGTCGATCTCTTCCTCCAGCCGGTGGTAGGCTTCGTCGCCGATCGTGCCGTTGCTGCGCAACTCCTCGAGCGTGTCGCGCTGGCGGTTGATGGCATAGAGGCGCAGCCGGTCGTATTCGGTCGCGGCCTGAGCATCATCCGGGTTTTCCGCAATCAGGCGCTGCGCCTCATACTGCTCGCGCACGACAGCCGCCGCCGCAGATGTCTTGCGGCTCAGCACGTCCAGTGCTGCCTGCATGATGGCGACGCGCGCCTGCGCCACCTCATTGTCGACGGTTCTATCGGGGTCGAAGTTGATCCAGCGCAGCAGCGGCTTCAGCGTCATGCCTTGCAGCACCAGCGTGCCCAGCACCACCGCGAAGGCGGCAAGCACGATCGGGTCGCGGCCGGGAAAATCGGCCGGCAGCGCAATGGCCACCACCAGCGTCACCAACCCACGCATGCCGCACCAGCCGACAATGACGGCGCCGCCGAACGTCGGCAATTCCCGCCTTGCCTCTTGGCTGCCGAAGCGGGCAAGCCACCGGATGATCGCGACGTAACTCGCCACCCAGACAAGGCGCGCGACGATAACGACGACCAGCACCGTTGCGGCGAAAAGGAATGCTTCGCCTTGCCCGTCGCCGGCCAGCCTGCCAACGATCGTGCGTGCCTGCAGGCCCATCAGCACGAAAGCCAGCACGTTGAGCACGAACACCGCCGACTCCCAGACCGAATAGGTGCTGACGCGGCGTCTCGCCGACGACTGGCGCGGCGCCCTGCGCGCAATGGTCATGGCATAGACGACGATGGTGATGATGGCGGAAAGGCCGAGCCTGTCGGCGATGATCCACACGGCGAAGGTTCCGGCAAACTGCACCACCGTGCTGCTCGCCGCATCCTCGATGCGGCCGAGCGCCAGCAGCGAGACGCGGCCAAACAGATAGCCCGCGATCACACTGCCGATCGTTGCCAGCAGGATCACCGGAACGGCGTTGCTGAGCATGATCGTGCCAAGCGCGGCCGAAACCGCCAGCCGGTAGATCAGCAGCGCCGTGGCATCGTTGAGCAGGCTCTCGCCCTGCAGGATGGCGGTGATGCGGTGCGGTACCTTGAACTGGCTGAGCACGGCGGATGCGGCCACCGCATCCGGCGGCGCGACGATGGCGCCAAGCGCGATTGCCGCCGCGATCGGCAGGCCGGCCATCTTCCAGCCGACCAAGGCAACCACCACGGTGGTGAAGACCACGGCGCCCAGCGCGAGCAACGCGAGCGACAGCCGGTAGCGCTTGAGGTCGCGCAGCGACGTGTCATAGGCGGCGTCGAGAAGCACCGGCGCGATGAACAGGGCAAGCGCCAGTTCCGGATCGATCTCGATCGTCGGCGCACCGGGTACGAAGGCAATCGCGACGCCGGCCAGAGCCAGCAGGGACGGATAGGGAATTTCCAGCCGCCGCGACAGCGCCGTCAGCGCGACGGCAGCCAGAAGCAGGATGAGGGTAAGTTCGAATAGCGCCATGGCCCATCGTAGCGGCGAAGCGGCATCGTGGGCAGTGGCTGGATGGCAAGATGCTGTTGATTGTCCAGCAAACGCCCGACCTTGGCAGGATACGGCCGTTCATCGCGCTGGCCTGATTCGACCGTCTCGGTTCCCTTGGGATGCTGCTTTTACTAGTGCAGCACCAGCATGTCGCTCGATGAAAACGATATCTCCGCCTTCTCGCCAACAGCCGGCGGTGGCGTTGCCGGGCTGTTGAAGGTGTCGAGCGACACCGTGTTGCCGCCGATGCCGACGCGAACGCGGATCACCGAGCCGAGGAAGTGCACTTCGGAGATTTCGCCCGACAGGCTTGAATCGCGACCGGGCTGGCGCCCTAGCGAAATCGCCTCGGGACGCAGCGCCAGCGACAGGGTGTCACCGGACTTCGAGCCGTTGAGCTTGCCCTTGAGCGAGACTTCCTGCGTGTTGACTTGCACCGTGCCGGCCGCGGCGTCAGTGACCTTGCCTTCGAGCACGTTCAGCGTGCCGACGAAATTGGCGACGAACTTGGTCGCCGGCCGGTTGTAGATCTCGAACGGCGTGCCGACCTGCTCGGCCTTGCCGCCATACATCACCGCGATGCGGTCGGAGATCGACAGCGCCTCTTCCTGGTCATGGGTGACGAAGATGGTGGTGATGCCGAGCTTCTTCTGGATCGAGCGGATTTCCTCGCGCAACGACACACGTACCTTGGCGTCGAGCGCCGACAGCGGCTCGTCGAGCAGAAGCAGCTTCGGCTTCGGCGCGATGGCACGCGCCAGCGCGATACGCTGCTGCTGGCCGCCCGAGAGCTGATAGGGATAGCGGTCTGCCATCTGCGGCAGCTTGATGATGTCGAGCATCTCGGCCACGCGTCTGTCGATGTCCGCCTTGGCCATCCCGGCGACCTTCAGGCCGAAGCCGATATTCTGCGCCACGGTCAGGTTCGGGAACAGCGCATAAGCCTGGAACACCATACCGACATTGCGCTGGTTGGGCTTCAGCCTCGTGATGTCCTTGCCTGCGACGACGATCTTGCCCGCCGACGGCTCTTCGAAACCGGCGACCATGCGCAGCACGGTGGTCTTGCCGCAACCCGATGGCCCAAGGAAGGAAACGAACTCGCCCGGCTCGACATCAAGATTGAAATCTTCGACCACGGTGGTGGCGCCGAAGGATTTTCGCACATGCTGGATGGAGAGGAATGGTTCGGCCATGGCTTTTTCTTTCGATCAGTACTTTGTCGATCAGTTCGGGCGGTTCGCCGATCTCGGCGCGAAACGGGACAGGATCTGGATCAGCGACATACAGCCCCAGGTGATGGCGAAGGCGATGATGGCAAGCGCCGCCGGCTCATAGGCGCGGTTGGCGCCAACGTTTTGCAGATAGGGGCCGAAGGCGGGCCGGTTGAGCAAGCTGGCCATGGTGAATTCGCCAATGACGATGGCGAAGGTAAGGAAGGCGCCCGACAGCACGGCGATCAGCACATTGGGCAGGATCACACGACCAATGATCGTGCCCCAACCGGCGCCAAGGATCTGCGCCGCTTCGGTCAGCGTCCTGACGTCGATGGTGCGCAGTCCGGTATCGACCGCGCGATACATGTAGGGCAGCGCCAGCATTGCATAGCCGATGACCAGCAAGGCATTTGTGCCCATGTCGGTCGCCAGGAACGGCAGCGGCGAATTCGAACCGTACATCCTGATATAGCCGAAGACGATGACGATGGCGGGAATGACCAGCGGCAGCAGCGTGATGAACTCTACGATCGGCCGCAGTTGCGGCAGGCGCAGTCGAATCCAGTAGGCGGCGGGCACCACGATCAACACGCCCAGAATGATGGTGAAGATGGCGGCAAGCACTGAGTAGCCAAAGGTCGCCTGAAAACGAGGGTCGCCAAGCACGATCTGATAGGCGTCGAAGGAATAAGCGCCGCGCCGCATGCGCAAGGAAAATTCCACCGTCGCGATCAGCGGAATGAAGAAATAGGCCGCGCCCAGCCCGAAGACGACCCAGGCCCAGAATTTTCCGGACTTCATTTCAGCCACCTCTCCGAGCGCGTCCGGAACCAGATGTAGAAGACATTGGCCAGCCCGGTGATGACGATCATGCCGAAGGCGATCGCATAGCCGAGATGGGCATTGTGCAGCACGTCACCGCGTATCTGCGCATAGAGCAGGATCGGCACGATGTTGAGTGAAGAGCCGGTCAGCGCATAGGCGGTGGCGATGGCGCCGAAGGCATTGGCGAAGAGCAGGATGACCGTGCCGAGGAAGCTCGGCCAGATCACCGGGATGACCACCATGCGCCAGTATTGCGTCTGGGTGGCGCCAAGCGTCGCCGCAGCCTCGCCCCACTCCTTCTTCAAGCCGTCGATCGCCGGCGTGATGATGACCACCATTAGGGGAATCTGGAAATAGACATAGGTCAGCGTCAGGCCCCAGAACGATAGGATGTTGAAGCCGTGCGCATAAATGTTGAGGCCGAACACGGTGTTGAGCAGCACCGTGGCGAGACCGAGGCGTCCGAGCGTGGCGATGAAGGCGAAGGCCAGCGGTACGCCGGCGAAATTGGAAGCCACGCCGGAGAATGTCAGCGTCGCCGAACGTATCCACTCCGGCAGGCCGCCGCGCACGATGGCGATGGCGATGCCGAGACCTGCGAAGGCGCCGATCAGCGACGAGGAAAGGCTGACCTTGAGCGAGATCCAGTAGGCGGCGACAATCGATGGCTGCGCCAGTGCTGCTATGTTTTCGAACGTGAATTCGCCGGCATCGTTCTGGAATGCACCCAGCATCAGATAGAGCGTGGGTAGGATCAGGAACATGATGGCGAAGATGAAAAATGGCGCAACGCCGAGCCATTGCGTCGGCAGTCGCATTGCACGCGCCTCGCTGGGGGGCGCGGTCTTCCCGGCAACTGCGTGATCGGAAAGCGAGATATCTGTCATGCGCCGGCTACCGTCTCCGAGGAACACCGGGCGGCCGCGAGGCCGCCCGGTTGGTTTCAAGCCTTACTTGACGTTGGCGCCGACGACGGCATCCCAGTTCTTGGTGACGGCTTCCTTTGCCTTGCCCTGCTCGTCCAGCGTCGGGAACACCGCGGCAGCGTAAGCCTCGGCCGGCGGCAGCTTGGCCATCACGTCCGCCGGGAGCTTGCCGTTCTTGGCAAGATCGTTGAAGCGGATCGGGTGGCAATAGCCCTTCAGCCAGCCGATCTGGCCTTCGTCGGAGTAGAGATACTCCAGCCAGAGCTTGGCAGCGTTCGGATGCGGTGCGAAAGCACTGATCGCCTGCACATAGACGCCGGCAACGACACCGGTCTTCGGCACGACGACGTCGACGGGCGGATTGCCCTTCAGCGTGTCGCGACCGGCAAGTGCATTGTAATCCCAGGTCACCAGGATCGGCGTTTGGCCTTGTGCCAGGGTCGCCGGTTTGCCGATGACCGGCACGAAATTGCCGGCGGCGTTAAGCTTCTTGAAGAAGTCGAGACCAGCAGTGCCAGCAGCTTCGCCGGCAGCCGCACCACCGGAAATGCCGGCCGCGTAGACGGCCTGGATGGCCTGGTTCGAGGCGCGCGGGTCGCCGGCAAGCGCCACGGTGTTGGCGAATTCCGGCTTCAGCAGGTCAGCCCAGTCAGCAGGCGCTTCCTTGACGAGGTCCTTGTTCACCAGGAAGGATAGCACGCCATAGTAGTCGCCGGTCCAGTAACCATCGGCATCCTTGGCGCTGTCGGGGATCGAGTCCCAGGTCGACACTTTGTAGGGCTGGATCAGGCCGTCAGCCTTGGCGGTCGGGCCGAAGGACAGGCCAACGTCGATGACGTCGGGCGCCTGCGGGCCCTTGTTGTCCTTGTTGGCCTTGATCGCCTCGACCTCGTCGCCGGAGCCGGCATCGGGGTTGAGTTCGTTGATGGTGATCTCAGGATACTTTGCCTTGAAGCCGTCGATGACGGCGCCGTAGCCGCACCAGTCATGCGGCAGCGCGATGGTCGTGAGCTGGCCTTCCTTCTTCGCAGCGGCAACCAGTTCATCCATGGACTGGGCCGACGAGATAGCAGAGGTCGCCATGAGGGCGACGGCCGAAAGGGAAAGCACTTTCCCTGTGAACTTGAACATGTGTTCTCTCCGTTGAACTGGCGTCCTGGACGCCTGCGATGCGGTATCGGTTTCATATGACAGCCAGATGAAAGCTTTTTGAAACTGGCCCCCGGCGGTACGAAAAGTTAACTCTTTTTAACCGGCTGTAGCAATTAGCCTCGACTTAATTTCCCGGCTAATGGTTTATTGCCTTGCTTTTTGCCCCCTTGCCCTTCCTTTCCCTTCGTTTTTAGATCACGTCCGGCGCAGAAACCGCCTCAGACAGTGCCGGCGATAGTGTTCTCGAGCAGCGTCAGCGCCGCCTTTTTGGTCAGCTTGACCGGGTTGCCGCCGGCTGTCGGATCGACCACCGCCATGTCGGCGATCAGCCCCTTGCGCTTCTTGTCCATGTCGAGCCCCTTGATCAGGCCGGGCAGCGCATGCGGCACCTTCAATTCCTTGCGCAGCTTGATGATCGCTTTGGCAAAGCCGTCGAAGCCACCCTTGATGCCGCAATAGGCAGCGAGCCGGGCAATCCGCTCCTCGATGGAGTCGCGATTGAAGGCCAAGACATAGGGCATGAACACCGCATTCGTCATGCCGTGATGGGTGTCGTAGAGCGCGCCGATCGGATGCGACAGCGAGTGGATGGCGCCAAGACCCTTCTGGAAGGCGGCAGCACCCATGGCGGCCGCACTCATCATGTGGGCGCGCGCGACAAGGTCCTGGCCGTTGGCGTAGGCCTTGGGCAGGTTCTCGAACACCAGGCGCACACCTTCGACGGCAATGCCGTCGGCCATCGGATGGTAGCCCGGCGCGCAATAGGCTTCGAGGCAATGTGCCAGCGCATCCATGCCGGTGCCGGCGGTGATGAAGCCGGGCATGCCGACCGACAGTTCCGGATCGGCAATGACGATTGCCGGCAAAAGCTTCGGATGGAAGATGACCTTCTTGGTGTGCGTCGCCTCATTGGTGATGACGCCGGCACGCCCGACTTCCGAGCCTGTGCCGGCAGTGGTCGGCACGGCGATGATCGGCGCGATGGCATCCGAATTGGCGCGCGTCCACCAGTCGCCGACATCCTCAAAGTCCCAGATCGGTCGCGTCTGGCCGGCCTGGAACGCGATCAGCTTGCCGAGATCGAGCGCTGAACCGCCGCCGAAGGCGATGACGCCGTCATGCTTGCCCTTCTTGAACACGGCGATCCCGGCGGTGAGGTTGGAATCGACCGGGTTCGGCTTCACCTCGGAGAACACGCCATAGGATACCTTGGCGTCGTCGAGGATTTTCAGCGTCGAAGCGACGACCGGCAGTTTCGCCAACCCCGGATCGGTGACGAAAAGCGGCCGCTTAATGCCGGTGGCCGCGAGCACCTCAGGCAGTTCCTTGATGCGCCCGGCACCGAAGCGGACGGTGGTCGGGTAGTTCCATTTGGAGATCAGCTTGGACATGTCTTGTCTTTCAAAAAATCAGATGGCTTCGCGCAGATGGAAGGATTTCGGCCGGGTCAGATTGTCGTAGCCGAGCGCCGAAAGGGCGACGCCTTTGCCGGTGTCCTTGACGCCGGTCCAGACCAGCGCCGGATCGAGGTAGTCGCAGCGGTTCATGAACACGGTGCCGGTCTCGACGCGGTCGCCGATCGCCACCGCATGCTCGATATCGCCGGTCCAGATCGAAGCGGTCAGCCCGTAGGGGCTGTCGTTCATCAGCGCGATCGCCTCCTCGTCGTTACGCACCTTCATGATGCCGACGATCGGGCCAAAACTTTCCTCGCGCATGACGCTCATCTGGTGGTCGACGCCGGTCAGCACTTCCGGCGCCAGATAGGGCGAGCCGGCCTTGTCGTTAGCCACCTTCATATTGATGTGTGCGATTGCACCCTTGCGCAGCGCCTCGGCCTTCTGCTCGCGGATCAGGTCGGCAAAGCGCGCCTGCGCCATCGGCCCCATTGTCGTCTCCTGTTCCAGCGGATTGCCGACGACATAATTCTTCGTCTCGGCGATGAAACCTTCGACGAACTGGTCGTAGACCTTCTCATGCACATAGACGCGCTCGATGCCGCAGCAGCACTGGCCGGAATTGTAGAAGGCGCCGTCGACCAGATTGGCCACCGCATGGTCGAGCTTGGCGTCGGGCAGCACATAGGCCGGATCCTTGCCGCCGAGTTCGAGCCCGAGCGTCATGAAGGTGCCGGCCGCCGCCTTCTCGATGGCGCGGCCGCCGCCGACCGAACCGGTGAAATTGACATGGTCGATCTTGCCCGAGCCGAGCAGCTTCTCGGTCTGGGCATGGTTCAGCACGACATTCTGGAACACGCCCTTGGGCAGCCCAACCTTGTCGAACGCCTGCTGGAACCGTTCGCCGACCAGCAGCGTCTGCGCCGCATGTTTGAGGATAACGGTATTGCCGGCCATCAGTGCCGGCACGATGGTGTTGACGGCGGTCAGATAGGGATAGTTCCACGGCGCGATCACCATGACGACGCCGAGCGGATCCTTCTTCACATAGCGTCGGAAGCCGTCCTTCGGGTTGGATGCCGGCACGGATTTCAGCGCGGCTTCAGCGATCTCGACCATGTAATTGGTGCGTTCCCTGACGCCGCCGAACTCGCCGCCATAGCGCACCGGTCGCCCCATCTGCCAGGCGATCTCCGGCACGATCTCGTCGGTCATCGCGACCAGCGCTTCGAGCATCGCCAGCATAAATTTGCCGCGCTCGACGATCGGTGTCAGCGCCCACTTCTCCTGCGCCGCCTTGGCGCGCTCGACCGCGGCATTGATCGCCTGGTCGGTCGCGATCGGCCGCTCGGCGTAAATCGAACCATCGATGGGCGATTTGAGTTTTACGGTTTCCAAAGGATACTCCAAGTTAGCAGGCTAGGGTGCGCAGATGGCCATTGCGGCCATAGCGAAGGATGGGCTCGTCACGCGTCACCAGAACCATGTCCAACGCTCTCGCACTTGCCATCAGTATCCGATCGATGGGATCACCATGAGGCGGACCGGGCAGGTTGGATGACGCAATCAGAATGGCTGGTGAGATAGCGCTGAGCTTTGCCGACATTCGCTCGATGAATCGCTCCACGAAGTCGAGTGGTGCCAATGGCAGATTGAGCCGACCCTTGGCTACGCCGATTCCGATCTCCCATGCCGACATCGGTGAAAGATACAGACGGCCGTCATAGGCCGCTTCCGAAATCTCCCGGCTTGCGTGCGGATCGATCAGACTATCGTTGGCGACAAAGATCACCGCACATGTATCCAGAAGCAGGTTTGGCCCTTCGCTCATTTACGCACCGCAAGTTTGCCGTCACGCGCGTCAGCCTCACCGCCCAGATAGCCCCGGTCCCATGGCTCGTCATCGAAAGGTTTGGTGATATCAAATCCGGCTTCGATCGTTATTAGGCCCTTCATGAAACCAAAACCGGGGTGGCGATCCGCGCGCGCCTCCTTTGGCGCGGCAGGCACGCTACCACTGGGCGGCGCCGAAATGGGCTCTTTGCGAACGCGGCGAAATACCAGTTTCCCACTCCCTATATTGACGGATTCGGTCTCGAACCCAGCCTCAAGCCACTCCCTTGTCATGGGATTGTTGCTCGGATTGTTGCTCCACCATGCAGGGTATTGCTTCGATGCGGGCAGCGGCAGATTGAGCACTCTCTCGATTTCGGCGAATGACATCGGAACGCGATCGACATTTTGGGCAATGAGAAAGTCCTTGAGCGGCGCATATTTGGACATTGCAAACTCCTCAATGTAGCGCACTGCAGTTTACAGGTACCATATGGTACTAACTTCACTACATTGTCAACATTAAAGCTGTATAAAGTTTTAATACCGCTCGAACCCCCTGTGCAGTTCCCAATCCGTAATGCGGCGGTCGTATTCGAACTGCTCCCACTTTGCGGTGTGGACATAATGTTCGAGCACATCGTCGCCGAGCGCCTGCTTCAGCATCTTCGACTTGGCCAGCGTCTCGGTGGCGTCGCGCAGCGTCTTCGGGATCTCCGGCAGGCGCGAGGCCTGGTAGGCATCGCCGACGAACGGCTTCTGCAGTTCGAGCTTCTCGTCGATGCCGGCAAGGCCGGCGGCGATCAGCGCCGCGAAAGCGAGATAGGGGTTCAGGTCGGCGCCGCCGATGCGGCATTCCATGCGGATGCCCTTGGTGCCCTCACCGCACAGGCGGAAGCCGGCGGTGCGGTTGTCCTCGCTCCACATGATCTTGGTCGGTGCGAAGGTGCCGGCCTGGAAGCGCTTGTAGGAGTTGATGTAGGGAGCCAGGAACCAGGTAAACTCCCTGGCATATTTCAGTTGCCCAGCCGCCCATTGCTGGCCAAGCGTGGACAAAGTCCAGTCCGCCTTCTTGTCGAAGAACAATGGCGTCTTGCCATCGGCGCTCCACAGCGAATTGTGGATGTGGCTGGAATTACCGGCGAGCCCGTAATTGTATTTCGACATGAAGGAAATCGACTTGCCTTCGGACTCGGCAATCTCCTTGGCGCCGTTCTTCAGGATGACGTGGCGGTCCGCCATGTCGAGCGCCTCGGCATAGCGCACATTGATCTCTTCCTGCCCCGGGCCCCATTCGCCCTTGGAGTTTTCGATCGGAATGCCCGCCGCTTCCATCTCGTTGCGAAGCCGGCGCATGACGCCTTCTTCCTTGGTGGTGATGCCGATCTGGTAGTCGCCGATATAGGGCGACGCGGTGTCGAGCCCCTGCCAGTGCTTCTTGCGGGCGGAATCATAGGTCTCGTTGAACAGGTAGAATTCGAGCTCGGAGGCGAAGTAGCCGATATAGCCGCGTTCGGTGAGCCGCTTGACCTGCTTTTTCAGCATCGCGCGCGGCGAATGCGGAAGGTCGTCATGGGTGTGGTGGTCGAGCACGTCGCAGATCACCAGCGCGGTCTTTTCCAGCCACGGAATCCGCCGCAGCGTGGCAAGGTCCGGCTTCATGACGAAGTCGCCATAGCCCTTCGACCAGCTTGCCGCCTTGTAGCCCGGCACCGGCTCCATATCGATGTCGGCGGCGAGCAGATAGTTGCAGCCATGCGTCTCGTCATGAGCAGAATCCACAAAGTACTGCGCCAGGAAACGCTTTCCCGCGAGCCGCCCCTGCATGTCGACGATGCAGGCCAGCACCGTGTCGATCTCGCCATTGGAGACCGCTTTCTTCAACTGATCGAACGAGAAATTTCCGGCCATTCCTTTGGCACTCCAGCTAGCCGCTTGGGCTTGTCACTTTGAAAGGGAAAAAGCCGTGGCTATCGAACTCGCCACGGCTTTGATTGTTGCTCAGGCAGATTCGCCGACAGCCTTTTCAGCGGCTGCAATGATCGCCTTGCGCTTGGCGATTGCCGCCTCGCCGATTGGCGGACCCTGGAAACGCCGGTTTTCAATGGCGAACCAAAGAATTGCCAGGATGATGGCGAAGCCAACCGAATAGTACCACAGGCCCGGCACGAAGCTTGTGGCGGCAACCGGCGGATTGGCGGCAGCGTCGCCCGGTGTGCCGGGGATCGACACGACGAAGGCATGACCACCGATCGTGACCAGGACGGTTCCGATCATGACAATGACCGCGAAGACTTTTGACAAACCGCCCAGACGGAAGCTGCCAAAGGTGGTCCAGGTTTTTCCTTCGGCAAAGAAACCCGCAACAATCGGCATTGCATATGAAATGTAGAGATACATAGCGCAGCCGGTCGAGAGCGCGGCAAAGGCATTGAGTGGCGTCGTCACGGCGGTCAACACGACCGCCATGATGGCGGAGAACCAGATCGCCGCCACCGGCGTGCGATATGTCGGGCTGACCGAGCTCAGCAGGCCCGAGAATGGCAAGCCACCATCACGCGCAAACGCATAGATCATCCGTGATGTGGACGTCACGGCGGCTAATGCGCAGAGGAAGTTGGAAATGATCACACCGATCAGCATCAACTTGCCGATAAACGACGTCATGATGGCTGCGATGAAGAGATTGTTGAAGGAACTCCAGCCGGAGGCGGCGGCGGCATTCAGATCCGGGATGGCCATGATCATGACAAGGATCAGCACAAAACCGAACACGCCGGACCAGAAGACTGAATGCAGCATGCCCTTGTGCACCGTGTCGCGCGCATTGACTGTTTCTTCCGCCGTGTGTGCGGACGCGTCAAAGCCGGTAATGGTGAACAGCGGATAGAGAAGGCCGATGATGATCGCCATCAATGGACCGGTTTGCGGGGAAACGCCACCACCAGAAGCCCCGGTGTTGTTTACGAAGGTGAACGCCTTGCCGATGTCCAGGCTTGGCGCCGCCATCAGAAACATGATGATAAGGATGACGGTGACCCCGAGGATCAGGTAGCCGGAGAAATCCGTCAGTATGGTCGTCAGCCTGATGCCGAAGTGGTTCAGCAGGGCTTGCGCCGCGGTGATGACGGCGACCGATAGAATTTGCGTCCCCATCCCCCAGCCGGAGACGTCCCAGCCGAGTACCGAACCGAAGAACAGATCACGCGTGATGAGATAGAGAAACACATTCACGGCCGGGATGACGAACAGCAGTCCCAGCAGATTGACGTAGGCCGTTGCCCAACCCCAGAACCGGCCGCCCAGGATTGACGACCAGTGATACAGGCTGCCTGCCGTCGGGTAGGCTGACGCGATCTGGCCAAGACAGGCCGCAACGACAAGCGCATACGCGCTGCCGATGATCCAGCCGATGGTCAGTGAGAATGGACCGCCCGTCGAAAGCGCGATCGGGAATGATCCAAACCCGCCGGACAGGATGCAGATGATCGAAAACGAGATCGCAAAGCTTTGGAATGCTCCCATGCGCCGCGATAGTTCCTGGGCGTAGCCCATGCTGTGAAGGACCTTCACGTCCTCCGATGTGTCCGTGTGTATCGGTGCTGCCATTTGAAGTCCCCTTTTTAACGTTCTTAGCTGGCCGATTGAACTGACTTTCCCATTGCGTGTCGCCGGGAACCCTTGGCCTCCTCGGGTTTCAGGTCAGAAAAAATGCCTGTGAGCAGATCCGCCCATTTCCGCTGCCCGGTCTCGCCGGAGATCTCGTCGTTGCGGATTTCGATCATTGCGCAGGCAAGGCCGCGCGAGCGTGCATGGCGCTCCAAAGTGAAATAGACGCGGTCGGCCGGCGAATAGGGCTCGTTGATGCCGACACTGACGCCGGAGAGCCGCTGCAGCGCCGCTATCAGCGGCGACGCCAGCCGGCGGTCGTCATCATGGATGATGCCGATATGCCAGGGCCGCTTCTTGCCCTTGTAGACGGGGGTGAAGGAATGCACCGACACCAGACGGGTCTCCTGCCCACGCGCCTGCCGGTCGTCGATGATCGATGCGATCGTGTCGTGGAACGGCCGCCACGACAAAGCGATGCGCTCGGCGCGCTCACTGTCCGACAGGCCGGCATTGCCCGGAATGGCCGTCGTCTCGCTGACGGGCGGCACCAGGTCCGGTGCGTCGAGCGGACGGTTGCAGTCGATGATCAGGCGCGAGATGCGGGTTTCGATGAGCGTCGCATCGAGGGCGGTCGCGATGCGGCGGGCCACCGGCAGCGCGCCGGGGTCCCAGGCGATGTGGCGGGAGAGGTCCTCGGCCGGCAGGCCAAGCGTGCCGAATGCCGACGGCAGGAAGTTGGAAGCGTGGTCGCAGGTCAGCACGAAAGGGCTGGACCCGCCGGGGTTCGTCACCCCTACGGTATCAGACGATGCAAGGCTGGCGGGCCGTGCTCTCTCCATAGTCTGCCGTCCCCTGGGGAGCGCTGTATCTTATGTTACGTATTTTGCCTCATTGCGTCCCTGTGGATGATTTCATACAGTTTGTCCGGCTTTGTCAAATGCGATTTCGGGGAAGCGGTCTGGACGGGCTCAGGGGTGGGGAAAACGATGATTTCCAGCATTGCCGAACTGATTTCGGACCGCATCGGCACGATGCCGGCCGGCGAGCGCCGCGCCGCGCAGACACTGATTGCGAACTATCCGCTGATCGGGCTGAAGACGGTCGCCGAGTTCTCGACCGCCGCCGGCGTATCGTCGCCGACCATCCTGCGCTTTGTCTCCAGGCTGGGGTTCCAGAACTATCCCGAATTCCAGTCGGCGCTGCAGGACGAACTGGCGGCGCAATTGCAATCGCCGGCATCGCGCACGCTCAACCCGGCCTCCCCAAGCGGTGCAGTATCGCCAATGCTGGAGGCGACGCTGGACAATATGCGCGAGACCTTCAGGCATCTCTCCGACAGACAGCTTGCCGACATCGCCGAAAGGCTCGCCGAACGGCGCGGCAAGACATTCCTGATCGGCGGCCGCTTCACCGATCCGTTGGCACGCTACATGGCCGCCCATCTCGCCATCATCCAGCCCGATGTCTATCACCTTGCCGGCCAGGAGAGCATCTGGCGCGACCGGCTGATCGACATGGGCAAGCGCGACGTGCTGGTGATCTTCGACATCAGGCGCTATCAGGACAGTCTGGTCCGCTTTGCCCAGACCGCGCATCAGCGCGGCGTTCAGATCGTGCTGTTCACCGACCAGTGGCTATCGCCGATCGCCCGCTTCGCCCGCCATGTCATTGCAGGACGCACCGCCGTGCCTTCGGCGTGGGACTCTTCCGCCGCTCTGTTCGTTGTCGCCGAGACGCTGATCGGCGCTGTCACCAGGCAGCTCGAGGCCGACAGCGCCAAGCGCATCCGCGACCTGGAAAGCCTGCGCTGACACGCTCAATCCCGGCCGCAGGTGCGCAAAATTACGCAGATTTAATGTGCATGGAAGCGGCAGAATTGCCATAAAGCCATGATATTGCGGCGGCTTCGCACATACCGGGTGCGTCGCTGCGCGTTTTTTTGCTTGGTGAAACCGGTAGACGTTTTGCCAACCGGAGTGTCGATGGTCGCCTGGAAACAGATCGTTTTTGCGCTTGTGATCCTGGTCGCGGCTGTCCTCGCCTGGGCGCGATTCTTCCCGGGCGCGCCGGAGGTTCTGGCACGCTGGGGTATCGACTGGACCTATGCTTCGGCGCCCGCCACAACCGGTGCGGTCGACACGACAAAACAGGCAGGCGGTCGCAACGCTGCCGGCCGCCCGGCAAATGTCGTCGCCTTGCCTGCGGCCACCGCCACCATCAACGATCGCCTGCAGGCGATCGGCACCGGCCGCGCCAACGCCTCGGTGACGGTCAACCCGTACAGCTCCGGCCGGCTGGTTGAATTCCTCGTTCAGTCCGGCACCCGCGTCGACAAGGGGCAGATCATCGCTGTTCTCGATTCCGAGACCGAGGTGATCTCGCAGGATCGTGCCAAGCTCGCCTTGCAGGATGCCCAGGACAAGCTCGAGCGGGTGAAATCATTGAGGGCCTCCAACGCCGCGACCCCGGTCGCCGTCGCCGATGCCCAAGTGGTGCTGGCCGGCGCCAAACTGGCGCTGCAGGATGCCGAACTCGCCTTGCAGCGTCGTTCGATCGTCGCCCCTATCGCCGGCACGGTCGGCATCCTGCCGATATCGGCCGGCAATTACGTCACCAGCCAGTCGGCGATCGCCACGCTTGACGACCGCTCCTCCATCCTGGTCGATTTCCTGGTGCCCGAGCGCTTTGCCGCCGCCGTCAAGGTCGGCGCGCAACTGTCGGCGACGCCGATCGCCAATCCGAGCAAGGCCTATACCGGCACCGTGTCGGCCATCGACAACCACATCGACGAAAAGAGCCGCACTCTGCTGGTCAAGGCTGCAATCGCCAATCCGGCGGATTCGCTGCGCGCCGGCATGTCGTTCGGCATCACCATGCGCTTCCCCGGCGACACCTACCCGGCCGTCAGCCCCCTGGCGATCCTGTGGGGTTCCGACGGCGCCTATGTCTGGCAGGTCGAGGACGGCAAGGCCAGGCGCGTTCCCGTGCGCATCATCCAGCGCAACACCGAGACGGTGCTGATCGACGCTGAGATCGAGGATGGCGACATGGTGGTGACCGAAGGCACCCAGAGCGTCAGCGAAGGCGGCGCGGTCCGCATCGCCGGCCAGGATCAGCGCGCCGCGGACGCGGCCGAAGGCTCATGACCGCGCCTGTCAGCACCGCCAGCGAAACCGGCTTCACCGCTCTCTTCATCCGCAGGCCGGTCATGGCCTTCGTGCTGAACACGCTGATCGCAGTGGCCGGCCTTGCCGCTTTCTACGGCGTCGAAATCCGCGAACTGCCCGATGTCGACCGCGCCGTGGTCACCGTGTCGACGGCTTTCGAGGGTGCCGCCGCCGAAACCGTCGACCGTGAACTGACCGACACCATCGAGGGTGCGGTCGCGCGCGTATCCGGCGTCAAGTCGATCTCGTCGACCTCGTCCTTCGGCCAGAGCCGCGTCACCATCGAGTTCAACGACGGCGTCGATTTGAACGTCGCCGCTTCCGACGTGCGCGACGCGGTCGGCCGTGTCGCCAACATGATACCGGAGACCTCCGATCCGCCGCGCATCGTCAAGGCCGATGCCAATTCCGATGCCGTGATGCGACTGGCCGTCACCTCCGACACCATGTCGGTGCAGGACATGACGGTGATTGTCCAGGACCAGATCGAGGACGAACTGGCTGCCGTGCCTGGCGTCGCCGACGTTCAGGTCTATGGCGACCGCGACAAGATCTTCCGCATCGATGTCGACCAGAACAAGCTCGCCAGCCTCGGCTTCACTGTCGCCGATCTGAGGGCAGCGCTTGCCTCGGTCGCTTTCGATTCACCAGCCGGTTCGATCACCACCACCAACCAGGATCTCATCGTCCGCACCACGGCCGATGTGACGACGCCGGAAGAATTCGAAAACATCATCATCGGCGGCACGACGCGCATCCGCGACGTCGCCACCGTCACGCTCGGTCCCGACATCGGCCAGACCTCGTTGCGCTCCGACGGCAAGACCGGCATTGGCCTTGGCATCATCCGTCAGGCGGAATCGAACACGCTGGATATTTCCACCGGAGTGAAAGCAGCCGTCGCCAAGCTGCAGGAAAACCTGCCCAAGGGCATGTCGATCAAGATCACCAGCGACGACGCAGTCTTCGTCAACGGCGCCGTGCACGAGGTCGAGATCGCGCTCGGCCTGTCGATCTCCATGGTGCTGATCGTCATCTACATCTTCCTGCTCGACTGGCGCGCGACGCTGATCCCTGGTCTGTCAATGCCGGTCGCCATGATCGGCACCATCGCCGCCATCTATCTCGCAGGCTTCTCCATCAACATTCTGACGCTTCTGGCGCTGGTGCTGGCGACCGGCCTTGTCGTCGACGACGCCATCGTCGTTTTGGAAAACATCGTGCGACGGCGCAACGAAGGCATGGGGCCTCGTGCCGCCGCCGTGCTCGGCGCCCAAGAAGTGTTCTTCGCAGTCATCGCCACGACGCTGACGCTCGTTGCCGTTTTCGTGCCGATCTCCTTCCTGCCGGGACAGACCGGCGGCCTGTTTCGCGAATTCGGCTTCGTCCTCGCCATGTCGGTGCTGCTCTCCTGCGTGGTGGCGCTGACGCTGTGCCCGATGCTGGCCTCGCGCATGTTGACCGGCGCATCGCTCCACCATGAAGGCGGTCACGGCATTGGCGCGCGCGTCGGTGGCGCGCTGAACGCGGCCTACAAGCGCGCCTTGCATGCCTGCCTCGGCGCGCCGTGGATCGTGCTGCTGGTTGCGGTGCTGTTTGCGGGCGCCGCCTTCAGCCTGTTCGGCACCATCCGCCAGGAACTGACGCCGAGCGAGGACCGCGCCGTCGTGCTGTTGCGCATCAACGCGCCGCAAGGCGTCAGCCTCGATTACACCACGCAGCAGATGCAGAAGATCGAGCGGCTGATCCAGCCGCTGCGCGATTCCGGCGAGATCGTCTCGACCTTCGAAAACGCCGGCCAGAACGGCGCCTACAATTCCGGCTTCATGGTGATGACGCTGGCGCCGTGGGACGAGCGCACGCGCAGCCAGCAGGAGATCATGGCGCAGATAAGCCAGCTGACCCGGCAGGTGCCATCCGTGCGCATCTTCCCGGTGCAGGCCAATAGCCTCGGCATTCGCGGCGCCGGCAACGGCCTGCAATTCGCGCTGGTCGGCAACGACCGCAAGGCGCTCGGCGACGCGGCGGTGAAGATCATCGCCCGGATGCAGGCCGATCCGCGCTTCCAGACGCCGCGGCTTTCCATCGACCCGACGCAGCCGCAGCTGGCGGTGGCCATAGACCGCGAGCGCGCCTCCGATCTCGGCATCGACATATCAGGGCTCGCCAACACCTTGCAGGCGATGCTCGACGGCAACGATGTCGTCGATGTCTACATCGCCGACCGCAGCTATGGCGTGAAGCTGGTCTCGACCACCAACCCGATCAATGATCCGACCGATCTGGAAAACATCTTCCTGAAGACCGCCGACGGCCGCTTCGTGCCAATGTCGACCATCGCCACGCTGACCGAGCGCGCCGTGCCGCCGTCGCTGACCCGCGAACAGCAGCAGCCTTCGGTGGCGATAACCTCGAACCTGAACGGCAATTTCGCACTGGGTGACGCGCTCGGCGTTGCCGAGCAGATCGCCGCCCCGCTGCTGCCGCCGGGCAGCCGCGTCCTGCCGCTGGCCGAAGCCGCGACGCTCGGCGAGACCAACAGCGCCATGATCACCATTTTCGGCTTCGCGCTGGTCATCATCCTCCTGGTGCTTGCCGCCCAGTTCGAAAGCTTCGTCAGCGCCGTCATCATCATGGCGACGGTCCCGCTCGGCCTTGCCTGCGCAATCTTTGCGCTGCTTTTGTCAGGCACCAGCCTCAATGCCTACAGCCAGATCGGCCTCGTGCTTCTGGTCGGCGTCATGGCCAAGAACGGCATCCTCATCGTCGAATTCGCCAACCAGCTGCGCGACCGCGGCCTCGGCGTGCGCGAGGCGATCGAGCAGGCCTCGATCATCCGCCTGCGGCCGGTGATGATGACGATGATCTGCACCATCCTCGGCGGGGTCCCGCTGGTGCTGGCCGCCGGCGCCGGTGCCGAAGCGCGCATCGCGCTCGGCTGGGTCATCGTCGGCGGGCTGGGTCTCGCCACCGTCTCGACGCTTTTCCTGACCCCGGTCGCCTACCTCCTGCTCGGCCGCTTCGTCACGCCGAAGACGCATGAGGAAGCGAGGCTGAAGCGGGAGCTTGAGGAAGCGGCGTACGCCAATGTCGAGCCGGCGGAGTAGCTCCGCTTACCCTCCCCCTTGTGGGGAGGGTCGGACCGCAGGTCCGGGGTGGGGGTGCAGCGCCAACTAACGTCGGTCCAGCGCTCCCGCGAATAACAGAGGTAGGAGCCAAGACCCCCACCCCGACGAAAGAGCAAAATTGCTCTTCGTCGACCCTCCCCACAAGGGGGAGGGTAGAAAGTCACGGCCTGATAAACACCTTCCCGTTCGGCTTGGCCAGCTCCGCCGGGACCTTCGCCATCGCCTCATCCAGCGGTAGCACCGCCGTCACGTCGGTTGACCAGCGCCCATCCGAAAAGCGCTTCTGTGCTTCCATGATCGCCGGGCCGCGCTTGTCGCGGAACTGGCGCATCCATTCGACCAGCCAGAAGCCTTCAATGTGCTTGTGTTGGAAGATCATCTGGCCGGGCTCACGGATGACAGTGGTGTCCGGATCGAGCCGTCCATAGATGATCCAGCGCGAGCGCTTCGGCATGGCGTCGAAGATCGCCGAGGCCACCGGCCCGGTCACGGCATCGAGGAAGATGCGCGGCTGCTCGGCCTTGACCACATCGCGTAGTGCTGCCTTGAAATCCGGCGCCTTCTCGTTGAGCACATGGGCAGCCCCGATCTCCTTCAACAGCGGAATCTGCTCGTCGCGGCGCACGGTGACGATCGGCCGGAACCCAGCCTCCTTGGCGAGACCCGCGATCAGCTTGCAAAGCTGGCTGGCGCCGGCGGTCATGATGAAGGCTTTTTCGCCCGTCTCCTTGACGATGTCGAACATGGCGAGCGCCGTGAGCGGGTTGACGATCATCGCCGCGCCATCCTCGTCGCGGACCGTGTCGAGCAGCGGAATGCAGCCGGCAGCTTCGGCAACTGCATAGTCCGCCCACGCGCCCCAATTGGTGACGCCGGTGGTGAAGGCGATGCGCTTGCCGATCAGGCTTTTCGCATAGGGCTCGTCGCCGCTGGCAACGACCGTGCCGACACCCTCGAAGCCGGCCGGCTGGCCCTTGGCGCGCGGCTGACCGTACTGGCCCTTGATGAACATGACGTCGGACGGGTTGATCGAGGCGAGGCTGACCTTGATTAGAACCTGGCTCGGTCCGGGCGTCGGCACGCCGATGCTGCCAAGCTTGAGGTACGGCTCCATCGCCTCCAGCGCACTGCCGGAGGGCGTCCTGGTGTAGCCGTCGCCGGTCAGCAGCAGTGCTTTCATGTCTGAGGGGATCGCCATGGCGGGGCTCCTTACAGTTTGAGGATGAGCTTGCCGGATGCGCCACGGCCAAGCACGCGCGTCACCACGGCGGCGGCATCGGCCAGCGGATAAGTGCCTTCGATGGCCGGCCGAACCTTGCCGGCGAGATGCCAGCCGACCAGCGCCTTCAGATTGTCGGCATGGACGAGCTGGCCGAGCGGCGCGAAATCGCGGGCGATAATGGCCTTCATCCGCTCAGACCTTTTCCTGCGTGTATTTCCTGAGCTCCGTACGCGCCACCTGCCGGCGGTGCACGGCGTCCGGCCCGTCGGCGAGGCGCAGGGTTCGCAGATGCGTCCATGAGCGTGCCAGCGGCGTGTCCTGGCTGATGCCTTGCGCCCCGAACATCTGCACGGCCTCGTCGGTGACCTTGAGCGCGACGCGCGGTGCGATGACCTTGATCTGGCTGATCCAGGGCGCGGCTGCGCGCGCATCGCCTTGGTCGATCATCCACGCCGCCTTGAGGCAGAGCAGCCGCGCCATCTCGATCTCCATGCGGCATTCGGCGATGATGTCGAAATTGGCGCCGAGCTTGGCCAAGGGCTGGCCGAAGGCCTCGCGGCGCACCGAGCGCTGGCACAGCAGCTCCAGCGCCATTTCGGCCTGGCCGATGGCGCGCATGCAATGGTGGATGCGGCCGGGGCCAAGCCGCCCCTGGGCGATCTCGAACCCCCTGCCCTCGCCGAGGATCAGGTTTCCGGCCGGCACCCTGACATTGTCGAAGCGAAGATGCATGTGGCCATGCGGCGCGTCGTCGTCGCCATAGACCTGCATCGGCCGCAGCTTGGTCACGCCCTTGGTGCCGGACGGCACCAGGATCATCGAATGGCGGCGGTGCTGCGTCTCGGCTTCGCCGGTGCGAACCATGACAATGTAGATGGCGCAGCGCGGGTCCCCGGCCCCCGACGCCCACCATTTCTCGCCGTTGAGTACATAGTCGCCGCCTTGCTTTTCGCAGCGCATGGCGATGTTGGTGGCGTCGGAGGAGGCGACATCCGGCTCCGTCATCAGATAGGCCGAGCGGATTTTCCCCTCGAGCAGCGGCGCCAGCCATGCCTGCTTGTGGTCCTCCGAGCCATAGCGCTCCAGCACCTCCATATTGCCGGTGTCGGGCGCTGAGCAATTGAAGGTCTCCGCGCCGAGATGCGCCTTGCCCATCTCCTCGGCCAGATAGGCATATTCGACGGTTGACAGCCCATAGCCGCGCTCGGAGCCGGTCAGCCAGAAATTCCACAGGCCGCGATCCTTGGCCGTTTTCTTCAACCCTTCGAGGATTTCGGTCTGCCGCGCGGTATAGACCCAGCGGTCGCCGCCCTTGCCGACCTCGCTCAAAAACTCATGATCGAGCGGCATGATCTCGTCGCGCACCATAGCGGCGACGCGGGCGTGGATCGGCTTCAGCCGCTCGGTCATGCCGAGATTGATGTCCGCCATCGGTCTCCAACCCTTTCACGCATCCAGGCACTTTACCCGTGGCAAGGATGACCGTACTTCGGTTAGCCTTGTCAACGCGAGCCCTTTCGCCCCGGACCGTGAGCAGAAAGGCGCGGAGGAATTGCGATGAGCTATCTGGAAGAACTGTTCTCAGTCGCGGGTAAGACCGCGCTGGTAACGGGAGCCGCGACCGGCATCGGCCGCATGGTTGCGACCGCTTTGGTCCAGGCCGGCGCTACCGTGATGATCGCCTCGCGCAAGGGCAAGGATTGCATCAAGGTCGCCGCTGAGTTGAACGGGCTCGGCGGCTCCGGCAGTGCCGAAGGTTTCGCCGGTGACGTCTCGAGCGAAGCAGGCATTGCCGCGCTGGTCAGCGAGGTCAAGGCGCGCACCGAGAAGCTGCACATCCTCGTCAACAATGCCGGCATATCCTGGGGCGCCTCGCTGGAGGATTTTCCCTATAGCGGCTGGGCCAAGGTGTTCGCCGTCAACGTCACCGCCGTCTTTCATCTGACGCGCGAATTGCTGCCGCTGCTGGAAGCCGCGGCCAGCGATGCCGATCCGGCTCGCGTCATCAATCTGGGCTCGGTGATGGGCACGCAGCCGCTGGCCGACGACGCCTATTCCTACACCGCGTCCAAGGGCGCCGTTCACCACCTGACGCGCACGCTGGCGATCGAACTCGCGGCGCGGCGCATCACCGTCAACGCCTTCGCGCCCGGTCCCTTCCAGAGCCGGATGACCGCCTTTGCCACCGGCACCGACGAAAGGGCCAGACATGTCGGCAGCCATGTGCCGATCGGACGTATCGGCGTGGCGGATGACATCGGCGGCGCAACGCTCTATTTGTGCAGCCGTGCCGGTTCCTATGTCACCGGCGCCATCCTGCCGATCGACGGCGGGCAGTCGGTGCAGCATGGGCTGACATTGTTCAAGGAATGAGCCGCGGTCGGCGGCAAGGGGAGGACACCGCAGTGGAACCGATCAGTCTCGATGTGCTTCTGGCCAGCGTCGGCAAGGAAGTCGGCGTCTCGCCATGGCGCGAGGTCACACAGACCATGATCGACCAGTTCGCCGACGCCACCGACGACCACCAGTTCATCCATTGCGACCCCGAGCGGGCCAAAAACGAGACGCCGTTCGGCGGCACCATCGCGCATGGCTTCCTGTCGTTGTCGCTGCTCTCGGCGATGACCTTCGAGACCATGCCGCCGCTGGAAAAGGGCAAGATGGGCGTCAACCACGGTTTCGATTCGCTGCGCTTCCTGGCGCCGGTGAAGACCGGCGCGCGCATCCGCACCCGCTTCGTGCTGGCCGACGTCAAGGTCAGGCCGTCGGGCTGGGTGCAGACGGCGCATGACGTGACCATCGAGATCGAAGGCTCGAAGAAGCCGGCGCTGACGGCGCGCTGGCTGACGCTGACGCTGATCGAGCGTGAGCCGGAGACCGCATGAGCGGCGACGCCAACGCGCTGGACCAGACGGCACTAGCGCCCTATCTCGAGGCGCACATCCCGGGTTTTGCCGGGCTTCATTCCATCGAAAAATTCAAATCCGGCCAGTCGAACCCGACCTATCTGCTGACCGCGGCCAGCGGCCGCTATGTCCTGCGCGCCAAGCCGCCGGGCCAGTTGCTGAAATCGGCGCATCAAGTCGACCGCGAATTCACGGTCATGAAGGCGCTGGCCGGCACCGCCGTGCCGGTGCCGGCGATGCTGCATCTGTCGGCGGAGGCGACGCCGATCGGCCGCATGTTCTACGTCATGGATTTTCTCGACGGCCGCATCTTCTGGGATCCGGCAGTGCCGGAGGCCGCTGGCAACGATGAGCGCGCCGCCCTCTACGATGCTATGAACGCCACGCTGGCGGCCCTGCACGATGTCGATGTCGAGGCGGTCGGGCTCGGCGATTTCGGCAAACCCGGCAATTACTTCGAACGCCAGCTGGCACGCTGGACCAGTCAGTACCGCGCCTCGGAGACCGGCACGGTCGCCGACATGGACCGGCTGATCGCCTGGCTGGAGACGCATATGCCGGCCGATGACGGCCGGATATCCCTCGTGCATGGCGACTACCGGCTGGACAACATGATCTTCGCAGCCAGTGAGCCGAAAGTGCTGGCGGTGCTCGACTGGGAACTGTCGACACTCGGCGATCCCTTCGCCGACATCGCCTATCAATGCATGCAATGGCGCCTGCCGCACGCCTCGGGCTTTCGCGGTCTTGGCGGCGTCGACCGCGCCGCCCTCGGCCTGCCCTTGGAGGAAGCCTATGTCGCGGCGTATTGCCGTCGGCGCGGGCTGGCCGGCATCGACAATTGGAGCTTCTTCCTCGCCTTCTCCTTCTTCCGCTTGGCGGCCATCTGTCAGGGCGTCTACAAGCGGGCGCTGGACGGCAACGCCTCCAATCCCGAAAAGGCCAGGACCTATGGCGAAGCGGTGAAGCTGCTGTCGCACCTTGCCGCCAAGCTGATCGACCGAACCTGACTCGACAATGAGATATTGTGGTCGGCGCGATTTGATGACAGATCGGATCAGTTCCGTTCCCCGACCGGGGAGCAAGCCCATACGGAGGTGGTGGCAACCGGCCTGGAAACAGGACGCAAACCGATCACCGTCTGTACAAAGAGCATGATGCCGAAAAGTGTGAAGCGGTTTTCGGACGACATCATGCTCTATCTATTTGATTTAAGAGCCGGTTTCAGATTTCAGGTCAATTCGACCTGAAATCATTCGGCTCTAGCGCGCGTCGCTGGAAATGAACTTCATGTGCCGGCTGACTTGCAGGGCGATGTAGACGACCAGCGAGCATCCGATCGGAAACACGATCTCAATGAGGCCGGTGGCGACAGCCTGCGGCAATGCCAGCGCAATGTCCTTGGCTGCGGCAGTCTCAATCGTCAGCGCCGTGATCCCGCCGCCGAACACCGCGCCGGCCAAGGCACCCGCCAGCATGAAATGCAGCGAGCGAGGTTCTTCCTTGGATGCCAGCGAAGCCAGCATCCAACCCAGCAAACCATACTCGATCGCCCGCAACATACCGAGCGTAGTGAGCGACAGGATCACGGGCTTTGCCGATACATCAAGCGCGCTCACCATCACCTTTTGCGTACCTTTGGCGATGCCCATGGCCAGCGGCCCCGAGATCATGGCGATCAGGCCGCCAAGCGAGGCTCGCACCTTGGTGATCGCCGTGCCGAGGCTGACGCCGGCGCAGACGAAGAATGACCAGGTCACGCCTTGCGCCAAGTCTATCAGAACCTGGGTCGGGCCGGGTGCGAACCTGCCGCAAATCCGGCAGTCAGAATAAGCGCTTCCATGGCGAAGCCGATTGCGATCGCCAGCCATGCGACTATCACGACTCGCCTGAGCGCCAGCCTTGCGCCATGAGAAAGTGGATGTGCGCCCGGCAGCCCGGACGAAAGCTCTATCGCAGCCATAGAGGCCCCCGAAAACCGAAATTTCTTGCAGAGCCGCCAAATAGGCTTTGTTTGTAACAGTCCGATGTTGCCTGCGTGCGCCCAGGTTACACATGCTGTGACATAGATGCCGGCGAAATGGACCAGACGGGCACGACTATTCGAGAGAAAGCTTGAGGTCGCTTTTTGATGTCCCTGACAGCGCCCTTGCCCGTTTCCGTACAGCGTATATATTCAGTCATGCACAACCAACCAAAGGCACCGGATCTTGCCACTGAGCGTTCAGAAACGCCGCGAGAAACAAAAGGCCGAACTGCGTTCCGAACTGCTCGACGCAGCCCACAAGCTCGTCAAGGAAGAGGGCTATGAAGGCCTGACCATCCGCAAGTTGGCCAAGCGGGTCGGCTATGCTCCGATGTCGGTCTATTCCTACTTCGCCGACAAGCAAGACATCCTGTTTGCGCTGGCCGAGGATGCCTTCGAAACACTTGCCCGCCGCATCGAGGAGCATCCTTGCGACGATCCGATCGAGGCCTTGCGTGCGGTGATGACCGAATATGCCGCCTTCGGGCTCGGCAACCCCAACGAATACCGCACCGTGTTCATGACCGAAAAGACCAAGCTGCCGGAAGGCAGAAGCTATGAGGACATGGAAGAGGCCAACCCGGCGATGAAAGCGCTGATATCCAGGGTCGAGGCCTGCGTTGCTGCAGGCAAGCTGCAGGGCGATCCGCGCGCCATCGCCACCATGCTTTGGGCAGTCGGCCACGGCACCATCTCGCTTTTGATCACGTTCCCGTTCTACCCCTTCGGGGATCCGCAGGCTTTCGTGACGCGGATGTGCGATTTCACACTCGCCACGCTCAGCACCCAGAATGTGCCGCCGCTGACCGAGACCCCGGTCGACTGCTGAGCATCCCCGCCCCTCCAATTCAACGTCCGGCCTGACAGCTTCGGCTGTGTCAGTGCGACGCAATTTTCGGCATTCAAAAAAATTTGTCGTACGCGTACGTTTTCCGACTTGAAAACCCATCTCGGTGGACGTATGTGTACGTTGTATCGTACATGTACTAAAAGAATTTAACCGATGGAGACTGACATGAACAAGACCCTTCTCACCCTCGCCACCGTGCTGGCTCTCTCCGGCTCGGCTTTCGCCGCCAACAACACACACTCGACCAAGCAGGCCGCCACCTGCGTCGACACCACGACCAATGCCAAGCTCGATTGCGCCGTGACCGGCTCGGTCGAAAAGTCCGACGTCAAGGCCAAGAGCCCGCGTCTCGGCATCGAGATCAACCCATGGATCGTGCCGAGCACGTTCTAAGTTGATCGAGCTCGACCACCGAACAGCACAACGACTAATTTAAGGGCGGCAGGATAATCCCGGCCGCCCGTTTTTTCCTCAGCGCCCCCATTTTCTCAGCGCAAGCTGGGCTTCTCCGAGTTCAAACCTGGCGTAGCCGAACGGTTATTTCTTGCGCGGTTTGCGACCCGGCACCGTCTTGGCCTTGCCGGGTCTTGCCGGCGCGCCTGGGATGGCGGTCGAGGTGATCGACACCGGATCGCTGGCCGGAAACGTGTCCTCGAGGCCTTCCTCGAGTTCCTCTTCGGCAGTCACCTCGTGATGCTGCTCATGTTCGAGTGAGCGCACGGCGGACGTCTTGCCAGCTGACTTCGGCGGCGCTTTCGACGGCATCGTATGTTCTCCCTGATGAGGGAAGCAGAACGGCTTGACCCGTCAAACGTTCCTACGCCGCCGCGTCGCTGGCTGCTTCCGACAGGAAAGTAAAGACATAGTCCGAGAAGGAACGCCAGCACTCGACCCGGAAAGCGTCGGCTGCCGTGCGCAACAGCAGGATTTCGCACTTGCCGAGAATGGTGCGCGACGCCGCGCCCACCGGAAAAGCCTCGAGCGACAAATCCTGCGGGCAGCCTGCATTGATTGCGGCGGCAGCCGCCGGGCCGGTGACGGCGAAGGCGACGTTGCGGTGCGAGATGCCGACCGCCGAATGCAATGCGGTCACCTTGGCGCAGTCGGCAAGCGGATCCTTGCCGGCTTCGTCGATCACAAACCATTCGTCCGGTCCGAGCCACAGCGCCGTGCGGCCACCCTTGGCCGCCGAGGTCTTCGGCTGCTTCGGCAAGGTCAGGCCGAGCGCCTTCGACAGCGCCGC
Source organism: Mesorhizobium sp. W016 (assembly GCF_054719485.1). Classification (NCBI taxonomy): domain Bacteria; kingdom Pseudomonadati; phylum Pseudomonadota; class Alphaproteobacteria; order Hyphomicrobiales; family Phyllobacteriaceae; genus Mesorhizobium; species Mesorhizobium sp. W016. The sequence goes on from NZ_JBTTIF010000002.1 coordinate 6,012,621, forward strand.
GACGGAAGCCTCCGGCGCGCGCAGCGACATGCGCTCCGCCGGCGGCAGCACCTCGACCTTGACATCCGTTGCGGAAACGACGCGTCCAGCCAGGGCCGGGCGGCGCTCGACCGACGGCGCTGCAGCTGGGGCCGTCTTCTTTGCAGCAGCCTTAGCCATTGAGGCGCCCTCCCGTCTCGTCGAAGAACACCATGCCGGTAACCTCGACTTCGATCACCCCGTTCGGCATCGGCACATAGAGCGTGTCGCCCATCCGGTCGCGGCCGCCGGCAACCAGCGCCAGCGCGATCGAGCGACCGCAATTTTCCGACCAGTAGCTGGATGTGACGTGACCGATCATCTTCATCGGGATCGCCTGCTTCGGGTCGGCGACGATCTGCGCGCCTTCCTCAAGCACCACTTTCGGGTCCTTGGTCTTCAAGCCGACCAGTTGCTTGCGGCCCTTGGCGACCAGATCGGGCCGCGTCAGGCCGCGGATGCCGACGAAGTCGGTCTTCTTCTTGCCGACCGCCCAGTCGAGCCCGGCATCGTTCGGCGTCACCGTGCCGTCCGTGTCCTGGCCGACGATGATGTAGCCCTTTTCGGCGCGCAGCACGTGCATCGCCTCGGTGCCGTAAGCGGCGGCGCCATGCTTTTGGCCTTCGGCCCACAGCGCTTCCCAGACGGCCTGGCCGTGATCGGCTGGCACGTTGACTTCAAAACCGCGCTCGCCGGTGAACGACATGCGAAACAGCCTGGTCGGCACGCCGCAGATCTTGCCTTCGCGCACCGACATATGCGGCAGCGCCTCGTCCGACATGTCGATGCCTTCGACCAGCGGCGCGATGATGTCGCGCGACTTCGGCCCCTGCACGGCGATGACCGCCCACTGTTCGGTGATCGAGGTCAGCCAGACGTTCAGATGCGGGAACTCGGTCTGGAGATAATCCTCCATGTGGTTCATGACGCGCGGCGCGCCGCCGGTTGTCGTCGTCACATGGAAACGATCCGGCGCCAGTCGGCCGACGACGCCGTCATCATAGATGAAGCCGTCCTCGCGCAGCATGATGCCATAGCGGCAGCGGCCGGGCTCAAGCTTCTCCCATGGATTGGTGTAGAGCAGTTCCATGAACCTGGCCGCATCCGGTCCGACCACTTCGATCTTGCCCAGCGTCGAGGCATCGAACAGGCCGGCATTGCTGCGCACAGCGACGCATTCGCGGTCGACCGCCTTGTGCATGTCCTCGCCGGGTTTGGGGAAATACCAGGCGCGCTTCCACTGGCCGACATCTTCGAACACGGCGCCTTGCGCTTCGGCCCAGGGATGGATCGCGGTCTTGCGTGTCGGGTCGAACAGCGGACCGCGCGAATGGCTGACGATCGCGCCGAAAGTAACAGGCGTATAGGGCGCGCGGAATGTGGTCAGCCCGACCTCGGGGATCGGCTTGCCAAGCGTCTCGGCGGCAATCGCCAGGCCGTGCATGTTGGACGTCTTGCCCTGGTCGGTCGCCATGCCGTTGGTGGTGAAGCGCTTGACGTGCTCGATCGAGCGCATGCCTTCATGCACCGCCTGGCGGATGTCCTTGGCGGTGACGTCGTTCTGGAAATCGACGAAGGCCTTGACCGTCTTGTCCGGCCCGGCGCCGGGCGCCGCGCCCAGCATGCCGCGCGACCAGCTTTCCGACGCGTCGACCTTCGGCTTTACGCCCTTGGCCACTTTGCCGCCCGCATCCTTCGCCGCCTTGGCGCCGGCCGCATAGGCCTCATCGATCGACGCCGAGAGCCCATCCGTACCGTTGCAGGCGCCGACCGAAACGCAGTCCTGCGCATAGATGCCCGGCACGAAGCGCTTGGTCTCGTCATTGAAGGCGACCTTGCCGCGCGACTGCGAGAACAGATGCACCGACGGCGTCCAGCCGGCCGACATCAGGATGGCGTCGACCGGAATGGTGCGCTCGCCGCCCCCATTCTTCGGCTGCACCGTCATCGAGGTCACGCGCAACTTGCCGCCGGCGCGGATCACCGCGCGGCCGAAATTGACCTCGATCCCGAGCGCCCTCGCCTCGTCGATCACAGGTCCGGTCGGATGGTCGCGCAGGTCGACGATCGCCGCCACGTTGACGCCGGCCTTCTTCAGGTCGATAGCGGTGGAGTAGGCCGAGTCATTTGCGGTGTAGACGCCGACATTTTTGCCGACCGCGACACCGTACTGGTTGAGATAAGTCCGCGCCGCCGAGGCCAGCATGATGCCGGGCCGGTCATTGTCGGCAAACACCATATGGCGTTCGATGGCGCCGGTCGCCAGCACCACGCGCTTGGCGCGTACCTGCCATAGGCGCTCGCGCGGCAAATCGTGGCCGGGGTTTTGCAGATGGTCGCTGACCCGCTCGACCAGGCCGACGAAGTTCTGCGCGTAGTAGCCGAACGCCGTCGTCCGCGACAAAACTCGGACATTGTCCATGGCGGTGAGCTTGGCCACCGCGCCTTGCGCCCAGGCATAACCGTCCTGGCCGTCGATCTTCGCCCCGCTCTCGAAGCGCAGGCTGCCGCCGAAGCTGGCCTGTTCATCGGCGAGGATGACACGCGAGCCGGTTTCGGCAGCGGCGAGCGCTGCCGCAATGCCGGCCGCACCGCCGCCTAGCACCAGTACGTCGCAATGCGCATAGCGCGACGAATAATGGTCGGGATCTGGCTTGTCAGGCGAAACGCCGAGGCCGGCCGCGGCGCGGATCTTCGGCTCGTAGAGGCTCTTCCAGGCCGCCTTCGGCCACATGAAGGTCTTGTAGTAGAAACCGGCCGAAAACAGCGGCGATGCAATGTCGTTGACCGCGCCGACGTCGAAGGCGAGCGACGGCCAGCGGTTTTGCGAGTTGGCGACGAGCCCGTCATAGAGCTCCTGCACCGTGGCGCGGATGTTGGGCGCCTTGCGTGCCGCGTCGCGCTTGACCTCGACCAGCGCGTTGGGCTCTTCCGCTCCGGCCGACAGGAAGCCGCGCGGACGGTGATACTTGAACGAACGTCCCACCAAATGCACGCCATTGGCAAGCAGCGCCGAGGCCAGCGTGTCGCCTTCGATGCCGGTGTAAGACTGGCCGTCGAAAGAGAACCGCGCGGTCTTCGCCTGGCTGAGACGGCCGGCGCTCGGAATGCGGAACGCGCCGCTCATTTGGAAGCCATTTCGTTGGAGTTTTTGGGCAGCTTGGACGGTTTCGGCTCGCCGGCTTTGTAAGTCATGACGAACTTGTCGGTGACGGTGTCGCGCACCGCATTGAAGAAGCGTGCGCAGCCATGGATGTGGCGCCAGCGCTCATGGATGATGCCCTTGGGGTTCGAGCGGATGAAGAAGAACTTTTCAAAATCGTCGTCGCTCTCGCCCGCCATGTTGGCCGAACGCGCAATATGCGCCTCGCCGGCGTTACGGAACTCGAGCTCCGGGCGCTCTTCCTCGCAATAGGGGCAGCGGATGAGAAGCATTATCGTTCGTTCCTACAATTCGCCGTGGCCGACATGCGCGCCGGCCGGTTGGTTGCAAAGCCTCTGGCCCATCGCAGCAAAAGGCGCGACGAGCCGAATGCGCTCCTCTACACTTGCGGCGGGGCGAAACAGCTCGCGATACGCCATGTTGCCGATCGTGAGCTGAAACGGATCGGTCGTCACGATGACGCTGCGTGGCTCGAATGTGTCGTCCTCGCCCAGATCGGAGGGCCTGTTCTCCATGAAGATGACCACCTTCTGGCCACCACTCCACACGCATCCCAGAATGCCGGCGTCGATCGAAAACGGCCAATTGGCTTCGTTGCCGGCGCGGCTGATCGGCTGCGTCCGCACCTCGTCCGGTGACGGAAAATGGAACAGGTCCTGCTCCCCCGCCAGCACCAGCGGCACCGCTACAGCCAACTCCACCATCATCAGTGCGCCACCGCCGCCGCCGCTGCCTCGTCGATGAGGCGGCCGGTACGGAAGCGCTCGATGGTAAAGGGCGCGTTGATAGGATGCGGATCGTCCTTGGCAATCGTGTGGGCAAAGACATGGCCTGAGCCGGGCGTTGCCTTGAAGCCGCCCGTGCCCCAGCCGCAATTGACGTAGAGGCCGGGCACCGGCGTCTTGGCCAGGATCGGCGAACGGTCGGGCGTCACGTCGACGATGCCGCCCCACGAGCGCAGCATCTTCATGCGGGTGAAGATCGGGAACATCTCGCAGATGGCGTCGAGCGTGTGCTGCAGGATATGCAGGCCGCCGGTCTGCGAATAGGAGACATACTGGTCGGTGCCGGCGCCGATCACCAGCTCGCCCTTGTCGGACTGCGAGATATAAGCGTGCACCGTGTTCGACATAACCACGCACGGCACCACCGGCTTGACCGGCTCCGACACCAGCGCCTGCAGCGGATAGCTTTCCAGCGGCATGCGCACGCCGGCCATGTTCATGATCACCGAGGAATGGCCTGCAGCCACCACACCGACCTTCTTGGCGCCGATGAAGCCGCGCGTCGTGTCGACGCCCATGACCGCGCCATTGGCCGCCCGCTTGACGCCGGTGACCTCGCAATTCTGGATGATGTGGACGCCGCGCGCCGAAGCGCCGCGCGCATAGCCCCAGGCCACCGCATCGTGACGCGCCGTGCCGCCTCGCCGCTGCAAGGCGGCGCCGACGACGGGATAGCGCGCCTGCCTGGAAATGTTGAGCGGCGGGCAGAATTCCTTCGCCTGCTCAGGCGTCAGCCATTCATTGTCGATGCCGTTGAGACGGTTGGCATGGACATGGCGCTTCAGCACCTGGATGTCGTGCACATTGTGCGCCAGCATCATGACGCCGCGCGCCGAATACATGACGTTGTAGTTGAGTTCCTGGGAGAGCCCATCCCACAGCTTCAGCGCATGGTCGTAAATGCCGGCGCTCTCGTCGTAAAGGTAGTTGGAGCGGATGATGGTGGTGTTGCGACCGGTGTTGCCGCCGCCCAGCCACCCCTTTTCCAGCACCGCGACATTGGTGATGCCGTGTACGGTGGCGAGATAGTAGGCGGTGGCCAGGCCATGACCGCCGGCGCCGACGATGATGACGTCATATTCCTTCTTCGGCTCCGGCGAGGACCATTGTTCCTCCCAGCCCTTGTGGCCGCGCATGGCCTCGCGGGCGATGGCGAATACCGAATATTTTTTCAACGTTCCAGCCTCGCAAATGGCGGTGGGGTATTTTACTCAGCCCCGGCGCGCGAGGTGTATCACTAGCGAAACGGCGCTTCTACCCTTGCGCTGTTTGCGACGGCGCTTGCCGTTTTGCGCCGCGGTGGAAAAGACCTGCCCGGGCTGGCAGGCATGGCTGCGTTCGGACACACTGGCGATCGCGAGACTCTGGAGGACGAATATGGGCAACGCCTGGTGGAATCTGACGTTGCGTTTCCTGCTGGAACTTGCCGCCTTGCTTGGCCTCGGCTTTGCCGGCTGGAGCCTCTCCGGCGGATGGTGGCGCTGGGTCCTCGCCTTGGCCTTGCCGTTCATTGCAGCTGCGCTGTGGGGAACCTTCGCGGTGCGCGGCGACCCAAGCCGGTCCGGACGCGCGCCGGTTCCTGTACCAGGCGCAGTCAGGCTGGTGCTTGAACTGGCCATCCTGTTTGGCGGTGCAGCCGGATTCTATGCCGCCGGTCACACGACCACGGGCGTTGTCATCACGCTGCTCATCGCCATCAGCTACGCATTTTCGCTCGACCGCCTCGGCTGGCTGCTGAAGCAATAGTCCGGCGCGCGGCGCTTGTGCCGCTGCGAAGCCATTCAGCAAGTCGAGCACGTATCGGGTGGCTAGCACCGTCCCGAACTGCGATCAACATCCCTGTTGCCGGCACAGCCGGTGCCATGAAAGGATGTAAGAAAATGTTCGTACTCACCAATAAAATAGCGATCGTCACCGGCGCCAGTTCCGGCATCGGCCGCGCCACCGCAAAACTCTTCGCCGAAGAAGGTGCCAGGGTCGTCATCGCCGCCCGCCGCCAGGCCGAACTCGATGCGCTGGTCGCTGAAATCGAGGATGCCGACGGCTCGGCAGTCGCGCTTGCCGGCGATGTCCGCGACGAAGCCTATGCAAAAGCCCTCGTCGATCTCGCCGTCGAAAAATTCGGCGGGCTCGATATCGCCTTCAACAATGTCGGCTCGGTCGGAGCGATGGGTCCGATTTCGGAACTGTCGCTGGACGGATGGCGCGAGACGCTCGACGCCAATCTGACCAGCGCCTTTCTCGGCGCGAAATACCAGGTGCCGGCGATGGTCGAACGCGGCGGCGGATCGCTGATCTTCACCTCGACCTTCGTCGGTCACACAGTCGGCATGCCGGGCATGACCAGCTATGCCGCGAGCAAGGCCGGACTGATCGGCCTGACGCAGGTGCTGGCCGCCGAATACGGCCCCAGGGGCGTGCGGGTCAACGCGCTGATGCCGGGTGGCACCGACACGCCGTCGGCAACATTCAAGACGCCGGAATCACGCGCTTTCGTGGAAAACCTGCATGCCTTGAAACGTGTGGCTGTGCCTGAAGAGATCGCCCGCGCTGCGCTTTTCCTGGCATCGGATGCGTCGAGCTTCACCACAGGATCGGCGCTGTTTGCCGATGGCGGCGTCTCGATCACCCGGACGTGAAGCATTTCGCGGGTCATCGCCCGCGCCGATCAGCCATAGAACCCGAAACCGGACTTGCTTTTTCCTCGCGATTTGGCGATTCGGTTTCGGGTGAGGAGGACGGACATGCTGCTGATCAGGACCTATGTCGCCCAGAGCGCAATCGAAGGCGTCGGCGTGTTCGCCGCCGAGCCGATCAGGAAGGGCGCCTCGATCTGGCGGCTCGATCCGGATTTCGACCGGCTGATCCCGATGGACAAATACGAGGCGGCGCCGCCGCACCTCAAGGAATTGCTCGACCGCTATGCCTATCCGAGCCCCGACCGTCCCGGCTTCATGGTCTATGAAGTCGATAATGGCCGCTTCATGAACCACGCCGAGCGGCCGAACACGGATTTTTCGCAATATGGCGGCGCCACCGCCACTCGAGATATATCAGCCGGCGAGGAAATTACCTGCGATTACGGCGAATTCTTCGAGGATTTCGCACGGCTCCATCTGGCCAGCGCCTAGTTGGCGCCCTATCTCGGGGCTGCCGTGGCAAATTGGCGGTTGTCCTTCATTTCCAGTGTGGACAGCGCGGCCTGATTCTGCTATCAGCCGCCACAATTCGTGGTGTAAAGCGCCGCGGAGGCATGTGGCTATGGTCACTTGCCTGTTGATATCAAACCCGAAAGACAGGATTGCCCGTGCAGGTACTCGTCCGCGACAATAACGTTGATCAGGCGCTTCGCGCTCTCAAGAAGAAGATGCAGCGCGAAGGCATTTTCCGCGAAATGAAGATGCGCGGCCATTACGAGAAGCCTTCCGAGAAGCGCGCCCGTGAAAAGGCCGAAGCCGTTCGCCGCGCCCGCAAGCTGGCCCGCAAGCGCGCCCAGCGCGAAGGCCTGCTGCCGATGACGCCGCGCCCGGTTGCTGCCGGCGCCGCCGGTGGTCCTGGTGGTGCTCCGCGTCCGCCGCGGTTCTGACGCCAATTTTTCGTCCTTTTCGAAGGATACTCTGAGGTGGCGCGATGCGGAATCGCCGCCACCTTTTTGTTTGGAGCGCCGCCATTCTGTTAGAGGCCGTTCCCTTGAACGCGCAAACGGCGTTCTAGATTTGTTACGACAATCTGTGACCCGGCCCGGAGGGGGACCTGGACGGCGCGGCTGAAGTGAGGACAGGGCAGACATGAACGCAATCGGCGTAGAGCGCAAAACCACAATGCGCGGTTTGGCCCTGGCGGCAGCCCTGATGTCCGGCCTGGTGCTGGCCGGTTGCCAGAGCGTTCCGACCGGCGAATTCAACAACATCGACAAGGCGCAAGGCTCGAGCGAGAACATCTCCTCGCTGTCGGCGGTGATCCAGCGCAATCCGCAGGATCCGGAAGGCTACAATGTGCGCGGCTCGGCCTATGGCCGTGGCGGCCAGTATCAGGCGGCGCTGAAGGATTTCGACACCGCCATCCAGCTCAACCCGAATTTCTACCAGGCCTATTCGAACCGGGCGCTGATCCAGCGCTTCCTCGGCAACCAGGCGGCCGCCCTTGCCGACTACAACCGCTCGATCCAGATCAATGCAAATTATGACGCCGCCTATATCGGCCGCGGCAACCTCTATCGCAAGGCCGGCCAGACCCAGCAGGCCTTCAACGATTTCCAGAAGGCGATCCAGCTCGACACCACGGATGCCCGCGCCTACCACAATCGCGGCCTGATCTATCAGAGCCAGGGCCAGCACAAGTTTGCCATCGAGGATTTCTCGACCGCCATCTCGCTGGCGCCGGACGCCGCCGAACCCTATAATGGCCGCGGCCTCTCCTATCTCGCCATGAATGACGAGGACAACGCCTTCTCCGACTTCAACATGGCCATCAAGCTCGACGGCAAGAACGCCGAAGCCTGGTCCAACCAGGCGCTGATCTACGAGCGCCGCGGCGACAAGGTCAAGGCCTCGAAGGCCTACCGCGAAGCCGTCCATCTCGACCCGACCTACCAGCCGGCCAAGGACGGCCTGTCGCGCACATCGGGCGCCACCGCCGGCTGAGATGCGGCCGCGCGCCGCCATCGGCGGCCTTTTATAACAACGTTCCATTCCTGATGCAGTGCGCCGCGTGAGCGGTTTCTCCCCGGGAAAGCGCAGAGCCCGTCCCCTAGGGATTGCGTATCCAGAAAACCCCACTATCACCCAATCTTAACCACCGGGGGCAAAGCGTTAACCCTTGCCTTGATCGCGCCAAGTTTTCAGCGGAACGCTCCGGGCCATTCAACCGTTGTTGAAGGCATTTTCGAAAGGACTGACCCATGATCAAGAAAATCATCTGTGCCGCGGCACTTGCCACGACGCTGCTTGCCGTTCCCGCCAGCGCCGGCAAGCTTCAGCTCGGCACGCTCGATTGCACCATCGACGGCGGCGTCGGTTACGTCATCACGTCGAACAAGGGCGTCGACTGCACGTTCCGCCCTTATCACCATGGGCCGTCCGAGAAATACACGGGGATGATCTCCAAGCTCGGCGTCGATCTCGGCCAGACGCATCAGGGCCAGCTGGTGTGGGCGGTTCTGGCCGCCACCCGCGGCCATGACGAGGGCGACCTTGCCGGCCATTATTACGGCGTCAACGCCGAGGCGAGCGTGGTGACCGGCGGCGGCGCCAATCTGCTGGTCGGCGGGCTCGACGGCGCCTTTGTGCTGGAGCCGCTCAGCGTCCAGGCGCAGACCGGCGTCAATGTAGCGGTCGCCGTGACCTCCCTGGAACTGATCCACTCGTTCAAATAAGCATCGGCAAATAAGGATCGACTGATCCCTCTACGCGCGGCGCGGAACAGGTTACTGTTTCGCGCCGTATGCTTTTTTGGGGGATCCGCCGTGCTGAAACCAGCCATCGCCGCCGCTATCACCATCATCTGTACCGCCCAGGCCCAAGCGCAAGGCCAGGGTATCGAACTCGGTGTGCTCGATTGCGCCATCGGCGGCGGCACCGGCTTCATCTTCGGCTCCAGCAAGGATCTGAGCTGCACCTTCACGCCGGCCGACAAGAGCTTTTCGCCGGAAGCCTATTTCGGCGCCGTCAACAAATACGGGCTCGACATCGGCACCACCAAGCAGACCGTCATGCAATGGCTGGTGCTGACGCCGCTGAGGAACATCTATGCGCCCGGCGCGTTGGCCGGCGACTATATCGGCGCCAGCGCCGAAGTGACCGCGGCGGTCGGCGCCGGCGCCAATCTCCTGGTCGGCGGCTCCTCGCAGGCCTTCACCCTGCAGCCGCTCAGCCTGCAGACGCAGACCGGTATCAACATTGCGATCGGCCTCAGCCAGTTTCAGCTGCGCAGCATTGAGAACTGACCGGCGCATCAAGCGGAGAGGCTTCCGGCCAATCTCGACCGTTTGCACTTCGATAAAAAGCCACTTGAGCTCAACTGCGCTTGAGGTTTTACAACTCGCCTGACTGAAACAGCGCGCATGGCCCCGCCGGAAAGCGCGACTGGCTTCTGGCGCCATGCGCCGGCATCGAGATATGCAAAGGCAGGGTAAAAGAATGACTGAAATCACCAGCAACAAGGTCGACTGGCGGGCATTGTGGGCAAGCGGCGACCTCGCGCGCTTCTGCTTCATCAGCCTCGGCATCCTGCTGCACGCCACCAACGAGACGATGGTGGCGACGGTCATGCCGGCCATGGTCGGGGACCTCGCCGGTGTGCAGTTCGTCGGCTGGTCGCTGGCCGTCTACGAGCTCGGCGCCATTGTCGCCGGCGCAGCGGCCGGGCGGCTGGTCAGCTATGTCGCTCTACGCTCCAACGTCACGGTCGCCGCCCTGCTCTATGCCGTGGGCGCACTGATCTGCGCCACCGCGCCGTCCATGCCGGTGTTTCTTGGCGGCCGTCTGGTCGAGGGTCTCGGCGGCGGTGCGCTGGTGTCGCTGGCCTTCGTCTCGGTCGAGCGGCTGTTTAACCGCAGCATCTGGCCACAGCTGTTCGGCATCATGTCGGCGATCTGGGGCGTCGCCGCCTTCAGCGGCCCGATGCTCGGCGCGATCATGGTCGAGCTCCTGTCCTGGCGCTGGGCCTTCGGCGTCTTCGTGCTGGGTGGCATCGCCATGGCATCGGCAAGCTTCATCGTCCTGAACACGCCGGAAGCGACGAAGCCGCAAGCCGCCGCCGGCACCTCGCCGCCCTTCCCCTTTGCAGCACTTGGCTGCCTCGCCATCGCCGTCGTGCTGATCGCCACCGCAGGCGTCGACGTCGCCTTGCTTCGATCGTCGCTGCTGCTGGTCCTCGGCCTCGCCGGCCTGGCGCTGTTCGTTTTCGTCGACGCCATGAAGCCGCAATCGCGACTGTTCCCGTCGGGCCTGTTCTCATGGCGCTCGCCGGTCGGCAGCGGCATGAGCATGGTTGCCGCCTTCTCGGTGGCGACAGTCTCTTTTTCCATCTACGGGCCGCTTCTGCTTACCACGCTGCACGGCATCCCGATCCTGACCACAGGCTACATCATCGCCGCCGAATCGATCGCCTGGTCAATCCTGTCGATCGCCGTCGCCAATGCGCCGCTGCAGCGCGAACGGCAGATCCTCGTCATCGGCGCGCTGATGATTGCAGCCGGCCTCGCCGGTTTCGCCTATGCCATCCCCGCCGGCTCGATCCCGGTGATCCTGCTCTGCGCTTTGTTGCAAGGCGGTGGCTTCGGCGTGTCATGGCCCTTCCTGACCCGCATCATCGTTGCCTCGGCCCGCGACGGCGAGCAGACGATCGCCTCGGCCGCCGTGCCGACCATGCAGCGCATCGGCTACGCCGTGGGCGCCGCCATGGCCGGCATCATCGCCAATGCCAGCGGCTTTTCGGACGGGCTGAACCGCGAGGCAGCAGCGCACGTCGCCGGCTGGCTGTACCTGGCCTTCGTGCCACTTGGCATTGTGGGTTGCCTGGCGGCGTTGAAGATGGCTTTGGCGGCACGCCGGCCGCAATTGGCGACAGGCTGAGGGCACGGCGGATCGAGAATTTGGCGACAGCATTCCGCCGGCGCTGTCGGCGTCAAATGCCCTCGGCCACAAGGCTGCCTGCAAGACCATGGCCTGCCCGATTGCGGAACCGGCGGCCGCTCAGGCTTGCAAACGCTCGGCGATGAGCGCGGCGAGCCGCGCCGCCACCTCGTCCTTGCCCATCTCAGGCCATTCCTCGACGCCGTCCTTCGAGACGATGCGCACCTTGTTGCGGTCGCCGCCCATGACGCCGGTGGGGCCGACGCCGCTTTCATGCGAGACATCGTTGGCGACAATGAAATCGGCGCCCTTCTTCTTCAGCTTGGCCTCGGCATTGGCAATCAGGTCCTGCGTCTCGGCGGCGAAGCCGACAACCAGCCCCGGGCGTTGCCCGTGATGACCGACGCTGGCGAGAATGTCGGGGTTTTCGACCATTTGCAGCGCCGGTGGGCCCTGGCCCGCCACCTTCTTGATCTTCTCGCCGGCCGTGCCAGCGGTGCGCCAGTCGGCGACGGCAGCTACGAAGACCGCGGCGTCCGCCGGCAACAACTGTTCGACGGCCGCTTTCATCTCGGCCGCGGTCTCCACATGCGTCGTCACAACGCCGGCCGGATCGGCAATGCCAACCGGACCGGAGACCAGGCGTACATCCGCGCCCAGTCTTGCCAGCGCTGCCGCAATCGCATGGCCCTGCTTGCCCGAAGAGCGGTTGGCGATGTAGCGCACCGGGTCGATCGGCTCATGCGTCGGCCCCGAGGTGACGATGATCCTGCGGCCGGCCAGCGGCTTCGGCCTGCTGTCGAGCAGTGCCTCGATCACTGCCACGATCTCCAGCGGCTCGGCCATGCGGCCCTCGCCCGCCTCGTTGCTTTCCGCCATCTCGCCCTTGGCCGGGCCGACGAAGGCGATGCCATCCTTGGCGAGCGTCGCCCGGTTGCGGCTCGTCGCGGCATGCGACCACATTTTCGGGTTCATCGCCGGCGCCATCAGCACCTTCTTGTCGGTGGCGAGCAGCACCGTCGAGGCCAGATCGTTGGCATGGCCGTTGGCGAGCTTGGCCATCAGATCGGCAGTGGCCGGCGCCACCACCAGAAGGTCGGCCTCGCGCGACAGCCTGATATGGCCGACATCGTGCTCGTCATTGCGGTCGAACAGTTCGGTGAAGACATGGTCGGCCGAAAGCGCGCCGACCGAAAGCGTGGTGACGAACTCCTGCGCCGCCGATGTCATCACAACGCGCACCGCCGCACCGCGCTCGCGCAACCGGCGGATCAGGTCCAGCGCCTTGTAGGCGGCGATGCCGCCGCCTATGATCAGCAGGATGCGCCTGCCGTCGAGGGTTTTGTGCGTTTTTGTGGATTGACCACGCTGGGGCAGATCGATGTCAAAACCTCCATGAGGCTCAACCAAGCGGCGGATTGTTGCATAGAGGGTTTCGCTCTCGGGCATGCCGGCTTCCGCCGACAGCACGCTTTTGGCAAGCGCATCACGCGCCTCTTCCTCCATCGACACCCCGCGCGCCGCAGCGCGCTCACGCAATTTCTGCTTCACGTCGTCAGCTAGATTGCGGACAGTAATGGTGCCCATGACTTGCTCCGCGACATCAATAGCGCGACTGCAACGCTAGCACCACCGTTGCTAGCGTTGCAAGCGATCAGAGCAGCTTCCACGCGATGTAAACCAGCGTCAGCGCGATCACCCACAGCGCCAGCCGGCCCGAGCGGGTGTAACGGGCTTCGGCCTTGCCGATGGCGCGCGATGTCGCCTCGTCGAAGCGGAGGCCGTGCTCCGCCATAAAATCGATCTCGCGCGACAGCCGCTCGGTGCGGGCGGCAAGATCGGGCGCCTGGCGGGCCAGCGCCAGCAGCGCCTTGGCGCCGTCGCGCGCGTCCATCAGCAGGCCGCTCGGCCCGAGATTGCCGGCGATCCACTGGCCGACCACCGGCTCGGCCGTCTTCCACATGTTGAAGGCCGGGTCGAGCGTACGCGCGACGCCCTCCACCACCACCATGGTCTTCTGCAACAGGATCAGTTCCGACCGCGTGGCCATATCGAACAATTCGGTGACCTCGAACAGCAGCGTCAAAAGCTTGGCCATCGAAATGGTCTCGGCCGGCTGGCCGTGGATCGGCTCGCCGATGGCGCGGATCGCCTGCGCGAAAGCCGCGACATTGTGCTGGCGCGGCACGTAGCCGGCCTCGAAATGCACCTCGGCGACGCGCAGATAGTCGCGCGTGATGAAGCCGTAGAGGATTTCGGCGAGGAACCGGCGCTCCTTCTTGCCGAGCCGTCCGGCAATGCCGAGATCGACGGCGACAATATTGCCATTGGCCTCGACGAACAGATTGCCTGGATGCATGTCGGCATGGAAGAAGCCGTCCCGCAGCGTGTGACGCAGGAACGACTGGATCAGGTTGGTGGCGATCGCCTTCAGATCGTGGCCCGCCGCAGCGAGGCCGGCGATGTCGTTCATCTTGACGCCGTCGACCCATTCCATGGTCAGCACATCGCGCCCGGTGCGCTCCCAGTCGACCGACGGCACGCGAAAGCCCGGGTCATCCTTGGTGTTTTCGCCAAGTTCCGAAAGCGCTGCCGCCTCGAGCCTCAGATCCATCTCGATCTTGGTGGTTTGCGCCAGCGTCTCGGTCACCTCGACGGGCCGCAGCCGGCGCGACGACGGGATGTATTTCTCCTGCAGCCGGGCGGCGAGGAAATAGCTTTCGAGATCCTGAAAGAAGCGGCGGCGCACGCCAGGCCGGATCACCTTCACCGCCACCTTGGTATCGACACCGTCATGCATGGCCTGCGCGGGATGGACCTGGGCGATGGAGGCCGCCGCGACCGGCCCGCCGAACTGCGTATAGAGTTCGCCGATCTTGCGCCCGAGCGAGCCCTCGATCGCCGCCACCGCTTCCGCCTGCGAAAAAGTGTGCATCTTGTCCTGCAGCATGGCGAGGTCGAGCGCCATGTCGTTGCCGACGACATCGGGCCGCGTCGCCAGGAACTGGCCGAGCTTGATGTAGGAGGGTCCGAGCCGGACCACCGCCTTGGCCAGCCGGTCGCTGCGCTCATAAGCGAGTGCGCGGCGGCGGGTGAAGAGCCGGGCCATGCGCCAGCCGACTTTCGGCAGGCCGCCGAGTTCGTCGCCCGGCAATGCTGCGATCACGCCTTCGCGAACCAGCACCCAGCCGGCCCGTGCGAGCCGAAAGGCGGCGCCGACGCTGCTCATCGCCTACCCTGCTGCTGCAAACTGTGGTGCCTCAAAGCTTCCAGCCCGAATGCAGGGCGGCAATGCCGCCGGAATAGTTGCGGAACGACACGCGCTCGAAGCCCGCGCGGGTGATCATGGCAGCAAAGTTCTGCTGATTGGGAAATTTGCGGATCGATTCGACCAGGTAGGAATAGGGTTCGCCCTCGCCCGTCACCATCTTGCCGATCTGCGGAATGGCGTTGAACGACCAGGCTTCGTAGACCTTGTCCAGCAGCGGCATCTCGACCTCGGAAAACTCCAGGCACAGGAACCGTCCGCCGGGCTTCAGCACGCGAAAGGCTTCCGTCAGCGCGACATCGATGCGCGGCACGTTGCGGATGCCGAATGCGATGGTGTAGGCGTCAAAGGTGCTATCGGTGAAAGGCAGTTCCTCGGCATTGGCCTCGACGAAATCGGTGTTGCCGGACAGGCCCTTTTTCTCCGCGCGGTCACGGCCGACGCTGAGCATCGAGCCGTTGATGTCGAGCACCGTGGCATGCGCGTTGCCATGGCTGGCGTCGACAATGCGGAAGGCGATGTCGCCGGTGCCGCCCGCCACGTCAAGCACTTTCCAGCCCGGACGTTTCGGCGGATTGAGCCATGTCACCATGGCATCCTTCCACAGCCGGTGCAGCCCGGCCGACATCAGGTCGTTCATCAGGTCGTAGCGGTTCGCCACCTTGTGGAAAACCTCATTGACCAGAGGCTGCTTGTCGCCTGGCCCTACCTTCTTGAAACCATAGGAGGTCTCCATGCCGCCCGCGGCCGTGGTTCTCTCAACTGACATTATTTTGATCCGTCATAAAACCGGCGGGACCATAGCCGATCGATGGTGCGGGCGCTATTGTTTAAGGCGCGGTGTTCGGCCGCGCTTCCAGGTGGTGGGCTTTACGGCCTGGACTGATGAGACGGGATAACTGCATGCCTTTGAAAGCGGAACTGCACTGCCACATCGAGGGGGCAGCGGCGCCCGAACTCGTCGTCCGCCAGGCGCAGAAATACGGCAAGGACACCTCGCTTTATATCCAGAACGGCTCGTTCGTCTGGCACGACTTCACCTCTTTCCTCGCGGCTTACGACTTTTCCGCCGACCTGTTCCGCTCCGAGGAGGATTATGCCCGCCTCGCCGACCATTATCTGACCAGCCTTGCCCGCGACGGCGCCATCTATTCCGAAGTCTTCACCTCGCCCGACCATGCCGTCAGGGCCGGCCTGTCGCCCAAGGCCTACACCGATGCGCTCGGCGAAGGCATGCTGCGCGCCAAAGCCAAGACCGGCATAGAGGGCCGCATGATCGTCACCGGCGTACGCCATGTCGGCGTCGAATCGATCGAGCAGGCGGCGCGTTTTGCGGCGCGCTGCGGAAATCCGCTGGTCACCGGCTTCGGCGTCGCCGGCGATGAACGCATGGGCGAGATGGAGGATTATGTCAGGGCCTTCGAGATCGCCCGTGAAGCGGGTCTTGGCATCACCATCCATGCCGGCGAGTTGACCGGCTGGGAGACGGTGCAGGCCGCACTCGACCACATCCGCCCCTCGCGCATCGGCCATGGCGTGCGCGCCATCGAAAATCCCGACCTGGTGCGCCGCATCGCCGATGAGGGCATCGTGCTTGAATGCTGCCCCGGCTCCAACATCGCGCTCAAAGTCTACGACAGTTTCGCCGATCACCCTTTCCCCGCCCTGCAGGCGGCCGGCTGCAAGGTGACGCTGAACTCCGACGACCCACCCTATTTCTGGACCTCGCTGAAGCGCGAATACGACATCGCCGCCGAGCATTTCTCCATGAATGAAAAAGCTTTGACCGCCGTCACCAGGACGGCGATCGAAGCGGCTTTCGTCGACAGGAAGACGAAAAGCGCGCTGCTTGCCCGGCTCGATGCGAAGAGGTGACTGGTGACTGGTGACTGGTGATTGGTTTGCCGGCGGTTCGGCCTGTCAACGGCAATGATCGATCCATCGGGACTCGCAAACCTGCTCACTATTCACTATTCACTATTCACCATTCACTGGAGCAACCCATGCAGGGCGTCACCGTCGTCGACCACCCGCTTGTCCAGCACAAGCTGACCATCATGCGCAAGAAGGAGACGTCGACCGCCGGCTTCCGGCGGCTGCTGCGCGAGATCTCGCTCCTGCTCGGCTACGAGGTCACCCGCAACCTCGAACTGACGACGACGACCATCGAAACGCCGATGGAAACCATGGAAGCGCCGACGCTGGAGGGCAAGAAGCTGGTCTTCGCCTCGGTGCTGCGCGCCGGCAATGGCCTGCTCGAAGGCCTGCTCGACCTGGTCCCGGCGGCCCGCGTCGCGCATGTCGGCCTCTACCGCGATCACGAAACGCTGGAGGCGGTGGAATATTTCTTCAAGGCGCCGAGCGATCTCGCCGACCGGCTGGTGATCGTCGTCGATCCGATGCTGGCGACCGCGAACTCGGCCATCGCGGCCATCGACAAGCTGAAGGAGCGCGGAGCCACCAACATCCGTTTCCTTTGCCTGCTGGCGGCGCCAGAAGGCATCGAGCGCTTCACCAAGGCGCATCCGGATGTCCCGGTCTTTACCGCTTCCATCGACCGCCAGCTCAACGAGAAGGGCTACATCATGCCCGGCCTCGGCGATGCCGGCGACCGCATGTACGGAACCAAATGACGGCGGCTGGCAAGGCCAGCTGACATCCAGTCGTTTACCGCCCGTTTACGCAAAGCCGCGGTTTCGGGTTGGCGTTAAAGCGGCACACACCATACGTGGGCAAGAATGGGCCTTCACGAAGGTCCATTCATGCTGCGCAAGCTTGTCATTCTGGGCGTGTTCGCCGGAACGTCGGCATCGATCCCGATCGTCTATCAGTCGAATCCGCAGATTCTCGACAACCTGTTGAAGTCGACCGTCGCCGGCACGCCGTCCGCGCAGCCTCAGCCCGAACTGAACATGGCCTCGGTTCCCGGCAAGCCGGCCGCACCGCTGCCCACTGGGCGCAAAGTATTGGTGGCGGCTGACGAGCGCGGCCATTTCACCTCCGCCTTCAAGCTCAACGGCCGCCAGGTCGACGGCATGATCGACACCGGCGCCACTTTGGTCGCCATCAACACCTCGACGGCGCGCCGCATCGGCATCTCGCTCAACCCGTCGGACTTCAACCAGCAGGTCAACACCGCCAATGGCGCGATCAGGGCCGCCGTGGTCAACATCGATCGCCTGCAGATCGGCAAGATCAGCGTCGACAACGTCCAGGCGGTAGTGCTCGACGACAAGGCTCTGCGCACCAACCTCATTGGCATGAGCTTTTTGCAGCGGCTGGCAAAATACCAGGTCGAAAACGGCACACTGTTGCTGGTGCAGTAGCGCGTTCCGCTACCCGCGCGGCAGCACGCGCCGGATGACAGTCTTGTCGGCGGCTGGTTTCGACACCCCGATCGTATAGGCCGAAAGCACGGCGGCTGCGGCCGCTTCGGCCTCCGCTTGCGTGCGGGCGTGGACGAGCGCCAGCGGCTCGCCGGCCCGCACCTCGGCGCCGAGCGGCAGCAGCCTGGTGATGCCGACCGCATGGTCGATCCTGTCGTCCGGCCGCGTACGCCCGCCACCGAGCCCGACCACAGCAAGGCCGATATCGCGGGTGGCAATAGCGGTGGCAAAACCGTTGCCTGTCGCCTTGACCGCAAACTCCACCGCCGCTTTCGGCAGGTATTTTTCCGGCTTCTCGACGAAATCGGCGGGACCGCCAAGGGCTGCGACCATACGCGCGAAGGCGGCTGCCGCGCGGCCGCCGGCCAGCGTCTCGGCCGCGCGCCTGAGACCGCCCTGATTGGACGACGCCAGCCCTGCCGATTGCAGCATCTCGGCGGCCAGCGCCAGCGTCACATCCTCCAGTCGCTTGTCGCGGAACCTTCCGGTGAGGAAATCGACGGCGTTGCGCACCTCGACCGCGTTGCCGGCCGCCGACGCCAGCGGCTCGTTCATACTGGTGACCAGCGCCGAGGCCTTCAGGCCGGCGCCGTTGGCGATCTCGACCAGGCTGTTGGCCAGTGCTGTCGCGTCGCGCGACTTCTCCATGAAGGCGCCATTGCCGACCTTGACGTCGAGCACCAGCGACCGCAGGCCGGCCGCGAGTTTCTTCGACAGGATAGAGGCAGTGATCAGCGGCACCGATTCCACCGTTCCGGTCACATCGCGGATCGCATAGAGGCGACGGTCGGCGGGCGCGAGATCGGCGGTCTGGCCGATGATGGCACAGCCGGTCTCGAGCACCGTCTTGCGGAAGCGCGCGATATCCGGCTGGCTGATATAGCCTGGGATGGCATCCATCTTGTCCAGCGTGCCGCCGGTATGCCCAAGGCCCCTGCCGGAGATCATCGGCACATAGGCGCCGCAAGCGGCGACGATCGGCGCCAGCATCAGCGAGACATTGTCGCCGACGCCGCCGGTCGAATGTTTGTCGGTGACCGGACCCGGCAGGTCCGACCAGTCGAGCACATCGCCGGAATCGCGCATGGCGAGCGTCAGCGCCACCGCCTCGTCGCGGTTCATGCCGTTGAAGAACACCGCCATGGCAAAGGCGCCGACCTGGCCGTCCGAGACGCTGCCCGAAGTGACGCCGGCGACAAAGGCCGAAATCTCCTGCGCGGACAGTTTCTGGCCGTCGCGCTTGCGGCGGATGATTTCCTGCGGAAGCATCAGGTGCCCTTTGGCTCCGGCAACCCATCCTGGAACACATGCGCAAGGATCGTCGCCAGCCGTGCGCCGCCGATCGGCGCCATGTCCTTGGTCTCCTGGTGCGACAGTTCCGCCCCGGTCATCCCGGCGGCGAGATTGGTGATCACCGAACAGGCGGCTACGCGAAGCCCAAGGAAGCGGGCGAGAATGACCTCCGGTACGGTCGACATCCCTACCGCTTTGGCGCCCATGACGCGGGCCATGCGGATTTCAGCAGGGGTTTCGAAACACGGACCGGAAAACCACATATAGACGCCCTTGTGCAGCGCCGTCCCTGTCGCCTTCGCCGCCCGTTCGATCGCCGCGCGCAGGCCGGCATCATAGGCTTCGGTCAGGCCGACGAAGCGGCGGTCGCTAGGCTCGCCGATCAGCGGGTTGGAGCCGGAGAAATTGATGTGGTCGGTGATCAGCATCACCGATCCTGGCAGCATGTCGGGATCGACCGAGCCGGCGGCATTGGTAAGGATCAGCTTGGTGATGCCGATGCCGGCAAGCACCTCCAGCGCCGGCCGCATTGCAGCAGCAACGCCGTGCTCGTAATAATGGGCGCGGCCGGACAGCATCAGCACCGGCGTGCCGGCGAAAAGCCCCGCGACCACCTCGCCGGCATGGCCAGTCACCCCGCTGCGGGGGAAACCCGGCAGGTCGGCATAAGAGATGCGCACGGCATTTTCGACCTGGTCGACAAGCCCGCCAAGGCCCGACCCCAGCACCATCGCCGTTGTCGGCGCCAACCCGTCCAGCCTTTCGACGAGGTGGTCCAGAGCTTCCTTCATATCAGCCAACTCTCACTTCAAAATGTCGCCACGAAACCCGTAGGGCAGCATGTCGCCCATCGTCACGGTCTCGACCACGCCGGTGTTGTCGCAAAGATAGAGCTTCGTGTCCGGCCGGCAGAACTCCGCCAGCCTTTGCCGGCAGCCGCCACAGGGCGAGCATTTGGCCATGCGCGAGGCAATGACGGCGATCTCGACGATCTTGCCGCCGCCGCCCATGATGTAATGGCCGAGCGCCGTGGTCTCGGCGCACCAGCCTTCCGGATAGGACGCGACCTCGATGTTGGCGCCGGTGAAGACACGGCCGTCTTCGGTGCGCAACGCCGCACCCACCGGAAACTTCGAATAGGGCGCGTAGGCCTTGGCCATGGCCTCCTGCGCGGCTTCGAACAGATCATGCGACATTCAGGTGTTCTCTCCGACGATCGTGGTCAAAACCCGGCGCTTTGCGTTTTCGTGGCGCCTTTCGAGCACCAGCCGCATGCTCGACTCAGTGCTCCTGGGCGCCCGGATCAACGTTCCTTGACATACGGCACGCCGCCGGCGCGCGGCGGGATCGCCTTGCCGATGAAGCCGGCAAGCAGGATCACGGTCAGCACATAGGGCAGCGCCTGCATGAACTGCACCGGCACCTTGCCGATCAACGGCAGCGGCGAACCCTGCAGGCGGATCGCCGCCGCGTCGAGGAAGCCGAACAGAAGACAGGCGAACATAGCGTTGACCGGTCGCCATTTGGCAAAGATCAGCGCCGCCAGTGCGATGTACCCCTTGCCCGCGGTCATGTCCTTCACGAAGCCGCCATTCTGCACCATCGAGAGGTAGGCGCCGGCAATGCCGGTCAGCACACCGGTGCAGATCAGGGCCCGGTAGCGCAGCCAGGCGACCGAGATGCCGGCGGTGTCGACGGCGGCCGGGTTCTCGCCGACGGCGCGTAGGCGCAGGCCGAAGCGGGTGCGAAACAACACCCACCAGGTGAACGGCACCATGGCGAAAGCGAGATAGACCAGGATCGAATGGCCAGAGAGCAGCTCGGAATAGATCGGCCCTATGATCGGCACGTCGTGGATCGCGGCAGCACCAGCCAGAGTGATGGCCTCGAAACGCTCGCCCGGCTGCAGCGCCGGCGTTCGCCCGCCCTGCTGGAACCAGGCTTGGCCCAGAATGATGGTCGAGCCGGCGGCGACGAAGTTGATGGCCACACCGGAGACGATCTGGTTGCCGCGATGGGTGATCGAGGCGAAGCCGTGCACCAGGGCAAAGGCGACCGACATCACGATCGCCATGCCGAGACCGAGGAAGGCCGAATGGAAGACCGAAGCGGCGGCCGCACCTGCAAAGGCGCCGACCAGCATCTTGCCTTCCAGCCCGATGTCGAAAACGCCGGCGCGTTCCGAATAGAGGCCGGCGAGGCAAGCGAGCAGCAGCGGCACCGACAGGCGTATGGTCGAGTCCAGGATCTGCACGATGGCGATGAAGACGTCCATCTCAGGCGCCCTTCCCTTTGACCGCTTCGATGCCGACCGACCTTGGACTGAACGAGGCGAACAGCGCCTGGACGTAGGGCCGGAACATGTGCTCCAGCGCACCGGCAAACAGGATGACCAGGCCTTGGATGATGACGATCATGTCGCGGGAAATCGCCGGCATTTCGAAGGCAAGTTCGGCGCCGCCCTGGTAGAGCATGCCGAACAGGATCGCCGCCAGCACGATGCCGACCGGATGCAGTCGGCCCATCAGCGCCACGGCGATGCCGACGAAGCCGGCGCCGGAGACGAAATCGATCGCCACATTGTGCTGGTCGCCCATCACCGGGTTCAGCGTCATCATGCCGGCCAGCGCGCCCGAAATCATCATCGCGATGATGATGATGCGGGTCTCCGAAATGCCGGCATAGCGCGCCGCTTTCGGGCTGTGGCCATAGGTGCGCATCTCGTAGCCGAGCTTGGTGCGCCAGATCAGCAGCCAGACCAGGAATGCCATGAGCAGCGCCAGCAGGAAGCAGATGTTGAACGGCGCCGAGCGGATCTTGGCGCCGAACAGTTCGATGATCCAGTTGAGCTTCGGCAGCTCGGCCCCGGCGAGGAAGTTGCGCGTCTGCGGTGCCTGCGACGCCGCCGGCTTCAATGGCCCGACCAGGAGATAGACCATGATCGAGGCCGCGATGAAGTTGAACATGATGGTGGTGATGACGATGTGCGACCCGCGCTTGGCCTGCAGATAGGCCGGAATCAGCGCCCACAGCGCACCGACGGCGGCTCCGGCGACGATCGCCAGCGGAAAGGTCAGCCACCACGGCAGCACAGTGTCGAAGGCGAGGCAGACCACGCCCACGCCAAGGCCGGCAATATAGGCCTGGCCCTCGGTCCCGATGTTGAACAGGCCGCAATGTGCGGCCACCGCCACTGACAGGCCGGTGAAGATGAAGGTGGTGGCATAGAACAGCGTGAAGGCAATGCCGGTTCCCTTGCCGAAAGCGCCCTCGACCAGGATGACGGCGGCACGAAACGGGTTTTCGCCGACCAGCATGACGACGAAACCGGCAACGATGAAGGCCACCGACAGATTGATCAGCGGGATCAGCCCATAATCGGCCCAGGCCGGCAGCTTGGCGTAAGGCGTGCTCACTCTGCCGCCTCCTGGCGATCGATGCCTGCCATCAGCAGGCCAAGCTCGCCCTCGGTCGCCTCAGGGCCACGTTCGCCGACGATGCGCCCGGCAAACATCACCAGGATGCGGTCGGACAGCGAACGGATCTCGTCGAGCTCGACCGACACCACCAGCACCGCCTTGCCCTGGTCGCGCATGGCAATCAGCCGCTTGTGGATGAATTCTATGGCGCCGACATCGACGCCGCGCGTCGGCTGGCCGACGATCAGAACACCGGGGTCCTGCTCCATTTCCCGCGCCAGCACGATCTTCTGCTGGTTGCCGCCGGAGAAATTCGCCGTCTTCAGACGCGGATTGCCGGGACGGATGTCGTACTTCTCTATCTTGTCCTTGGCATCGGTCATGATGGCGTCGATGTTGAGGAACGGCCCATTGAGGTAGCGCGGGTCGTCATGGTAGCCGAGGATCGAATTCTCGTTCTCCTCGAAGGCCAGCACCAGGCCGACATGATGGCGGTCCTCCGGTACATGGGCGAGCCCACGGTCGCGCAACTCGCCGGGATCGGCGGCCCCGGTCAGGTCGATCGGCTTGCCATCGAGCATCACCGAGCCGGAAACCGCGCGCCTGATGCCGGAAATCGCCTCGAGCAGTTCGGACTGGCCGTTGCCGGCGACACCGGCAATGCCGACGATCTCGCCGGCGTGGATATCGAAGGAGATGTCGTCGACCATGGTGACGCCGCGCTGGTCTTTCACCGTCAGGTTCTTGACCGCGAGCTTGACCGCGCCGGCCTCCGTCTCGCCCTTTTCGACCCGCAGCAGCACGCGCCGTCCGACCATCAGTTCGGCCAGTTCGCCGACTGTCGTCTTGCTGGTCTCGCGCGTCGCCACCATCGTGCCCTGGCGCATGACCGAGACATTGTCGGTGATGGCCATGATCTCGCGCAGCTTGTGGGTGATCAGCACCACCGTTTTCCCCTGGTCCTTCAATTGCCTGAGGATGCGGAACAGATGGTCGGCCTCGGCCGGCGTCAACACGCCCGTCGGCTCGTCGAGAATCAGGATTTCGGCGCCGCGATAAAGCGCCTTGAGGATTTCCACACGCTGCTGCAGGCCGACCGGCAATTCCTCGATGATGGCGTCGGGATCGACTTCCAGCCCGTATTCGCGCTCGAGCCGCTCCAGTTCGGAGCGCGCCTTGGCGATGCTCTTTTTCAACAGCGCATCGCTTTCGGCGCCGAGGATGATGTTTTCCAGCACGGTGAAATTGTCGACCAGCATAAAGTGCTGATGCACCATGCCGATGCCGAGCGCGATGGCGTCGTTGGAGGTCTTGATCGACGCCGGCTTGCCGCCGACGCGGATCTCGCCGCTGTCGGCCTGATAGAAGCCATAGAGGATCGACATCAGCGTCGACTTGCCGGCGCCGTTCTCGCCGACGATGCCGTGGATGGTGCCGCGTGCGATCTCCAGATTGATGTCGCGATTGGCGCGAACGGCGCCAAAACTCTTGTTGATGCCGATCAGTTCGATTGCGGCTTGCGCCATGCAGCCTGTCCCACTCTTATTTTTTTATCGCTTGGTCAAAACGCCTAGCATGATGCCCCACCCGTGCCAATTGGCGGCGCAGTGGCCACTCTCGACAAATCCCGGTGCGCTTGTCAATTTCGAACGTGGCCGCAGACCTTCACATTCACTAATATGCAAGGCTCAACAGTCGCATCATGCTGCAACTGCGTGCACCAGGACCTGGGGAGTTTCGAATGATCATGCCTGTCGACCGGCTGACGACGCTGGAAATCCGCGCCGCCGAGCAGGAAAAGACCATCGAGGAACTGTCGGGCCAGATCGCCGAACAGTGGACGGCGATCGAACGCATGCAGCGCAAGCTCGATGCCCTGACCGGGCGCTTCATGGCTCTGGAGGAACAATCGGGACCCGACGTGCCGATAACCAAACCTCCGCACTGGTAGCAAGGAGAAGCCTATGGCCAGTGAAAGCGACCGCGTTGCGCGGGCGGGCGATTATGTGCTTGGCCTGATGAACGATCGCGACCGCGAACGTGCCGAGCGCGACCTGGAGATCGATCCCGCCTTCCGCGACACGGTGATGCGGCTGGCCGAGCGCATGCATGTCTTCGACCGTGGTCCGCCATCGGGCGGCAGCGATCGCTGGCGGCTGATTTCGCAACGCATCGCCGAACTGCCGCAGATACGTGTGGTCGGCCAGGGCGAAGCGAAGCCGGTGATCGGCAGGCTGGAGCGGAAGCCCTATGGCGTCGGCGTGCATTCGCTCGGTGGCCGACGCGGCTTCGCTATCGCCATTGCGCTGATGGTGGTGTTTGCGCTGGGTTATCTCGTCGGACAGCTATAGGCCGAGTTCGCGCGACATCAGCAGCATCGGGTAGCCGTCCTGCTCAAACGACTCGACCACTGCCCAACCGAGCCCGGCATAGAAGTCTCGCGCCACCCAGGTATAGAGGTAGGTCCTCTCCACACCGATCGCGGTTGCATGCGCTTCGATGGCTGCAACCAGCGCGCGGCCGATCCCTTTGCCGCGGTGGTCGCTATCGACGACCAATCCCGCCAGCCAAGGCGTCAGCTCATGCGCGGGTTCAAGTTCGTGGCGAACCAGCAGGCAGGTCCCGACCGGGACGTCCCCTATCCGCGCCACAAGCGCCGCCTCGAAGCCATCTCCATTGAGCAACTCGCGAAGCCCGGCGACGTCCTCATTCAGCGTTCTTGCGCTGCCCTCGAAAAAGGCGGCGATGCGCAGTCGCGCCACTGCATCAACATCGCGTTCGGTCATCGGTCCGATGGTCGGCTTCACTCTCGCCTCTCAAGTTGCGGCCCCCGTCAAAACCCAAAAACAAAACCGCCGGACTCTCGCCCGGCGGTTTCAACTCTAATGGATACAGATCAATACGGGCAGGCGTTGTCGGCGGTATAGTCGTGCACCTGGATCGTGCCGGCGATGATGTCGGCCTTGGCCTTTTCGACGGCAGCCTTCATCTCGTCGGTGACCAGCGCCTTGTTGTTGTCGTCCATGGCGTAGTCGACACCGCCTTCCTTGAGGCCGAGATTTTGCAGGCCGCCTTTGAAGGTGCCGTTCTTGCCGTCCATGAAGGCGGTGTAGACGGCCACGTCGACGCGCTTCAGCATCGAGGTCAGCACCTTGCCGGGCTGCAGGCCGTTCTGGTTGGAATCGACGCCGATGCCGAGCTTGCCGGCATCCGCCGCCGCCTGCAGCACGCCGACACCGGTGCCGCCGGCCGCGGCATAGACCACGTCGGAGCCCTGGTCGATCTGCGTCTTGGCGATCTCGCCGCCCTTGGCCGGATCGTTCCACGCCGCCGGCGTGTCGCCGGTCATGTTCTGGATGACGTCGGTCGCACCGGCTGCCTTGGCGCCGCCGACATAGCCGCATTCGAACTTGCGGATCAGCGGAATGTCCATGCCGCCGATGAAGGAGACCTTCTTGGACTTCGAGGCCATCGCCGCCAGGATGCCGACGAGATAGGAGCCTTCGTTTTCCTTGAACACAAGCGAGCGGACATTGGGCATATCGACGGCATCGTCGATGATGGCGAAGTTGAGATCGGGATATTCCTTCGCGACCACCTTCAGCGCATCCTCCCAGGCAAAGCCGGCCATGACGATCGGGTTGCGGCCGTCCTCGGCGAAGCGGCGCAGCGCCTGCTCGCGTTGCGAGGCGTTCGACACTTCGAACTCGACATAGGCGGTGCCGGTCTCGGTCTTGAACTTTTCGGCGCCGTGATAGGCAGCCTCGTTGAAGGATTTGTCGAATTTGCCGCCGAGATCGTAGAGGATGGCCGGCTGGACATCCGCGGCGAAAGCCGGAAGAACCATTGCGGTTGCGGCCAGGAGGCCGAGAACGATACGTTTCATGTGATCCACACCCTGTCGGTTATTTTTTTCCGTTACGCGCCGTCCGCCTGCCCGGTTCTCCGGCAGGCATGCGGCATCAGCCAGGAGTGTACTCCCCTCCCGCTCAAGGCAATCTGGCACGGCCCGAAACAAAATTCACGCGGAATTTTGACCTTTTGGAAAAGCATGCCCCCCGTTGGAAAAACATGCCCAATGCGGTGACAGCTGTGGACGATTGCCGCGTTGTCGTCGCAGTCCGCTGGGACAACCCATCAGCCCGGCGCGAACTCTCCGCCGCGCCGCCGGCGCCGGTAGCCGATCGCATAGAGGATGAAGGCGAGCACCGCGAACACGGCAAACCCCGGCTCGGCAAGCACCCAGGCGATGCCGCCATCCCATATCATCGGATTGACCTTGGCGCGCACGAAGGTCTCGAAGGCCGCGCGGGTGTCGGGCGAAACCGCCAGCCAGCTCGAATTCAGCGGCGTCATGACCAATGTGGAAGCCGCCACCGAGCGCGTCGCGTCGAGCACGGCCATGATGACGGCGACCGAGAGTGCGATCATGGCCGCGAGGCGAAACAAAAAACGCAACATCGAAATCTTCCCCGGTCCTCAAGTTCCTCCCGAGGACCTTCCGGTCAAAGGCGAGGAATAGAACGCGCACGCCCGGCGTGCAATCGCCATACGCGAATTTGAAGCCTATCGCCCGCCTATATGGCCACCTTTCGGCTCCGCCGATGGACGAGCCAGACGCCGAGGACGGCGCCGCCAATGGCCCCGACCACCAGCCCGGCAAGGCCGATGAACACCGCGAAGTAGCCGCAGCCGCCTTCGAAACAGCTGATGTCGGTGGCTTCGGCGATCCCCGCGCCAAGCGCGAAGCCGGCGACAGTGCCGACGACGGCGCCGAGGATGATGCCGGCCAGCGCGGCGACGATCGAACTAAAGGCTGACGATGCCTGCGCTTCCGGCCTTGCATAAAAGGCCTTGGCCTCGTCGCGGCGGCGCAGCAGGTAAATGCAAAACAGGCCGATGACGATTTCGGTGGCGGCGATCGCAAGCTCCCTGGCGGAGACGGTGAAATCGGGCACGGTCAGCGCATAGACCTGCTCGGCCAGCCGCCAGGCGATGGTGGTGATCTGCCAGATGGTGAAATGACGCGGAAAGCGCGCGGAACGGCTGAAGGCGAGGCCGAGCAGATAAAGCCCCCACACGATGGTGACGATGTCAAAGGCCAGTCCGCCAAGCACGAAATAGAAGATCCTGTCCGGCACGCCGGAACTCTCGAACAGCCACCGCGCCGAGACCAGCCAGTAGACCGACCATGCCATGACGAAGAGGAGCCAGACCACGGGCACGAAGGACAGCCCGCTGTCCGGAGGCCCTGCGGGCGTCAGCCCGCCTGGCATGCCTCCGGCCGGCGTTCCGCTGGCCGGCTGTTCATTGCTCGATGTCACGTCTGGACGTTGCCCCCGCAAAGCCTCCGCCGCACTCGACAGGTGGCGAGGGGCGAAGTCAAGCGCGGCCGGCCCTGCCGCCTTGCCCGTGCACACCATTCAGAACCGAAGCGCCTTAGAAGCGGAGCCGTTCAACGCCCCGCGAAACGATGCATGGCCGGCAAAGCGAATAGACTGCCGTTATGGCTTGGCATTCGGCGCCGGATCGACTAGATGAGCCCCGCGCCTGTTTGATTGACGGGCGCCGGGAAGGGCATCCGCTGGTTGGCGGTGTCCATCAAGCGGGTCTTCCCGCAAATCCCAAAGGGATGCATCTCCCCAACCCGCGTGGCAAAACCGGCCGGGCGCGAATGCAAGGACGGAGAGGTGGCCGAGTGGTTGAAGGCGCACGCCTGGAAAGTGTGTTTACGGGAGACCGTAACGCGGGTTCGAATCCCGCTCTCTCCGCCATTATCAAGCCATTGAAACCGCTGCGATTTCCCATCCCAGCGGGTGCGGCTGACTTTACTTCACATGCTCGCCCTGGGTTCATGGCGGATTGCCGGCTTGCTCGCCAAGCCAGGCGCAGAAATGCCGCGGAGCGATCCGGCGGTCGCCGTCACCTGTTCAACCGCCAGAGTTTCAAAGGCGTAGCCGGACCTCTGTCTTCACTCTTCGTGCCCCATCTGTCACCGTCGCAACCAACGCGTTAGTGCCGCCTGGTGCGGTCTCAGGTCGCAGATGAGGTAATTCCATGAATTATAACGATATCGACCTCAATCTATTGCGGGTCTTTGACGTGATGATGCGGGAAAGGAGCGTGACGCGGGCGGCTACCGAATTGGGCAGAACACAATCAGCTGTAAGCCACTCCCTGTCGAAGCTTCGGTATCTATTGCAGGATGAATTGTTCACCAGAGATGGCGGCGAGATGCGGCCAACTCCCCGGGCAGTTGAGCTGCTGTCGAATATTTCCGCCGCACTCGCAACGATCCGCGCATCGATCGACCGGCATCAGATCTTCAATCCAGCAACGACGCGGCGCAACTTTCGCGTTGGACTTACAGATTATCATGCCATGGTTTTCATCCCGGGCCTCATTCGAGAATTTTCCAGGCAAGCTCCTGGCGCGACGCTGAACGTCATTCCCGCAAACGGACCCGAAATCGGTTCATCGGTCTATCTGAGACAAGTTGACTGCGCGCTGACGGGAGCAGCGATACGCGACGACCCAGGTCTCTTGAAGGTGGAGCTTGGCCAGGACCGATTGTTTTGCGCAGTGTGGAGCGGAAGCAAGATCGCCAGAAGCGCAATGACGCTGGAAACCTATCTGGCCAGTTCCCACCTCCAGATTTCCGCAGATGGCCTGGCGGAAGGCCTCGCGGATGCCGCCCTCAAACAGATGGGTCTTCGCCGCAATGTCGTTGCGACCATCTCGAACTATCCGGTGCTGCCCTGGGCGCTTCGCGGCACTGAACTGATTACCCATTGCGGTGATGCCATCCTGCAAATGCTGGATGAGAGGAGTGAGGTGACGTTGGTCCCGCCACCCCTTCCGATAGCGAATGTGAATGCCTGGCTTATTGTTCACCGCCAGATGGCGAATGACCCGGGAACCAGGTGGCTCCGGGAAATCATCGTGGGAATCTACAACGAATCGCGGAGCAAGAGACACCAAGGCACCGTCGGAGCACCGGGGTCGGCCGTAAAATAGGTCGCGCGCGCTGCTTCACCACTCAACCGCTTTTCAGCTGGGAGTGCTTCGCAACTATGAGCAGCGCTCATTTTCACCATGAGAACAATCGATTTGACGAATACTTGGGCTGGAGAGCACATTCCCTTCTACAATAACAGGGGAATGCCGAAATGAGATCAACGTTCAAGGGCCTACTTGCCCTCGCCATCGCGTGCACCGCCTCCTCGGCGTGGTCCGCAACCCTCGATAATGTCAAGAAAAATGGCGTGCTGACCTGTGGCACGAATTCGGCCACGGCTGGCTTCAGCCTTCCCGACAATGAAGGCAAATGGACCGGATTTGTCGTCGATTATTGTCGCGCCGTGGCCGCTGCCGTGCTCGGGGACGCGCAAAAGGTCAAGTTCATCCCATTGACGCCAAAGGATCGCTTCACCGCCTTGCAGTCGGGAGAGATCGACATTCTCGCCCACAACGCAACCTGGACATCGTCCCGCGATACGTCGCTAGGCATACTGTTTGCCGGCACGTATTTCTATGACGGCCAGGGATTCATGGTGCGCAAGGCCGACAACATCACGTCGGCCAAGGGGCTCGACGGCGCATCGATATGCGTCACCCAGGGCACCACGACCGAGTTGAACCTTGCCGACTATTTTCGCTCGCAGTCGATCAAGTACACGACGGTTGGTTTCGCAGACGAGGAAGCTGTAGTGAAGGCTTATGAGGAGGGACGTTGCGACGTCTTGTCCGCAGACACCTCCACCTTGAACGCGTCGCGGCTTCGCATGGCCAAGCCGGACGACAGCATTGTTCTTCCCGAGCTGATCTCCAAGGAGCCGCTTGGCCCGGCCGTGCGGCAGGGTGACGACCAGTGGCTCAATGTGGCGAAGTGGACGCTCTACGTCATGGTGGCCGCGGAGGAATACGGGGTCACCTCCAAGAACGTCGATGCCATGAAATCGTCGGACAACCCCAGCATCCGCCGCTTGCTTGGCGTGGACGGCAGCATAGGCAAGGACATCGGACTCGGCGATAACTGGCCGGTCGAGGTGATCAAGCAGGTCGGCAATTACGGCGAAGTGTTTGATCGCAATGTCGGCAAGGATTCGCCGCTGAAAATGGAGCGCGGCATGAACGCGCTCTGGAACCAAGGCGGCGTTCAATACGCTCCGCCGATCCGCTAACGCATGTCGCTCAAAAATGGCCCCGGTTTTGAGACACGACATGCATAAAAACAAAGACCCTAAAGCGCGTCGCCTGAGTCCGTTCAAACGCGACGCGCTTTAAGCAAAGCATGGTTGCAAGGCGCTGGCGTGTTACCGTCAGCGCCTTGCACGGACCGGATAGGAACAGGCCATGTCCCATTTGTCGCTTCCCGCGCCGTCGCGCAGGAGGTTGTCGCTGCACGATACGAAGGTGCGGGGCATCCTCTACCAGCTCTTGCTCGCCGGCTGCCTGCTGGCCTTGGCGCTGGGCATCGGCATGCAGACTGCATCGAATATGCGGGTCCGGGGGATTCCGCTCTCATTCGACTTTTGGAATGAGTCTGCCGGCTTCGACATCAATCAAACCCTGATACCGTACGATGCATTGTCCAGCTACGGTCAGGCGTTCTGGGTGGGAGTGGTCAACACCCTCTACGTCAGTCTCCTCGCAATCCTGTTTGCGACGTTGCTTGGCTTCGTCATCGGCGTTGCCCGCCTGTCGCCGAACTGGATCGTTTCGAAGGTGGCGACCGCCTATGTCGAGCTTGTGCGCAATGTTCCGTTATTGCTGCAGCTGCTGTTCTGGTACAACGCCGTCCTCAAGCCGTTGCCCTCGCCGAAGGCGTCCATCGCCATTCCCGGCGGCATCTACCTCAACAATCGCGGCCTCATCGTTCCGGAGATTCATTTGCATCCGGGAGCGGGTCTGGTGGGCCTGGCATTCGTTGCGGCCATTTCCTGCTGCGTTGCATTCTGGTTTCGCGCCAGGAGCGTCCAGAGACGGACGGGCAAGCAGCTGCCGGTGCTTCTGGTCAGTCTGGCGACCTTGATAGGATTTCCGTTGGTCCTTTTCCTGGCGGCTGGCGAGCCGGTCTCGTTCGTCGCTCCGCAGCTGCGGGGTTTCAATTTTCAAGGCGGGCATCAGCTCTATCCGGAGTTTGCCGCTCTCCTGATCGGTCTGTCGGTCTACACCGGTTCATACATCGCCGAGATCGTGCGAGGTGGAATCCAGGCAGTGCCAAAGGGCCAGACCGAGGCTGCGCATGCGCTGGGGCTGGCGCCGGGCAAGACGCTTCGTCTGGTCGTCGTTCCCCAGGCGCTGCGCATCATCATTCCCCCTTTGACAAGCCAGTATCTCAACCTCATCAAGAACTCGTCGCTTGCCGTGTTCATCGGCTATCCCGACCTCGTTCAGATCTTTGCCGGCACGGTGCTCAATCAGACCGGAGCCGCCGTCCAGGTCATGGCGATTACCCTGTCGGTCTATCTCGTCATCTCCCTTGCCACGTCGTTGGTCATGAACGCGTGTAACCGACATTTTGCAATTGTTGAAAGGTGACGGATGAGCGATCAGTCCATGCGTTCGCCAATTGTGATCAGCGCGCTCATACCAGCCATGGCGCCTCCCGCGGACGTTCGACCGGGTCCAGTGAGCTGGATGAAAAAGAACCTGTTTTCGACGCCGTCTTCAGGCGCGCTGACAATATGCTTTGTCCTCCTCGCCGCGTGGCTGCTGCATCACTTCCTGAGCTTTGCGATCTTCAACGCGGTCTGGAGCGGCGGCCACGAAGCTTGCCGTACGAACAGCCAGGGGGCTTGCTGGCCTTTCATCGCCGAGAAGTTCGACTACCTGCGATACGGCGCGTATCCGGTTTCCGAGCGGTGGCGCGTGGACCTTGCGCAGGCGATCGGTGCCATCCTCATCGTTTGGCTCCTGTGGACGAAGGCTCCGCGGCGCAAAATGGCGGCGTTGCTGTTCTTCCTGGTCTACCCCGTGGCCGCGTTCGTTCTCGTGCGCGGCGTTGCCTGGCTTCATTTGCCTGTCATCGATACGACGCTCTGGGGCGGTCTCTTGATCACGTTGCTGATGTCGATCGTGGGTATCGTCTTCTCGCTTCCGATCGGGGTTGTCCTGGCGCTTGGACGCAGGTCGGAACTCCCTTTCGTCAAGACGGTTTGCGTCACGTTCATCGAAGTCGTCCGCGGCGTGCCGTTTATCACAGTGTTGTTCATGGCGAACTTCATGATGCCGCTCTTCGTCCCGGATTATCTGACGCCTGATCGACTGTTGCGCCCGCTCATCGCGATAGCGTTGTTCTCGTCCGTCTATATGGCCGAGGTCGTGAGAGCCGGCCTTCAGGCGATCCCGAAGGGCCAACACGAAGCGGCCAAGGCGCTCGGGATCGGCTACTTCGACATGATGCGCCTGATCGTCCTCCCTCAGGCGTTGACGATCGTCATACCGAGCATCGTCTCGACCTTCATCGGTCTGTTCAAAGACACGACTCTGGTCGCCATCGTCGGCATCGCGGATTTCCTGAAGGCCGTTGAAACGGCGCGCGTCGATCCGAACTGGGCAGGCCCGACGATCTCATCAACCGGCTACCTCTTTGCGGGGTTGGTCTACTGGAGCTTTTGCTTCGGCATGTCGCGTTACTCGCAATCTATGGAGCGCCAATTGGCGCGTGGCCACAAATCCTAGGAGGCGCTGATGATGCCACAAGCAATGCCCGCGGCAAGGTGACCATCAAATGGCTTGTGCAGACACGCCCGCATCGGCGCTTGGGCAACGACATATCGCGGGAATAGATTTCGACCAGATCCACGACCGTCAGCAGTTCGGATCCGTCAAATGGGCCAACCAGTGGGACGAGTTCTCTCCTCAGGTCGAGGGCCAGGACCTGCTGTCGCTGTGGACGGCGGATATGGATTTCCGCGCTCCGGAAACCGTCATCGCGCGACTGCGCGAGGCCGCGGAGCATGGCATTTACGGCTACACACGCCGCGATCCGCGCCACTATGAGATCGTGCAATCGTGGTTCGCGCACCGGCACAACTGGTCGCCGAAACTGGAGACCTTGCTTCCCGCGCCGGCGATCATGCCGTCGGTGGATGCGATACTGCGAACCTTCACCAAGCCCGGTGACGGCGTCATTGTGCAGTCGCCCGTGTACTCGCCCTATTTCGAAGTGGTTCAGGGAAACGGCCGCGTTCTGCTTACGAACCGGCTGAGGCTGCAGAACAACAGATATGAACTCGATCTCGAGGATTTCGAGAAACTGGCGGCCGGCGGTGCCAAGGCATTCCTGCTGTGCAATCCTCACAACCCTGCCGGAATGGCCTGGACACGCGAAGAATTGGCGGCGCTCAACGACATCTGCGAGCGCCATGGGATCCTGGTCATATCGGACGACATTCACTGCGACATAAGGTTGTCGGATCGTCCTCACATCGTCTTCTCCTCCATCTCGGAAGATGCTGCGGAGAAATCGTTCATCTGCACCGCTCCAACGAAGACTTTCAATCTTGCCGGGGTTCCTTCGGCAACGATTTCGGTAGCCAGCAAAAAGCGCCGCGAGGCGCTTCTTGCCGCAATGCAGGCGTCATTCATGGTGAATGCGAACTTTTTCGGCCGCCTGGCTTTGGAGGTTGCTTACAGCAGCGGCGCGCCGTGGCTCGACCAACTCACGCACTACATCGCCGGCAACATCGATCTGGTTTGCGAGTTCGCCGGTGAACACCTTCCAGGCATCACGCCCATGCGGCCCGACGCATCGTTTCTGGTGTGGTTGGACGCGTGCGCGCTCGATCGCCGAGTGGGTGGAATTCAGAAGTTCTTTGTCGATCGGGCCGGGGTTAATCTCTATGACGGCCGCGTCTATGGGCCTGGCGGCGAAGGCTTCATTCGCCTGAATGTCGGCTGCCCGCGTCCCCTGTTGCGCCAAGGGCTGGAGCGCATGTCCAGCGCGCTGGCATCCCTGTGATCGAGCGCCAGGGTGCTTCGGATTCGAGCCTGGTACTTGATGCCGGCAGCCGGTAAGGAAACGTCCGAGGGCGACGAGCCGGGTGGCCCGCAAGTCCGGATTCCATAGCCGTGCCGGACACGACCCTCAAGCCAAAGTCGACATGTCCAGCTTGATCGCCGCTACCATTTCACAGCGAACCCGAGCTTGGCGCCCAGGGCGTGGCTATCGCCAAAATCCTTGAGGCTTGTCCGCGCTGTCCCTTCTCCGAAGACGGCGTAGCGACCGTCCGCCCAGCTCAGCGAGCCACCAAGGCCGACACCGCCCCACAGCGCCTGATTTTCGCTGACCAGTTTCGTGCCAGACACATCGACATCATTTCCGTCGAGGAAGTCGTAGTAAAGGTTGCCGAGCCCGTAAATGTGCGAGCGGCTGACTTGCCCCGCATCGTCCACCCACTGGTCTTCATAGTCCGCGGAGAGGCCGAGCCGGCCGACGAGGCTGTTGCTGCTGCCGGGCGACACGACGGCGCCAAACGGGTCGGTGAACGCGTCGAAGTCGACCGACGAATAGGCAAGCTGGGCCTGCGGCGTCAGCGACCAGTTGCCGTTGAGGGCGATCTTCTGTCCGGTCTCGATGCTCAGCCCGTAGCCGAAACCGTTGTTGCCGTCCGCAAGCGTGGTGCCCAGCGTGGCCGACCGGATGTCACTGTCATACCATGTCGCCTCAGCCTGCGCGTCGACGTAAAAGCCACCGCTGGCGAACCAGGTGAGCGTGCTGCCGACGCCGTAGCCGGTGGCAGCGATCGACCCTGCCCCGAAGATCGAGGAGACGTCCGACGACGCGGTTCCGTAGTGGGCCGTAATCCCTCCGATCAGGGTACCGGCGTCGCTTTCGTGCAGCAGGCCATCGACGCCGGCCTGCAGCTTCCAGGTGGTCACGTCATAGTTCGTGCCGGAGGTCGACGTCTCCGGCTTGATCTCGGCATGGGCAGCTTCGATGCGCGCCCATATCGCCTTGCCGTCGACCGAGCCCTGGCTTGGCAGGTCCGCACCTTGCGGCGTAGCACCCTCGCCCCACGACCGATTGCCAATGCGTTGCTGCATGGTGCCCAGTTCATTGAAGGCCTGCAGCACCCCTTCATAGGCCTCGTAGAGAGGCACGCCGGGCGAATAGAGCGGCTGCGGATCGGGATCGCCGTTGACCAGGGCCGAGCGCAGATACCAATCGCCATCGGCCGGTGTGCTGACGCCGTTCTTGTAGAGCCTGTATGCGTAGGCGCCGCCGACCACGGCCTGCTCGCCCTGGAAGACATAGTCGCCAAGCAGGCTGAAGGTGCCCGCCGACGTGCCGCCGATATCGACCACCTTGATGCCTTCGACGGTCTGCGCCCCGCCGCCGCCCAGATTGACGACCTTCAGATCGGTGGCGCCCGACGTATTGCCGGTGACCACGAGCTTGTCGGTGGGTGAAGCATCACCGCCGAGCACAGTCTCGATCTCCAGCACGCCGCCATTGCCGACATAGTTGCCGGCCACCGTCAGCGTGCCAGGCACGCCGGGATTGCCGGCCGCGATGACGCCGCCGGCGAAGTTGTTGGTGTCACAGACAGTGCCGGTGCCCTGGAGACGGCCGCCCGCGTTCACATTGACGATGCCGCACAGGCTGCCCGACACGGCGAGCGTACCAGCATCGATCGACGTCGTGCCGGCAAAGCCCGAGCTGTCCGAGGCGATGGCCATCGTCCCCGTGCCGCTCTTGGTCAGGGTGCCGGCGCCGGCCAGGGTCCCGTCCCAGGTCAGCGTCGTGCCGGCGTCGGTGAGCACCGTGCCTTGGCCGAGAAGGTTCATCGCGCGGCCACTGTTGAAGCTCGCCGTCGTGTGCAGCGTGCCGCCGTTGAAAGCGAGAGCGCCGGCCGCATCGCCGAGATTGCCGTCGGTGGAGACCTGCAGCGTGCCGCCATTGATGGCCGTGCCGCCGGTGTAGCTGTTGGTGCCGGTCAGCACCAGCGTCCCGAGATCGGTCTTGACCAGCTGGGTGTTGCCAGTCAGCTGCGCGGCGATGGTGGCCGTGATGCCGGCTCCGGCCGCCGTGCCATCGCCGACACGGACGGTCGATGTCGGTCCGCCGGCCAACGCGACGGGACCGACCTGGATGACATAGCCGTCGGTCAGGAACTGCATGCCGGAAGCCGCGACCTGGCCGAGGCCGTTGTCCACCGTTACCGTGCCTGCCGCGCCCGCGAAGATCGCGAACGCGCTGTCCGTGAAGGGGGCATTGACCGCGCCTGTGCTGTCTGCCCAATTGTCGTTGCCGGTCGAATTCTGCCACACACCGTCGCCGCCATCGATGACGCCGTTGAACTTCGGACCAGCAGCCCCGTCCCAGTAATTCAGTGTCAGCCCTTCAGTGTTGACGAGGTTCACCTGGTTGGCGATTGCCGTCTGCACGAAATAATCCGTCGACGGGATCGTCCCGACCGACAGCCCGTTATTGGTCAGGGTACCGTTGTAGTTGAACACCCGGTAGACGCCGGGGCCGAACGTGCCGCCTGGCGAAACCGAGACGTTGAGCGTGCCGTCAAGCACCAGATTGCCGCCGACCGTGGTCAGGTCGTTGAGCGCGCCGCCTGCAACATTCGCCTGACCGAAGCTGTAGTTCAGGATCGAGCCGCCCGAGAGCGACAAATTGCCGGCGATCGCGAGCGTGCCTGGAGTGCCATCGGCCGCACCGGGAGACAGCGTGGCGCCGTCGGCGATTGTAACGTCGCCGCCGAGCGTGCCGGTGCCACCGAGCGTGGCGCCGCTCTGGACCGAGGTGAGCCCGGTTGCCCCGCTTTGGTTGCCATTGACGAACAGGCTGCCGGCCGAGACCGTGGTCGGGCCGGTGTAGCTGTTGGCGCCGGTGAGGGTAAGCGCGCCGCCGCTGGTCTTGGTGAACCCGCCCGCGCCGCCGATCAGGCCCGACAGTGTCAGACCGGCATTGGTCTCGAAGGTGCCGCCGCCGGCATTGAGCGTCACGTCGCGGGCGGAACTGAAGGCCTCGGTATTGCGCAGCGTGCCGCCATCGAAGCTGAGCGCTCCGGCCGCGGCACCCAGGTTGCCGTCGTTCGCTACCTGCAGCGTACCACCGTTGATGGCCGTGCCGCCGGTGTAGCTGTTGGTCCCGGCCAGAAGCAACGTGCCGAGATCGGTCTTCACCAACTGGGTATTGCCGGTCAGGTTCGAACTGATCGTCGCGCTGTAGGCCGCGCTGGCGGCCGTGCCGTCGCCGACACGAATGATCGACTGCGGACCGACCAGGGCGATGTCATTGCCCTGGATCAGGTAGCCCCCCGTGGCAAACTGCATTCCGGAAGCGCTGACGCCGCCCAGGCTGTTGTCGACCGATACGGTTCCGGCCACGCCGGCAAAAATGGCAAATGCGCTGTCGGTGAAGGGAGCGTTGACGGTACCGGCGCTGTCGGTCCAGTTGTCGTTGCCGGCCGAAGCCTGCCAGAGCCCGTCGCCGCCATTGACAGCGCCGTCGTTCTTCGGTCCGGCGGCGCCGTCCCAGTAGTTCAGCGTCAGGCCGGCCGTGTTGACCAGGTTGACCTGATGAGCGACCGACGTCTGCACGAAGAAGTCTGGCGAAGGGATGGTGCCGATTTCCAGCCCATTGTTGATCAAGGTGCCATCATAGCTGATCACCCGGTAGAGGCCCGGACCGAAGGTCCCCCCGTGAGAAACGGCGACATTGAGCGTACCGTCAAGAACGAGGTCGCCGCCCACTTCGGTCAGGTCGTTGAAGGCGCCGCCAGCCACGTTCGCTTGGCCGAAATCGTAGTTGAGGGTCGCACCGCTGGCGAGGGCCAGATCGCCGTTGATGGTGAGCGTTCCTGGCACGTCGCCGAGGTCGCCCGGATTCATTGCACCGCCGTTGAAGACAAAGACATCGCCGCCGATGATGCCTGTGCCGCCGAGCGTGCCGCCTGCATTGACGGATGTGAGGCCTGTGGCCGCCGACTGGTCGCCATCGACCAGAAGCGTGCCCCCGTCGATCACGGTCGCGCCCGTATAGATGTTGTTTGCGGTCAGGGTGGTCGTGCCGCTGCCGAACTGCCTCACGAAGCCTGTGCCGCTGATAGTGCCGCCGAAGGTGAAGTTATCCGAGCGGTTGAACGCCAGCGTGCCATTGTCCGTCACGTCGCCGGTGAACGAGCCCGCAGAGCCGCCATTGCCGAGCTGCAGCGTGCCGGCCGAGATCGTCGTGCCGCCGCTGTAGCTGCTGTTGGCCGTCAGCACCGTGGTGCCGGTTCCGATCTGCCGTACGGCGCCCGTGCCGGTGATCGCGCCACCAAAGGTCAGGCTGTCCGAACGATTGAAGGCCAGGACAGCGTTGTTGGTCACGTTGCCGGCCAGCGTGCCGGCCGTCGCCCCATTGCCGACCTGCAGGATGCCCGCGGCGATCGTCGTGCCGCCCGAATGCGTGGCATCGCCGGCGATCACCAGCGTGCCGGCGCCGTCCTTGGTCAGCCCGCCTGCCCCGGTGATGCCTCCGGTCAATGTGGTCGTCGTGCCGCCATTGGTCAGGAACGTGCCGGCGCCGGCGAGCGTAACGGCACGCCCGCTCGCAATGTCGGCAGTCGTGTTCAGCGTGCCGCCGCTGAACGACAGGCCGCCCGCTGCGTTGCCGAGATTGGCGTCCTGCGAGATCCGGACTGTTCCGCCATTGATGCTCGTGCCGCCGGTATAGCTGTTGGTACCCGAGAGAACCAGCGTGCCGAGATCGGTCTTCACCAACTGGCTGTTGCCGGTCAGGCTCGAATTGATCGTCGCGACGTAGGCTGCACCGGCCCCCGTGCCGTCGCCGACGCGGATGATGCTCGCGCCGCCGACCAGGTCGATCGGGGCGCCCTGGACCAGATAGCCGTTGCTGGCAAACTGCATCCCCGCGGCCTGTACCTGGCCGTTGGTGTTGTCGACGGTGACGGTGCCCGCGGCGCCTTGGAAAATCGCGAAGCTGGCTTTGGCGAAAGGAGCGGCGAAAAGGCCGGTGGAATCGGTCCAGTTCTGGTCGCCGGCGGCGCGCCATGTGCCATTGCCGCCATTGACGATGCTGTTGGAGTGCGGACCGGCATCGCCGTCCCAGTAGCTGAGTTGCAGCCCCGCCGAATTGACCAAATTGACCTGGTTGGCGACCGAGGTCTGCACGACATAATTTGGGTCGGTGACGTTGAGGCCATTGTTCGTCAAGGAGCCGTTGTAGTTGATGACACGGTAGACGCCAGGGCCGAACGTGCCACCGGGGCTCTGTGTCACGTTCAGCGTCCCGTCCAGCGTCAGATTGCCGCCGACATTGACCAGATCGTTGAACGCGCCGCCGGCCACATTCGCCTGGCCGAAATTGTAGTTGAGAGCCGCGCTGCTGGTGAGGCCCAGACTGCCGTTGATCGTCAGTGTCCCGGCGGCGTTGCCGGGAGCACCTGGGGCAAGCGCGCCGGAGACGTTCGCGCTGCCGCCTATCGTTCCCTTGCCGCCCAAGGTAGCACTTGGACCAACGGTGGTGGTTCCGGTCGCGCCCGACTGGTTGCCGTCGACGATGAGTGTTCCGCCAAGGACAGTTGTCGTACCAGCGTAACTATTGTCCGCAGTGAGCGTGGTCGTGCCGAGATTGTTCTTCGACACTCTTCCCGAGCCGGTGATCGTCCCGCCGAAGGTATAGTCGTTGTTCAGGGCGAAATTTAGAGCGCCATTGTTGACGACAGTCGGCGTGTTCAGCGTGGCCGCCGTTGGGCCATTGCCGACCTGCAGCACCCCGCCGCTGATCGTCGTCCCGCCGCTGTAGCTGTGGTCTCCGAAAAGCGTCAGCGTTCCGATGCCCTGCTTGTCCAGGCTCTCGAACCCGCTGACGCTGGCGCCCTGCAGCGTGCGATTTATCGCGGTGACCACCCGAAGCGTATCGCCTGCACCGCTCTCGCCGCCGGTGCCGGCGTTGACACCAACGCCGCTGATCGCGGCGGCATCGTTGAGAACCAGCGTATCGTTGCCGGCGCCGAGGTTCAGCGCGGCGGCGCCCGTATTGAGCGTGCCGCTGACATTCACCGTGTCGTTGCCGCCGCCGAGGTCGCCATTGGCCAGCAACGTGCCGCCCAAATTGACGCTGATCGTGCTCGCCCCGGCATCGCCGGTCACCGTCGACGACGTGGCGCCGGGACCCTGCACGGTGCCGTTCACGGTCAGCGTGCCGGCGCCATTCATGGCGATCGTCGCCGTGGTCAGGGCGCCGTTCACCTGCAGCGTGCCGGCGTTGACGCTGGTGGTGCCGCCGATGGTGTTGCCCGCCGAGGTGAGCACTGTGGTGCCGGTGCCGATCTGCGCGATGTTGCCCGCGCCGCTCAGCGTTCCCGTGAAACCAAAAGTGTCGCTGCGGTTGAAGGAGAGCGTGGACGTTGCATTGGCGACGATCACGTTGCCGGCGCCTGCATTGCCTGACGTGCCGCCATTGCCGATCATCAGATTGCCGTTATTGACGACTGTGTTGCCGGTGAATGTGTTGTTGCCCGTCAGCACCCAGGTGCCGCTGTCATTCTTGGCCAGCGTGGTTGGACCGCCGGGACCATCGACGATGGTGCCGCCCATAGTGTTGAGGCCGGTATTGGTGCCCCCAAGCGCCAGTGTGCGATTGCCAGAGCCGGTATAGGCGGCCGACCCAGTATTGCTGAAGACGATCGCGCCCGTGCCGGACGATTCGATGAAGCTCGTTCCGGTCGAGAGCGTGAACAGGCGGTCGGTGGTGTCGCCGGCGCCGGTGTAGCGCAGCGTCGAGCCGCTGCCGATGACAAGATTTGAAGCGAGCGAGGAAGACGCGCCGACAGAACTCGCCTGTCCACCATTGGCCAGCTTGTCGACGGCAAGCACACCGCCGCTGATGGTGGTAACGCCGGTATAGGTGCTGCCGGCGTTGGTCACAACCCAGGTACCGGTACCGGTTTTGGTAAGCGCCGTCTTTCCCGAGCCGTTGTCCGTGATTTGCGCGGCAAGGCTGTTGTTGCCGGTATTGCTGCCGCTAAGCGTCAGCGTGCGGGCGGTATTGGTGCCAGCAAGCGCGACCGGAGCGGCGCTGGTGAAACTGATCGGGCCGCTGCCAGAGGCGTCGAGCGTGCCGCCGGCTGCGCCAAGCGTGAACTGACGGTTCGTGCTGCCGCCGAGCCCGGTGTAGGTGAGCGTACCGCCATTGAGCACCAGATTGCTGGCTGCCGCGCTCGATGCGCCGATCGAACTGTTGGCGCCGCCGTCGGCCAGGCAGGTCACGTAAAGGAAGCCCGAATCGATCACGGTGGAGCCAGTGTAGCTACTCCCGCAACCCGTCAGGACCTGGGCGGCCCCTGGGCCCCCGCTCTTGCGCAGCCCGCCCGTGCCACTGATGGCACCCGCGTAGGAGGCGTTGCTGCCGTTGGTGATTGTCAGCGTACCTGATCCCAGCGTCACGTTGCCCCCGAGAGGTCCGCCGTTCTGAAGGTTAAGCACTGAGACATTGTAGCCGGCCAGGTCCAAGGTTGCGCCGGCGACGTTCTGCATGAACATGCCGCCTGTGCCGAAAGCACTGGTGGAGCCCGCCCGCAAGATGCCAGCGTCGACGACCGTGTCTCCAGAGTAGTTGTTGGCGCCGGACAAGAGCAGGACGCCGGCGCCCCCCTTTCGCAGCCTGCCAGCCCCAGTTACCTGTCCGCTGAATCCTAGCGTCGTCGTGCCTGTTGCGACGACCACGTTGCCGTCACCGGATTGCAGGGTGAAGCCGCGATTGATGCTGACGGAGCCGCCGGTGTAGTTGAGAATGCCGCCAGCGGTGAGGACAAGATTGCCGGACGCGGCAGAGGAGGCGCCGATTCCGCTGGCCTGCAAGCCGTCGGCAAGGCAGTCGGTGCTGATGGTGCTGCCATTGATTGTGGTTGCGCCGGAATAGGTGTTGCCGCAGCCCGACATGGTCTGGACGCCAGCGCCGCTACGCGTCACGCCGCCCGTGCCGCTGATCACACCGGCGTAGGTGCCGGTGCCGCCGCTCAGCGTCAGCGTGGCCGTGCCGAGGACGACATTGCCGCCACTGGGGCCGCCGCCCTGTAATGCGCTCACGCTTGCGTTGAAGCCGTTGAGGTCCAGCGTCGCGCCGGCCGTGTTGGCCAGCGTCATCAGGCCCGTCCCGAACGCCTGGGTAGACCCGGCGCGCAGCGTGCCGGCACTGATGGTGGTACCTCCGCTGTAGGTGTTGGTGCCGGACAGCACCAGCGTGCCTACCCCGGCCTTGGTAAGGGATCCCGTGCCGATCGCCGTACCGCCCAGCGTCAGTGTCGACGCGGCGTTGCTCACGCCAACAACGCCACCACCAGTACCCACCGTGGAGCCGCGGTCGCTGGTGACGTTTGCACCGGTGTATTGAAGCGTGCCGCCATTCTGCAGAACCAGATTGGTGGAGGCGCTGCTGGAAGCACCGATGCCGCTGGCAACGCCGCCATTGGCCAGCGTGCCGACCGACAGCGTGCCTGCGCTGACAGTGGTCACCCCCGAATAATTGCTGGTTGCGTTCGAAAGCGTCAGCGTACCGGCGCCGGTCTTGGTGAGACCGGCACTGTCAGGACTGGTGACCTGACCGGAAAACGTCAGATTGGTTCCAGCAGAGCTGACATCGATGGTGCCGGCGGTCACGGCACCGCTTGTGGCCAACGTGAAACCGCGGTCGCTCGTTGCAGTCGTGCCCGTATATTGCAGCGTCCCGCCCTCGATGGCGAGGTTGGAGGAGGCGCTGTTAGATGCGCCTATCGCGCTCGCCTGACCGCCATTGGCAACCGTGTTGACCGACAGCGTGCCGCCACTGATCGTGGTTGGGCCGGTATAGGTGTTGAGGGCGGAGAGCGCGACTCTGCCGGCTCCTGCCTTGGCAAAGCCGGTCCCCCCGCCATTGTCGACGATGGTCGAGGCAATGGTGAAGGTGCCTGTACCCGTACTGTTCTGGATAACGCCCAGCGTACCACCGCCCGCTCCGCCGGTGATCGATCCCCCCTGTATAGTCTGGCTGGCATTACCCACCGAAGCAG
Source organism: Mesorhizobium sp. W016 (assembly GCF_054719485.1). NCBI lineage: Bacteria > Pseudomonadati > Pseudomonadota > Alphaproteobacteria > Hyphomicrobiales > Phyllobacteriaceae > Mesorhizobium > Mesorhizobium sp. W016. The sequence continues at coordinate 6,056,544 of NZ_JBTTIF010000002.1, forward strand.
CGACGATGATGGCTCCGTCAACGCTCAGCGTGTTGCCGGCACCCACCGTCACAGTCGAATTGTTTGCGGCCGTATGTTTGAGACCACCCAACGCTACGCTGCCAGTCACTGTGCCGGTGTATGGGGAATTGGCCACACCACCTTGGTCGGAAACGATGTCGCCGTTTACCCAGGTGGCGGCATTGTCCTTGTTCACATAGGCCGTGAAGGCGGTGATGTTGCCGCCGACCACCTGCGCGTAATCAGCCCCGTTGACCGTGGCCCACCCACCCAGCGCGCCGTCAGCATTGGTGGTGGTGAAGGCGCCGGTGCTCGGCAGGCCGAAATCGATAAGACCGCCGGTGCGGTTGATGGCGCCGAAATTGACGGTTGTGCTGCCGCCGGCGCCAGAGGTCGCATTGATCTTGTTGTTGCCGGAAGTGACGTTCAAACCGTTGAAGGTCTGGACGTCGGCTTCACCGGCAGCGCCGGTGATGGCGAGAGTGCCGCCACCCATGTTGAGCGCCGACGAAGCGGCTATGAGGTTGCTCGTCGGTCCACCGGCGGTCGCGGCAAAATTCAGCGCCAGCGTGCCCCCATTGATCGTCGTGCCGCCGGTGTAAGTGCTTTGTCCCGTCAGCGTCAGCGTGCTCGTGCCGCGCTTGACCAGGCCGCCGGTGCCGGTGATGCTGCCGGCATAGCTCGTGCTAGCCCCGCCGTTGACTGTCAGATCGGCGCCGGTCAGCGCTACGGCGCCCCCAGTGCCAGCGAGCGAGGCGACCTCGATCGCGCGGGTATTCAGGTCCAGCGCGCCGCCGTTGACAACCATCGCATTCGACGTGCCGAAGGCCTGGCTGCTGCCCGCCTGCAGGGTTCCGCTGGTGACGGTGGTCACGCCGGTGAAGCTGTTGGCTCCGCTGAGCAGCCATGCATTGCCTGCGCCGCCGTTCATGACGAGGTTGCCGGCGCCTGAGATCACGCCCGACAAGGTGTTACTACCCGCGAAGCTACCGCCGAGAGTGAAAGTGTCCGCCGGAGCGGCGGCATTGAACGCAACTGCTCCGCTAAGAGCAAGCGCGCCCGTACCGTCGTTGAGGACGCTGCTGCCGCCATTGATCGACAGCCCGCGATTGGTGCTGCTTCCGGTACCGATATAGGACAGCACGCCGTTGCTGAGCGAGATCGTCCCTACGCCGGCACCCGTCCCCAGCGAACTGGTGGCGCCCTGGTCGGCCAGTACGTTTGCCCTTACGGTGACGGCCTGGATCGTGACGGCACCGCCGAAGGTGTTGGCGCCATTCAACGTAATGCTGCGGTTTGTCCCGCCGCCGGTGAATACAAACGGCCGAGTTGCAAGATTGCTGCTGATGACGCCCAGCAGTGCCAGATCCGCGGTCTGCGCACCCAAAATGACAGACGCTGAATACCCGCCCCCCGCGACTATGTCTCCGGTCACCGTCAGCGTGCCGGTCCCCTGATTGTACAGAGCGGAGGAGCCGGTGAAGGGCGCCATGTTCCAGCTGCGGTTTGAGGTGTCGCCGCTACCGATATAAACGGCGGAGGCATTGCGGACGAAGACTGCGCCGTTGGCCGCCGTGGTCGCCGCCCCCAGGGCGCTCGCCTCGCCCAGATTGCGAATCGATGTGAAGGACAGGTTGGCGCTATCGATACCTACCCCACCGGTGAAATCATTGGTGTCGTCACTCAGCGTCGTCGCTGCGGCTAGGGTAAAGCCGCCGGCTCCGGTGATGTGGGCCGAGCCGACGCCTCCACCAATTGCGGAAGAGCCGGAGAGCAAAGTCACGACGCGGCCAGCGGCCAGCGCGCCGGTGCTTCGCAGGGTGGTGCCTGCCGCCAAGGCAATGCCATTGCTCGCGGCGCCAAGCGAAGAATCGCCGCTCACGTTCAGCGTGCCCGCAGTGACGTTCAAGCCGCCGCTGAAGGCGTTGGCGCCGGTGAGGGTCAGGACGCCGGCGCCCGCCTTTGTCAGTCCGGCGTTGCCGGCAAGAATCGAATTGACCGTGGCGGTACCGTTGATGGTGATCGTCGGTATCGCGCCGGCAAGCGTCAGCGTGCTGCCGGTCAGAGTATAGGTGGTGCTGACGTCGAAGGTGAGATTATGCGCGGTGATCGGCGCGTTCAACGTCACCGTTGCGGTGGTGCCGTTGGGACCGCCGAAAATGGCATCATCGAGCGCGGCGTTATTCCAGACGGTATATGGGCCGCTGACGCCATCGCCATTGGGGCTCCAGAAAGACGAGCTTGTGTCCCATACGCCCGTACCACCCCGGTTAGGTGCCGTGCCGTTGGCATCCCAGTATCTGTCGGCGCCACTGGCCGAACCCGCGCCAAGCCCCATCAGCAGCGCGGCCGGCAGAAGCCGGGTGCCCCAACTGCGTGCGACATTCGAGACGAGATGCGCCACATTTGGCGCATAGCTCGCCGCCTCGCCCTTCCACTTGGTCATGCGGCCGCCACGCAAGGTGCGCCAATCGAAGTTTGCGCTTCCAAGATTTCCAGGTACGCCAAAGCCGGATGGACCAGCGCCTTCGCCGAGTCGCGAAAGCCGACGTGCCACCTTGTCATCGAGCAATCCCAGCATGCCGCCTCCCCTAAGTATTATGGAAGGCTAATATGCCCGTCCGTTCCGGCTCGACTCAATCCTATACTGGGGAATATCTCAGAGTTGAGCGTTACCTCGCAATATTGTTGAGGGCATCTTAATTTTTCAGCGCTCTGTCACATCCATGCCACGTTTTCGCCACTTGTCGAAGACTGCCTCGCAACCTGCTTACTCGATCTCGCAGATCTGGCCTCTCGAACCGCGCTGAGTTCACTGTTCAGACCGTCGTCAGGACCCGGTTAGTGACGTCAGGCAGGGGTATATCCCTGAAGTGCGAGCTGCGAGGCCGATGGCGTGCGCTGCTTGATCACTGCCGTGGGGCAGCGGCCGCCATCCGGTTCTGGAGCGAAGTGGGGAGAAAGACGCCATTTCACTGCCTGTGGCCGAATCCCCCGGAACACGGGCGATCCTCAGCGGAAACGGGGTTTTCGCTCGGCAAAGGCCGCATCAAGGGCTTCCAATTGACGAATGCTCGTTGGAGGGCTGCTTCCTGCTTCTAAGCTTCATGGACGGCAGAAGCTGCCACGGAAACCAAAGGCGCTTCCAGGCTCCATGTTATGCCATGCGGACCGTGTTCGAGAATTCCCTTCCCACTTACCGCTGCGGGCGCGACCCGCTTCAGCACCACGGTTCCAAAGCCACCTTGTCCGACAGTCTGAACCTGCGGCCCATCGGTTTCGACCCAGGTGAGGTGAAAGAGCCTCGAAGCACCGGAACCGGTGATGCCCCATGTGACCGAGATCCGGCCCTTGTCCCCTGAGAGAACCCCGTATTTGGCCGAGTTGGTCGCCAGTTCGTGGAAGGCAATCCCGAGATACTGAACTGCGTTGGGACTGAGCACCAATGATGGGCCCGACATTTCGATCACATCCGCCCGCGGGAAAGGCTCGACCTGGGCCGACAAAAGGTCGCTGATCGTGGCACCCTTCCAATCCGCCGAAACAAGCAGGTCGTGAGATCGCGACAACGCCATGATGCGCTCGCGCACCTGGGTTTCAAAGTGTTTTGGCGTCTCCGATCGCTTGTTGGTCTCCCGGATCATCGACAGGATGACCGAATACTGGTTTTTCACCCGGTGGTTGACCTCGCGCATCAGCATGCGGATGCGGTATTCATTCTCCTTCGCCGACGTGATGTCTCGCGCTATCTTCGATGCGCCGGTGATCTGCCCAGTTGCGTTACGCACGGGCGATATCGTCAGCGAAACCGGAACCAGGCTGCCATCCTTGCGCAGGCGGGTCGTTTCGAATGGTTCGACGCGCTCGCCGCGGCGAATGCGTTGGAGGATGCGGGGTTCCTCGTCCTGATGGTTTTCGGGGATCAGCATGGTCACCGACCGGCCAATCGCTTCGTCGGCGGTGTAGCCGAAAAGCCGTTCGGCGCCCTGGTTCCAGCTTTTTATGATGGTGTTGAGATCCTTGCTGACGATCGCGTCAAATGAGGATTCCACGATCGCTGAGAGGTGCTGCCTGGTTTCTTCGGCACGTTGGCGGTCCGTCAGGTCCAGCAGCATGTTGACGGCGCCGATCAGTGCGCCGTGCTCGTCCCGCAGCGGTGTCGGGTAGGGCAGGAACGGAAAAAACGATCCGTCGGGACGTTGCGCAACAGCTTGCTGATTGCGGACCGGCCTGTTCTCCTTGAGCGCAATGGCCATCGGGCATTCATCGTGCGGCAATTCCTTGCCGTCGGCAGTGAACAGCTTGAACGTCACGCACCATTTATCCTTGCCGATTTCAGGCTCCCTGCCTGCCAGATCGGCCGCGGCGCGGTTGTAGTAGGTGATCGTCCCATCCTGATCGGTCGTGTAGATGGCGACGGGTAGGCCGTCGAGTATCTGGTGATAGGTACTGTCATGCTGCCTGAGCTCCGAGCGGGTGTGCACCAAGTCGGTTACATCGACCGTGAAGCACCGGGTGTTGATCAGCTTGCCGTCTCGGAAATGTCCGCTTGAGGTGACTTCGACATGCTTGATCGATCCATCGCTGGCCCTCAATCGCGCCGGATATCTTACGATCTTCTCGCCATTGGCAAGGCGACCCAAAATGTCCTCTATGACGTCCCGGTCGGGATAGAACTCGGCGATGTGGCAACCGAGGTAGTCCTCTGCGGGATAGCCGAGAAGGTTGAGCTCAGCCTGGTTGGCATGCACGATCACGCCGTCTGCGTTCACCAGATGCAGGGCAACGGCGCCGTTTTCGAAGAAATCCTTGTAATCGAAATCCAGACCGTCATTGCTGGACACCCCCGGGTTTTCGAAGGCGACAACATTCGCCTGTGTTGCTTCATGCATCCCAAACACCTTGTTCAGTCCAACCAAATATAATGCGGCTTGGATCACTTGGTTCCCATTGCTCGCGGTCTCGACCCGCTGCGTACGGGAACCGGACCCTAAAAGGGACGTAGCCTCGACTCGTCTTCCATCTACAAACGTGCGATCATCCGCGCATGGGCAAACCCTTGGTCCTTGTCGTCGACGACGAAGCCTTGATAGCACTGGATATGGAGTCCACTCTTTCGGAGGCGGGCTTTGCCGTGGCATTGGCGGCGACATGTTCCCAGGCGAAACGTTTTCTTGCGAACCATACCCCCGCCGCAGCGATCCTGGACGTCAGGTTGTCGGACGGCGAGGCTGTTGACGCGGCAAAAACCTTGGCAGGGCGGGCGGTTCCTTTCATCGTCTATTCCGGCTTGGGGCTCGAGGAAACCCCCGAAGCGTTCTCGTCTGGCGTAAGAGTGATGAAACCCGCCGGACCTGCAGAGGTGGTCCGGGCTCTCAAAGCGATGACCGCCGCGCAGCATAAGGCGACGGGATAGCCGTGCTCTGAGCACCTTCGGTCTAAACTAGCCAGGCGCTGCCGGAGCAGCTGCCGTGCCTCACGGAGCAGCGAATTGCGGCCGGTGCCGATCAGGCGAACAAGGTCGCGCGCTTGATCCTCGGTGATGCCGGTCTCCCTGGCAATTGACAACACCAGTGCTTCTTCCCTTCCACTTTCTTAGGGTCGTGCCTTGCCCGTGCTGGTCATGCCTTCTCCGTCGGCTCAACGCCAAGATCTGCGAGAGACATTCCTCGACGCACGGTCAACCTCTTTGTGCCGCGTTTGAGCGGCGGAGATAGCGGCTCAATTTGCATTACCCGGATCCATCCTGGCACAGCCAAGAGGCCGGTCCGTTCGCACGATAATGCGCCCCGCGCAGGGACGGCGCCAGCATGGGCCAGATCGACCAGACAGATTGAGCAGTCCTATGTCTCTCCGAACTCGGTTTCATTTCTTGACGTCGGGTGCCGCTCGTAGTCAACGGGCGGCGGCAGGAGCATGATTTCGGTCTCCTTGCGGCCGAACTCTCTGCCGATCTGGAACGCTGCATAGATCGCGCCAAGGCGGATAAGGAATCTAAGCATGGGGGGTCTCCTTCGATGTTAGGAACCGCAAGGCCGCGAGATTGTTCCATGGCTTGCGAGTGGGGGACGATCTTGCCGTCTCACCAGGCATTCCAGCGCCGGCGCGGCAATCTGAGACATGGCGGTGCGGCTAGGCTGTTGCGGCCGTTGCTTGGGCCGGGATCCGTTTTCGAGGGGCCGGACGGCGTCGATCGCGGCGTTTCGAAACGACTTTGAGGGGAACGGCCGGCGCTGGAGAAAGTGCGCCAAGCACAGCGTTGACCATGCCGTGCGCTACGAAATCGGCGCTGATGTCGGCGGCCAAAGCTTGCCTTTCTTGCCCGACATCGCCCTGCTCCGCGTCTGACCAGAACACAATCCCAATTCTCAAGCCTGCCTTGGCGCGCTTCAGTCTCCGGACCAGAAAGCGGGCATGCTTGAGCGAATCCCGGTTCAGGAAACCGACCACGACGGTGTCGATCGCCTCTAGTTCGAGACGACGAATACCTGCCGGCTCCATATCGACAAAACTGGCCTTCGCCACCGTAGCACCTTGCACCTCCAGCACCTGAGCGAGCATGGCGGCAGCGGCATCGTCGAGTTCGCCGCGACCGCCGGCACAAAGCACCGACATGTCCTTGCCGTCGGGCAGTTCGATCTCTTCCTCTTCGATGCCATCTGTTTCCTTGCTCGCGCTCCCTTCCGCGGTGGTTGTCGGCGCGTCTTCCTCGCTTGCCTCTTCCTGTGCATCGTCGGCAAGATTTGCCACAAGAATTTGGGCGCTCGCCGCCACCTGCCTTCGCTGTTGATCGCCCATCACGCCACGCATGCGATCCTGCTCGCCCAACAGGAGAGCAGGAATGGCGACCGTGTCGTAGAAATCGATCAGGTACTTCTCCTCGAGGATCTCCTCGGCATGGTCAGTGGCCTCGTCGGGATCGCCGGCCAGGAGCCGTTGATAGAGCCGGGCATGAGCTTCAAGGACGGGCTCGTTGCCAAACAGGACGTCGAGAAATTCGAACTGCGGAACATGTCGCCCGAGGACGACGAGGCAAACTGTCAGCGGCGTCGAAAGGACCAGGCCGAGCGGCCCCCACAACCATGTCCAGAAAATTGCCGCAACGATGATTGCCAAAGGAGAAAGTCCCGTGCGCGAGCCATAGAGCCACGGTTCGATGACGTTGCCGGTTACCAATTCCATGACGACAAACAGTGCGGCGGTCCACAGCACCAGCGACCAGCCGGGCGCAACCGCCAAGGCCAGAAACAAGGGCAGCAGCATGCCGATAACAGGGCCGATATAGGGAACGAAGCGCAGCGCCAGTGCCAGCAACCCCCACAGCAGCGCGTTGGGAATGCCGAGCACCCAAAGGCCAATTGCGATTGGTATCGCGTAGACGATGTTCACCACCAATTGCATGATCAGATAGCGGCCAACCCGTTTGCCGGCATCCTGCAATGCCTGCGTTGTGCGATGGAGGTCGCCATAGCCGACGAGGCGGATAAACCGGTCGCGCAGATCCTCGCGCTCAAGCAACATGAAGATGACGACGATGATGATCAGGCCAGCTGATGCCAGCGGGCTGATCAACGGTCCGATGATGTTCTGCAATACCTCCAGAGGTCTCTCGCGGGCGACGATCTCGACGGGAACAGGCTCGCGCCGGGGCTTGTCGGCCGCAGGCGGCGCCACATCCTGCTTGTCGATCTCCTGACCGACGCGCTCGATCACCCCGCTCAGCCTGGCAATTATGCCGCCACCAACGCCCGTCTCCTTGAGGGAACGTACCTTGGTCAGAATGTTTGTCTGGTAGACGGAAATGTTCTGAGCAAGCTCGCTTACCTGGGTCGCAACAATGAAGCTGAACAGGCCCAGGGCCGCGAATGCGCCAATCACGCTCAGAAGCACTGCGGGCAGCCGAGGCAAGCCGACACGCTTCAGTGCGGAGACCATCGGCACCAGCGCAAAGGTCAAAAGCAGCGCGATGGCAATGGGAAGGAACACCTCACGACCGAAATACAGCGCAGCTACCGTCGTGACGATGGTTGCCACGGTAGGCAGAGCTGTGCGCGGATGGGCATTGCCTGCCGCAAGAATCCGTCCTAGCCCCCCCTCGGACGATGAGATGTCGTTTCGACGATTGGCAGCCACGTGATTCCCCCCGTTTCCTAGCGATAGTTAGACCCATTCGCCTGCCGGGCAATGTTTAGCAGGGCCGAATACATACGTTTTGCGGTTTTGCGCCCTGGGCGCTGTGCTCTGACGGTTCAGTCGATATCGTCGGAGCCGCAAATCTGTGGTAAAGCCGCCGCCCAACCAACCAAAGGACGACATCTGTGAGCGAACCGACTGTGGCCGAAGCGACCGAAAGTATCTATGCCTCGCTGCGGGCGGACAATGCCGACATCGACGCCCATATCGCGACGCTCAAGGCTGCGCTGACACGAGAGGGCGCAAAACAGGCGGTGTTCGATCCGGCCAAATTGGCCCAGAACAACCGCTCGGGCCGTAAGTTGATGCAGGCTTATTTTCGCCAGCGCGGCGTGAGCGTGAAGTTTTCGGACCAGTAGCGCGCGGCAGCTTGGGGGAACCGCGTCTCGACGGACGGTCCGTATCTCGCCCGCTCCGCCCTGCGGTGGACTTTCGTCAATCCTAGGCGAATGCCCGCATTGCCCCTGCCCAGGTCGGTGTCACCCCCTGCCCCTGCAGCTCTTGACGGAAACCGGTGCCTCCTGTTTGAGGGGGGACCAGGACGTTGCTGCATGGGGAGATGGGCAAGGTGGGCAAACAGTGAAGCGCGTTCTTCGGATGCTTGCCGCGGTCGTCATGGCGTCCGGGGCGACCGGCTGCACGAGCATTTCCTACTACGCGCAGTCGTTGCAGGGTCACGCGCAGATCATGGCCGCCCGCAAAAATATTGGAAAACTCATCCGTGATCCTTCGACGCCCGAGGCATTGCGCGCCAAATTGACGTCGGCCAGCGCCATAAGACGGTTTGCGACAGATGAGCTGGCATTGCCCGAAAACAGCAGCTACCGCAGCTATGTCGACATCCATCGCGATGCCGTGACCTGGGCCGTTTTTGCCGCGCCGCAATTCTCGCTTGCGCCACGAACATGGTGCTTTCCGGTCTTCGGCTGCGTTCCATACAGGGGCTATTTCTCCCGGAAATCCGCGACTGAGAACGCAGTCGAACTTCAAAGACAGGGGCTGGACGTCTATGTCTCGGGCGTCACCGCCTATTCCACGCTTGGCTGGTCGAGTGACCCGCTACTGAGCACCATGCTGCGTCAGGACGACACCTATCTCGCCAGCCTTGTTTTTCATGAGCTGGCGCATCAGCGCCTCTATGTGGATGGCGATTCCGCATTCAACGAGGCGTTCGCCGTTGCCGTCGAAACCAGCGGCGTCAGGAAATGGCTCCGCGCCGCCGGCGACCGGGCCGGATTGCGCCGATACGAAGCCGACCGCAAGCGCAGCGCCGATTTTCTTGGACTGGTGGCGAAGACGCGCGACGAGCTAAGGCAGGTCTATGGTAGTCCCCGCACCCCGGAAAAGATGGCGACTGCCAAGGCAGCCGCGATCGAGAGGATGCGGGCGCGCTATCGGCGGATGCGCGACAGGCACTGGGCGGGATACCGGGGATACGACGCCTGGTTCGCTGCCCCGATCAACAACGCCAAGCTCGCCGCAACTTCTGTCTACGGTGAACAGGTTCCGGCCTTTCTTCGCTTGTTCGACCTGTGTTCCGGCGACTATCCGAGGTTTTACGCTTCTGTCCGGCGGATCGCGGATTTGCCCAAATCGTCCCGCGCCGAAGCGCTCAAGGCTGCCGACACGTGCAATTGACTTGAACAAGCACAGGCAGGTCCTGACGATCACCCCAGCGACAGTTCCTTCGTCTGGTGTCTCAAAACGAGGCCGACCGCGCCCAGCAAGGCATCGTTCTCGGTGTGCCTGCCAACGATGATGCGCGTGCGCAGCGCGGGAGCGACATCCCGGGACTTGATCAGCGTGTGGCGTTCATAGGACGCGATCAGCGGCGTCAACAGAATGTCCCCTGCCAAAGCCATGTGGCCGCCGATGATGATAAGCGGCGGATTGAGCACCGAGCCGATCAGGCCGAGACCCCGGCCGGCGATCTCGGCGGTATCCTCGATCATCCGCAACGCCCTGACGTCGCCCTGCTCGGCCATGGCGATGACATCGTCCATGGTGACTTGCCGCCCAACGACACGCGAAATCTGTTCCAGCGGCCGGGTAAAACTCGCGTAGAGCTCCAGGCATCCGCGATTGCCGCAGCGGCAAAGGTCGCCGCCGGGATCGATGCTGATGTGCCCGAATTCGCCGGCGCCGCCGGCGACGCCCGTCACCAGCCGGCCATGCTGGACAATGGCGCCGCCGACACCCAGATCGATCTTGAACAGCACGAAATCGTCCTGGCCGACGGCCGCACCCCACATCAGCTCGGCAATGGCCGCGCAGTTGCTCTCATTGTCGGCGAAGATCGGCTGTTCCAGGACGGGTCCGAACACATCTCGTATGTTGACGCCGGCCCATGTTGGAACCATGCTTGCGCGCAGCACCACTCCATCGCGGCTGACAGGGCCGGAGACGGAGACACCAACCCCCAGGAGCCCCGCTACCGGCAGACCGTTTTCCCTGTAGGATTGGGCAATCGCCGATTTGACCGCCTGGGCCGCCTGTTGCGGCTGGTAGTCCAGCGCCATTGGAATATTTTGTTCGGCAATGACGGAATGCGAGACATCGGCGACGATGAGCCGTATCTGCTGAAGAGCCAGGTGAATGCCGACGCAGGTGCCCGCTGTCGGATTGAGCGTCACCGCCGCGGCTGGCCTGCCGATGCCTCTGATGCCGTCGCGGCTGGTCGGGGCTTCGATCACCATTCCAGACTTTTTCAAGCCGTTAAGCGCGGTTGACACCGTCGAGCGCGCCAGACCGGTGGCGCGTGCGATCTGCAACGCCGAGAGTGCGCCGCGCTCGCTCAGGCAGCGCACGATCATGCTCTCCGGCGACGCGGAGGGTCTGTCGATCAGCCAGGTTCTAAGCGAAGGTTTTGTCATAGCTCAACATAAACATCGTTGACTGATAGCTCCAATATGTCATCTTGGAAAGAACTCGAGATTGACGCATCTCGCCGGCGGCGGCTTCAAACCGCGGCCATAAGCGGTCGAGACGAACCGTGCAACACGATATGGGAGTGAAACGATGAAGTCCGTCATGACCGCGCTTGCGGCCGCTGCTGCGTGCACATTTTTCGCCGGAACAGCCTTCGCCGAGCCCAAGACCAACCTTTTGCACCAATGGGCGACCGGATCGGACGCCCAGGCGATCGCCAAGCTCGGCGAGATGTTCACGGCCAAGGGCGGCAAATGGGAACAGACCTCGATTGCCGGCCACACCGCCAATACGCTGGCCAAGCTGCGCGCCGACGTGATCGCCGGCAATGCCCCGCCTGCCGTGCAGCTCAAAGGCCCTGAGATCGCCGAATGGAACGAGACCGGCATGACCGCCGATCTCGACGAGTTGGCGGCCTCGGAAGGGTGGGAGAAAGTGGTGGCGCCGGAATTGCTTCCGGTGATGAAGCCGACCGGCAAATGGGTCGCCGCGCCCATGAACATCCACCGCATCAACTGGCTCTGGGCCTCGCCCAAGGTCATGCAAGCGTCCGGCGTGGCGGAAATGCCGAAGACCTGGGCCGAGTTCAATGCCGCCTGCGACAAGATCGTCGCCACAGGCAAGATCTGCATCTCGCATTCGACCGCCGACTGGACGGATTCGACGGTGTTCGAGGTCGTGCTCTACGGCCAGGACATCGATCTCTACCGCAAGGCCTTCGTCGAAGGCGATGTCGAGTCCATGCGCAGCCCGGGGATGGTCAAGGCCTTCACGCAGATGCGCCTGATGACGAGCAAATACATGGATCCGGGCATGGTCGGCCGCGACTGGGATTCGATGTCGGCGCTGGTCGGCAAGGGCGACGCGGCGTTCCACATCATGGGCGACTGGACGATCGGCCTTTTGACCGCCGCCGGCTTCAAGGAAGGCACCGACTATGTCTGCGCCCAGGCGCCGACCGATTGGGGCAAACCCGGCTTCATCCTCAACTCGGACTCGGTCGTGTTCTTCAAGCAGAAGGACCAGGATTACATCGACGGCCAGAAGCTGCTGGCCAGCCTGATCCTGTCGCCCGACTTCCAGACGGTCTTCAACCAGGCCAAGGGCTCGATCCCCGCGCGCCTGGATATCGATCTGTCGAAGGGCTTCAATCCGTGCCAGCAGCTCTCGCAGAAGGATCTCCAGGCTTCGATCAAGGACGGCACGCTGGTCCGCTCGATGGCGCACAACATGACCATCCCGCAGAAGATGCGCGGCGCGATCATGGACTCCATTACCGAGTTCGTGGCGACGCCGGACATGTCGCCGGAGGATGGCGCCAATGCGATGGCCGACGCGGCGGAAGCACAGAAATAGACGGGAATGGCCGGGCGCGATGCCTATCCGCCCGGCCGTCCTCCCTTCCAGTCCCGTGCTCTGCCAATTTCCGTGCTCTGAATGTCAAATCACGACCTGATCCTGTCGGTCCCGACGCCCGCCCGCCCCTGGCGCGAGCGGCTGGGCTCCGCGATGCCCTTGCTGGTGCTCGGCCCCTCTCTCGTGGCGAGCTTCGTCTACGTCTTCGTGTTCACCGGCTGGACGCTCTATATCTCGCTGTCCAACTCCTCGCTGCTGCCGACCTACGGCTTCGTCGGCCTCGAGAACTACGCGTCGCTGTGGGCGAACCGGCGCTGGAACATCGCCTACAACAACCTGTTTTTCTTCAGCGCTTTCTACATCGTCGGCTCGATGGCGGTGGGACTGCTGCTGGCGATCCTGATCGACCAGCGCGTGCGCGGCGAAGCGGCCTGGCGCACGATCTTCCTCTATCCGCTGGCCGTCTCCTTCATCGTCACCGGCACGGTCTGGAGCTGGCTCTACAATCCGACCGACGGCATCCAGGCCATGGTGCGCGGTTTCGGCTGGGCGAGCTTCAGTTTCGCACTCGCCAGCGACCGGCACTATGCGATCTACGCGGTGATCATCACCGGTGTCTGGCAGGCCTCGGGCTTTGCCATGGCGCTGTTCCTGGCCGGCCTGCGCTCGGTGGATCAGGACCTCGTCAAGGCCGCGCAGATCGACGGCGCATCGACGTTCCGCATCTATCGCAAGGTGCTTCTGCCAACCATTGCGCCGATCTTCCTGGCGGTCGCCGTCATCCAGATCCAGTTCGCCATCAAGACCTTCGACCTCGTGGCGGCCCTGACCAAAGGCGGCCCGGGGATCTCGACCACCTTCCCCGCCATCTACGTCTATGACCTGATGTTCCAACGCGGCCAGATCGGCGAAGGGGCGGCCGCCGCCATCATGATGCTTGCCGCTGTTGCCGTGGTGCTGGTGCCCTATTCATTCTGGGTGGTCTGGCGCCGGCGCAAGGAAGCCGGCCATGGCTGACGTCTCCCTGGACCAGTCGCTCGACCGTCGCGCTGCCGCAGTCGCGTCGCGCCGGCATTTTCTCACCCGCTTCGCCATCTATGGGCTGCTGGTCGTCTTCGCGGCGATCTACCTGGTCCCGTTGCTGGTCGTGGTGCTGAATTCATTCCGCGACCAGCAGGAGATCGCACGCAACGGGTTGATCTCGCTGCCGCGCAGCTTCCGCCTCGATGCCTGGGGCCAGGCCTGGAGCACCTATTGCATCGGCGGCACCTGCGAGGGCATGCAGCGCAACTTCTACAACTCCCTGAAGATGACGATCCCGGCCACGATCATGTCGACGGCGGTCGGCGCGATGAACGGTTACATCCTGTCGAAATGGCGCTTCAGAGGCTCGGAAGCTTTGTTCACCTGCATGCTGCTCGGCGTCTTCGTTCCGGGCCAGATTTCGTTGATGCCGTGGGCGTTCATCCTCGGCAATCTCGGCCTCAGCAATTCGGTCTACGGGCTCGTCCTCATCCACGTCATCCAGGGCATTTCGTTCACCACTTTGTTTTGCCGCAACTACTACGTCAGCATCCCCGACGACCTGATCAAGGCGGCGCGCATCGACGGCGCCGGCTTCTGGCGCATCTTCCGCAAGATCATTCTGCCGCTCTCCTCGCCGATCCTGATCGTCACGGTGATCTGGCAGTTCACCGGCATCTGGAACGAATATCTGTTCGGCGTCGTCTTCACCTCCGGGCAGCAACAGCCGATCACGGCAGCGCTCGTCGCGCTGACGGCAAGCGGCACCAATGTGCGCGCCTACGATGTCATGAGCGCCGCCGTGCTGATCGGCGCGCTGCCGCCGCTGCTGATCTATCTCTTCGGCGGCAAGTATTTTGTGCGCGGCCTGACGCAAGGTGCCATCAAATGAGGCGCGATCAAGTGAAGGGCATCGCATGTCGACATTGACCATCCGATCGCTGCGCAAGAACTACGGTGCGGTCGAGGTGCTGAAGGGCGTCGATCTCGAGGCGCAGGACGGCGAGTTCATCGCGCTGGTCGGACCCTCCGGCTGCGGCAAGTCCACTCTGCTGGCGATGATCGCCGGGCTTGAATTTGTTACCTCCGGCGAGATCCGCATCGACGGAAGGCTGGTCAATTCGGTGCCGCCGAAGGACCGCGACATCGCCATGGTGTTCCAGTCCTACGCGCTCTACCCGACGATGACGGTGCGCGAGAACATCACCTTCGGCATGGAAAGCCGCCGCGTCCCGAAGCCGCAGCAGGACGAGGCCGTCAGTCGAGTTGCTGCCTTCCTGCAGATCGAACCGCTGCTTGGCCGCAAGCCCGGACAGCTCTCGGGCGGCCAGCGCCAGCGCGTCGCCATGGGCCGGGCGCTGGTTCGCGATCCCAAACTGTTCCTGTTCGACGAGCCGCTTTCCAATCTCGATGCCAAGCTGCGGGTCGACATGCGCACCGAAATCAAGAAGCTGCATCACCGCGTCGGCAAGACCACGGTTTACGTCACCCACGACCAGGTCGAGGCGATGACGCTGGCGTCGCGCATCGCCGTGATGCACCAGGGCGAGGTCCAGCAATTCGACGATCCCGCCACGATCTACAACCGTCCGGCCAACATGTTCGTCGCCGGCTTCATGGGGTCGCCGGCGATGAATTTTTTGGCCGCCGAACTGAGCCAGGAAGGCGGTCGCCGCACTGTCGTCCTGCAGACCGCCGACGGCAAGACGGCCAGCCTGCCGATCGTCCAGGCGCTCCCATCCGACACGCCGCGACAGCTTGTGCTCGGCATCCGTCCCGAGCATATCTACCGCTTCGATCCCGACCTTGCGCGCCGCAAGCCGGGCATCGCGCAGATCGATGCAGTGGTCGAACTGGTCGAGCCGACAGGCGCGGAGACCATGGCCGTCCTGCGCCTGGGCGGCAAAGAGATCACCGGTCGTTTCGACCCCGACGGCACGCCGCTTATGGGTGAGACGGTGACGCTCGGCATCGACATGGCGCGTGCGTGCCTGTTCGACCCGACGACCAAACGCTTGATCTGACCCGATCTGACCAAAGCTTGATTTGAAAAGAGTTCCGCCTTGTCCTTCGCCACCTATCCGAGCCTGTCCGAGCGCGTCGTGCTGATCACCGGCGGTGCGTCGGGCATCGGCGCCGACACGGTCCGCGCCTTCGCCGCCAATGGCGCACGAGTGGCGTTTCTTGATCTGCAGCAGGAGGCCGGCGAGGCGCTCGCGCGGGAACTCGCCGCCGCGGCAGCGCACGCGCCCCTGTTCCTGCGCTGCGATGTGACCGATATCCCCGCCCTCCAGGCCGCGATCGGCACGGTGCGCGACCGCCTAGGGCCTGTCGCGGTGCTGGTCAACAACGCCGCCGATGACAATCGCCAGCCGGTCGCCGACGTGACCCAGGCGACATGGGACCATGCCCAGGATGTGAACCTCAGGCACCACTTCTTTGCCGCCCAGGGCGTGCATCCGCACATGAAGGAAGTGGGCTTTGGTTCGATCATCAATTTTTCCTCGATCGCCTGGCGTTTCGGCGCATCAGAGATGGCCCCCTATGCGGCGGCCAAAGCTGCCGTTATCGGGCTGACCTTCGCGCTGGCGCGGGCGTTTGGCCCCGACAACATCCGCGTCAACGCCATCGAGCCGGGCGCCGTCATCACCGACCGGCAGCGGGAGCTTTGGTACAAGACCCAAGGTTCGGTCGACCAGGTCGTGCAGCGTCAGGTGATCCGCAAGGTTCTGCTCGGCGAGGAGATCGCGCGCACTGTGCTGTTCCTCGCCGCCGACGACAGCCGCATGATCACCAAGCAGTCGATCACCGTGGATGCCGGCCTGAGATGACCACACCTGACTCAAAGGATCGCTTCATGCTCGAGGTCGGCCTGAACCCCTACGGCCTGACCTATCATCTCGGCCTCCAGGGCCGCGGCACGCCACGCGCCAATCCTAGACCTGCGGGGCTCGAAGGTTTCATCGCGCTCGCGACCGAACTCGGCGCGCGCGTGCTGGAGATCTGGGTGCCATGGCTGAGCGAGCTTTCCGACGACGCGGTGATCGCGCTGCGCGAACGGCTCGCCGGCCTTGGCATCACGCCGGTCGTCAGCGGCGGCCTGCTGGTGGGCGAACCGCTCGACGATGCGTTTCGGGCCGCGCGCCTGCTCAAGGCCAAAATCATCCGGACGGCGCTGACGCCCATTCTCTGCGGCGACCGCAACGCGGCCGGCGAAAAATGGAGCGAGTACGTCGGCATCATTCGAGAGCGATTGGTGGAATGGGGTCCCCGCGCGAATGCCGAAGGGTATGTCCTTGCGATCGAAAACCACCAGGACTTTACCAGCCGGGAACTCGTCGATTTCTGCGCCCTCGGTGGTGACAGTGTGGGCGTCACCTTCGACACTGGCAACACGTTCCCGGTCGGCGAAGCGCCGCTCGATTTTACGAAGGTGATCGCCCCCTATGTCCGCCATGTCCACCTCAAGGATTACCGCGTGCAGTTCACGACCGAAGGTTACCGGCTGATCCGCTGCGCCATCGGCGACGGTGCGGTGCCGTTTGCCGAGCTGTTCGCCATTCTTGGCCAGCACCACGATCGCATGACCGCCGTTCTCGAACCGGGCGCCTTGGAGGCCCGGCATGTCCGCTATCTCAGCGACGACTGGTGGCGCGGCTATCCGCAGAAGACGGCACGCGAATTTGCCGCCTGCCTGGCGGCCGCGCAGCGCAACCGGCTGCCCGAAGATGCCGACTACCGCACGCCTTGGGAGCGCGAAGCCGACGTCTCACTGGTTTCCTATGAGCTCGACATGATCCGGCGCAGCGCCGCCAACATGCGCAAATTTGGTTTGATGGAGAAAATCCGATGACAGCACGTGAACTAGATGGATTGACCGCCTTCGTAACCGGCTCCGGCCGCGGCCTCGGCCGCGTGATGGCCGAGCGCCTGGCCGAACTCGGCGCCAATGTCGCAATCCACGACATGAACGAGGAAGCGCCGGCCAAATATGGCGAGTTCGCCAATCTCGGCGAAGTGGTCGAGCGCCTGAAGCGGCACGGCACGAAGGTCACGTCGGTGACCGGCAACATTGGCGACCAGAAGGCGGTGGCCGAGATGAAGCGCAAGATCGAGGCCGATCTTGGCGATGTGCATGTGCTGGTCAATTGCGCCGGCGGCGACATTGGCGCCAAGGGCGGCAAGCCGAACCCCAACAACGCCCTCGACATCGAACTGGACGACATCCGCGTGCTCACAGAGAACAATCTCATCGGCACGATGCTGGTCTGCCAGGCCTTCGTGCCGCCGATGAAGCAGCGCGGCGGCGGCTCCGTCATCAACATCGCGTCGGCGGCGGCCCATCTCGGCTGCTCGCCCGAGGTCGTCTATTCCACCTTGAAGGCCGCGGTCGTGCATTACACCCGCTGCCTCGCCAAGGAACTGATCGACGACGGCGTGCGCATCAATGCGGTCAGCCCCGGCGCCACCAAGACGGCGCGCTTCCAGGCGACCCGCGTGGTCGATCCCGAGCGCATGGACTCGAGCAGGAAATCGCTGAACCGCTATGCCGAGCCCGAAGAGATCGCCGAGGCGGTGGCGTTTCTGGCTGGCCCGCGGGCGCGGTTTATCAATGGGCAGGTGCTCCGCGTCGATGGCGGGTTTACGATCTTTCCGGGGTGATGGGGCGGGCCTCGAATTTCAATTTCGGGGCCGAAAGCGGAAGGTCCGTTGTCGGGATTCCTGGGTCAAATTGCCCCCTCACGCCTCGAGCTTTTCGCAGCGTCAAAACGGCTGTGGAGGGATTGGCAGGCTATACCGCTGACGAAGCGCACATGTGACCCACCGAGGATAAGTAACCCCGCTTGGTCACGCGGGCGCTGCCGACCGGTTGGTCGAAACTGGCGCTCGTACTCGCTATTCACGAAATTGCCGATCACCCTGACGAGGTCCACTAAGCAATGGTGAACGTCATTTCTGAAGTCGCAAGCAACTCGGCCGCCCTACTCCATTGAGGTCAGCCATGCCTTCGCGGAGCCGACGCAATCTCTGCTGGAGCCTGCATGCTTCTTCAGGCGCAAGCGCTGTGTCTCAGTGCGGCATGAATCCTTTTCTCAGCCAAGCCAATATCTTGCTCCCATTGAGGACCCTGCGGACACGCCCGGCGGCCCAGCCAGCCTGCATGGTGGCGCCGGTGTGGCAACTGCAGACGATCTCATGCAACTGCCAATCGGAGAGTTCGAAGAAGCGTCTGGCTTCCCCGTAGGTATCCGATTGCATGCCCGACGCACGCAGCAGTGGATCGTCAAAGGCGACACTGATCGCCGATCCGACCGCGCGCGCTTCTCCGCGGACAGAGGGATGCAGATGCTCAGTCCCGGTGAGAGCCACAAGGGAGCGCGTCGGATTTCGATAGAGCAGTTCCGCCCACCGCTCTATCCGTTGCGTCCTTGTAGCCAGCAGAGCCGGCGATAGTGGACTGATGTCCGCGACTGACTGGAGTTGATCGAGTGTCTGGTGCTTCATGACTGCCTCCTGTTGGCCGTTCCAATCCCTAGGCCTTTGCTGCAGGATTGGCTCACACGCTAAGCCGCCTCGTAAAGGAGCGGCGACCGATCAGGTGTTGCCACCAATCGCCCACAGGCACCGCGCGGCGGCATCTGCAGCGACACCAACTGCATTCCTTCGCCAATGTTCCAGCGGGATGAAAAAAACTGTGCGGCCGGCCGACCCGACGGACCCGGCTGGCGCACGCAGGATCCTGAACTGCTGGACGATGATGATGCAGGCCTGGAAAGGCGGCTAGGTTGGACCTTGCTTTTCAGGCTTGACCATGATGTTTCACTACCCGCTCGGTCATCGCGGGAAGGCCAGGAGCAGAGCCGCTGGCGGCAACGATGAGTTGCGGACGAGGTCGGGCGGTGGAGGACGACGCCCTTGGGCCGCCAGGTCACTGAAGGACCAACCGAAGCGGCGCTTCGGGCGAGGAACGGCGGCAAGGCCTCTTTGACCGGCATGGGGCGCATTGCTGACCGGCAGATTTTGGGCCGACAGCAGACCCTCTGCTGCTTGGGTACCCAGCACGCAAGCTGACATGTGAGACCTCGGCGCGAAGGCCGGGACCAGGCCCTCTCCAGGTTCGCATGTTGGCGCTGAAGCGCCTTATCGTTCAGCCTCGCGGCACATAGATCATATGAACCGTATCGTCATCGATCAATGTGCTCGACACCAGTTGCAGCGGAGGCCTTGCCTCGTGGAAGAAAGGCTTGCCTTTGCCGAGCACGAACGGCCTCACGTGCAGGTGATACTCCTCGATCAGCCCCAGCCTGGTCATAAGGCCGGCCAGTTCCGGACCGGAAACGCTCAGGGTACCCTCCGTGCGGGCCGCGATCTCGCGAATCTGCGCTTCAATATCGCCGGAGATGAGGGTGGCGTTCGGGCCGACCCGTGAAAGTGTGCGCGAAACGACCCATTTGGGCAGCTTGCGCCAGAGTGTCGCGAACTGGCGAAGCGAAGCATCCCATTCCGCGTGATCATCGTCCCAATAGCGCATGACCTCGTACATCCGGCGGCCATACACAGCGCCGGCATGGTTGCGAATCGTCTCGATCCAGTACTCGAAGTGCTTCTGGCTTGGTGCGCCCATGACCAGATTTCCGGCAAGGTCATCGACATAGCCATCGATGGAAACGTTCATTCCCAAGATAAGTTTGGCCATAAGCAGCGCCTTCGCATAGTCGGTTCACGGATTAACCGCTTGTAATTTGCAAGCAGTCAGACGCTATAGCAACTGATTGCAAATCGCAAGCAGCATGGAAGAAGCGTTCGTGCCGCAAACGAGCCCTGCCTTGTCCCATCAACCCTGCACTTGAACAGCTGGGTGATCCGTCCCGGCTACCGCCATCTAGGCCTGCCTTCCCGAATCAAGCTGCACCCCAAGTCGCTCGTTCCGTCTCCACCGCACCACGGCGCGATAGCTGGTATGATCGACCGGCACGTGAAGCACGAAACGGTCGGGGATTGCGATATCGGCCTTCACCCGTAGCTCCGCGCCATGGGCGTGCTGGTTGCAAACCAGACAATTGATACTGGCGTCGCCAACGCGGATTGTCGCTTCCTTCAGAACAAGATCACGGATAAGCGACCGTCGCTCTATCGGTGGGTCAGCCGGCATTGCCTTATCCCTCTGATTTGACGACCTGAAACTCTTCTGAACCCGGAATGGAAAGCGCACTACCGGCCCAGCGGTTGCCTCGAAAGACTGACGAGCTCGGCTTCGTCGACCACGCCGGCCATATAGTTCGCGATAATCCGGGATGCGATGGCGTCGCGTGCTTCGGGCGACTGACCGTCGCGCTTAAGCTGCTCGAATACACGGCCCAACAGCTCGAGTTCGGATGGCTGCAAAACGCCGGCCTCGGTGGCTTTGCGTCGAATGGGCATTTGTGATCCTCCACTACGGTCAACAACATACGACCGCGGCAGGGAAACTCAACTCACCTGTCGAGGGCGCCACGCAGGCGGCGGCGACCACAAATCCCGTTTCGAACGATCGGCGCCTCAGCCGGCGGCCTCAGCCGCCTTGCGCCGCGCGTCGCTCACCGTCAGCCAGGCTGCCGAGACCAGGAAGTAAAAGGCGCCGAACGCGGCATAGGGCGCGACATCGGTGATGCCGACCGTCGCAGCGCTGCCAGCCATCCTCACAAAAAAGATGCCGGCCAGCGCCGACTGGGCGCCACTCAGCACCATTGCCCACTGCGCGCCGGACTTCCAGCGCCGGACTGCGGTTGCCAACTGAAAAAGGCCCGACAGGACCGCCCAGACGCCGAACACCGCGAGCACCGCATTCATGCTTTTGCCCAGAGCAATGGCGACCGCCGCCGTGGTGATGATGCTGATGACCAAATTCAGCAGCTGCGTCTTGTTGCGGCTTAGCCCGCCGCTGCGCTGGGCGTCGACGAAATTGGCCAGCGCATCCCAGGCGGGATAGGCGACCAACATGATGGCTGCCAGGGACGGCATTGTCCTGGAGGCAGTAAAGGCCAGCAGCACCCAGGCCGCCGCCACGGCAAAGCGTATGAAATAGTAGCTCTTGAGCCACGAGGATTGGTTGGCTTCATTCGTCTTGACAAGCATTTTCGGATTTTCCTTTTTTGTGTTTACCTACTAGAAGGTAGGTACGATGGATGCGTCGAAGAGAATTCGGCGGAGGGGCTCGCCGCCCCTGTCGCGCAAATTCCCTGTTAGTGAACCTTCCGAGACAGACGCTGAACGGTCGGCGTCAGAATGGCGCCGAAGATGGCGGGGTTGCCATAGGCGCGCGCGGACAGCATGGCGCCATGAACGGTCGCCATGAAGGTCTCTGCCTCCAGCTCCGCCGAGCCTGCAAATCCGAGAACCCCCTGCTCGGCGCCGCGCTCCATGACCCTGGTCAACCAGGACGACAGAAACCTGAAGTAAGCCCGCACTTCGACGGCAATTTCAGCCGGGAGCGCCGGGAGTTCGCTGGCAAGCAGCGCGCAGACGCAAAACGGAACGCTCGCATCCTCGATGCATTTTGCCCAGTAGTCGGCATAGGTCTGAAGCAGTGCAAGCGGGTCTGGGAGTTTACTTTCCAGATCTGCCATGCCGGCCTCGGTACGCTCGCGATGGCGCGCCACAAGCGTGCGGACAAGATCGACCTTGCTGGGGAAATGATGGTGGATGCTCGCCTTGCGGATCCCCACCTCGCCGGCGATATCGGCATAGCTGAATCCGTTGTAGCCGCCGGCCACGATGAAGTTTCGCGCGGACGCCAGAATCTGATCGGAGGTCGCCACAAGGTTGCTCATGGCGTTTACCTACCTACTAGTAGGACTAGCCGTCAACGCCGAATTTCCGAGCGGGGAGCTTTTCACTCAAGCGATACTGATCTGGCGTCCAGAAATACAAGGCCCGCCGGCAAAGCCGGCGGGCGCAATAGGTCGTAAGATACCTCGCTAGAACCAGCCTCGGTCGCGTTCCTGGCTTTGCCCGAGCAGCATGCCGATCAACAGCCCGGCAATGCCACCAAGCACGAAAGCGCTGCTGATGGTGCCGGGATTTTGCTGGACGGCTTCGGACACCGTCTGCGCCTGCGATCTCAGCTGCTGCGTTGCCCGTGCCGCGCGCTCGGTCGCGCTGCCGTACCAGCCGCCGGCTTCGCCGACGGCATCGTCTGCGCGCTCGGCAAGCGTCCGGTTGATCTTGCTGATCTCGCGCCTCAGCGATGCGACCTGCTTCTCCAGGGCCTCCTGGGCCTCTCGGGCGGAAATCTTCGGGGTGTCCTTGGGGGTGTCCTTCGCGGTGTCCTTCGGGGTGTCGTTCTCGGCCATGGCTGTTCCTTTCGTTGAGGCAGGGGGAACGGCCAACGGACAAGGATGGTTCCGCTGCCTGCGCTCACAGTCATTCACCCGGCCGGCCGCCAACTTTGGGAACACTCTCCCGATCCAACGGTTGTGGCTGATGGAGGGCACGCATTTGTCGAATTGATCGAGCCATGCTGAAACGCTGCGGACGGTCTCCGATCTGCTACACCGCGCCCGCCGTGTCATTCGCGACGGCGGCCATGCGGCGGCGATGTTCGAAATAGACACGCTGCTGCAGGTCGCCCAGACAGAGGTTGCGCGCCGCCTCGAACGCAACGATCGCTGAACCTCGATAGTTCACCGCGGGCGGTGTTCACTTGCCGGCGGCGAAGGGCCTCGTTTCCCTTTTTGATCGACTTGCAAGGCGCCCATCGAGCGGGTCGCCGTCCTCAGCGTCGGCATGGCAAAGGCGCAAAAAGCCGAGGATGAGGGGCCATCATCGCGGCATCGACCCTCCCGGTTATAACGCTTGGGCGGCGGAACAAAGCTTGGCCGCACTGGTTAGGCTCACAGCACGATGTGTGCCCCAACGAGGATTTCTGTCCATGAAAACACGTGTTCTTCTAGCTTCGCTGGCCACCGCCACAGCCATGGTCTTCGCCCTGCCCGCCTTCGCCGCCGACAGTGCTCAGGACTTTGTCGACAAGGCTGCCATCGGCGGCCTGTTCGAAGTGGACTCCAGCAAGATCGCAGAAGGCAAGGCCCAGGATCAAGGCGTCAAGGATTTCGCCAAGAAGATGATCGACGATCACGGCGCCGCCAACGCCAAGCTTGCGACCATCGCCGGCGAACAGAAGCTGAAAGTGCCGACGGAGCTGGACGCCAAGCACAAGGCCGATCTGGAGGCTCTGCAGAATGCCAACGATGCCGTCGACAAGCCCTATGTCCAGATGCAGCGCGATGCGCATTCGGAGGCGGTCACGCTGTTCGAGAGCTACGCCAAGGACGGCGACAACGCGCAGCTGAAGACCTTCGCCTCCGAGACCTTGCCGACGCTCAAAATGCATCAGGAAATGGTCGAGAAGATCGCTTCCGCCGACAATGCATCGTCGACCACCAGCTCCACCACCCCGGCCGTGAGCACGACCGACACCACCAATCCGGCCGCCCCGGTCCCGGGTGCCAACAGCTTCACCGAGGATCAGGCGAAGAGCCGCATTCAGGATGCCGGCTTCTCCGGCGTGTCCAAGCTGACCAAAGACGACCAGGGCATCTGGCGCGGTCAGGCCACCAAGGATGGCAAGACCACGACCGTGGCGCTCGATTATCAGGGCAACGTCGTTGCCGGCGCCAACTGAACCTCTGAACCAGATCGAGGAGATCAAGACCATGAAAACCGTAACCGGACTTTTCGACAACTACGATGATGCCTCCGATGCCGTCGGCGAACTGGAGGCAATCGGCGTGCCGCAGGCCGACATCAGCATCGTCGCCAACAATTCGGACGACTGGTACGACGATGGCGACACCTCCAACGCCGCCGAGGATGCAGCCGGCGGCGCCGGTCTCGGAGCCGTCATTGGCGGCGCCGGCGGGCTTCTGACAGGGCTCGGCATCATGGCCATTCCGGGCGTCGGTCCTGTCGTGGCCGCAGGATGGCTGGCCGCCACCGCGGTCGGCGCCGTTGGCGGCGCGGTCGTCGGTGGCGCTGCCGGCGGCATCGTCGGGGCGCTGACCGAGTTAGGCGTCCCCGAAAGGGATGCGCATGTCTATGCGGAGGGCGTTCGCCGCGGTGGCACGATGGTGACCGCCAGGGTCAGTGACGAACTCGCCGACGAGGCCGAGCGTATTCTTGGCGAGTCCAACTCGGTCGATCTGCAAGACCGCCGACGCGCCTATGAAGCCGGTGGCTGGACCGGCTTCGATGCCAATGCCGACCCCTACACCGACATCGAGGCCGAGCGCGACAGAACGCGCAACGCCAGCCCACTCTGATCATCGAGCCCCGTCGCCGTACGGCGGCGGGGCCGAAGGTGCTGTCGGCGCACTGCAAGCGACGTTCAGATTCGGCCATAAGGGGCGGGTTCTCATCGGACCTGCCCCTTTTCGCTGTTGCCTTGGCTTTACCGGCTCTTGCCGTGTTAGCATCGAACCAACGAAACCAGCCCCAGGAAGGCATGAGCCCGTCCCCGCAACTGATTGCCGAATGGCCGTTGTCGCCGTCAGCGACACTCGGGTCCGCCGTGCGCTCCAAGGGGATCGAAAGTGAAATCAGAGCCCGGCTGCCATGGGCAGTCAGGAAGCACGTCAAGGCCGAGACGGGCCGCATCGCATTGCGAATGTCGAAATCCGAAGCGGAAGCGTTCAAGGCCGCCTCTGCCAGTATCTCCAAAACACTGGAGGGAGTGGAGGCGCTGCCTGTGCTTCCACGCGAGGTCGAGGATATCCTTACGATCTCTTCGCGCGAGCGCCACAAATGGCTCAAGGACGGTCGGCTGCAAAGCACCGGCACACGCACGGTCAAGATGCGTGGGCGATCAAAGTCTGTCACCTTCCACGTTTTCGACCCGCGCCACATCGAGGACGTCCTGGACCGCGATTTGGCAACCGTGTGGAGAGAGCAGGATGTCCAGGAAGTCGCCGAGAACAGGCGGCGCGGCGCGGGCAAGGCCGCGCTGACGCGCGCGGGAAAGGGCACCGGCCAAGCCCGCACTGCGAGGAACGCCCGGGACACGGATGGCCCGCCGCCCGGACTGAAGGGCTGGGATGCGTTCGAGGACGAAGGCCTGCTGCGATAATGATGCTGGTGCTTGCCCTTGTCCTTCGTGCGGGGCGAGCCTCAGCCTCGGCGCATCAATCCCGCTGCCCGCAGCGCGTCCTCGATGACCTTGGTAATCCCGCCCGCCGGACCGCCTGGCGGATTGACAGGCTCCGGGGCCGGATCGACACGGACAGCTCGCGGTTTTTCCTTCGGCGAGAAAGGCTGCAATGCAGTGCCTGAAGCGGCCTTGGCTTTCGCCGTGCGTCGTACCTCTGGCTTCGTCAGCCCCCAGAAACGGGCGATGTGGCGCGTCGAGGAAATCCCGGCATCCAACATGAACGGCCCTGCTTTGCCGAGAGCATTGTCGCCGCTCGCCTGCAATGGTGTGCCATGGCCCATGCCGGCAATGCTGTATGCCTCGACCACGTCGCGACCTTTGCCATCGGACCAGACTTTGCGGCTCTGACCGTCGACCTTTTCCGTGCGTGTCGGCGCTTGAGCCAGGCCGTGCACGCCCTGCCATTGCGCCAGCACCGCGCCGGCATTGGAAGGCACCACGGTCCTGTCGGCCGAGCCCTGCCAGATCGAAATCCTCGGCCACGGCCCCTTGTGCGGCGAAGCCTCCCGCAGCAGACGCTGCAGGTCGGTTCTGGACGGGCCGCCATGGCCACGCATGCGGTCGAAGGCTTCGGGGATGGTCGAGGCGCTGCCATAGGCAAGCCCGGCAATGATCGCGCCACCGGCAAACACGTCCGGGTAGGTCGCCAGCATCACCGCCGCCATGGCGCCGCCGGCGGAAAGACCGGTGACGAATATCCGCTTGCGGTCGAGACCGTGGGTGACCACCGCCGCCTCGATCATCTGGCGGATGGACAGCGCCTCGCCGCTGTCGCGGCTTACATCGCCCGGCACGAACCAGTTGAAGCAAAGATTGGCGTTGTTGGCGCGCTGCTGCTCGGGGAAAAGCACGGCAAAACCCTGCTCGTCGGCAAGTTCGGTCCAGCCGGAACCATGATCGTAAGCGGCTGCATTCTGGGTACAGCCATGCAGCACCACGACCAGCGCTGCCTGCTTCGGCAGGTTTTCAGGGAGATAAAACCGCGCGCGCAAGGCGCCGGGATTGGACCCGAACCCTGTCATCTCGGACAGGTGATCGTCCTTGCTCTGTCCTGCACCGGCTGGCCGGCCGCGCATCGCGCTCAGCCGGGCGATCGTATCGGATATGTCTCGCAAATCGGTATCCTTGCGCGCCGGAATGGGCAGACTCGTGCACACAACGCACACGCAGCAATATCGTTGCTGCACTGCACAATAACAAGCGGCGCGGCCGATTAAATGACCGATGGATCATAGAATCCGCTGCACGGCTTGTGACGGACGAACGCAATTTGGCCCGGCTGACCTCTGGTCAGTCAGCCGATCGAGGCCGGCAGGCGCCGGGTTACCAGCGCTGATGCACGTAGGGCTTGATGTTCTCGTCGTAGACCGCCTTCACCTTGGCCATCGACTCGGAGGACAACGGCGCAAGCTCCGCCGCTTCCGCATTGGAAACCGCCTGCGCCGGATTGCGGGCGCCGGGAATGACAACCGTCACAGCGTCGAACATCAGGATCCAGCGCAGAGCGAATTTCGCCATCGTGGTGTCGCCTGACACCAGCGGCCGCACCTTCTCGACCGCCGCTAGGCCGACCTCATAGGGCACGCCCGAAAACGTCTCGCCGACATCGAAGGCTTCGCCTTTCCTGTTGAACAGGCGATGGTCGGTGGTCTCGAACTTGGTGTCCGCCCTGAACTTGCCGGACAACAGGCCGCTGGCCAGCGGCACGCGGGCGATGACGGCGACATCGTTCTTTTTCGCCTGGTCGAAGAACAGCTCGGCCGGGCGCTGGCGGAAGGCGTTGAAGATGATCTGCACGCTGACGACGCCGGGATATTGCATCGCCTTCAGCGCCTCTTCGACACGCTCGACGCTGACGCCGTAATTGCGGATCTTGCCCTGCTCGGTGAGCTTGTCGAGACGCTCGAACACCTCCGGATGATAGTAGAGATCGGTCGGCGGGCAATGCAGCTGCACCAGGTCGAGCGTGTCGGTCTCGAGGTATTTCAGGCTGCGGTCGATCCAGCCGGTGAGGTTCTCGACGCTGTAGCCCTCGACCGTCTGCTTCGGCAGCCGCCGTCCGGCCTTGGTGGCGATGAACGGGCGCGCGCCACCGCGTTCCTTCATCACCCGTGCGATCAGCTTTTCCGAACGGCCGTCGCCATAGACGTCGGCGGTGTCGAGGAAGCTGACGCCGGCATCGAGCGCGGCATGCAGGGCGGCGACCGCATCGTCGTCATTGACCTCGCCCCAGGCGGCGCCGATCGCCCAGGCGCCGAAGCCGATCTCGCTGACTGATCTGCCGGTACGGCCAAATTTCCGTGACTGCATTTTGCTTCCTGACTTGCGGCTTTGATGACGGTTCTGATTTCGGGAGCCTCATACCGCATGGCAACGCGATTGACATCCCTCTTCCTGGGATTTACCAGACTACAGGGTTGTATGACAACCCGGCAAGATTGCAACAATTTGGAGCCGGGCGGAACATGTCGCTGATGCGCCAACTTTATCTCGGCGGGGTCGCCGGATGAGCAGTCGGTCAACCGTGGTTGGCTCCCTAATCGTGAACAGCCTTGTCGCGCAGATCCTCGAAGCGGGCATAGCTTTTGGTCAGATGGCTGCGCATGGCGCGGCGCGCGGCGTTGACGTCCCTGGCTTCGATGGCCCCGAGAATGGCGCGATGCTCGCGCTGCATGCGGTCGAGATATTTTTCCCGCTCATCCTCGGTCATGCGGTCGAGCCGCGTCCAATGGCGCGGTACCATGGCGCTGCCGAACGTGTCGAACAACCGGGTGAAATTCGGGTTCTGCGTCGCCGCCAGAATGGCGCGGTGGAAACCAAAATCCTCTTCCGAGCCGGAGCCGCCGGCGCGCACCGCCGCGTCCAGCGCGTCGAGCCGCGCGCTCATCTGCTGGAGCGCCGCCTCGCTGCGCCGTTGGGCCGCAAGGCCGGTCGCTTCCACCTCGATGCCCATGCGCAGTTCGAGCACGCGCAGCACCTCGTCGATCGATTCGAGATCGTCGGGCAGCACGGAAAATGTCTTCGGCATCGGGTCATTGGTGACGAAGGCGCCGAGCCCCTGGCGCGTGGTGATCAGCCCGCGCGCACGCAGCGCCGCCAGCGCCTCGCGCACCACGGTGCGGCTGACGCCTGTGGCAGCAACAATCTCCTGCTCGGTCGGCAGCCGCTGCCCCGGCGCAAGGTCGCCGGATTCGATCTGCGCAATCAGCGTGTTGACCAGACCCGTCCGCAGGTTGGGCGCCTGCGGTATGGCGTCGAAAGTCATGGGCTCCGCCATCGGTGGCACTCCGGTTCGATTCTTGTTCGAAGGCCGAATCTTATTCAAAGAATTGCATCGACGGGTGCCCGCCGCAAGGTGACGAAAGTTCGGCCCGCTGGCACGAGCCATGGGAGGATTGCATGAAAGAACGCATCGGCTTCATCGGCCTGGGCAGCATGGGCGCCGGCATGGCCGACAATCTGCTGCGCAAGGGCTGGCCGCTGACGGTGCATGTCCACCGCAGCCGCACGGCCGCCGACCGGCTGATCGCCGCCGGCGCCACCGAAGCGCCAAGCCCTCGCGCGCTCGCCACCGCGAGCGACATCGTCATCCTGTGCGTCACCGGCTCGCACGAGGTCGAAGCGCTGGTCAAAGGCCAGGATGGCCTTGCTGCGGCAGCTAAACCGTTGCTGATCATCGACTGCTCGACCTCCAACCCGTCATCGACGACAGCGCTTGCCGCCGACCTCGCGGAGCAGGGGATGACGCTGATCGACGCGCCGCTGGCGCGCACGCCCAAGGAAGCCACCGAGGGCAAGCTCGACGTCATGGTCGGCGGCGCGGCCGAGATCGTCGCCCGCGCCCGGCCGGTGCTGGAGGCGTTTGCCGCCCGCATCGTCCACACCGGCCCGACCGGCAGCGGCCACACCATGAAGCTGCTCAACAATTTCGTCTCGATGGGTTATTCCGCGATCTATTCCGAAGCGCTGAGCCTGGGCGCCAAGGCCGGGCTGACGCCGCAGGTCTTCAACAGCGTCATCTCCGGCAGCCGCATGGATTGCGGCTTCTACCAGGCCTTCTTCGATTTCGTCCTCAACCGCAACGAAAACGCCCAACGCTTCGCCATCGCCAATGCGCTCAAGGACATGACCTATCTCGCCTCCTTCGCCCACGCCGCCGGCATCGCCAACCCGATCGGCGCGGCGGTGCGCAACGGCTTTGCCACGGCGGTTACCACCGGCCATGGCGAGAAGTTCGTGCCGGCGCTGTCGGATATTGTGGCGGGGTTGAATGGTGTGTCGCTGGTGGAGGCGGCGGTGGAGTGATGGGGCCGGACCGATAAGGCAGCGCGATCATATATTTGAGCGCCATGGGTGCCAGAGGATTATCGAACTGAACCCCGCGATTTGGCGATCTGGGTGTACTCGGTGATGGCAAAGTGCGCGCCTAGCTGAGCGAGTTCCATCGACGGAAACTCCCAATCGAATTGACGCTCACCATCCAACCAATCGAGATATTGGACGATTGACCCAGCGTAGCGCTCTAGTGCCCGCACGGCGCGCGTGAATGTATAAATCTCTTCGGAGCTCACCTCGGTATGGGTGCCGATATGCACGTCGAGTTTGTGTGGGCTCTTTCGGTAGCGCGTCACGTATGATTGGCGAATGTACGATGTTACCCCACTAGTGATTGGGTCGTGGATAAATCGGTTGCGGGCTGCTCGAATTTCACCATCGATCAAGTCAACCAGGATAGGGATATGGTCGCTGTGGCGCTCCCAGCGGTTAGCGACCGCATGTCCCTTGCAGACCTGCAAAGCACCGCGAAGGTCGAGCTCGTTTCGGATAAGTTCATAGGCCGTGTATTCGATATCCCGCATGGTGTAAAAGAGGACCATGAAGCACCCTTCCTCAAGATGTGCCCATGCAATGCACATGTCGCCAAGAGCGTGCTTAATTCTGTCAATCTCAAATTCGTCGTAGGCCATTCTAGAACCTAGTGAAAAACGGATATATGCAGCTAAAGACACGCTGAAGCGAATGCTCAAAACGCCGCAGCTGCATGGCTACAGTAGAGACACAAAGACGAATCCGCAGGCCTGGGCAAGTCCAGAAAGCGCAGATAGCAATCAATCCATAGATATGTCATTACCGTGCTCACTTCATCGAATTTGGGGAACCCGATGTTGCGGGCAGCACTGATTTTTCTTGCAACAACATCGGCCGCGCTTCCAGCATTTGCTGGCGATGTACAGAAGTGGATTGAGATGCCTCCCGATCAGAGTGGGATAGCAGTCTATGTCCAAAATCCGTCCAAAGAACTGTCCATTTCCGCCACCGATGCGAAGGGCAATTCTCTCGACAATTTTGAATGGAACCTGCCCGGTTTTCCCCTCGTAAGGCAATACCGCGTGCCGCCTGGGGAATATCAAGTGATGCTTGATGGGCAGCCAGGTGCATTGATCGCCAATGCCAAGGCCGGACAGATTTCATACATCGAGGTGTCACAAAATGACGCTTCTGATTTTCGCGCCGTTCTAAAATCTGACAATTTCGACGCGTATAAGTCTGGCTTCGTTGATGCGCTTGGAGCGATAACTGAAAAACTTGGATACGAGAGTATCAAACCTCTCATATTTGCTCCGGTCGGGAATAAGATCTATATTAGGATGGCGGGGCCGGGAGTTAAACCGCCCCCAAACTGATGGCAAATGCGATGCGCGAACCGTCTAAAATCAATTTTGATGCGCTCAGAAACGCGATCTACCACACCGCGCGGCGCAACTACTACGACCTGCTCAACCGGCTCATGAGCTTGATAATTGTCGCAGCGGGCGCAGCGGCCGTAGCCGATTTTGAGAAGACCTTCGCTCCCCCGGCGGTTCTGGCTTTTGTGGCAACCATGGCGGGACTATTGCAGTTGGTGTTCGACTTTGGAGGTAAGGCGCGCACACATGAATTTTTGCAACGCCGTTTCTACGAACTAACGGCGGAAATCGCTGAGGCCGACAAGCCTAGCCCCTCAACGGTCAGAGATTGGGAGGCGACCCTTAAACGCCTCTACGCAGAGGAGCCGCCTCCGATGCGCGCAATGGACGCCATAGCCTACAATGCTGCTGCCGAAAGCCTAGGCAGCGACAAGTCAAAGCGCATTTACTTGACTTGGTGGCAGATTATTAATCGCTACTGGTGGGCATTCAACGGCGCGGAGTTTCCCTTCGTTTCTGACGTAAAAGCAAAAGACGCGTCGCCTTCTGCTTAGCTTCACCAATCCGACGGGTACGGCAGGTCATTCACACTGCCGCCAGCGACCTTAGCCCTGCGATGATCACTCTCGATGTCGTGTTGGAACAGTCCGCCGACCGGACAGACTGAGCCACTGCCTATCTTGCGACCTGCCCGCAGCCATCCGCAGTCGTTAATGCGCGCCGGAGATGCGGCACGCGTCCATCCGTGTCAAACCGCAATATCGGTCGAGCGCGAAATGCCCTGACGCGCCTATCTGGTGTCGCCACGCAGGACGAGACGTTTGATGACGCCACTTGAAAACTACCATGCCCGGATGCGGCGGGTGCTGGATCATATCGACCAGCATCTCGACGACGATCTGGGCCTGGAAGCGTTGAGCGGCGTTGCGGCGTTCTCGAAATTCCATTTTCACCGGCAGTTCACGTCCACCTTCGGGGTGTCCGTGCATCGCTATGTCCAGCTCGCCCGCCTGAAACGCGCTTCGTACCGGTTGGCCGAGAGCGACGCCCACAGCGTCACCGACATAGCGATGGATGCCGGCTACGACGCACCGGATGCCTTCGCCCGCGCTTTTCGGCAGCGGTTCGGACAATCGCCTTCGTCGTTCCGGAAGTCTCCCGACTGGGGGGCGTGGCTCATGGCCTTCGGGCCGCTCGACAAAGCAAGGACCACGCTCATGCAGATAATTTTTGAACCCGGCGACGTGATGATCCGGGATGTGCCGCCCACGCCGGTGGCGATCCTGGAGCATCGCGGCGATCGGGCGACGCTTCCTGACACCATCCAGCGCTTCATCGCCTGGCGCAAGGCCGCCGGCCTGTCGCCCGAGACAAGCTCGACCTTCAACATCTTCCGTTCCGAAAGGGAGCCGGCGAACCCGGCCGACTACAGCATGGACATCTGCGCCGGAACCGAGCTGCCGGTAGAGGATGGGCCGATCGAGGGCGCGCAGATGAAGGCCGGCGTGATCCCCGGCGGACGCTGCGCGGTGCTGCGCTACCCCGGCAACACCAACAATCTCGAGCCGGCCGCGCTTTACCTCTATCGCGAATGGCTTCCGGCCAGCGGCGAGGAGGCGCGCGACTTTCCGATCTATTGCCAGCGGCACTTTTCGTCGAACGGACCGGTGCGTGAGGTGGTGCTTGAGCTGTTTCTGCCGCTGAAATAGCGCGGTGGGGTGGCGGCCTATCTCCGGCCCTGAGCTGGTTGAGCCGACGACCGAGTGAAATCTGATATGGCGCTCCCCACTCCGTCTCGGCTTCGCCGAGCCACCTCTACCCCCACATTCGTGGGGGAGAGGAAACCCAAGCTTTTGAAGGGCTGCGATCTCGGAGATTGGCATTTCCTCATCCCCCATGAAATGGGGGGTCCGAAGGACGGGCGAGACCCGTGGCTCGCCCCGGCAAGGTGGCTCGGCGAAGCCGAGACGGAGTGGAGGTCAGCGCTGCCATAGGCGATTGGCCCAGCGCGCGGACAAGGCAAGGCTATCCCTAAGCCTGCCCGCGCACAGCCTTCCGCAACCGCGAATGCCGTACCGGAGACGCTGCCTCGGGCCCCGGCGCTATCTCCGCAGCTTCCCCCTCATGCAACCCCACCCGCAACGCCGCACCCGCCAGGTGGTCGCGCATCGCCGCTTGCGCTCCTTCGGCGTCGCCGGCACGGATCGCTCTCAGGATGCGCTCATGTTCGCCGAGCGTGATGCGGGCCATGTCGTCCGACTTTTGCTGGTTGCCGGCGGCGAGAATGCTTTCGCGCACCCGCTCGGACACGAAGACCAGGAATTGGCCCATGTAGGAATTGCGCGTCGCCTCGGCGACGGTGCGGTGGAATTCGAGGTCGCTGCGCAGCCAGGCGACGCTGCCATAGGGGGCGGCGCGCATGCCGGACAGCGCATCGCCCATGGCTTTGAGATCGGCGTCGCTGCGCCGTTTTGCGGCAAGGGCCGCCGCCTGCACTTCGAGGATGCCACGCAGTTCGAACAGATTGCGAAACGAGTCGGCGCGCTGCAGCGTCTCATGGTCGATGGTCAGCACCGTCGGGTTGTTGCTCTCGACCACGAAGGCGCCGCGCCCCTGCTGCGACCAGATTCGGCCTTCCGAGCGCAGCCGCGCGATCGCCTCGCGCACCACGTTGCGGCTGACCCCGAAAGTGGTTGCCAGCGCCGCCTCGGTCGGCAGCTGGTCACCCGGCTTCAGCCGGCCTTGCGCGATCTCGCGCGAGATGGAACTGGCCACCAGAGTGGAGAGGTGTGGGCCGCGATTGACCTTGTCGAGTTTCAGCGTCATCGCTCACCTATAGTCGACGGCGGGTGCGGACGCCAGAATGCGGCCGTTGCTGAGAATGTGGCGCGGGTCGAATGCGTCCTTGATGCCGGCGGCGAGGTCGAGCGTCACCGGATCGATGCGTTCGAGGAACGCCTTCTGCTTGACCCGGCCGATGCCGTGCTCGGCGCTGATAGAGCCGCCATAGCGATCGACGACGGTGAAGATCTCGGCTTCCGCCTGCTCGAACAGATGTTCCATCGCCTCGGTGCCCATGCCTTCCGGCGGCACGACGTTGAGGTGGATGTTGCCGTCGCCGACATGGCCGTAGGTGACGGCCAGCGCGTCGGGCCGGGCTTTCTCCAAGGCGGCCAGCGCATCGGTGACGAAATCGGCAAGCCTGGAGATCGGCACCGACACATCGGTGCGCAAGTAGCGCCCGCCCCTGCCCTGCCGCTCGACCATGATCTCGCGGTAGAGCCACAACCGCTCACCTTGAGCCCTGGTCGAAGCGATGACGCCGTCCTCGACGATGTCCTCGACGCTGCCGAGAAACCCCAGCAGCATATTGGAGAGGTCGATCAGCCCGCCCGACGACACCTCGATCAGCACATAGACCGGATAGGGCTGGCTGAGCGGATCGGGAAAATCCTGGCCTTCGCGCATGGTGATCTCGATGCCGCCGCGCAGGATCAGTTCGAAGGCGGTGAGCAAATCGCTGCAATCGCGCCTCGCCCTTGCATAGAGTGCCATCGCGTCCTCGACGGAGCGCAGGCCAACCAGCGCGGTTTCGATCTGCGTCGGCTTGGGGAATAGTTTCAGCGCCGCCGCGGTGACGATGCCGAGCGTGCCCTCCGAGCCGATGAAGATCTGCTTCAGATCATAGCCGCGATTGTCCTTTCGCAGCACTTTCAGCCCGTTCCAGATGCGGCCGTCGGCCAGCACCACTTCGAGGCCAAGCACCAGGTCGCGCGTCATGCCGTAGCGCAGCACGTTGAAGCCGCCGGCATTGGTGGCGACATTGCCGCCGATGCGGCAGCTGCCTTGCGCGCCGAAGGTGATCGGCAGCAGGCAGTCGCTCGCTTCAGCCTCACGCTTGGCGTCCTCGAGGATGCAGCCGGCCTCGACCACCATGGCAAAGTCGATCGGGCTGATCGAACGGATACGGTTCATGCGCTCCAGCGAGATGACGATCTCGCCGCCATCCGCCGCCACTGCGGCGCCCACGAGCCCGGTCAGGCCGCCTTGCGGCACGACCGGAATGCGCTCGGCATGGCAGAACCGCATCAGCGCCGACATCTCCTCAACCGAAGAGGGCCGCGCCACCGCCAGCGGCCGGCCGAAATGATCGCCCGACCAATCGCGGCTGTAGCGCGCCAGATCCACTTCCTCGGTCAGCAGCCCGCCATTCGGCAGCAGGCCGGCCAGGGCTGCGATCTGCGATGCGGAGGGCGCGGCATTCATGGATTGGCTCTGGGCCCCTCGGCAAAACGACTGGACAAATACCGACGTTGTCGTGTTATCATACAACCCTGATTGAGAACATCAAGCGAGGCCGTCTTGCCGCCAAGTGTTCGATGTGGATGATCAGACCCGCAAATCACAGAATTCGGAGGACTTCCCCAATGAGCGACGCCCCGGGATTTCGCTATATGCACACCATGATCAGGGTGCTCGACCTCGACAAGTCGATCGCCTTCTACACCGAGGTGCTCGGCATGACCCTGCTGCGCCGCGACGACTACCCCGGCGGCAAGTTCACCAACGCCTTTGTCGGCTACGGCCCCGAGGACAAGGAAGCCGTCGTCGAGCTGACGCTGAACTGGGGCCGCGAGGAGCCCTACGAGATCGGCACCGGCTTCGGCCATCTGGCGCTCGGCGTCAACGACATCTACGCCGTCTGCGCCGAACTGGAAAAGCGCGGCGCCAAGATCCCGCGCAAGCCCGGCCCGATGCAGCACGGCACCACCCACATCGCTTTCGTCGAAGACCCCGACGGCTACAAGATCGAGCTGATCGGCCTCGACACGATGTGATCCGATCGGGCCGGACCGCATCGGCCTCGCGCCGATGCGGTCCCGTCCTGTCCGCGCTTGCCTGGGAGGCGGGATCACTTGATGACCGCGATCTTGCTGCGGTCGATGGTAATGGCGACGGCAGCGATCAGCACCGCGCCGAACACCATGTTTTCCAGGAAGATATTGACGCCGACAAAGGTCATGCCGATGCGCACGATCGAGATGATCAGCGCGCCGACCGCCGTGCGGGCAACGCCGCCGAGCCCGCCGGTGATCGCCGTGCCGCCGACAATGACGGCGGCGATGGCCGGCAGCAGCAGCTGGTTGGCCAGCACTGGCGAGCCGCTCGACAGCCTGGCCGCCAGCACGACGCCGGCGATGGCCGCGAGCATACCCGACGCGGCAAAGGCGATGATCTTGGTGCGGTCGACATTGATGCCCGCCGCCCACGCCGCCGGTTCGCCGGCGCCGACCGCAATCGCCTGGCGGCCGAAGCGCGTGTAGCGCAGCGCCAGAAAGGCGGCGATGCCGATCACCGTCGAAATCAGCACCACCACGGGAATGCCGGCGACAGTGGCGTTGATCCAGGCGGTGTTTTCGCGACCAGCCTCCTCGATGGTGATGGCGCGGCCATTGGAGACCCAGAGCGCCAGGCCGGTGACGACGCCGCCGGTGGCGAGCGTCGCCACGAAGGACGGCACGCGCAGCTTGACGTGAACGACGCCGCTCAACACGCCGAAGGCGAGCCCCGACAGGATCGCCACCGGAAAGGCGGCGAGGCCGAGCGACGGCAGCAATTGCGCCAGGATGACGCTGGCTAGTGACGCCACCGCCTGGATCGACAAATCGATGCCGCCGAGCAGAATGGCGAAGGTGACGCCGGTCGCCAGGATGAACAGCACGGCGGTGTTGGCAAACAAAAGCGCCACGGTCTCGCCGGTCAGGAAGCCGGGCGCGGCGATCTCGATGATCAAAAGCAGGCCGACAAGCAGCACCAGTGGAATGGCGCCTTGCGTCCACTTGCCTTCGAAAACCCGCCTGATGGAGAACGCTTCATTCATCGGCTCACACCATTGCCCTGAGAAGATCGACCTGGTTCGGCTTGTTGCCCGGACTGGCATCGAAGCGCGCGGTGATTGCACCATCGCGCATCACCAGCACCTGGTGCGACAGGCCGATCGTTTCCTCCAGCGTGTCGGAAATCAAAAGAATCGCCACGCCTTGCGCGGAGAGATCGCGCACCAGCTCGTAGACCTCTTCCTTGGCTCCGACGTCGAGCCCGCGTGTGGGATGGTCGAGCACCAGGATGCGCGAGCCCGCCGTCATCCAGCGCGCCAGCACCACCTTCTGCTGGTTGCCGCCGCTGAGCTTGCGGCAGGCGGCATCGGGGCCGGGCGCCTTGATGCGCAGCCGCTTGATCCAGTCGGCGGCAAGCCGGCGCTCCTTGCCATAATCGATGGCGCCATGGCGCATGACGCTGGAGAGATCGGCCAGCGAAATGTTCTCCGCGATCGACAGGAACATCACCAGCCCTTCGAGCCGGCGCTCGCGCGGGACATAGCCGATGCCCTTGCGCACCGCCGGTTCCGGCGAGGAGAAGCGCACGGCATCGCCGGCGATTTTCATCTCGCCGGCATCATGCTGGACGAAGCCGCCAACGGTGCGCGTCACCTCCTCGCGGCCGGAGCCGACGACGCCGGCAATGCCGACAATCTCGCCCGCCCGGATCGAGAGATCGACGCCGTGATAGAAACCGTTGGCGCCAAGGCCCTTGGCCTCGACCATCACGGTATGTCGCGGCGCCAGCTGGCGGGCCTCGCGATAATACTCGGCCTGCAGGCCGCGCCCGACCATGATCTCGTGCAGCTCAGGCGCGGTGACTTCGGCTGCACGATGTTCGGCAACGACGGCGCCATCCTTCATCGTGTAGACGCGGTCGGAGATATTGAGCACCTCGTCGAGGCGGTGCGAGACGAAGACGAAGCTGGCCCGGGATTTGAGCGAGCGCACCCGCGCGAACAGCACCTCGATGTCGGCGGCGTTGAGCACCGAGGTCGGCTCGTCGAGCAGGATGAGCAACTGCCGCTCGACCACTTCCTCCAGGGTCAGCGCCTTGGCGAGCTCGACCATCTGGCGCGCGGCGAAGGTGAGTTCGGAGGTGCGCGCGGTGACGTCGATGTCGATGCCGATCTTGGCCAGTTGCCGCCGCGCCGCCGCGTTCATGGCGCGCCAATGGACGATGCCGAAGCGGGTGAAGCGGTCCTCTTCGCCGAGATAGATGTTTTCGGCAACCGTCAGGTTCAGCACCAGCGACTGCTCCTGGAACACCATGCCGATGCCATGCCTGGCCGCATCACGGGCGTTGCGCATGCGCAGCTGTTCGCCATCCAGCGTGAGCGAGCCGCCATCCGGCCGGTAGCCGCCGGCCAGCACCCGCATCAGCGTCGACTTGCCGGCGCCGTTCTCGCCGATCAGCCCGACAACTTCATTGGGCCGCACCTCG
Source organism: Mesorhizobium sp. W016 (assembly GCF_054719485.1). Taxonomy (NCBI): domain Bacteria; kingdom Pseudomonadati; phylum Pseudomonadota; class Alphaproteobacteria; order Hyphomicrobiales; family Phyllobacteriaceae; genus Mesorhizobium; species Mesorhizobium sp. W016. Next base: position 6,095,238 of record NZ_JBTTIF010000002.1, read on the forward strand.
ATGGAGACGTCGCGCAGCGCCTGGACGCCGGGGAAATTCTTGATGATGTTGGACGCCTGCAGCATGGCGTTCACTTGACGATTTTCAGGCGGACACGGTCGAGCGACAGCGCCACCGCGGCGATGATCATCAGACCCTGCACCGTCTGCTGGATGTAGGGCGAGATGCCGAGCAGGATCATGCCATTGGCAAGCACGGTGACGATCAGCACACCGATCAGCGTGTTGACCACACCGCCCTCGCCGCCGGTCAAAGCGGTGCCGCCGACGACCACTGCGGTAACCGCGGCAAACAGCCTGCCGTCGCCGATGACGGCATGCGACTGGCCGAGCTGTGCCGCGGCCAGCACACCGGCAATGCCGAAGAAGAACCCGGCCAGCGCAAAGGCGATGATGCGCACGCGCACGACATTGACGCCGGAGAGCTTGGCGACATCCTCATCACCGCCGATCGCCAATATGTGGCGGCCGAGCTTGGTGTGGTACTGGATGACGGTGGCGAGCAGGAAGGCGCCGAACGCGACCCAGACCGCCACCGGCAGGCCGAGGAAACGGTGCAAGGCCAGGTCGCGGATCGAGGCGTCGTTCAGCTTGATGGCCGTGCCGCCCAGCATATAGACCGACAGGCCCAGGCCGATGAACCACATGCCGAGCGTGCCCATGAAGGACGGGATGCGCAGCATGGTCTGGACGAGACCGCTGACGAAGCCCATGGCGGTGCCGGCGGCGATGGCAGCGAGCACCGCCCACCAGCCATAGTCGTTGCCGTTGCCGTCATTGGCGGCGAGCAGCACAAGCACCATCGCCGCCACCGAAAGCGTGCCTTCGACTGCGAGGTCGATGCTGCCCATCAGGATGATGAAGGTCAGCCCCATGGCCAGCGTCAGCGGCACGGCGGCGGAATTCGCAAGCCGCACCAGATTGCGCAGCTCGATGAAATTGGGGTTGGCAATGGCGATGAGTACGCAGAGTACAATCAGCACCGCCAGCGGCGCCAGGCTGCGCCAGCGCCTGCCGCCCAGGAATGTCGCGATGCGGCCGGGGAACGGTGTCATGGGCGTCGTCCGCTCGATGTCCGAAACGGACTTCAGGGGTTCTGTATGGATTGTCAAGAAACCGCTTCCCGTCTGCTGGTGACAGCCGTCGCGACAAGGGGATCGCGACGGCTGCGGGAGGAAGCGGGCCGCCAGGGAGTTGCAGCCCACTCCGATGGATCAGGTGCGGATTGCTCCGGTGACCCGGCCCCACAGATCGTTCCAGTCGATCTCGGGCTTCGCATCGACATTGGTCTTGTAATATTCCTCGACATTGTCGTGCGAGATCAGCACCGCCTTGCCGTAGAACTCACGGTGCTCCGTGGGCTCCTTGGTTGGGTCGAACTTGCCGATCTTGGCGTTGTAGCCGATGGCCAGACCCATGCCGCCCTGCCAGAACGGATCCGAAGTGACGGTGCAGGCGAACTCGCCGGTGCGCACCGCATCGACCGCCGTCTTGATGCCGTCGACGCCAACGATCGGCACCTTGCCGGCGAGATTTTCGGCACGCAGCGCTTCCAGAGCGCCCGAGCCCATATCGTCATTGGCCGCCCAGATGCCCTTGATGTCGTCGCCGAAGCGGGTGAGCAGATTGCCCATCAGGTCGAAGGCTTCGGTCGACTTCCAGTTGGCGACCTGGAAGTCGAGCAGCTTGATGTCCGGGTTGGCGGCGAGCGCCGCATCGAGGCCCTTCTTGCGTTCGATCGCCGCCGTGGTCGAGATCAGGCCGCCGAGTGCGACGATGCCGCCCTTGCCGCCAATGGTCTTGAACAGGATCTCGGCGATGGTCTTGCCGCTGTCGATGCCGTCGAACTCGATATGCGAGACATAGTTCGGGTTGAAATCCTTCGGGTGCAGATCCCCAGGCTTGTTCCACTGGGTCACCACATAGGCGCCGGCCTTGGCGCAGGCCTCGACGATCGGGCGCGCATCGGGCGTGTCGTTGGGATCGGAATTCAGCACCATGTTGCCGCCGGTCTTGGCCAGCATCGCCTTGATGTCGGCAATGCCCTTCTCGCTGTTGCCTTCCGAAACCAGCGTGACGTGTTCCAGCCCGGCCCATTTGGCATACGCTTCGGCGCCGGTCTTCCACACCGCGTGATAGGGGTTGGACAGCGAGCGGATCGACGTCACCAGTGTCGGCTTGTCCTGCGCGCGCAGCACGCTCGGCATGGCGAGTGCCGCCACGCCGGCGGTGGCGCCCATCATCAGCGTGCGCCGGTTGACCGCAAAATTCTTCGTGTCGTTCATACCTCGAAACCTCCCGATTGAATTCTGTTCCGCCCGGCATCTTGCGCAGGGAGCGCGGCCGGGACCTCCTGGTGAGGATCGTCAAGCTCCTCCACTTGTACGACAACCCTTCAACACGATAACCATACCCTTTCTCTTGACGTGGCACAAGCGACTTGAGATCGTCGCGCGCAAGAGGAAGGGGCGGTGATTTTCATCGCCCGCCGGAGCATGATCCCTAGAAGTGGGAACCGGTTTTCTCGGACAAATCGAGAAACCGTTTTGTCCGGAGATCATGTTCCAACAAAGAGAACCCGGGAGTGGAAATGACGGATTACATCATTGTCGGCGGCGGTTCGGCTGGCTGCATTCTGGCCGCCCGGCTGAGCGAGGACCCGGACGTGTCCGTCATGCTGCTCGAGGCCGGTCCGCCCGACACCGATCGCTACATCCATCTGCCGGTCGGCTTCTTCAAGATGACGTCGGGGCCGCTGATCTGGGGCTATGACACCGCGCCCGGCAAGGAGATCGACGGCCGCACCATGGTCTATCCGCAGGCGCGTGTGCTCGGCGGCGGCTCCTCGATCAACGCCCAGGTGTTCACCCGTGGTTGCCCGCAGGACTACGATGGCTGGGCGACCGACGATGGCTGTGCCGGATGGAGCTATGCCGACGTGCTGCCCTACTTCGTCCGCTCCGAGGGCAACGACACGTTTGCCGATGCGCAGCACGGCATTGACGGCCCGCTCGGCGTCTCCAGCGGTGCGCCGCATCCGCTGACCCGCATCTTCGTCAAGGCGGCGCAGCAGGCGGGCCTTCCTTTCCGCGCCGACTTCAACGCCGGTGAGCAGGCGGGCGCCGGCTTCTACCAGACGACGACGCGTCGGGGGAAACGCTCGAGCACGGCGGTCGCCTATCTGAAGCCGGCGCTCGGCCGCAAGAATCTGACGCTACGCACCGACGCCTCCGTCAGCCGCATCGTGGTCGAGAACGGCCGCGCCATCGGTGTCGAGATCATCGTCAACGGCCGCACCGAACTGCTCCGCGCCGAGCGCGAAGTCATCGTCACCGCCGGCGCCATCGGCTCGCCGAAATTGCTGATGCTGTCCGGCATCGGCCCGGCCGCGCATCTCGGCCAGCACGGCATCAAGGTGATCCACGATTCCAAAAACGTCGGCCAGAATTTGCACGATCACATGGACGTCGACGTCGTCGCCGAACTCAACGGCCCGCATGGCATCGACCGTTACAAGAAGAAACGCTGGCAGGCGGTCGCCGGTCTTGAATATGCGCTGTTCGGCAAGGGGCCGGCGGCCTCCAACATCGTCGAGGCCGGCGGCTTCTGGTGGGGCGACCGCGCGGAGAAGACGCCGGACATCCAGTTCCATTTCCTGCCCGGCGCCGGCGTCGAGGAAGGCATCGGCTCGGTTCCCGGCGGCAATGGCTGCACGCTGAACTCCTACCATGTGCGCCCGCGTTCGCGCGGCAGCGTCACGCTCAAGTCCGCGGACCTGCGCGATGCGCCCATCATCGACCCCAACCCGTTCGCCGAGCGCTATGATCTCGAACGCGCCATCGACGGCATCGAGATCAGCCGCGAAATCCTGTCGCAGCCAGCCTTCGCCAGATACATCAGCCGCGAGCATCTGCCCGGCAAGGCGATGCAGGGGCGCTCAGCACTCGAAGCCTTCGCCCGAGAACATGGCCGCAGCGCCTATCACCCAGTCGGCACCTGCCGGATGGGCGGCGATGCCGACAGCGTCGTCGATCCCGAGCTGCGCGTGCGCGGTCTGCAAGGCCTGCGTGTCTGCGACAGCTCGGTCATGCCAAGCATCGTGTCGTCGAACACCAACGCCGCCGTGGTCATGATTGCGGAGAAGGCTGCGGATCTGATTGCGGGGCGAACGCTGCCGGTGGCGTAAGCAGGACAATCGCATGTGGTGGCGCCACGCGATTGCCCTGCCTTGAGCACCTGTCGCTGAGCGCATAGCACTCGAACCGCACTAAAAACGACAGCCTCACGCAGCGCCTTCAACCGACGCTTGCGCAATCCACCAACCGACCGGAAACCCCCGGTTGCGGGCTCGTTGCCGACGCCTGCGCGGGGATGTGAAAGCGCTTTTGCGCCAGTTCCGCGATCACACCATATGAACCGATCCAAGCTCTGCTAGCTTGTGGGCGTGGGACTTGTCCCGCTTTGGCCGGTGCTTCAGGCAACCCCATCCCAACCCCCCGCCCCCTGCGGTACCGGCCATCCCCCTCCCCCTTTTGGCAGGCTTCTCGACCTGCCATCCTCAGCCGTCGCTGCCAACTTCGAGGTCGACGACGAGGCCTGATGCGTGGCATGCAAATCAAGACCATCGGCAGCGTATCGAGGGATTTCACATCGGCTGTCTGGACGACGTCCTGGAGAGCGACAGATCGGGGTCGAGCCGCCTCAGCTCCCGGTTGATGGCCGCCAGGCGCTCCGGTTCGCCTTCCGTGTTGCAGACATTGAGAGTAACGACGCGTAAGCGCATCAGCGAACCACCGCCGCGATGCGTTCCAACGTGGTGCGCGAAACGGCTCGGCCATCGGCGCGGTTCGGCTTGCCAAATGCCGCCATGCCGCCCATACACGGCTTGAACAACCGCCCCGAGGGTCCGCGCCCATTTTGCCAAAGGATACTCTCCGATGTCTGTGACGCCGTCCCCCTGGTCAAAGCCGTGACGGCCTCCCTCGCAAGCCTGGGCTGGACGGATTTCTTCGGCGACCAGCTTGAAGCCGATGAGGCAGACCTCGTGCCGACGCGCATCGCCTCGGTGCACCGCGACCGCCTGGCCGGCCTGTCCCGGGCAGGGCCAGTGGATCTGACGCTGCCGGCCAATGCCAACACCGGCGACTATGCCGTCGGCGACTGGGTGCTGGTCGAGCCGCATACGCATCTGCTGCGCCGCCGCCTGACCCGCAAGACGGTGCTGGAGCGCCGCACACAGGGAGGCAGGATCCCGCAGCTGGCCGCGGCCAATGTCGACACGCTGTTCATCGTGACGTCCTGCAATGCCGATTTCAACATCGCCCGGCTCGAGCGCTATCTGGCGCTGGCCAACGAGGCCGGAACGACGCCGGTGATCCTGCTGACCAAGGCCGACACCGCTGACGATGTCGAGAGATACCAAAGCCAGGCTGCCGCCCTTCAGCGTGGTTTGCCCGTAGTGACGCTGAACCCGCGCGTCGCCGATGCCGCAGCGGCGCTTGCTCCCTGGTGTGGCGCAGGGCAGACGGTGGCGCTGGTCGGCTCCTCCGGCGTGGGCAAATCGACGCTGGTCAACACGCTGGCCGGAGCGGCGCAGCAATCGCCGCAACAGACTGCGGGCATTCGCGAGCACGATGCCAAGGGTCGCCACACCACCACGGCGCGGTCGCTGCACCCCATCGCCGGTGGCGGCTGGGTAATCGACACGCCGGGCATGCGCACGCTGCATGTCAGCGACGTCGCATCCGGCATCGACACGCTGTTTGCCGAAATCACCGAGCTCGCACCGCTGTGCAAGTTCCGCGACTGCACCCATGTCCACGAACCGGGCTGCGCGGTGCAGGCTGCGTTGAAGGCGGGTACGCTCGACCCTGAGCGCCTTGCCCGCTGGCGCAAGCTGTCGGAGGAAAACCAGGGCAACACGCCGGTTCAGAGCGGCCCGCGCGGCAACAAATCGCCTGCCGGGCGCCCGAAGCGGCGTTGAGAGGATAGGAATTGCGGAACGAGACGTCGGAGGCCCGGCATGTGCCGGGCCTCCCTTTTTTCACTCTCCGCGCATCGTTGCCTGGAAGGTCGGCAGGTGCTTCTGCTGCGCCTCCAGCATGCGCTCGCGGTAGACGCCGTAGATGACGTCGGTGTCGTGCAGCGTCACGCCGGCAATGGTCGGCGAGGCGAAGACCGGCAGTTCGATGCCGCGCTTGGCGAGCTGCTCGGCCGTGCGCGCGATCAGCTCATGCGCCAGGATCATGGCAAGCACCGTCGATGAGCCCGACACCGGCCGGCTCCAGCCCTCGACCGGCACGATGGCGTCCTCGATCGGCGAACAGGTGTCGATGACGAGGTCGGCGGCATCCGCCAGCCGCTTGCCGGACGAGTGCGTCGCCGGCTTGTCCAGATTGTTCTTGCTGGTGACAGCGACGACGAAGATGCCGCGCTTCCTGGCGTAGAGCGCGGTGTCGATGCCCGACGAGTTGCGGCCGCTATGGCCGAAGATGATGATCGAATCGCCCTTGTTGAGCGGCTGGTGGTCGAGGAATTTTTCGGCGTATCTTTCCGTACGCTCCAGCCACAAAAGCTCGCGCACGCCGCCGGCGCCGAGCACATTGTGCCACATCACGCGCGGGTCGGTCAGGGGGTTGAAGCCGACATAGCTGCCATAGCGCGGAAACACTTCCTGCACCGGCAGCACCGAATGGCCGGAGCCATAGAGATGCACCAGCCCGCCGCCCTCGAGCGAGTCGGCAAAGCGGCTGGCGGCCTGGCCAAAGGCCTCTTCATTGGCTTTCGCAGCCTGGTCGATGAGGGCGGCGAGACGGTGGATGTAGAGATCGGACACGTGGGTACTCCTGTTTGCTGTGTCGGTCTGGAATGGATCAGCTTCTCGGGTTCAGCGGCACGCGTCCGGCGCGCAGCGTCGAGCGGATTTCGTAGCGGTCGCCGCGCATGATCGAGACGGTGAATTCGAACGGGCCGCGCTCGTCGGTGGTGATGCGTTCGACGACGAAGGCCGGGCTGCCGACAGCGAGGTCGAGCAGTTCGGCGTCCGCCGCGCCGACCGCGCCGACCCGGTAGTTCTCCCGCGCGGCCACCGGCACGATGCCGTAATGGCGCTCCAGCGCCTCGTAGAGCGAGCCCTGCAGCAGGCCGGCATCGAGGAAGCCCGGCACGCGCACGGCCGACAGCTGCGCCGTCTGGATGCCGATCGGCTCGTTGTTGCCGAGCCGCAGCCTGCGGATGCGCACCACCGGATCGCCCTCTTCGATCTCCAGCGCGCCGGCAGCCGCCGCGTTGGCGGTGGTCAGGCTGCAGTCGAGCAGACGCGAGCCCGCGACCACGCCCATATTGCCCATCTCCTGGGTGAAGCTGGTCAGTTCGCGCGTGCCGGCGACCAGCGTGGTCGAGCGCACGAACGTGCCGCGGCCATGTTCGCGCCTGAGCAGTCCTGCCTCCTCGAGATTGCGCAAGGCGTGGCGCAGCGTGATACGGCTGACGCCGAACAGGGCGCACAGCCTGTCCTCCGCCGGGATCTGGTCGCCCGTTGCCCATTCGCCGCTCTTGACGATGGCGCGGATCGCCTCTTCGACCTGATACCAGAGCGGCTCCGGCCGTCTGCGGTCCGGCTGCTGAAAGCTTGCTTCGCTCATCGCACCTGCCTCCACCCTTGCCCAACGGCGCCGGCCAGCGCCGCGCCGACGAGGCCGGCGCGGGGACCAAATTTTCCGGGCTTGACGTCGATGCCGCGCAGATGCGGCGGCAGTTGGCGTCGCAGCGCTGCAAGCAGCGGCGGCCGGATCACATCCAGCGCCTCCGCCAAACCACCCGAAATCAGAACCGCTTGCGGATCGAGCAGCGCGACAGCGCCTGCAAGCGCGGTGCCGAGCTGTCGCGCCGGCAGTTCAAGCAAGGTGAGTGCGGCCAGTTCGCCGGCCTGGGCAGCGGCGATCAGCTGGCGGCCGTCGGCAAGGCCGATCTGTCCGGCAAGGGCATCAAGCGCCCGGCCCGACGCGACGCGCTCCAGCCAGCCGCTGCGCTCCTCGCCATGATCTTTGACGTCGGCGCAGGCCCAGCCGAACGAGCAGGCGCCGCCATGCGCGCCGGCAACGATGCGGCCATTGGCCAGCACCGCCGAACCGATGCCGGTGCCGATGGCGAGCAGGATCGCATCCGACATGTTTTTCGCACTGCCTTCGACAGCCTCCGCCAGCAGCGCAATCTGCGCGTCATTGCCGAGCGCTACGCGCAGTTTGGGAAACAGCGGCTGGATATCGACGCCGTCGAGGAACGGCAAGTTGGGGATCCAGCGGCAGACCGAGCCCTCGACCAGTCCCGGCACCGCGATGCCAAGCGCTTCGGCCGACCCGGCCTCGGCGCACAGCGCGTCGATGCGCGCAATGAAGGCATCAAGGGTTGCCGGCGCCGGCTCGCTGCCCAGCGCCTCCAACGCACCGACATCGCCCGTAGACACGGCAGCGCGCAGATTGGTGCCGCCGAGGTCGATGGCGAGTACCCGCCTCATCGACCGGACCCTTTGCCGAAGGGGAGCGAGAACAGGCCGCTGCCGGCATTCCACGAATGCGACGCCGCCGCGAAGGCCTGCGCATGGCGCGTGCCGCGCAGGCAGCCGCGCAGCCGGTAGAGCGAACTGTAATAGTCGACATAGGGGAAGCTGCTCAGGCCGCGCGCCAGCTCATACTCCATGACCGCGTCGCGCCAGGCCTCGAACCCGTCGCTGACATCGACGAGATGCTCGGGCCGGAAGCCGTCATCGTCCTCCCAGTTCTCGCCGAACAGCAGCAGTTGCGGCGTGTGCGCCGGATGGTCGCTGGCAACGGTCGGCAGTCCGGCGAAGAAGATACCGGTCTTCGTCAAATGCGCGGCGGCGCGATGGTCCTTGTGCCAGCTGCCATGCCAATGCGTGATGACGATCTCGGGTTTCAGCTCGCGAATGATGTCGCCCACTTCGAGCGCCGTCTGATCGTCTGTGGGCAGGAAGCCGTCGCGCAGGCCAAAGCCACGCATGGTGACGCCGAGCCGCTCCGCCGCGCTGCCTGCTTCCTCTTCCTTCTGCACGCAATAATGCGCGGGAACCAGGTACGGATGGCCCTGCTCACCCATGGTCAGATGCAGGAAGGTCACCGTGGCGCCGCGCTTGACGGCAGCGGCCGCCAGCGGCCCGGCCATCACCTCGGCATCGAAGGCGTGTGCGCCGACCACCAGGATGGATTTCGCCGCATAAATCCTGTCTTCGATCATTTCATGCCCCCTCCGGTGCCGACGCCTTCGCGAATCTGCCGCGCCAGCAGACAATACATGATCAGGATGGGCGCCATGGATATCGCCAGCGAGGCGAACACCAGGCCCCAGTCGGTGCGGAACTGGCCGACGAAGACGCTGATCGCCAGCGGCACCGTCTTGTAGCGGTCGTCGAAGATGAAGATCAGCGGGAAGAAGAAATCGTTCCACACCGCGATCGCGGTGAAGATTGCCACGATCGACACCGCCGGCTTGACCATCGGCAGGATGATCTGGAACAGGATGCGGACCTCGCCGGCGCCGTCCATGCGCGCCGCCTCGTCCAACTCGGAGGGCAAGACGCGCATGAAATTGGCGAAGATGAAGACGGCGAAGGGAATGCGGATCGCCGAATAGACCAGGATCAGCCCGGTCAGCGAATCCAGCAGGCCGAGACTGCGCATCAGCGTGAACAGTTCGACCGAGGCCAACCGGATGGGCAGCATGATGCCGGACAGGAACAGGCCGAGCATGATGGCATTCCAGCCAAGCTTGTAGCGGCTGAGCGGATAGGCGGCCATCGCCGAGACGACGATGGTGAGGATGACGGCGCCGCCCGTGACGATCAGGCTGTTGATGAAATTCTGGCCGAGATCGGCGCGCGTCCAGGCGTTGATGAAATTGTCGAAGGCAAAGCTTTGCGGCAGGCCGAGCCTGTTGTCGTAGATCTCGGCCGTGGTCTTGAAACAGGAAACGATGAGGATGTAGAGCGGCAACAGCACGGCCGCCGTCCAAACGACCAGCACCGTCCAGCCGGGCAGCCGCGCCAGCTGCCGAGAGATGGCCGGTCTTTGTGAAATCGCCAGCGCGCTCATAGCTGCACCGTGCGGCGGTCGAAGAAGCGCAGCATCATGAGCGTGCCGATGCTGAGGATCAAAAACAGCACGGTGCCGAGCGCCAAAGCCAGACCGATATCGGTGATGCCGACAGCACCTTCCGCGCCGAAGGCCAGCCGGTAGAAGTACGTCACCAGCGTGTCGGTCGAATAGCTCGGATTGCCCTGCACGCCCTGCATGACATAGACGAGGTCGAACTGGTTGAAGGTGTTGATGAACGACAAAGTCGTCAGCGTGCCCAGCGCCGGCATCAGCAGCGGCAGCGCGATCGAGAACAGCATGCGCGCATTGCCGGCGCCGTCAAGTTTTGCCGCCTCGAAAATCTGGCCGGAAATCTGCCGCAGACCTGCCGTGTAGATCAGCACCGGCAGGCCCATCCAGTTCCAGGCATCGACGGCGATCAGCATGGCGAGCGCGGTGTGGCTGTTGCCGAGCACAGTCAGGCTGCCCTGGTGCAGGCCGAGCCCGTTCAGCGCCCATTCGACGACGCCACCCGGTGCCAAAAGCAACCGCCACAGCGCGCCAATGATGACCGGGCTCAGCACCGCCGGAAAGAAGAACACCGACTGGAAGAAGGCCGCACCCTTGTCGCGCAGGAACAGCAGCCAGGCGAACAACAGGCCGAGGCCATTTTGGAAGACCATGATGCCGAAGAACCAGGCGGTGTTGTGCCACAGCGCGCCGTAGATCCGCGCGCCGCTGGGGAAAACGAACAGCCTTGAGAAATTCGACAGGCCGGCGAACTCGACCATGCGCAGCCCCTTCCAGACGAAGAAGCTGCCCCAGAGCGACATCCCCAGGGGATAGAGGACGAACAGCGCATAGACCGCCAGCGCCGGCAGGATGAACAGCACGGCCATGCGCTGCTGCGTGCGGCGAAGGCTGCTGGTGCGGCGAAGGGTGCTCATGCGCTTTTCTGGTCCGTGAGAGGCCGGCCGCTTTGCGACCGGCCGCGCCTACTGCTTCGGCTTGAACCAGGTGGCGACTGCGGCCTGCATGTCGGCCGCCAGCTTCTCCGGCGCGATGTTGCCTTCGACCATGTCGATGATCTCCGACTGCAGCACCGAAGACGCCGTCGGCGACTGCCAGCGGAAGCCGACCAGCGTCAGATAGGGCGTCGAATTCTTCGCCATCTCCATCATCGAGGCCAGCACTGGATCCTTCACCGTCACATCCGTGCGGGCCGGCGGCCAGCCGAGCTCGTCGGCGAACATCTGCGCGAACTCTGCCGAAGCCATGAAGCCCAGCACCTTGGTCGCGGCTTCCTTGTTCTGGCTCTCGGAGACCAGGCCATAGGAGCCGTCGGAGAAGGCCGAGGTGTAGAGTTTTGCCCCGGCATCGTCGGCGGGGAACGGGAAGATCGAGAATTTCAGCTTCGGGTTCTGCGCCTTGAAGCTGCCGTTCTCGAACGAACCGCCGAGGAACATCGCCGCCTTGCCGCCGATGAACTGCTGCGTGGCGGTGGTGTAGTCGATGCCGGCGAAGCCGTCGGGGAAATACGGCTTCAGCTCGGCGAAGCGCTTCAGCGCCGCGACATAGCGCGGATCCTCGAAGGTCGCCTTGCCGCTCATCATCTCGTCGTAGAATTCAGGACCATAGACGGTCGGGCCGACGACGCCGACGGCGATCTCCAGTTCCCAGGCCGAGCCGTTGGCGCCGCCGGTGGCGATCGGCGTGATGCCGGCCGCCTTCAGCTTCTCGCAGACAGCGGTGAAATCCTTGTAGGTCTTCGGTATCTCGATGCCCTGGGCGGCGAAGATATCCTGGTTGTAGAAGACGCCCATCATCGGCACCGAATAGGGCACGCCATAGAGCTTGCCGTCGCTGCGGCCGCGCGCGCCGCCAAGCGCCGCGTCCTCCATGTCCTTCAGCTCCGGCACGCTGTCGTCCAGCGCGTCGAGATAGCCGGCCTCGACGAAGGGCTGCAATTCGCCATAGGCCTTGAGCTGGGCGATGTCGGGCCCGCGCCCGCCGCGCAGCGCCGTGCTCAGCCGGTTCTGGTAGTCGGCATCGGGCGTGAACTGGATGGCGACCTTGATGCCGGGGTTCTTCGCCTCGAAGGCATCGAAGATGCGGCGCATCGCTGCCTCGTCCTCGGTGCGCCAGCTCCACAGCGTCACCGTGCTGTCGGCGGCTCGCGCCGGCAATGAGGCGAAGACACCGGCGCAGGCGGCGGCAAGGCCGCCGATCAGGCCAAGTGCTGCGCGCCGGTCAAGTGAAAGCATGCTCATTGCCAGTCTCCCATTGTTCTCTGTCCTTGGCGTCCCGCGGCATTTCCTGCCGTGAGAGAGTCATTGGCTCGGGAAAAGTCATTATAATGACATAGCGGCATTCGCAAGAGGTCTGCTGCGCCTCAGGAATGGCGGCGTTGGCCCCCTCACGACATTGCAGTACCCGCATCCGTTTGTTATATAACGATAAATATCCACATTCCAGCGCTGCAAAGAAATCTGTGACCGTGCCATGTGAGACTTTTTCGCCAGCAAGCCCTTGCGTCGCCGCGCTAACTTGTCATAACGTCATTGTGAACCGATAGGAGGATGAGGAATGTCGTTTGCCTGGACGTCGAAACTGGCACTGGCCGCAGGCCTCGCCATCCTGCCCACCACCGGCTGGGCGCAATCGGTCAACATCTCCTATCTCACCCACTGGTCGCCGGAGACGGTCGCGCTGCTGGAAGCGGCGGCCAAGGATTATGCCAAGACCAATCCGGATGTCAGCGTCACCGTGCGCGCCGTCCCCTTCGGCGACCTCCTGACCACGCTGCGCTCGCAAGGCGGCGGCGCGGACGGCCCGACGATCGGCGGCATCTACGATCTCTGGTTGCCGGAACTGGCGCGCGACAAGCTGGTCGCGCCCGCCCCCGATGCGGTGGCCAGCGAGGTCAAGGCCGCATGGCCGGCGGGCATCACCAGCGCCGCCTCGGTCGGCGGCACGCTCTACGGCATCCCCAACGAAATCGACGTCTATGCGCTGAACTACAACAAGGCGCTGCTCAAGCAGGCCGGCATCGCGGCGCCACCCAAGACCTGGGACGAGTTCAAGGATGCGGCCAAGAAGCTGACCAACCAGGATGCGGGACAGCAAGGCTTCGGCATGATCAACTCCTGGGCGGCCGGCGTCGTCCACCCCTTCGCCTCGCTGCTGGTCTCCAATGGCGGCGACCTGGTCAAGGACGGCAAGCCGGTGCTCGACAGCCCGCAGGCCGCGGAGACTTTCCAGCTCTATGAAGACCTGATCAAGTCGGGCGCCAGCGTGCCGTCGATGGCGACAGCCGACGCCAACACCACCGGCCCCTTCCTCGACAATTTCGTCTCCGGCAAGACCGGCATGATCATCATGGCCAATTGGTGGGAGAGCGCGCTGAAGGCCGGCATGGGCGACAGATTCGCCGACATTGCAACGGCGCCGATTCCCGTCGGCCCGAGCGGCGACAAGCCGCATTCGATCTCCTACTCCTGGATGACCGTGGTCAACGCCAATGCAGGTGCCGCCGAGCAGAAGGCGGCGTGGGACTTCCTCGCCTGGCTGAACAATCCAAAGTCCGGCAAGAACGGCGCTTCCGCGATGTCGGATATCCTCATGTCGATGGGCATCCTGCCCTCACGCCTCTCCGACATCGAGGCGCACAAGGACAAGCTCGGCTCGGAATTCCTCTCCGGCTATGTCAGCGTGCTCACCGACGCCAAGCCGTTCCCGGTGGTGCCGGGCGGCCAGGAATTCTCGGAATCGCTGCAGCAGACGCTCGAGGCGTTGCAGTATGGCCAGGTCTCGGCCAAGGATGCGCAGGCGACGGCGCAGGCCGACGCCATTTCGATCCTGGAGCGCGCCGCCAAATAATGATTCAGAGGTACCGTGCCTCGGCGGGCATCATGCTGGCGCCCGCCGTGACGCTGATCGGCATCTTCGTCCTGTTGCCAATGCTGCTCACCGTCTGGCTGTCGTTCCAGGACTGGTCGACGCAGACACCGTTTTCCAGCGCCGGCTTCGTCGGCGTCGACAATTTCCGCGAGATTTTTGGGGTCTCCTCGGTCGGCCGCGATTTCAAGGCCGCGCTCGCCAACACAGCCGTCTACACCGCGCTCTCCGTCGTCCTCATCCTGCCTCTGTCGGTGGCCTTCGGCCTGATGGTTTACCAGCGCGACGTCGCCGGCGGCACGGCGCTGCGCACGGTGCTGTTTGCCACCTACATGGTGCCGATGATCGCTGTCGCGCTGGTGTGGTCGAAACTCTATTCGCCGAGCGAAGGCCCTCTCAACCAGATGCTCGGCCTTATCGGCATCGGCCCGCAGCCTTTCCTGTCGTCGCCGCGCTCGGCGCTGATCTCGATCGTCTTCCTCAATGTCTGGCAGCAGGTCGGCTATTTCACCGTGCTGGCGATCGCCGGACTGACGCAAATCCCCGGCAGCCTGTATGAAGCAGCAAAGCTCGACGGCGCCAACCGTTTCGAGCAGTTCCGCTTCATCACCCTGCCGCTGATACGGCGCACGCTTCTGTTCAGCGCCGTCATCGCCATCATTAACGCCGTGCAGGTGTTCGAGCCGGTTGCCCTGATCACGCAGGGCGGGCCGGTCGGCTCGACCAATGTGCTGACCTACCACATCCGCCGCGTCGGCATCGAGCGTGCGCAGGGTGGACTGGGTTCGGCCATGGCGGTGATGCTGATGCTTTCGCTGATTGTCGTCGTCTGCGCGCTGTTTGCCTTCGCCAACCGGAAGAACGACGAATGAGCGCGGGATCGTCGAGCCGGCTGTCGCGCCGGCGCCCGTCGGGCCGCAAGGCGCTGCTGGCGACGCTGATGCTGCTGGTCGCCGTCGCCTCGGCCTTCCCGCTGGTATGGATGGTGCTGTCGAGCCTCAAGACGCCGGCCGAGAGCATGCAGGTGCCGCCGGTGTGGATCCCCCTTACGCCGAGCTTCGACGCCTATGAGAAGGTGTCGGGCGTGGTCAATGTCGGCCGCTCGATGTGGAATTCCCTGGTCATCGCCTCGATCACCACCGCCGGCATCCTGCTGACCAGCATGATGGCCGGCTACGCCTTCGCCAAATACCACTTCCCCGCCAAGTCGCTGCTGTTCTCTGTGCTGATCGCCACCATGTTCCTGCCGCCGATCGTGACGCTGATCCCGCTCTATCGCCTGGTCGGCTCGATCGGCCTCAACGCCAGCCTCGCCGGCATCATCGTGCCCAATCTCGCCAATGCTTTCGGCATCTTCCTGATGCGCCAGTTCATCTCCGGCGTTCCCGACGAGCTCATCGACGCCGCGCGCATGGACGGCGCCTCGGAGTTCTTGATCCTCTACAAGATCGTCGCGCCCAGCATCGCCCCCGCAATCGCGGCTCTGGCCCTCTTCGCCTTCGTCTACCACTGGAACAGCTATCTGTGGCCGCTGACCGTGCTGCAGGGCAATGCCGACGCCTATCCGATCGTCATCAGCCTGAGCCGCCTGCTCAGCTACAACAGAGGTGCGGTCAACACCGGCCTGGTGATGGCCGGCGCCACGCTGGCCGTGCTGCCGCCGCTCATCCTGTTCGTCTTCCTGCAGCGCTTCTTCGTCGATTCCATCGTCGGCTCGGCCATCAAGGGATAGCTCGCCTCACCCGAACCGTGCCGCCGTCCAAGCCCCACCCGCAGCATTCGACTCCACCGCCGCCGCCACAAACTTC
Organism: Mesorhizobium sp. W016; assembly: GCF_054719485.1. NCBI lineage: Bacteria > Pseudomonadati > Pseudomonadota > Alphaproteobacteria > Hyphomicrobiales > Phyllobacteriaceae > Mesorhizobium > Mesorhizobium sp. W016. The sequence goes on from NZ_JBTTIF010000002.1 coordinate 6,111,030, forward strand.
ACCCCGCGCGCGCCATCGACGACATCGGGCACCTGTGCCGCGCGCGCCGGATCAACCGACCCGCCCGAACGGTGCGCGCGAATGATGTCGGCGGCGTCGCGGTAGAAATTGGCGAAGGCCTCGATATATCCCTCCGGATGCGCCGCCGGCATGCGCGACACGCGCTGGCTCTCAGTGGTCGAGCCATGGCCGCCGCGCACCAGCGTGCGGGTCTCCTCGCCGTAGATGGAGAAGCGCAGTTCTTCCGGCCGGCCGCCCGACCATTCGAGCCCGGCTTTGTCGCCATAGATGCGCACCGAGAGATCATTGTAGTGGCCGGGCGAGGTCTGGCTGGCGAGGATCGTGCCGCGCGCCCCGCCCGTCCAGTGCACCAGCACATGCGCATTGTCGTCGAGCCGGCGTCTGGGGACGGCGGTGAACAGATCGGCCGACACCGCCTCGGCCTCACAGCCGGAGATATAGCTTGCCAGGTTGAAGGCATGCACGCCGATATCGGCCAGCACCGCCGACTGCCCGGCGCGCGCCGGATCGGTGCGCCACTCCGCCTGCTTCTGGCCCTCGGCGTCGATCGGCTTGGTCAGCCAGTCCTGGATGTAGGCGCCATGCACGGACACGATGCGGCCAAGCGCGCCCGCCGCCACCATCTCGCGCGCCTGGCGGACCATGGCGTAGCCGGTGTTGTTGAGCGTGACGACGAAGCGTCGCTTTTTCTCCCGCGCCAGCGCCACCAATGCTTCTGCGTCGGCCAGCGTCGTCGACAGCGGCTTGTCGCAGATCACGTCGATGCCGGCCTCGAGAAAGGCCGTGGCGATCGGCGCGTGCAGATGGTTGGGCGTGACGATGACCACCGCCTCGATGCCGTCCGGCCGCGCCGCTTCGGCTCGTGCCATGGCGCGATAATCGGCATAGCTGCGCTCGGGCGCGATGCCGATCACGGCGGCCGATGCGGCGGCGTTTTCCGGGTCCGACGACAGCGCGCCGGCGACCAGCACGATCTGGTCGTCGAGGCGCATGGCGAGCCGATGCACCGCGCCGATGAAAGCGTTGCGGCCGCCGCCGACCATGCCGACCCGCAGCCGCTTGCCCGCCGATCCGTCCGATGTTGCGTAGACCATGTTTCCTCCTGGGAAGACAGTTTTGCCGTCGTCGAGTTCTGTCCCGCCCCCCTCTGTCCTACCGGACATCTCCCCCACGAGGGGGGAGATCAGGCACCACAGCGGCCTTCGCCAATCTCAGACGTCGCAAGAGGGCGCCGAAGGCGAAACTGCCAATCTCCCCACCCGTGGGGGAGATGTCCGGCAGGACAGAGGGGGGCGCCGTAGAGCGCTGCTTTTGACCGCTCGCATCAGTCACACTTTCGAACATGATTTCCAATTTTCATATTGTAAAACGATCGTATCGCGCTAGCCTGAAATCATGACTGGGGCAAGCAAGGCATCCGGACGGTCCAGCACCGACGAGGCGGCGACGCGCAAGCGCGGGCGCTCCCTGGCAGCACTCGGCTATATCCAGCCGCAGACCTACGAGGAGCTGCGCGCCGTGCTGTCGTCGGGCACGGTGCATTTCCCCAAGCGGCTGCGCCAGGTGGCAATCTTCCTGTGGCAGCATCCGAGCGACGTCGCGCTCGGCACCATCGCGCAGGTTGCGGCACAGGCCGGCGTGCAGCCCTCGACTCTGGTGCGCTTTGCCCAGATCTTCGGCTATTCCGGCTTTTCCGATTTCCAGGGCCTGTTCAAGGAGCACATCAAGGGCTCATGGCCGGAAGGGCGCGGCGAGCCGCGCACTGAGACCGAGCCGAATCTGCATTTCCTGCACGGCATGGTCGGCGCATCGCAGGCCTCGCTTGGCCGCATCGAGGCCGGCTTCGATGTCGAGAGTTTCGACAAGATGGTGGCGCTGCTGGCAGCGGCCGAGTTGATCTATGTCATCGGCTCCAAGCGCGCCTTTCCCGTCACCGCCTATCTCTCGCTGACGCTCTCGCAGCAGGGCGTGCGCAACGTGCTGGTCGACAATGTCGGCTCCTCCGCACTCGACCAGATCGGCTGCATCGGCGGCCGGGATGCCGTGCTCGCTGTCTCCTTCAGCCCCTACAATTCGATCACGCCCGATCTCGTCGCGGTGGCGCATGAGCGCAAGGCGCGTATCGTCACCGTCACCGACAGCACCTTCAGCCCGCTGACCCCGCTCTCGGACAGCTGGCTGGAAGTGGTGGAATCCGACTTTGCCGGCTTCCGCTCACTGGCGGCCTCGCTCGCCGTTGGGATGGCGCTGGTCCATGGCGTGGCGACGCTGCGCGGCGAATGAGGCGTCACTGGTCCAATTGACTATCGGGAATTGCCGTTCCATATTTCTCAAAATAGAAACTTTATTCCCGGGAGGAGGAATGGAGATCCGGCTTGACGGCAAGGTGGCTCTGGTCACCGGGTCGACGCAAGGCATTGGCCGCGCCATTGCCGAGACGCTGGCACGTTCCGGTGCCGCCGGGCTGTTGGTCACCGGGCGCGAGAGGGCGCGTGGCGAGGCCGTGGCGGCCGAGCTTTCGCAATTGGGCACGCCGACCATCTTCGTCGCCGCCGACCTTGCCGATCCTGACGCCCCCACCCTTCTGGCGCAGGCCTGCATCGAGCGCTTCGGCCGCATCGATGCGCTGGTCAACGCCGCCGGCCTGACCGATCGCGCCTCTTTCCTCGACGCCAGCCTCGACGATTGGGCGGCGCTGTTTGCCGTCAATGCGCGCGCGCCGTTCTTCCTGATGCAGGCGGCGATTGCCGACATGAAGCAGCGCGGCCAAGGTGGCGCCATTCTCAACATTCTGTCGATCAATGCCCATTGCGGCTCGCCGGAGCTTGCCGTCTATTCCGCCACCAAGGGCGCGCTGGCGACGCTGACCAGGAACGCCGCCAACGCCCACCGCTTCGACCGCATCCGCGTCAACGGCATCAATGTCGGCTGGACCGACACGCCGGCCGAACGCATCATGCAGGCGGAGACATTGGGCAACGGCCCCGGCTGGCTCGACAAGGCCAATGCCGCGCAGCCTTTCGGGCGGCTGCTGACCCCGAACGACATCGCCAGCCTCGCCGTCTTCCTGCTGTCCGACGCCGCCGGCCCGATGACCGGCGCGGTCATCGACCAGGAGCAGGCGGTGATCGGAGCGAACCGGTGAGCGCTTCCACCGAAACGCTTGGGCCGGCGCTGCTCGATCGCTTGCCGGCTTCGGTCCAGACACCGTCCTACGACCGCACGATGCTGGCGCCCGGCATGGCGCATCTCGGCGTCGGCGCCTTCCATCGCTGCCATCAGGCCGAATACACCGACGATCTCATCTCGCTGCGCTTCGACCGCTGGGGCATCGTCGGCATCAACATCCGTCCGCCCCGCCTTGCCGACACGCTGGGACGGCAGGGCGGGCTCTACACAAGGCTGATCCGCGAGAACAGCCACATCGAGGCGCGCGTCATCGGCAGCATCGTCCGGGTGGTCGACAGCCAGGAGAGTGCGGCACCGGCGCTCGGCGTGCTGATCTCACCCGATATCGAGCTGGTGACGATGACGGTGACCGAAAAAGGCTATTGCCACATCCCGTCCAGCGGCGAACTCGACCTTGGCCATCCCGACATCGTCCACGACCTCGCCAACCCCGAGACGCCACGCAGCGTGCCCGGCCTGCTGGTGCGGGCGCTGGAGCAGCGCAGGGCCACACATGAGCGACCCATAACGTTTCTCTCCTGTGACAACATCCCGACCAACGGTACTATTCTGAACAATGTCGTGCGGACGTTTGCCGAACGGCGGAGCAAAGGGCTGGCCCGCTGGATAGAGGCCAATGTCGCGTTCCCCGCGGCCATGGTCGACCGCATCGCGCCGGCGGTGACGCAGGATGACCTCGACAGTGTCGAACAATGGTTCGGCTACCACGATGCCGCCGTCGCTGTCGGTGAGCCGTTCCGGCAATGGGTGATCGAGGAAAAATTCGCCGGCCGCATGCCGCGCTGGGATCTGGTCGGCGCCACCTTTGTCGACGACGTCACGCCGTTTGAGCATCTCAAGATGCGGGTGCTGAATGGCGCCCAGACGGCACTCGCCACGCTCGGCGTTCTGGCTGGTCTCGAGCACACATCGGATGCAATGGCCGACCCGCTGCTGTCGGACTTCATCAGGCGCATGCTGGTCGAAGAGACTGTGCCGACGCTGATGCCGGTGCCGGGCATCCTGCCGCTTGCCTATGTCGAGCAGAGCCTCGGCCGGCTGAAGAACACCGCGATCCGCCACCGCAACCACCAGGTCGCAACCGACGGTTCGCAGAAGATCGTCCAGCGCCTGCTCAACCCGATCCGCGACCGGCTTGCGATGGGCCAGAGCATCGGCCTGCTGTCGGTGCCGGTCGCCGGCTGGATGGCCTATCTGATACAGGCCTCGGAACGTTTCGGCAGACGCTGGCCGGTGTCGGATCCCTATGCCGGCAAGGTCGCCGCAATCGCCGACGCGACGGGTCCCGATGCCAGCGCGCTGGTGTCCGCCATCCTTGCCATCGACGGGATATTCGACCCCGGCCTTGCCGTTGACGGGACGTTCCGCGCGGCCGTCACATCGGCGCTGGGCGACCTGCTGTCGGACGATCCGATGGCGGCTGTCCGGCACAGTCTCGAACAAGATGAGGTCGCGAGGTTGAAGCGATCCAAACAATCGGCATTATAGTCGTCGGGGTCTAGGGAGGCAGAATGAAACTAGGAGTGCTTACAGCACCTTTTGCGGAGACGCCGCTTGGCGAGGTTGCCGACTGGGCGCACTCGGCCGGCTTCGAGGCGCTGGAAATCGCCTGCTGGCCGAAGACCTCCGGCGCGACGCGGCGCTATGCCGGCACCAGCCATATCGATGCCGCTTCCACCTCGCTCGCGCAGGCCAAGGAGATCGTCGCCTCGCTGACGGAGAAGAAGCTGACGGTCTCCGGCCTCGGCTACTATCCCAACCCACTGCATCCGGACCCTGCCCATCGCGAGGCCGTCATCGGCCATCTGAAGAAGGTCATCGTGCTGGCCGCCAATATGGGCGTGCCGGTGGTCAACACCTTCTGCGGTGGCGATGCCTCGAAGACCGTCGACGTCAACTGGCAGGACGCGCTGAAAGTCTGGCCCGAGACCGTCGCCTATGCGCGCGGCCACGGGGTAAAACTCGCCTTCGAGAACTGCCCGATGATCTTCAGTTATGACGAGTGGCCGGGCGGGCACAACATCGCCTATTCGCCCTACATCTGGCGGCGCATCCTCGAGGCCTGGGGCGGCGAGGTCGGCATGAATTTCGACCCCTCGCATCTGGTCTGGCAGATGATCGACCAGGGCCGCTTCATCAAGGAGTTCGGCCCCTACATGCTGCATGTCCACGCCAAGGATTTGATGATCGATCATGATGGTTTGTATGAGCGCGGGATTCTTTCCGCCGGGATAGGCTGGCAGGTGCCGCGCATGCCGGGATTGGGCGATGTCGACTGGAGCGGCTTCTTCTCCGGCCTCTACCGCGCCGGCTATGACGGCTCGGTCATCATCGAACATGAGGACAGGCGGTTTGAAGGCAACGACGATGCGGTGAAGCGGGGCTTCCTGCTCGCCCGCGACGTGCTGCGCCCCTTCGTCAAATGACGAGGTGAATGACTTGGTCTGAACCTGCCGAAGGGTCTGACCCTGAGACGAAAAACAACAATGTGGAGGAGTACTGACATGAAGAAAATACTGACCATGGTCCCGTTGCTTGCGGGCGCTGCCTTGCTGGCATCGATGGGCGTGTCGTCGGCCGAAGCCAAATATACGATCGGCATTTCCAACACCGTGCAGGGCAATGGCTGGCGCGAGGAAATGGTCTGCGCCATGAAGGCGCAGGCGCTGGCTTCGGGCGAAGTGACGAAGCTCAACATCGCCCACCGCAACACCGATGCCGCCGGCCAGCTCGAAGACATCCGCAATCTGATCAGCGCCAAGGTCGACGCCATCGTCGTCAACCCCGCTGATCCCGCCGGCATCAAGGCGGGCCTGGAAGAAGCCACCAAGGCCGGCATCGTCGTCGTTGCCGTCGACCAGGCGGTGACCGAACCGTCGGCCTACATCATCTCCAACAACCAGGAACAGTATGCCTATCTCGGCGCCAAATGGCTGTTCCAGCAGATGGGCGGCAAGGGCGAAGTGTTCTACATGCGCGGCGCCGCCGGCGCCTCGGCCGATAGCGATCGCGACAAAGGCTTCAAGAAGGCGCTGGCTGAAAACCCCGGCGTGAAGGTGGCTCAGGAAGTCTTCACCGGCTGGCAGCAGGATCAGGCCAAGCAGCAGATGCTGTCGTTCCTGGCCACCGGCACGCCGTTCAACGGTGTGTGGACCTCCGGCATCGACAACGTCATCGTCGACGCGCTGGTCGAATCGCAGGCGCCGCTGGTGCCGGTGGTCGGCGCCGACAATGCCGGCTTCGTCGGCCAGCTGAGCTCGGTGAAAGGTCTCGTCGGTGCAGCCGTCACCAACCCCGGCTCGATCGGCGGCGCGGGCGTGACGCTCGCGCTGCAGATCCTCGACGGCAAGAAGCCGGCGCAGCAGACCGTGCTGGTCGACCCGCAGCTGTGGGACAACGCCACCGACGAAGGCAAGGCCAAGCTGAAGGCAGCCGCCGACCCGTCGCTCAGCCCGGAATGGCCGGTCTCGATCTCGATCCCGGAGTGGACGACCTACACGAAGGAGCAGATCGTGGCCTGCAAGGGGCCGGGGGAGTAAGCCTGGTTTGAATGAACTGGCGAGGACGGCGAACGGCCGTCCTCGTCACACAGACTAGCGCTCTACGGCGCCCCCTCTGTCCTGCCGGACATCTCCCCCACAGGTGGGGAGATTGGCTGTCATCTCGGCTTTCGCTAATTTTCTACGTCGCAAGACGAGGGGCGGCGCCGGAACTGCCAATCTCCCCCCTTGTGGGGAGATGTCCGGCAGGACAGAGGGGGGCGCCGTAGAGCGCCGACATTAGTTTCTGGAACCATCAATTTTGACAACAAACCATTTGACCACCAGCCCCCTCCTCGACGCCACCGGCGTCGCCAAGAACTACGGCGCGGTTGCAGCGCTTCGCAACGCGTCGCTCTCCGTGCTGCCGGGCGAGGTCCACGCGCTGATGGGCGCCAACGGCGCCGGCAAGTCGACGCTGGTGAAGATCCTGACAGGCGCCATTCCGGCGAACGCCGGCCGCATCCTGATCCGCGGCGAGGCGCGCGACATTCGCTCGCCGGCCGCCGCGCGCCGCGCCGGGCTGCTGCCCGTCTACCAGGAACCGTCGCTGATCCCCGATCTCGACGTTCTCTCCAACCTCAGGCTCACCGGCACGCCGGTCGAGCTATTCCGCGCCTGGGTGCGCGAGCTCGGCATTCTTGACCTCGATCTGCGCGACACCGCGCGCGACATCCCGCTCGCCGTGCTGCGCGTGCTCGACCTGGCGCGGGCGCTCGCCGTCGAGCCCGACGTGCTGCTGCTTGACGAGATGACGGCGGCCCTGCCCGCCAACCTTGCCGAAAAGGTGCTGGAAGTGGTGCGCCGCCAGGGCGATTCGGGCCGCGCCGTGATCTTCATCTCGCACCGCTTCGTCGAGATCTCGGCGCTGTGCGACCGCGCCACCGTGCTGCGCGACGGCGAGACCGTCGGCGTCGTCGACATCGTGCCGGGCGTGGAAGAAAAGATCGTCGAGCTGATGCTCGGCACCCGCATCGTCAAAACCCATGTCGCTGCCCGCAGTGCTGCCGAGAAGGCCGCGCCCGCGACCACCCGGCCGCGCATTTCGGTGCGAAACCTGCGCGTCGGCGCCAAGCTCAGCGATGTCTCCTTCGATCTCGCCGACGGCGAAGTCGCCGGCGTCGTCGCGCTCGAAGGCCAGGGCCAGGACGAGTTGTTCGCAGCGCTTGCCGGCTCGATCCGGCCCTCCGGCGGCACCATCGAAGTCGATGGCCAGCCCGTGAAATTTTCCCACCCGATCGACGCCATCCGCGCCGGCATTGCCTATGTGCCGGGCGACCGCTCCGAGGCGCTCGCCATGCAGCGCTCGGTCCGTGAAAACATCGCCCTGCCCTTCAGTGCCGCGCTGCGCAACTGGGGGCCGATCAACATGCGCCGCGAGCGCGCGACCGTGCTCAGCGCCATCGAGCGGCTGCAGATCGACACCCGCGCCCAGGGCGAAGTGCAGCGCCTGTCCGGGGGCAATCAGCAGAAGGTGACCATCGCCCGCTGGATCGCGGCGGATGCCCGCACCATCCTGTGCTTCGACCCGACGCGCGGCATCGATGTCGGCACCAAGCAGGAGATCTACAAGCTGCTGCGCGAACTCGCCGGCAACGGCAAGTCGGTGCTGTTCTACACCTCCGAACTGGAAGAGGTGCAGCGCGTCTGCGACCGTGTCATCGTCATCTTCGGCGGCCGCCTCGTCGACATTTTTCCGGTCGAGGAGGCCGACGAGCCGGCGCTGATGCGCGCCGCCTACGGCCTGCCGCGCGGCGCCAAGGCCGATATCGGCATATTGGCTGATCCGACCGCGAACACTTCGGCTTCGCCGGAGGCCGCGCCATGAGCCATTTCCTGCGCCGCCAAGGCTGGGTCGTCGGCCTGTTCGCCCTGCTCATCGTCCTGTTCATCGCCACCAGGATCATCCAGCCGGCCTATGGCAGCAATGATTTCGGCTCGCTCGCCCGAGCCGTTCTGCCCTATGCCTTCGCAGTCGCCGCGCAGACCGTCGTCGTCATCGCCGGCGGCATTGACCTGTCGGTCGCCGCCATGATGGCGCTGACCAGCGTCACCGCGGCGTCGATGATGAATGGCGCGAGCGAGGAATACGCGCTGTTCGTGGTGCCCTTCGTGCTGGCCATGGGTTTCGTGCTCGGCGCACTCAACGGCCTGCTCATCGTCGTCACCCGCGTGCCCGACATTGTCGTGACGCTGGCCATGCTGTTCGTGCTGCAGGGTGCAGCCCTGCTGGTACTCGACGCGCCGGGCGGCGGCATCGCCGAATGGCTGAAGGCGCTGATCTCTGGCACCGTACCGATCCCCGGCCTGCCCGACGCCATAGACGCCTGGCTGCCCAAGGCGCTGCTGGTGCTGATCGTGTGCCTCTGCGTCATCTGGATACCGCTGCGGCGCTCGCGCCTCGGCCTCTCCATCTACGCCATCGGCTCTAGCGAACTGGCGGCGTTCCGCTCCGGCGTGCCGGTCAAGCGCACTCGCATCATCGCCTATGCGCTGTCCGGCCTGTTCGCCGCCTTTGGCGGCCTGGCGCTGACCATGAGCACCGGCATCGGCGCCCCCATCCCCGGCCCCTATCTGCTCGCCAGCGTCGCCGCCGTGGTGCTGGGCGGCGTCGCGCTCGGCGGCGGCAAGGGCGGCCTGCTCGGCCCGATCGTCGCCGTCTTCGTGTTGCGCCTGGTGCGCACGGATTTGACGCTGCTTGCCATCGACCCGAATGTCACCGCCATCATCGAGGGGCTGATCATGGTGGCGGTGGTGATGTTCGGGGCGTTTATCACGATGCGGGGGCGGCAATGATGGGTGTGCTGTCGCAGAGAGACGTCGGCGTTCCTTCGCGCCCCCCTCTGTCCTGCCGGACATCTCCCCCACAAGGGGGGAGATTGGATGTCGCGACGACCTTCGCCAATCTCCAACCTTGCAAGAATGAGCGAGGCGCTGAAGCTGCCAATCTCCCCACAAGTGGGGGAGATGGCCGGCAGGCCAGAGGGGGGCGCCGTAGAGCACTGTCCTCGCCAACTTGCCGCACCTTGCAAACCTCATCGCGAGCAAGAGCCGCCCCATGAGCACCACCGCCATCACCCCGGTCCCCTTCGGCCGCCGCATAAAGCGCTTCATGGCCGATCGCCCGCTCATCCCGCTGATCGTCCTGCTCGCCATCCTGGTTATAATCCTGCAGGTCCTGCGCCCCGGCATCGTCAACGAGCGCTGGATCGCCAACACCATCAAATTCGCCATCCCGCTGGCGATCCTCGCGGGATGCCAGACCATGACCATGCTGACCGGCGGCATCGACCTGTCGGTCGGCACGGTGGCAACGATGAGCGCCTTCATCATGGCGACGCAAGTGGTCAACCAGGACCCGGCGGTGGCGTTCCTGCTGGCGATGATGCCGGCGGTGCTGATCGGCCTCGTCAACGGCATCGGCGTCGGTGTCTTCCGCGTCCACCCGCTGATCATGACGCTGGGCACCAGCCTGATCGGCACCGGCTGCCTGCAGGTCTACCAGCGCACGGTGATCGCGTCGGGCGCAAAAATCCCCGACTTCTTGGCTTGGCTCGGCACCGGCGTGACATGGGGCTTCCCCAACGCGCTGCTTTTGTTCGTGCCGCTCGCCGCCCTCATCGTCTTCACGCTCGCCCGGACCGGCTTCGGCCGCCTGCTCTACGCCGTCGGCGACAATGAGCGCGCGACCCGCCTGTCGGGCGTGCAATACTGGCAGGTCATCACCGCGCTCTACGTCACCTCTAGCGTGCTCGCCGGCATCACCGGCCTGCTCTATATCGGCCTGATCAAGGCGCCGTCGCTGTCGCTCGCCGAACCGCTGGTGCTGCCCTCGGTCGCCGCCGCCGTCATCGGCGGCACCTCCATCTTCGGCGGCCGCGGCGGCTACACCGGCACCATCATCGGCGCCCTGATCCTGACCGTGCTGACAACACTGCTGACCATCCTGCAGATGCCGGAGGGGGCACGGCGGATCTTGTTCGGGCTGATCGTGCTGTTCGTGACGGCGGCATATTTGCGGATTGTGGAGGAGCGGTAGGGGCCGAGGCCAGCGCCAGCCCTCACTCCCTCTCGGCTTCGCCGAGCCCCCTCTACCCCCACGTCCGTGGGGAGAGGAAATGCCAAGCTTTTTGGCGTGGAGGAACCCAAGCTTTTCGAGAGAGAGGGACACCCAAACTTTTGAAGGCCGCGACCTCGGAGATTAGCGTTTCCTCTTCCCCCACGGATGTGGGGGAGAGGTGGCTCGGCGAAGCCGAGACGGAGTGGGGGAGCACCCTATGCGGTTGCCACCATCCTGGGCGACCTTGCCCACCCAGACGCAACGCCCCTTACTTCAACGAAATCGCCATCCCGCTCAGATCCGCATTCACCTGCAGGCCCACCTGCCGGCCGGTAAGCTCGAGCTGGGCGCCCTTGTCGTTGGTCATGACGATCACCTGCGCCCCCTTGCCGAGCGCGCCGCCACCGCCGGCCGCGCCATAAACGCCGGTCGCATCCCGCACCCTGCGGATATGGCGCACGGTGCCCCGGAAATAGGTCTTGGAAACCCCGAACGCGAAGCCGCCCGAAACGCCGCCGATCGTGATGGGATAGGAGCGGCCATGGAAGGTCAGCGTGCCCTCGCCGCCCGAGCCGCCGACGAAGAAGGCCGCCTTGTAGACGGCAAAGCGGATCGTGCCGCTATCGGCATGCGCGGCGCTGGCAGCGCTGACGGACACAGTTGTGATGGCCGCAACCGCGAGCGAACGAAAGCTGGACGAGATGGTCATGGTGGGAGCTCCTCAAGTGCGCCGCTCACCCAACCGGCAGGGCTCGTCGGCGTCGTAACCAACTTGAACAGTTTAGGCTTGGATTTGGTTCCAGGGAGAGCCCTCGGTGGGTCAAGGCGCAAAGCTGGTGGGGAGAGCGGAGGAGCGCTTCATACAGAGCTGGCAATGCCAATGCCTCGGGGCAAGGGCTATCGCATATGAGCTTGTACGAAGAGGACCACCACTCTAACTTGCCGGGGCGAGCCAGGGTTTCGCCCGTCCTTCGGACCCTCACAAGGCGGAGGGAACGCTGCCGCACGCCCAGCCCTTTTTTAAGTCGACTTAGACGGTTTTGCGGAAATCAGCGCCAACCTAGTCTCCCTCCCCCTTGTTGGGAGGGATTGAGGGCGGGGGTATTCGTAGGGCGCAAGCCTCCGCTATGGTCCCTGTGCAAACCAATCCCAGCCCTACGGATATTTCCCCGGCTTTGGTGCGTAGATTTGCGGATCGAAGTCCAAATCCTTCGGCAGCGGCAGGCTCGAGCACTGCAGATGCATCTGGCGCGCCAACAGCCTTCGCTGCTGCTGCTCATGCTCCTTGATCGCCGCCACGAGACCCATGCTGTAGGGCCCCAGCACGACGCCGGCGGCCCATCCCGGATGCTCCTTCTCGCGCCGGTCGTAGTTCAAGGCATCCGTGCGGGCCTGCTGGCATTCCGGCGTCGCCCATTTCGGGTCCTGCGGCGAGAGCGAGGCTCCATACTGGACCGGAGACGATACGCACCCTGCCACTGTCGCAGTCAACGCGACGACCATTGCAATTCTCATCCGCAAGCCCCTCCTAATGTAGGAGGCGACTACAAGACGATTCCAGCGGGAAAAAGGCAGCTTCAGGATGCGGATTTTGCAGGGCCGCTCACCCCAGCAGGTTGCGCGCCGTGCGCATGAAGATCTTCGAGCCGATCGGGATCAGATCGTCGGGAAAATCATAGTCGGGATTGTGCAATGACGGGGTGCGCTCGCCCGCGCCGAGGAAGAACATCGCCGACTTCGCCTTGTGGCCGAAAATGCCGAAATCCTCCGAGGCGCGCATCGGCAGGGCTTCCTCGCTGCGCGGCACACCCTCTTCGTCCAACGCGCGGTTGAGATGCTCCACCGCATCGGGCGCGTTGACGCTGGCGACGAAAATCTCATGATAATCGCAGTGCACGGAAAGACGGTGCTCGGCCGCGATCCTGGTGGCCAACGCTTCCGCCGCCGCGACCAGTTCCGCCATGCGCTCGTCGCGCCTTGTACGCAGCGTCGCCCACACCTCGGCGTAGCCGGGCGCGATGCCGAACACGGCCTCGCCCATCGTCGCATGGGTGACGGTGACCATGCTGAAATCATCGTCGGCAAAGGTGCCGCGTCCGAGCGCCGGCAGCAGCGGCATGAGCTCGCTCACCGCCAGCATCGGCGATACGCCGGTTTCGGGCATGGACGAATGCGCGGTCTTGCCGTCCAGCACGATGCGGATGCCGCGCGAGGCGCAGTTGACCACGCCGGGCTTGAGGCGAACCTCGCCGAACGGCACGCCCGGCAGATTGTGCAGGGAGAAAGCAAAATCCGGCGCGATCTCGTCAAAGCGCGCATCGGCGACGACGCCGGCCGCGCCATTGCCGGTCTCTTCCGCCGGCTGGAACATCAAGACGACGCGGCCGCGCGCCGGCCGTTCACGCCCGAGCTGACGGCCGAGTGCGGCCAGGATCGCGGTATGGCCGTCATGGCCGCACATATGCGATTTGCCCGGCACCTGCGAGGCATGGTCGACGCCCGAAAGCTCCTCGATCGGCAGCGCATCGATTTCCGAGCGGAACAGCACCGTAGGCCCTGCCTTGCCGCTGTCATACACCGCTGCCACACCATGGCCGCCAAGCCCGGTCAGCACCTTGTCCGGCCCGGTATCGGCGAGAAAGTCGACAACCTCCTTGGCGGTCTTTTCCTCTTCGTTGGAGATTTCCGGCTGCTGGTGCAGCTTGCGGCGCCATGCCGTCAGCTCGATGATATCGCGATTGGTCAGGGTCATGGCTTGGGCTCCGCTTTGGTGCTGCAGGTTACACAAACACGATAGGGTTTTTCTCACGCCGTGCCATACTGATCAATTCCACTAGTCCATCGGCAAATTCCCGAACCCATGGGTCGGTGCTGGATTCGATCAGTCGCAATTCGCGCTCAAGCTCGCCGAAGCTCGGCTCCTCGATGACGTCTCCAACACCGCTGGCTGAAAGGAGGACCATCCGTTCCAGCGCTGACCCTTCGCCGAGAAGACCGGCAATCAGCTCCCCGAGCGCCGCAATGTGGGCTATGTTTCCGACACGCCAGTCACGCGTTGTGACATCGTCCCAGGTGAGAGTCACGTCTTCGGGATGGGTCACCTCGCATTCGCCGTTTTCCGGATCCCGCTGAAAGCGATAGCCGGGGAATTCCCGCTCCATGGTCGAAACGCTTTTAAAAACCGCCAAGTCGAGACCCATGCTCCCTCCCGCCTAACCGAAGATCATCCTTACATTCGGCTCCAACAATCGGTCAAAGCTCTTTTGGACCTATTCTCGAAACATTGGAAAAGAGATGGCCGACCGGTTGCACACTAAGGTCGTCAAACTCATCTCCGACATCTGGCGGCCAATCCTGAGGGGCATGGTGCTCGAGTCCGTGCCAATCTTCAGCAACTAGGCTCCATCCACCCGAAGGAACGGTTTCGGAGCAACAATGGCCAGGCGGTTTGCGTTTCTCTTGGTTCGCGACTTCACGCTGTCGCCGCTGTCGCTGTTCATCGACACGCTGCGGCTCGCCGGCGATGAAGGCGACCGCAGCCGCCGGATCGAGTTCGACTGGGAGATCGTCGGCGAGCGTGGCCTGCCGATCCGGGCGAGTTGCGGTGTCGAGCTGCTGCCGACCAAGGCGATCGGCAATCCGCAGAAGTTCGACAATGTCGTCGTGGTCGGCGGCCTGCTCGACACCAACCGCAGCCTCAGCTCCGAAAAGGAGGCCTTCCTGTTGCGGGCGGCCGAAAGGGGCGTGCCGCTGACGGCACTCTGCACCGGCAGCTTCGTGCTCGCGCGCTACGGTCTGCTCGATGGCTACAGTGCTGCCGTCAGCTGGTTTCACATCAAGGATTTCCGCAGCCAATTCCCTGATGTGAACGCCCATGCCGACAGCCTGTTTTCCGTCGATAGGGGCCGCTCGACCTGCGCCGGAGGCACGGGTGCGGCCGACCTTGCCGGCCATTTCGTGTCGCAGTTCATCGGCCGCAAGGCTGCGGAAAAAGCCGCCAAGATCCTCGTGCTCGACCGCATCCGCTCAAGCCTGGATGTGCAGCCCGTCGGCGATCTCTTTCCGGCCGCGTCGAGCCGAGCGGTGAAACGGGCGCTGCTTCTGATGGAAAGCAATCTCCAGGAGACGCTGTCGGTCGCCGAGATCGCGGGCCGGTTGCATTTATCCCGGCGCCAGCTTGAGCGGCTGTTCGGCGCCGAGCTCGGCATCGGCCCGATGGCCGCCTATCTTGCGCTGCGCGTACATCAGGCCAAGTCGCTGCTGGAGGGGAGCGACTTGGCAATCGGCGACATCGCCTACCGCTGCGGTTTTCCCAATGCCGGCCATTTCAGCCGTGTCTTCCGCCATCAGACCGGTATCACGCCGACCCATCTCAGGCATCCGAACCGAATGTCCGGTGTCTTTGCCGACGGCAAGGGGAGCGGTCCCTAAGCCTATATTGGGGCGTGCGATCTCGCCGTTGGTATGATAATATCATACCAACCTGATAGGAGGGATCCATGTCCGCCACCGAAAAACGCACCTTCAGCCTGCCGGCCGAGCAGGCTGCTTTCATCGACCAGCTCGTTCGGTCCGGCACATACGCGACCAGCAGTGAAGTGATCCGCGCCGGTCTTCGCGCATTGCAGGAACGCGACGCCGCCGTGGAGCGCTGGCTGCGTGAGGAGGTCGCGCCAACCTATGATAGGTGGAAGGCAGACCCCTCCCAGGCCATCCCGGCCGACAAGTCTTTTGACAGCATTCGCGCACATCACGCAGCTCGCCTCAAGGGGAACGTGTGAAGCGCCGGCATGTTGTCCTTTTGCCGGAAGCCCAGACGGATCTGTTATGGATATACGATACGGTCGCTCACGCATCCGGCAACCTCACCGCCCTTCGCTACATCGAGCGGATCGAGCGATTTTGCCTGGGTCTCGACTATGCCTCGGAACGCGGAACCCTAAGGGATGATGTGCGGCCGGGGCTTCGCATCGTTGGCTTCGAGCGCCGCCTGACTGTGGCCTTCACCGTAGAAGGCGACCAGGTGGTGATTCTCAGGGTGTTCTACGGCGGCGTCAACTGGGAGGACGAGTTGGCGCCTATCGCTCCGTGAACGCCCGCGCGAACGAGTCCAGCATCGGCCGCGCCAGATATTCGAGGAAGGTTCGGTCGCCGGTGCTGATAAACGCCTCGACCGGCGTTCCTGGGTAAAGCTGCTCGGCTTTCACGCCCTGCGGCAGCGTGTCGGTGATCTTCAGCCTGGCGCGGAAATACGCCTCATGCGTGGTTTCATCGATCAGCCGGTCGGCGGAAATTTGCATCACCGTAGCCGGGACCTCAGGGGTGAGGCGCGCGTTCAGGGCGGACAGCCTGAGCTTCGCCGGCTGGCCGACGCGAACCAGGTCCACGTCTTTCGGCCGCAGCTTCGCGTCGACGATGAGGCCCGACGCGGTCGGCAGGATCTCCATGATCTTCTGCCCCGGCGCAATCACGCTGCCTTTGGAGTTGTAGATCGAGGATACCACGATGCCGGCTGCCGGCGCCTTGATCGTCGTGCGCCCCAGCACCGCCTCGGCTGCGGTGATCTGTTCGCCGATGTCGGCCAGGCTGGTGCGAACCTCGTCGAGCTTGGTCAGCGCGTCCTCGACGCGCTGCGTGGTCGCGCGCTCGACCTGCGCCTGGGCTTCGACGATCTGCGTCTTGGTCGCTGCGATATCCGCCTCCAGCGCGCCGGCCTGGCCGACCAGATCGGCCTCGCTGCGCAGAAGCTGCGAATATTCGCTGCGGTTGGTGAGACCCTTGTCGAGCAGGCCGGTCTTGATGCCGAGTTCCTTCTTCACGATCTCGGCCTGTTGCTGGATGGCGAGTTTCTGCGCCTCCAGTCCCAGCGCCGACTCACGATGCATGGCGACGCGCTGCGCCAGGATCGACTGCTCGGAGCGGAACCGGGCGAGCCTGGCCTCGAACTCCTTCTGCTGTTCGTGCACCAGATTGTCGAAATCGCGCTGGAACGGCGCGGGTGCTGCTTCGGCGATCGGCGCCAGCCTGTCCGATCCGTCGCGCTCGGCCTCAAGTCGCGCGGCACTTGCCCTGAGCGCGATCGTCTGTCTGGTCAGCCGGTTGAGGTCGGTCTCGGCCGCCCTGCGGTCGAGCAGGACCAGCGGTTCGCCTTGTTGCACGCGGTCGCCTTCATGCACCAGCAACTGCTCGATGATACCGCCCTCGGGGTGCTGGATGAGGATGTTGCCGCCCGTCGCCGAGATCGTGCCGGAGGTGATCACCGCGCCGGAGAGCGGCGCGTTCGCCGCCCAATAGCCGAAGCAGCCGACGAAGAGCGCTATGGCCACGTAGCCGACGACGGCCATGCGGCGGAAGTCGGTGCGCGGTCGACCTTCGAAGGCGAGGCTCTGCTGCATCATCGTCTATGACCCGAAGCGGACGCTGTGCGGGCGCACGGTCGGCACGAACGAGCCTGTCACCACCGCGCTCCCGGCCTTGCCGGCCGCCGGTTGCCTCAGCACCTCGCTCGCAGGGCCGAAAGCTTCGACCATGCCGTTGCGCAGGACCATGACGCGGTCGCAGGCCGCGGCGATCGAAGGGCGATGCGTGATGACGACTGTCGTGACGCTTACACTTCGCGCGGCCGAAAGCATCCCTTCGAGCGCCGCCTCCCCACTGCCGTCGAGATGGGCGTTGGGCTCGTCCAGCACCAGCATGCGTGGCTTGCCGTAGAAGGCGCGCGCCAGCCCTATCCGCTGGCGCTCGCCGCCCGACAGCACGGTATGCGACGGGCCTATCATGGTCTGATAGCCGTCGCGCAGCGTGAGAATCAGCTCATGCGCCTCGGCGCGCCTGGCCGCTTCGACGATCGCGGCGTCATCGGCGTCGGGTTCGAAGCGGGCGACATTTTGCGCGATCGATCCCGGGAAAAGCTCCACCTCCTGCGCGAGATAGCCGATATGCCTGCCAAGCTGGGTTTCGTCCCAGCTCCTCAGGTCGGCGCCGTCGACCCTGACCGCGCCGCCGGTCGGCTGCAGCGCGCCCACAAGCAATTTCGCCAGCGTCGATTTGCCGGCCCCGCTCGGGCCGACGATCGCCACCGCTTCGCCGGCGCCGATGGCAAAATTCAACCGCTTGAGGATGGGCTCCGTGCCGAAAGCCGCAGTCGGCGCGATGAAGAACAGATCCTGCACCGAAATCGCGCCCAATGGATCGGGCAGTGCGAGCTTGCGCCCCTGCGCTGGTTGCGCCGCAAGGGCGGTGTCCAGCCGCTTCCAGCATCGCTTGGCGTCGACGATCTGCCGCCAGGATCCGATCAGCTGGTCGAGCGGCTGCAGCGCGCGCGACGACACCAGCGACGAAGCGAAGATCATGCCGGCGGTCATCTGCCCTTGTAGCACCAGCCACGCGCCGGCGCCGAGGATCGCCAGTTGCAGCATCATGCGCAGCGCCCGCGACGTCGCGCTGAAGATCGCATTGGCGCTTCCGGAACGGTCATGCAGGGTCAGCGCCTCAGCAACGTGCTGTCCCCAGACCGCGGCGGCATTTTGCACCATGCCCATGGCGCGCAGCGTGTCGGTGTTGCGGGCGAAGGCCTGCTCCGCCTGGCTGGCCACCGCCGAGCGTTCCGCCGACATGGCATCGTTCCTGCCGATGGCAAGCTGGTTGGCCACGACCAGGAGAAACAGCAGCACGGCGCCGGCGAGCGTCAGCCAGAACAGGACGGGATGGATGAAATAGAGCAAGGCCAGGAAGACGGGCGCAAACGGCAGGTCGAACAACACCGCCACGCCGCGCGACCTGATGAAGGCGCAAGTCGTGGCAAGGTCGTTCAGCGGCGACAGCCCGCTGCCGGCATGTCTGGCGCCAAGCGAGGCGGCGAATGTCCGCGCGCCCAGTTTCTGGTCGACGGTGGCCGCAACACGTTGCGCGTAGATGGCGCGGACCGCGTCCAGCAGGCCGAGGAAGGCGAGCGCGAGGACCGCCATGGCCGAGAGATAAAGCAGCGTCTCGACGCTGGAGGACGGCAACACCCGGTCATAGACCTGCAGCAGATAGAGCGGGATCACCAGGAGCAGGATGTTGATCAGCAACGAAAAGATGCCGATATCGGCGATGCCGCGCAGGAAAACCGGGCGCAGGCCGATGGCCGCATCCCTGAGTGGCGCGCGGTCCCGTGACATCTAAACCGCGTGCTCGGCTGTCGTGCTCAGATGGCTCTGCTGCAAATCGTTCAGCGTATAGGCGTGGATATAGTCGATCTTCATTTGCGCGGGCGTCGCCAGATGGTCGGGCGGCGCGCCGGCTTGACCGCCGACCGCAAGGTCGACCAGCATATACATGGGCTTGTTCATATCGGACGGCGTCGCCGCTTCCGCGACCTGGACGCCATCATAGGTCCAGACCAGCTTGTCCGGCGTCCACAACAGGCCATAGGTGTGATAGCCGTCGGTGTTGGAGACATTCACCGTCGACCCGACCGTGGTGTGGGTTCCCGTCTCATTTGTGTGCGCGGTCATGAGAAGCGCATTCGGGTTCTGCCCATACATTTCGATCACGTCGAGTTCCGGGGGCCATGAACCGTCTTCGGGCAGAAGCCAGAAGGCCGGCCACGCGCCGGCATTTTCCGGGAGATCGGCCCGCATTTCGAAATAGCCATAGGTCTGCGAGAAGGTGTCGTGCGTCGTCAGTATGCCGGAAGTGTATTCGTAATTGTTGATCAGCGGCTTGATGTCGTCGGGCGCATGCGCCGCGGTTATGGTGAGCACGCCGCTTGCGACGCTGAACGGATGGACCGAGCTGGTCGGCGCATAATTGGCGTCGATATACCATTGCAGCTCGCCGTTCTGGGGCTGCGAGCTGCCGTTCTGCGCCCCCCACCAGAAATTGGAATCCCAGATGCCGCTCTGGCCGTTCCACAGGCTCAGCGTGTTGAAATCGTCGTTGAACGACAGCGTCATGCCGGTCTTGTCGATCGGCAGCTCGAACTGGCCGGGCTGAAACTTGTCGATCGTGGTGTTGTGGAACACCAGCACCTCGCTCGAGCCGAGGTTCAGCTGCACGTTCGATCCCACCTGGACCATATTGGCGTGGACGGCCTCGAACGAGGTGAAGGCATAGCCGTTGAGGCGCACCGTGTCGGTCGCGCCGAAATCGGAGATAAGGTCGCTGCCATTGCCCTTGGTGATGATGAAGGTGTCGGCGCCGGCGCCGCCGATCAGCACGTCATTGCCCTTGCCGCCGTCCAGCGTCTGGCTGCCAGCGCCGCCCGTTATGATGTTGTCCTGAGCATTGCCGAAGGCATAGTGGCCGTCGCCGGTGACGACGAGGTTCTCGAAATTGGCGGGCAGCTTGTAGCTCATCCAGGTATCGATCGTGTCGACGCCCGCGCCGTAGTTCTCGACCGCTTTGTTGATCGTCGAATAGAGATGGTAATAGTCGTCGCCCGCGCCGCCATACATGGTGACCTTGACGTTGGTGTCGCCCCAGAAGGAATCGTTGCCCGAGGTGCCGTAGCGGTAAGGCGCGCCTCCAGTCGCCGAGAACCAATGGGTGGAAGCGCCGGTATAGGGAAGTGGAATGCCTTTGGCGTTGAGGACTGTGGTCATTCCGACACTCCTTGCGCGTGCTGCCTTGGTCGTTCGACAACCTTCGAGCGACCATTCGGATCAACTCTTAAATTGATCCGTCGTTCCAGGGAATCATTCTATAGTACACCAAGGAGATCGTCGCCCATCATTTAATAGATAATGCCGAAGGCGTTAAGCTGATCCTAATACAACTTTGTAGGAGAGACTTACAATTTTAATAAATTGTGAGATCCGCGCCGAAAGGTTAGGCAATGACGCGACACGACCGCCTGCCTGAGGCGGCGACTCGAAGTCGCGGGCGGATGGCTGCCGGCAAAGGGCTCAAGAAAATTTGACAGGCTATGTCGGACCGGGTGAGGTTCACCCGTCCTTGGGGCATCGAACAACGAAACCACAAAGGATACCGAAGAGATGCCAAGCACCGTACGTTTGCACCGCGTTCTGACGACCAGCCCGGAGAAGGTCTACCGCGCATTCACAGAAGCCGACGCGCTGGCGAAATGGCTTCCGCCGAACGGCTTCACTTGCACCGTGCACAGCTTCGACGCGAAAGTCGGTGGCGCCTTCAAGATGTCGTTCCGAAACTTCACGACGGGCGGCAGCCATTCCTTCGGCGGCGAATATCTCGAACTCGTTCCCGGCGAGCGCCTGCGCTACACCGACAGGTTCGACGACCCCAATTTGCCCGGCCAGATCGAAGTGACCGTGCTCCTGAAGAAAGTGTCGGTCGGCACGGAACTCGACATCACGCAGGCCGGCATTCCGGACGTTATTCCGGCCGAAGCCTGCTATCTCGGCTGGCAGGAGTTGCTGCGCAATCTGGCAAAGCTCGTCGAACCCGAGATCAATCAGTAGAGCCCATCGGATCGGCGGCGCCGCCCAGCCAGTCCGCGCCGCCGACAATGCCGAGCCGAGGACTTATCCCTCACGGCCCGGTGCAGATCGGCAACGGTTGTGGCGGCGGTGGCGGGTTGTCCTTGGCGTATTGCGCGATGATCGGCTCAAGGCTCTTTCGCGGCCAGAATTTCGGCTTGCCGATCTCCTTCAGGCAGGACGCATTCCAATAGGCGCCCGATTTACCAACGGCGGTGATGTCGCGCGATTCCGGGTAGATATAGAGCGTCGTCGGATTGCCCTTCACCATCGAAATGATCTGGTCGGCGTCGGACGGCGACCAGCTGGTGCAGCCATTGCTGCGGCCGCCGGCATAATCCACCAGCTTGCCGTATGGCACGAAGCCGTCATGGTCGGCATAGGAGCTGTTCGGGTTCTTGCGCAGGCACATGCCGCGCAACAGCCGCGCCGCGTGGCCACCGATCACCCGCTGCCTGGCATTCGCCGTCTCCCCCTCACCGTCGAACTGGATGAAGGTGCGCAGCAGCGCCTGGTCCTTTTTTGCGCCGATGCGGTAAAAACCCTTGAATGAGATCTTTGCCTCGCCGGTCATATAGGCGCCACCGGTCGTCAAGGACGAGTCCAGGGCATTGCCGAAGTTTTTCGCGCAGCGTTTGCCGTTGGAGAAATCGACCACGCCTTTCAAATTGCGGCCGCCGCCATGGCCCGACGAGATCGCCCTGAACGACTGCTTGGCCTCGCAAATGACGTAGTAGCGCCGCCCTAGCACGCCATTGCCGAGATCGCCGGGGCGAGTCGCATCCATGGCGAAATAGCAGCCATTGTGGACCGCGCCTTGCGCGACCTTCTTCAGGTAAAGCGCGCGCGCCCGCTCCAGCACCACTTGCGAAATCTCGCCGTCGTCATTGCCGACATGGGCCTGCAGCCAGGCCGGTATATCGGAGGACGCGGCAAAAGACCGGGCAGACATCGTCAAGGCGATGCCGGCGACGGCGAGGAGGCCAAAGACAAAGACAGCCAGAGATTTCAACCGCACCGGACAACCCTCCCGCCCGAACCGTTCTGCGATTCTCGGAAACCCATCATAAATCGTCGCGCGCCGATCGGCGAAACACATCTTGTTCAGAACCGCGCAAGCAAGTCAGGTAGCTGCCTGTTCGCCTTTCACAGCGCCAGGCTGCCCTGTTCCGCCTCCGCGGCATTGGGGTCGCCCGGCGCCGTCGCCCAGGCGAGCTCGACCAGCGTCACCGTGCGGCGGCCGGTGCCGTCGAGCTGGCAGACGATGAGGCCCTGCTCCTCGATATAGGTGAGCAGCCGCCGGGCGCGCCGCAGCGAATGCGAGCCGTAGGCGCGCGCGATCGCCGCGTCGCTCGGGCACGGCCAGCCCTCCTTGGCGGCGCGGGCGATCATCATGAACACGCCCTGCATGTCCTCGGGCAGCAGCGAGGCGCGCACGGAAACGTCCTGCCAGGCGTCATCGCCTGCCATGTCGGCGCCGAGCCCGGCGCGGGCACGCGTCAGCATGCGACGGAATTCTGAGAGGTCCGGCACCACCGAAGCGAGGCCTTCGATGCGGCAGCGGACGACGAACTCCTGATAAAGCACGCCGATGACGCGGAAACCCGCATCGGGCTGCGCCAGGATGGCGCGCAGGACACGGTCCACCCGCTCTCGCCGGTCGGCGATATCCTCGGCGCTTACCGCCGGTTCCGCAGGTTCCGGGCGGATCTCCATCGCCGCAGACTTCGCCGCCATCAGCTGGTCGAGCAAATCGGGCGACGCCATCCGGCGCGGCGCGCGCATCGTCTCGGGCGGCGGCGCTGCCAGGATGATGGCCCGTGCGTCCTCGAGCGCTGTTTCCGGCATTGCCATCAGCCGCGGCGTACCGTTGCGCGGGCTGGTCTCGGTCTGGCCGATGCGCACGCCGAGCGGGCGGCGCGACAGCGCCGGTCCCAGCGCCATGAAGTGCCCGCGCTCCAGATCGCGAAACGCCTCCGCCTGGCGCCGTTCCATGCCCAGAAGGTCGGCGGCGCGCGCCATGTCGATATCGAGGAAGGTACGGCCCATGAGGAAGTTGGACGCCTCCGCCGCGACATTCTTGGCGAGCTTTGCCAGCCGCTGCGTGGCGATGATGCCGGCAAGGCCGCGCTTGCGGCCGCGGCACATCAGATTGGTCATGGCGCCGAGCGAGAGCTTTCGCGCCTCGTCGGACACTTCGCCTGCCACGGCGGGCGCGAACAGCTGCGCTTCGTCGACCACCACCAGCATCGGATACCAATGCTCGCGGGCAACCTCGAACAACCCGCCGAGAAAGGCAGCGGCGCGGCGCATCTGGTTCTCGGCATCGAGCCCTTCGAGATTGAGCACGGTGGAGACGCGATGGATGCGCGCCCGCTCGCCGGCTGCTTGCAGGCCACGCTCCGTATGCTCCTCGGCATCGATGACCAGATGGCCGTAATGGTCGCCCAGCGAGACGAAATCGCCTTCCGGGTCGATGATGGT
The DNA here is from genome assembly GCF_054719485.1 of Mesorhizobium sp. W016. Lineage (NCBI taxonomy): Bacteria > Pseudomonadati > Pseudomonadota > Alphaproteobacteria > Hyphomicrobiales > Phyllobacteriaceae > Mesorhizobium > Mesorhizobium sp. W016. The sequence goes on from NZ_JBTTIF010000002.1 coordinate 6,134,765, forward strand.
CTGCTGCACCCAGGGCGCGCTCTGCTCCAGTAGCCGGCGCAAAAGGTGCGATTTGCCGGAGCCGGAATTGCCCTGCACCAGAAGCCGGGTGGCCAGCAGCTCCTCAAGGTCGAGCGCCGCCGACGCACCCGCCGTCGTCTGTCCCATCTCGATGGCTACGGTCATGTCACGACTCTCCTTGCGGACAGGGCTTATCAACCCGGCCGCGAGCCGTCGAGCGCGCCATGGCAACTCGCCCGCTGTTCCACACCTATGCTGCCAAAGCGCCACACATCAGCCCATCTGCCCAAAGGGAAGGCACGTCAAGCGGAGTTGACCGGCGGCAGAAGCGGCGCGTCCAGCCCGTCGAAGGGATCGCGCCAGGCATCGATGGCTTCGAGCCGGCGATACCAACCCAGAACATAGGGATAGTCCGCCAGCGGCAGGCCGGCTGCATCGTTGAACGGCAAAAAAGTCGCCATGCGGAAATCGGCATAGGAAAGCGACTTGCCCACAAGCCATGGCCGCTTGGCGAGCTCCGCCTCGAGAATCGCTGCCGCGATGCGGAACTCCGCCAGCCCCTCCTCGACCTTGCCCTGGTCGACAGGCCCAATCCCGTAGCGCTGCTTGGTTCCGCGCTCGAAATGCACGGTGTCGCAGGCCCGGACGAAATTTTCCTTGCCCCAGCTCAGCCAGCGGATCATGTCGGGTTGGTCGCCGCCGCCGCGCCAGAAATCCGAACCCGCTTCGCGCGACAGAAGGCAGGCTATGGCGTCGGCTTCCCACAGGCTGCCGCCCGGCCATGCCAATATCGGCAGGGTAAGATTGGGATTGAGCTGACGAAACCGCTCAGCCTGCCCGGGCGCCATGGGTGCCGCAAACTCAAACTCGACCTTGGCCTGCAGATGACGTGCCGTTGCAACCGCGAGGCGCGGATTGGGATTGCGGCTGAAGTACAGTTTCATGTCCGATCCTGGATGCTGTGGGCTCGATCCTATCAAACACGCAAACGTGCCATCTCGGCAATCTGGTCGGACCACGATTCCGCTGGCACACGCCGTCGTTCGGCGTATTATTTCCTTCGGGAGAGGGTTCTTGGCAGGAGGAAGCCATGAACGTAGTGCAGAGCGTACCTGTCATCGACGTGACAACCCAGAACCTTGTTTCCTCTGCGCTTTCCAGATTCCGCGCCGGCGATACCGTCTCGACCAGGGCGGCGCTCGACGCTATCCGCCGCATGGATCCAACCTGTGTCGACAGCGACGACGATCTCGTCGAGCTCGTCGTCATGGCGGCAATTGGTAAGACCATGGCGGTCGTGTTCGACCACCGCTCCCGCTAGCCCTGTGGGACGAACCTGTGCCGTTCAACTCGCTTGAGCTCGAGTGGATTCGGTTGGCGAGCTTTTACAACTGCAGCCCGGGAGGCGCACGTCTTCGTGCGCGAAGGCCGGCAATAGCATAAGCGGGCAAGACTCAGATCCCCAAGGGATGCGGCATGTAGCCGACGAAGCCGCCGATCTTCCAGTGGCCCGCCACCTTCCTGCAAAAATACAGCGTCTGCCATTTCAGCTTGTCGACGCTGCCATCGGCCTTGGCCACCGAGCCGTTGAACTTCTTGTGCAGCACGGCGCGGTCGCCATCGACATCGATGTCGCGCATGTTGGTGACGCGAAACAGCGCCTCGCGCAGCGGCTCGGCGAATTTGGCCGCCGCCGTCTCCTTGGCCTGGCGCAGCCATTCGTCGCGATAGACGGCAAGGCTCGGGAATTGCAGACGCCAGGCGTCGGCATCGCTGAGGAAATGCGCATGCATGCCGAAGAAGCTGTCGGCGAGGAAATCATCCTCGACCATCGACCAGTCCTGACGGATAAAGGCGTCGATGTCGCACCAACATTTCCCAGAGCGCGTGGCGATCGGCATCGCCCTCTGGAAACGGGTTCTTGTCGAAGGTCATTGAAATCTCCTGTCGGGAAAATGCGACGCGCAAGATGCTGGCGAGCCTGCGATAAAGCAACACGCGTTTGGAAAAATGCTGCTTTCCAAAAAGCCCCCTATGAGGATCACCGGGACAGGCGTAGAGCGGTCGGCGAAAACGGGACGCGGCCCGCCATTCTGAACAGGAGTTTCCTTTGCCTAAAGAGTGTTTTGGAACATCCCACGTGCCGCTGTCGCCGGCCGTGCGCGCCGGGGATTTCGTCTACATCTCAGGTCAGGTGCCGGTCGACAGCGACCGCATCGTGGTCAAGGGCGGCATCACCGAGCAGACCGAGCAGGTGCTGCAGAATGTGAAGGCGGCACTCGCGCTGGCCGGTTGCACCATGGACGATGTCGTCAAGACCACGGTCTGGCTCGAGGACGCGCGCGACTTCGGCGCCTTCAATGCCGTCTATGCCAAGCACTTCCCGAAGAATCCGCCGGCCCGCACCACAGTCGAATCGCGGCTGATGATCGACATCAAGATCGAGGTCGAAGCCGTCGCCTACCGGCCAGTTTGACCAGTCGGGGCATGATCCCGAAAGTGGAAACCGGTTTTCTCGGACAAACGGAAACCGTTTTGTCCAGAGATCATGCCCCAAAACGAAGAGAGGCAGGCGCCGATGCAGTTCGATCTCCTGATCAAGGGCGGCCGCCTGATCGATCCGGCCTCGGGCCTGGACGCGCCGCGCGATGTCGCCGTTGCGGGCGGTCGCGTCGCGGCCATCGAGACTGCCATCGACGCCGAGCATGCTACGCAGGTCGTGGATGCCAGGGATTGCATCGTCACGCCCGGCCTCATCGACCTGCACAGCCATGTCTATTGGGGCGGCACCTCGCTGGGCGTCGACGCCGACCGGCTGGCGGCCAAGAGCGGAACCACCACCTTCATCGATGCCGGCAGCGCCGGCGCCGGCAATTTTCTGGGCTTTCGCCGCCATGTCATCGAGCGCTCGAAGGTGCGTATTCTCGCCTACGTCAACATCTCCTTTGCCGGCATATTCGGCTTCTCGCAAAGCGTCTCGGTCGGCGAATGCAGCGATCTCAGGCTCTGCGAGCCACGCGAGACGGTGGCCGCGGTGCGCGAGCACGCCGATGTCGTCGTTGGGGTAAAAGTGCGCTCCGGCAAGCATGCCGGCGGCGCCAGCGGCATCGCCCCGGTCGATCTTGCGCTGGAAGCCGCCGACCAGGTCGGTCTGCCGCTGATGGCGCATATAGACGAGCCGCCGCCCGGCCGTTCCGAGGTGCTGCCACGGCTGCGCCGCGGCGACATCCTCACCCATTGTTTTCGGCCATTCCCCAACGCGCCGGTGTTCGCTTCCGGCGCGGTGCGGCCGGACATGCGGCTGGCCCGCGAACGCGGTGTCATCTTCGACATCGGCCACGGCATGGGATCGTTCGACTTCGCCGTGGCGAAAGCGATGCTGGCCGAGGGCCTCGCGCCCGACGTCATCTCCAGCGACGTGCATCTCTACTGCGTCGACGGTCCGGCCTTCGACATACTGGTCTGCATGTCGAAGCTGATGGCGCTGGGCATGCCGCTGGTCGAGGTGCTGCGCGCCGCCACGCAAAGGCCAGCCGAGGCGATCGCCAGGCCGGAGCTTGGGACGCTGAAAGTTGGCGGTGTCGGCGATGTCGCGGTGCTGAGACTGCGCCCCGGGCGCTTTACCTTCGTCGATGCGGTCGGTGCGGCGCTGATCGCGGATCAGCGGCTGGTCTCAGAAGGCATTGTTATCGGCGGTGTCTGGTGGCCGAACGAGGCGCCCGACCACAACGAGACCGAGCGCTTCGAGCCGCATGCGGCACATACGCATGTCGAGGTCGCGGCACGGCATTTCGGGCGTGGATAATCTCCCTCCTTGAGGGGGAGATGGCCGGCAGGCCAGAGGGGGTCGGTTCGACCGGACGCAAGCTCCTCGCGGCAGCTGGAGGTCAGCGCTCCACGCGCGGCGACCCCCTCTGTCGCCTTCGGCGACATCTCCCCCTCGAGGGGGGAGGAGATCGCTAGCGCCCTGCGTTACTCACCGCCCCAAACACCGGCGTCGCAATCCCTTCCATCCGCGCCTTGATCTGCAGCGCCACATATTTCGAGTAAAACCGCGACAGCGCCAGATTGCCGCCGTGGAACCACAGCGCGTCCTGCGCCGTCGGCTTCCACATGTTGCGCAGCTCGCCTTGCCAAGGACCGGGATCGCCCTTGACGCCGGAGCCGAGGCCCCAGCATGGCCCGACCTTGTCGGCGACCTCGCGCGAGACGATGGCCGCCACGGTCTCGTTCATCGACTGGTAGCCGGTACAGGCGACGATCGCATCGACGGCCAGCTCGCTGCGGTCGTCGAACAGGATGCCGGTCGGCGTCAATGAACTGATGCCGACGCCGCTCTTCACTTTGATCTCGCCATTGATGATCAGTTCGCAGGCGCCGACATCGATGTAGTAGCCGGAGCCGGTGCGGTAGGCCTTCATCAACAGCCCGGTCTCGTCCTCCCCGAAATCGATGGCGAAGCCGGCGGCGCGTAGCTGGTCGTAGAAGTCTGCGTCGCGTGCCTTGATCACCTCGTAAAGATCCCGCTGGCCCTTGGGTACAAGCGCGAACGGCGTGGACGCGACGATCAGGTCGGCCTTGTCGGTGCTGATGCCGCGCGCCAAAGCCTTTTCCGAGAAGATCTCGAAGCCGACTTCCATCAGAGTGTCGGATTTCACCACTGTCGTCGGCGACCGCTGGATCATGGTGACGTCTGCGCCGCTCTCCCAGAGGTCGACGCTGACATCGTGCCCCGAGCTTGCCGCGCCGATGACAGCGACACGTCTGCCGCGGAATTTCTCGCCGCTTGCATACTGGCTGGAATGCAGGAGTTCGCCCTTGAAGGTCTCGGCGCCGGGCAGCGCGATCTGGCGTGGCGGGCCATAGGCGCCGGTGGCAAAGACAATGTGCTTCGGCTTCAGCGTGATCTGCCGGCCGACGCGGTCGACCACCACAGTCCACACCTTCTCGGCCTCGTCATAGCTGGCGCTGAGGCAATTGGTGGCGACCCAGTAGTTGAGCTCCATCACCCTGGTGTACATCTCCAGCCAGTCGCCCATCTTGTCCTTGGGCGTGAACACCGGCCAGTTCTCCGGGAACGGAATGTAGGGCAGATGGTCGTACCAGACCGGATCGTGGAGCACGAGCGAGCGATAACGGTTGCGCCAGGAATCGCCGGGGCGCGCATTTTTCTCGATGATGATGGTGGGCACACCGAGCTGCCTCAGCCGCGCGCCGAGCATGATGCCGCCCTGCCCGCCGCCGATCACCAGGCAATAGGGCTGCTCGGTGGCGCCGAGGTCGCGCGTCTCGCGCGCCCGCGCCTCCGCCCAGGTTTCGCGCTTCGGATCGGCCTTGTGACGGATACCAAGCGGCCGCGCCGGTCCCTTTTGTTCCTCGAACCCCTTGAGCTCACGCACCGCCGTGAACAAGGTCCGGCAGCGGCCGTCCGTAAGGCGCACAATCCCTTCGCCCCGCGCGACCGCCGTTTCGAACGTGAACCAGGCCTCGACGGTGCCCTCATCCGAGGTCGCCTCGCCGGACAGCGTCCAGTGTGAGGGCTTCGTTTCCGCCAGCGTCGCTTGCAGCATGTCGCGGATCTCATCGCGGCCTTCCATCGTGGTGATGTTCCAGGTGAAAGCCAGCAGATCGCGCCAGTAGCAATCCTCGACGAACAGGTTGGCGGCCGCCTCGGCGTCATCAGCTTCCAGCGCCCGTGCAAGCGCGCAAAGCCATGTCGCCGCCTGTTTCGATGGTGCCATGTCGAGCATCTGTTTTTCCCTCGTTTTGCGTTCCCATTGTTTCGAAAGACGGAGCCGCCGCAAGAGGGGTCGCGATATCATGGCGTCGGTTTCTAGCGGCCCGGAACGGAGCCATCTCCCGGAAATCTTTATAGGAATTTTATATCTTTCCTCCCGGCCCCGTCTCGAACCTTTATGGCGATCGGGTCCATATTCCATCTCGAGCAAAACGCTGCGGACGCCGTGACCCCAGAGTTACGGCGGGCCGTTCTCATGGAATTTCTGGCTCGCCAGTCGCTGGCGCCAAATACAAGCAGAAGCAAGGACCAACACAAATGGACATCGTCGTCATCGGGATCGAGGTTTTGTTCTTCGGTCTTTCCCTCGCCTACATCAAAGCTTGCGACGCTCTTTAAGCGGAAGGATCGCACCATGCTTGTCGATTACATCCTCGGTGGCGGCGTGACCTTGTTCCTGCTCGTCTACCTGACATACGCCCTCGTTCGCCCAGAACGCTTCTGAAGCAAGGCACGGAAACCCATGACACTCAACGGATGGATACAGATCCTGGTTTATTGCGGGATCGTCGTTTTGCTGGTGAAGCCGCTCGGCGGCTACATGTACCGCGTCTTCAATGGCGATCGCACCTTTCTCTCGCCCATACTCGGGCCCGTTGAGCGCGGCCTCTACCGCATTTCGGGAACCAGCGAGCGCGAGGAGCAGCACTGGACGACCTACGCGGCAGGAATCATCTTCTTCAGCCTTGCCAGCTTCCTGGTGCTGTACTTTCTGCAACGCCTGCAGGGCGTCCTGCCTTACAATCCGGCCGGGATGGCATCGGTCGAACCCAATCTCGCCTTCAACACTGCCGTCAGCTTCGTCACCAACACCAACTGGCAGAATTACGGCGGCGAAAGCACGTTGTCCTACCTCGTGCAGATGGCGGGCCTGACTGTTCAGAACTTCATGTCCGCCGCCGTCGGCATTGCCATTGCGGTGGCGCTGATCCGCGGCTTCGCCCGCGCCTCGGCCAAATCGATCGGCAATTTCTGGGTCGATATGACCCGCTGCACGCTCTACATCCTGCTGCCGCTCAGCATCGTGCTCACCCTTGTCTATGTCTGGCTCGGCATGCCGCAGACGCTCGGGCCTTATGTCGACGCCACCACGCTGGAGGGCGCCAAGCAGACGCTCGCCCTTGGGCCGGTCGCCTCGCAGGTCGCCATCAAGATGCTCGGCACCAATGGCGGCGGCTTCTTCAACGCCAATGCCGCGCATCCTTTCGAAAACCCCGACGCCATCTCCAACATGATCCAGATGGTGACGATCTTCGCGCTGGGTGCTGCACTCACCAACGTCTTCGGCCGCATGGTCGGCAACCAGCGCCAGGGCTGGGCGATCCTGGCCACGATGGGTGTGCTGTTCATCGCTGGCGTCGTTATCTGCTACTGGGCGGAAGCCGCGGGCAATCCGCTGGTCCATGCGTTGGGCGTCGACGGCGCCAACATGGAAGGCAAGGAGAGCCGCTTCGGCATTGCCGCTTCGGCACTATTCGCCGTCATCACCACGGCTGCGAGCTGCGGTGCGGTGAACGCCATGCATGACTCGTTCACAGCACTTGGCGGCCTGGTCCCGATGCTCAACATGCAGCTCGGCGAAGTCATCGTCGGCGGCGTCGGCGCCGGCTTCTACGGCATCGTCATGTTCATCGTCATCACCGTGTTCGTCGCCGGCCTGATGGTTGGCCGCACGCCCGAATATCTCGGCAAGAAGATCGAGGCCAAGGAGGTCAAGATGGCAATGCTCGCCATCCTCGCTCTGCCGTTGGTCATGCTGGTCTTCACGGCAATAGCGGTCGTGCTGCCAAGCGCCGTCGCCTCGATAGCCAATGGCGGTCCGCATGGCTTCTCCGAGGTTCTTTATGCCTACACTTCGGCGGCGGCCAACAACGGCTCGGCCTTTGGCGGCCTTTCCGGCAACACGCCCTGGTACAACATCACGCTCGGCATCTCCATGTGGGTGGGTCGCTTCTTCGTCATCATTCCAGCGCTTGCCATTGCCGGCTCGCTAGCGACGAAGAAGACGGTTCCGGCTTCCGCCGGCACCTTCCCGACCGACGGCCCGCTGTTCGTCGGCCTGCTCGTCGGCGTCATCCTGATCGTCGTCGGCCTGACCTTCTTCCCGGCACTGGCGATCGGACCGATCGTCGAGCACCTGGCTGCCATCAACGGCCAGACATTCTGAGGCTTGTCATGTCCTGGTTCTACCCAAAACGCATGAAGGCCCGGCCGCGAGCCGGCCCACGAGCCGGCAATGAGGGGGAGGAAACGCCCCCTCCCTTCCCCAGCGTATCTACCTTCCTCGGCCTCGCGGCAGTCATGATCGTGATCTGGCTGCTGGCCTATGGTCCGCCGCCCCTCTTTTCGGCATCCGATCGGTCGGTGCCGGCCAACAGTTCAGATACTGGAGCCACCAAATGAGCCAGTCCAAATCCGCGAGCATCATGGATGCCCGCATCCTGTGGCCGGCCATCGGCGGCGCCTTCAGGAAACTCGACCCCCGCACGCTGGTCAGGAACCCGGTGATGTTCGTCGTCGCCATCGTCTCGCTTCTTACCACGGTCCTGTTCGTCAAGGATCTCGCCACCGGCGGCGGCGATTTCGGCTTTACGCTGCAGATCATCATCTGGCTGTGGTTCACCGTGCTGTTCGCCAACTTCGCCGAGGCCGTCGCCGAAGGCCGCGGCAAGGCGCAGGCCGATTCGCTGCGCAAGGCGCGCACCGAAACCCAGGCCAAGCTGCTTGCCGGCGAAGACCGCTCCAGGTTCAAGCTGGTGCCCGGCACCAGCCTGAAGGTTGGCGACATCGTGCTGGTCGAAGCCGGCGACATCATCCCGTCCGACGGTGAAGTGATCGAAGGCGTGGCCTCGGTCAACGAGGCGGCAATCACCGGCGAGTCCGCACCCGTCATTCGCGAATCCGGCGGCGACCGTTCGGCGGTCACCGGCGGCACGCAGGTTCTGTCCGACTGGATTCGCGTGCGCATATCAGCCGCCTCCGGCCACACCTTCCTCGACCGCATGATCTCGCTGGTCGAGGGTGCCTCGCGCCAGAAGACGCCCAACGAGATCGCGCTCAACATCCTGCTCGTCGGCATGACGCTGATCTTCGTGCTGGCCACCGCCACGATCCCGAGCTTTGCCTCCTATTCCGGCGGCTATATCCCGGTGACGGTGCTGGTCGCGCTGTTCGTCACCTTGATCCCGACCACCATCGGCGCCCTGCTGTCGGCCATCGGCATTGCCGGCATGGACCGCCTGGTGCGCTTCAACGTGCTGGCCATGTCCGGCCGCGCCGTGGAAGCGGCGGGCGACGTCGATACGCTTTTGCTCGACAAGACCGGCACCATCACGCTCGGCAACCGCCAGGCCACCGAATTTCGGCCGGTCAAGGGCGTCACCGAACAGGAACTGGCCGATGCCGCGCAGCTCGCCTCGCTCGCCGACGAGACGCCTGAGGGACGCTCGATCGTCGTGCTGGCCAAGGAGAAATACGCCATCCGCGCCCGTGACATGGCAACCTTGCATGCCAGTTTCGTGCCCTTCACCGCGCAGACCCGGATGAGCGGCGTCGACATCGATGGCTCGTCGGTGCGCAAGGGCGCCGTCGATTCGGTTCTCGCCTATGTCAGCCAGTCGACATCGGCCACTCACGGCACGCGCCCCGGCAGCGACACCGTCAAGAATCTCCAGGCGATCGCCGACGAGATCGCCAAGGCCGGCGGCACGCCGCTGGCCGTCGAGCGTGACGGCCGCCTGCTCGGCGTCGTCCACCTCAAGGACATCGTCAAGGGTGGTATCCGCGAGCGCTTTGCCGAACTGCGCAAAATGGGCATCCGCACCGTGATGATCACTGGCGACAATCCGATGACTGCGGCGGCGATCGCAGCCGAAGCCGGCGTCGACGATTTCCTCGCCCAGGCCACGCCCGAGGACAAGCTGAAGCTGATCCGCGACGAACAGGCCAAGGGCAAGCTGGTCGCCATGTGCGGTGACGGCACCAACGACGCGCCGGCCTTGGCGCAGGCCGATGTCGGCGTCGCCATGAACACCGGCACGGTTGCCGCCCGCGAGGCCGGCAACATGATCGACCTCGATAGTGACCCGACCAAGCTGATCGAGATCGTCGAGATCGGCAAGGCGCTGCTGATGACGCGCGGCTCGCTGACGACCTTCTCGATCGCCAACGACGTCGCCAAATACTTCGCCATCATCCCGGCCATGTTTGCCGTCTTCTACGTTGCGCCGGGACATACAATCGGCCCCCTGCAAGCGCTCAACATCATGCATCTGGCGACGCCGCAGAGCGCCATCCTGTCGGCCATCATCTTCAACGCGCTGATCATCATCGCTCTGATCCCGCTGTCGCTTAAAGGCGTCAAATACCGCGCCATCGGCGCCGGCGCGCTGCTCAGCCGCAACCTGCTGGTCTACGGCCTCGGCGGCATCATCGTTCCCTTCGTCGGCATCAAGGCGATCGACATGATCGTCACCGGCCTCGGCCTCGCTTAAGGAAATACGTCCATGCTCACTCAGATAAGACCCGCTGTTATCATGATCGTCTTTTTCACCGTTTTGACCGGCCTGATCTATCCCCTGGGCATGACCGGCATCGCCCAGGCGCTGTTTCCGCACCAGGCCAATGGCAGCTTGATCGAGAAAAACGGCACGGTCATCGGCTCCGAACTGATCGGCCAGGGCTTTGCCGACGACAAGTATTTCCATGGCCGCCCCTCGGCTGCCGGCGACGGATACAACGCCGCAGCGTCCAGCGGCTCCAATCTCGGTCCAACCAACCCCAAGCTGATCGACCGCATCAAGGGCGATGTTGCAAAGCTGAAGGCGGAGAACCCGAACCAGCCGGTGCCGATGGATCTGGTGACGACGTCCGGCAGCGGCCTCGACCCCGCCATCAGCCCGGACGCCGCCTATTTCCAGGTCGCTCGGGTGGCCAAGGCCAGGGGCTTCGACGAAGCCAAGGTCAAGGCGCTTGTCGACAGCCATGTCGAAGGCCGCGAACTCGGCTTCCTCGGCGAGCCGGTCGTCAATGTGCTGGCGCTCAACCTGGCACTGGACGATACCAAGCAGTGAGAGACAATCTCTGAAGCCAGGGGCCGGGGATCGACACGATCCTCGGCGCCGTTCATGATCGAGCCTGATGCCGGACGCCAGAAGCAACGATACCAGACCCTCTCCGGACGCGCTGCTCGAGCATGCGGAACGGGAAGAGCGCGGCCGTCTGCGGATATTTCTCGGCGCTGCCCCCGGCGTCGGCAAGACCTATGAAATGCTGATGGCCGGCCGCGCCAGGCTGGCTGACGGCGTCGACGTAGTGGTCGGCGTCGTGGAGACCCACGGCCGCAAGGAAACACTGGCGCTGGTCGAAGGCTACGAGGTGATCCCGCGCCAGAAGGTCGACTACAGAGGCCGCGTGCTGGACGAGATGGACATCGATGCCATTCTCGCCCGCCGGCCGGCGCTGGTGCTCGTCGACGAACTCGCCCACACCAATGCGCCAGGCAGCCGCCACCCCAAGCGCTATCTCGACGTCCAGGAAATCCTGACGCGCGGCATCGATGTCTACACCACGCTCAACATCCAGCATGTCGAGAGCCTGAATGACGTGGTGGCGCAGATCACCCGCGTCAGGGTGCGCGAAACGGTCCCGGACTCCATCATCGACCAGGCCGACGACATCGAGATCATCGACCTCACGCCCGACGACCTGATCAAGCGGCTGAAAGAGGGAAAGGTCTATTTCCCCAACACTGCCCAGCGCGCAGTCGAAAACTATTTCTCGCCGGGCAATCTGACCGCGCTTCGGGAATTGGCGCTGCGCCGTACCGCCCAGCGCGTCGACGAGCAGTTGCTCAACCACATGCAGTCGCACGCGATTCCCGGCCCTTGGGCGGCGGGCGAAAGGGTGCTCGTCTGCGTCGATGCGCGTCCGGGCGGAGCGTCTCGTGTCCGCTATGCGCGCCGGCTGGCCGACCGGCTGCGCGCACCGTGGACGGCGCTGCATGTCGACACGCCGCGTTCGGCCGCCATGTCGGAGGAAGACAAGGACCAGCTGGCCACGCTCTTGCGCCTGGCCGAGCAGCTCGGCGCCGAGGTGACGACCATTCCGGGCCAGAACGTCGCCCAGGACATCGTCCGCCACGCCACGGCCAACAACTTCACCCATATCGTCGTCGGCAGGCCGACCCGCTCGCGCTGGCGCGAACTGATCGAGGGTTCGCTCACCTACGATCTGATCCGCAATGCCGGCGATATCAGCGTCCATGTCATTTCAGGAACGGAGCGCGACAACGAGGCCACGTCGAGGGTCAAGGCGGCGGCCGAGCAGACGCCATTTCAAATCTGGCCTTATCTTTTCTCGACCGTCTATGTCGCCGGCGCGCTTGCCGTCAGCGCCGTCCTCGATCAGTTCCTCGACGTTCGCAACCTTGCCAGCGTGCTTCTGCTGGCGGTGCTGACATCGGCAGTGACCTTTGGCCTGTGGCCGGCGCTGTACGCCTGTTTCCTCAGCGCCATTGCCTTCAACTTCTTCTTTCTCGAGCCGCGCTACACGATGACGATCCGCGATCCGGAGAGCATCGTTGCCTTCGCCGTCTTCCTCGTCGTTGCCGTCATCGCCAGCAATCTGACGGCGCGTGTGCAGCGTCAGGCAGCCGCCGCCCGTTCACGCGCCCGGGCCACCGAGGACATCTACCTCTTTTCAAAGAAGCTCGCCGGCGCCGGCACGCTCGACGACGTTTTGTGGGCCACAGCCTTCCAGATCGCCTCGATGCTGAAGCTGCGCGTGGTGCTGCTTTTGCCGGAAGAAGGCACGATCACCGTCAAGGCCGGTTATCCCCCCGATGACACGCTGGCCGAGGCCGACATCGCGGCTGCACGCTGGGCTTGGGAACACAACCGGGCTGCCGGCCGTGGCGCCGATACCCTGCCCGGGGCAAAACGCCTCTACCTCCCCTTGCGCACCGCACGCACGGCCGTCGGCGTCGTCGGCCTCGACAATGACAAGCAAGGCCCGCTGCTGACGCCCGAGCAACAGCGCCTGCTCGACGCGCTGGCCGACCAGGCGGCGGTTGCCATCGAGCGCATCCAGCTGGTCGCCGATGTCGACCGCGCCAGGCTGGCGGCCGAGGCCGACCGCTTGCGCTCGGCACTGCTGACGTCGATCTCGCATGATCTGAAGACGCCGCTGGCGGCCATCATGGGCGCGGCCGGCACGCTCAGGGAATTTGCGCCGGCACTGCCCGAGAACGATCGGGCCGAGCTGCTGACCACCGTGCTCGACGAGTCCGAACGGCTGAACCGCTTCATCGCCAATCTGCTCGACATGACCAAGATTGAATCGGGCGCCATGGAACCGAATTTCGCCCTGCACTATGTCGGCGATGTCGTTGGCTCGGCCTTGCAGCGGGCACGCAAGATCACTGCCGGGCACAAGACCGAGGTTGATATTCCGGCCGACCTGCCGATGCTGAAGCTTGATCCCGTGCTGTTCGAACAAATGCTGTTCAATCTGCTCGACAATGCCGCGAAATACGCGCCACAGGGATCGACAATCCGGCTGCAGGGCTGGGCCGACAATGGCTCCGTCGCGCTGCAGATCATGGATGAGGGACCGGGCATTCCGCCCGCCGACCTGGAGCGCGTCTTCGACAGCTTTTACCGGGTGCGCAAGCGCGATCAGGTCCAGGCCGGCACCGGGCTCGGCCTGTCGATCTGCCGGGGCTTCATCGAGGCGATGGGCGGCACGATCATGGCGGCGAACCGCAGCGATCGCCAAGGCGCGGTCTTCACCATCCGCATGCCGAAGCCGGCACGATCGCCCGGCCTGGACGAACGGAACGCGGACGGGCAAAACTCTGGTGATCCGGCATGACAAATTCCAACGTCAGCATACTGGTCGTCGACGACGAGCCGCCGATCCGCAAACTGCTGCGCGTCGGCCTCGGCAGCCAGGGCTATGCGGTCAGCGAAGCGCCCAACGCCAAGGCTGCGATCGAACTCGTCGATGCACAAAAGCCGGATCTGATCCTGCTCGACCTCGGCCTGCCCGGCATGGGTGGCCTCGACCTCCTGCGGAAATGGCGCGGCGACGGCCTCGACGTGCCCGTGGTCATCCTGTCCAGCCGCACCGACGAAGCCGGCATCGTCGCGGCGCTGGAACTCGGCGCTGACGACTACATCACCAAGCCGTTCGGCATGAACGAACTGGTCGCCCGCATCCGCGTCGCGCTGCGCCACCGATTCCAGCAGCAGGGCGAAAAGCCGGTGTTTCAGACCGGCGATCTCTCGGTCGACCTGGTCAAGCGCATCGTCAAGGTCGAAGGCAAGGAGATAAAGCTCTCCCCCAAGGAATACGACATATTGCGTATTATGGTGCAGCATGCCGGCAAGGTGCTGACCCACCATTTCCTGCTGAAGCAGGTGTGGGGCGATTCGACCGACGTGCAGTATCTCAGGGTCTATGTCCGCCAGCTCCGGCAGAAGATCGAAAAGTCGCCCGACCAGCCGCGCTACATCACCACCGAGACCGGCGTTGGGTACCGGCTGCGCGAGGTTGAGTGACCGGACGTTTTCCGCTCAGTCCGCCGAGAGTTCCGCGGTCCGTGCCAGTGCGCCGCCGAACCCGTTGAGCGGGATGGTGAAACTCACCGCTTGACCGGTGTCGGCCGCGAAGGCGTCGATCTTCAGCGTGGTGGCTGCCTTGAGCAGCGGCGTGACGCTGGCATCGAACGCCACCGGCACCAGGCAGCCGACGGCCTGGCAGGTGTTGAACGGCAGGCTGCCTTCCAGCTTCTGGTCGTCGATGGTCAGGCTGACTCCTTTGGCGAGCGCCAGGCCGAACGGCAGCGCCAGCGTTCCGGCGGCATCCTCGCCGCTCTTGCTCGACAGCTCGATCGCCAGCAGGCGCTGGTTGGACTGCTTGTTGAACTGCTGATGCGACAGGCTGCAAACCTTGGCCGTGCCGGTTACCTGGCAATTGACCGTCCAGTCGCCATGTGTCTCGGACAGCGCCGAGGCGCCGCCAGGCAATGTCGGGCCGGCAGCAGGGGCGGGCGCTGCGGCGGCAGGCGCCGCCTTGTCGGTCTTGGTTTGCGCCGCGACTGCCACCGGGCCAAGAATACAGATGCTGCCCAGTAGCGCCGCGAAATATACTTGCCTGCTTTTCATCAATATGCTCCCGATTGTGCCTCGAGTCAGCCGCGATTGAGCCCGAGATCCGCGCCCGATAGAGCGGTCAATCGATCTTTTCTGTCAAGTGCGGCAGGCCGCATCCTCAGGGATTTCGCCAACCCGTGGCAGATCGGCCAATGGCAGACCGGCCCATGGCAGACCGGCCCATGGCAGATCGAGACGAACGCCCTATATAGAGAGGAGGTTATATCTGTACGGGAATGAACTGATGTCGACGCTTCGCCTATCGACAGTTCTGATGTCGGCAATGCTGGCAGCAGCAACGCTCGCCGGCATCATGCAATCTGCTGCGGCTCAATCCGTCAATCCCAGCGCCAACCGGCTGATCCAGCAGAACCAGCTGCAGCAATTGCGCAACAGCCTGCAGCGGCAGCAGTTCCAGCAACAGCAGCAGCAATATCGCGAGCAGGACCGTCGGATCGTGCCGCAGCCGCGCCCCGAAGTGCCCGTCGTCCGGCAAGCTTGTCCGATTCAGATCGTCAACAACCAGATTGTGCGTGTTTGCCGTTGATATCGGTTGCTTGCGATTTACTTAGTCGACTTATTTACTAAAAATGCTCATTGCCTCGCGGGCATATCAGGTTTGCAGGCGGCGTGCGGCGGTGCGCCCGCCGACCGGATTTTCAGCACATGGCGACGACGAAGAAAAAGGCGGTACGCAAGGCAAGGCGAGGCGAACGCATTCGCCAGGTCGCCGCCATTCCCTTTCGTCTGGACGTTTCAGGCAATTTCGAAGTGATGCTGGTGACGTCGCGAGCGACGAAGCGCTTTATCGTGCCCAAGGGCTGGCCGATGAAAGGAAAGAGCGGGCGCAAGGCCGCCACCATCGAGGCGCGCGAAGAAGCCGGCGTGCTCGGCAAGACCCGCAAGGCGCCTGCCGGCAGCTATTCCTACTGGAAACGGCTGGAGCACAATTTTGTGCGCGTCGACGTCGTCGTCTATCTGTTGGAGGTGTCCGAGGAACTGGCCAACTGGCAGGAGGCCAAGAGCCGCCAGCGGGCATGGCTCAAGCCGCAGGACGCGGCGTTGCTCATCGATGAGCCGGATCTCTCGACGCTGATGGCCAACCTGGCGCCGCCTCAGCCGGCAGTGCCGGACCCGGCCTGACCAACCTCACTTGCCCTCGTCCCCTTCAGCGGGACCCTCATCCCCCTCAGCGGGAAATGGCCGCAGCGGCGTGCCCGTATAGGCCCACAGCCATTCGCGCGGCAGCGGCCCTTTGTTGCGCTCGCTTTGCTGCGACTGTTCCCATGCATGCGCCAGGATGCCGACCGAGCGCGAGAGCACGAACAGGCCGCGCGTCAACGGCGGCGGAAAGCCGAGCTCGCCATAGATGACGGCGGTGGCGCCGTCGATGTTGAGCGGTATTTTCTTCCCCTTGCGCCGTGCCACCTCTGATTCGACGGCCTCGGCGATGTCGGCAAAGCGTCCGCTGACGACGCCGCGCGCGGCAAACTCGCGCGTCACTGCGATCAGGCGCGGCGCGCGCGGATCGACCGGGTGGAAGCGATGGCCAAATCCCGGCACATAGCCTTTCTCCTCGGCGAAGAAACGGTCGAGCCGTGCGGCTACGGCTTGGTCCAGCGCAACACCCTGGTCAAGTGCCACGGCAATGTCGCCATAGAAGGACAGCGCCTGTTCGCCGGCGCCGCCATGCACGTCACCCAGCACGTTGACGGCGGACGCCATGGCGCTGTTGATGCCGACGCCGCAGGTGATGGCCATGCGGGCAATGGCGATCGACGGCGCCTGCGGCCCGTGGTCGACGGCCGCCCCCAGCGCAATGCCGAGCAGCGCCGCCTGCTCCTCGCTCGGCAATTCGCCGCGCAGCATCAGCCAGATCGTGGCCGGAAAGCTGACGCGGCCGATCAGCTCCTGGATTTCATAGCCGCGCAGCCGGATGATGCCGGGGCTCATCTCGATGATGCCGGTCTGCCACCATTCCTCGCCGCGTTCGCGGCCGGTTTTTCTCTCGCTCACGCGCTTCTCCTGGCGCGCGGCGGCAGGGTGGAAAAAACCTCGTCCATATGCTCGCCCAGCACAGGCGGCGGCAGGACCGGCAAGGGTGCCGCGCCATCGACCATGAAGCCGCCGCGCACCACGGTCAGCGGCTGCGCCATGCCGGGCAGACCCTGGAAACGCGCGGTCATGTCGCGCTCGACCACCTGGCGCTCGCCAAGCACCTGCGGGATCGTCAGCACCCGGCCCGCCGGAACGCCGGCGCGGTTGAACTTTTCTTCCCAGGCAGCCGCCGAGGCGCTCGCAAGCGCTGTCTCGATCAGCCCTTTCAAGGAGGCGCGGTTCTGCTTGCGCGTCTCGCGCTCGGCAAAGCGCGGATCGTCGGCCAGTTCCGGCTGGCCGATCAGCCGGCAAAGCGTGACGAACTGCTCCTGCTTGTTGGCGGCGATGTTGAGCAGGCCGTCGCCGGTGCGAAACGCGCCGGAGGGCGCAGCCGTCATGTTCTCATTGCCCATCGGCTGCGGCTCGACACCGGCGGTCAGATAGTTGGACACCGGCCAGCCCAGCGCCGACAGCGTGCATTCCAGCATCGAGACATCGAGAAACGCGCCCTCGCCCGAGGTCTTCTGCTTGACCAGCGCCGCGGCGATGGCGAAGGCCCCGACCAGCCCGCCCAGCGTGTCGGTGACGGGATAGCCGACCCGCAAGGGTGCTGTCTCCGGCGTGCCGGTGATGCTCATGATACCGGACAGCCCCTGGATGATCTGGTCGTAGGCCGGATTGTCGCGCATCGGCCCGCTCTGGCCGAAACCGGATATGGCGCAATAGACGAGACCGGGGCGGACCGCTTTCAGCACCTCATAGCCGAGACCCAGCCGCCCCATCACGCCCGGTCGAAAATTCTCGACCAGCGCGTCGGCCGAGGCGACGAGATCGAGGAAGCGTTCGCGGTCGGCTTCGCTTTTGAGATCCAGCACCACCGATCGCTTGCCGGCATTCTGCGCCAGGAACGACGCGCCCATGCCGGCTTTGTTGAGCGCCGGCGAGGCGCCGAGCTGGCGCGCCAGATCGCCGCCTTGCGGCGTCTCGACCTTGATGACATCGGCGCCGAGCAGCGCCAGCTGATAGGCACAATAAGGGCCCGCCAGCACATTGGTCAGGTCGAGGATGCGGATGCCGGCAAGCAGATCGGTCATGATGCTCCAGGTTGCTCAGGCATCGCCCGGCACATGCTCCGGTCCGCGACGGCGCCGGTGCTCGATGAAGGCCCAGATATGCGGCCCGGCTAGACCGATGAAGGCGAGGATCAGCAGCACCAGCGACAGCTTGTGGGTGTAGAACACCGACCAGTCGCCGTTCGAGATCGTCATCGCCCGGCGGAACTGCGTTTCGGCGAGCGGCCCCAGGATCATGCCGATGATGACCGGCGCTGTCGGGAAATCGAAGCGCCGCATCAGGAAGCCGGCGGCCCCCAGGAGATAGAGGATGACGAGGTCGATCGGCGATTGCGAGATGCCGTAGGTGCCGACGGTGGCGAACACCAGGATGCCGGCATAGAGCTGCGGCGCCGGGATTTTCAACAGCCGTACCCACAGCCCGATCAGCGGCAGGTTGAGGACGACCAGGATGACGTTGGCGATGAACAGGCTGGCGATCAGGCCCCAGACCAGATCGGCCTGGGTCGTCAACAGCAGCGGTCCCGGATTGATGCCGTAGCTCTGGAAGGCCGACAGCATGATTGCGGCGGTCGCCGAGGTCGGCAGGCCAAGGGTGAGCATCGGCACCAGCACGCCGGCGGCAGACGCATTGTTGGCGGCTTCCGGTCCGGCAACGCCCTCGATGGCGCCGACCGTGCCGAACTCCTCCTTGTGCTTCGACAGCTTCTTTTCGATGGCATAGGACAGGAAGGTCGGGATCTCGGCGCCGCCGGCAGGCATGGCGCCGATCGGGAAGCCGATAAAAGCGCCGCGCAGCCATGGCTTCCACGATCGTCCCCATTCGGCCGCTGTCATGTAGAGCGATCCCTTGAGCGGCACGATCTCGTCCTTGCCGGCATAGCGGCGCGAGGCCATGTAGAGCGTCTCGCCGACGGCAAACAGGCCGACCGCGGCAATGATAACATCGACGCCATCGAGCAGTTCGTTCATGCCGAAGGTGAAGCGCGGCTGTCCCGTCTGCAGGTCGACGCCGATCATGCCGATGACGAAGCCGATGAACAGGCTGGTGAGGCCGCGCACGGAGGACGAGCCGAGCACCGCCGAAACCGTGATGAAGGCGAGCACCATCAGCGAGAAATATTCGGCCGGACCAAAGGCCAGCGCGAACTTCACCACCACCGGCGCCAGGAAGGCGACGCCCATCGTGCCGATGGTGCCGGCGACGAAGGAGCCGAGCGCCGAGGTCGCCAGTGCCGCGCCGCCGCGACCCGAGCGGGCCATCCTGTTGCCTTCCAGCGCGGTGACGATGGTGGCGCTTTCGCCCGGCGTGTTGAGCAGGATCGAGGTCGTCGAGCCGCCATACATGGCGCCGTAATAGATGCCAGCAAACAGGATGAAGGACGCCTCCGGCGCCACCTGGTAGGTGATCGGCAGCAGCAGCGCGATGGTCAGCGCCGGCCCGAGGCCGGGCAGCACGCCGATGGCGGTGCCGAGCGTGGTGCCGACCAGGCACCACAACAGGTTCATCGGCGAGAAAGCGACGGAAAATCCGTGGGCGAGATGGCCGAGCGTCTCCATGGCGTCAGCCCCTTACAGTGGCGATGATCGCGTCGATCACCGTGTTCAGCTGGTTTTCGATGAAGCCGGCGCCAATGTTGACGCCGAGCGCCCTGGCAAAGCCGAAATAGGCGGCAAGCGCCAGGATCAAGCCGGTCAGCGCATCGCGCAGCGTGTGCTTGCTGCCGAAGCCATAACAGACGAGCACGAACATGATGACCGAGGCGGCGGTGAAGCCGAGCGGCTGGATCAGCACCAGATTGGCGACCAGGCCTGCAACGACGATGCCCATCGCCTTCCAGTCGGTCGGCGTTTCCTTTTCCTCCTGCGGCTGCCAGCCGCCGCGCAGCGCGGCGACGATGAGCAGCAGCGAAAGCACGATCATGCCGGTCATGGTGATGTAGGGAAAGACGGTCGGCCCGACCTTGGAATAGAGCGGCGAAACCGGGATCGCCAGGGTCTGCCACGCCACGGCCGCAGCACAGGCGAGAAGCCCGATGCCGATCAACAATTCGGGCATGGCAAGGCGCGGGGGCGCCGGCTGCTGGTCGCTGGTGCTCATCGATGTCCTCCCGAGATGGCCGGCATCCTCCCGCCGGCCGCATCCGCAGTTTCACTCCCAGCGCATGATATGTCCATGCCGCAGGCGAATGTCGGAGGGGCGGCCGTGGCCGCCCCTGAAGACATCAGGCGAGGCCGAGATCCTTGAGGATCGCGGTGATGCGGGCGGTGTCGTCGACGAGGAATTTCGCATAGTCGTCGCCGGTAAGCAGGATGGGCGTCCAGTTACGGTTCTTGCACTCGGCTGCCCAGGCATCGCTCTTGGCCATGGTCTCGATCATCGTGACCATCGCCGCCTTGTCGGCGTCGGAGACGCCTGGCGGTGCGAAGACGCCGCGCCAGTTGAACAGTTCGACGTCAATGCCGGCTTCCTTCATCGTCGGTGCGTCGATGCCGTCCTGGCGCTTGTCGGCGGAGATCGCCAACAGCCGAAGCGCGCCCGCCTTGACCTGCTCGGAGAACTCGCCGAAGCCGGAAATGCCGGCCGCCACCTGGTTGCCGAGCAGCGCCGACAGCGCCTCGCCGCCGCCGGCGAAAGGCACATAGGAGAGGTTGGTTGCCGGAACGCCGACCGTCTTGGCGATCAGCCCGAACAGGATGTGGTCGGAGCCGCCGGCCGAGCCGCCGGCCACGGGAACCTTGGTCGGATCCGCTTTGAGCGCGGCGACGAAATCGCCGGCCGTCTTGAACGGCGAATCCGCCGGCACCACCAGCGCCTCGAACTCGCCGGTGAGGCGGGCGATGGGCGTCACTTCGGAAAGGTTGTTGGCCGATTTGTTGGCGATGATGGCGCCGACCATGACCATGCCGGCCACCATCAGCGAATTGCCCTTGCCCTTCCACTGGCTGATGAACTGCGGCAGGCCGACAGTGCCGCCGGCGCCGCCGACATTGGTGATCTGCGAGCCGGAGATCAGTTTTTCACTGCGCAGCACCTGGTCGATGGTGCGCCCCGTCTGGTCCCAGCCGCCGCCGGGCGCGGCCGGCACGAAGATCTGGATCTGCGGTGCATCCTGAGCGAAAGCGGGCGTCAAATGCGTTGCGACGAATCCGGCAGCGCCTGCGGCCGCGGTGCTCATCAAAAATCTGCGTCTGTTCAGCATGGGATTCCTCCAAATCACGACACCTCCTCCGGTGCCTGCCAGAAACGTAGCCTGAAAACAGACCCGCTCGGCAAAAATTCATGCCGATTTCGGTACGTTCTGTCAACAGGAACGCTGTTCTACTAGACAGAACCATGGATGTGCGGCACAATCGCTTCGGCCGGCCTTTGTCCGAGCAGGTAAACTGGAATGAAACTGTTCGTGAGATGACCGAAGCGCGATCCCAGCCGTTGCCGGCCGATGGCGTTGCCGCGCTCGACCGCGCGATCGCCATTCTCGACGCGTTCGCGACCGCCGACCGCTCGCTCAGCCTGGCCGAGATCGCGGCGCGCACCGGGCTCTACAAAAGCACCATTTTGAGGCTGGCGAACTCATTGCTGCGCGGGCAGTTGCTGGAGCGGCTCGACGATGGCCGCTACCGCATCGGACCCGCCACCTTCCGGCTCGGCGCGCTCTACCAGCGCTCCGTGGTGGCGGTCGACATCCTGCTGCCGATCATGCGCGATCTCGCCGAGCGCAGCTGGGAAAGCGTGGCGTTCTATGTCCGCTCGGGCGACGCCCGCACCTGTCTCTACCGCGTCGAATCCAAGCATCCTATCCGCTACACGATCCGGGAAGGCGACCTGCTGCCGTTGCTCACCGGCTCGGGCGGCCGCGTGCTGGCAGCGTTTTCAGGCCAGCCGGGCGAACCATACGAGACCATCCGCAAGGCCTGCCACTATCTGTCGATCGGCGATCGCGACCCTGAGACGGCGGGCGTCTCGGTGCCGGTGTTCGGACCGGGCCGCGTTCTGCTCGGCGCCTTGACGCTGGCCGGCCCGTCGACACGCGTCGATACGGCGTTCCTGCGCCGCATGACACCGGACCTGCTGGAGGCCGCCGCTCGCGCCACCCGCGCCTTTGGCGAGGATGCCTCGATGCTGGAGCAGGCAGCGCGCCTAGCCGGCGCTGAAACCGTGATCGGCCTCAGTTCGCCTTGACCAGCACCACGCGGCGGTTCTTGGCGCGGCCGGCTTCGTCGTCATTGCTGGCGACGGGCGCCATCATGCCGGCGCCGGCGGCGGTCAGCCGGCCGCCATCGATGCCGTATTTCGAGACCAGCGCCGCCTTCACCGACTGCGCCCGCCGCGACGACAGATCGATATTGTAGTCGAACGCGCCCTGGTTGTCGGTATGACCGACGACGATCACCGCCATGCCGGGCTCGTTGGTCAGAAGCGTCGAGATCTCCTTCAGCGTCGGTTCCGATTCCGGCTTGATGTCGGCCTTGTCGGTGTCGAAGAAGATGCCGTAGAGCGAGATGGAGCCGGTGGCCGACAGCGAATCCGCCATCTTGGCCGCTTCGACCACCACCATCTTCTTGTCGCGCGCCTTGGGCTCCAGCACCTGAACGACGGCAATGGTGCGGCCGTTGAGTTCCTTGCAGTAGAGGTCGTCGATCAGCGAATAGGCCTGAACCGTGACATAGGCGTCGCCGCCGTCCTGCGGCAGCTTGGCGGCGAAGAAGCGCTGGTCGTTGATACCGGTGGTTACCGCACAGGCGCCATTGGAAAAGGCCGCGTCCTTGACGTCGCTTTCATGGAAGAAATACATCATCAGGCTCATGTCGCCGCCGCCACCGCTCGACGACCGGTCGGCGGCGCCGCCGCACTCTTCCTTCTTGCATTCGAACAGGACTTCGCCGCCGGCGGCCGCGATCACATCCTGGTAGTTGCGCAGCACTTCGAGCGGGGAGCGCTCGGCCGGCAGCACATAGGCGATGCGGGTCAGCGCGCCTTCGACCTCAGCCTTCTTGTCCGGCGCGAACACACGGTTGTTCATCGTGTCACGGGCCTCCGGATCGGCGCTCGGCTTCAGCGGCGACAGCGGCACTGTAAAATCGGTATAGGCGAATTTTTCGTAGGAGACGATGAACGACCCCTCGTAGCGCTTGGCCAGATGATTGTCGGCACCGCCCTCGATGTCGGCGGTCGGCACCGTCGCATCGGCGCCCGCCAGTTGCACGGCCGCCAGCAGCAGCAGCCCCGCCCAGAAAAGCTTCAGAAATATCGCATTGATCGCACGCATGGTCGGCTCCCCCAAAGAGCAATTCCAGGAAAAGTGTGAGCGGTTTTCCCACAGGAATTGCGTAGCTAGATTAGAATAGCCAACCCTGGCAGAACGTGGAAATTGCGTCGATGAAGCGCTTCACACCCGCCGTTCGAGCAGGATCGTCAGCCCGTCGTGATAGGTGGTTTCCAGGACCTTGGTGTAGCCGCACTTTGCCGCAACGTTCAACGAACCGGTGTTTTCCGGATCGATGATGCAGACGGTTCTCGCGCCGGCAAAGGTGTCGTCGCCCCAGGCCAGGGCCCTTCTGACGACTTCGCTGGCAAGACCCTTGCCATGCGCTTGCGGCGCCAGCGCCCAGCCGGCTTCCGGAATGCCCTCGAGCGACGGCTCGATGTCCCGCTTCAGATCGTGGAATCCGGCCTCGCCGATGAAGCGACCGCTGGCCTTGTCCTCGACCGCCCAGAAGCCGTAGCCGAGCAGCGACCACAGGCCGGCATGCCGCAGGAACCGCATCCAGCTTTCCTCCCGCGTCCGCGGCTTGCCGCCGATGAAACGGGTGGTGACGGGGTCGGCCCACATGACGGCATAGTCGTCGAAATCTTCGATCCGGTGCGCCCGCATGATGGTCCGTTCCGTTTCGAGAACCGGGACGCCGGCTGTTTTTGGACTGCCCATGAAACTCTGCCTCCGTTGACGGTCAGCGCTTAGCAAACCAGCGCGCCCGGACAAGGGCCAAGCCGGATCATCATTCAGCCAGGGAAGCTTCCGAACGGCCTGGCGCGACCAGGCGGTCGAAGCGAACAGCGTCGGCTTACTTTCAGCCGTGCCAGACCATCTTCATGTAGAGCCCACCGCGCCGCAATTCGTCCAGCATCTGGTCGAGCCGCTTCTGCCTGGTGTCGCTGCGTTTGGCGCGGGCGACCCAGCCGAGATAATCGTTCTTCTGGTAGTCCGGCCGCGCCTCGTAGGCCGCTGTCAGTCCTTTTTCGGTCAGGGCGATGCGGATGTCGTCCGGCATCGGGTTCAGGGCGCGCTTCAGTCCGGTCATTTCAGAAAACCCCAGCTGTCAGGATGGCGACGCCGATGGTCCAACCCAGGTCCGCCTCTGGGAATTCTGCCGAACGATGCTACCTTTCGCAACCGGTCCGGCAAGGGCCGGTCTCGATACCGCCAATGGGAGGAGAACGCCATGGACACCACCGATCTCGTGCTTGCCATTTTCCATCATCTGCTGGTGTTCTCGCTGGCCGGCATCATTGGCGCCGAATTTGTCCTGATCCGCGGCGACCTCTCCGCCGCCACGCTGAAGCGGCTTGCCGGCATCGACCGCCACTACGGCATCCTCGCGATGTCGATCATCATCGTCGGCATCGGCCGCGTCGTCTACGGCCTGAAGGGCTGGGAGTTCTATGTCTACAACTGGGTGTTCTGGGCCAAGATGGCGGCGTTCGGCATCGTTGGCCTGCTGTCGATCATCCCGACCATCCGCTTCATCTCCTGGAACCGGCAAGCCAGCGCCAGTCCCGGCTTCCAGGTGCCGGCGGCGGAACTCGCCTCGGTGAAGACCTATGTGCGCGCCGAGGCCTTCATCTTCCTGCTGATCCCGGTCTTCGCGGCGGCGATGGCGCGCGGCTACGGTTATTGAAGCAACGCCAACACGAAACCCCATCTTCGCCGGGCATACTCCCCCTGATTGCCATGGTTGCGCACGACTGTATTTTGCAGTTTGCGTCAGGCGACAATCTGTTAGCTTGCCTTTGTTGCACCCTGCTGCCTGACCTGCACAGCGATCGGAGATTGATATCCTGGGAGGAGAATTACGATGAGGAAAATTGTAGCCGCCCTGGCCGCCGCCGCGGCCGTCACGCTTTATTCGTTCACCGCCAGCGCACAGACCTATCCCGAGCGCACCATCACCGTCGTCGTGCCGTTTGCGGCCGGCGGTCCGACCGACACGGTCACGCGGCTCGTCGCCGAAGCCATGTCGAAGGATCTCGGCCAGCAGATCATCGTCGAAAATGTCGGCGGCGCCGGCGGCACGCTGGGCGCCGGCCGCGTCGCCAACGCCGACCCGGATGGCTACACGCTGCTCCTCCATCACATCGGCATGGCGACCAGCGCGACCCTCTACAGAAAACTCGCCTATGACACGCTGAACGCCTTCGAGTATGTCGGCCTCGTCACCGAGGTGCCGATGGCGATCGTCGCCCGCAAGGACCTGGAGCCGGCCGACCTGAAAGGGCTGGTCGAATACGCCAAGACCAACAAGGACACCATCACTGTCGCCAATGCCGGCATCGGCGCTGCCTCGCATCTGTGCGGCATGCTGTTCATGAGCGCCATCGGCACGCCGCTGGTCACCGTGCCCTACAAGGGCACCGGCCCGGCCATGACCGACCTTCTCGGCGGCCAGGTCGACATTATGTGCGACCAGACCACCAACACCACCAAGCAGATCCAGGGCGGCACGATCAAGGCCTATGCCGTCACCACGCCGGAGCGCCTCGACGTGCTGAAGGACGTGCCGACGACCATCGAAGCCGGCCTGCCCGCGGTGCAGGTCGGCATCTGGCACGGCCTCTATGCGCCGAAGGGCACGCCGGCCGAGATCACCGGCCGACTGTCGAAATCGCTCCAGGTCGCGCTGAAGGACCCCAACGTCATCGCCCGCTTTGCCGAACTCGGCACCAAGCCGTCGTCCGAGTCCGACGCGACGCCGGCAGCGCTGAAGGCCAAGCTGGAAGGCGAGATCACGCGCTGGAAGCCGATCATCGAAGCCGCCGGCCAATACGCCGACTGAGGCTTGAACGGGGCGCTGCCGGCGCCCGTTTTCGCTTTGACATCCGTTTCACATTTGCAACGGCAGCCCATCGCAAGGTCAGGGGAGGACCGCCATGAAACCTTTCGCCATCGACAGGACAAACGGCCTGTGCGCCGCGCTGTTCATCTTTTTCGGCGCCTTTTTCGCGGTACAATCGCTCGGCCTCGAAATCGGCACCGCCTTCCGCATGGGACCGGGCTATTTCCCGCTGGTGCTGGCGATCGTGCTGATCGTGCTCGGCGCCATCATCCTCGTCCAGGCGGTGCGCGTCGAGGGCGAGCCGATCGGCCCCATTGCCTGGCGCGGCATGCTCTTCATCCTGCCGGCGCCGATCTTTTTCGGCATGACCGTGCGCGGCCTCGGCTTCGTCCCGTCGATCTTCCTGACGGCGCTGATCGCCTCTTTTGCCAGCGCCCGCATGAAGCCGCTGACGGCACTTCTGCTGTCGGCCGGCCTGACGCTGTTTTCGGTGCTGGTCTTCAGCTACGCGCTCGGGCTGCCATTCCAGCGCTTCGGCCCCTGGTTGCCCCAATGGCTGGCATTGTGAGGCGCTGAGATGGACCTCCTCAGGAACCTCGAACTCGGCTTTTCGACGGCCACCACGCCGGCCAATCTGGGTTTTTGCCTCATCGGCGTTCTGCTCGGCACGCTGATCGGCGTCCTGCCCGGCATCGGCGCCACCGCAACCATCGCCATGCTGCTGCCGATCACCTTTCAGATCGGCGACCCGGTTTCGTCCCTCATCATGCTGGCCGGCATCTACTACGGCGCCCAGTATGGCGGTTCGACCACCGCCATTCTCATCAACATGCCCGGCGAATCCTCCTCGGCCGTGACCGCCATCGACGGCTACCAGATGGCCAGGAACGGTCGCGCCGGGGCGGCTCTGGCGATCGCCGCGATCGGCTCGTTCTTCGCCGGCACGGTGTCGACCTTTCTCGTCGCCGTCTTTGCCCCGCCGCTGACGGCAATAGCCCTGCAATTCGGCGCGGCCGAATATTTTTCGCTGATGATCGTCGGCCTCGTCTCATCCATCGCGCTCGCCCACGGCTCGATCGTCAAGGCGCTGGCGATGGTCGTGCTCGGCCTGCTGCTCGGCATTGTCGGCACCGACATCTACACCGGCACGCCGCGCTTCACGCTCGGCATCCGCGAATATGCCGACGGGCTGAACTTCGTCGCGGTGGCGGTCGGCGTCTTCGGCGTTGCCGAGATCCTGCGCAATCTCGAAAACGAGCACGAGCGCTCGGTGATGATCAAAAAGGTCTCCGGCCTGATGCCGACCCGCGACGACTTCAAGGCGATGGCAGCGCCCATCGTGCGCGGCACGATCATCGGTTCGGCGCTCGGCATCCTGCCCGGCGGCGGCGCGGTGCTTGCGGCCTTTGCCTCCTACACGGTCGAAAAGCGCGTGTCGAAACACCCGGAGGAGTTCGGCAAGGGCGCCATCGCCGGCGTCGCCGGCCCGGAATCGGCCAACAATGCCGGCGCCCAGACCTCCTTCATTCCGATGCTGACGCTGGGCATTCCGGCCAATCCGGTCATGGCGCTGATGATCGGCGCCATGATAATCCAGGGCATCGTGCCCGGCCCCAATGTCGCGATCGAGCAGCCGGCGCTGTTCTGGGGCATCATCGCCTCGATGTGGATCGGCAATCTGATGCTGATCGTGCTGAACCTGCCGCTGATCGGGCTATGGGTGAAGCTGCTGACGATCCCCTATTATGTGCTCTTCCCGATCATCATGGCGTTCTGCTCGATCGGCGTTTACAGCGTCAACACCAACGCCTTCGATCTCTACGCGGTCGCATTCTTCGGCCTGCTCGGCTACATCCTGACCAAGCTGCGCTGCGAACCCGCACCCCTGCTGCTCGGCTTCGTGCTCGGCCCGCTGCTCGAGGAAAACCTGCGCCGCGCCATGATCCTGTCGCGCGGCGACCCCTCGACCTTCGTGACGCGGCCGATCAGCGCCGGCCTGCTGCTCGTCGCACTGGCCGTGCTCGTCGTCGTCTTCCTGCCGTCGGTCAAGAAGAAGCGCGAAGAGGTGTTCGTGGAGGAAAGCTAGTTGTCGGGACGCCGGGCGCCGCGATTTCCACGAGCGGCGCCGGCACGTCTGTCGTCTTCACCTCGGCCTTGCAGAGATCGGCGATGACGCAGGCCGGGCAATCGGGCTTGCGCGCCTTGCAGACATAGCGGCCATGCAGGATCAGCCAGTGATGCGCATGGCGCATATACTCGTCCGGGATGATCCGCAGCAGCCCTTGCTCGACCTGTTCGGGCGTCTTGCCTGGCGCCAGGCCGAGGCGGTTGCCGATGCGGAAAATATGGGTGTCGACCGCCATCGTGTGCTGGCCGAACGCCATGTTGAGCACGACATTGGCGGTCTTGCGCCCGACCCCCGGCAGCTTGACCAGCTCATCGCGCTCGCTGGGCACCTCGCCGCCGTAATCGCGTATCAGCGCCTCCGAGAGCGCCACGACATTCTTGGCCTTGTTGCGCCAGAGCCCGATGGTGCGGATGTACTCGCCAACCCTGGCTCCGCCCAGCGCCAGCATCTTTCCAGGTGTGTCGGCGACCTTGAACAACGCCCGCGTCGCCTTGTTGACGCCGGCATCGGTCGCCTGCGCCGACAGCACCACGGCCACCAGCAGCGTGAAGGCGTTGACGTGCTCG
This sequence comes from Mesorhizobium sp. W016, assembly GCF_054719485.1. Classification (NCBI taxonomy): domain Bacteria; kingdom Pseudomonadati; phylum Pseudomonadota; class Alphaproteobacteria; order Hyphomicrobiales; family Phyllobacteriaceae; genus Mesorhizobium; species Mesorhizobium sp. W016. Next base: position 6,163,636 of record NZ_JBTTIF010000002.1, read on the forward strand.
AGCTCGCCCTTCGGCTCGGGCCGCTGCACCGAAAACCGCCGGAAGATCTCATGCACCTCGGCGGCGCTGTAGAGCGAACGGAGCCGCGCCGGCCGCGGTCGCGGCTTGGCATTCGAGCCGTCGCGCCGCCCGGGCGGCAGTTCACTTTTGGATAGGGAAAGATTTTTGGACTTGGGGCTGGCCATTTCCCTCCTATAATATCCTGGGATGAGCGACACAAACGCCTCGTTTCAGGCCGACGAGCCATTCTTCCAGGCGCTGCTGACACCGCACCGCTCGCTGGGCCGCACCGGCTTTGCCGTGCTGATGGGCGCGCTGCTGTTCGGCTGGGTGGTGACCGGGGCGTTTTTCCTGTCGCGCGGCGCTTGGCCGGTGTTCGGCTTCTTCGGCCTCGACGTCATCGCCGTCTACGTCGCCTTCCGCGCCAACTATCGCGCCGCCCGTGCCCGCGAGGAAGTGTCGGTGTCGCGCACCAGCCTCGACATCCGCAAGACGGCGCCCTCGGGCCGGTCGGAAGCGCATAGCTTCAACCCGTTCTGGGCGCGCTTTTCCGTCGCTCGCCATGCCGAGATCGGCATCACCAGGATGACGGTGGAAGCACAAGGACAGAATGTGCCGATCGGGTCATTCCTGGACCCTGACTCCCGCGAGAGTTTTGCCACTGCATTTTCACGTGCTCTGACAAAAGCCAGGACGCATTAGAGCCGGCGCGTCAGAACCGGTAGCGTAAAATCCTGCCGACCTTGCGCAATGCGGGAATGTGTCTCCAGAGCCCGATGAACAGTTTTGCGGACCAGCTCATATGCGCTGTGCGTTCCGCGCTGTAGGCCGAGATATCGTCGACAAAGCGCAGCTTCGGAACGGCACGCTCCAGTACCTGCGGGTCGATCGCCCAGTGAACCTCGGCGCCCGTCGCCCTGATGGTCGGATTGAGGCGCAGCATCTTCAGGCCGAAGTGGCTGTAGGCGTCGAACATCAGCTCGCCGCCGGCAAGATGCGCGACAAGGCGTGACAGCAGCCGTGGCCCCTCCTCTACCGGGAGATAAGGCGTCAACCCCTCCATCACCACGACGGCCGGACGATTGCTCGGCACTTCTGCCAGCCAGTCTGGGTCGGTTACCGAAGAGCCGACGAGGTGGTAGTGGTCCCGGGACGGGTAAAGCTTGCGCCGGAGCGCGATGACATCCGGAAAATCGACATCGAACCACTCCACGCCTTCGGGTGGATCGACACGGAAAATGCGCGTATCGAGCCCGCAGCCGAGATGCAGCACGATGGCGCCGGGATTTTTGGCGATGAAGTCCTGAACGCGGACATCATACGTCTTGGCCCGGATCGCCAGGCCGATGCCGAGATTGGTGTCGACCTTGAGGCGCGAGAAATCATAGTCGATCTTGCGCACGGCCTCGTCGGCGAAGCGATCCCCGAGCAGCGAATGCGGCAGCCGGCTTTCCAGTGCCTTGCCATAAAGCGTCATCAGCAAGGTCTCCCTTGCTCCGCTCAGATTCACCCTTTCGCCGGCCATTGGCATCTCCCGGGGCGCAATCCAGTATTTATCTGGGAACAGGCGGCAACAAGGCAAGTTTCGGGTGGTTGCAAGGGGCGGAAAGACCGACATTCGCGGTCAAGGAGATATTGCCATGAACGCCCAGATGACCATGAATACGCAGATGAAACCGACAGCGATCCTGCAGCACGACATCACCCCCGAGGGCAGCGACTACGAGGTCGTGCGCCGCGCCATCGAGAAGATCAGCCTCGACTATCGCGACCAGCCCTCGCTGGAAGCCCTGGCAGCCGATGTCGGCGAGACACCCACGGGCCTGCAAAAACTGTTCACCCGCTGGGCCGGCCTGTCGCCAAAAGCCTTCCTGCAGGCGGTCACCCTCGACCATGCCCGCAAACTGCTCGATTCCGGCATGCCGCTCCTCGAAACATCGTTCGAACTCGGCATGTCCGGCCCCGGCCGGCTGCACGATTTGTTCGTCACCCACGAGGCGATGTCGCCGGGCGACTACAAGACGCGCGGCGCCGGCCTGACCATCCGCTACGGCTACCACATCTCGCCCTTCGGCATCGCCCTGATCATGGTCACCGACCGTGGCCTTGCGGGGCTCGCCTTCAACGATCCGGGCGGCGAGCGGGCGGCTTTCGCCGACATGTCGGGCCGCTGGCCGAACGCCACCTATGTCGAGGACATGAGCGCCACCCAGCCCTATGCGGCGCGCATCTTCGATCCGACATTGTGGCGCGCCGACCAGCCGCTGCGCGTGGTGATGATCGGCTCCGACTTCCAGCTGCGCGTCTGGGACGCGCTGCTCAGGATCCCGATGGGCAAGGCCTGCACTTATTCCTCGATCGCCTCCAGGATCGGCGCGCCAAACGCCAGCCGGGCGGTGGGGGCGGCGGTCGGCGCCAACCCATTGTCCTTCGTCGTCCCTTGCCATCGGGCGCTGGGCAAGTCCGGCGCACTCACCGGCTACCACTGGGGCCTGACCCGCAAACGCGCCATCCTCGGTTGGGAAGCGGGCCAGACCGCGTCCTGAAGCTGCCCGCATCAAACAACACCGGCGAAATCCCTGTCGCCGGTGTTTTTCTTTTTGCGAGCTCCCGGCGCAAAACATCCGCACGCTCTGGCAAGCCGCCGGCTTACAGGTTAGCTTCCCGCGCATTCCGCAGGAGGCTTTCTTGATCATCGTTGTCGGCTCGATCAACCTCGACCTTATCGCCAATGTCGACCGCCTGCCTTCGCCGGGCGAGACGGTCCGCGGCTCCGGCTTCACCACCGCGCCCGGCGGCAAGGGCGCCAACCAGGCGCTGGCTGCGGCGCGCGCCGGCGCCAAGGTGCGCATGGTCGGCGCCGTCGGCAAGGACAATTTCGCAACCGAAGCCCTGGCTTTGCTCGTGGCCGGCAAGGTCGATCTCTCCGGCGTCGGCCAGAGCTTCGCCTCCACCGGCACGGCGCTGATCCTCGTCGGCGCCGATGGCGAGAATGTCATTGCCGTGGTGCCGGGCGCCAATGATTCGGTGCTGCCCGGCGATCTCGCCAAGGCTTTCCTTGCGAAGGGCGACGTCGTCCTGCTGCAGCACGAGATCCCGCTGCAGACCGTCGATGCAGCGCTTGACGCCGCACGCGCCGCCGGCGCCGTCACCGTGCTCAACACCGCGCCGTTCCGTAGCGAGGCGGCAGCGTTGCTCGGCAAGGCCGACTACGCCGTCGCCAACGAAACCGAATTCGACCTTTACGGCGAGGCGCTGTCGCTGAAAGGCCGCGACCGCCCGGCGCGCATGCGCGACTTCGCCGGCAAAACCGGCCGCACCATCGTCGTCACGCTCGGCGGCGACGGCGTGCTGGCGGCGACCCCGGAGGATTTCCTGACCGTGCCGGCGCTGAAAATCACGCCGGTCGACACGGTCGGGGCTGGCGATACTTTTTGCGGTTATCTCGCTGCCGGGCTGGCGTCCAACCTGCCGCTGGAGCAGGCTCTCACCCGCGCCGCAGCCGCCGGCTCACTCGCCTGCCTGAAGCCCGGCGCCCAGCCGGCCATCCCGCTGGCCGCGGATGTGGACACCGCCCTGCGCAACAACGCCGGATGACTGCCCTGCGCCCTACAACGAAGCACGCCGTGCCCCCCGCCGGCGACATCTGCCGGATGTCCGCTGTCGACCTGGCCGAGGCGATCCGGCTGCGCCGCCTGTCCGTGCGCGAGTTGGTCGCCGCATTCCTCGACCGCATCGACGCGGTAAACCCGCTGGTCAACGCCATCGTCTCGTTGCGCGAGCGCTCCGACATCCTGCGCGAGGCCGACGCGGCGGACGCGCATCTAGCGCAAGGCGGGCCGGCCGGCTCGCTGTTTGGCCTGCCGATGGCGATAAAAGACCTCGCCATGACGCGCGGCTTGAGGACCAGTTTCGGCTCGCCGATCTTTGCCGATTTCGTGCCGCAGGAGGACGATTTCTTCGTCGAGCGCATCCGCAAGGCCGGCGCCATCATCATCGGCAAGACCAATGTTCCCGAATTCGGGCTGGGATCCAACACCTACAACAACGTGTTCGGCCCGACGCTGAACGCCTTCGATCCGGCGCTCACCGCAGGCGGGTCGAGCGGCGGCGCTGCGGTCGCCCTTGCACTCGACATGGTTCCGGTCGCCGACGGCAGCGATTTCGGCGGCTCGCTGCGCAATCCGGCGGCGTGGAACAATGTCTATGGCTTCCGCCCGTCGCAGGGCCTTGTCCCCGGAGGGCCGGACCTGGAAGTCTTTCATGCTCAGATGGGCATAGACGGGCCGATGGGCCGCAGCATCAGCGACATGGCGCTGCTGCTCGACGTGCAGGCGGGCTACCATCCGCATGCGCCCTTGTCCTGGGAAAAGCCTGGTTCATTCCTCGAAGGGCTGGCAACGCCGGCAAGCGGCGGCCGCGTCGGCTGGCTCGGTGATCTCGGCGGTCACCTGCCGGTAGAGCCTGGCATCCTCGATCTGTGCGAGGCCGCACTCGGCCGCTTCGCGGAGGCATCCTTCCTGACCGAGCCCTTGCTGCCGGATTTCGATTTCGAGGCACTGTGGCAAGCCTTCGTGACGCTGCGGCAGGCGAGCAGCGGCTCGGCGCTGAAAGTCCATTATGACGACCCGCACAAGCGCGCCCTGCTGAAGCCGGAAGCCGTCTGGGAGGTGGAGAACGCCATGCGGCTGACGGCGCCGCAGATCCGCGCGGCCTCGGTCATCCGCACCTCCTGGCACCGGACGCTGCTGTCGCTGTTCGAGCACTTCGATCTCATCGCGCTGCCGACGGCGCAGGTCTTTCCTTTCGAAGTCGGCACGCATTGGCCAAGTGAGGTCGCCGGGCGGACGATGGACAGCTACCATCGCTGGATGCAGGTTTCGGCCTTCGCCACGCTCGGCGGCTGTCCTGCGCTCAATGTGCCGGTCGGCTTCGACGACAAAGGCCGTCCCATGGGCATGCAGCTGATCGGACGCCCGCGCGGCGACCTCGCCGTGCTCAGGGCCGGCGCGGCCTATGAGGCGACCTTGCCTTGGCAGGCGGGGGCGTCCTGACGCGAGGGGCGGCACGGTCTGCGACGGCTTGCACCAGCCCCGCCGCCATGCATTGATTGCAGCCAGCCGCCTAAGCGCATCCTCGAGGAAATCCCCATGTCGCTGGAACTCTACGCCGCCTATGTCCTTGCCTGCATCGTCATCATCCTGGTGCCCGGTCCGACGGTGACGCTGATCATCGCCAACAGCATCCGCCACGGCGCGCGCGCCGGGCTTGCCAATGTCGCCGGCACGCAGGCCGGGCTTGCCATCATGATCGCCATCGTCGGCATCGGCCTCAACACGCTGATCGCGGGCATGGGCCACTGGTTCGAATGGGTGCGTCTGATCGGCGCCGCCTATCTGATCTGGATGGGGGTGCAGATGTTCCGTTCCAAGGGCGCGCTGAATGCCGACGGCACCGCGAGAAAGCCGCGCGGCGGCTTCTTCCTGCAGGGCCTGCTCGTGGCGCTGAGCAACCCCAAGACCCTGGTGTTCTTCGGCGCCTTCTTCCCGCAATTCATCGCCCCGCAGGGCAATTACACCCTGCAGATCGTCGTCATGGGCCTTACCGCCATGATCTTTGCCGCCGTCTCGGACTCGACCTACGCGCTCGCCGCCAGCCGCGCCGGCCGCCTGCTCTCGGCCAGCCGCATCAAGCTGATGTCCAGGATCAGCGGCAGCTTTCTGGTCGGCGGCGGCCTGTGGCTGGCGTTTTCCAAGGCGAAGTGACGACCGCCAACGGTCGTTCCCAACGGAGCCGGTACGTGAAGGCTGATTGAAAGTCAGTCTTCACGCCACCACATGAATCGGCGTGGGGGGATTCACGTCGATGTCATGGACTTACGCTGGCATAAAAAGGGACGCGCCCGGCGTGATCCTGATCGTCGTCCTGTTTGCGGTGATGGTTCCTTCGGCTCTCTACAAATGGACGAATGATGCGAGCCCCATCCGGTCGGTCGAGCCAATCGACGCAACGGTCAAAAGTACCCATTCAGACAACGGCCGCACGCTTTATCTGGTTGCACTCGAAACCGGTTCGTCCATTCTTGTCGAAGACGACCTCCCGCATCTGATCGGCGCGCCGGCAAGATTGGAGCGCGTCACGCGCGAGAATGGATCGACCTTCTACAGGTTCGCAAATTGAACTACCGCCGGTCACGATACCAATGAAACGCAGCGTCCTTGCTGTCAGGTGATACGCATTGGCCAAGGCTCGGCATTCCCTTGCCTGGATGACCCTGCAGGAGAACCTCAGGGGCATCCTCATCACCATCCTCGTCGTGGGCGTTTGCGCCCTTGCAATTGGCATCCCGATTGCGAGGCAAAGCAGCCCCATCGTCAATGTCGAACGCCTGACCGGTACAGTGGTCAACGTTCTCAACGCTCCTGCAAGTCCCGAGGTCGCGATCGGCAGCGGGTTCCGTTACTTGTATGGAATTCGCCTCGATGAAAATGACGGCCTGGTGTTTGCATATGACAACACGACAGTGCCGAGAGCCATTGGCTCCAAGGTTTCGATCGAGCGGCAGCGTCGCCGCAACGATACCGAAACATACCGCCTGCTTCGCGAATAAGTGCACAGGTATCGCCCAGAAGCGCTAAGCCCCTGGGCGAACGATCTGTATCAAGGCAGGCTTAAAGCCGAGCCAACCGCTCCACCAGCAGCGCAAAGAACGCGTCATGGTCGATGTCGCGCATCACCATGGCGTTCTTCGGCCGCTTGGTCACGCCCCACCAGTCGATCACGGTCATGCCCATGGTGAGTTCGGAGGCGGTTTCGACGGTGACGTTGCAGTTGCGGCCCTTGAACAGCTCCGGCTTCAACAGATAGGCGATGACGCAGGGGTCGTGCAGCGGGCCGCCATCGGTGCCGTATTTCTCCTCGTCGAAGCGCTCGAAGAACTCCAGCATCTCGGCCGTCGCGGTGCCGACCCGGGTGCCGAGCTGGCGGATGGCCTGCGTGCGCTTGGCCGTGGTCAGCGCCTTGTGGGTAACGTCGAGCGGCATCATGACGATCGGAATGCCGGATTTGAACACCAGGTCGGCGGCTTGCGGATCGACATAGATGTTGAATTCTGCGGTCGGCGTGACATTGCCGCCTTCGAAGAAACCGCCGCCCATCAGTACGATTTCCTTGATGCGCGGCGCGATCTTCGGCTCACGGATCAGCGCCAGCGCGACATTGGTGAGCGGGCCGAGCGCGCACAGCGTGATCGTGCCGGCCTCTTCCTTCATCAGCGTCTCGACGATGAAGTCGACCGCATACTGGCCCTGCAGCTTCATCTTCGGATCGGGCAGTTGCGGGCCGTTGAGGCCGGTCTTGCCATGCACTTCCTCGGCGGTGACCAGCTCGCGCGCCAACGGGCGGATGGCGCCTGCATAGACCTTGATGTCGGGCCGGCCAGCCAGTTCGCAGATTTTCCTGGCGTTCTTTTCGGTCAATTTCAGCGGCACGTTGCCGGCAACAGCAGAGATGCCGACGATCTCCAGCTCGGCGCTGCCGAGCGCCAGCAATATGGCGACGGCATCGTCCTGGCCGGGATCCGTGTCGATGATGATCTTGCGGGTCTGGGGCATTTCATTTCCTTATGCGGGGGAGTCTTTTTGGCGGGGGTGTTCGGCGGCTTGAACTTGGCCGCGGCGCGGACCATATCAAGACCATCGGGAAAAATGCCATCCGGGTTTTTCCAGTTTATGTCGCTCCAAAGAGGACAGTGTAACATGAGCCGAATGACGCCCTTCTCCAGCCCGCTTCTCCTTGGTTTCGATGCCATGGAAAAGACCCTGGAACGACTGGCGAAATCCGGTGACAGTTATCCTCCCTACAACATCGAGCGCCTCAGCGGTGCTGACGGCAAGGCCGAAAGGCTGCGCATTACGCTGGCTGTCGCGGGTTTCGCCGAAAGCGATCTCGATGTCACCACGGAGGAAAACCAGTTGGTCGTGCGCGGCCGTCAAACCGACGACACCGAGCGCGAATTCCTCCATCGCGGCATCGCCGCGCGCCAATTCCAGCGCTGTTTCGTGCTGGCCGACGGCATGCGGGTGATCGCAGCGGAACTGAAGAACGGCCTTTTGTCGATCGATCTCGATCGGCCGGATACCGAACGGCTGGTACGGAAAATAAATATATCGGTGAAAGACTGATCTTTACCGATGGCTCTCATGCGGGATGGCCTTGAGCGGCGTCCTCGCGCCAAGGAGGCTTGAAATGACCAGAACTGACGAAACCATCACCATGACCAGCGGCGAATTCGCCCATCTCGGCGAAGGCTCGGTCGCTTATCTCCGGAAGGTCTCGAGCGACGAGCTGCTCGGGCGCTTCCCCAACCTCGGCGAAATAGCGCCTGGTATGGTCCTGTGGGCCCTGTTTGCCGCCAACGGCCAGCCGATCCTGCTTTCGGATGCGAAAGACCGGGCTTTGGCCGGCGCCATGGAAAACGACCTGACCACTGTCGCCATTCACTAAGGCGACTGCTGGCGGTTGAAATGGAGAGGGCCGCCTTCGGCGGCCCCTGGAAGACTTAATTCCAAAGAACTTCAGGCGGCGTGCGAGGCTTGCGTGTCCGACAGCAGAGCGTGGATGGCGACCGCGTCGCGCGTGCCCCTGATCTTGGCCACCGTGTCGGCGTCGCGCAAAACCCTGGCGATGCGCGACAGTGCCTTGAGGTGATCGGCGCCGGCGCCTTCCGGGGCCAGCAGCAAGAACACCAGATCGACCGGCTGGTCATCCAGGGCCTCGAAATCGACCGGCGTCTCCAGCCGGGCAAAGACGCCGGCGATGCGCTTCACCCCGGCGAGCTTGCCGTGCGGAATGGCGATGCCGTTGCCGACGCCGGTGGAGCCCAGCCGTTCGCGCTGCAGGATGGTGTCGAACACTTCGCGCTCCGGAATGCCGGAAATCGCCGCCGCTCTCTCGGACAGCAACTGCAAAAGCTGCTTTTTGGAGTTCGCCTTCAACGCCGGCAAGATCGCCGGAACGTTGAGAAGATCGCTCAGATCCATGTTTGAAATCCCTTATTCGCCTGCCGTCGCCAGTCCTCGCCCCTCGCGCGGCTGGCTATTATCCCTGTGCGACCATTGTCGTCACCTGTGCGACCATTGTCGTTGTCGTCACGCCTGTGCGACTTTGGTCGTCGACGGGTCGATCCAGCCGATATTTCCGTCCGGCCGCCGATAGACGATGTTGAGGTGGTCGTTTCCGGCGTTGCGGAATACGAAAACCGGGCTGTCCTTGGTGTCGAGTTCGATAACCGCCGACGCCACCGACATGGTCTGCAGCGTCATGGTTGATTCGGCGACGATGGCCGGGGCGTAGTCCTCCGGAATGTCCTCATCATCATCGGTCAGCGGCGCCATCACCGTATAGGCGATGTCGGTGATTTCACCATTTCCAGTGCCTGAATTGTGCGATTTCAGACGGCGTTTGTAGCGCCGCAGCCTGGTTTCGAGGCGGTCCGCGGCCGCCTCGAAGGCAAGTGTCGGATCCTGGGAATCGCCGGTTGCCTGCAGCGAAGCGCCGGAATCCAGCCTGATCATGCAATCGGCCGAGTAACGCGACCCCGATTTGATGACCGTGACGTGCCCTGAAAAACCGCGATCGAAATATTTTCCAATCGCCTCGCCGACACGATCGGTAATGCGCGTACGCAACGCATCGCCGATATCCATGTGTTTACCCGATATGCGCAATTTCATCTGAAAACTGACCTTCCTTGCTCAGGCTTCAAACTGGCCAGAGTTTATACTCGTGATCCGTGCGCACAAGCTTTGCGGCGTCAACTCGCGCCGATTTTAGATCCGAACTTTCCGGTTGATCACAATCCGCCTTCTTGGCCGTCCCGTGGCCTTCATCGTGACGGACCATCCGCATGCGGGCCGCGAGCCCGTCTCATGCGGGCGGGCTTCTAGACACTTCATTGCAGCTTGTCAATTAATGCATGTCGCCCAGAAGTGCGCTGCGGTTCTGGGACAACGACATGCATCAAAACAAAGACTTAAAGCGCGTCGCATGAATCCGTTTCAGCGCGACGCGCTTTAAGGTCGAAAGTTGTGGAAATCCAACCATAGCAAAAGCCTTGCCGGGCAAGCAGAGCTAGCGCCCCGCGCTCGCCAGAGCGCGCTTTTCACGCCGCCGCTGCACCGACGAGGGAATATTCATACCCTCCCGGTACTTGGCCACCGTGCGCCGGGCAATATCGACGCCGCTTTCCTTCAACATATCGACGATTGCGTCATCGGACAGCACATCGGCGGGCTTTTCCTCGTCGATCAGCTGCTTGATGCGGTCGCGCACCGCTTCCGAGGAATGCGCATCACCGCCGCCCGACGCCGCGATCGAAGCCGTGAAGAAATAACGCAGCTCGAACACGCCACGCGGCGTCAGCATGTATTTGTTGGCCGTCACCCGGCTGACGGTCGATTCATGCATGCCGATGGCATCGGCCACCGTGCGCAGGTTGAGCGGCCTGAGCTGGCGCACGCCATGGACGAGAAAAGCGTCCTGCTGGCGCACGATTTCCGACGCCACTTTCAGGATCGTCTTTGCCCGCTGGTCGAGGCTCCGCGTCAGCCAGTTGGCATTCTGCAGGCATTCGGCCAGGAAATCCTTCTCCGCCTGATTCTTCGCATGCGGCGAGACCTGGGCGAAATAGATGTGATCGACCAGCACGCGCGGCAGCGTCTCGGCATTGAGCTCGACCGTCCAGCTACCGTCATTGGCGGCACGGACTTCGACATCGGCGACGATGGCATCGCTGGCGCCGCCTGAAAATGCCGTGCCCGGACGCGGATCGAGCGCGCGGATTTCGGCCAGCATGTCGAGAAGATCCTCCTCGTCAACCCCGCAAAGCCGCTTCAGCGTCTGGAAATCGCGCCGCGCCAGGAGTTCGAGGTTGCCGATCAGCGTTTTCATCGCCGGATCGAGACGATCGCGCATGGCAAGTTGCAGCGACAGGCATTCGGCAAGGTCGCGCGCAAAAAGGCCGACCGGCTCGAATGTGTGGCAGGCTGCCAGCACCTTGGCCACCACCGCCTGATCGGCGCCGAGCCGTTTGGCGATCTCGGCGGGATCGGCGCGCAGATAGCCGGCCTCGTCCAGGCCGTCGGCCAGTTCGGCTGCGATCAGCCTTGCGGCCGGATCGGCAAAGGCAAGCGCGATCTGCTCGCCGACATGCTGGCGCAGCGTGATCGCCGCGGCGGCCATGTCGCCGACGTCGAAGCCTTCGGAAGAACCGGACGAACTATTGCCGGTGGCCGACTTCCACTGCGCCGTCAGGTCCGGACCGAGCCGCTCGCTGGTGCCGGGATCGTCGGGGAACAGATTTTCCAGCGAGCTGTCGAGCTTGTCGGAGATCGCTTCGGCGCTCCACGCCGTCTCGTTTTCGAACCAGTCGCCATCGGCAGCAGGCTCAGGAGCGGCATCGCCCTTCTGCACCTGGTCGCTTGCGGCGTCATCCTGGGGCTCGGCGCGCTCCAGCAGCGGATTGCGCTCGATCTCGTCGTCGATGAAGTGGTCGAGCTCGACATGGGTGAGCTGCAACAGCCTGATCGACTGCATCAGCTGCGGCGTCATCACCAGCGACTGGGATTGTCGTAGCTGTAGTTTCGCCGCCAACGCCATGGTTCGGTTTCAAACGCCCTTCTGCACCCGGAAGCCTACACATCAGAAGCTGCCGGAAAATGAATTTTTCCGACCTTCCATAGAAACTGGCCCGGCTTTTGCTTGTCAAGGCGAACGATGGCAAAAGGCCCCTACCGAAGCATTATCTCACGCAAAATCGGAGAAAAAAGCCCGGCGGGGCGGCAAAAATCACGTCAGGAAACAAATTTCACGCTCAGAGCGTGAAACCTTCGCCGAGGTAGAGCCGGCGCACATCGGGGTTCGCCACCACCTCGTCGGCACGGCCATGAGTCAGCACCTGGCCGGCATGGATGATGTAGGCGCGGTCGATGAGGCCGAGCGTTTCGCGCACATTGTGGTCGGTAATCAGCACGCCGATGCCGCGCGCCGTTAGATGACGAACCAGTTGCTGGATGTCGGCGACGGCAATCGGGTCGATGCCGGCGAACGGCTCGTCGAGCAGCATGTAGGCCGGGCGCGTCGCCAAAGCTCGGGCGATCTCAAGACGCCGCCGCTCGCCACCCGACAGCGACATGGACGGCGACTTCCGCAGATGGCTGATGTGAAATTCCTCGAGCAGTTCGTCGAGATTGCGCTCGCGCACCTTGCGGTCCTTCTCAACCACTTCGAGCACGGCGCGGATGTTCTGCTCGACATTCAGGCCGCGGAAGATCGAGGCTTCCTGCGGCAAATAGCCGATGCCGAGGCGGGCGCGGCGGTACATCGGCATCGAGGTGACGTCGAAACCGTCGATCTCGATCGTGCCCTCATCGACCGGCACCAAGCCGGTGACCATGTAGAAACAGGTGGTCTTGCCGGCGCCGTTCGGCCCGAGCAGCCCGACAGCCTCGCCGGCGCGCACGCCGATGGTGACACCGCTGACCACCCTGCGGCCCTTGTAGCTCTTGGTCAGACCCTTGGCGATCAGGGTGCCCTTGAACTTCGAGGAATCAACGGTGACTGTGGCCGGTGCTGCAAGTTTACTGGCCGCCCGTCCCGGAAGGCGGGTCAGCAGCGAAGACACGCCAGTCATTCGGGCTTCGGGGCCTCGGATTTCGGTGGCGGCGTCATCGACATGATGACGCGCCCGCCGCAGCCATCGACCTGAGCAAGGCCGCTTTTCATCTGCACGGTGAGCTTGCAGCCCTTAAGGACGTTGGGTCCTTGGGACAAGACGACCTCCTTGCCCGACAGAACTAGCACCTGCGTCTTCATGTCGAACGTGGCGTTGTCGCCGGTTGCGATCTGGTCATTCGACTTGATGTAGACTTTGTTCTTGACCACCAGATGGTCGATATTGGCCGAACCGGTCATCGCCGAAGCGCCGGCGGCAGCACCTTTGGCGGCGTTGGGGTCCTTGACGTAGTAGACCTCCATGCTGCCGGCCTTGAGCAGCGTTGGCCCTTGCGTGACGGTGACGTTGCCGCTGAACAGCGCCATGCTGTCGGCCTGGCGGACCTCAAGTTTGTCGCTCTCGATCTGGATCGGCTGGTCGCCCGACAGTTTGAGCCCGGACTGGCTGCTGGCGCTGGACTGAGCCCAGGACGGCGCCATACCCAGCAACAGCAAGGCCGAAGCTGCGGCGACTAGCCGTGCCGAATTACTGGGACGCATTCGTTTCTCCGCTCTTTGCCTCTGCCGCCTTCATAGTGGCCGGATCGATGTGAACGCTTACCTTGTTCTCGAAAACGATGACCTTGCCATTGTCTTCGACCGACATTGAACCCGCGGTGATCCGCGAGCCGTTACGGCTGACATCGACCGCATCACCTGTCTTCATAGAGCCTTTGCCCATATCGAGGAAGACCGATTTGAAGATGGCAGCGACGCCGTCGGTGGTGGTGACGGTAACGTCGCTGGTCATGTCCATCGTGTTGGCGTTTCTGTTGTAGATCCCGCGCTTGGCGTCGACGGTCGCCACATTGTCGGCCGTCAGCGGCAATTTGGCATGGATGCCTTCGAGTTCGATGATGTCCTGCTTGCCGACATCCTGGATGGCGCGCAAGGCCGTCAGCGAATAGGGCAGCTTGTCCTTGGTGAAGCCGTTGAGCTTCGGATTGGCCATCACCAGCTTGCCATCCGCGAAAGCGGTGCCGTCTGCCTGTATCGAAATGTTGATCGGCGCCGCCAGATAGGAATAGACCGGAAACGCAACCGCGATCCCGGCGGCAAGCACCGGCACGGCAAACTTAAGCACGCGCACGCGGCGCGAGTGGCGCTGGGCGCGGTCGAAGGCGTCGCCGCGCGTGCCCGCTGGCGCCGTGGGCGCCAAGGCCGCATCGGCATTGGTCGGTTCGTTCGATCGCGCAAGCATGACTGACTTCTAATAAACCCTTGTCCGCCAAAACACCTGCTATAGGTGGGTTGCCGGCCCCCGCAAGCAAGCACAAGCGGAGGAAAACCGCAAAAATGTGACGGCCGCTGTTTTACAGACGGAACTCAGGCGACACAATTTCGTCACTTCATAGCAGAAACGAACGCGCCGCGTCATTTTTTCCTGAAATGCCTCCGTCGTGAAGGTCGCTTCGTCGCAGGCTCTTGAGGAAGAGGTAGCCGGGCGCGGACGCTTGCTTTAAAAGCATCGCTTCCCACCGACTGTGAGGCAGACCATGGCACTGAGAGCCGACGACCTGATCGACCGCCGCCGCTTGCGGCGCAAGCTGACCTTCTGGCGCGGCGCCGCCATTGCCATCGTGGCCCTTGGGGTGATTGCGCTTGCAAGCTGGTTCTATGGGGGCGACCTCGGCGGTTCTTCCGTCGACCACATCGCCAAGGTCAGGATCGAAGGCACCATCACCGAGGACGAGGAACTGATCAAGCGGCTGGAAACCATCCGCACATCCCCGCAGGTCAAGGGCGTCATCCTGGCGATCGATTCGCCCGGAGGCACAACGGTCGGCGGCGAATCGATCTACGAGGAGGTGCGCAAGCTTGCCGCCGACAAGCCGGTGGTGGCCGAGGTCGGCACGCTGGCCGCATCGGCCGGCTACATGATCGCCAGCGCCAGCGACCATATTGTTGCCCGCAAGACGTCGATCGTCGGCTCGATCGGTGTGCTCATCCAGTATCCCGATGTCAGCGGTCTGATGGACAAGGTCGGCATCAAGCTCGAGGAAGTGAAATCCTCGCCGCTGAAGGCATCGCCCTCGCCCTTCAAGCCGACCAATGAAGACGAGCGAGCCATGGTCCGCAAGCTCATCCTCGACAGCTATGACTGGTTCGTCGGCATCGTCGCCGAGCGCCGCAAAATGACCCGCGATCAGGCACTGGCCCTTGCCGACGGCTCGATCTTCACCGGCCGCCAGGGCCTTGCCAACGGTCTGATCGACGCTGTCGGCGGCGAGAGCGTGGCGATCGACTGGCTGGCGACCAAGGGTGTCGACGCCAAGCTCAAGGTGGTGGAATGGAAGGACACCGAGCGGCGTGGCGGCTTCCTGTTCTCGAAAGCAATAGCGCGCAGCGTCGGCAGCGCGCTCGGCCTGTCGGAGGCCGGCAGCGACGTGCTTCACGAAATTGGCGCGGATCGCTTGTTTCTTGACGGTCTCGTTTCCGTCTGGCACCCTTGATCTGCCGGTTGGGGCGAGTAAAAAAGCAAATAAAATCATCCTGATAATTTGACCGCAGCGCTTTCACGGGGACCTTTCTGATGATCAAATCCGAGCTTGTGCAGATCATTGCCACGCGCAACCCGCATCTTTTCCTGCGCGACGTCGAAAACATCGTGGGAGCGATCTTCGACGAGATCACCGATGCCCTGGCGGAAGGCAATCGGGTCGAGTTGCGTGGCTTCGGCGCTTTTTCGGTGAAAAATCGCCCTGCCCGCACCGGCCGCAACCCGCGCACCGGCGAATCCGTCGAGGTCGAGGAGAAGTGGGTGCCGTTCTTCAAGACCGGCAAGGAATTGCGTGAAAGGCTGAATGGCGGCAAGTAGGCGCGGACCACGCGCCGACCTTATCAAGGCCTGCCTTCTCCAGGGAATTTCTATGTTGAACCGCTTCATACTTATCGTGGTCTTCGTGCCGCTCGCCGTCATCCTGATTGCGCTGGCCGTCGCCAACCGCGAGCTGGTCGCCTTCACGCTCGACCCGTTCAACCCCGGCAATCCGAAACTGACGCTGACCTTGCCGCTGTTCATCTTCCTGTTCGTGGCGCTCGCCATCGGCATGGTCGTCGGCAGCCTGGCGACCTGGGTCAAGCAGGGCCGCTACCGCAAGCTGGCGCGCCAGCGCGGGGTCGAGGCCGAGAATTTGCGCCAGGCGGTCAGCCGTATACCCGCCGTGCAGCAGGGCGCGGCCACCGGGCCGGCGCTGCCGAAGCCAACGGCCTGAAGCCGGCGCTTTTATCTTCGCGGAGTTTTGCATGCTGACCATTTCGGCCGACGCTGTCGACCAGGCGCTGACCTTTCCCGGGCTGGTCGAGACATTGCGCGCGGCCTTCCGCGAGGGTGCTGTGCAACCCGTCCGCCATCATCACGGGGTCGAGCGGCCCGACGGTGCCACATCCACGCTGCTTTTGATGCCGGCGTGGACCGACTTCCATGCGGCCGGCACATCGGTCGGGGGTCATATCGGCGTCAAGATCGTCACCGTATCGCCCGACAACAACGCCATCGGCAAACCGGCGGTGATGGGGCTCTACCTCCTGCTCAACGGCACCACCGGCGAGCCCGAAGCGCTGATCGACGGCCAACGGCTGACACAGTGGCGCACCGCTTGCGCCTCGGCGCTGGCCGTCTCCTATCTCGCCCGCGAGGACGCATCGCAGCTTCTGGTGGTCGGCGCCGGCGCGCTGTCGCCGTTCCTCGCCAAGGCGCACTCCGCGGTGCGGCCGATCAAGACCATCCGCATTTGGAACCGCACGCCCGCCAATGCCGAAAAGGTCGCGGCTGATTTGCGCGCGGACGGTTTCAACGCCGAGGCCGCAAGCGATCTCGACGCCGAACTCGCCGAGGCCGACATCGTCTCATCGGCGACGATCACGACGACGCCGCTGGTCAAGGGTGCGCTGCTCAAGCCGGGCGCGCATGTCGATCTGGTCGGCGGCTTCACGCCGACCATGCGCGAGAGCGACGACGACGCGATCGCGCGCGCCCGCGTCTATGTCGACACCCGCGCCGGCGCCACCAAGGAAGCCGGCGACATCGTCCAGCCGCTCGCCTCCGGCGTGCTGAAGCCGGAAGCCATCGTCGCCGATCTGCATGAGCTGGCGCGCGGGGAAAAACAGGGCCGGCAGAGCCCCACTGAGGTCACGCTGTTCAAGTCGGTCGGCGCCGCGCTTGAGGACCTTGCCGCCGGCATTGCCGTCTACAACGCGCTCAAGCAGTAGCGTCTGCGCCGGTTCTGCGATCGAACTTCCTGATCGCTTCCGCGCTGACCGGGGTGAAGAAGTTCACCAGATTGCCATCGGGATCGCGCAGCAGCAGCGACCGGTTACCCCATGGCATCGTCGTCGGCGTCTGTACGAAATCGCCGATAATTTTCGCCAGCCTGCTGTACTCAGCATCAACATCGGCGACGCGAAACTCGATGATCGCTGAGCGATTGGCGGCCGGCTGCGCCACATCAGTTCCGAACAGGGCCAGCGTGCGGGTGCTGCCGATCGCCAGTGTGCAGGACGGCGTTGCCAGTTCGGCGAAATCGTCTGTGAACCAGGTTGCGGTAAGCCCGGTGATCGTGTCGTAGAATGCCACCAAGGGCTTGATCTGATCGGTAATGATGCGGATCGAGACGAAGTCCATCTTATTCTCCTGGGGCAAGCGCGACGCTATCTGAAGACAATCGCTTGTCGCACAAGGCTGCTGACAACTTGGTGTCAGCAGCCTTGTCACGGTGCCTTGCCGATCCGGCGGCTGGATGCTTCCAGCCTGCCTTCATGGCAGCGCCCATCGCCTCGGCGATCAGCGCGAAATCATGCGCCGTAATTTCGAACAGGCCAAAGCGCAGTTGATAACCCCAGTTCGATTTGCCCGCGGTGAAGTCGAGCTGCTCGAGCAGCGGCTTGATCGGCGCCTCCTCGGCCTTGGCCCATTCGACATCCCTGCGGAACGGCGTGAAGCCACCGCCCATGTCGCCCTGATAAGGCTCGCCTTCGCGCACGGTGCCGACTGCCGTGAAGGCCTGCAGGCCGTCCTTCTCGCGCAGAATTGTGGTCGGCGAGTAGTAGATGATGCCGTCGCCGGGCTTGATGCGGCGCAAAGGTGCCGCCTTGCCGTGGTTGACCTGCATGAAGCCGGCCTCGCGGCCGCGCCGGACATGTTCGGCGGAAGCGACCGCGATCCAGTGCGCACTCATTTCTGTTCTCCATTGGCCTGTTCCCCATTGGCCTGTTCTCCGTCGTTCAGCCAGTAGACGCGCAGCCGGTGCTTGTCGGGATCGAGCGCAACGAAGGTGCGGCCGAAGTCCATGTCGGTCGGCGTCTGCAGAACGGTCAAGCCGCGTCCTGCCCAGTCCGTGTAGGCGGCGTCCACCGCATCAGGCCGGTCCAACGCGAAGACGAGCTCCGCACCGCCGCCCGCGGCCGCGGCCGACGGCTCCACCGTGTGGCGCGACCACAGGCCGAGCTTGAAGCCATTGTCGAGCACGAACAGCACGAAGGTCGGCGACGTCTCCACCGGCTGGCGTCCCAGCAGCGCACCGTAGAAGGCGCCGCTCCGCTCCGGACTGTCGACATAAAGGATGACGAAATTGGGGGTGTTCATGTCTGCTCTCCAGGGTTTCGATTGGAGGAGCATAGGTGACCCCACTGTCAGATTCTGGCAGCAGCGTCTTGTGGGCGCGTGGAAAGGAGCATTAAGCGCCAGGCTGGCGCTTCGGTGCGTCCAGCGTCGCGCGCCATTCCTTCAGCAGCGCCTGCCGACGACGCGGATAGCGGATATACGTGGTGTTGAGCCCCGACATCCGGTCGGCGCGAAAATGTCTGAAATCCTGCCGCGTCTCGCACCAGGCCACCACCACCCGCACCTTGTCGAAAAAGCCGAGCGCGAATGGCCAGATCAAGCGCTCGGAGGCGGCGCCGCCGGCGTCGCGGTAAAGAAAGCCGAGTTTTCTCTCGTTGCGGATCGCCTGGCGCACCAGGCCAAGGTCGATGCTTTCGACAGCATCGCCGTGCGGCCCGACCAAAAGCGCGGTCGCATCGAGGTCCTCGCGCAGATCATCCGGCAGCACAGCGGCGATCTTGGCCAGCGCGTCGGTGGCGGCGGCCGACAGCCGCTTGTCCGGTTGTCTGGCAACCCAACGCGATCCCAGAACGATGGCCTCGATCTCCTCGTCGGTGAACATCAGCGGCGGCAGCATGAAGCCGGGTTTCAGCACATAGCCCAGCCCAGCCTCGCCCTCGATCGGCGCGCCTTGCCCCTGCAGCGTGGCAATGTCGCGGTAGAGCGTTCGGATCGAAACGTCCATCTCGCCGGCAAGCGTGCGACCGCTCACCGGCCGGCGATGCCGGCGCAGGATCTGGATCAAGTCGAGCAGGCGTTCGGAACGGGACATGATTCCAGATTTGCCTGTTTCCTCAGCGAGGTCCACCACCTCAGACATTCGCACGCTGGACCATTTTGTTTGCGCAGCCGGTGACCCTATGTCAAAAGCGGCCTGCCGCCTCCGGAGACGCTCCTGCTTGAAGTCTTTTCGCGACAAACGCCGCGACAACCGTCCGCCCGCAAAGGGCAGGACCGAACACGCGCGGCCGCAGCCGGGCACCGTACCAGTCCGACCCGAAGCCAGACAGCCACGCCACGAAACAAAACCGGACGACCGGTCTGATCCGAAGCCCGCCCCCCGTATCCTGGCGCGTCGCGAAGGCGTCCTGCCCACTGAGCGCCTGCCGGTGATCCTCGAAGTTGCGCCAAATCAGGATTATGCACTGCTCGACAGCGGCGCCGGCGAAAAGCTCGAACAATACGGCCCCTACCGCATCGTGCGGCCCGAGGGACAGGCGATCTGGCAAAAGGCCTTGCCCGCCAGGGACTGGGACCGAGCCGACGCCATCTTCACCGGCGATACCGACGAAGAAGGCATCGGCCGCTGGCGTTTTCCGAAGGTGCCGCTGGGCGAGACCTGGCCGATGAGGCATGACGGCATCGACTATCTCGGCCGCTTCACCTCGTTTCGCCATGTCGGCGTCTTCCCCGAGCAGGCTTCGCACTGGGACCATATGGCCAGCCAGATCGTGGCGGCCAAGCGCCCGGTCAAGGTGCTGAACCTGTTCGGCTATACCGGGCTCGCGTCTCTGGTGGCCGCCCGTGCCGGCGCCGAGGTCACCCATGTCGATGCCTCCAAGAAGGCGGTCGGCTGGGCGCGCGAAAACCAGGAAATGGCCGGTCTCGGCAGCAAGCCGATCCGCTGGATCGTCGACGATGCTGTGAAATTCGCCGAGCGCGAAGAGCGCCGCGGCAGCCGCTACGACATCATCCTGTTCGACCCGCCCGCCTATGGCCGCGGCCCCAAGGGCGAGGTCTGGCAATTGTTCGAGGACCTGCCCGGCCTGACCGATCTTTGCCGCGCGATCCTGACGCCGAAACCGCTCACCGTGGTGCTGACCGCCTATTCCATCCGCGCCTCCTTCTTCGCCATCCATGCCTTGATGCGCGACACCTTTGCCGGCATGGGCGGCACGGTTAAATCAGGCGAACTGATCATCCGCGAGCAGTCCGCCGGGCGGGCGCTGTCGACATCGCTGTTTTCGCGCTGGGTGGCCTGAATGCCCCGGAGACCTGAATGCCCGGGAGTCCCGAATGAATGAGCGGCACATCGGCGCGCCCGGGCAGGTCAAGGAAGTCACCAGCCTTGCCAATCCGCTGATCAAGGACATCAAGGCGCTCGCCCAGAAGAAATTCCGCGACCAGCAGAACGCCTTCATGGCCGAAGGGCTGAAGCTGGTCATCGACGCCCTCGACCTCGGCTGGTCGATCAGGACGCTGGTTTTCGCCAAGGCCGGACGCGGCAATGCGGCGGTCGAAAAGGTGGCGGCGCGCACGGTTGCCGCCGGCGGCACCGTGCTCGAAGTGTCCGAAAAAGTGCTGGTCGCCATCACCCGCCGTGACAATCCGCAAATGGTGGTCGGCGTCTTCCGGCAAAAACTGCTGCCGCTAAGAGACATCCGCGCTCACGACGGCGACGTCTGGGTGGCGCTCGACCGGGTGCGCGATCCCGGCAATCTCGGCACCGTCATCCGCACCGTCGATGCCGTCGGCGCCAAGGGCGTCATCCTGGTCGGCGAGACTACCGATCCTTTTTCTGTCGAGACCGTGCGCGCCACCATGGGCTCGATCTTCGCCGTGCCGGTGACCAAGGCGACGCCGGAAGCATTTCTGGCTTGGCGAAACAGCTTCTCGGGCCTGGTGGTCGGCACCCATCTGAAGGGTGCGGTCGACTACCGCTCGGTCGATTTCTCCCGAGGACCGGTGCTCTTGATGATGGGCAATGAGCAGCAGGGCCTGCCCGACAATCTGGCGGAAAGCTGCGACCGGCTGCTGCGGATTCCGCAGGCCGGCCGCGCCGATTCACTCAATTTGGCGGTCGCCACCGGAATCATGCTGTTCGAGATCCGGCGCGGCGCGCTGAAACTTGCCCCCGAGGACGCCACATCGTGAAATCATGGTCTCCCTATGCGCTGCTGGTGGTGGTGGCAATCGCGCTAGACCAGTGGATAAAGCATCTGATCGAGACCGGCCTCGTCTTCCAGGAAAAGCTCGACCTGGTGCCATTCCTGGCGCTGTTTCGCACCTACAATACCGGCATCGCCTTCTCGATGTTCTCGTCCTTCGGCGACACCGGCCTGGTCGTCATCGCGGTCGTGGTCGTTGCCTTCGTGCTTTATCTGGCGACGCGCACGCCCTCCGGCCATGTGCTGGCCCGCATCGGCTTTGCCCTGATCATCGGCGGCGCGATCGGCAATCTGATCGACCGCGCCGTCTACGGCCACGTCATCGACTATATATTGTTCCACACGCCGGTATGGTCCTTCGCCGTCTTCAACCTTGCCGATGCCTTCATTTCGGTCGGCGCGGCGCTGGTCGTCTTCGACGAGTTCATCGGCTGGCGGCGCGAGGCCAAGCCGCAAGGCCCAGAAGCCTGACGGCCCGACTCTTTTGACCAATTGACCTCGCCGGACGGTCGCCGCACAGTTCGGCCAGAGCCAGCCAATGCCGACCGCCAGCCTTTGCGAAGCCGAGGAGAAGAGATGCCTGAAACCTTCAAAGCCATCCTCGTTTCGCGCGACGCCGAAAAGAAACAGTCGGTGGAGGTCGTCGATTTCGGCGAAGCCGATCTGATGGAAGGCGACGTCACTGTCGCCGTCGAGGCGACGACGGTCAACTACAAGGACGGGCTGGCCATCACTGGGAAAGCGCCAGTGATCCGCCGCTGGCCGCTGGTGCCGGGCATCGATTTCGCCGGAACCGTCCTCTCCTCATCGCATGCCGACTGGCGCAAGGGCGACAAGGTCATCCTCAATGGCTGGGGCGTCGGCGAGACGCATTTCGGCGCCTATGCCGGGCGCGCGCGCGTCAACGGCGACTGGCTGGTGCCGTTGCCCGACGGCATCAGCGCGCACGATGCGATGGCGGTCGGCACCGCCGGCTATACGGCCATGCTCAGCGTCATGGCGCTGGAGCGGCACGGCATCCTGCCGGATCGCGGCCCGGTGGTGGTGACGGGTGCGGCCGGCGGCGTTGGGTCGGTCGCGGTCTCGATCCTGTCCAGCCTTGGCTATCACGTCATCGCCTCGACCGGCCGCAACGCCGAGAGCCCCTATCTGATCGACCTCGGTGCCGCCGAAGTGATTTCGCGTGAGGAACTCTCCCAGCCGGCCAAGCCGCTGGCCAAGGAGCGCTGGGCCGGCGGCATCGATGCCGTCGGCAGCCACACGCTGGCCAATGTGCTGTCGATGACTGCCTATGGCGGCGCGGTCGCCGCCTGCGGCCTGGCGGGTGGCATGGATCTGCCGTCGAGCGTCGCCCCGTTCATCCTGCGCGGCGTCTCGCTGCTCGGCATCGATTCAGTGATGGCGCCAAAGGCTGTGCGGCTGGAAGCCTGGCGCCGCATCGGCAGCGATCTTGATCTCAAGAAGCTCGCCGGCCTCTCGACGACCATCGGCTTCGACGGCATCATCACCGCCGCCCATGACATCGTCGAGGGCAAGATCAGGGGCCGCGTGGTTGTCGATATGTGAGGCTCCCGAAGCATGATCCCGAAGGGAATCAGGTTTCGGAAAAGATCAGGCGATGCGGAAAACCGCCAAAAATGCATGACCGCTAAAATTCGAACGATCCGCCGCGCTTTTCCATAATCTCTATCTGGCAAGGAGTTCCGCATGATCGCGGAGTCCGCCAGGAAAGAGAAGAGCCGTGCCGAAAGCGTCGACGGGCCGAGTCCGGCGACGGCGAAGCGGCAGCGTGTTGCGCCGCCGCCGCTGGCGCCGGATTTGCCGCGCGCCACGTCCGAGGGCCTGCCGTTCCTGACGGTGGTCGCCAGTGTCGTGCTGGCGGGCCTCTCCCACCTCACCGGTGCGCCGATCTTCATCACCCTCGGCCTGCTGGCAACAGGCCTTGCCGGCGTCGCCATGCACCTGCGCAGCCGGCGCACCGTCCGCCGCGCGGCGGCCTTGCTCGACGAAACCGCGGCCCGTAGCCGCGCCGAAATCGAGACGCTGGCCGACCGCATGTGGGAGATGCAGGAGAGCGAGGAGCGTTTTCGCGGGCTGATCGATGCGCTCGGCGATCTCGTCGTCCACCGCGACCGCGACGGCCACATCGTCTACGCCAACAAGGTTTTCGCCAGCCTCGTCGGAACCGACCAACGCGACCTTGCCGGCAGGACTCTGGCCGACCTCGGCATCGATGTCGGTATCGTTCCCGACGCCGCCTTTTCGGATCACGAATGCCTGAGTTCCACCGACGTCTCCATCCGCACGCCGAACGGTCCGCGCTGGTTCTCGTGGATCGAACTGTCGGTACGCGACAAGGATAGCGGCGCCGTCTCGCACCGGGCGATTGCCCGCGACATCACCGCGCGCAAACGCGCCGAATCCTCGCTGATCACCGCGCGCGAGCGCGCCGAATATGCCAGCCAGGCCAAGTCGCGCTTCCTCGCCACCGTCAGCCATGAGATCCGCACGCCGATGAACGGCATCATGGGCATGGCCAAGCTACTGGCCGACACCAATCTGTCGCCCGAGCAGCGCACCTATGTCGGCGCCGTCTCGACCTCGGCCAGCGCGCTTTTGGCGCTCATCGAGGATTTGCTCGACTATTCCAAGATAGAGGCCGGCCGTTTCGACCCGGAGCCGCAGCCGACATCGCTGCGCGAAATCGCCGACAACATCATCGAACTGATGGCGGCGAAAGCCTTCGCCAAGAACATCGGCCTCGGCTGTCATGTCGAGCCCGACGTGCCACAGATGATCATGGCCGATCCGGGAAGAGTCAGGCAGGTGCTGCTCAACCTGATCGGCAATGCGATCAAGTTCACCGACACCGGCGGCGTGCTGGTTTCGGTTGCACGGGCCCGCACCGAGACCAGCGACCGCATCTGCTTCACCGTCGCCGACACCGGCCCTGGCCTGCGCGAAGAGGATATGGAGCGCATCTTCGAGGAGTTCGAACAGTCCGACGGCACCTCGACCCGCACCCATGGGGGCGCCGGCCTCGGTCTGGCCATATCGAGGCGCCTGGTCGCCGCCATGGGCGGTGCCATTTCGGTGTCGAGCCGGCTTGGCGAGGGATCGGAATTCGTCTTCGAGATCCCGGCCGCAGGAGCAACCGAAGCACCGCAGAACCGGCAGAACATCCTGGCCGGCCGGCGCGCCGTGATCGTGTCGAAGAACGCCGTCGAGGCGGACGCCATCGCCCGCACCATCCGCGCCCATGGCGGCGCCGTCGACGTCGCCGCAACCGCTTCCCAGGCGACGCCCTTCGCCGAACATTGCGATGTGCTGTTGATCGACGCGGCCCTGGAGGACGGCGACGGCAGACTGCTCAAGCGCCTGCGCCAGAGTGGCTTTGCCGATTGCGAGGCGATCACGCTGATCGCGCCGACCGACCGCGGCATGCTTGGCGAATTCCGCACCAGCGGCTACGCCACCTTCTTGGCGAGGCCGGTGCGCGGCGAAACCCTGCTGCGCGTGCTGCTGACCAGTCATGCCCCTGCCTTGCCGCCGCCCAAGCCGGAAAAGACCGGCGCGTCCTCGCTTCGTGCCCATGGCGGGCGCCAGCAAGGTTTGTCGGTGCTGATCGCCGAAGACAACGACATCAACGCCATGCTTGCCCGCGCCACGCTTTTGAAGGCGGGACATCGCGTGAAAGTGGTCGGCAATGGCAAGGCCGCGGTCGAGGCGGTGACCGAAGCCGGGCTGAAAAATCGCTTCGATGTGGTGCTGATGGATTTGCACATGCCGGTCATGGACGGGCTGGACGCGATCGCCGCCATCCGCCGCCACGAGGAGGAAATGGCTGTGCCGCCGGTTCCGATCATGGTGCTTTCGGCCGACAGCCAGGAAAAGACTCGCCACACCGTGCTCGCCCATGGCGCCAGCGGCTTTGTCACCAAGCCGCTCGATCCCGACGCGCTGGTCCATGCCGTCGAGGGCCAGGTGGCCGCCTGAATTCATGTCGCTCGAAAATGGCCCCGGTTTTGAGAAGACGACATGCACAAAACAAAGACTTGAAGCGCGTCGCGTGAATCGTCCCAGCGCGACGCGCTTCAAGGTGACGCTGGCGCAATCCTCGCGTCACGTAGGTAGCCGAATGAGGGTTTTCGCCAGCCGACGAAGTATTGCCCGTCGCGCCGTATCACGGTACTGTCACAATCCTGTTGCACCTACACCGTATCCCCGTGCCAAGAGGGATGGCTCGAAGGAGAATCACTCGTGCATACAGTTATGCCGGAATGTGACACTCGGCCCAGCGCAGGCGGCGCTTTGCTCGCCGCGCGGAACGCCGATGCCGTCGCAACAGGCGCACCGCTGGGCCGTATCGGCAATCTCGAAGTGCGGCTTGCCCGCAATGAGGCCGAGATCGCCGCCGCGCAGGAAGTGCGCTACCGGGTGTTTTATGACGAGCTTGGCGCCAGGAAGGACCTGTTCCAGGCGCAGGACCGGCGCGACGCCGACCGCTTCGACCCGCTGTGCGACCATCTCCTGGTGCTTGACACCTCGATCTCCGGCCCCGAGCATCGCCGCATCGTCGGCACTTACCGCCTGCTGCGGCAAGAGATTGCGGCGACCGCCGGCGGCTTCTATTCCGAAGGCGAGTTCGAACTGACCAAGCTGATCGCCCGCCATCCCGGCCAGCGCTTCCTTGAGCTCGGCCGCTCCTGCGTGCTGCCGGAATACCGCTCGAAGCGCACCATTGAGGCGCTGTGGCAAGGCATCTGGGCCTACATCAACCACTATGAGATCGGCGTGATGACCGGTTGTGCCTCGTTCCCTGGCACGGTGCCGGCTGCGCATGCCGAGGCGCTCACCTACCTTGCCCATCACTGCCGGACCAACTCCGCCTGGGATGTGCGGGCGGTCTCCGGCCGCTATTGCTCGATGGATCTGATGCCGATCGAGGCGGTCAACGCCAAGGCGGCGATCGCGGCCATGCCGCCGCTGGTCAAGGGCTATCTGCGCGTCGGCGCCCGCATCGGCGACGGCTGCGTCATCGACCGTGAGTTCTCCACCGTCGATGTGTTCGTGGTGATGCCGGTCAAGGAAATCGGCGCCCGCTACGTCAACTATTATGGCGGGGAAGCGCAGCGCTTTGCGGCGTGAGGCAGTAGGCAGTAGGCATTAGGCAGTAGTGAAGGCTGCCGCGAATTGCTGACTACCGACTATTCCCTATTCCCTATTCCCTAATCCCTCTCCCTACGGAATATCCTCCGGTCGCCGTCCCGGGCGGCTCTTGTAGGACGGAAAGGTCCAGCCGAATTTCAGCGCGCCGCCGCGCACCAGGAAAGCCGCGACGAAGCCGGCGATATCCGAGGCGAGCGGCGGCAGGCCGGCAAGATCGCCAAGTGTGTAGAGGCCGGCGCCCGCGAGTGCGGCGGTGACGTAGATTTCGGGCCTGAGCAGCACCGATGGCTCGCCGGCCAGCAGATCGCGCAGGATGCCGCCAAATGTGGCGGTCAACACGCCCATAACAACGGAGACGACCGGCGAGCCGGTGATGGCCAGCCCCTTGGCCGCGCCCATTACGGAAAAGGCCGCCAATCCGATGGCGTCGAGCCAGAGCAGCCATTTCCAGCGGGATTCGACGCGGTGGGCGATGAAGAAGACCAGCACCGCAACCGCCGCGCAAACCAGCACATAGCCGGAGTTGGCGACCCAAAAGACGGGCAGGTTGAGGATGACGTCGCGAAGCGTGCCGCCGCCAATGCCGGTGACGCTGGCCAGAAACAGGAAGCCGATAATGTCGAGCTGCTTGCGCGAAGCCGCCAACGCCCCGGTCGCGGCAAAGACGGCGACGCCGGCATAGTCGAGGAGGTCGATGGGTGTCAGGGACATGAGGTAGTAGGGATTGGGAATTAGGGAAAGTATGAATAACACGAAGCCGCGCGATTGATACGCCTGCCCCTATTCCCTATTCCCTATTCCCTATTCCCTACTGCCTACCCTACTCACGCATCCTTCTCGGCCTGCTCGTTCACCGGCCCCGGCTCGACCGGCGCTTCGGTGGCCGCGATCTTGGGGCCGCCCTTGGCGACCCCGACCATGGCCGGCCGCAGCACGCGCTCGCCGATCGAATAGCCCGGCTGCACGACCTGGACGACGGTGTTGGCCGGCACATCGGGATTGGGCACTTCGAACATCGCCTGGTGGAAATTCGGGTCGAACTTCTCACCTTCCGGTTCGAGCTTCTTCACCCCATGCCGTTCCAGCGTCGACAGCATGGCGCGCTCGGTGATCTCGACGCCGTCGATCAGCGCCTTGAAGCCGGCATCTCCGGCCGCTTTCGCCTCGGCGGGGATAGCATCGAGCGCGCGGCGCAGATTGTCCGACACCGACAGCATGTCGCGGGCGAAATTGGCCACCGCATAGGCGCGCGCATCATGCACGTCGCGGGCGGTGCGGCGGCGCAGATTCTCCATCTCGGCTGCGACGCGCAGCGCGCGGTCCTTCAGCTCCTCGTTTTCCTTCAGCAGCCGCACCAGCGCTTCATAGTCGCCGTCGATGCCGCCTTGCGTGCGCTCGGCCTCGGCCGTTTCGATATCCTCGGGCGCGCGTTCGTCTTTTGTCTGGTCGCTCATCGCCATTTCCCGTCATTCGAATGGTTTGGATTTGCGCCCGATATCGAGGTTTGGCGGCCAAAAATCAAGGGGCAAGCCCAGGAGGACGCCCCACAGCAGGCAATGTTGCGGGCTGCCCGTCGGACTTGGTGCGGGGCGCAAGGACGTTCAAAATTAATTCAAACTTTACCGTAACGGCAGCCTTTGCTTGCCAATACCCCGCTATGGGGAACCATTCAAAGCTTGGAGGAGTTTTGAAACCGACACAGGATTTGAGACAATGGACCGCAATACTGGCAACAGAAGCGAAGAGCTCGCCGCCGACATCAGGCGCCAGTTCGGCACCGAGGCGACGACGCGCTTCTTGCGCACCTTGCCGGCCTTCCGCACCGAGGCCGACATTCCCGCCCGTTTCCGGGATCTGCTCGACCGGCTGGACGGCATAGAAGCCAGCATGGCCGGCGGCCAACGCCGTCAATAGCGATGCTATCGCGCGACAATTACGCGCAGTAATTTTGCGTGAGCTTTTCCTTGCGGCAGCGGGACGCCCCGCCTATGCTTCCTGATGAACATGATTTCCCCCGAGACGGCCGCCAACAGCAAGCGCGCCTGGTTGAAGATCCTGGCGCGCTACAAGAAGCCCGACCGGCGACGCAGCACTCTTGAACTCGCCATCACCCTTATTCCTTTCGTTACGCTGTGGGCGCTGTCTTCGGCAGCCTATTCCTATGGCCACTGGTGGGGCTTGATCCTGATCCTTCCCGCCGCCGGTTTTCTGGTGCGGATCTTCATGATCCAGCACGATTGCGGCCACGGCTCCTTCTTCGCCAACCGCACTGCCGACGACTGGATCGGCCGCGCGCTCGGCGTGCTGACGCTGACCCCTTACGATTGCTGGCGGCGCGCGCACGCCACCCATCACGCCAGCGCCGGCAATCTTGACGAGCGCGGCATGGGCGATATCAGGACGTTGACGGTTGCTGAATACCGGCAGCTGTCTTGGCGGGGACGCCTTGCCTATCGTCTCTACCGCCATCCCCTGGTGATGTTCGGCCTTGGCCCGATCTGGCTGTTCATCTTCGAGCAGAGGCTGCCGGTCGGCATGATGCGCGGCGGCCTGACGCCCTGGGTGTCGTCGATGACCACCAATCTCGGCATCGCGGTCGCGGCAGCGCTGCTTATCTGGCTGGTCGGCCCCGGCGCTTTCCTGATCGTCCATTTGCCGATCGTGATCCTGGCCGGATCGGCCGGAATCTGGCTGTTCTACGTCCAGCACCAGTTCGAGGAGACGGAATGGGCGAAGGACGAAGAGTGGGAATTCCAGCGTGCCGCCCTGCACGGCTCGTCCTATTATGATTTGCCGCCGGTGCTGAACTGGTTCACCGGCAATATCGGCGTCCATCACGTGCACCATCTCTCGGCCAAGGTGCCGGGCTACCGGCTGCAGGAAGTGCTGCGCGACTATCCCGAACTGCGCGGCATCGGCCGCGTCACGCTCCTCGACAGCCTGCGCTGCGTCAAGCTTGCGTTGTGGGACGAGAACCGCCGCAAGCTGGTCTCGTTTCGCGAAGCGCGGGCCTTGGCCTAAAAGCAATTCCAGCAAAGTGTGAGGCGGTTTTCCGGGCTTTCGCTTGGGAATTCCGTAAGACAAAGAAAAAAACCGCCGCACCGAAGGCGCGGCGGCATCTCCCAAAAACCGGCTCAGGCAGCCTTGCGCTCCTCGCGCATCCAGACCTTGCAGCCCTGATCATGTCAGGCGCCTTTTCGGCGATCATGATGGACGGTGCATTGGTGTTGCCGCCGATGAGCGCCGATTCCTCCCTCGCGCCCGGCGGATATTTCCGTCCGGACAGCCAGGAGAAGGCCCGATCACAGTCTTTGTAAAGACAGGCGAAATTACCGCTGCGTCAGATGTTGCGAACGCGCCGCCAGGAGTATTTCGGCCCCTTCGGCTCCGACGCTTCGGTCGGCTGATAGTAAAGGCCCAGCCCGCCTGTGCGGCCTTCTTCGAGGCGCTTCAGCAGAACCGGGTTGGAGATTTCGAACTCGTCGAAGCCGAGGCGCAGCATATGCGGCAGCTGGTCGACGAGCACCTGGCCAGTGGCGCGGACCGCGCCCTCGAAATGGTAGCGGCTGCGCAGCAATTCGCCCTTGGAAAACGAGCGGCCGTCGCTGAAGGCCGGGAAGGCCAGCGCCACCAGCGACAGCTGGTCGAGCAGATCCACAATCTTTTCCAGCTGGTCGCCGGGCTGCAGCGCGACGCCAAGCCGCTCCTTGGCCGAGCGCCGCACTTCGGCATCGAGGCCGAGAAATGCCTGCAACGGCAGGATGAAGCGGCCATTGCCCGCCAGTGCATCCGCACTTTCGGCATGTGTCCACTCGTCCTCGCGAAAACCCGTCCGGGTCCAGAGGCGGGTCTCTGCTGTCGTCGGTTCAGTCATCGAAAATTCCTAAAAGCCCCAAAATCGAAGTCCGCGAAAGCCGGTCCACACGAAACCGGCGGCCTCCGGGCGGAAGCCGCCGTTGCAGGCCAACCTCACCTGAATATCACCATAGCTTAAAGGGATGCGTCGGTCAGCGACACTTCCAGTCCCGACAGATGGATGCCGCACTCGGTCTTGGCATAACCGGCCCAGCGTCCGCTGCGCGCATCTTCGCCCGGCTGCACCGGCTGCGTGCATGGGAAGCAGCCGATCGACAGATAGCCGTACGCAACCAGCGGATTTTCGCGCAGCGCATGCGCGCGCATGTAGTCGGCCTGATCGGATGTCGTCCAGTGCGCCAGCGGATTGATGCGTACGCGCGGGCCGACCGCCTCGAACACCGGCAGCGCGGCTCGCGTCGCCGCCTGGAAGCGCTTGCGGCCGGTCAGCCAGGCCCGGAAGGGGGCGACGCCGCGCGCCAGCGGCTCGACCTTGCGCACGTCGCAGCAGGCATCGGTGTTGCTCTGGTGCAGATTGCCGGTCGGATCGACCCGTTCGAGCGCTGCGTCTTCGGGCTTGATCACCCTGATGTTGGTCAGCCCGAAATCGGCGACCAGCGCATCGCGGTAGCCCAGCGTCTCTTCGAAATGCTTGCCGGTGTCCAGGAAGATGACCGGCAGCGTGCGGTCGACCTTGGCGATCATATGCAGCAGGACGGCGGAATCCGCGCCGAAGGACGACACGGCGGCGATCTCGTCATGAAACAATTCGCTCGCCGCGCGTTCGATGATGTCGAGCGGGCTCAGATGTCCATACAGCGCGTCGAAGCCCGCCGCTTTGGCGGCGATGCTGTCGTCGACGTCGAGGATGCGGTCAAGCGGCCTTGGTTTCGCCAGCATAGAGCGCCTCCTTGAACGGCGCGGGACCGACACGGCGGTAGGCGTCGATAAAACGTTCACTGGGACCGAGCCGAAGGCCGAGATAGGTGTCGACGATCTGCTCGATGGCGTCGGTGATCTCTTCCGAAGAGAAGCCGCGGCCGATGATTTCGCCAACCGAGGTGTTCTCGTCGGCCGATCCGCCAAGCGTCACCTGGTAGAGCTCGGAGCCCTTCTTCTCGACGCCGAGGATACCGATATGGCCGACATGGTGGTGGCCGCAGGCATTGATGCAGCCGGAAATCTTCAGCTTCAATTCGCCGATCTCGCGCTGCCGCTCCAGCGAGGCGAAGCGAAGCGAAATCTCCTGCGCGATCGGGATCGAGCGCGCCGTCGCCAGCGCGCAATAGTCGAGGCCAGGGCACGCGATAATATCGCTGATCAGGTTGGAATTGGCCGTCGCCAGACCAATATCGACCAGCGCATCATAGACAGCCTTGAGATCGGCGCGCGCCACATGCGGCAGGATCAGGTTCTGCTCATGGCTGACGCGCAGTTCGTCGAACGCGTATTTCTCGGCGATGTCGGCGACCGCTTCCATCTGGCTGTCGGTGGCATCGCCCGGCACCTCGCCGATGCCTTTCAGCGAGATCGTCACCGCGGCATAGTCAGGATGGCGATGCGTCACGACATTCTGGTCGAGCCAATCCGAGAAGCTTTTGGAATCGAGCCGCGCCAGCTTGATCGCCGCGTCGCCTTCCGGCCGGGCGGTCAGTGCCGGCGGCGCGAAATAGGCGTCGATGGCACGGATGTCGGCTTCCGGCAGCTTCAGCTCGGCGTCCTTCAGCTCCTGCCATTCGGCCTCGACCTGGCGGGTGATTTCCTCGACGCCTGTCTCGTGGACGAGGATCTTGATGCGCGCCTTGTACTTGTTGTCGCGGCGGCCATAGAGGTTGTACACGCGCAGGATCGCCGTGCAGTAGGAAAGCAGGTCGGCTTCCGGCAGGAAGTCGCGGATCTTGCGCGCCACCATCGGCGTGCGGCCCTGGCCGCCACCGACATAGACGGCAAAGCCGAGCTCGCCGGCGGCGTTCTTCTTCAGATGCAGACCAATATCATGCGTCTGGATGGCGGCGCGGTCGCGCTCGGCCCCGGTCACCGCGATCTTAAACTTGCGCGGCAGGAACGAGAATTCCGGATGCACAGACGACCATTGCCGCAGGATCTCGGCATAGGGGCGCGGATCGGCGACCTCGTCGGCGGCGGCGCCGGCGAAATGGTCGGCGGTGACGTTGCGGATGCAATTGCCGCTGGTCTGGATGGCATGCATCTCGACGCTGGCGAGATCGGCCAGGATCGCCGGAATGTCGGACAGCGCCGGCCAGTTGAACTGGATGTTCTGGCGCGTGGTGAAGTGGCCGTAGCCCTTGTCGTATTTGCGCGCGATGTGGCCGAGCATGCGCAGTTGCGCGCTGTTCAGCGTGCCATAGGGCACCGCGATGCGCAGCATGTAGGCGTGCAGCTGCAGGTAGACGCCGTTCATCAGCCGCAGCGGCCGGAACTGATCCTCGGTGATCTCGCCGGACAGGCGGCGTTCGACCTGGTCGCTGAACTCGGCGACGCGGGCCTGGACAAAATCGTGGTCGAACTCATCGTAGCGGTACATGTTTCGTCT
Organism: Mesorhizobium sp. W016; assembly: GCF_054719485.1. Taxonomy (NCBI): domain Bacteria; kingdom Pseudomonadati; phylum Pseudomonadota; class Alphaproteobacteria; order Hyphomicrobiales; family Phyllobacteriaceae; genus Mesorhizobium; species Mesorhizobium sp. W016. The sequence continues at coordinate 6,196,475 of NZ_JBTTIF010000002.1, forward strand.
TTCAGGGCGCGTCCGCCCGTATTTTGTTAAGCTGCCCGCGCAGCCTGCTTGCCCAGATCTTCCCGGATGGTCGGGCCGGCGGCGCGGATCTTTTCGCGCAGCCGCACCGGCACGACGACGCCATTGACGACTTCAGCGTCGATCAGATTCACGTCGACAACCTGATTGTTGGCGTTGGCCTTGGCGCCGATTGCTTCCAGCCTGTCCTCTGCCGCTTGGTCATGGGCAAGGTCGGCATGGTCGACCGTCTCGGCCCAGCCGCCATCGGCATACCAGACGGCGATGCCGTCGGAGAGGCGGTTTGCGGTCAGTATCTTCATGGCTCGACCTCTGCGTCGGCCGCGTTGGCGGCGCCCTCATAGTTATGTGCCGCGAGCGGCTCGGAACGTTCAAAGTTGGCGCCGGCAACCGCGTCGCCGATGATGGTCATCACCGGACCGGCCAGATCGGCGCGCTCTTCCAGCGACGGCAAATCGGCCAGTGTGCCGTGGAAACGGCGGCGGTTCTGCAAGCTGGCATTCTCGACCACGGCAACCGCCGTGTCCGGCGACAGGCCGGCCTCGATCAGCCGTCCGGCGACTTCGGCGGCGACCGAGCGGCCCATATAGACGGCTACGGTGGCGCCGGAAATGGCGAGCTTGGCCCAATCCGGCAGCGAATTGCCCTTCAGATCATGGCCGGTGGTGAACACCATCGACGAGGAGACGCCGCGCAGCGTCAGCGGCAGCTCGAAATCGGCGGCGGCGGCAAAGGCGGCGGTGACCCCGGGAACGACATCATAGGCGATGCCGGCATCGCGCAGTGCGGCCATCTCCTCGCCGGCGCGGCCGAACACCAGCGGGTCGCCCGACTTCAGCCGCACGACGCGCTTGCCCTGCCTGCCGAGATCGACCAGCAGCGCATTGATCTCGGCCTGGCTCTTGGTGTGGCATCCCTTGCGTTTTCCGACCGGCAGCCGCTCGGCGTCGCGGCGGCCCATGGCGACGATCGCCTCCGGCACCAGCGCGTCATAGACGATGACGTCGGCTTCCATCAAAAGCCGATGCGCGCGCAGCGTCAGAAGATCCTCAGCACCTGGCCCGGCGCCAACCAACGCGATATGGCCCGAAGCCGGAGCCTTCGACAGCAACAGATCGGCGGCGGCGTCATGCGCCTGCGAAAGCTCGCCGGCTTCGACGGCGCGCGCCGGTGCACCCTGGAAAAAACTGCTCCAGAACTGGCGGCGGGCGTTGCCTTTCGGCAGCAGCTTTTCGGCGGCACCCCGGAACGAGGCGGCAAGCGCTGCCAGCGGCCCGAGCGACGGCGACAGCATGCGGTCGATGCGGCTGCGCAGCATCTGCGCCAGCACCGGACCCGCGCCTTCCGTGCCGATGGCGATGGCGACCGGGGCGCGGTTGACCAGCGCCGGGGTGAAGAAATCGCATAGCTCCGGCCGGTCGACGGCATTGACCGGAATGCCAAGGCGGCGCGCATCGTGGGCGACGCGGCGGTCGAGCGTCTCGTCGCCGCTGGCGGCAAACACCAGGACCGCGCCTTCGAGATGCGCGGCGTCGTAGGGGGCGTCGATACGGATGGCGCCGGTCGTGGCGATGAAGCTCAGCAATTCGGCGTCGGCAACATCGGCAATGATGCGAAGCACAGCACTCGACTGATCAAGTAGCCGCGCCTTGGCCAACGCTTCGCCTCCGCCGCCGACGATGGCCACGGCTTCGCCTTCGACCCGCATGAAGACCGGGAACGCGGTGAGCTTGGGATTGGTGTGCGGCATGACGAACAGATTCCGGAACAATTCGGCAGTTTTAGGCGCGGACGCGAAAAAGCTGAAGGAACCCACTCGCGCATCCCCTGACGGGAGGCAATCGGTTTTCCGCAAGCCAAAGGGCCAAGAGAAAAATATTCCACATCCGCATATCAGGCGGATTCAAGCTGCTGCCGCAGGCTTTGTTCTGCGGCTCTTTTATCCGGGAGCCGGCCAAGCTGCAAAATTATTTTTTCTAAATTCTACCAATCTAGTAGATTAAAGCCGTCACCTCGGACATTGCTCCGATAGACGATAGATCGGGCTTGATATGGCTGCGTGCGATCTCGGCGAACGAAGTGGAACGTTCCCGCTTCGCCACGCGTTCTGCCCCTGCCGTAACAGACAATCGTCGGCTGGATTTGAACCTTCAAGCAGGAGCCCGCAAATGAGCAAGATCAACCTGAAACATGGCCTTCTGGTCATGGTGGCCGATGGCGAGAAAGCGCTGTTCCTGAAGAACGAGGGCGACAATCTCTATCCGCACCTGCAGCTCTTCCAGGAGATGAACCAGGGCAATCCGGCAACGCGCGAACAAGGCAGCGACAGTCCCGGCCGCTACAATGACGGCCCCTCCGTGCATCGCAGCGCGGTTGAGGAAACCGACTGGCACCGGCAGGGCAAGGAACGCTTTGCCGAAGAGATCGCGGACCGGCTCTACAAGCTCGCCCATCACGGCATCTTCGACGACATCGTGCTGGTCGCGCCGCCGCTGGTGCTCGGCACCATGCGCAAGAAATTGCACAAGGAAGTCACCGACAAGGTGCAGGCGGAGATCCCAAAGACACTGACCAACCGCCCGCTGATCGACATCGAGGCCATGCTGCAGCAGGCAGCCTGACCCTATCTCATAGATCATTCGCGCGCGCAGCGTTTTCGCTGCGCGCGCCTTTCGTTTTTCGGCGCCTCTGGCCACCAATTTACGTCTCGCGGGTTGCGTCGCCCGCACCCCCTCCACCATATTGCAAAGGCGGCGGCTGCGGGCGGCGCACACCCGACATTTCCCGAAAGGCGCTCCATAGACAATGCCGCATGACACGCCCCTTATCGCCACCATCGTCGCCGGTCTGGGGCTGGCATTCATCTTCGGGGCGCTAGCCAACCGTTTTCGCATCCCGCCGCTGGTCGGCTATCTCGTCGCCGGCGTGCTGGTTGGACCGAACACGCCGGGTTTCGTCGCCGATGCCGGTCTTGCCAATGAGCTGGCCGAAATCGGCGTCATCCTGCTCATGTTCGGCGTCGGCCTGCATTTCTCGCTGAAGGATCTTCTCTCCGTCCGCGCCATCGCCGTACCCGGCGCCATCGTCCAGATCGGCTTTGCCACCGCGCTGGGCGCCGGCCTTGCCTGGATGCTCGGCTGGTCGATGGGCGCAGGCCTCGTCTTCGGCCTGGCGCTTTCCGTCGCGTCCACAGTGGTGCTGTTGCGCGCGTTGCAGGAGCGACGGCTGATCGAGACCGAGCGCGGCCGCATCGCCGTCGGCTGGCTGATCGTCGAGGACCTCGCCATGGTGCTGGCGCTGGTGCTTTTGCCGGCGTTGGCCGGCGTGCTCGGCGGCCAGCCGCAGGTCGATGACCATGCGAGCCTTTTGTCGCTGCCGGCCAGCTTCGGCATCTGGGGCGTCGTCGGCCTCACGCTGGCCAAGGTCGTCGCCTTCGTCATCGTCATGCTGGTGGTTGGCCGCCGGGTCATTCCGTGGATCCTGCATTACGTCGCCCATACCGGCTCGCGCGAACTGTTCCGGCTGGCGGTGCTGGCGATCGCGCTCGGCGTCGCATTCGGCGCCGCCAAACTGTTCGGCGTCTCGCTGGCGCTCGGTGCCTTCTTCGCCGGCATGATCATGAGCGAATCCGAGCTCAGCCACCGCGCGGCGGAGGAATCACTGCCGCTGCGCGACGCCTTCTCGGTGCTGTTCTTCGTCTCGGTCGGCATGCTGTTCGATCCGTTCAGCCTGATGAGCAATGGCTGGCCGATCCTGGCGACGCTGGCCATCATCGTCATCGGCAAGTCGCTGGCCGCCTTCGTTATCGTCATCGCCTTCCGCTATCCGCTGGGAACCGCCTTGATGATCTCGGCCAGCCTCGCGCAGATCGGCGAATTCTCCTTCATCCTGGCCGAGCTCGGCGTCGGGCTGAAGCTGTTGCCCGAACAGGGACGCGAACTGATCCTGGCAGGCGCCATCCTGTCGATCCTGGTCAATCCGCTGATGTTCCTCGCCCTCGACTGGATGAAGCCATGGCTGGACGCGCGCGCCGCCAAGGCAGCACCACCGGAAGAGGCCAAGCCGGTCGGCCCGGCGACGCAGCCCGGACAAGTGGCCTCGGTGGCCGCCGCGGCAAAAGAGAATGGCCCACCGCCACGCACAACGCTTTCGGGCCACACCATCCTGATCGGCTACGGCCGCGTCGGCAGCCTGGTCGGCGCGGCGCTGAAACAGGCATCGCTACCGTTCCTGGTCATCGAGGACGCCGACAAGACGCTGGCGAGGCTCAGAGACGACGGCGTCGAAATCGTCTCCGGCAATGCGGCCAGTGCGGGCGTGTTTGCCGCCGCCAATCCGCAGGGGGCCAAACGCTTGATCCTTGCCATCCCCAACGCCTTCGAGGCGGGGCAGGTCGTGCTCAGGGCACGCGCCGCGAATCCCGGCATCAACGTCATCGCGCGGGCCCATTCCGACGCCGAGGTGGAGCATCTGAAGGGGCTCGGCGCCGACACCGTCATCATGGGCGAACGCGAGATCGCCCGCGGCATCGTGCAAGAAGTGCTGGAGCAAAAGCCGATGCCGCGCCCCGAAGCCATTGAGCCCTCCCCGGCCTGAGGCTTGCCCACAGGCGCGTTGATCACGCCACGAAGGCGGAGCCGCCATTGTGCGCGACGCTGGCGAGATACTTTGCCGGCGGCTTGCCGAGCGCTTTCTTGAACATGGTGATGAAGGCGGTGACGGAGGCGTAGCCGAGATCGCCCGAAACCTGCTGGACACTCGCACCGGAGGCCAGCTCCCGTATGGCGACGATCAGGTGCAATTGCTGGCGCCAGCGGCCGAAGCTCAGTCCGGTCTCCTTCACCACAAGACGGGCGAGACTGCTTTCTGAGAGCGCGACGCGGGTGGCCCACTCGGCAAGCGTGCTGCGGTCGGCAGGGTCTTGCGCCAACGCATCGGCGATCCGCCGCAAGCGCGGCTCGGCGGAGATCGGCAAATGCAGCTGCTGGACCGGCATGCGCGGCAGTTCGGAGAGCAGCATCCCAGTCAAAAGCGCGTCCTTCCCGTCGTCTTCCTCCATGCGGTCGGCCAGCTCGATGATCAATTCGCGCAGCAGCGGCGAGATCGACAGCGTGCAGCACCGGTCCGGCAGATCGGCGGCTCCCGGCTCGATATAGACGAAGAAAATCCGCGCATTGGCGGTCGCGATATTGCTGTGTTCCATGCCGCCGGGAATCCACACCCCGCAATGTGGCGGCACCATCCACAGGCCGCTCGGGACGCGGCATGTGACGCCACCGCCGAGCGCGAAGACGAGCTGGCCCTTCCGATGCCAATGGGTCGCCACTTCCGCTTTGGTTTCGGTGACATCGACGCGCACCGCAATTGCAGGAGCGATCACATCATCGACGTCGAAATTGACCCACGGGTAGCGGAGAGGCTGTCTCATGATTGACGGCTTTTAGCGACTATTCGCCATGATAGCTAAATTCTTTGATCCGGGAAGTCGATAGGCTCCGGTTCGTGGCTGGCATGTCACAAACCGGCAGGAAGGCTTCCCATGCGCGCCCTCGTCATCTCTCCCGACAGCCCCACCGGAGAGCTTCGTTTCCGCCGCCACGCTTCCCGTGGCGGGCACGACGGCCCTAAGGGTCTTGCGCCATGGCGGCGACCTCGCGGGACAGCAGGTGTTGATCACCGGCGCCAGCGGCGCGGTCGGCCGTTTCCAGATCCAGATCGCCCGCGAGCAAGGCGCCGCGGTGACTGCAATCGCCGCCGCCCGGCACGCCGAGGATCTCCGCGGTCTTGGTGCTCACGAAGTCGTCGAGTCGATCGAACTGGCCGAAGGGCCATTCTCTCTGATCACCGAGTCGGTCGGCGGCCAAAGCCTCGCCCATGCCATCGAACGCGTCGCCCCCGGCGGCACCATCGTCATGTTCGGTTCGAGCAGCGGCGAACTCACGCCGGTTGGCTTCAGACAGTTCGTTCCGGGCCATGAGGGAGCGAGGCTTCAGACTTTCGCCTACTACACATCCGGTCCAGCCATTGGCGCGGACATCGCCTCGCTGCTCGCTCTGGTCGCGGCTGGCCGGCTGGAAACCCGTGTGTCCATGACCGTGCCGTGGACAGACATCGCCCAGGCTCTGGACGCCTTGCGACAGCGCAGCTTCAGCGGCAAGGCTGTTCTCACCATCGCCGAATGAGCAGTCTGTCAGTGCTCAGACGTGCTGGCCGCCATTGATGTGGATTTCCGAGCCCGTCACATAGGACGCCTGCTGCGAGCACAGGAAGAAGATGATGTCGGCGACTTCCGAGGTGGCGCCAAGGCGCCTGAGTGGGATCGTCTCGACGATCTTGTCGGTGCCAGGCGACAGAATCGCGGTGTCGATCTCGCCCGGCGCAATCGCATTGACGCGGATGCCGTGCGGGCCGAAATCATGCGCCATCTCGCGCGTCAGCGAGCCGAGCGCCGCCTTCGAGGTCGCATAGGCGGTGCCGGCGAAAGGATGCACGCGCGTGCCGGCGATCGAGGTGACGTTGACGATCGAGCCTTTTGCTGCAGCAAGCTCCTTGAAGAGGCCCCGCGCGAGCATGATCGGCGCGAAGAAATTGACCTGGAACACGTCGCGCCAGACATGCATCGGCGTGTCGATCGAATCCATGCGGCTGTTGCCGTCCTTGAGCTTCGGCGAAATGCCGGCATTGTTGACCAGCGCGTGCAATTGCCCGCCATGCGCTTCCAGCCGGTGACGGATCTCCGAGACGGCGATGCCGACATCCTCCTGGTCGGCGAGATCGACCTTGATGTGGTCCTCTGGGCCGGCTGGCCACGGGCAATCCTCGGCAAAAGCCTGGCGCGAACAGGTGATGACCCGCCAGCCCTCACGCGAAAAGCGCTTGACCGTGGCATGTCCGATGCCGCGGCTGGCTCCGGTCAGCACGATGGTTTTTCTGGTGTCGGTCTCAGCCATGTCTGTCACTCCGGCCGGAGATGTAGCCGAATGCCGCGAAGGTGGCGAGAGGCCGAATTGTCACCGCAGCTCTCATATGAGGAACGGATTGCCAGCTCGCATTTGGTTCGAAGCTAGAATGACGAGCCGCTCAGCCGCCGCCGAGAATATCCAGGATTGAGGTTTTCCGCTTCTTGGTCGGGCCGCCGACGCTGCCCGGCGGTACCGGATGCTTGATCGAGGCCGTGGTGCCGCCGTCGCCCGGCATGTTGAAACCGTCGGCATCGACGGTTTCGGCCGGACGGCGGACCGGTGCTTGTGCGGGTACAGCAGCAGGTGCCGGTGCGGCAGCAGGCTCAGAACGGCTGACGGCCACGGCAGGCAACGGCGCCGCCTGATTGTTATCGACTGACGGAATATCGTCGGGCACGATGGTGTCGGGCGGCGTCGACTTCCAGGTGCCGGGCAGCGGCCGGACCGGCACACCTTCATGCGCGGCCACCATGAACTCGTGCCAGGCCTGTGCCGGCAGCGCGCCACCGGTGACCTTCTTCATCGGCGTGCCGTCATCGTTGCCGAACCACACGCCGGTGGTGAGGTTTGCGGTGTAACCGACGAACCAGGCGTCGCGCGAATTCTGGCTGGTTCCGGTCTTGCCGGCAGACGGCCAGGCGAAGGCCGCCTTCTTCGCCGTGCCGATCTCGACCGTGCCGGTCATCATCGAGTTCATCATGCCGACAATGTTCGGCTTGACGACGCGCGGCGCGCTGCCGCCATTGTCGTCATAGAGCACCTTGCCTTCGGTCGTGGTGATGCGGCGGATGAAATGGATGTCGGGCTTGTAGCCGCCATTGGCGAACGGCACATAGGCCGATGTCAGCTCCAGCGGCGTCACTTCCGAGGTGCCGAGCGCGATCGAGGTGTTGGCGATCAGATCGGATTGGATGCCCATGCGATGCGCCGCCTCGACCACCGCGTCGGGGCCGACCTCCATGGTTAGCTGTGCCGCGACGGAATTCAGCGACTTCGCCAAAGCGGTCGCCAACGTCACCTTGCCGAAATACTTGCCGCCGTAATTGTCCGGTGTCCACTTGCCGATCTTGATCGGTGCGTCGTTGCGCACGCTGTCGGGCGTGCGACCAGCTTCCAGCGCGGCCATATAGACGAACGGCTTGAAGGCCGAGCCCGGTTGACGGCGTGCTTCGGAGGCGCGGTCGAACTGGCTGGTCGAATAGTCGTAGCCGCCGACCATGGCGCGCACGGCGCCGGAATTGTCGATCGAGACCAGCGCGCCCTGGCTGACATTGAGCTTCTTGCCGCTCTCGTCGATCAGCCGGCGGATCGACTCTTCGGCGAGCTTCTGCAGGTTGAGGTCGACGGTGGTGTCGACGACGATGTCGCTGCGCACGTCGCCGATCAAATCGGGCAGCTCTTCCATGATGGTGTCGGCGACGTAGTTTTCCGAACCGGTCCAATAGGACGGCGCGCGCGTTGCCGGCGCGCTCATCGCCGAGGCCAGTTCCTTGGCGCTGATCTTGCCTTCGTCGCGCATGGCGGCCAGCACCAGCTGCGAGCGCTCCTCCGCCGCCTTCGGATCCCGCGCCGGCGACAGCCGCGACGGCGCCTTCAAGAGGCCGGCGAGAAGGGCCGCCTCCGAAAGTGTGACATCGCGCGCGCTCTTGCCGAAATAGCGGCGCGAGGCCGCCTCGACGCCATAGGCGCCCGAGCCGAAATAGACCCGGTTGAGGTACATTTCGAGGATCTGGTCCTTGGTATGCTTGTGCTCCAGCCACAGCGCCAGCAGTACCTCCTGCACCTTGCGCTCCAGCGTGCGGTCGGGCTTCAGGAACAGGTTCTTGGCCAGCTGCTGGGTCAGCGTCGAGCCGCCCTGCGAGAAACGGCGGCCCAGAACGTTGGTCACCATGGCGCGCGACAGGCCGATCGGGTCGATGCCGAAATGCGAATAGAAGCGGCGGTCCTCGATGGCGATGACGGCTTCGGGAATGTAAGGCGACATTTCGTGCAGGCCGACCGCCTCGCCGCCGCTCATGCCGCGGTTGGCAAGCAGTTGCCCGTCGACCGAGACGATCTTGATGTTGGGGGCACGGTCGGGGATCGACCAGGTGGTCGCCGCCGGCATCTTGGCGCCGTAATAGACGACGATGCCGGCCACCGCGATGCCGCCCCAGATGCAGAGCACGAAGCACCAGTAGAACATCCGGGCCATGACGCCGAACAGCCCGCGCCGGGCTTTGCCGCGCCGGCCGCGCGAGGATGATTTTGCTCTGGAGGTTTTGCGCGCCGTGGAGGATTTGCGATTGCCCGGCACGACGCGATCCTCCTCGTTCACCGAGAAACCGGCCGCGGATTTCGCCTTTGGCGATCCCTCGAAGCTGGGTTCGATGCGACTGTCTCTGCGGTTCGCCATGCGTTGCGCTGTCTTCCCGGTGTCAATGGCGCTCGGGTTGGAGGGTAGATGCGGCGGTTTAAGGGCGCGTTAAAGCAGGGTTTATGCACCCTTCTGAAATTCCTCAAGAATTTCTAAAATCCGCTGCCGCTGGCTAACAGGCGTCGGCAACGCGGTACTTTGGCGGGTGCCCGAGATCACTGTTCAAACAGTTTGACGGATCTTGTCTCGCAACGCGGCGGCGACAAAGGCCGATCGGGTGACCCCCAACCGATTGGCTGTTTCGTCAGCCTCGGCGAGCAAACCGGCATCCAACGAGATATTGGCCCGGGCCGGACGGCCGGCATCTCGGATCAAGGGCACGGACATCAAGATAGCGCCAGCGGCGAGCGCTGCTCGAACCTCAGCATCTTCTAAAAGCGCGTCGACTTTGCGAGGAGTGGGGATTTTACGGCCGTCCGCGATTTCTTCAGCCACCCATTCGGCCAACGCGGCCATAGCGTCCTTTACAGCCTCGTCCCGGCTTTCCGACTGCGCGACGCAGCCAGGAGCATCGGGAAACGAGACGCCGACAAAGCCGTCGGCAGCATCCACGAGTGCGACATAGCGAGACATATCTAAGAACTTTCCTTATTCCGATTTTGCAAGCCGTTAGGCCCAACCTGCCGCCTGGGCGATAGACCGAGCTACCAACGGCGTCAGAGTCCTGTGGCGAGGAACCATGATCGTCGGCATTCCGTCCTTTTTGTACTTGTCATGCTTCGTGCCGCCGACGTTCTTCCAGCCTTCCCTCTCGAGCCGGCCCTTAACTTTGGCGGTGTTGGTTTCGTTCATTTCTCGGCTCAACTATGTGCAAATCTTTGCACATAGTGGAAACGGAAGTCAATCTCGTGTGCAAATATTTGCACAAGGCAACTCCCAAATCGCCGTAAAATACCTGGATGACAAATCAGCGCCACCCGCAGGCGGACATCATCAATTCTGTTGGATCGAAATGCCGTTATCGTCGATCTTCAGCTCCACGCCCTTTGGCTTCGTCTGCTCGTGATAGACATAGATGCCGAGCGCAATGACCACGACCAAGAGCGCGCCGATGAGGAGATAGAGGATGTTCTGCTTCATGGCGCGCCCTTGTTTTTGTCGAACTTCAAGCTCGCTTCAGAACTTTGACCAGCACCAGCAGGATGACGGCGCCGATCGTTGCGTTGATGATGGCAGCCAGAATGCCGCCGCCGATAGCGAAGCCGAGCCTTGGAAACAGCCAGCCGGCGATCAGGGCGCCGATAACCCCGACGATGATGTTGCCGATAAGGCCGAAGCCGAAGCCCGAGACGATGAGGCCGGCGAGCCAGCCGGCAATGGCGCCGATTATGATGAAGATGAGAAGGCTTTCGATGCCCATGACGCGTTCCTCCAGGAAGAGAGGCTACGGAGCGGAAGGCCCCGAATCGGCCTCGATATCAACGACTTCAGGGTATGCGAAAGCAGTTGCACCCGCCAGCGGCGCTCATTGATCGTCGTCATCGTCGCTGGAGACTGGCCGCCAGCTGGTCGGGTCGACCTTTTTCTGGGTATCGCTGTCGGTGTAGACCCACCAGGCGCCGTCGCGATATTGCCCGACGGATTCGCTGACGACGCCGGCGCCGTCCTTCCACAGAACAGTGACCTTGGATCCATCCGTCGGGGCGGTCGCTATCGGTTTGCGGTCTGCCACGTCATCCCCCTCATTGAGTCGACAGAACGCCACGACGCGTGTCTGGTTGCAAGGCTGCCGGAAGCGTTATCCGAAGGCCATCAGCTGTGGGCAAAAATATCCTCTTCGTCCCAACCCATCAAATCGAGCTTGGCACGCGTCGGCAGGAAGCGGAAGCAGGCGTCGGCTTCCTTGGTGCGCCCGTCCCGCGCCAGGCGTCCAGCCAGCACCTCGCGCAGACGGTGCAGATAGAGAACGTCGGAAGCGGCATATTCGAGCTGTTCGGGCGACAGGGTCTCGGCCGCCCAGTCCGACGATTGCTGCGCCTTCGACAGGCCGACGCCAAGCAGTTCGAAGCAGATGTCCTTCAAGCCGTGCCGGTCGGTATAAGTGCGGGTCAGCCGCGAGGCGATCTTGGTGCAGAACACCGGCTCCGGCATGACGCCGAAGGCGTTGTAGAGCACGGCGAGGTCGAAACGGCCGTAGTGGAACAGTTTCGATATGCCGCGGTTGCGGAGCAGGCTGACGAGGTTCGGCGCTTTCTTCTGGCCGGGCGCGATCTGGATCACGTCGGCCGAGCCATCGCCGGGCGAGATCTGCACCACGCACAGCCGGTCGCGGTGCGGGTTCAACCCCAGCGTCTCGGTATCGATGGCCACCGCGTCGACATTGTAGTGGGCGAGGTCGGGCAGATCGTTCTTGTGGAAGCGGATGTCGGGCATGGTTTTCTCCGGATCGCGGCGTAACTCGTCCTCGCCGCGATCCGCTGAAAAATCAACAAGAAAACTTCCCAGCCTCCTCAGCGCGTCAGCGCATCGAGAATGCGCGCCCAGGAGCGCTGGCCCTTGTGGAAGGAGGTCAGCTCGTATTTCTCGTTGGGCGAGTGGATGCGGTCGTCGTCGAGGCCGAACCCGACCAGCAGCGATTCCATGCCGAGATAGGTCTGGAAGTCGCCGACCACCGGTATCGAGCCGCCGCTGCCCGTCGTCACCGCTGGCTTCGGCCATTCATCCGACAGCGCAGTCTTGGCCTTGGCCAGGAATGGCGAGTCGTAGGAAAGCTGAATTGCCGGCCCGCCGCCATGCGGGTGGAATTCGACCGAACAGTCCCCGGGAATGCGCGCCTTGACGAATTTCCGGAACGCGGCGCGGATCTTCTCGGGGTCCTGCTTGTGGACGAGGCGGAAGGAGATTTTGGACGACGCTTCCGCCGCGATCACCGTCTTGAACCCCTTGCCGGTATAGCCGCCGATGATGCCGTTGAACTCGGCCGTCGGCCGCGCCCAGGTCAGTTCCATCACCGAGCGGCCTTTTTCGCCCGACGGGATCGAGAGGCCGATCGGTCCGAGGAAGGTTTCGGCGGTCTCGCCCAGAGTTTCCCATGATTTCAGGATCTGCGACGGCGTTTCCTCGACCCCGTCATAGAAGCCGGGAATGGTGATGTGGCCGTTCTCGTCATGGATGTCGGCGAGGATTTTCGCCAGGATGCGGATCGGGTTGGCGGCGGCGCCGCCATAGAGGCCCGAATGCAGGTCGCGATCGGCAGCCTTGACCGTGACCTCCTCGCCGACCATTCCGCGCAGCGAAACGCAGATCGACGGCGTTTCGCGGTCCCACATGCCGGTGTCGCAGACCAGAGCGAAATCGGCCTTGAGCTCATCGGCATTGGCCTCGAGGAACGGCTTGAGCGACGGCGAACCGGACTCCTCCTCGCCCTCGAACAGGATGGTGATGCGGCAGGGCAGATTGCCATGCACCTGCTTCCAGGCGCGGCAGGCCTCGACGAAGGTCATCAGCTGCCCCTTGTCGTCGGCCGAGCCACGGCCGGTGATTACCTTGTGACCGGGCTCGATCTCCTTGACCGCCGGCGCAAACGGGTCGTTCTCCCAAAGCTCGATCGGATCGACCGGCTGCACGTCGTAATGGCCGTAAAACAGCACATGCGGCGAACCGGCGGGGCCTTCATGGTGCGCAACCACCATCGGGTGTCCCGGCGTGTCGCGCACCGAAGCGTCGAAGCCGATCAGCTTGAGGTCCGCCACCAGCCAATCGGCGGCCTTGCGGCAGTCGGCGGCATAGTGGGAATCGGTCGAGATCGACTTGATGCGGAGCAGGCCGAACAGGCGCTCCAGGCTCTGGTCGAGATTTTTGTCGAGACGGTCGAGGACGGAGGAAATGGTGGACATTACTGCGGGCCTTTCTTTTCGGTGCCGGGACCGTAAAGGCAGCGCATCAAAACGAAAAGCCCGCGATCGTTGGACCACGGACCGTAAACACTTGTCAGAAGGCAAAAAAGAACCGCCGTGGTGGAGGGGAACCACGGCGGTCTTTTACTCGAAACGATGCGGCAGCCCGGAGAGGGGGGATAGGCTGCCGCAATTGTCCGGGATAGGCGGGGGACGGGCCTTGCTCCGGACTCGGCGAAAACTGCCGATGACCTTTATTTGTGTCTCGGATCGTGGCGTTTCAAGGGCACAAAAATTACACTTTTGTAACATAGCCGTGAGCGCCGAGGCAAACAGCAGCAGGACCTATCGGCAGGCAGGCTCTGTCAGCATGTCGCCGCAACACCTGTTGGAAGCCCGCCTTTGCCATGGACCGCGCCGTCCTGCCGCGCTATCCCTGCCGGCATGAAAAAAGGCGACCATCTCTTCCTTATCGACGGCTCCGGCTACATCTTTCGCGCCTATCATGCGCTGCCGCCGCTGACCCGCAAATCCGATGGGCTGCCGGTCGGCGCGGTCTCCGGCTTCTGCAACATGTTGTGGAAGCTGATGCAGGACGCCCGCAACACCGATGTAGGCATCGTGCCGACGCATTTAGCGGTCATTTTCGATTATTCGTCGAAAACCTTCCGCAATGATCTTTACCCGGAATACAAGGCCAACCGCAACGCACCGCCCGAAGACCTGATCCCGCAATTCGGTCTGATCCGCCAGGCAACCGTGGCCTTCAACCTGCCTTGCATCGAGATCGAAGGCTACGAGGCCGACGACCTCATCGCCACTTATGCCAGGCTGGCGTGCGAGGCCGGCTGCGACACCACTATCATCTCCTCTGACAAGGATCTGATGCAGCTGGTCGGACCCACGGTCGGCATGTACGACCCGATGAAGGACCGCCAGATCGGCATCCCCGAAGTCATCGAGAAATGGGGCGTGCCGCCGGAAAAGATGATAGACCTGCAGGCGCTGACCGGCGACTCCGTCGACAATGTGCCGGGCGTACCCGGCATCGGGCCGAAAACGGCGGCGCAGCTTCTGGAACAGTTCGGCGACCTTGACGGGCTGCTCGCCCGGGCCAGCGAGATCAAGCAGGACAAGAGGCGCGAATCCATCATCGCCAATGCCGACAAGGCGCGCATATCGCGCCAGCTGGTGACGCTGAAGAACGACGTGCCGGTGACCGACGGGCTCGACGATTTCGTGCTGCATGCGCCGGATGGGCCGAAGCTGATCGGCTTTCTCAAAACCATGGAATTCACCTCGCTGACCCGCCGTGTGGCCGAGGCGACCAGCACCGAAGCCGGCGATGTGCAGGCTGTCGCCGTCACCGTCGAGCGCGCCGACACCGCGCACGGCCCCGATGTCGGCTCCGGCACACCGGTGCCTGCGGCAACACAGGATGAAGCCAAATCCGAAACCGCAAGGGCCGGGGACGCGCCTTCGCTGCTTGCCGCACTTCGCCTGGAAACGGCCGCCGCGGCCAAAATCGATCCTGCCGCCTATGTCGCCATCCGCGACACGGCAACGCTCAAGACCTGGCTGGCCCAAGCCAAGGAGACCGGAACCGTCGCCTTCGACACCGAAACCACGTCTTCCGATCCGATGCTGGCCGACCTCATCGGTTTCTCCCTGGCGATCGGCCCCGGCCGCGCCGCCTATGTGCCGCTCGCCCACAAGAGCGGCGCTGGCGACCTGCTCGGCGGCGGCACGCTGGAGAACCAGATTCCGGTCCGCGAGGCGCTGGCGCTGCTGAAGCCGTTGCTGGAAGACAAATCGGTGCTCAAGATCGCCCAGGACGCCAAATACGACATCGTCGTCATGAGCCGCCACGGCATCGATATCGCACCCTTCGACGACACGATGTTGATTTCCTATGTGCTCGACGCCGGCACCGGCCACCACACTTTGTCCTCGCTTGCCGACAAATGGCTCGGCCATGCCACGACGCCGCTCAAGGATCTCGCCGGTTCCGGCAGAAGCTCGGTCGGGTTCGAGCAGGTCGACATCGACCGGGCGACCGCCTACGCCGCCGGCCATGCCGACGTAGCGCTGCGGCTATGGCAGGTGCTGAAGCCGCGACTTGCCGCCAAGGGCCTGGTTTCGGTCTATGAACGGCTGGAACGGCCGCTGGTGCCGGTGCTGGCGCGGATGGAACAGCGCGGCATCTCAGTCGACCGCCAGATCCTGTCGCGGCTCTCCGGCGAGCTGGCGCAAGGCGCCGCACGGCTGGAAGAGGAAATCTACGGCCTTGTCGGCGAGCGCATCAACATCGGGTCGCCAAAGCAACTCGGCGACATCCTGTTCGGCCGCATGGGCCTGCCCGGCGGCTCCAAGACCAAGACCGGGCAATGGTCGACCTCCGCGCAGCTTCTGGAAGACCTCGCCGCCGAAGGCCACGAACTGCCGCGCAAGATCGTCGACTGGCGTCAGCTGACCAAGCTGAAATCGACCTACACCGACGCGCTGCCCGGCTTCATCCATCCCGACACCAGGCGCGTGCACACATCGTATGCGCTGGCCGCAACGACGACGGGCCGGCTGTCCTCCTCCGATCCCAATCTGCAGAACATCCCGGTGCGCACCGCGGAGGGACGCAAGATCAGGACGGCCTTCATCGCCGACAAGGGCCAGAAACTGGTCTCGGCCGACTACAGCCAGATCGAACTGCGCGTGCTTGCCCACGTCGCCGAGATCCCGCAGTTGAAGCAGGCCTTCGCCGATGGAGCCGACATCCACGCCATCACCGCCTCGGAAATGTTCAACGTGCCGGTCGAAGGCATGCCTTCCGAAGTGCGCCGCCGCGCCAAGGCAATCAATTTCGGCATCATCTACGGCATCTCGGCCTTTGGGCTGGCCAACCAGCTGTCGATCCCGCGCGAGGAGGCCGGCGCCTACATCAAGAAATACTTCGAGCGTTTCCCCGGCATCCGCGACTATATCGAGGCAACAAAAGCCTATGCCCGCGAGCATGGCTTCGTCGAAACCATCTTCGGCCGCCGCATCCACTATCCTGAGATCCGGTCGTCAAACCCGTCGATCCGTGCCTTCAACGAGCGCGCCTCGATCAACGCCAGGCTGCAAGGCACCGCTGCCGATATCATCCGCCGCGCCATGGTGCATATGGACGAGGCGCTGGAAAAGGCCGGCCTGTCCGCCCGCATGCTCTTGCAGGTGCATGACGAATTGATCTTCGAGACGGTTGAAGCGGAAGTCGAGGCGACGATCCCCGTGGTGCGCAGGGTGATGGAGAACGCGCCGATGCCGGCCATCTCGATGTCGGTGCCGCTGCATGTCGATGCCCGCGCAGCGAACAACTGGGACGAGGCGCATTAGCGCCGGATACGCCGCGATCCTTCACACCCCCCTCTGCCCTGCCGGGCATCTCCCCCGCAAGGGGGGAGATCAGCCGCCACTTCCGGTTTCGCCAATCTCCGACGTTGCTGCAATGGGCGCAGCGCTTGAACTGCCAATCTCCCCCCTTGCGGGGGAGATGTCCGGCAGGACAGAGGGGGGTGCTGTCCCGCCAGCGTCGAAACGTTAGGCAGCCTCAGCCAGGCACTTGGCACACGTCCCTCGAAACTCGATCACCGCCTTCTTCGCAGCAAACCCGGTCGAGCGCACCCATTCGTCCAGCCGATGGTCGACGTCATGGTCGGACATCTCCATCACCTGCCCGCATGTGTCGCAGATAGCGAAGGCTGTCATCGAATGCGTATGGTCGTGCGGTTCGGCGCAGGCGACGAAGGAGTTGAGGCTTTCCAACCGGTGCACGAAGCCTGACTTCACCAGGCTGTCGAGCGCCCGGTAAACCTGTAGCGGCGCGCGGAAACCGCGCTCGCGCAGCTGGTCGAGAAGCGTATAGGCGCTGAGCGGTCCGCTGGCGGCCTCGAGCTTTTCGAGCACGCTCAGCTGATTCTTCGTCAGCACATCCCTTGCCGCCATGATCCCGTTTTCCGATCGTTTAGAGCATGATGCCGAAAAGTGTGGAGCGGTTCTCGGACGACATCATGTTCTATCTGTTTGATCCAGCGCCGCTCGCAAATCATTTCTGCCATGCGACGGTCTCAATTCCCTTGAGATAGCGATGAAGCGGGCTTTTTGCCACTGTTTCCGTTATCGCCATCGACACCATGACCACCACCGCCGATTGAAGGCACCGACCACATTCAAAATACTGACAAAATTCGCGACGAAAGGTGCCGCACTTGCAAATTCGATCGGGCTTGGGGAAGCAATTATGATCAAACTGACACGACGGACGCTGCTCGTCGGCACGTCGGCGCTTGTGGCTGCCGGTACGGTCTCGTTCCGCGCCCTCGCCGCCTCGCGCACCTATCACGCGCTGCTGGTTGCCTGCACCGACTATCCGAACCTGCCGCAGAAGAACTGGCTGATCGGGCCGAAGAACGATGCCGGCCTAGTGCGCGACTATCTCCTGAAGAACACGCCCGATCCGGTGAAGTTCTCGGCCGAGAACGTGATCCTGCTCGCCAAGGACGTCGAAGGCGCCAACGGCCCGCCGACGCATGCGGCGATCAAGGCCGCTCTTGCCGACCTCGCCGGCAAGGTGCAACGCGACGATTTCGTCTATCTGCATCTGTCGGGCCACGGCGCCCAGCAGCCGCAAGCCAAGGCCGGTGACGAGACCGACGGCCTCGACGAGATTTTCCTGCCGTCCGATATCGACAAATGGATCAACCGCGAAGAGGGCGTGCCGAACGCGCTGGTCGACAACGAGGTCGGCGCCGCACTCGACGCCATCCGCGACAAGGGCGCCTTTGTCTGGGTGGTGTTCGACTGCTGCCATTCCGGCACCGCGACGCGCGCCGCGGAAGTCGATGACGAACTGGAGCGCAAGGTCGAGTTCGCCGACCTCGTCGGCGGCGACGACGCGGCGAGAGCAGCCGCGGTGAAGGCCTATGACGACATCTCGGCAAGCGCATCGCGCGGTTTCGACGAGAATGGCGGCCGCAAGCCGGCCTTCAACCTGACGCCGACCGGCGCAGAGCCGATCGCCAGGGGCAAGCTGGTCGCCTTCTATGCCGCGCAGACGGTCGAGACGACGCCGGAAATGCCGCTGCCCAAGGGCACGCCCGACGCGCCGCGCTTCGGCCTGTTCACCTTCACCATCCTGTCGAAATTGGCCGAGAACCCCAACGTCACCTATCGCCAGCTCGGCCAGGCCGTGCTGCAGCAATATTCGGCCGACGGCCGCACAAGGCCGACGCCCCTGTTCGAGGGCGAACTGGACGCCCGCGTGTTCGGCACCGACAAGACCGACGCCGTCATGCAATGGCCGATTGCCGTCAAGGACGGCGATGTCGCGATCGGCGCCGGGCTGCTGCAGGGTCTGACCCCCGGCAGCAAGCTCGCCATTTTGCCTTCGGCGCTGTCGAAGCTCTCCGACGCCGTCGGCTATCTCGAAGTGAAATCGGCAAAAAACCTCGAATGCCAGCTCGCACCGGTCGAATTCGACGGCAAGCCGGCGCTTGCGCCGACGGCGGTGCCCGCCGGCGCCTATGCGCGCGTTGCCGAACTCGCGGTCGACTACAAGCTGCTGGTGGCAAAGCCGGCGCCGACCGCAGGGCTCGAAAAGGAAACCGAGCTGGTCAATTCGGTTCTGGACGAATTGGTGGCGAAGCCGAAGTCCGGCTTCCACATCGCGCTGGTCGAGCCCGGCAAGAGCGCCGATCTGCGGCTTGCGGTGCTGCGCGAAAAATCCATGGACGGCGCTGCCGCCAACGCCAGCGACGAACCGGCGCTGTGGTTCCTGCCGGCGTCCGGCGACATCAGCTTGAAGGACGGCAGCAAGCCGCCGCGCATCGTCATCCATCAGGATGGCCGCGACAAGCTTGCGGAAAACACAGCCAAGACCCTGACCACGATCTTCCGCGCCACCGGCCTGTCGCGGCTCGCCGCGGCGTCCGACTACCGGCCGGACGAGGTCAGCGTCCAGTTCCTGATCAAGCGCCAGGACAGCGATGTGCTGGAGCCGATCGAATCCTCGACGGTGCCGCGCGTTTCGCCGGGCGATCAGGTACACATTGCGGCCAGGAACGAGTCCGACGAGTTCGTCGACATCAACGTGCTCTATATCGGCAGCGACTATTCGATCACCCACATCGTCGCCGAGCGGCTGGCGCCGATCAACCAGCAGGCCGATCAGGGCCTGAAGGAAGGGCTGCTCGCCTTCACCGACACCAGCTTCGGCATGGAGCGCATGATTGCCGTGCTGACCGAGGCGCCGCCGCAGAGCGAGAAAGAGGACCTGAGCTTTCTTGCCCAGGAAGGCGTGCGCGCCGTGACGCGTGCCGCATCGGGAACGCCTGGTTTTTCCGACATGCTGGCCGACATCGGCATGGCGCCGGCGACGCGCTCGGTGATGCGGCTTGCCGACAAGAGCGGTCCCAAAGGCGCGGTGATGATCTTCCCGATGGAGACGGTGCCCCGCGCCTGACCTGACATCGCTTCGCCGGCTCTTGCCGGCGTGATATATGAACATTCCCGGCTCGCGACACTTCTATGCGCCGCGGCTGGATGCAACAGATGAGGACATCAGTGACTATCCCCGTGCTCTCCTGGCGTGCAGCGACGGCCGGCCTTGCCGGCAGCCTGTTGCTGATTGCCAGCGCCTCGGCGGACGAGAATTGCGGCCTGTGCGCCAAGCAGATCGTCACCAATTCCGAGCTCGCCACCTGCTTTCTCGACCAGTACGACCAGATCGCCAAGACCGGCAACACGGCCGTTGTCGTCGATCTCTCCAGCTGCGCCTCGCGCGGCGTGGTCGAGCCCTTGCCGTCACCAAGCAAGGCGGCTGCCGAACCGGACGTGCAGTTCATGATTTCGCGCACGCAGCTCGATTGCCTGAAAAAGAAGCTGGAGACACCTGGCATCGTGCTCGATCCCACCGCCATTATCCAACTGGACAGCTGCGGGTGAAAAAGCCGGGGGGCACTGCAACGCAAAAATCGCCGGCCACATCGGCGCCGGCACCGGCCAAGAAGCCGGCGACCTTGCCCGAAACCACCGAAGGCTTTCCGTGGCCGAGCAGTCACGAGATCAAGAAGGAAGCCAACCCGTTCACCGACCGCGACTGGCGCATGCTGATCTACGCCTGGTCGGGTCTCGCCGTGCGCCTGGCGATCATCTTCACCCTGGGCTTCTCGGTCTTCCAGTTTCTGGCAAACCAGGAACAGAAGCGCGTCGAGCAGACGATGTCGCTGGTCGAGCTCTGGGAAAGCAAGGATTTTCAGCAGGCGCAACGCGCGCTCAAGGAGCGCCTGTCGGCACTCAACGCCAAATACGACAATCTGCTCAGCGCCACGCCGTCGCCGACCGAGGAACAAGTGTTTCGGCAACGCATCGGGATCGAGGCCATGACTGCCGGCGGCGGCACCATGCCGATCGCCGACTTCAACGACAATTTCGATCGCATCGTCTATTTCCTCAATCGTCTCTCGATCTGCGTCGAGGGCAAGCTCTGTTCGCGCGATGTCGCCGATGCCTATTTCCGCGACTATGCGGTGTCGTTCTGGAGCTATTTTGCCGGCTACATCGAAAAAGAACGCAAGGCCGGTTCCGCCAATTATGCCCAGGCGATCGAGAATTATGTGCGTCACGGGTCGCCGCCGCCCACCGACTCCAAATAGCGGCGCAACAAGGTGCCGGGCAGCTCCCATCCCTTGCGTGCTATCCGGTGGCTAATCCTGGTCGGTCTTCTGGTGTTAACGTCAACGGCCGGTGCCGAGGACCTCGATTTCCACCTCGATCTCAACACCGGCGGCCACAGCGCCAGGGTCACCGACCTTGCCTTCACGCCGGACGGCGAGGAACTGGTCTCCGCATCTGACGACAAGACCATCCGCATCTGGGACTGGCAGAGCGGGGTGACGCTCCGCACCATCCGCGGCTATCTTGGCAATGGCAATGACGGCAAGGTCTTTGCGATCGCCGTGTCGCCGGATGGCAAGACGATCGCCGCCGGCGGTTATTTCGGCGCCGGCATCGGCGACAAGCCCCCTTATGGCGATATCAGGCTGTTCGATTTCGCCACCGGCAAGATCAAAACCGTGCTCAAGGCCGCCGACTATGCCATTTATGATGTCGCCTTTTCACCCGACGGAAACACGCTCGCCGCCGGCGGTGGCGATGGTTTCGTCTACCTCTGGCGGGCGGACGACAAATCCGCGTCGGGCTGGACGCTGGCGGAAAAATTCGATGCCGATTCCTGGCGTGTGGAAAAGCTCGCCTTCGCCGCTGCGGGAACCCGGCTGGCAGCGACGACCACCGACAACGGCATCCGGCTCTGGGACGTCGCCAAGGCCGAGGAAATTCCTTTGCCCGCCGAGGCCGAGCCGCTGCGCGATGTCGGCGTCGCCGCACTCGCCGTGTCATTGGATGGCAGCCTGTTCGCCACCGGCAGCAAGGACGGCGACGTCCAGCTCTGGCAGGCCAGCACGGGCAAATTCGTCCGCGCCATGCCGAAGCAGGATTTCCAGATCGGCGCTCTGAGCTTCGCCACGGGTTCGCGGCTTGTTGCGTCATGCAGCTATCGCTGCGCCGACAAGCATCGCTCGGTGGTCTGGAATACCGACAGCGGCGAGCAACTGCTCGACTATAACGGCCATGACGGCACGGTCTTTGCTGGCGCCGGCAATGCCGACGGCTCGCTGGTGGCGACAGCCGGCGGCACCCGCAACGCCATCCAGGTCTGGAACGCCATGACCGGCGAGCGCAAGGCGATGCTGCAAGGGGTCGGCGAACCGGTGACGGCGATCGGGATCGATGCGGCGAGCAGCTCCATCGCTTGGGGCAACACCAACCCCTGCCCTGAACGCGTGTCCTGTCCCGAGCTGCAGGGCACGCTGGACAAGGTGCTGGCACTACCGACGGCCGAGCGGTTCTTCGAAGACCCGAAGGCGTTGGCGGAACAGGGCACCTATACCCGCGCCGCACTGACCGACGGTGAGTGGTCGCTTCGCGCCGTCCCCGGCGGCAAGGACGGCCTGGAGAATGCCGTGCTCGAAATCGCGAGCGGCGGAAAGGTGATGCACAGCATCGAGAATGCCGCCACCAATGGCTTCGTCCATTCGGCTTACACGCTGATCGGCAATGGGCTTGGCCTGATCACCGGCGGAAGCGACGGCACGCTGTTGGAATACAAAACCGCGACCGCCGAGGTATCGGGTGAATTCACCGGCCACACCGGCGAGATCAACGCCATGGTTGCCGTCGAGAAGGAAGGGCTGTTGGTCACCGGCAGCGCCGACCAGACCGTGCGGCTGTGGAATTTGAAGAGCCACAAACTGATCGTGTCGATGTTCTTCGCCGGCTCCGAATGGATCGCCTGGATGCCGCAGGGCTACTATTATTCCTCCGCCGATGGCGACAAGTTGATCGGCTGGCACGTCAATCAGGGCCGCGACCACGAAGGGCGTTTCATCAGCGCCGGCCAGCTGAAGAAATATCTCTGGAGCCCGGAAATGGTGCGCCGGGCCATCATCCTGCGCAGCGCCGAACAGGCGGTCCAGGAAATGCGCCCCGGCGTCGACCGCCAGCTGGAAAAGCTGCTCGAGCGCAAACCGCCGGAATTCGGCATCAAGCTTGCCGCCGACCAGAGCAACGTCCGCGAGGGCTATGTCGCCGTCGAGATTTCGGGCGCGCAGGAAGCCGGCGCCGATGTCGCCGGATTTTCGATCCTGTCGAACAGCCGCAATGTCGGCAATGTCACGGCGCGCTCGGCCGATGGCGGCAAGAGCACCATCGTCGAAGTGCCGGTCGAGAATGGCGAAAATACCATTCGCATCACCGGCACCAACGAGTTCGGCTATCTGACCGAGCGCAGTGTCACAGCAATTGGCAGGAAAACCGAAAAGCCCGCCAACAAGGGCAAGCTCTACGTCGCCGTGATCGGCGTCGACAAATATCCTTTCCTCACCGATGCATGCGCCGGCCACGCCTGCGATCTGCGCTATCCCGTCGACGACGCTACCGAATTCCTCAAGGTGATCTCGCAGAAATCCGCGCCCTTGTTCTCGGCGATGGAGACGCTGGTTCTGGTCAACCGCGAAGCGCTGGATGAGGCGCCCGATGCCGGCAAGGACGTGTTCAAGGTCGCCAGCGCCGACAGCATCCTGGAGCCGGATTCCGACACCATCGACGACCAGCTCGCCGATTTCCTCGACAGACCCGGCGAGAACGACACCACCATCATTTTCGTCGCCGGTCACGGCATCAACATCGACGAAGACTATTATTTCATCCCCACGGACGGCCGCAAACAGGATCCCGACCGCTGGAAGCGCTCCTCGCTGGTCGACTGGGGCGACATCCAGAAATCGGTTGAGCGGGCCAAGGGCATGCGCTTCATGCTGCTCGACACCTGCCACGCCGCCAACGCCTTCAACCCGCGCTTGGAAAAAGACGCGCAGGACGCACGCATCGTCGTCTTCTCGGCCACCGCTGCCAACAACACCGCCGCCGAACTGCCCGACCTCGGCCATGGCGTCTTCACCTATTCGATCCTCGAAGGCCTGCGCGGCCGGGCCAAGACCTCCGACGGCGGCGTGACGCTGTTCGGCCTCGCCGACTACATCTCGCGCGAAGTGCTGCGGCTGACCGCGTCCAAGCAGAAGCCGTTCTACTATGTCGGCGGCGTGGAGAACATTGTGCTGGCTGAGCCGTGAGAGGTCGGCGCCCAGGCACCCCCCTCTCGCCTGCCGGACATCTCCCCCTCAAGGGGGGAGATCGGTCTCTTCATTGTTGGAGATCTATTTTCAAGGTTGATGATTGGCGAAAGTCGAGGCGACATCCAATCTCCCCCCTTGCGGGGGAGATGTCCGGCAGGACAGAGGGGGGTGCCTGGGCACGGACCAGCATTCTGATCTTTGCCACCGCCTTGCTTATCCTCTCAGTGCCTCAAGCGTCTGCCGCTCCCATCACCTGCCCGCCCGGCGACACAAACTTCCCGTCCTTCTATTCCGACCCCACACTCTTCACCGACGCCATCGCCGCCGTCGCCAGAATCGAGCCGTCCAACCAACGCCTCACCGGCATCACAGTCCCCCACCACCTGCTCGTCGCAGATCTCGTCGCACTCGGTTTCCACGCCGCGTCCGGCTTCCGCTACAAGCGCATCGTCATCCTGTCGCCGGACCATTTCCACGAGACGCAGAAACTCTTCGCCACGACGCCGCGCGGTTTTGAAACAGTGCTCGGTCCAGTCCAGGCCGACACGGAAGCCGTGCACCTCCTGGAAGCGAACAGCGACATGGTCGAAGACTCCTGCCTGTTCGCCAGGGAGCATGGCGTGCAGGCGATGCTGCCTTTCCTGCATCACTATTTCCCCGAAGCTGAAATCGTGCCGGTGGCGATGTCGGTCAAAGCCAAGCGAGCCGACTGGGACCGGCTGGCGCAGGCGCTGAAAGCGATCGTCGACAAGGACACGCTGATCGTCGAATCCACCGATTTCTCCCACTATCTGCCGCAGCACGAAGCCAGGCGTTTCGACCAGCAGACGCTGAACATGCTCGCCGCCGGTTCGCTCGACGGCATCGCGGCGCTGCGCCAGCCGGATCACGCCGATTCGGTCGGTGCGCTCTATATCCAGACCAGGCTGCAGCGCGAACTGTTCGGTGCTGCGCCGCTGGTCGTCGCCAACGAGAACTCGCAGGCGCATTCAAGCGACTATGTCGAGCGCACCACCAGCTATGTCGTGGCGCTGTTCGGCGCCTTCGGCCCCGGCTTCAACAATCCTGCCCGTCCCGACGACAAGCTCTACTATTTCGCGGGCGACGTGAATTTCGGCCGCGCCATGAAGAAGATCCTGGTCCGCGACGGTGTTGCCGAGAAGATCGTCGAAAGCGTGCTGGCCCTGACCCGCTCGCGGCCGCTGATCGTCAATCTCGAAGGCGTGATCCTGCCCAACGTCCCTGAAGCGATCGACGACATGACGCTGGCGATGCCAACCGATCTCGCCATCGGCATGCTCAAGAAATTGCATGTCGCCGCTGTCAGCCTCGCCAACAATCACGCCTACGACCTCGGCCCGTCAGGCTATGCCGAGACGCTGGCCGCACTCGATGCGGCCGGCATCGCCCATTTCGGGCAGGGCGAGACGCTGGCGCTTGCCGATCTCGACCTGGTCGGGCTGACCGACATCGATACCAACGGCTCCAGGAACACCGACCTTCTGACGCCTGCTTTGCAAGACCGGCTGCTGCACGACAATGCCGAGCGGCCGGTGATTGCCTTCGTCCATTGGGGCCGCGAGTACAAGACGGAGCCGTCGCCGCGCGAGGAGATGCTTGCCGACCAGATGCGGCTGCGCGGTGTCACGGCAATCGTCGGCGGTCATCCACATGTATCGAGCGAGGCGATCCTGCCGCTCGGCGGCGGCGATGTTGCGGAGATCTATTCGCTCGGCAATTTCCTGTTCGACCAGAAGGCCGAACGATCGTCCGGGTCGATGCTGGAACTCAGGGTGTTCAGCCAGGGCACGATCTTTGCCCGGCTGATCCCGCTGCCCAATTATTTCGAGATGGGCTCGAAATAACGCCATTCCCGAAAGGATGTGACAGGATCTCAACAGCCTTGCAGATCTTCCGGCAGATAGCAAACCGCCGGCTTGGTGCTAGTTTCAAACAGCGACTGCTTCGGCCTGAAATAGAAGAACGTGGCCGGCTTGCTCTCGCGTGTGCTGCCATCGGCGAAATGGGCGGCGATGCTGAAACGATGGATCGACGACATGGAGGACCACATTTTCAGCCGTGCCGTGTAGGCGCTGAGATTCTTGTTGCCGCGCACCGGCATGGGGATGCTGTAATCGGTCTTGCCGATCGGAAATTCGATGTTCTGGTAGCGCAGCGCTTCGGGCGACGCGCCGCCGCCATCGCCGCATTCGGCGAGCGATTCTGGGACCTCGATGCTGACCAGCGAGACGACGACGCGAAACGGCTCGCTCTGCTGGTAGACAGCGCCATGATCGTCCGCCCAGGAATAATCGAACTTGCCGATCCCGGTCGCGCTCATTTTCTCGACGCTGCCGCTGATGTAATCGGCAACGTCGCCGAACTTGACCTTGTTGGCTACCTGGGCGCGGCAGACATCCAGGCTGTCCCTTGACGGGCAGGTGAAGCGCTCGGTCTCGAGCGTGGTTGTGTCGACGCCGGCTTCAATCAGCACGTTCTTGATCGAGACGTCGACGCCGTCGCCGAAAGTGCCGATGTCCTTCGTGAACGTGCGGCTCGGCTCGCCGGTCGCGTTGTCCTCCTCGTCGGTCCTGGTGAACTGGATCGACATCTTCATGTCTTTCACGTCGCCCCAGCCATTGTTGACGATCGAGAAGTCGGGGCGGAAGCCGACGCAGCCATAGTGCTCGCTGATCGACAGCATCGGCTTGCGGTAGGCCTCGCTCGCGGCCACCTTCATTTCCAGGCTGTCGATCTTGACCCTCGACTGGTCGGTGGTCTTGAGGTCGACTTCGGCGAAGGCCGGCGCCGTCTCCCAGTCCATGCCTTCATAGACATTGCCGGTACGAATCTCTCCGGTGCCGTTCCAGGCATCGTTGTACTGGTCCGACACCGGATAGATCGCGATGTCTTCGTCGCGCACCAGATGCTGGTACTGCATGTCGGCCTGCTGCGTCATGCGCTGGTCGACGGCAATGCCGATCTCGACCTTGTCGGCGGAACCGCCGCCGGTCTGCGCCTTGAGCAACCCGCCCACTCTGGCATCGGCCAGCACATCGGGGCGCGCACCGCCGATCTCCTTGCCCATCGCCCATTGCGACCAGTAGACGGTGCCGCCGGGCAGCCGGGTGCGGCCCTTGCCGTCCTTCAGCCCATCGGCAAAAGAGCCGACGAATATCTCGCCTGTCTTCGTCTCCAGCCTGCCCTCGCCATTCGGCACACCGGCCCTGAATTGCCCTTCATAGCGATTGCCGTCGGCATCGACATGGATCGCATGGCCGTCGAGCTGGCCGGCGACCCAATGGCCGTCGAGAATCTCGCCCGAACGCAGCTCCAGCCGGCCTTGTCCTTCGGGGCGGCCATTCCTGATCTCGCCGAAATAGCTGGAATAGATCGTCTTGGGGTCGTAGCTCGCCGAGCCGCGTACGCGCCAGACCAGCCTGCCCTTGCCGTTGACGGTGCCGTCGGCTGCGACGGTGCGGTCCGGCGACACGCCGGCTGCCGGCTCCCAGGTGAAATCAAGACCCAATTCCGGGTGGGAATCCCAGACCCGTACATTCTTGCGCAGCACCGAACGTGTTTCGCTTTGATAGAGGATTTGCACCCGCTCGGCCCAGGCGCCATCGGGTGCGGCACCGCCTTGATCGGCCATAGCGGAAAAGCATGTCAGTGCGGCCAGCATGGATGCAGCCGCCATCGCTTTGACCCCGAAGATCATTCTTGCCCGCGCCATCTTACCCAACCCCTTGGATCGCCTAGCGTAAGCACCGCTGCAACACAGTGCAAGAGAGGTGTTTCGATACAAAAAAAACCGGCGGCAGGAACGTCCCGCCGCCGGTTTGGTAGTGCTGGTTATCGCCGCTGTTTGCCGGCGAAAGATCATTCAGCCTTATTTGTACAGGCTGTTGATCCACGCCACGTTGGCGGCGTTCAGGCGCACCGCAGTGTTGGCGTTGGGGCTTTCGGCCACGTTCACGCCGGTGACGACGCGCTGCTTGGCGCCATTATCATAGGCGTAGACCGAGCTGCCGCTCGATCCCGGATAGGTGTCGCAGTCGTACTGGAAATACTCCGCGCCGACGTTTTCGGCTTTCACTTCGCAGGTCGCCTTCCACATCGTTCCCATCGGCTTGTCGCCGGGGTAGCCAACGATGTTTGCGGTGAAATCGCCGAGGTTCTCATAGTTGGCATAACCCAGCCAGCCGAGATTGGTGCCGACATCCTGCTTCAGCGTGATGATGCCGAGATCCCACGGAATGACCGAGCCGTAGTAACCCTGATAATTGTCGATGAAGCCCTGCAAGATATAGACGCTCTCGTAGCTGAAAGCGCCAAACGGTGCATCGTCGGCGGTGTTGCCGTTGAGCGACGGCACGAAGATGACGTCGTCGAGCCAAGCCTTGTCTTCATTGCTGTAGAGGCAATGCGCCGCGGTGAGCACCGTGCGCGGACCGATCAGGGTTCCCGAGCAGCTGCCGTAACCGCTCTTGGCTTTGCCTTCGATATAGCCGATCGCGGTGAACGGGTACGTCTTGGTGTTCTTGATCTGCTCGCGGTCGTCGGCCCCGAACACCTGGCGGCCGGCTTCGTCGCCGCCCGTCAGCCCGGTCTTGTTGGCCGCTGGTGCGTTAGCGGGCGCATTCAGTTCCTTGATGACAAGGTCCTTCAGCGTCTCGCCGGCATCGATCTTGATGTCCTTGCCATCGGCGGAACGTCCGACGATGCCATAGGATTTGACCGCCGTGCCCTCGTCGGTCAGCGGCGCTGCCCGGCTGGCTTCATCTTCGGTCAGTTTCGGCGGCGCGATCGGCTTTGCACGGCCGGGCTGGTAGTCGCCCGTTCCGAGATCGCGCATGCTTTCGCCATTGCCGGCATTCGCTGAGCCGGGATCGGCGGCGAAGGCAGGCATCGTCCACAGTGCGGTGGATAGCAGTGCGGACGCAATGATAGTGCTTGTCAGTTTCGTCATGGTGAGACTCTCCCAAAAGTCAGCAAGGAGTGGAGCAAAATACAGAAATATTGTCGAGATCGTGGTGGAGTTAAAAAATTAGTTTGGTTACCCGCCCGTATCGGATCATCGGTCCGGGCGGCCTCGTTAAAGCCCTCCGCCAAACGCACCCGCGTCGATATACTGCCTAAAATAATCCAACATTGGCAATGACAAATCGCTTCCACGTAGCCCGTGGGGGGCTATAGGGTTTGGGTGGGCTCTGCCCGATGGGGCACGATTAGCAAAAGTCGTATTTCGGTTTTATGACCGCGCGGATGTCGTTCGTTCTGGCAGAAGGCGATCGAGGTACCGGTACCGCTTCTGTTGGTTATGCGTCATGGCGGCATGGCTCGGCATTTTTCATCTCAGGAGGGTTTCAAGGTGAACATTATCCATCGGTTCAGGCCGCTTGCCGCTGCATCGCTGCTGGGCATCGCGGCCGCTTTCCCCGCCGTCAACGCGCTCTATGCAGCCGACGACGCCGCCAGGCCGGAAGCGGCGGTCTCGCCGATGCAGCGCGTCGCCGAATCCCGGGACAAGGCCAAGGCCGAGAATCCCGACGGGGCCGACCGCGTCTATGGCGGCAAGGAAGCCGACAAAGGGGCCTATCCGTTCCAGGTGGCGCTGCTGACCAGCGCCCGGCTGGACCCCAGCCCGGCCTCGCAGCCGAACGCGCAATTCTGCGGCGGCAGCCTGATTGCTCCGCAATGGGTGCTGACGGCGGCGCACTGCCTCAACGACAAGGGCCGGCCGATTTCGCCCGACACGGTGACCGTGCTGACCGGCGCCACCGATCTTACCGAAGGCAAGCGCTACAAGGTGGTCGAGGTCATCGTCAACGAGGGCTACAGCGAACAGACGCTGGACAATGATCTCGGCCTGCTCCGGCTGGCGGAGCCCGCCGATGCGCCGGTCATCAAGATCACCAATGAGCCGACGCCAGACAGCGGCAAGACCACGGTCATCGGCTGGGGCAAGATGCAGGACGGCACCTTCCCGACCGCGCTGATGGTGGCCGATCTCGATCTCGAGCCGAGCGCTGCCTGCAACAGCGGCATCAAGTCGATCTATGCGCATGACCTGAAGGCGGCACTTGGCGATCTCTCGCATCGGATGCGTTATTCGGAAAAGGGCATCGATGCCGCCGCCAATGCGATCGCCGCCGATATGTCGGATCCGCTGACCAAGAACATGATCTGCGCCGGCACCGACAGCGGCGAACGCGACGCCTGCAACGGCGACAGCGGCGGTCCGCTGTTCATGACCGGCGCCAACGGTCCGGTCCAGGTCGGCGTCGTCTCCTGGGGCGAAGGTCCGTCCGACGGCACCGCCGCTTGCGGCCACAAGAATGCCTATGGCATCTACACGCGATTGGCCAACTATACGGGTTGGATCGAAGCCAAGATGAAGACCCCGGCTCCCGCAGCCGCGGCGGCGCCCAAGGCCGGTCTCGGCACGGCCAAGAAGCCCTGAACGGGCCCGAAGCTTGATAAACGCAAAACGGCGGGATCTTTCCCGCCGTTTTGATTCATGTCCGGTGCCGGCTGTTCCGCTTACTTCCGCGGCGGGCCTTTGCGCTCGGCCGACGCCGCCCACAGATTGATGTCGGACTCGCGTGCGTAAGTGTCGATTTCGGCGAGCTCGGCATCGCTGAACTCGAGCACCTTGAGCGCGCCGACGCAGTCCTCGACCTGTTCGGGCCGGCTGGCGCCGATCAGCGCCGAGGTGACCCGGCCCTTGCGCAGCACCCAGGCTAGCGCCATCTGCGCCAGCGTCTGGCCACGCTTGCCGGCGATCGCGTTCAGCGCCTGGATGTTAGCGATGGTCTTTTCGTTGATGAAGGCGGGCCGCAGCGACTTGCCTTGGCTGGCGCGGCTACCCTCGGGGATGCCGCCGAGATATTTGTCGGTCAGCATGCCTTGCGCCAGCGGCGAGAACACGATCGATCCGACACCGAGCCCTTCCAGCGTATCGAGCAGTCCGTCCTCTTCGACCCAGCGGTTGAGCATCGAATAGCTCGGCTGATGGATGATGCAGGGCGTACCGAGCTGCTTCAATATGTCGGCCGCCTCGCGCGTGCGCTGCGAATTGTAGGACGAGATGCCGGCATAGAGCGCCTTGCCGGAACGCACCGCATGGTCGAGAGCGCCCATCGTTTCCTCAAGCGGCGTATCCGGATCGAAGCGGTGCGAATAGAAGATGTCGACATAGTCGAGCCCCATCCGCTTCAGGCTCTGGTCGAGGCTCGCCAGCACATATTTGCGGCTGCCCCATTCGCCATAAGGCCCTGCCCACATCTCATAGCCCGCCTTGGTCGAGATGATCAGCTCGTCCCGATAGCCGGCGAAGTCGGTGCGCAATATCTCGCCGAAGGCGATCTCGGCCGAGCCGGGCGGCGGGCCGTAATTGTTGGCGAGATCGAAATGGGTGATGCCGAGATCGAAGGCCTTGCGCGCGATCGCCTGCTTGGTCTTGTGCGGCGTGTCGTTGCCGAAATTGTGCCACAGGCCGAGCGAGATCGCCGGCAGTTTCAGGCCGGATCGCCCACATCTGTTGTAGAGCATTTTCTCATAGCGGTGTTCAGCCGGCTGCCAGCGCATGGGTACAGATCCTGGATTGTATGGGTGTCGGCGCGAGCGCGCCG
Organism: Mesorhizobium sp. W016; assembly: GCF_054719485.1. Classification (NCBI taxonomy): domain Bacteria; kingdom Pseudomonadati; phylum Pseudomonadota; class Alphaproteobacteria; order Hyphomicrobiales; family Phyllobacteriaceae; genus Mesorhizobium; species Mesorhizobium sp. W016. The sequence goes on from NZ_JBTTIF010000002.1 coordinate 6,228,068, forward strand.
ACACCCTTCTACCTCATTTCTGCTTCGCCAACAGTCCTTTTGCGTCCTTGACGCCGAGTGCAGCCGGCCGCTCGCAGCTGGTCTGCATGGCGACGAACTTGCCGGTCTCGCCCGACCGCAACAGGCCGGTCATGACGTCGACCGCATGCAGCGCGAGCTCCATCGAGCAACGATGCGGCCGGCCCTCGGCGATCGCCAGCGCCATGTCGGCAAGGCCTGCGGTGCGGTAGTTGGCCATCATGCCCTGGCCGTGCATTTCGTTGAGCACGCCGAACGGATGCTGCCATTTCGGCAGTTTCTTCACCGGTTTTGCCGCCTTGGTTATGCGCACGTCGCCACCGAAGAAATTCGGATCCGGCACGAACACCGTGCCCGTCTCGCCATAGAGTTCCATCGGCGCGTGACCATGCGCCCAGACGTCCCAGCTGGTGTTGAGCGTGATCACGGCGCCGTTCTCGAACTCCAGCAAGCCGTGGATCGTCGTCGGCGTGTTGACCGGGATTTTCTCGCCCGCGCGCGGCTTCGATGAGATCGTGCGTTCCTTGGCAGGCGTCGTCGCGAAGGCCGCCACCTGCTTCACCGGCCCGATCAGCTGGATCAGGTTGGTGATGTAGTAAGGTCCGATATCGAGCACCGGCCCGGCGCCCGGCTGGAAGAAGAAATCGGGATTGGGGTGCCAGTGCTCCATGCCGTGGCCCATCACATGACAGGTGCCGCTGGTGATCTTGCCGAGCGCGCCGGTGTCGATGAGGTTGCGCACCAGCTGGTGCGCGCCGCCGAGGAAAGTGTCCGGAGCCGAACCGATGCGCAGCCCTTTCTTCTCGGCCCGGCTCTTGAGGTCGAGGCCTTCCTTGACCGACAGCACGAACGGCTTTTCCGAATAGACGTGCTTGCCGGCATCGAGGATCTGCTTCGACACCTCGTAGTGCACCGCCGGGATGGTGAGGTTGACGATGATATCGATCTCGTCGTCCTTGAGCAGTTCTTCGACGGTCTCGGCGCGCAGCTCGAACTCCTTCGCCCGTGCCTTCGCCGCGTCCATGTTGATGTCGGCGCAGGCACGCATCTCGATGCCGCGAAACAGCGGCGCCAGCGAGAAATACGCTTTCGAGATGTTGCCGCAGCCGATGACGCCGATACCCAGTTTCTTTGCCATGATGATTGTTCCTAGTAAGCCTTGACGGATGCGAGCGAGCGGCTGGCGAAGCGCTCGATGTCGTTGGGGTTGTCCTGTTCCATGACGTAGTATCTGGCCGCGCTCTTCGCCCGAAGTGTCTTGATCAGGCCGGCCCAGTCGATGGTGCCGTGGCCGACATCCGCCCAGCCGTCCTCGTCAAGGCCTTCGCCTGACTTGGCCATGTCCTTGACATGGACGGCGCTGATGCGCTTGCCGTGCTTTTCGATCCACGGCAGCGGATCAACGCCGCCGCGGGCTACCCAGGCGACGTCCATCTCCCAGCCGATGTCGGGCGCAGCCGACAGGATGTGATCCTGCGGCACCGAGCCGTCGGCGAGTGTCTTGAACTCGAAATCATGGTTGTGCCAGGCAAAGCCGTAGCCAGCTTTTATTGCGGTCTCGCCGACCTTGGCCAGACGCTCGCCGAAGCCGCGCCAGCCGGCAGCGTCGGCCGGCCGCTGCTCGGCCACGAGATAGGGACAGATGACGAGCGTAATGCCGAGTGCGTCGGCTGTTTTGCGTACGCCGTCGAAATCATTCTCCAGCGCATCGATCGAGAAATGTCCGGTCGGCATCGAAAGCCCGTTCTTGTCGAGTTCGGCGCGGAACGCCTTGGGGTCGTCATAGACGCCGCCGAAACCTTCGACTTCCTTGTAGCCGAGCTTACCAAGCATTTTCAGGATGCCGTCCCACGGCTGGAAATTGCGGGCGCTGTAGAGTTGGAATGACCAGTTCATCGTCTCTGTCCGTTTCTTGGGTGGTTAAGGCTTGGGGATGTTTTCGGGGGATCGTTTTCGCGAGATCGTTTTAGGGGGATCGTTCTTGGGAGGATGGTTTGCGGATGATTCTAGAGGGTCACAGGCGATTGCCGGTCGCAGCGTCGAACAGCGAGGCGCGCGCCGGATCGAAACCGAACTGGATCGGATCGCCGCTGCGCAGCGTCCGTTCCGCCTCGACGCGGAAGGAGAGGTTGCGGCCGGCAAGCTTCGTCCACACCAGCGTGTCGGAACCCATCGGCTCCACGATCTCGACCGAACCGCCGGCGGAAAACGGCATCGACTTCGCCGCGTCACCGAAAGCGATATGTTCAGGCCGGATGCCCAGCACGCAAGCGCCGGCCGGGCGCTCCGTGCCGTCAAAGGTATAGCGATCGAGCGGCACCGAAACACCGTCGGTCCTGAACACTGGAGCAGCACTGGCCTCCAGCTCCCCTTCGAGGAAATTCATCGCCGGCGAGCCGAGGAAGCCGGCGACAAACCGGTTGACCGGCCGGTTATAGATCGTCTGCGGCGCGTCAAGCTGCTGGATGACGCCGCCGCGCATTACCGCGATACGGTCGGCCAGCGTCATCGCCTCGATCTGGTCGTGGGTGACGTAGATCATGGTGTTCTGCAGCTTGCGATGCAGAAGCTTGATTTCGACGCGCAGTTCCGAGCGCAGCTTGGCGTCGAGATTGGATAGTGGCTCGTCGAACAGGAAGACGTCGACGTCGCGCACCAGCGCCCGCCCGATCGCCACGCGCTGGCGTTGGCCGCCGGACAAGGCCGCGGGCTTGCGCTGCAAAAGCGGCTCGATCTGCAGGATCTCGGCGGCGCGGGCGATGCGCTTGGCGATCTCGTCCCTGGGCACGCCGGCAACGCGCAGGCCGAACGACAGGTTCTTCTCCACCGTCATTTGCGGATAAAGCGCATAGGACTGGAACACCATGCCGATGCCGCGATCCTTGGGCTCTTCCCAGGTGACGTTCTTGCCCTTGATGAAGATGCGGCCTTCGGAAATATCGAGCAGCCCGGCGATGCAGTTGAGCAAGGTCGACTTGCCGCAGCCCGATGGACCGAGCAGCACGATGAACTCGCCCTCTGCGACCTCGAGATTGAGGGTCTGCAGCACCGATACAGAGCCGAAGTTCAGGGACAGGTCCTGGATCGAAACGCTGGTGCCGTTGGCTGCCGTCATCGCCATCACCCTTTCACCGCACCGGCGGCGATGCCGCGCACGAAAAGCTTGCCGGAAATGAAGTAGACGATGAGTGGCACAAGGCCGGTCAGGATGGTGGCGGCCATGTTGACGTTGTACTCCTTCACGCCTTGCACCGAATTGACGATGTTGTTGAGCTGCACCGTCATCGGATAGGTGTCGGGGCGGGTGTAGACGACGCCGAACAGGAAGTCGTTCCAGATGCCGGTCACCTGCAGGATGATGGCGACGACGAAGATCGGCAGCGACATCGGCGCCATGATCCGCAGGAAGATGCCCCAGAAGCCGGCGCCGTCGACCCGTGCCGCCCTGAACAGCTCTTCCGGCATCGAGGCAAAATAGTTGCGGAACAAAAGCGTGAGGATCGGCATGCCGAAGATGGAATGGACGATCACCAGGCCGCTGAGGCTGCCGTAGAGGCCGATCTCGCGCAGGATGATGACGATCGGATAGATCATCACCTGATAGGGGATGAAGGCGCCGACGATCAGGATGACGAAGAATGTGTCGGCGCCCTTGAAGCGCCAGTTGGCGAGCGCATAGCCGTTCACCGAGGCGATCGCGATCGACAGCAGCACCGACGGCACGGTGATGCGCACCGAATTCCAGAAGCCGCGCGAAAGCCCGTCGCAATTCAGGCCGGTGCAGGCGGTCGCCCACGCCTTCACCCACGGTTCGAACGTGATTTCGAGCGGCGGCGAGAAGATATTGCCCATCCGTATCTCGGGCATGCCCTTGAGCGAGGTTACGACCATCACGTAGAGCGGCAGCAGATAGTAGACGGCCACCACGATCAGCGTGCCATAGAGGAAGATATTGCGGCGCGAGAAGACATGCCGCGGCTTCGGCCCGCGCGGCCCGGAGGCTTCGCGCTCGGCGGCACCCGCGCTGGCGGGCAAAGGGACGGCCGGGTCAGCCACGCTTCCTGCCTCCAAATTCAAGGTAGGCCCACGGCACGACGACGATCACCACCGAGAGCAGCATCATGGTCGAGGCGGCAAAGCCCTGGCCAAGATTCTGTGCGAAGAACATGTAGTCATAGACATATTTGGCCGGCACTTCGGAGGCGATTCCGGGGCCGCCGCTGGTCTGGGCGACAACGAGGTCGTAGACCTTGACGATGCCCGACGCGATGATGACCAGCGTGGTGATGAAAACCGGCCGCATCATCGGGATGACGATGAACAGATAGGTCTTCCACATCGGGATCCCGTCTACCCGCGCTGCCTTCCAGATGTCCTCGTCGATGCCGCGCAGGCCGGCCAGCATCAGGCACATAATGAGCCCGGTGCCTTGCCACAGCGCCGCAATCGAAATGCCGTAGATGACGATGCTGGAATTGTAGAGCGGGTCGAAGTTGAAGCTCGTCCAGCCGAGGTCCCGCACCACATGTTGGATGCCGAAATCCGGATTGAGCAGCCACTGCCAGACCAGGCCGGTGACGATGAAGGAAAGCGCGAACGGATAGAGGAAGATGGTGCGGAACGTGTCCTCGAAACGGATCTTCTGGTCGAGAAGCGCTGCAAGCAGGAAGCCGATGACCAGTGAGAACACGAGCGAGATCGCGCCGTAGATCAAAAGGTTCTCGATCGAGATCAGCCAGCGCGGCGTCGCCCACAGCCGGTAATACTGGTCGAGCCCGGCGAAATTCAGCCGTGGCAGCAGCTTCGAATTGGTAAAGGAATAGAACACCGTCCAGACGGTGCCGCCGACGAAAACCACCGACGCGGTGAGGATCATCGGGATCGAGGCGACCTTCGCATTGATGTTGCGGAACAGCGGGTTGGGGCGTTCGCTCTTGCTCATCTCGTCAGCCGGCTGGGTAAGGGCGGTGCGATCCCGGCCCTGCTTTCGCAAGGCCGGGATCGAGGTGTATTGCCTCCAACGTCAGTCTGCCGAAGCGATGAGGTCGGCAAAGCGCTTCTGCGCGTCTTCGATGGTCAGGTCCGGCTTGGCGAAGAATTCGGCGAAGAGATCTTCCTTCTGCTTCTGGGTATCCTGCGAAAGCAGTTGGTCCGTCCACGGGATGACGGCGCCCTTGGCGAGGATCGCCAGACCCTTCTTCATGCAGTCGTTCGCCGCATTGAGATCGACGTCACCGCGCACCGGCAGCGAGCCCTTCTTGAGATTGAAGGCGACCTGAGTCTTAGGGTCGAGCAGCGTCTCTGCCAACACCTCCTGCGCCTTGGACTTGTCGGCATCCTTGAGCAGCGGGAAATAGAAGGCGTCGCCGCCGGTGGCGATCACTTCGTTCAGACCGAGGCCCGGCAGGCAGGCATAGTCCTTGCCGGCGACCTTGCCGGCAACCTGGAACTCGCCTTGCGCCCAGTCACCCATGATCTGGCCACCGGCCTTGCCGGTGATGACGAGATTGGTTGCCTGGTTCCAGTCCTGCACATTGGTGTTCTTCGCCATCTTGCGGGCATCGTCGGCGGCCTTGAAGACCTTGGCGATCTCGGGCCCGGCGGCGAACTTGGCATCCTTGTCCTTGTAGACCTTAAGGAACGCGTCGGTGCCGCCGACCGCCGCCAGCAGCACGTCGAAGGCGCCGGAAGATTGCCAGGCCTGTCCGCCGACAGCGAGCGGGATGATGCCCGCCTTTTCCAGGGCGGGCGCTGCCGCCACGAATTCATTCCAGTCCTTCGGCAGCGGCACGCCGGCCTTCTCGAAGGCTTCGTTCGACAGCCACAACCACTGCCAGGAGTGGATATTGACCGGCACGCAATAGATCTTGCCGTCGATGGTGCAGCTGTCGAGCAGGCTCTTCGGCCGCACGATTTCCGTCCACTTGCCCTTGGTGGCGACATCGGTGAGGTCGCGCATCAGGCCGGCCTGCACCAGTTCTTCGGCCTGCCGGCCGTGATTGAACTGGGTGGCGCCCATCGGATCGCCGCCGGTGATGCGGCTGATCATGATCGGCCGTGCCGTGCCGCCGGATCCGGCAATGGCGCCGTCGACCCAGTGATTGCCGGTCGCGTCAAAAGCCTTCGCGAATTCCGCAACCGCCGCCGCCTCGCCGCCCGACGTCCACCAATGGGTGACTTCCAGGTCGGTGGCGGCCGCCGGGCCGGCAAGCTGAAGCGCGGCCGTCGCGGCAAGGGCAGCGGTCAAAAGTCTATAGCGCATTTCGGTTCCTCCCAGAATCTGAAACGTTACAGATTTTCGATACGGCAATTATGCGGAGCGTGCAACCCCTGAGATAAACGCGCTCGAATGTTTTTTCGAGGCGCGAACAAATTCGTTGCGTGCAAACCGGCAAACTCCGCGCAAAACCGGGTGCTGCGCTGCAAAATCATGCTGCAGCGCAAGAAAACCGTCTCGAACCTGATTCTCGCGCAACGTTTCTGGCCGCCAAACCCTGCCAAAACCATGGCTTGAGAGACCCACGCGCTGCGATGTTGGAAATCTGTAACGTTTCAGTATATTGAGGCCTGACGGCGAAGAACCGTGCCACATCGTCATCGAAGCGATTGTCGGCTGGTCCGGCGGCTGCTATGCGCCTGACGGGGCGGGACGAATGGACAGGGACCAGACGGAGAAGGACGACGAGGCGTCGGCGCATGAGCGGCCGACGCTGAAAACGCTTGCCTTCATGACCGGGCTCGGCGTCACCACCGTCTCGCGCGCGCTCAAGGATGCACCCGAGATCGGCGCCGAGACCAGGCGGCGGGTTCAACTCGTCGCCAGGCAGATCGGCTACCGGCCGAACCGCGCCGGCGTGCGCCTGCGGACTGGCAAGACCAATGTTATCAGCCTCGTGCTCAATACCGAGCGCGAGATCATGAGCTTTGTCTCGGACATCATCTACGGCGTCTCGGAGGTCATTGCCGACACACCCTATCACCTGATCGTCACGCCCTACTCGCGCTCGCAGGATCCGCTGGACCCGGTAAAGTATCTGGTCGAGTCCGGCTCGGCCGATGGCGTCATCATCTCACGCACGCAGCCCAACGATCCGCGCGCCCGCTACATGCTGGAGCGTGGCATACCCTTTGCCACGCATGGCCGCACCGATATGGGGCTTGTCCACCCCTATCACGACTTCGACAATTACGCCTTCGCCGCCGAAGCGGTACGCCATCTGGCCAGCGTCGGCCGGCGCCGGCTGGCGCTGGTAGCGCCGCCGGTCGGGCTCACCTATTACGACCACACGGTCAATGGCTTTGCCGACGCACTGAGCGAGGTCGACGCCAGCGAAGTGCCGTTCAACGCTGTTTCGATCGACCAGTCGATCGATCAGATCAGGACGCGGACCGCGCAGTTGATGCGCCGCGACGTCAGGCCGGACGGTTTCGTCAGCAGCGCCGCCGCAGCGACGCTGGCCATCGTCGCCGGCATCGAGGATGCCGGCCTGAAACTCGGCCGCGACGTCGATGTCGTGTCCAAGCAATCGTCGGAACTGCTGCATCTGTTCCGCCGGGAGTTGCTGATCGTCAACGAAGACTTCCGCCTCGCCGGCACCGAGCTTGCCCGCGCCGTGCTGGGCTGGATAGGCGGCGCGGCACCTGGCTCTTTGCAGACAGTGGTCAAGCCAGGCGACGTCGTCGCGTATCAGGGCTGACTGGCACGACCTGAGAGGTCCGCCTCACCTGACCCTATCCGGCCGCTCCACTTCCCCATGGCCCATGGAAAGCGCCCTGCTCGCCGATGCGCTCGAAGCCATGCGCGCCGAAGAAGTCGCGCTGCGCCTGGATCAGGTTCGAGGTGCCGCGGCCCTGGCGGTAGCTGTCGAAATAGGCAAGTGCCGACGCCAGTGCAGGCACCGGCGAGCCTGCTTCCGATGCCTTGGCAACGGTGCGCCTAAGCGACGGATGCGCCTCCTGCATCATGGTGGTGAAAGCCAGCGCCATCAAAAGGTTGGTGGACGCGCCGCCCGAGCCGAAGGCTTCCGCCATGGTGTCGAGCATCTGCGAGCGGATGATACAGCCGGCACGCCAGATCTTGGCGATGGTCGGCATCGGCAAGTTCCAGTTGAACTCCTTCGAGGCGGCGCTCATCACCGCGAAACCTTGTGCATAGGCGGCGATCTTGCCGGCGAGCAGCGCCAGCTCCAGGTCTTTCAGAAGTGCCGCCTTGTCGCCGGAGATCTTGGTGACGCCGATATTGCCATAGGCTTTTTCGGCCGCCTGCCGCTCATCCTTGATCGAGGACAGCACGCGGGCCGCCACTGCCGCCTCGATGGCCGTCGCCGGAATGCCGAGCTGCTGCGCCTCGATGACAGACCATTTGCCGGTGCCCTTCTGGCCGGCACGGTCGAGGATGATGTCGACCACCGGCTTGCCGGTCTTTGCATCGTCGGCGGCCAGCACCTTGGCGGTGATCTCGATCAGATACGAATCGAGCCGGCCCTTGTTCCAGTCCTCGAAGACCTTGCCGATCTCCTTCGGCCCCATGCCGAGACCGTCACGCAGGATGCCGTAGATCTCGGCGATCATCTGCATGTCGGCATATTCGATGCCGTTGTGGATGGTTTTCACGAAATGCCCGGCGCCGTCTGTGCCAAGCCAGGCAGCGCACGGTTCATCCTTGAACTTGGCCGAGATCGCGGTCAGCACGCGTTCGACGCGCTTCCAGGAGTCTTCGGTGCCGCCGACCATGATCGACGGTCCATGGCGCGCGCCTTCCTCGCCGCCGGATACGCCCATGCCGATGAAGGTGAGACCTGAGCCCGACAGTTCCGAAAAGCGCCGCATCGTATCGCGGAAATTGGCGTTGCCGGCATCGATGACGATATCGTTGTCAGACAACACGCCGCGCAGCGCTTCGATCTGTTCGTCGACCGGCTTGCCGGCCAGCACCATGATGATGACCGGGCGTGGCGGCTTGATCGCAGCTGCCAGTTCCTCCAGGCTGTAGCAGGGCACCACCATGTCCCTGAGCGAACCGGCGCCTTCGAGGAAGGCATCGGTGCGCGCCTTGGTGCGGTTGAAGACGGCGATGCGGTGCCCGTGCTCGGCAATGTTGAGCGCGAGGTTGGAGCCCATTGTGCCAAGGCCGATCAGGCCTATTTCGGCTTTTTCCATCGTTTCTTCCCTGCTTTCGGATTTTGTTGAGGCCGCGTTTTTCGGGATGCCCACTTTTCGGCGAGATGATTGACGGGCCTTTCGCGCCACGTCAACCGCCTCGCCGAATTGTGTTGCGTCTGCGTTGTGTCAGACCGAGTCAGGAAGGGTCAGTTGGTGACCAGGCGACGCCTTGCCGATCGAACATATGGCGATAGGTTGGACACATGGCAGTCAAACGGATGGACAATGTCGGAATCGTCGTCGAGGACCTCGACGAGACAGTTGCTTTCTTTCGCGAGCTCGGCCTCGAACTGGAAGGGCGGGCGACGATCGAAGGCGAGTGGGCCGGACGTGTCACCGGGCTCGGCGATCAGCACGTCGAGATTGCCATGATGCGCACACCGGACGGTCATGGCCGGCTCGAGCTCTCCCGCTTCCTCACGCCGCCTGTCGTTGCCGATCACCGCAACGCCCCGGTCAATGCCTTGGGCTACCTGCGCGTCATGTTTACCGTGGACGACATCGACGACACGCTTGAAAGGCTCCGCAAGCGTGGCGCGCAGCTGGTCGGTGAAGTCGTCCGTTACGAGGACGTGTATCGGCTCTGCTACATCCGCGGGCCGGAAGGGCATCTCATCGGGTTAGCCCAGGAACTCGGCTGAGCGTCCTTCGCGGGCGGGCTGAATATCACTCGGCGCGGATATCGATCGGCGCTTCGATCTTTATCACTTCGAAATCCGAAACCAGAACATCGAGCCGCGCCGTCCAGCGGCCTGGAATCGGAATGACGAGATTATCGACCCGCCAGGTGCCGTCGCCTGGCTTGGTCGCCGGACGCTTGATCGGCTCGATCCCCGAATCGGGCTTGGACAGCACCAGCGTCACTTCCTTGGCGTCGAGCGGGCCGAAATCGCCATCCATGATGACGATGGAGGCGGTGACCTCCCCGGTATGGCCGGGCGTGATGTCGATGTCGGCCATCGCCTTCATAGTGTGGATATGGGTCGACGTCGGTTGTGCCGCGGCGATTGCCAGGGCCCGTGGCGGCGGCGTGAAGCGCCAGCCGGCGGCAACGCCGAAGATCAGGAGCACGATCAGCATTTCGACTGAGATCGAGCGGCTAAGCCGTCGCCGCACTTCCGTCGCTCCGGCCTCGGCCAAGGCGGTGAGCCGCCATCGATTGACCGCCGCCAGCGTGAACAGAAACACCAGCAGCGCCAGCTTGATCAGCAGCAGCCGGCCATAGGCGGTGTTGACCAGTGCCGCCGGTGTCTGCACCTGGATGATGGCGAGCACCACACCGGCGGCGGCAAGCACTACCACCACGGGCATGATCGCGCGCGAAAACCGCCGCAGGAACGCCCCGGTTTCCACCGATTGGCTGCTCAACGCCAGGCCGAGCGGCAGCAATGCTCCAGCCCAGAAAGCGATGCCGGCGCCATGCAGGAACACCATAGGCCGCGTCAGCCATTGCGGTTCGGCTGCACTGGCATGGCCGCTGGCGGCAAGGGCTGCACCCACACCGGCCAGCCCGGCGAGCGCCAACGGCCTGGCGCCAGCACGCGATCCGACCAACGACAGCAGGCCAAGCCCGAGCGCCGCCAGCGAAATCAGCACCGTCCAGCCGAAGCTGGTGCCAAGCGCCGTCCGCCAGACCACCGGTTGCGCCAGCCGGGCGAGTGGCGCGCCCAGCGCGTCCAGCCCCTGGAACCCGAGCGACAGGGGTGCTGCGACCAGCCCGCACAGGATGGCGGCAATGACGAAGCGCTGGCCTGAGCGCTGGCCTTGCGCCAGCCATGTCAGCGCGAAGGCGCCGCCAATGCCGAGGAAAAGCCCGATGTAGAGAAGAACCTTGCCGGTCCAGATCGCTGACCGCAAATCTATATCGACAGCTTCCCCCACCGCCGGCGCCGCACTTGGCGCGCCAACGGAAAACAGCACCGAGCCGCCGACCGGATGGCCATCGGCGGAAATCACCCGCCAGCTCAAGACATGGGTGCCCGGCCCGAGCTTTTGTGGATTGTCGATCTCAACCGTTTGGTCGCTCAACCGAAACGAGGTCAAAGCGACAGGCGTACCGTCGGGCCGCACCAAGGTCAGCACCAGCGGCGACACAGGCTCGCTGAAGGTCAGCGAAAATTGCGTCGGCGCTCGCTCCAGAACCGCGCCGTCGGCAGGCTCGGCCTTGATCAGCGCCGCATGGGCAAAGGCCTGGTTTGGCGTGGCAAGGACGGCAAGCAGCAGGATCGCGGCCAGCAGGCCGAAGCACCTGCCGGCTGTCCGTTCTATCCGCTGAAAACAGGCCACGTTCATGCCATCCACCAAAACAGTGGCGCGCCGCTTCGAAGCAGCGCGCCGCCAATGCATCATTTCTTCGGCAGCAGGTTGAGGCCGGGCGCCGGATCTTCCAGCGCATCCTCATCCTGACCAGCCGCCGGAATCTCTATCCAACGCGTGGTGGCCCCATCGCATTCCTGCACCACCGGAAAATAGAGTTTTTGCCCGGCCGGCAGATCGGCGGCCAACGTGCCGCGGAAGACGAACTCGTCATAAAATTCATCCGGCAGGCTGCCGCCGCTCCAGTCGACTTCCTTGACGCCCGAGGTCACCGCCTCGCCATAGAGCTGGTAGGATTTCTCGTACTTGCCTTTCTTGACCTGCAGCGTCCAGCCGGGCTTGGGCATCGGCTTCACCCCGATCACCCCTTCCGGGATCTGCACGCGCACGGCAATCGTCGCCTTGCCGTCGCAGCCATGCGGCACGCGCAGCACGGCCTTGTAGGTCGAACCGACCGCAACCTCCTGTGTTTCGAGCGTGATATGGGCGAAGGCGGCACTTGTCCCCAGGACGAGGAATGCAGCGGCCGGCAAATGATGCTTGTTCATGATGGGTCCCTCTCGAAAAAATTGATTGGCAATAATTGGTCAGTCGTTGTCTTCCAGGGGTGGCGCGCTGCCTATGGCTTGCACGGCAAACTCGACGGTCACGGTTCCGGCCCTCTCGAAAGTCAGCTTAGCGGCAAACATCTGGCCTTCTTTAGGGGGCTGCTTCAAATCCATGAACATCACGTGGTAGGCGCCGGGACCCAGCGTGATCTTGCCGCCCGCCGGAATGTCCAGGCCGCCACTGACCGGGCGCATGGTCATGACGCCATCCTTCACCCCCATTTCATGAAGTTCGGCCTTCCCCGAAATGTCGGAGGAAATCGACAGCAGCCGGTCCGCTGCGCTGCCCTTGTTGACGATGGTGAAATAGCCGCCGGCAACCTTGGCGCCGGCCGGCGTGGCGCGCGACCAGGGATGCTCGATCTCGATGTCACCGGCCTTGAACTCATGCGCAAGGACGGAATGGGGGCCGGCGAACAACAGTGCAAAGGCGAAGAGGGCGCTGCCGAGACGCTGCTCGATAGTGATGGAGAAAGGGGCACTGCGGCGCAACGCGCCGGCACGAAGAAAAAGGAACATGGGTAGGCTCCATGAATATGAGGTCGCGCCTTTGTCCGGCTGCGAACGTGTTTATCATTGGATGATTATCGCCTGCGCAGGTTACGCGAAGCGAGCGGCGGTTTTTCAGCCCGCAAGCGGCGGCGCGCGCGGATTGGCCGGAGAGCGCTCACGCGTGACGTCGGGATGCCTGACTGCCGGCGGGAGAAACGCGACTGTTTCAAAAGACAGGCTCACCGGCGCCACGCCGACGCCTGCTGGCGGCGCATAGGCGACGGAGGCCATGCTGCAGCCGAGCATGCAGCACGCGGGCATATGCTGCTGGTGCGGATCGCCGCCGGGAAGCTGGACCGCCCCATCATGGCTGCAGATGACGTTGCCGAAAGCGTCGAGTTGCGAGGCATCCGGCGCAATGCCGAAAGCAAGCACGCCGAGCGTCGACTGGAGCAGCAGCACACAGGCCGCGACAAAGGCGGCCGTCATGCTCCATCTCTTACGCCGGAAGTCCAAAGACCTGCCTCTTCACGCAGCAACGCGTGGATATCTAGCACGCGGCATGTCGGCGGAAAATCGCCAAATCATCGCTGCGGCAACGCGGCGCGTTCGATCCATGTCGCACAAAAGTGCGCAGCGGTTTGGGATAACGGCATGAGGCAGAGATCTTGTGCGCATAACGTCCCTTCGGACGTCGCGCTCAGGAAGCCGGGCGGCCGCCGATTTCCGGGATCGACGTCAACAGCGTGTGGCGTGCCGACTTCAGATGCTTGCGGCAGGCGGCGTCGACCTTGCCGAGATCGCGCGATTTCAGCGCCGCGATGTAGGCGAGATGCTCGCTCACCGCGACTTCGTTGCGCTCGCGCTCCTGCGCCTTGTTCCACTGGTAGTGGTAGTGAAAGATCATGGCGATGACGTCGTAGAAATCGACGATGAAGCGGTTGTGCGACGCCCGGTGGATCAGCCGGTGGAAGCGCTCGTCTAGCTCCGAGAATTCGTTGAAGCGGATGGCGATTTCGCTGGCCAGAAGCCGGTGCTCGTCTTCCAGCCGGTCGAGATCCGCCCAGACCGGACTATCCCCAGGCAAGGCGGCAAAGGCCGCCGCCGAGCGTATCTCGAACATCTCGCGGATTTCAGTGAGTTCGAGCGCGAAGGCTCGCGTAAACCCCTTCAGCACCCAGTGGCTGTTGCGCCGCTTCTCGATCAGGCCGAAGCGGGAGAAGCGGATGAGGAACTCGCGCACGCTGGTGGTGCCGACGCCGATCTCGCGCGCCAGTTCGAGCTCGTTGATCTGCATGCCGGCCTCGGCGCCGCCAGCCAGCAATCTGCGCATAAACGACCGCTCGATGATCTGGGCCAGTGTGTCTGTCTCCTCCTCGGGGAAGAAATCATCCGGCTTCGGCGCCCTGAGCACTGTCTTGCTGCGTTTGTTCCACGCGATCAGCCCGGTCTCTTCCATGCGCGCCAGAATGGTGCGCACGGTGGTCCGGCTGACGCCGAGCAAAGTGCCCAGTTCCGGCTCCGACGGCAGGCTCTGCGTTTCATCGAGCAGCCGCAGACCCCTGTTGTAAGCGTCCTTGTAGACGTTGTTGCTCTTCGACATCCCTGCCCCGTTGCGCGCCGGCGCTTGCTGTGGCTGGCTTGAAGCGCGATATCACATATGTCCTGGCGCTCACCCGGCAAAGCAAAACGCTCTGCGTGTCAGACGCCGCTCCCCACAAGCCAAGCGTCCATCGGACGCATGGTCTCCTCCTGAAAAAACAATTGACGCACAAATGTTTTTTCACGATAAAAGACATTATATGTAAACAGACGCGTGTCAATCCGCGCATCCCCAGGAACAGACCCAGGAAACTGCCCGTGAACGCCTCGAACAGCATTCTTCTGTCCCCCGCCGACAATGTCGCGGTCGCCAATGGCCGCATCGAGATCGGCACCCCTCTGCCCGGCGGCGCCGTCGCCACGGCCTTGATCGAGCCCGGCCACAAGGTGGCGATCAAGCCTATCGCCGCCGGCGAGGCGGTGGTCAAGTATGCCCAGGCCATCGGCCGCGCCACCCAGGACATCGCGCCCGGCGACCACGTCCATTCGCACAATCTGGTCTTCGAGTCCGGCCGTCTGCCGGTCGTGCCGCCGAGCGAAGCGGAGCATGCCACCGAAGCTGACCGCGCCCGGACATTCATGGGCTATCGTCGCGCCGATGGCCGTGCCGGCACGCGCAACTTCATCGGCATCATCGCCAGCGTCAATTGCTCGGCCACCGTCTGCCACGCCATTGCCGACGAGGCCAACCGCGTGCTGTTGCCGAAATATCCGGGGATCGACGGCTTCGTCCCGATCGTCCATGGCCAGGGCTGCGGCATGAGCGGCACCGGCGACGGCATGATGGTGCTGCACCGCACGCTCGCCGGTTACACCCGCCATCCGAATTTCGGCGGCGCGTTGATGGTCGGCCTCGGCTGCGAGGTCAACCAGCTCACCCTTTACGGCCAGAAGGGTGCGGCGGCGGGAAAACGCCATTTCAACATCCAGGACGCCGGCGGTTCGCGCAAATCGGTCGCAAAGGCGATGGGCGTGCTCGCCGAAATCGCCGAGGAAGTCGGCCAGTATCAGCGCGAGCCGATCCCGGTCTCGGAGATCGTCGTCGGCCTGCAATGCGGCGGTTCCGACGGCATGTCGGGCATCACCGCCAATCCCGCGCTGGGAGCGGCGGTCGACATCCTGGCCGGCGTCGGCGGCATCGGCATCCTGTCGGAGACGACGGAGATCTATGGCGCCGAACATCTGCTCGCCTATCGCGCGGCAACGCCGGAGATCGCCAAGAAGCTCGACGGTTTCGTCAAATGGTGGGAGGACCATGTCGCCAAGCACGGCGCCTCGATCGACAACAACCCCTCGCCCGGCAACAAGCGCGGCGGTCTGACCACCATCCTGGAAAAGTCGCTGGGCGCCGTGGCCAAAGGCGGCCAGACTCCGCTCAACGGCGTCTTCGGTTATGCCGAAAAGGTCACCGGCAGTGGCCTGGTGTTCATGGACACGCCCGGTTACGACCCGGTCTCGGCGACCGGTCAGGTGGCGGGCGGCGCCAACATCATCGTCTTCACCACCGGCCGCGGCTCCTGCTTCGGCTGCCGGCCCACGCCGTCGATCAAGGTCGCCACCAACTCGACCATGTACCACCAGATGGAAGAGGACATGGACGTCAATTGCGGCGTCATCGCTTCGGGTGAGAAGACCATCGCCGGCATGGGCCGGGAACTCTTCGAACTCATCGTCGAGACGGCATCGGGCCGCAAGACCAAGAGCGAGGCGTTCGGCTACGGCGACAACGAGTTCGTGCCGTGGCACCTCGGCGCGACGCTCTAACCACCGACGAAAAAAGCGGGCTGCAAAGACGGCTCACAAGGGGAGGCTGTGGATGGACAAACGCCGCATCGGCACGACTGCGCTCGAGGTAACCGAGATAAGCTTCGGCGGGGCGGCGATCGGCGGGCTCTACCGGGCGTGTCCGCGCGAAGCGGCGATGGAGACGCTGCAGACAGCCTGGGATGCCGGCCTGCGCTATTTCGACACCGCGCCCTTCTATGGCTTCGGCCTGTCGGAACGGCGGACCGGCGATTTCCTGCGCTACAAGCCGCGGGATTCCTATGTGCTGTCGACCAAGGTCGGACGGTTGTTCCGCCCGGTGCCGGAAGACCAGGTTCCCGATCATTCCTATGTCGACCCGCTGCCCTTCGCGCTCGACTACGACTACTCCTATGACGGCATCATGCGCTCGGTCGAGTTCTCCTATGCCCGGCTCGGGCTGAACCGGATAGACATCCTGTTTGTGCACGACATCGGCACCTACACACATGGCGTCGAGAAGACGAAGCTGCACTTTCGCCAGCTGATCGACGGCGGCTTGAAGGCGCTGGAAGAGCTTAAAACGTCCGGCGTGATTTCCGCCTATGGGCTCGGCGTCAACGAGGTGCAGATCTGCCTCGACGTGCTGTGCGAAGCGCCGCTCGACTGCATCCTGCTGGCCAGCCGCTATTCGCTGCTCGACCGCTCGGCTGAAGCCGAGTTGCTGCCGCTGTGTCGTGAGCGACAGACTTCGCTCATCATCGGCGGCGTTTTCAACTCCGGCATCCTGGCGACCGGGCCGGTGCACGGCGCGCATTTCGATTATCTGCCGGCGACGCAGGACATACTCGAGCGTGTTGGGGCGATGGAGAAAATCGCTGATGAGGGCGGATATCCGCTGGCGGCGGCTGCATTGCAGTTTCCGCTGCAGGAGCCTGTCGTGGCCAGCGTGCTGACCGGAACGGCCAAGCCCGCCAACCTGACGCGCAACCTCGACCTGTTCAACGTCCAGGTGCCGCAAGCGGAATTCGCCCGCTACACTCCCTACACCATCGTTCAGGAGCTCGGCTGACGAAACGCCACGATCACGGCTCTCAAGAAGGAATGAATATTCCATATTGACTCGACGGTGGAATTAATATTCCATGATGATCAAGGAGGATCGGGAGCGTCTGGACGTGGCACTGAGGATCGGCAGGGAGGTTTCCCCGCCGAGCCATGCGCAGGCCGATATGAAACACCGCTTGCGTCGGCCGGACCGATGCACTATCAAAAAGCGGCAACTGTTTTTTATTGATAAAGTTCCTTTTGGGCCGCGCCTATCCAAATGGAGCTTCCGCAACCTTCACCGGGCGATCTAGGGAGGATTCCTAATGAAATTCGTGACCAGCATTCTCAACCGCCGCTCACTGATGGCACTTGCTGCCGCCTCGATGCTTGCCGGCACGCTGCAGACGGCGCCGGCTTCGGCGGCGGACGTGACCATTCCGATCATCGTCAAGGACACCACGTCCTTCTACTGGCAGATCGTCCTGGCCGGCGCCCGCAAGGCCGGCAAGGATCTCGGCGTCAACGTACCCGAACTCGGCGCCCAGGCTGAAACCGACGTCAACGGCCAGGTTTCGATCCTCGAGAATGCCGTCGCCGGCAACCCGGCCGCGATCGTCATCGCGCCGACCGAATTCAAGGCGCTCGGCAAGCCCATCGATGAAGCGGCCAGCAAGGTCAAGGTCATCGGCATCGACTCCGGCGCCGACTCCAAGGCGTTCACCTCGTTCCTGACCACCGACAATGTGCAGGGCGGTCGCGTCGCCGCTGACGGTCTTGCAGCAGCCATCGGCGAAGCCAATGGCGGCAAGATCGAGGGCGACGTCGCCCTGATCACCAACGCGCCGGGCGCCGGTTCGCTGGAGCAGCGCAAGCAGGGCTTCACCGAGCAGCTGGCCGCGAAATATCCGGGGCTGAAGCTCGTCGCCGACAAATATGCCGACGGCCAGGCAACGACCGGTCTCAACATCGCCACCGACCTGATCACCGCCAACCCGAACCTCAAGGGCATCTTCGCGTCCAACCTGATCATGGCGCAGGGCGTCGGTCAGGCAGTCGCCGAGAACAACCTTGGCGGCAAGCTGGCGCTGGTCGGCTTCGACAGCGACGAGAAGCTGATCAAGTTCCTCAATGACGGCGTCATTTCCGCGCTCGTCGTCCAGGATCCGTACCGGATGGGCTATGACGGCATCAAGACCGCGCTCGCCGCCTCGAAGGGCGAGAAGGTCGAGGCCAATGTCGACACAGGCGCCAACCTGGTGACCAAGGCAAACATGAAAGACCCCAAGATCGACGCCCTGCTCAACCCGAAGCTCTGAGCCCGTCGACCAAAAATCCTTTCCGGGGCCTCGCGCCCCGGAAACACCGGATACAAGCTTGAATATCCACCGGCTTGAATCACCTCGACGATGCGGCTTGACTGCATCGCGACGTGCCAATCGTAAGGCCAATCTGGGAGGATTGTCATGACGCCCATGGCGCAGGAACTGCACCCGGCCCCAACGCTAGCGCCCGGCAGGACGATCCTCGAACTGCACGGGCTGGAAAAGCGCTATCCCGGCACGCATGCGCTGAAGCCCGTTCACCTTGCCTTCAAGGCAGGTGAGATCCACGCCATCGTCGGCGAGAACGGCGCCGGCAAATCCACCTTGATCAAGCTTCTGACCGGCGTCATGCCGCGCACCTCCGGCGATGTCATCTGGGAGGGCAAGCCGGCAGCGCTGGCAACCCCGCACGAGGCAATGGCGCTGGGCATCAACGCCGTGCATCAGGAGGTCGTGCTCTGTCGCCATCTCACCGTCGCCGCCAACATGTTCCTCGGCGAGGAGAATTCGCGCTTCGGCATCCTGCAGCAGCGCGCCATGGTCAAGGAAGCGCAGAAGATCATCGACGGTCTCGGCTTCGACCTGCCGGCGCATGTCATGCTGGGTGACCTCACCATCGGCCAGCAGCAGCTGATCGCCGCCGCCCGCGCCACCGTGCGCGGCACCAAATTCCTGATCTTCGACGAGCCGACCGCCTATCTCACCCGCAAGGAAGCCGACCAGCTGTTCACGCTGATCCGCAGGCTCAAGGGCGAAGGCGTCACCATCATCTACATCAGCCATCGCATGGAAGAGGTGTTCGAACTCGCCGATCGCGTCTCGGTGCTGCGCGACGGCACGCTGGTCGGCACCCGCAACATTGCCGAGACCAATGACGCCGAGCTGGTCAAGATGATGATCAACCGCTCGATCGAGCAAGTCTACCATAAGGAGCATTTCACCCCCGGTGCCGTGATCGTTGAAGCGAAAAACCTGTCGGGCAAGGGTTTCGAAGACGTCTCGATGACGGTGCGCGCCGGCGAGATCGTCGGGCTCTATGGCCTGATCGGCGCCGGGCGGAGCGAGTTCGTCACCACGCTCTATGGCCGCCACAAGAAGTCGGCCGGACAGGTCCTTTGGCAAGGCAAGCCGGTCCACATCAATTCCGAGCACGACGCGATCAAGCTCGGCATGGCGCTGGCGCCGGAAAGCCGCCGCGACCAGGGCCTGTGCCTGAACCTGCCGGTCGGCCTCAACCTCAACCTGCCGATCTACAAGCGCATCTCCAGCAACATGCTGATCTCCGGTGCGAAGGAAAAGGCCGAGGCCGATCGCCAGATCGCCGGCCTCCGCATCAAAACGCCGACGCGCGGCGCCCTGGCCTCCAGCCTGTCCGGCGGCAACCAGCAGAAGATCGTCATCGGCAAATGGCTGGCGCATGGCGCCAAGCTGTTCATCTTCGACGAGCCGACCGTCGGCGTCGATGTCGGCACCAAGGCCGAGATCTACCGCCTGTTCGGGGAACTGTTGTCCAAGGGCGCCGGCATCATCCTGATCTCGTCCTATCTGCCCGAGGTTTACGAGCTCGCCGATACGCTGCACGTGTTCCGGCGCGGCAAACTGGTCGCCAGCCACGGTTTTCGCGCCGCCAGCCATGAAGACGTGCTGACGCAGGCGATCGGCTGAAAACGCCGTCCAGACAAGAAGAAACGGGAGGAACCATGAGCATCGAAACCGCCGCGATCGAAAAACCGAAACGGAACTACAACGTCCTGTTCGGGCTGACGCTTCTGGCGTTGCTGGTTCTGCTCTGGATCGTGCTGTCGGTGGCGACGCCGAGCTTCGCGTCCTCCAACAACATCGCCAATCTTTTGCGGCAGGGCTCGATGATCGCCATCATGGCGGTCGGCCAGACCTTCGTCATCATCACCGGCGGCATCGACCTCTCGGTCGGCGCCGTGGTCGGCTTCGCCACCGTCATTGTCGCCATGATGATCAATGCCGGCTTCCCGATCTGGGTCGCCATTCTGGTGACGCTGCTGGTCGGCGTTGCCATCGGCCTGTTCCATGGCTTCGGCATCGTCAAGATGGGCCTGCCGCCCTTCATCATCACGCTGGCGACGCTGACCTCGTTGCGCGGCATCGGCCTGTTGATGACCAACGGCAATTCGATCAACATCAACAGCGACAGCTTCACCGCGTTCTCGCGCAGTTCCTTTGTCGGCATCCCCAATCTGTTCTGGATGGTGATCCTGGTCGGTATCCCGGCCTACATCTTCCTGCACCACAGCCGCTGGGGCCGCTATCTCTTCTCTGTGGGATCCAATGCCGAGGCCTCGCGCCTCTCGGGCGTCAATGTCCAGCGCACCATCTACATGGCCTACACGCTGTCGGGCCTATGCGCGGCCTTCGTCGGCGTGCTGCTGGCGGCGCGCATCGGCATCGGCAACCCGACCCAGGCGGAAGGTTGGGAGTTGCAGGCGATCGCCTCATCGGTGATCGGCGGCACCTCGCTGTTCGGCGCCGTCGGCTCGGTGCATGGCCCACTGCTCGGCGCCTTCATCCTGGCCACCATCAACAACGGCGCCAATCTGCTCAACGTCAACTCGTTCTGGCAGCGCATCATCACCGGCGCGCTGATCATAATCATCGTCTATTTCGACGGGCTGCGCCGTCGCGGCAAGTAATTCTCCCTGACCTTCTGCGCCGGCCTGCTTAACAACGGACCGGCGCCTTTTTGAGAAACACTGGAATTGCCGAATGAAAGCTGTTGTCTGCCGCTCGCCCGGCGAGCTTGTCCTGGAAGACCGGCCGGCGCCAGGAGCGCCGCCTGCCGGCTGGGCGCTGGTCGCCGTCAGCCATGTCGGCATCTGCGGCACCGACTACCACATCTTCGAAGGCAAGCACCCGTTCCTTGCCTATCCCCGCATCATGGGCCATGAAGTGTCGGGCACCGTCGTCGAGACCGGCGAAGATGTCGACCTTGCCGTGGGCGAGCCCGTCATCATCAATCCCTATCTCGCTTGCGGAAAATGCATCGCCTGCCGGCACGGCAAGCCGAATTGCTGCGTCAGGATCGAAGTGCTTGGCGTCCATCGCGACGGCGCCATGGCCGAGCAGATCCTGGTGCCGGCGCAGAATCTTTATCCGGCAAACGGCTTGTCGCTGGCCGATGCGGCGGCGGTGGAATTCCTCGCCATCGGCGCGCATGCCGTGCGGCGCGCTCGCGCCGAACCAGGCGCCCGCACGCTGGTCATCGGCGCCGGGCCGATCGGCCTTGGCGCAGCGCTGTTTGCGCGCATCGCCGGGCTCGATGTCAGCCTGCTCGACATGAGCACGGAGCGGCTGGATTTTGCAAAAGGCGAACTCGGCTTCGCCACGCTCGACGCCTCACAAAAAGCGGCAGCCGAACTGGTGCGCGAGGCAACCGGCGGCGAAGGGTTCGACATCGTCTTCGACGCCACCGGCAACACCGCCTCGGTGCAGTCGGCCTTCGCACATGTCGCGCATGGTGGCACGCTCGTGCTGGTCAGTGTCGTCAAGGACGACATCGTCTTTTCCGACCCGGAATTCCACAAGCGGGAAATGACATTGATCGGCAGCCGCAACGCGCTGAAAGTCGATTTCGACCACGTCGCCGCCTCGATCCGCAACGGCGCCGTGCCGCTGGCAAAACTCGTCACCCACCGCACCACGCTGGCCGGCACGCCGGATGATCTCGCCCGCTGGGCGCATGAGAAATCGGGGTTGATCAAGGCTGTGATCGAGGTGGGGTAAGACATCCGAAAAATTTGGTGGAGCGATAAGTGCCGAGTTAAGGCAGATCGCATACCTCGGCGATTTGCGAAAAGGCCCGTCGCTTCCTCATCCACGGGCGGAGCAAGGAGCGAAGCGACGCGGCGCAGACCCGAGGTTTCATTCGGTGACGTCTGCGCTAGAATCCAGCGGTGCAAAAAGAGGCGTCCATTCGCATCTCCTACCTGCACCGCTGCGGCGCGCGACAGTCGCGGCATGGGTCCTCGAGTCTCCGCGTCCGCTGCGCCCGTGGATGAGGGAAGTGAGCGGCTAAGCCGCCCGCTTCCACCCATCCCTGATATGCCTGTATCCCTCGCGATAAACTGCCTCCGGCGTCTCGGAAAAATCCCGCCACACCTTGGTCGCCGCCGCCAGATCCTTCAGCGACCTGCCAAACGCCTCGATCGTCAGCCAGTCGTCATAGCCGCTCTTGCGGATGGCCGCGAAAGTCTCTTTCCACGGAATGTTCCCGCGTCCCGGCACGCCGCGATCGTTCTCCGAAATGTGGATGTGCACGACATTCCTGCGGTGCTTCATGTAGGCGCCGATCGGGTCGGCTTCCTCGATATTGGCGTGGAAGGTGTCGTACATCGCCTTGATGTGCGGCCGGTCGATGGCATCGACGTGCTCGGACAGATCGGCCATCGTGTTCAGCAGATAGCACTCGAAACGGTTGAGCGCCTCCAACCCGATGGTAACGTTCCGCTTGCCGGCATGATCGCCAATGGCGCGCTGCGAGGCGATCGAGCGCTTCTTCTCGGCAGCGGTCGGCCCGCTGCCGGAGAAGGCGCCGAGCGTCGAATGCAGCGGCCCGCTCAGCGTACTCGCGCCGAGCGCCTGGGCGCAATCGATCGCCCATTTCATGTAGCCGATGCCGGCCTTGCGGGTCGCGGCATCCGGCGAAATCAAATTCATCGCCGGGTCGCCCATCGCCGTAACAGCCGTGCGCTCCAACCCGATGCGGTCGAGCAAATCGCCAAGGTTCTTGTAGTCCTCTGGCGTGCCTGAGAAGATCGGTATCTCGACGCCGTCGAAGCCGGTCGCCTTGATGTCGCGCAGCAACGGCTCGTGTTTCTTAGACACGGAAGTCGTCCACAAAAACATGCACATGCCGATTTTCATCGACAGCCCCTCCCCGTTTGACGGCGCGCGCTGGTTTCTTTCGCATCTCGCACCATGCGCCCTCATTCGGCCGCTTCGCGGCCACCTTCTCCCCGAAGGGAGAAGAGACTTGGCGCCGGCGCTCCCTAAAGTTTCGTCCACGCCCCGTTCTTCTTCGATGACTTAACGCAGGCCTCGATGAACGCCATACCTTCGACGCCGTCCTGGATGGTCGGGAACACCACGTCCTTGCCCGGCTTGCCGCCCTTCTTGCGTGCCGCGCGGATCGCCCGCGCCGCCTCCTGGTAGATGTTGGCGAAGCCTTCGAGATAGCCTTCCGGATGGCCAGACGGAACGCGGCTGACGCGTCCCGCAACTGGCAGCGCGCCGGCGCCGTTGCGGGTGAGCAACTGCTTGGGCTGGCCGAACGGCGTGTACCAGAGATAGTTCGGATCGGCCTGCACCCATTCCAGCCCGCCTTTAGAGCCATAGATGCGCAGCTTCAGCCCGTTCTCGTGGCCCGGCGCCACCTGGCTCGCCCAGATCATGCCCTTGGCCGGATGCACCTTGCCGACCGGCTTGAAGCGCAGCATGACATTGACATTGTCGTCGAGCAGCCGCCCCGGCACGAAAGCGTCGAGATCGGCCGACAGCGAACCGAGCTCCAGACCCGAGACGAAGCGCGCCAGATTGTAGGCGTGCGTGCCGATGTCGCCGAGCGCGCCGCCCGCGCCCGCCTGCTTGGGGTCGGAGCGCCACGCCGCCTGCTTCTGGCCGGTGGCGGCAAGATCTTCGGTCAGCCAGTCCTGCGGGTACTCGGACTGCACGATGCGGATGTCGCCAAGCTGGCCCTTGGCCACCATCTCGCGCGCCTGCCGGATCATCGGATAGGCAGTGTAATTGTGCGTCAGCACGAACACCTTGCCGGTCTTTTCAACCACGGCCGCGAGCTTCTTGGCCTCGGCCAAAGTCGTCGCCAGCGGCTTGTCGCAGATGACGTGGATGCCCGCCTCGAGGAAGACCTTGGCCGCCGGCACGTGCACATTGTTGGGGGTGACGATCGCCACCGCCTCGATGCCGTCCGGGCGCTTGGCCTCGGCCTTGGCCATCTCGGCATAGGAGGTGTAGCTGCGCGCCGGGTCGAGACCGAGTTCGGCGGCGGAAGCCTTGGCGCGCTCGGGACTGGCCGACAGGGCGCCGGCCACCAGCACGAAGTCATTGTCCATGCGCGCCGCGATCCGGTGCACCGCGCCGATGAAGGCGCCTTGGCCGCCGCCGACCATACCATAGCGGATCGGGCCGCCCCCCGCTTCCGACTTCGATGCGCCGACCATGTCTTTCTCCTGCTTGTCTCAAATACCCATCATGGCGCGCAGCATCTTCTTGTCGGTGGTGCCGCCGGCGAAATCATCAAAGGCCTTTTCCGTCACCCGGATAATGTGGTGCTGGATGAAGGGCGCGCCTTCGGCCGCGCCGTCCTCCGGATGCTTGAGGCAACACTCCCACTCCAGCACCGCCCAGGAATCGTAGCCATACTGGGTAAGCTTGGAGAAGATGCCGCCGAAATCGACCTGCCCGTCGCCAAGCGAACGGAATCGCCCCGCGCGATTGGTCCAGCTCTGATAGCCGGAATAGACGCCTTGCCGCCCCGTCGGATTGAACTCGGCATCCTTGGCATGGAAGGCCTTTATCCGCTCGTGATAGATGTCGATGAATTCGAGATAGTCGAGCTGCTGCAAAAGGAAATGCGACGGGTCGTAGTTGATGTTGCAGCGCTTGTGACCGCCAACCGCATCTAGGAACATCTCGAAGGTTGCGCCGTCGAAGATGTCCTCGCCAGGATGGATCTCGTAGCCGACATCGACGCCGTTTTCGTCATAGACGTCCAGGATCGGCTTCCAGCGTGTGCCGAGCTCGGCGAAGGCCTCCTCGATCAGCCCGGCCGGCCGCTGTGGCCAGGGATAGAGGTACGGGAAAGCTAGGGCGCCGGAAAACGTCACCGAGGCTTTCAGGCCAAGATTCTTCGAGGCCTTGGCGCCGAACTCCATCTGTTCGACCGCCCATTTCTGCCTGGCCTTGGGGTTGTTGTGCACCGCAGGCGGTGCAAAGCCGTCGAACTGGGCATCATAGGCCGGGTGCACCGCCACCAGCTGCCCTTGAAGATGCGTCGACAGTTCGGTGATCTCGACGCCGGCATCCGCGCAGATGCCTTTCACCTCGTCGCAATAGGTCTTGGAAGATGCCGCCTTCTTGAGGTCGAACAGGCGTGCATCCCAGGTCGGGATCTGCACGCCCTTGTAACCGAGACCGGCCGCCCATTTGGTGATCGAGGCCAGCGAATTGAACGGCGCGGTATCCCCCGCGAACTGCGCCAGAAACAGCCCCGGACCCTTCATTGTCGACGGCATCGGCATCCTCCCAATTCATTTTTCCAAGGACCAAGCATAGCGTCTGATGAAAGCAGGGCCAGCCTCTTTGGTCTCTCGTGATGTGCATTCTCGTATCGGCATTCTGGTATTACCAAATACCGAAAATGGGTCAAGCCATTTGACTCACGCGCAAAGCTGCCAGGGCATTCCATTTTTGGCGATATATACCAGCATAATCAATACGGTACACAGATGTCGATATCGCATGGCGGCGGTTCTTGCCGCGCGACAAAAATTGCTGTAGACCTCCATTAGGGCCCAATTGGTCGAACCAGTTGCGCAAAAACGCTGGAGCGCCTTGGGGAGGAAACACGCGACGCGCCTTGTGGGGCGCGTCGCAGGCGAACTGGCACAGACGAATTCTGGGAAGGATAGACCATGCATCTTTCGACGCACAACTGGATGCGCGCGGAACCGTTGGAGGTGACGCTGAAGCGCATCAAGAAATTCGGCTACGAGTCGATCGAGATTTCCGGCGAGCCCGAGCAATACAAGACCAAGGAGACCCGCGCGCTGCTGAAAGAATACGGCATCCGCTGCTGGGGGTCGGTGACGCTGATGCTGGGCGAACGCAACCTTGCCGCCAGGGACCAGGGCCAGCGCGAACGCTCGGTGCAGTACGTCAAGGACGTGCTGACCATGGTCAGCGAACTTGATGGCGAGATCATAACGCTGGTGCCCGCGACCGTCGGCAAAGTGGTACCGGACGGCACCGAGGAAGAGGAATGGAAGTGGGTGGTCGACGCCACCCGCGAATGCTTCACCCATGCCAAGAAGGTCGGCGTCAAGATCGCGGTCGAGCCGCTCAACCGCTTCGAGACCTATCTGTTCAACCGCGGCGCGCAGGCGTTGACCCTGGCCGATGCGGTCAGCCCCGAATGCGGCGTCTGCCTCGACGCCTATCACATCCATATGGAAGAATTTAACGTCCATGACGCGATCCGTCAGGTCGGCAAACGGCTGTTCGACTTCCACGTCGCCGACAACAACCGCTTTGCCGCCGGCCTTGGCCAGATTGATTGGCCACGGATCGTGCAGACGCTGAAGGAAGTCGGCTATGACGGCGCGCTGACGAACGAATTTGTCGCGCCAGTCGACCGCACACCCGCCGCGCCCTATCCCGACATGGTCGAGCGCAATCCGGTCGACATTTCTCCCGAACAGCTGAAGTTCATCCAGGATCACGGCTCCAGCGTGCTGACGGAGAAATTCTACACCGACCAGATGCGCATCACGGCCGAAACGCTGCTGCCGCTAATCAAGTAGCCGATCGGGATGCGCATCAAAACGGTCCAGGCGTGGTGGGTCCGCGTGCCGATTGAGGCCGCGAAGCAGCATCGCAGCGACTTTGGCCAGGTGACGACGTTCGACGCCGCCATCCTGCGCATTGAGACTGACGACGGGCTGATCGGCTGGGGCGAGGGCAAGAACGCCGCCGGCAGCGCCGGCAGCTATGGTGCGCTGGTCTACATGCTGAATCACGAGGTCGGGCCGCAGCTGATCGGCCGCGACCCCGCCGACATCGGCATGATCTGGGAGATGCTCTACAACGGCGTGCGCCATGACAGTGCCGCGCGCGCCGGCCATGCCATGCCGCAGCTGGCGCGGCGCGGCATGAGCATTGCGGCAATCAGCGCCGTCGATATCGCGCTCTGGGATATTCTGGGCAAGTCGTTGGGACAGCCGGTGTGGCGGCTCATCGGCGGCCGCAAGCTCGACCGCATGCCGGCCTACGCCTCCGGCGGCTGGGCTGCCGCCGACGCTATCGGCGAGCAGCTCAAATCCTACATCGCCAAAGGCGGCTTCAAGGCGCTGAAGATGCGCGTCGGCGCCATGGACGGCGCCCCGCACATTTCCGCCGCCCGCGTCCGCGCCGCACGGCAGGCGCTCGGTCCTGACGTCGAGTTGATGGTCGACGCGCACGGCACCTATACGGTGGCCGAGGCCAAGCGCTTCATCAGCCTGGCCAGCGATCTCGACCTCGCCTGGTTCGAGGAGCCTGTTATCGCCGACGACAAGGCTGGTATGGCCGAGGTGCGCGCCTCGGGTTCGATCCCGATCGCCACCGGCGAAAGCGAAGCGACGCGCTACGCCTTCCGCGATCTCGCGGTGCTGAAATCCGCCGACATCTTCCAGCCGGATCCGGCCTTTTGCGGCGGTATCAGCGAGGCGATGAAGATCGGCACCATCGCCAGTGCCTTCAATCTGCGCTTTGCCCCGCATCTGTGGGCCGGCGCGCCATGCTTCTTCGCCGGCCTGCATGTTTGTGCGGCCTCGCCTGCCAGTTTTACCGTCGAATATTCGATCGGCGCCAACCCGATGATCCACGATCTTATCGAAGAGACTGTCGAAGCAAGGGACGGTATGATAGCGATCCCTGAAAAGCCGGGTCTGGGATTCACCATTTCGGAGCGGTTCCTGGAGGCGCACGCGCAACGCGGTTGACGATGAAAGAAAAGAACCTTCTCGCCGAGCTCGCCGCCTATCTCTTCGCCCATTCGGACAAGGAGACCGGCCGCACGCCTTCGGAGCGCGAACTGGCGGAGCATTTCGTCGTCAGTCGCGGCCAGATCCGCGAGGCGCTGGCCATTCTGGAGGCCATGCGCATCGTCGAGCGCCGCGCCAAATCCGGCATCTATGTCGACACCAGGCAGGCCAGTGTCGAGGCGCTGGCGCTGTTTGCCCGTGCCGGCCTGCCGCTCGACCCGGTGCAAATCTACGAGACCGTCGAACTGCGCAAGATCCACGAGATAAAGGCCGCCGAACTTGCCTGTTCCCGCGCCACTGAAGAGAATTTCGAACGCCTGCGGGAGATCCTGAAAGCCTCGGAGGAGTGCATCGCCGCCGGCGAAGGCCTCGCCAAGGAAGACCGCGAATTCCACCTCGAAATCGTGCGGGCGACCAAGAACGGCGTCTTCCACAATATCTGCAGTGTCTATTACCTGATGGGCGAGCAGCGGCTGCCGATCTACTTCAACGATCCCGAGCGCTCAGTGCGCTCGCATGCCGAGCATATCCAGATCTACGAGGCGCTGCTGCGTCGCGACGGCAATCTCGCCCAGGCGCTGATGAGCGCCCACCTGCAAGGCGCGGAAAGCTACTGGAAGGGGATCATCGAGGGCCGGGAGGCGCAAGCGCAAAGCCTGGCACTTGAGAAGGTCTAGTGCAATTCCAGGAAAGGTGTGAAACGGTTTTTCTGGGAAAAGCGCGCGGCGCTTTCCTTTGAGAATTGCGACTAGCGAGAGCCCCATGCCCAGAATCCTGTCGACGCACACGCTGCATCCGCGTGCCTCCGCAATGCTGGCGGGCGCCGGTGAACTCGTCGTCGCCTCAGCGCTTGATGCGGCAACGCTGACCGCCGAGGCGAAGCATGCCGACGTCATCATCGTTCGCGCACCGCTGCCGCCGTCGCTGTTCGAAAACGCCACGAAACTCAGAGCAGCGGTCCGCCACGGCGCCGGGCTCGACATGGTGCCGATGGAGGCCGCGGCCGCGGCCGGCGTGCTGGTCGCCAACGTGCCGGCGGTCAATGCGCGTTCCGTCGCTGAGTATGTGATGTTCGCGGCCCTTGCCCTGCTTCGGCGCTTCCGTTCGGTCGACCGCGACTTGCGCGCCAAGGGCTGGAATGCCGGCCGCGACCACGCCAGCCATGCCAGCGAGCTTGCCGGCAAGACCATCGGCATCATCGGCTTCGGCGCCATCGGTCAGGCGGTCGCCCATATCGCCGCGCACGGCTTCGGCCTCGACGTCGTGGCGACGACCCGCAGCATGCAGCCGGCACCCGACAGGATCGGCTTCCTGTCGATCGATGCGCTGATCGAACAGAGCGACATCATCGTGCTCTGCTGCCCGCTGACGCCGGAAACGCGCGGCCTGATCAGCCGCGAACGCATTGCCCGCATGAAGCCGGACGCGCTTTTGATCAACATTTCGCGCGGACCGGTGATCGACGACGAGGCGCTGATCGAGGCCTTGCGCCAAGACCGGATTGGCGGCGCCGCACTCGACGTCTTTGCCACGCAGCCGCTGCCGGCAAACCATCCCTATTTCGGTTTCGACAATGTTATCGTCACCCCGCATATGGCGGGGATTACCGAGCAATCGATGATGCGCATGGGCGTGGGCGCGGCCGGCGAGACCTTGCTGGTGCTGGCCAACCGGCTGCCTGTCAATCTGCGCAATCCCGACGTGGTCGAGCATTACCGCAGACGGTTCCCGGCGGACGCGTGAACCATGTCCGGTTTTCGCTTCGCATCTCTGGTTCTCGCAGTGTCGTCGATCGTGGCCTTACCTTCGCTCGCGGCGGCACAAAGCAGCGATTATGTCTATTGCAGCAATGGGATCGTCTGCATGATGGCGCCCTGCCCGTCAGGCAATGCGCTGGATCTGACCACCGGCAATGTCGTTAAAGGCGTGGAGCTCAACACTACGGAATTGCCGCCGCTGGACAGATCGGCACCTGACCTCTCCGACAAGCTTTATGCTGGAAAACTCGTCGTCCGAGGATCGATCCAGCATCGCGGCCAGCCGAACGATCCGCCGATGCTGGTCGTTACCAAAATCGAACGCTCCTCCAAGAAAAGCGAGCGCAAGCGCTGCGCGGCACGTTGACTGCCGACCTACGGCTCGCTGCCTATCGGAGCAGCCGCTCGACTTCAGCCGCGATGCGCAGCAGATGGTGGTCGTGGCCATTGCGCGCCACCAGCATCAGTCCGGCCGGCAGCGTCATGCCGGGCATCGGCAGCGAGATCGCGCAGAGGTCGAACTGGTTGGCGACCTGGGTATTGCGCAGCAGCAGACCTTCGGTGCGTTCACGCAGAGCCGTATCCTCGGCCATCGAAACGATAGTCGGCGCTGTCACCGGCGTGGTCGGCAGAGCTAGCACATCGACCGAACCCAACCGCTCGTCCATGGCTATGCACAGTGCCGCGCGACGACGCATTGCCCTGATATAAACCGGCGTCGGTATGGCCGCCGCCCGCGACAGCGGCCCGCTGACATGGGGATCGACCGGCACCGATGCGCCCGTCGCCAGCCAGTCGGCATGGATTTCAGAACCTTCCATGGCCGCGATCGAGCCGCGTTTGGTGGCCAGGCGCAGATCGGCAATGAGGTCGTCGATCGAAATGTCCGTGAGCCACGCGCCTGCCTGCTCGATCCCGGCAAGGCTGCGATCGAACGCGGCGGCAATCTCCGTTTCCGTGTCTTCGAAAAGCAGGCCGCGCGGAATGCCGACACGAAGCCCGGCAAGCGCTAACGGCAGGGGCAGTTGCGGCATCTGCTCGCCCGTCATCGCGGCGTCAGCCAGGGCACACGCAGCAACACTCAGCGCCAGCGGCCCGATCGAATCCAGCGTCGCGGAAAGGGGATAGGCACCAGTCAGCGGCACGCGCCGCGCCGTCGGCTTGAAACCGACGACGCCGTTCAGCGATGCCGGGATGCGCACCGAACCGCCGGTGTCGGAGCCGATGGAAATGTCGCTCGTCCCCTCGCCAACGGACACGGCGGCGCCCGACGACGAACCGCCTGGAATGCGGCTGGTGTCGGCGGCATTGCCCGGTGTGCCGTAGTGCATGTTGTCGCCGATAGCGGTGAAGGCGAATTCGGTCATGTTGGTCTTGCCGATGATGACGGCGCCGGCCTGGCGCAGACGGCTGACGACCGCAGCGTCGTGCCGACGGGGCGCGGTGTCCCTCAGCATCAGCGACCCGGCCGTGGTCGGCTCGCCGGCGACATCGAACAGATCCTTGATCGACACGATGGTGCCGTCGAGCGGCCCGAGCGATACGCCGGCCTTCTTGCGCGCATCGGTGGCCTCGGCCGCTGCGCGCGCCGCCTCGGCATAGAGTTTGGTGAACACCTTCTCGCCTGCCGCGCAACTGGCAAGACGTGACAGGATGATCTCGAGACGATCGCGGATTGATTGCATGTCGATGTCGGATTCCGTCAAGGTGGAGCGTCTTTAAGGCATATGGGCCGCTAGGTCAGCGGAAGGAATAGCCCGGACAGCGTGCCTTTGCACCTGCCAGCGATAGGAAGGGACTGATGCTGTACAAAGGCAGCTGCCACTGCGGCAAGGTTGCGTTCGAATTCAAGGCGCAGCTGACCGGCGCCGTGCGGTGCAATTGTTCGATCTGCTCGCGCAAGGGCGCGCTGTTGGCCGCCATCCCGCATGACAGCCTGACGGTGCTGGCGTGGGGCGACGATCTCGGCACCTACACATTCGGCAATCATGCAATGGCGCATCGCTTCTGCCGCACCTGCGGCATCCATCCCTTTGCCGAGGATGTCAGTCAGGGCAGCGAACGCAGCGCCTACATCAACCTCAACTGCGTCGCCGATTTCGATCCCACCGGCCTGCCGGTCTTCGACTTCGACGGCCGCGCGGTCTGACCCTACGGTGGCCTCTCACCACAAAAGCAACGCCCCGAAAGCCTTGATAGTTCTCGGGCCCGCTGCTTCAGCCAAGGATGGCTATCGGCTATTCGACGCGCTTAGGGCCGCGCGCGAACACAACGATCGCCGCCAGCAAGGTCGCAGCGCCACAATAGGCGAAGGCGCTGGCCACACCGGCATTGTCGACCACCAGGCCGCCGAAGACGGCGCGTTTCTGGCGCTCGCCGTTTCTTGCGTCTTTCCCGCTCGCGCCTATGCCCTCGAGGACAGCTATCTCCCGGCCGACAAGATCCCCTATGTCGCCGAAGTGCCAGACCAGCCGCATCGCCTTGGCCCGTTGTGGCGTGACCGGGCCAAAGGCCCGGCGGGCACCTTGCTGAAAGTTCCCGGCAACTGGCGCGCGCCGGTTCATGCGCACACCGCCGACTATCGCGCGGTGGTCATCAAGGGACTGTGGGCGCATTGGCAAATGGACGGCGGCGAAGCGACGAAGGTCGAATTGCCGCCGGGATCCTACTGGACCCAGAAGGCCAACGAGATGCACGACGACGCCTGCCTCTCAGAGACGGAGTGCGTGATCCTGCTGATCAACGATACGCCTTACGAGACCTACTTCCAGAAATAGTCAGGCGGCGCCGTCGTTCGACCGCAACTAGCTGGCGTGCCGCAAGCTCACGCCGCTGCCCTTGTCGAACAGCACCACCTTGTCCTGATTCCAGGCAAAGCGCACCGGCTGCTCGATCTGGACATCGGTTCTGGCCGGCACCGTGGCGCGCAGCGTCGTGTCGCCGACCCGCAGAGTCAGGATCTTTTCCACGCCATGGTTCTCGACATCGTGGACGCGTGCCTCGACCGGCGCACCGCTTTCAAGATACACATCCTCAGGTCGAATACCGAAGACGAGCGGGCGACCGTCGGTCGCACCGCCCGCCTTGGCACCCCCAGAGAAAGGCAGTTCGAAATTCAGCGGCGCCATCACCGCGCGGCCGTTGACCAGCTTGCCATCGATCAGGTTCATCGGCGGCGAGCCGACGAAGCTGGCCACATAGGTATCGCGCGGATTGTTGTAGATCTCGTGCGGCGTGCCGGTCTGGATGATGCGGCCATGGTTGAGCACGCCCACCTTGTCGCCCATCGACATCGCCTCGATCTGGTCGTGAGTGACGAACAGAAAGGTGGCGCCGAACTGGATCTGCAGGTTCTTCAGTTCCGTGCGCAGCGCCTCGCGCAGCTTGGCGTCGAGCGCCGACAGCGGTTCGTCCATCAGGAACACGCGCGGCTTGCGCACGATGGCGCGCCCGATAGAGACGCGCTGCATTTCGCCGCCTGAAAGGCGGTCGGTCTTGCGGTCGAGCAGATGTTCGATCCTGAGTGTTTTGGCGGCGCGGTCGACACGATCCTTGATCTCGGCGTCGGGTCCTCCGGTCAAGCCGGAGGATGACGGCGTGAGAGTTGAGAGGGCGACGCACACCGACCGTCGCGGACGGGCGCGAGCGCGACCTGCCGGATAGCGTCAGCTGCTGATCATCGCGCTGTCTTGTTGAGAGCGGTGACGATCAGCGCGAGAATCACCGCCGCGGCGGCGATTTCCCACACGAAAGCCTGCTTGTAGAAAGGCGGCGTGGCGAGCTGCGCCTTGCCGGCGAGAGTGTTGGGGTCCGGTGGATTGAGGAAGAAGACGCCGTAGAGATGCGCCGCCGTGATCGATACCAGCAGCGCAATGCAGAAGACCAGCGCCACGACCAGCGCTACGGTCACCACACTGCGCACCTTGACGCCCGGCTGGGCCAACGGCAGCAGGTTGTTGATGAGCCCGGCAAGCACCACGAGACCGCTGCCGACCGCGTACAGGCCGATGGAAAAGGGTTGAAAGATCAGCACCAGCGCCAAGACGCCGAGGCCAATGATGAAGAGCTCGAGGCGGAACGCGCCGGCGCGGCTCATGCCGGAAGAACTGTCGCTCATGACCGCACCGCCTTTCCGGCGCCATCGAAGACATGGGTTTGCCTGGGATCGGGGCGTAGATTCAGCGCCTCGCCGACCTTGACCCACTGGCTTCTCGTCACCACGACGCGGATGTCGGCGCCTGCCGCCGTGCGGGCATGAATAAGGGTTTCGGCGCCCATGGGCTCGATGAGCTCGGCTCTGGCGGAGATGGTGCCACGGTCCCCCGTATCGGTCACGGTGAAAGCACGGGGGCGGACACCGATCGTCACCTTGCCGGGCTGCAGGCGCGCGACCGCCGCGTCCGTGCGGATCGCCAGACTAATGCCGGCCACGGTCATGTCCGCCGTGCCATCGGCGAAGGCCTTGAGGTCGGCCTCGAGAAGATTCATCTGCGGCGTGCCGATGAAGCTCGCCACGAAAGCATTGGCGGGCTTGGCAAATACCTCGTGCGGTGACCCGACTTGCTCGATCAGGCCGTCCTTCATGATGGCGATGCGGTTGGCCATGGTGAGCGCTTCGAGCTGGTCATGGGTCACGATCACGGTCGCTTTGGAGAGGCCCTGCAGCACTTCCTTGATCTGGCCACGCATGGTTTGGCGCAGTTCGACATCGAGACGCGACAAGGGCTCGTCGAAGAGGAAGCAATTGGGGTCGCGGACGATGGCGCGGGCCATGGCGGCGCGCTGCTTTTCGCCCTCGGATATCTGGTTCGGCAGCCGGTCGAGAACGTGCTCCAAGTGAAGGATCGCGGCGACGCGGTTGACGCGGGCAGTCCGCTCAGCCCCGGAAATGCCGTCATGATAGAGCGGGAAGGCGATGTTCTCGGCGATCGATGCCGACGGGTAGAGCGCGTAGAACTGGAACACCATGGCGATGTCGCGCTTTTCGGGCGGCAGTTTGTTCATCACCTTGCCGGCGACGACGACCTCGCCGTCAGTGACGCTTTCCAGCCCGGCGATGACGCGTAAGGTCGTCGTCTTGCCACAGCCGGACGGGCCGAGAAGGCAGACGACCTCACCGGCGGCCACCGACAGGTCAACGTCCTTGACCGCGGTGAAGGAGCCGAAGCGCTTGGTGACTTTGCGGAGTTCGATGGTTGACATCTCAGCGCTTCACCGTGCCGAAGGTAACACCGCGCAACAGATGGTTTTGCAAGAAGAAGGTGACCAGGAAGACTGGGACGAGGAACAGGGTTTCGATGGCGGCAAGCAAAGTCCAGTCGGTGCCGCGTCCACCCGACGACACGGCCTGGTTCATGGCGACCGGGACCGTCCTCGTGTCAGGCCCCGAGAGCAAGAGGGCGAAGAGGAACTCGTTCCAGGTGAGGATCAGGCCGAACACGAACGTGGCGGCGAGCCCGGCAATGACCTGGGGCAGGCAAATCTTGAAGAACACCCGCATTCCGGACGATCCGTCGAGGCGGGCGGCATCCTCGACGTCTGGCGACAATTCATCGAAGAAGCTCTTCATCATCCAGATGGTGAAGGCCAAGTTGAAGGCGGTGTAGAGCATGATGATGCCGAGATACGAGCCCGACAGGCCCACTACGCGGAACATCAGGATCACCGGAATGATCACCACAATCGCCGGCAGCATGCGCGTGGTCAGGATGATGAACAGGTAGGTGTCATTGCCTTTCAGCGGATAGCGCGAGAAGCCGAAGGCCGCCAGGGTGCCGATGACCAGCGCCAGCAGCACCGAAGCCGAGGCGATGAAGATCGAGTTGAAGAAATAACGGTCGAATCCTGTCGCTTCCGGGGCACCGCCCGACGTCATCGAGCGAGAAAAGACGGACCCAAAATTTTCGAGCGTGGGCTTGAACACAAAATGATCCGGAATCAAGCCGAACAGCGACGTGGGCGACAGCGTCGGAGGCACCAGAAGCGCGTCGCCCTGCGGTTTGAAGGCGGTGAATATGATGAACAGCACCGGCAGAAAATAGATAAAGGCGACGACGGCCACGGCGAGCGTCCGCCCCCAGCCGGCCTCGTCTACTCCGCTGGCCCTGCGGAAGCCGAGCTTTCCCAATATCGATTCGGTCACGGGTTAGGCTCCCTGCGTACGGCGGTTTGCGAGGTACAGGTAGAGGTTGGTGAGAACGATCACCATGAACAGCATCAGATAGGAGATCGACGCGCCCTCACTCGTCTTGTTCTGCTCGTTGGCGATGCGGATCAAGTGATAGGAGATCGTCAGCGTGTCGTTGCCGCCCTTGGTGAGGAGGATGACGAGATCCGCCAGCTTGAATGCCTCGATGGTGCGGAAGAGAAGGGCCAACATCAGAAGGCCGCGGATGTAGGGGAAGGTGATCATCCAGAATTGCCGCCAGCTGGAAATACGGTCGATGGCAGCGGCCTCGTAAAGGTATTTCGGCACCGAGACGAGGCCCGCCAGCACAAGGAGCATGACGAAGGGCGACCACATCCATGCGTCGGCGAAAACGATTCCCGCCACGGCACCGACTTTGTTGCTCATCAGGATGAACTGGTTGCCGGAGATGGAATTGATGACGTAGCTGAGAATCCCGAATGTCGGGTCATAGTAGTAGGTGAAGAACACGCCAGAGGCGACAACCGAAAGCATCATCGGTGTCAGCACCAGGATCAACAAATACTTGCGCAGCGGAAATTGCTTGGCGAACAGGATGGCCAGCAGAAAGCCGACGATCATCTGCGCGGAGACGGTGAACACGACGAACATGGCGGTGTTGATCAGCGCGCCCCAAGTCGCGTGAGCAGCGAGATCGTTGGTAAGGATCCGGATGTAGTTCCCGAGTCCGACGAAGCGGATCGTCTGCTGGTTTGCCTGGTAGGCGAAGAACGAAAGGCCCAGCGACCACAGCAGGGGGAAGATATTCATCACAAACAGAACGGCGATTGCCGGAGCGACCAGCAAGGCGCCGAAGTAGTGGCGGCGATACGCGTTGACGGTAAATGCGGCCGCGACCAACGCCACCGCGGCGCCCACCACCCAGAAGGAGACAGCCGCAGGCAAGCCCGCCATTGATATGGCCGACACGACGACAGCGACAGCGATGGCGAGTTTCCAGTTGTGGGCAACAACCGCGGTAAGGCGTGGTGTCAGCAGCGTGCTTGAAACAGCGGTCATGGGAGTCCGAAATATGGAGCGCCTGAAGTGGCAATGACGGGGAGCGGCTTTTGCCCGCTCCCCGCAGCTATGTCGGAAGGTTACTGGATAAGACCATCGTTCTTCAGGAGGTCCTCCTGGAACTTGGCGATGTTATCCAAGGTGGTCTTGGCGTCCTGCTTGCCAGTGATGGCTAGGTCGTACTGGTCCTGCTGCTGGGTGAGCAGTTCGAAGAACTGCGGCACGTGCCACATGTCCTTCTGCCAGTCGAGCGAGTTCGCCCAGGCGCGGTCCCACGGACGATAGGTCACATACTTCGGATCGCTGTAGACCGACTTGATCGCGGACTGGCCGCCGCCGGCGGCGAACTGGTGCTGGATATCAGGCGAGAGCCACCACTTCACGAAGCCAACCGCTTCCTTGATTTGCTCAGGCGTCGTCCAGGTGGTGAGAACGAAAGGCTGTCCGCCGATCTGTGACGTACGATTCACCTTGCCGTCGGCACCGCGCAGGCCTGGCGCCAATCCGAACACCAGCTTGTCGGCAACCTTCGACGTCTTGGGATCGAGCGAGGCTTCGGCGAGACCGATCCAGTCGATGTTCATGGCCACCTTGCCTTCACGGAACAACTGGTCCGAGACGAAGATGTCCATGGTGCCGGTCTTGACCACCGGCGGCATGAACTTCAGCAATTTGAGGAAATGCTCCATGCCCTCGATGGACTTCGGGGAGTTTACGACGCCTTCGGCATGTCCGGTCGGGGCCTTGGTTTCATCCCAGATGCCGCCGCCATGCTCCCAGACGAACGTGTGGACCGAGCTCGTCGAGAAGTCGTAGCCTTTGCCTGCCTGATAGGCGATGCCATAGAAATCGTCATCCAGCACCTGGCCGGCGAGCTTGTCGCCCTTCTTGCGCTGGAAGAATTCGCCAACATGCTCGAACGTGTTCCAGTCCATGGCGTCGATTTCTTCGCCGGTGCAGGGCAGCTTCTCATTGTACTTCGCCTTGTAGGCGGCCTGCTCGTCGTTGTTGCAGAGCACGTCCTTGCGGCCGTAGGTGACCAGCACGTCCGGGAACTGCGGGAAGCCGTAGTAGTTCGGCGTGCTGTTGGGATAGGTCGAGTAGGCGTTGAGCACGGCGGGATGCATCGACTCCATCGTCGCCTTGAGTTCCGGGTCGGCATCGATGAGATCGTTGATCTTGCGGAAGTAGCCGCCTTCGACGAAGGCGCCCAGCCACTGCGAGTCCGACACGATGAAGTTGTACTTCTTTTCGCCCGAGGTCAACGAGGCGTTGACGCGGGTGTAGAAATCCGGCCACGGAATGAAGTCCACATCGAGCTTCACAGTATTGCCAGACTTCGGCTTGTACTGCTCGTCGAAGAACTTCTTCATAATGCGGGTCGGGGGCCAATCCGGCACCGCCATCGTCAACGTCACTTCTTCGGCAGAGGCATAGGTCACGCCTCCCACCAGTAGTGTGGCAGCGAAGCTTGCGGCTGTCGCTAGCCCTTTCAGTTTGGTCATCGCCGTCATTCGCGTTTCCTCCCTTGGTTAACCGGATTGCTTCTCGCCGTTCGAGTCAGGTCATTGCCTGGCCGCTCGCGGCGCGGAAGACGTGGATTTTCCTGTTATCGATGGCGATCGATGCCGAATCGCCGGTCCTGATGCTGGCGGCGATCGCTTCCGGCAGCACCATGCGCAACATCTCGCCGCCGGCCTCGACCGAGACGATCGTTATGTCGCCGAGCGGTTCGACCAGATGCACCTTCGAGGCAACCCCGGCTTCGCCCTTGGCGGCGAGCCGAATGTCGCTCGGGCGAATGCCGATCAGCGCGGCCTCGTTGGCATCGGCAGTCTTTGGCGCCGTCGCCGGAACCAGAGTCCCGAGCGGCGTGTCGAAAGATCTGGTGTCGGCGCGCACCGAGGCCGTGAACAGATTCATGTGCGGCGAGCCGATCTTGCTGGCGACATAGGTATTGATCGGCTGCTCGTAAAGCTCGTCTGGCGTGCCGATCTGGACGATGCCCCCATCGCGCATGACGGCGATCGTCTCGCCCATCGAGAGAGCCTCGATCTCGTCGGGCGTGGCATAGATCACGGTCATGCCGAACTGGCGGTGCAGCCGCTTCAGCTCGGCGCGCGTCTCGTGCCGAAGCTTGGCGTCGAGATTGGTGAGCGGCTCATCGAGCAGAAGAATCTTTGGCCGGCGGATCAGGGAGCGGCCGAGCGCGACGCGCTGCTGCTCTCCGCCGGACAGGGTTGCCGGCTTGGCCTTCAGGCGGTGTGTCAGCTTCAGGATCTCGGCGGTCTCTTTCACCCGCTTGTCAATCTCGGCGCGCGCGGCTTTCTCCTCGCGCAGCGGGTAGGCGAGATTGTCATAGACCGTGAGGTGGGGGTAAAGCGCGAAAGACTGGAAGACCATCGAGATGCCTCGGCCGGCGATCGGCGCATGGGCCATGTCGCGGCCGCCGATCTCAAGCGTGCCGGAGTCGGCCTGGACGAGGCCGGCGATAGTGCGCAGCGTCGTCGTCTTGCCAACGGAGCTCGGCCCGAAGAGTACGAAGAAGCGGCCTTCGTCGACGGCGAAGCTCAGGTCGTTGATGGCGCGCACGGATCCATAGGCCTTGCTGAGCCCATCGAGGCGCAGCGCAATCCCCTTGCCGTCACTGGCGCGAGGCGACGTCTGCGTCACGATGCGCCACCTCGTGCGGACGGAACACGCGCCATCCGTATGATTCTCCTCGCCCTGCCGAAATGGACTGCGGCTGTCATTCTCGATCCGCCTTTTCTTTCCTAATCTGGTATTACCAATTTTGGATAGCCGTCAAGCTCTTTCTTGGATCGCTATCGGAGCTTGCATAACCGGATTCTTCATGTATCCGACTGTTTTCCCTTAATTTTCCTACTCCTTGATATAGGAGAGCCTTGTTTCGGCATCTACATCCTGGTTAACATCAGTAGTGGTCGTTCAAATCTGGTCGAACCAGATTGGCGCTATTTCGCCGATGCCGCTGGCAGGGCCGCATCGGTTTCAGCCGTTGATTCCGCCATCGCCGTGCGCACCAGCGCGCCCGCCGCCCATTGCGCGACCGACCGCATGCCGCGGCTATCGAGCTCCCATATATCCTTCAGCACGATCAGCACTTCGACGCCGAACATCATCGACAGCGCCTGCGCCAGTCGCTTGAACTCGCGCGGCGGCAGCCGGCCCTTGAGCGGTGCGATGGCGTCCTTCAGCAGCTGGACGCGATGTCCGCGCGTAAATTGCGGTTCGCCGTCCAACGTGCCCGCCTGCCGCTGCGCCCATTGGTCGAGCGACAGTTTCAGCGCCGCCTTGAAAGTTGCCTCGAAAGCCTCGATGCGCGGCATGGCGGTGTCGAACAGTTCGGCGACGCGGCGCCCGGCATCGGTGGACGTCGATTGCCAGGTCAGGATCGGCCCAAGCCCCTCGTCGACCACCGCCTGCACCAGGGCTGCCTGGCTGGGGAAATAGCGATAGGCGGTGGCGCGCGACACTTGCGCCGCCTCCGCGACTTCGCTGACAGACGGGGTGACGCCCGCCTGCATCAGCCGCGTCGCCGTCTTCAGCATCAGCCGTTTTGTGCGGGCCCGCGGGCCGCGTTCGGCAGCCTCGTTGGCGTCGTCGTTCCCAGCGGCTTGTTGACGTGAGACTTCCATGTCAATACGATACGCGCGTCTCAAAAAATTGCAATGACCTTTGCCCACCGAAAGGCCGGCAAAGGGCGACAGGCGGCCCGGCGCCGGTCGGCCGGTGACGGGAGAAACGCGATGAAGCGCATCTACGTGGTGGGCACAGCCGACACCAAGGGCGAGGAACTTGCCTTCCTGGCCGATGCTATTGCCGCCACCGGCAGTTCGGTTGCCCGCGTCGACATCGGAACGCGCGGCGCCACCGTGCCGGTCGATATCCCGGCCAGCGAGGTCGCGGCGCATCATCCGGATGGAGCCAGTGGCGTGCTCGGCATCGATGATCGCGGCACGGCAGTGGCCGGCATGGGCGCCGCCTTCACCAGTTTCATTCAGTCGCGCGACGACATATCAGGCGTGATCGGCATTGGCGGCGGCGGCGGCACGTCGATCATCACTGCCGGCATGCGCGCGCTGCCGCTTGGGCTGCCCAAGATCATGGTCTCGACGCTCGCCTCCGGCGACACCGCGCCCTATGTCGACGTCTCCGACATCATCATGATGCCATCGGTCACCGATATGGCGGGACTGAACCGGCTGTCACGCGTCGTGCTGCACAATGCGGCGCAGGCAATCGCCGGCATGGCCGCCAGGCCGGCGCCAGTCGCCACTGGCAAGCCGGCACTCGGGCTCACCATGTTCGGCGTCACCACGCCTTGCGTGACCGCCATCGCCGACCAGCTGCGCGCCAACTACGACTGCATGGTCTTCCACGCCACCGGAACCGGCGGCCGCTCGATGGAGAAGCTCGCGGACTCGGGCCTGCTCGCCGGCGTCATCGACATCACCACGACGGAAGTCTGCGACCTGTTGTTCGGCGGCGTGCTGCCTGCGACGGAGGACCGCTTCGGCGCCATCGCCCGCACCAAGCTGCCCTATGTAGGCTCGGTCGGCGCGCTGGACATGGTCAATTTCTGGGCGCCGCCGACCATTCCCGAGAAGTTTAGGGGCCGGCTGTTCTACGAGCACAATCCCAACGTCACACTGATGCGCACCACGGTGGATGAATGCCGCGGTATAGGCGAGTGGATCGGCACCAGGCTCGCTCGCTGCGAGGGCCCTGTGCATTTCCTGATCCCCGAAAAAGGCGTCTCGGCACTCGACATCGAGGGCGGCGCCTTCTTCGACCCCGAAGCCGACGCCGTGCTGTTCGATGCCGTCGAGCGCACCATCAAGCCGAACGCCGCGCGCCGGGTCTCACGCCTGCCGTTGCACATCAACGATCCGGAATTTGCCAAAGCCGCAACCGCGGCCTTCCTCGACATCGCCAGATAGTGAGAGCCAACAAATGCCCGCAATACCGCGCAAGGACATATTGAAGAAGTTCAAGGCGATGATCGCCGACGGCGTGCCCATCGTTGGGGGCGGCGCCGGCACTGGCCTGTCGGCCAAGGCCGAGGAAGCCGGCGGCATCGACCTCATCATCATCTACAATTCCGGCCGCTATCGCATGGCCGGGCGCGGCTCGGCTGCGGGCCTGCTCGCCTATGGCAACGCCAACGAGATCGTCAAGGAAATGGCCTATGAGGTGCTGCCGGTGGTCAAAAAGACGCCGGTGCTGGCCGGTGTCAACGGCACCGATCCCTTCGTCATCATGCCGCTGCTGCTTGCCGAGCTGAAGACGATGGGCTTTTCAGGCGTGCAGAATTTCCCGACCATCGGCCTGTTCGATGGCAGCATGCGCCAGAGTTTTGAGGAAACCGGCATGGGCTTCGGGCTGGAGGTCGACATGATCGCCGAGGCGCACAAGCTCGATCTTCTGACCACGCCCTATGTCTTCAACCCCGACGAGGCGCGCGCCATGACAAAAGCCGGCGCCGACATCGTCGTTGCCCATATGGGGGTGACGACCGGCGGCTCGATCGGAGCCACGTCGGCCAAGTCGCTCGACGACTGCGTGGTCGAGATCGACGTCATCGCCAACGCGGCGCGCTCGGTGCGCAAGGATGTCATCCTGCTTTGCCATGGCGGGCCGATCTCGATGCCGGATGATGCCCGCTACATCCTCGACCGCTGCAAGGGCCTGCACGGCTTTTATGGCGCGAGTTCGATGGAACGGCTGCCGGCTGAAGCCGCGATCGCCAGGCAGACGGCGGATTTCAAGGCCGTCATGCTGCACGACCATAAGAAAAAGAAGGGGATGAGATCATGACCGACAAGAGCAAGGTATTCGTATACCCGAAGGACGTGAGCGCCTTCGGCTTTGACTGGGGCAAGCTGTCGCTGACGGTGGCGCCTGAAGTGAATGGCGCTGAGCGCTTTTCCGGCGGTGTCGTCGACCTGCCCTCAGGCAAGGGACACACGCGCCACAACCATCCCGGCGCGGAAGAGATCATCTTCGTTATTTCGGGCAATGGCGAGCAGATGGTCGAGGACGAGGAGGGCAATCCGGTCGTCGCCAAGGTCGGCCCCGGCTGCACCATCTATGTGCCGGAAAGCCGTTTCCATTCGACGCTGAACACGGGCGATGGGCCGATGCAGCTCTTCGTTGTCTATTCGCCGGCTGGACCCGAACTGGTGCTGCGGGAGTTGCCGGATTTCAGGTTGATCCCGGCGGGGAAATGATGATTTCCTCCAGGGGTAGCGCCGCCCCTCATTGTCTTGCCGGACATTTCTCCCCGTATAGTGACCGGGAGAAAGATGCTTTCATCGGCGATTTCGCCAATCGCCCGAGCTGCCTTCTTCTCCCGTTCTACGGGGAGAAGGTGCCGGCAGGCGGATGAGGGGCGGCGCCGGCCTTCGTTCTATAAAGCCCCACCTCTATTCCAGCCCCGCGCCCGATCCCCAAACATCACATATCCCGCATCCGTCACCGCCAACGTGTCCTCCAACTTGATGAACCCCCGCGTCGGGTGAAGCATGGTCGTCTCCACCGACAGCACCATGTTTGTCTCCAGCGGCTTGGCGGCATAGGTGCCTTCATAGGTCACCGGATGGTTGGTCATCAGGAACGGAGCCTCATGCGTGATCAGGCCCATGCCGTGGGCGAAGAAATCCGTGTAGTGCGCGACCTTGGAGGCCTTCAGCACACCCTCGGCATGCGAAATCATGTCGCCGCCGATGGTGCCCGCCCTCACCTTCGAGAACGCCGCCTGCTGCACCGTCTCGACCTCGGCCAATAGATCCTCAAGCTCGGCATCCGGTTCGCCCAGAATGCCCATGCGGCAGAGATCGCCAATATAGCCGTGATAATTGCCGCCGGAATCGATCGACAGCACTTCGCCCTTTTTCCACGCCTGCGGTGACGCCGCACGGTTGTGGCTGGCGCCCAACGTCAGCAGGCAATATTCGAAATGCGCGCCGCGATTGGTTTCCTCACACCGCAGCTGCTCGATGATCTCCGCCTTGGTCGTGCCTTCATGCGCCCACCGGATGGTCGCCAACATGGAATCGGTGATCAGCTCGGAGGCGATACGCAGCTTTTCCAGCTCGGCGTCCGTCTTGATGGCGCGCATGCTCTCCAGCATGCCGGTCGCGTCGATCAGCCTGGCATCCGGCAACGCCTTGCGGATCAGCGCATAGGCGTCCGACGGCAGGAAGGCCGGCTCGATGCCGAGGCGGGCGCCGGCCTTGCCGATCTTGCTGATGTGCTCGACCGCAAGATTGGCAGCATCGAGCGTGCCCCAGCAGGCGGCATGCAGCGTCGGCGTCCAGAACGGGCTGTTCTGGTGCTCGGCGCCTTCCATGCGGTTGCCGATATAGGCGGCATGACCGGGCCCGCCCTTTTCATAGAGGACGATAGGCAGGTAACGGCTATGGCCGATCGCATCCATGGCGGCAAAGAAGATGAACTTGTAGCCGCCAAGCAGATACTGCGTGTTGTGCTTGGAGGTCGCGAGCAGAACATCGATGCCGGCCTCTTCCATCAGCCGGTCGACCCTCACCTGATCGAACGGGATATTGCTGACGGCGCTCTTGCCCGGGGCGATGTTCATCTTTCTCTCCCTGATATCAGTGGGATCGTCGGCCGTACTGCGTCCAATCCCTTGGCTTCGATCAAATCTGCACCATTTCGTTAACTCTGGTCCAGCCAGAAACAGGTTAGATTGCTTCGGCAGGCTGTCACCACTCGTCATTGCTGCACACTAAGGCAATCTGGTCCTACCAGAATACCAGAATGAAAGGGCCACCTCTAAAACTGGTCCAGAGGACGAAAATT
Source organism: Mesorhizobium sp. W016 (assembly GCF_054719485.1). Classification (NCBI taxonomy): domain Bacteria; kingdom Pseudomonadati; phylum Pseudomonadota; class Alphaproteobacteria; order Hyphomicrobiales; family Phyllobacteriaceae; genus Mesorhizobium; species Mesorhizobium sp. W016. The sequence continues at coordinate 6,272,984 of NZ_JBTTIF010000002.1, forward strand.
TCAAAGCCAAGCAAAGATGCGCCAATTCCGTCTCTGGCGAAACCCTTGGCAAGGGCCATAATCGCCGCGAGGATGCTGGCGGGTGCCGCCAGCTTCGAGGGGTGCGCCCATCTGGTCGCGGAGAGGACGGAGGTTGATCATGTCGGATATTTCCAGACGCACGCTGCTTGGCGGCTCAGTTTTACTGCTGGCCTCCACCGCCATGCCCACATTCAGCTGGGCGCAGACGCCGAAGAAGGGCGGTCGCCTCGTGCTTGCCGCCGATTCCGAGCCGCGCAACCTCAATCCCGCCATCGTCGCCTCCAACGGCGTCTTCTTCATCTCCAGCAAGATCGTCGAAACGCTGGCCGAAGCCTCGTTCGAAGGCAAGGACGGACTGGAACCGCGCCTTGCGCTCTCCTGGGAAGGTGCTGCCGACGGGCTGTCGGTGACCTTCAAACTGCGCGACGGCGTCAAGTGGCATGACGGCAAGCCGTTCACCTCGGCCGACGTCGCCTTCTCGGCGCTGCAGATCTGGAAGCCGCTGCAAAATCTCGGCCGCACCGTGTTCAAGGATCTGGCCAGCGTCGACACCCCTGACGATCTGACCGCCGTCTTCAAATTCGCCAAGCCAACGCCGTTCCAGCTGATCCGCAACGCGCTGCCGGCGCTGTCAAGCGTGGTGCCGAAGCACATCTACGAGGTCGGCAAGATCGAGGACAACCCGGCCAACAATGCACCCATCGGCACCGGACCGTTCAAGTTCGGCGAATACAAGGCCGGCCAGTATTACAAGCTGACCAGGAATGCGGATTACTGGGCCAAGGACGAGCCGTATCTCGACGAGATCATCTACCAGGTGCTGCCCGACCGCACGTCGGCTGCAGCGGCGCTCGAGGCCGAAGAGATCCAGCTCGCCGCCTTCTCCGCCGTGCCGCTCGCCGATCTCGACCGCATCTCCAAGGTGCCGGGCCTGAAGGTGATCTCCAAGGGCTATGAGGGGCTGACCTATCAGCTCGTCGTCGAGATCAACCATCGCCGCAAGGAACTGGCCGACGTGAAGGTCCGCCAGGCGATCGCGCATGCCATCGACAAGGACTTCGTCGTCAAGACGGTGTTCCTCGGCTATGCCGCCACCGCCACCGGCCCGGTGCCGAAGAACGATCCGCAATTCTACACTGCCGACGTGCCGATCTATCCATTCGACGTCGCCAAGGCCAACGCCTTTCTCGACGACGCGGGGTACAAGCGCGCCGATGACGGCAAGCGTTTTGCGCTGAAACTCCTGCCGGCACCCTATTTCAACGAGACGAAGCAGTTCGGCGACTATCTGCGCCAGGCGCTGGCGGCAATCGGCATCGACGCCGTGATCGTCAACAACGACTCGGCCGCGCACATCAAGGCCGTCTACACCGACCACACCTTCGACCTCGCCGTCGGCCCGCCGGTGTTCCGCGGCGACCCGGCGATCTCGACCACCATCCTGGTGCAGAGCGGCATTCCCGACGGCGTGCCGTTCTCCAACCAGGGCGGCTACAAGAACGCCGCGCTCGACGCGCTGATCGCCAAGGCTTCGGAGACGCTGGATACGTCAGCGCGCACCGACCTCTACAAGGAATTCCAGAAACAGGTCGCGGCGGACCTGCCGCTGATCAACGTCGCCGAATGGAGCTTCATCAGCGTCGCGCGCGATACCGTGGGCAACATCGCCAACAACCCGCGATGGGCGGTGTCGAACTGGGCGGACACCTATCTGGAATCGTGACACATTTGCGCGGATGAAAGTTCGCAAAGAAATTGGTGTGAAGGCATGGCGTAGGGCCGCGTTTCATCACACCCCCCTCTGTCCTGCCGGACATCTCCCCCGCAAGGGGGGAGATCAGCAGCTTCGCTGTCGCGTACATTCGGCATCGAAGATTGGCGAAGGCAGAGGCGACATCCAATCTCCCCCCTTGCGGGGGAGATGTCCGGCAGGACAGAGGGGGGTGCCTAGACACCGCACCTCTCCCGACTGGCGCAGCGCTATGCCTTTCCCATGACCCGCGCCCTCACCCTCATGCGCCGTCGCCTCGTCGGCAGCATCTTCGTGCTGCTGATCGTCATCATCGGCACATTCCTCCTCCTGGAAGCCGCCCCCGGTGACGCGGTCGACGCCTACATCGTCTCGACCGGCGGCGACGCCGGCATGATCGAATTGCTGCGTCATCGCTGGGGCCTCGACCAGTCCGAGCTGACACGGCTCGCGAACTATCTCTGGGCGCTGCTGCATTTCGACCTCGGCCAGTCCGTTACCTTCTCGCGGCCAATTCGCGACGTCATCCTGGAACGCCTGCCGACGACACTGCTCCTGATGGTCACCGCCACCGCGCTCTCCTTCGGTTTGGGCTCGGCGCTCGGCATCTATGCCGGCGCCAGACCCGGCAGCTTTCGCGACCGCTTCCTGTCGATCGGCTCGCTGGCGCTTTATGCCGTGCCGGGTTTCTGGCTTGGCCTGGTGCTGATCGTCGTCTTTGCCGTCGACCTGCGCTGGCTGCCGATCGGCGGCATCGAGAGCCTGGCCTCGGACAAGACCGGTTTTGACCGCGCCACCGACATCGCCGTCCACCTCGTCCTGCCGGTTTCCGCGCTCGGCTTCATCTATCTCGCGCTCTATCTGCGCATGATGCGCGCCGGCATGGCCGAGGCGTGGCGGCAGGATTTTGTGCTCGCCGCCCGCGCCAGGGGGCTGTCGCGCCGCCGCATCGTGCTCGCCCATGTCGCCCGCAACGCGCTCTTGCCGCTGCTCACCATGCTCGGCCTGCAATCGGCGCAGATGCTTGGCGGCAGTGTCGTCATCGAGAGCGTCTTTGCCGTGCCCGGCCTCGGCCGGCTGGCGCAGGAAGCGGTTGCCTCGCGCGATACGCCGCTGCTGCTCGGCATCATCCTCACCAGCGCCGTCCTCGTCATTGCCGTCAACCTTGCCGTCGACATCGCCTACGCCTTCCTCGACCCGCGCGTCGGCGCCAGCGAGGCCAGCGCGTGAGCGCGCTGCCGCGGTTCCTGCGCCGGCCGGAAGCGGTCGCCGGCGCGATCATCCTGGCGCTTCTGTTCGCCATGGCGCTGTTTGCGTCGCTGCTCTTCCCCGGCGACCCGCAAGCCATTGCCGGACCAGCACTGCTGCCGCCGTTCCAGGACTGGTCGCTGCCGCTCGGCACCGACCGGCTCGGCCGTGACGTGCTGGCCGAACTGTTCCACGGCGCCCGCAGCTCGCTGGCGGTCGGCCTGGCGGCGGCGGCGGCGGCACTCTTCATCGGCGCGGTCGTCGGCACGCTGGCCGGCTTTGCCGGCGGCCTTGTCGACGAGGGGCTGATGCGCATCACCGATGCCTTCCAGACCGTGCCGAGTTTTCTCCTGGCGCTGGCCTTCGTCAGTGTCGTCGGGCCGTCGCTCGGCGTCGTCGTCACGGCAATAGCGCTTGGCGCCTGGACCGGACCGGCGCGTGTAGCCCGCGCCGAAGTGCTGTCGATCCGCGAGCGCGATTACGTCGCCGGCGCTCGCGTCATCGGCATGCATCCGCTTGAGATCGCTTTTCGCGAAGTGCTTCCCAACGCTCTGCCGCCGGTGCTGGCCTTGTCCTCGGTAATCGTGGCGGCCGCGATCCTCACCGAGGCAGCGCTTTCCTTCCTCGGTCTCGGCGACCCCAATCGCGTCACCTGGGGCGGCATGATTGCCGAGGGCCGCACTGTGCTGCGCACCGCGCCCTTCCTGTCGATCGTTCCAGGTATCGCACTCGTGCTGACCGTGCTCGGTATCTATCTCGCCGGCGAAGGCGTGGTGGAGACGACGGTCGTGCGGAGGAGCCTGTCGTGACCGCGCTGGCTGAGATTCGCGATCTCTCGGTGCACTATCGGCGGGATGGGACCGAGGTGACGGCGCTGAAGGGGGTCAGCCTGGATGTTATTGCCGGCGAGCGGCTGGCGGTCATTGGCGAAAGCGGTTCGGGCAAGAGCACGCTGGCGCTGGCGGTGGCTGGACTGCTGCCGGCGAGCGCCAAGATTGAAGGGCATGTCAAGTGGCAATTTCAGGCGCCGCGATCCTTCCCACCCCCCTCTGTCCTGCCGGACATCTCCCCCGCAAGGGGGGAGATCAGCAGCTTTGCCGACGGCTTCCCTTCTGCAACGTTCGTGGTTGGCGAAGGCGGAGATGAGAGAGCAATCTCCCCCCTTGCGGGGGAGATGTCCGGCAGGACAGAGGGGGGTGTGACGGAACGCCGACCTCTCAAATTAACCGAGCCCAGCACGCTCCCCCTTCCCGGCCGCGACATTGGTTTCGTCTTCCAGGACCCCTCCGCCAGCCTCGACCCCGTCATGACCGTCGGCAAACAGATCGCCGAAGTCGCCCGCACCCACCTCGGCCTCGACTGGCCACAAGCTTACGCCAAAGCCAAAACCCTGCTCCAACGTGTCCGGCTGCCCGACCCACAAACCGCCATGCGTGCTTTCCCGCACCAGCTCTCCGGCGGCCAGAAGCAGCGCGTTGCTGTTGCCGCGGCCATTGCAGCCGGTCCGAAACTGCTGATCGCCGACGAGGCGACCAGCGCGCTGGACACCATTGTGCAAGCGGAAATCGTCAGCCTCATTCGGCAACTGGTGGCGGAGGACGGCATGACGCTGCTGTTCATCAGCCACGACATCGCGCTGGCCGCCGAACTCGCAGAGCGTATCGCTGTATTCCGGAACGCCGAACTGATCGAACTCGGCCCGACGGAGCAAATCATAAACGCCCCGCGCCATGCCTATACGCGAACGCTGCTCGACGCCCATCTCGGCCTCGACGCCGATCCGCTGCTACGACGGGCGCCGGCATGAACTTGCTCACCGTCTTCGGTCTTACCAAGCGATACCGTCGTGGCGGCAAGGCCATCGCGGCCGTCGACGGTGTCTCCTTCGCCATCGAACCCGGCGAGACGCTGGCGCTGGCCGGGCCCTCCGGCAGCGGCAAGTCGACGATCGCGCGGCTGGTGCTTAGGTTGATCGAGCCCGACGCCGGCACCGTCCAGTTCGAAGGCGATGACTTTCTGCTCTTGAAGGGTGCGGCCCTGCGCACCAAGCGCGCGCGCCTGCAAATGGTTTTCCAGGATCCGCTCGCCGCGTTCAACCCGCGCGCCACGGTGGCTCGCGTGCTTGACGATCCCTTGCGCATCCATGCCATCGCTTCCCGCGCCGAGAGGCCGGCCCGCATTGCTGCCTTGCTGGAGCGCGTCGGGCTGGCAGCCGATCTCGCCTCGCGCGCCATTCACGAAATCTCCGGCGGCCAGCGCCAGCGCGTCGCCATCGCCCGAGCCATCGCGACCAAACCGTCGCTGATCGTGCTCGACGAAGCGGTGTCGGCGCTCGACGTTTCGGTGCGCGGACAGATCCTCGAGCTGCTGCTCGACCTGCAGGTCAGGGAACGGATCACCTATCTCTTTATTTCCCATGACCTCGGCGTGGTGCGGGCCATCGCCCACCGCGTCGTTCTTCTCGACGCCGGGCGGATCGCCGAGAGCGGCGACGCCCGCAACGTAATCGACGCGCCGCAGTCGGCAATCGGCAAGGCGCTGGTTGCGGCGGCGCCAAGATTGAACAAAAGTAGCAGGCAGGTACCATGACCGAACCAGAAGCCAGAGCCGAAAAACTGTCGCTCGAACTCGATTCCGCCTTCCGCAACCGCGCCGATCTCTACCGTCTGTTTCTCGACGAGCTGACCGGCGAACTCGGCGCGGAAAAGGCCGAGGCGATCATGATCCGCGCCATCGAGCAGCGCGGCAAGGAGGTGGCGGCGGCCGCCTTCGCCCGTTTCGGACCTAACGACGCGCCGGCCATCGGCGAGGCATTTTTGGCCGTCAGCCCGGATGGCGGCCTGATGTATCCGACGGATGTCGAGCGCGGGCCGGACCACATCGCTTTCAAGGTGAAGCGTTGTCCGCTGAAGGACGCCTGGGTCGAGGCCGGTGTCGGTGATGAAAAACTCGCCACGCTCTGCCGCATCGCCGGCGCTTTCGACCGTGGTCTGTTCGAGGCAACGGGCGTGCGCTTCGACAATGTCACCTGGACGCCGGGCCACGGCTCCGGCTGCTGCCACATCGCGCTGACCAACCGGGATGCCGCCGGATAGGCAGTTGCTGATCAGCCGGCGGCAAACACATGCAGCTCCGTGCCCGCCTGTTCGGCAGCAGTGCGCAGGTCGGCCTTCGGTTCGCTGTCGGTGACGATATCGGCAATGTCATCGAGCCCGCAGATGCGTTCGAGACTGCTGCGGCCAAACTTGTCGTGGGTCACCACCAGCACCGTCGACAATGAACGCGATATCATCGCGCGTTTAACGGCTGCGGCACCCGAGATCATGTCGCTCGGACCATCAGCGCTTATCCCCGATGCCCCGATAATGGCGACGTCGGCATTGTAGCGGCGCAGGAACTCGACGGTGTCTTCGCCCAACACGCTGCCTTCCCGGCTATCATAGGTCCCGGGGCAGAGCAGCACCCGAAAGGTCGGATTGGCGCCGGCCACAGAGGCCACTCCGGTGGAATTGGTGATGATGGTCAGGTCGCGCTTCAGCTGCGAAAGGTTGCGCGCCACCTCATAGGTGGTCGAACCGCCATCGATCATCACGATCTGGCCCTTCTCGACAAGGCTTGCCGCGCCGCGGCCGATGCGGGCGCGCTCCTCGATCAGGGTCAGGCCACGCTCGGAAATCACCGGTTCTGATGTCACCAGCGAGATCGTCGCACCGCCATAGGTGCGGTTGATCAGCCCGGCATCGCCGAGTTCGATGAGATCGCGGCGGATGGTCTCGCCGGCGACGCCGATGCGCCGTGCGAGCTTGGAGATGCGTATCGACGCCGACCGGCGCACTTCCGAAAGGATAAGCGCGTGCCGCTCCTTCTTCGTCAGTCGGCCTTGGTCCATGACTATTCCATTCCCTTTGCAGCAATCAGCGCGTCGCCAAGCTCGGCAAATCCCTCCGCGCCGCGACCGCTTGTGACGAAGGCGGGAGACGCCGGAAGCTCGCCGGCGAAGTCCAGCACATTAGCGACGCCGACGCTGTTGGGGAAGAAGCCGAACATTGGTGCATCGTTTGGACTATCGCCGACGAAGACAATGCTGTCCTTGTCGTGGTCGATATCTATACCGAAACAGTCCCGCAAGAATAGCCGGCTTGTCGACAGTTTGTCGTATTTGCCGAACCAGCCATTGACGTGGATGGACGAGATTTTCGCCGTCGCGCCGTAGCGCTGGAAGATGCCGACGATCTTCAGAACCTCGGTTTTGGGCAGCGGCGCCACGTCCTCGCAAAAATCGATCGCCAGATCGGCCTCGCGATAGGCCTGGTCGGCCGCGACCGCCGCACCCGGAACTTCGCGCAGAACGGTTTGCTCGATCTCCTTGAGGCGCGCGGCATCGGCCTGCCGTTCGGCAGCGCTCTTGGCGTAGTGGCGAACAATCCGCTTTTTGGCGTCGTCATAGCGGAAATAGAAGGCGCCGTTCTCGCCGATCACGCCATCGACCGGCCATTGCCGCGCGATCAGGTCGCACCAGCCGGCAGGGCGGCCGGTCACCGGCGCGACAAGAAAGCCGGCCTGCTTCAGCCGCTCGAGCGCCGCATAGGCTTTTGCCGGCAGCCGTCCCTTGTCGGTCAAGGTGTCGTCGATATCGGTCAGAACGACGGCGATGTTGCGCCGGTCCAGCGCGGTGAAGTCGGCAAGCGGACGCAGCACCCGCTCAGGCTCCCGCCGCAACCGTTTCGAGCGAGGCAGCCGCGACGTCGAGCATGGTGAACCTGTCGCGGATCAGCCGGGCATTGGCGACCGCCTCGTCGTAGAAGCCAGCCGGTATGGCAACCTCCTGCGGCGTGGTCGGCGCGCCGGCGGCGCGCAGTGCTGCCGCGATCTCGCGCGCCGGGCGTGCCACCCGCACCAGCCTTTCACGATGCGAGCGCCATTGCTTGGCCAGCATGGTGTTGATGGCGTTTGCCCGTTCGCGGTCCAGCAGCTTGGGCTTGAATGCCGCCCAGCAGGAACGTCCGAGCGTTTCGCCGAAGATCTCGATGAAGCGTTCTGGCGTATCCGCGGACGGCGCGAGCTGCAGCTCCGGCAGTGCCAGCACGCGCTCCTGCAGCCGCGCCATCGTCAACGTCGTCACCGCTATGTGTTCGCCGTGATGCGCCTCAGGCAATCCCTGGCCCCGCATGTCGATATAGTGGGCGATCAGATGTTCGCCCTGGCTGGCCGGATAAGAGCCGCCGCACAGCGTCATGCCGAGACCGGACATGACCAGCGTGCGCACCAGCACTTCCATCGCCTCAAGGTCGCCGGTCCCGAGTTCGCCGGCATTGGCGATGAGCGCCTTCTCGTCCTCGGCCAGAAGCATGAACGGCGCCTGCCTGTAGGGCGTGCCGAGCAACAGATGCGCCATCAGCCAATCGGTCTGCGCGGTCGGCCGCGCCATCGAATCGCCGAAGCCGGCAGCGATCAGCCGGTGCGGCGCCCGCGCCATGACATCGAGATCGAGGAAGACGCCGACCGGCAGGCTGGCCGTCAGCGATTTCTTGAGGCCGTCCTCGGTGATTGCCGCCGACACCGAGGTGTAGCCGTTCATCGATGGCGCGGTGCCGAACACCGCATAAGGTTTTTGGGTGAGATGGGCAGCATATTTGGTGATGTCGTTGATCGAGCCAGATCCGACCGCGACTAGGCCGCTGGCGTCTTTCGTGCGTGCGATCACCGATCGCACCGCGTCCATGTCCGGATGCGGATGGCGCGGCAGGATGATCTTGTCGACATCGCTGCTGCCACGCAGTGCGATCGACACCCTCTCACCCAGCGCCAGCCCTGTGTCGGGATCCATGACCACGGCGAGCTTGCGGCCGAGCGGCAGCGGCTTGACCAGCGCATCGGCCTCGTCGCCGAGACCGCGCCCTATGACGATGGTCTTCAGCGGCACCGACAGCATTCCCTGGCTGTCCGGGTCAGGCAGCGTGCCGGCAATAAGGCGATCGAGCATTTGTCTGGACATAGGATGCAGTCCGGTCAGTCAGCATGAAGCGGGGTCAGGGCATCGAACAAGGTGCGATACCGGCGGTAACTTCTGTCGTAGGCGGCCTTGGCGGAAGGATCAGGGTCGATCGTCTCGACGTGGCCGGCCAGCCTTTCAGCCGCCTGCTGCACTGAGGAGGTAAGGCCGATGGCTGCGGCGGCAAGGATTGCCGCACCGATCGGCGAGGCATCGGCCGCACCCGCGATCTCGACCGGCCTGCCGCTGACATCTGCCCGGATTTGCCCCCACACCCGGCTGCGCGCGCCACCGCCTGAGAGCCGGATGCGCCCGGTTGTTATGCCGAGCTCGTCCAGCCGGTCGACAACGTCGCGCATGGCGAAGGCGCAGCCTTCCAGCACTGCGCGAGCGCAGGCCGCTTTGCCGTGGAAGGATGTCAGGCCGTAGAAAGCGGCACGCGCTTCGGCGATCCAGCGCGGCGCCATGGCACCGGACAAGGCCGGCAGGAACAGCAAATCGTCGCTGCCGGCAACCACCGCCGCCGCCAGTTCCGACATCGCCGCCGGCGAATCGACGCCGAAGGTTGTTAGAAACCACGTCACCGCGCCGCCCGAGAGCCATCCGGGGTTGGAGATGAAATAGCCGTCGCCGAGAAAGCCATGGGTCTCGACCAGGCCGCCGGGGTCGAGGCGAAGCGTGCCGGACACCGCGCCGACCACTTCGGCCGTGCCGAGATTGCAGGCGACGACACCGGGCACGACAACCCCGGCGCCTATGGCGGCCGAAAAATCATCGCCGGTGCCGACCGCCAGCAGCGTGCCCACAGGCAGACCGGTGAGCTCGGCGCCGGCGTGGGTCAAGGCGCCGGCGATCTCAGATGCATCGTCGATGCCGGGCAATTTGGTCGCATCGATGTCGAAGGCCGCCAGCAGATCGCCGGCATAGTTGTGCTCCTTCAGTCCATAGAGCATGGTTGTCGAGGCCAGCGCGTGATCGATGACGGCACGACCGCACAGCGCCGCGACCACGAACGATACCGGTTGATGCCAGAGCGCCACCCGGCGCGCTTCGGGCAGGTTGCGCGCGGCCCAGCGGATTTTCGCCGCCATATGGGTGGCGTCCAGAACGAGACCGGTGCGCTCACGGATGAAGTCCGGATCGATGCCGGCGATCTCTGCGACCGCGCGCCGGTCCATCCAGATGATGCACGGCGCCAGCGCCTCACCGCTGTCGTCGACCGCGACGCAGCCGTCGAGCTGGCCGGCAATGGCAATGCCCTTGATATCGGACGGTGCAAGCCCAGCCTTGTCGAGCGCGCCGGCAATCGCCGGCTTGAGCGCGGCGAGCCACAGCGCCGGATTCTGTTCGGCCCAGCCGGGCGCCGGGAAGGCCGGTTGGTACAACACACCGGCCTCGCCACGCAGCTGCAATTCGTCATCGACAACAACCGCCTTCAGGCTTTGTGTGCCGAGATCGATGCCGATGACTGGCATTAGACGCGCTCGCAATCCGCGAGGACATCCCGCAATTGCGAGAGGATAGAACCTTTCGTCGGCGAATAGGAGCCATCGAAAATCGCTGTGCCAATGGTAAAAGCGTTGGCGCCGGCCAGCTTGATCGCCTTGAGCCGATCGGCTGATGCCACGGCGCCGGCGACAATCAGATGCCGCGACGGACCAAGCCCGCGCCGGGCTGCGCGCACCAGTTCGGCCGGGTCGGCCTCGGTGGCGCGATAGGCGAGGATGTCGCATCCCGCACAACCCTTCTCGGCGAAGGCCCGGCAGTCGGCCTCGACGTCCTCGGCCGAGCCGCCGAGCTTGGTTGGATGGCCGACCGGCCGCCCGGGAAAAGGGTAGTATTCGGTGCCGCTCCCCTCCAGCAGCGCCATGATCTCGTCGACCTGAGTACCACCGAGCAGGCGCTGGATGCCGAGATCCCTGGCGATGCGCGCGGAATTAAGGCAGGCCTCAGCCGTCGTCGAGACAACTTCCATGTAAGTGGTGGCGCCTGTCCGGCCAATGGCGACAGCGAGCTTGCGCAGCACATCCGGCGCGACGCCAATATCCTTGAAGCCGACATGCTTCAGGCCGACCGGCTCGATCAAATCGACCAGGTCGAGACAGTCCTCGACCGTGCGATCGTGGCGCGTCAGCATGAAGATGAAGTCCATCCGAAAGGTCCCTCGCCTGGTCGGGAAAGCCGGTTTGCTGCCGGTCTGTTAACACCTCCCAGCCATTTGTTGCAAGGTGCCACATTTTGATTTGCAGTACCACACATTTTATGACAGAACGGGCGCCGGCCCGCCAGGCACGACTTCTAGGGAGAGGGAAGAATGCTCAAGCCGCTGAGACGTACCGCGTCCAGACTGCTCGTCGCAGCCGTATTTGTGTGGCCCCTGACGTGGCAAGTGACACAAGCGGCCGCGTGGGATCTGAAAGAGGCGTCGAAACCCTATAGCGGCCAGACCATCCGCATGGTCGGCGAGGCGCTGCCGCCGCTCGAAGCGCTGAAGAAGATGGCGCCGGAGTTTGAAAAACAGACCGGCATCCATGTCGAAGTCGAGATGTACGAGCACTCGGAAGCCGTCAACAAGGTGCAGCTCGATCTCAACTCGCACCGCGGCCGCTACGACGTCATCATCCAGCCGCATCGCGAACTCGGCAAGTTCGCCACCAACAACCATCTGGTCGAAATCGCCAAGATGATGGCCGACCCGGCTTTGCGCGATCCGAGCTTCGAGCCGGAGAAGCAGCTCTACCAGACCGCCTGGCACGAAATCTCCTGGTATGACGGCAAGGAGTACGGCTTCCCCTTCACAGTGCTCAACATGTTCATGTGGTATCGCTCGGACCTGCTCGCCGATCCCAAGGAGCAGGCAGGCTTCAAGGCCAAGTATGGCTACGGCCTCGCTCCCGCCAAGGACTGGAAGCAATACCGCGATATCGCCGAATGGTTCTATCGCCCCGACCAGGGTTTTTACGGCACCGCCCTGCAGGGCAAGCGCCATGAGGCGCTGTGGTATGAGTGGCTCAATTTCCTTTATTCCTTCGGCGGCGACGTGCTCGACGTGAAGAGCGGCTCGGCCTGCGGCCCGGTCATCGTCAACAGCCCCAAGGCCGTCGCCTCGCTCGAATATTACAAGAGCCTGCTGCAATTCTCGCCGCCGGACAGCCTCAACTATTTCTGGGATGATGTCATGGCGCTGATGCAGCAAGCCAAGGTCGCCGAGCTGATTATGTGGAACGACGCAACCTATGCCGTATCGGTCGACACCACGGCCTCCACCGTGGTCGGCAAGGTTGGCTTCGATCTCGTGCCGCAAGGCGACGGCGGCAAGATCGGCCAGGTCGAGGGCTGGACCTATCTGATCCCGGTCTATTCGAAGAACCAGCAGGCCGCCTTCCTCTTCGTCCAGTGGATGATGGGCTATGACCGCCAGCTCGAGCAGCATCTCAATGGCGGCGCTTCAGGTCGGCCCGATGTCTATGCTTCGGCGGAGGTGCAGAAGCTGCCCTATGCCAAGGCTTCGATGGAGGCCAACGAGCATGCGGTGCCGAAGGCGACGCTGCCGCAATCGGCCGAGATGACCGACATACTGGTGCGCGAACTGTCGTCCTACCTTGCCGGCGAAAAGGAGGCGCAGGCCGCCCTCGACACCGCCGCCACCGATATCTCGACATTGCTCGGTTCTTGCGCACCAATGACCTATCCGGCACGATAGGCCTTGAGATGTCGCGCAGAGGCTACCCGCACAAGCGGGTAGCCGTTCTTGTCCGCAGGAAACGCCCGTGACGAACCGCACTCCATCGCCGCGCGGAATGCCGCTTCTCGACCGTGGGGTGGGGCCGCTCTTGATGCTGCCGGCGACACTGCTCGTCGTCGTCTTTTTGGTCGGCCCGTTCTACTACATGGTCTACACCGCGCTGACCGACCTCAGCTTCGCCGACGCCAGCCATGCTGGCGCCTTCGTCGGTTTCGACAATTTCCGCAAGCTGATGCGCAACGACCCATTCTTCTGGGCATCGTTCCTGCTGACGGTGAAATTCGTCGTCATCGCCGTCGGCCTTGAGTTCCTGCTCGGCTTTGCGCTGGCCTTCCTGATCTTCCGCTTCGTCGCCAGCCAGCGGCTTCTCACCACACTGCTGCTCATCCCGATGATGATCGCGCCGGTCGCCGTCGGGCTGATCTGGCGGCTGCTGTTGCAGGGCGATTTCGGCATGCTCACCTTCTACATGCGCAAGGTCGGCCTGCTGGCGCAGAATTCGGCGGTGCTTTCGGCACCCGACCTGGTGTTTCCGACCATCGTCGCCATCGATGTCTGGCAGTGGACGCCTTTCGTCACCCTGATCATGCTCGCCGGGATGATGAGCCTGCCGCGCGCGCCGTTCGAGGCGGCGATGATGGATGGCGCCAAACCGTTTCAGATCTTTCGCGATGTCATGCTGCCGCTGCTGCGGCCCGTCATCGCGCTGGTGTTATTGCTGCGCGGCATCGATGCCTTCAAGGAGTTCGACAAGGTTTTCCTGATGACCGGCGGCGGTCCGGGAACGCTGACCGAACTGGTGTCGATCTACGCCTACCGCGTCAACTTCCGCAACTGGGACCTCGGCTACGGCGCCGCGGTCGCCTTCATGATCTATCTCGTCGTGCTGATCCTGTGCTCGGTCTTCTACAAGGCCGTCTACTGGTCGAGCCGCAAGCAGGTGGGGGCGTTTTGAGGGCGCTGCGATGATCGATCAATCCACCAACCGCGCCTGGAGGAGCTTTGCCTGGGCCGTGCTGCTCGTCGCCGTCGTGGTGGCGCTGACGCCTTATGTCTGGATGGTGCTGGCGTCGTTCAAGAACCGCGTCGATCTTCTGTCTTCTGTGCCGAAATGGATTTTTTCGCCGACGCTTGCCAACTATCCCGCCGTCTTCATCGACAAGGAATACTGGCCGCTGGCAATCAACTCGGTGCTGATCTCGGTGTCGTCTACGGTGCTCTGCATCGTCATCGGCGCGCCGGCTGCCTACGGCTTTGCCCGCTCCAATTTCCCCGGCAAGGAAGACCTGTTCTTCTTCTTCCTGACCACGCGCATGGCACCGCCGATCTCGATCGCCGTGCCGCTGTTCCTGTTCTTCACCTCGCTTGGCCTGATCGACACCATCTACGCCGTGGTGATCGCCCACACCTCCTTCAACCTGTCGCTCGTCGTCTGGATGATGCGCGGCTTCTTCGCCGAAATCCCCAGGGAGATCGACGAAGCCGCGATGATGGACGGCCGCTCGCGGCTCGGCGCATTCTTCCTCGTCGTCGCGCCGCTGGCCGCACCCGGCATCGGCGCCACAGCGGTGCTCTGCTTCATCCTGTCGTGGAACGAGTTCCTCTATGCCTTCATCCTCGTCGCTTTCGACGGGCGGCCGCTGACCGTCGGCATACCGGGGCTGGTGACGCCGCATGGCACGCTATGGGGCCAAGTCGCGGCGGTCGCCATCGTGGCGACGCTGCCGATCGTGCTTTTCACTTTCCTTGTCCAGAAACAGCTCGTCCGCGGCCTCACCTTCGGCGCGGTCAAGGGTTGAAGGGATCCTTGCATGGCAATTGTTTTCGACGGCGTCACCAAGGCCTTCCCGGACGGGACGGTGGCGCTGCAGGCGCTCGATCTTGCTTTCGAGCCCGGCGAATTCCTGGTTCTGCTCGGGCCCTCTGGTTCCGGCAAGACGACAGCCTGCCGGCTGCTTGCCGGCCTTGAACGTCCCACGGCCGGGCGCATCATGGTCGAGGGCCTGGATGTCACCGACCTGCCGCCGCGCCTGCGCGGCATGGGCATGGTGTTCCAGAACTATGCGCTCTACAGCCATAAGAGCGTCTACGAGAACATCGCCTATCCCTTGCGCATCCGAAAAATGCCGGCCGCCGAGCTCGACCGCTGCGTCCGCGCCATGGCCGAGCTGCTCGAAATCACCCGTTACCTCGACCGCCGCCCTTCGCAATTGTCGGGCGGCCAGGCGCAACGCGTCGCTGTGGCCCGCGCACTCGTCTGGCAGCCGAGCCTCTGTCTGATGGATGAGCCGCTGTCCAATCTCGACGCGTTGTTGCGGCTCCACATGCGCACCGAGCTGAAGCGTCTGCATCGCGAGCTGAAAAAGACCTTCGTCTTCGTCACCCACGACCAGGAAGAGGCGATGACGCTGGCGACCAGGGTCGCGGTATTGCGCGAAGGCGCACTGATCCAGTACGACGACCCGCGCGAGATCTATCGGCGGCCTGCCAATCGCTTCATCGCCGAATTCATCGGCCGTCCAGCGATGAACACGTTCGATGGCGATGTCCGCGCCGGCGTCTTCCACGCCAGCGGTTTCACTTGCCCGCTTCCGGGAAAGCCTGATGGTCCTATCGTACTCGGCATTCGCCCCGAGCAGATCCAGCTTGTCGACGCGACTGCCGGCGATGCCATCCTGTTTGCCGTCGACGTCGTCGAACCGGTCGAGCCGGACGTGCTGATCTTCGCCAAGAGCGAGGCGAATGCGCTGATCGTCAGGACAGTGAATGTCGATCGCGCTTTCGATCCCGGCCAGCCGCTTTATCTACGCTTTCCGCCGGCGGCGCTGCACACGTTCGATGCGGTGTCGGGAGCGCGGCTGCCGTGAGCTCGCTACTCGCTTTGGTGCCGCTCGCCGCCGCGGCACTTGTCTGGCGGCTGTTCTACAGCTTCAACCGGTCGCGGCGCTGGTTCTCGATGGGGGAACTCATCTTCTGGGACGCCATTGCACTGGTAATCCTGCAGCTTGTCTGGCTGATCTGGTTCTGAATGCGCATTCCGGCAACGCAGATCAGTAGCCCAGCGCACAACCGTCCTTGCGCGGATCGGAGGCACCGGTGAGCGTGCCCTTTTCCCAATCGATCAGCACCAGTTGGCCGCCGCCATGCGGCTCCTCGGCGATCGAAATCTGATGGCCGCGCTGACGCAGGCCGGCGATCGCCTCAGCCGGAATGCCGCGCTCGGCCAGCACGGCATTGTCCTTGTAGAACACCCGTGGCGCATCCAGTGCCTGCTGCGGGTCCATGCCGAAATCGATCATGTTGGTCAGCAGATGGACATGGCCGAACGGCTGGTAGCCGCCGCCCATCACCCCGAACGGCATCACCACCTTACCCCCTCGCGTCGCCATGCCAGGCATGATGGTGTGCATCGGTCGCTTGCGCGGCGCGATACGATTTGGATGGCCTTCCGTAAGGCGAAAACTGCTGCCGCGATTCTGCAGCACGACGCCTGTCTTGGGACCGACGACGCCGCTGCCGAAGGAACCGAAGGTCGAGTTGATGAAGCTGACCGAATTGCGGTCGCGGTCGACCACGGAGATATAGACGGTGTCGCTGCGCGGCAGCTCAAGCCGCGGCAGATGCGTCATGGCGAGCGCCGGATCGATGGCGGCGCGCAGCCGCTCCGCATAAGCTGCCGACAGCAGTTGTTCGACGGGGACCTGGACGAAATCCTGGTCGCCGATGAAAGTATCGCGGTCCTGGTAGGCAAGCCGGCCGGCTTCGATCTCGAGATGCAGCCGCTGGGCACTGTTCGGCTCCAACGAACCAAGGCTGAAGCCCGAAAGCACATTCAGCATGATCAGCGCCGTCATGCCCTGATTGTTCGGTGGCATCTGATGGATATCGTAGCCGCGATAGGACGTATTCACCGACGTGACGTAGTCGCCCTTGGTTGCAGCGAAATCGTCCAGCGCATGCAGCCCGCCCAGCGCGCCGAGACGCGCCACCAGATCACCGGCGACCTCGCCCTCATAGAAGCCGGCGCGACCTTGCTTCGAGATTATGCGCAAGGTTTCCGCGAGTTCCGGCTGCCGATGCACATCACCGGCCTGTGGTGCCCGGCCGTTCGGCAGGAAGATCCGCGCCGCATGTTCGTCGGCGGCGAGCAGGGCGACCTCGTCAGCCCAATCGAAGGCGACGCGATCATGAACGACATAGCCTTGTTCGGCATAGCGAATGGCCGGAGCCAGCGCGGCGTCGATGCCCTTCCTGCCGTGATCTTCAAGCAGCCGGCACCACGCGTCGATGGCGCCCGGAACGGTGACGGCATGCGGTCCGGTTCCAGGCAGTTCGCCATGGCCCCGCTCCAGAAACCAATCGGCATTTGCAGCAGCAGGCGATCGCCCCGAGCCGTTGAAGGCCAGCACCTCGCCCTCGCCTTTGGGGCTGTAGAGCACAAAACAGTCGCCGCCGATGCCGGTCGATTGCGGCTCGACGACGCCTTGCACCGCCGCAGCGCAGACAGCGGCATCCATGGCATTGCCGCCGGAGCGCAGCATGTCGATGGCGGCCAGCGTCGCCAGCGAATGCGATGTCGCCGCCATCGCTTCTGTCGCGCGAACCGGCGAGCGTCCGGGGAACTGAAAATCACGCATGCAATCCTCCGATGATCCACCCGCCGGTACTAACCTCAATGCTTGATACGGTCGCGCATCGCGTACCACAACATCCCCAGCACATAGAGCGGGCCCCGCAGCGCCGTACCGCCCGGGAACGGCATCGGCGTCAGCGTCGAGAACAGGTCCAGCCGCGAGGCGTCGCCCGTAATCGCTTCGGCCAAGAGCTTGCCCGACAGCGTTGACAGGATGACGCCCTTGCCGGAATAGCCATGCGCGAAATAGACCTCGCCATAGTGCCCGACATGCGGCAGCCGCGACGTGGTCACCGACACCAGGCCGCCCCAGGCATGATCGATGCGGCAGCCCTTCAGTTGCGGGAAGGTGGCCTCCATATGCGGCCGCACGAAGCCGGCAATGTCGGCCGGCGGCGATGGCGTGTAGCGCTCGCCGCCGCCGAACAGCAGCCGACCGTCCGCCGACATGCGGTAGTAGTTGACGACGAAGCGCGTGTCGGACACCGCGACATTGGCCGGGATGACATTGTGTTTGCCCTCCAGCGGTTCGGTGGCGACGATGTAGTTGCCGACCGGCATGATGCGGCTGTTGACGCGCGGCTCCAGCCCATGCAGCAACGCGTCGCCGGCCAGCACGACATGTTTGGCCCTTACCGACCCCTGCGCCGTCGAGACCCGGATCGAAGGCTCGCGCTCCAGCTTCACCGCGACGGAATTTTCGTGGATGACGACACCGGCCGCCACGGCGGCATGGGCAAGGCCAAGCGTGTAGTTCAGCGGATGCATATGGCCGCCGAGCGGCTCATACATCGCGCCATGATAGGGCGTGTCCACCTTGCCGCGTGCCTGCGCCGCCGACAGGATCTCGACGTCGCGGAACTTCATCACGCTCTCGAGGCATTTGGCCTCGTCTTCGAGATCCCTGAGGTCGGAGCCATTAACGGCACCGACGAGATGGCCGGTCAGCCGCAGATCGCAGTCGATGGCGTGGCGCTCGATGATGTCGAGCACCAGGCCCCGCGCCTCGAAGGCGAGGTCGAACAGCGCCTTCGCCCGCTCGGGGCCGTAGAGCTTGACCAGCCCCTTGGCGCCTTTGCGCAGGCCGGGGATCATCTGGCCGCCATTGCGGCCCGACGCGCCCCAGCCGATCTTGCCGCCTTCGAGCAGCACCACCTTCAGGCCGCGCTCGGCGGCATGAAGGGCGGCCGACAGCCCGGTGCAGCCGCCACCGACCACCACCAGATCGGCGCCGACATCTCCCACCAGCGCCGGATGGTCCGGCGCCGGATTGGCGGTGGCGACATAATAGGAATTGCCGATATCGAGGCTCGAATTGAAACCCGTTGAGCCGGAGGCCATGATCACACCTTCAGCAGCAAATGGTCGCGTTCCCAGCTCGTCACCACGCTCTGGAACAGGTCGAGTTCGACGCTCTTGACGCGCAGATAGGTCTGGAAAAAATCCTCGCCGAGCAATGCCCGCACCGGCTCGCAAGCAATGAAACGATCAAGCGCCTCCTCCATCGTTTTCGGCAGCGTGCTTTTGATCTTGTAGGCATTGCCCGAGGCCTCAGCCGAGCGCGCCAGCTTCTGCTCGACGCCGAGATAGCCGGCAAGCAGCGAACCGGCGATCGCCAGATAGGGATTGCAATCCGCTCCCGGCAAGCGGTTCTCTACCCGCCGGGCGGCGCGGCCACCTGCCGGCACGCGCAGGCCGCAAGAGCGGTTGTCATGCGACCATTCGATGTTGGCCGGTGCGCTGTGGTTCGGCCGGATGCGGCGGAACGAGTTCACGTTGGGTGCGAACAGCGGCATGATCTCGGGCACATATCTCTGCAGGCCGCCGATGAAATGGCCGAACATTTCGGTGTCTGCATCATCTCTGTCGGCAAACAGCGCGGCGCCTGTCGTTTCATCGACGACAGACATGTGCAGATGCATCGAGCTGCCAGCCTGCGCGGCGATCGGCTTGGCCATGAAGGTGGCGTGCATGCCGCTCTGCTGCGCTGCTTGGCGAGTCAGCCGCTTGAACAGCAGCACCTGGTCGGCGAGTGGCACCGCGTCGCCGTGCAGCAGATTGATCTCCAGCTGCGCGGTGCCCGATTCATGGATCAGCGTGTCGACCGGCAGGCCGGCGGCTGCGGCATAATCATAGACGCGCCTTATCACCGGCTCGAATTCTTCCAGCGCCACCATGTCATAGGGATGCTGCGAGCCCTCGGCGCGGCCATTGGCGCCAACCGGTGCCGTCAGCGGCTGGTCGGGATTCGGATTGGGCGCGGTCAGATAGAATTCGACTTCCGGCGCCACCACCGCGCGCCAACCGCGCTTCCGGTAGAGATCGAGCACGGCGCGCAGCACATGTCGTGGCGAGGCCATCCAGGGCTTGCCTTCCATGTGGAAGGCGTCGGCGAAGACATAGGCTTTGCCAGCGCCACCGCCCGGCGCCAGGCACAGCGTCGACATATCAGGCACCATGCGCATATCCGGGTCTTGATAGGCAAAGCCTTCGTCGATCGAACCGGAGTAGCGGCCATCGATGCTGACCAGGAAAGCGCTGCTCGGCAGGTAAAGTGCGCGGTCTTCCAGCGCCTTGAGGAATTTTGCTGTCGGCAGCGCCTTGCCGCGCAGCACGCCATTCATGTCGGGCACCAGGCACTCGACCTCCGTGATGCCGTGCTGGGCGAGCCAGGCCTTGGGATCGTTGCCGGTGAAGAGAGCGGTGTTGGTATTTTTGTCCTGCATTTTGGTTCACGTACCTATGAGAGAGAGTATGGCTTGCGCGGCCACATCCGTTCCAGGGGTCAGCGCCATCTTGGCAGCATTGTCCCTGAGGCGGGCGCGCATCGCATCGTCGGCCAGCAGGCCGAGAATGGCTCTCTCCAATCCCCCTTCGGTCCAGGCGTCGCGGCCGATATGGTCGCCCACGCCCGTCTCTCCCGCGCGTTGCGCATTGTCGTGACCGTCCCAGCAATAGGGCATGATCAGCGACGGCACGCCGAAGCGCAGCGCCTCGCAAAAGCTGTTGTTGCCGCCATGGTGGATGAACAGGTCCGACTTCGCCACCACCGAAGGCTGCGGAAACCAGGCGTCGAGATAGACATTGTCCGGCACCGCGCGATAGGCGTCGCGCAGGCCGCCGGCATTGACGATGAAGCGCGCCGGCAGCCTGTCGAAGACGGCGAGCATGCGCTCGATCAGCCCGACATCCATCGCGCCGAGGCTGCCGAAGCTGACATAGACCAGCGGGCCGCCATTGCGCGGAAACACCGGCACCTCGAATGGCCCTTCCGAACGCACGCAGCCTTCGAGATAGACAAAGCGTTTGGGGTCGAGCGGCTCGGCCCGCTCACGCCGTACGATCGCTGGCGTCAGCAGCAGATTGAGGTCGGGTGATGTCTCGAGGAACAGGCCCTTGGGCAACGGCGCCAGGCCGGCATCCGCGCGAAAACGGTTGAAGCGCTCATGCGCGGGTGCGGAGGCCGCGAGATAGCGCGCTTCGAACGCCGCACGTTGCGGGTCGTCGGCACCCATCCCCGAGAGATAGGGCGGCACCTCGGCATCCGGCAGTTCCGTCTCGGCACAGGAGACGACGCGCACCCACGGGCAGCCGGCGGCGGCGATCGCCGGGAACATGATGACGTTGTCGAGCACAACCGCGTCCGGCTTCAGCCGCGCCAGCAATTGGCGCAGCGGCGCCTCGGCGTTGACGGCGGTGTCGACGATCGCTTGCCAGGTCGGCGCGACATAGGTCTCGAGCTGGTCGATCGGGCTCAGCCGGAAATGCGGCAGGTGCCGGCGCACGAAGGCCTGCCAATAGCTCTGGCGGTCGCTGTCGCTCAGCGGCTCATCCGTCGGCAGATGGTATTCCTGGAAGCCATAGTCGGTAAAGACGCCGGAGAAGCCGGCATGGCAGATGAAGACGGGGCGAGCGCCCCGTGCGCGCAATGCCTGTGCGATACCGACGCAATTCAACGCGGCGCCGAAACTGGCTTCGGGAAACAGCGCGATGGTCGGGCTGGCTTTACGCGTCAATTATTCCTCTTCAATCCGGCCGGCTGATCATGCCGAACAGTGCGGGAGCTCCGCGGCTGGCTGCTTGCGGTCGCTGGCTGCGGGAGAGCCGCAGGTGGATGCGAAGCAGATCGGCAGCCACCTCATACTGCCGGCTTTCAAGATAGTCGAGTATGCCCGAGTGTTCGCGCAACGATTGCCGCAGCCGAAACACGTTGACGCCGGAATAGATGCCCGGCAGCCGGCGCAGGCGGAGATGATCGGCCAATGCATCCGACACAAAACGGTTGGCGCAGCCCTCGGCGATCATGCCATGAAAATCCATGTCCAGCCGCTGGAACTCGCGCGTGTCGAATGTCTCGTCCGGCAGCGCTGCAAGCGCTTCCATGCCTTGCCGCAACATTGCTGCCCGCGCCCCGTCCAGCCGAAAGCCTGGCGTCAGGATGGCCGCCGGCTCCAGCACCAGGCGGAACTCGTAGCTTTCGCCTTGCGCCTCCGGATCGTCCGGCGCGCGGCGAAACAACCAGGATTGCCCAGGCGCACGATCCAGAAGATTCTCGTCGGTCAGTTTGTTAAGTGCTTTTAGTACCGTCTTGCGATCAGCGTCGTAGCGTCGCATCAGCCCAGCGATGGTCACCGTCTGGTCCAACCGTCGCGCCGAGCGGTCGCGCAGGATGGCTTCGGCGAGCTCGTCTTCCTCCGCACTGGGTAGTTCGGCGGCAATGGCGGGCTGGGCGGCGAGGTCGACCGTCAGATGATAACCGCTGTCGGCCTCCCAGCGCACCACGCCCCGTTCCGCGAGCAGGCCGAGTGCGGCGCGTACGGGCGTGCGCGAGACATTGCACAGCGAGGCGATCTGCTGTTCGGGCAGGCGGGCGCCAGGCTCGAAGCCACGCTGCCGCGCCACATCCAGGATGCGCTGCGCCAGATCGAGATGGTTGGTGCGAGGTCGTCTGGCTACGGCTTGCATGACTTTTCTCGAATGCGAATGTGGCGCATTGGTCTGGCTGATCGCCGGAACAGGGACAATCGGCCAAATTCCTCCGTCGGTTGACAGATTATGGATTGACGTACTTTTTTCTGCAATAGTACTGTCGGCACAATCGGCGAGAAAAGACCGAGGGAACAGGATCGAGGCAGGCGCGCGCGTCGCCGGCCTTGGTCCGGCAAATGATTTCGACGATCAAACCGAATGGGAGACTGCCATGACCGCTACCAGCCTGCGGCGCCGTGCGCTCAATACATCCTCAATCGCTCTCGGTCTCGCCCTGACGCTCTCGGGGCCGGCCGCCGCAGCCGACCTCGTTATTTCGAACTGGGATGGGTACATGGCACCCGACGCCATGGCCGCTTTCAAGACCGCCACCGGCGTTGCCGGCGAAGTGGTGGTGCACGCCACCAATGAAGAGATCATGGGCAAGCTGATTGCCGCCGGCGGCAAGGGCTATGACGTGGTCTTCGTCTCCTCGCCCTTCGCCGAAGTATTAAACAAGCTTGGCCTGACCGAGCCGATCGACCATGCCAAGATCCCCAACCTCGCCAACCTCTATCCCGAAGCGACCAAGCTGCCGCACGATGCCGGCAACGCTTTCTCCGTGCCTTACACCTGGGGCACGACGGGCCTCTGCTACCGCTCTGACCTTGTCAAGACGGCGCCCACGAGCTGGAGCGACCTGCTCGCCCCTTCCGACGAGATGAAGGGCAAGACCACCATGCTGGCGACCGATCGCTGGCTGCTGGCCGCCGGGCAGCTCGACAAGGGCTATTCGGTCAACGAGACCGACCCGGCCAAGATGGCCGAGGTCAAGGACCTCCTGATCTCCGCCAAGAAGACCCTGCTCGCCTATGACGACACCACCTTCTATTCCAAGCTGGTTTCCGGCGAGGCGCTGATGGTGCAGGCCTGGGACGGCTGGTGCAATTACGGCATCGCCGACAAGCCGGAGATCAAATACGTCATCCCTAAAGAAGGTTCGGACCTGTGGGTCGACACGATGGTGGTGATGAAGGCGTCCGAGCACAAGGACGACGCCTTCAAGTTCATCAACTTCATGCTCGACGCCAAGAACCACGCCTGGGCGGCGCAGAACATCGACTACAAGGTGCCGAACAAGCCGGCGATGGAAAGCCTGCCGGCCGACTTCCTGGCCAAATTCCCCAACATGGCGATGCCGGTGGCCGATCTCGTCAAGTTCGAGCAGTTGCGTGACGTCGGCGAAGCCCAGCGCGACTATTCCAAGATCGTCAGCGAGATCAAGGCCGCGCAGTAAGCGGCGCAGACTTCACGGCCGGCAGCACTTCTGCCGCCGGCCCTGAGCGGTACCCGAGAAATTGTCCCAGACCCGACTTCGTTCCTCTCTGCTGATGGCCCCGGCGCTGGTCTGGCTGACCGCGCTGATGGTTATCCCATGCGCCCTGGTGCTGGCGCTCGCCTTCTTCCGGCGCGGCGTCTATGGCGGCATCGACTACACTTTGACGCTGGAAAATTTCGGGTTGGTCTTCGACCCGCTCTATGCCGGCATCTTACTCAAATCGGCGCGTATCGCCGGCACCGCGACCCTGATCGCGGTGGTGATCGGCTATGCCGCCGCCTATGCGATCGCGGCCGCCCCGCGCCGGTGGCAGCCGGTGTTCCTGTTTTTCGCCGTGCTGCCGTTCTGGTCCAACTACCTGATCCGCACCTATGCCTGGATCGTGCTGCTGAACCGCGAAGGCCTGATCACCCAGCTCTTGCGCTGGTTCGGCTACACCGGCGAACCGCCCTCGATGCTCTATACCGAAGGCTCGGTCATCGCAGGCCTCGTCTACAACTATCTGCCCTTCGTCATCCTCGCCTGCTACGCGCCGCTGTCACGCCTCAACCCGGAACTGGCCGAGGCCTCACGCGATCTCGGCGCCTCCGCTGCCACCACCTTCCGACGTGTCATCCTGCCGCTGACCGTGCCCGGCATCGCTGCGGGTGCTGTCTTCGTCTTTGTGCTGTCGATCGGCAATTTCGTCACCCCGGCGCTGCTTGGCGGCGGCCGCTTCCAGATGATCGGCAACCTCGTCTACGACCAGTTCCTGACCGCCAATGACTGGCCGTTTGGCGCGGCATTGGCGATGGCGCTGATCGCCATCATGCTTCTGGTGCTTATGGCGCAGGCGCTCGCCGCCGACCGCGCCGCGGGGCGTGCGGCTGAGGCAAGGGGTGACGCCTATGGCTGAGCGCCGCGCAATTCTTGCCTTCTCCCCGTTCACCGGGAGAAGGTGCCCCGAAGGGGCGGATGAGGGGCGGCGTCAACCTTTGCGACGCTCAACGCTGCCCCCCGTCTGCCTGCCGGTAGCTTCTACCCGCGAACAGGGAGAAGGACTCTGGTCGTTCGCTTGCCCTCCAATTGTCGGAGGCCGGCGATGACCCATTCCTTCACCCGTACGCTCGGCATGCGGACGATCCTCACCCTCGTCTTCGCCTTCCTCTACATCCCGATCGCCGTGCTGGTGGCGCTGTCCTTCAACGAAGGCGGATTGCCGACGGCATGGTCGGGCTTTTCGCTGAAATGGTACATTTCGCTAACTTCGAACAGCGCCATCCTGTCTGCAGCGCTCAACACGCTGATCGTGGCGCTGGTCTCGACCGCAATCGCCACATTGCTCGGCACGCTGCTGGCGATCGGCGTCGAGATGCGCCGGCAATATGGCAAAGGCCTCGAAGCCCTGATCTTCGCGCCGATGATCATCCCCGACATCGTGCTGGCGATTGCGCTTCTCTCGTTCTTTTCGATGCTCAACCTCACCATGGGCCTGCACACCATCATCCTCGCTCATGTCGTCTTCAACCTCGCTTTCGTCTGCTCGGTGGTGCGCGCAAGGCTGAAGAGTTTCGACTGGTCGATCGTCGAGGCCTCCGCCGACCTCGGCGCCTCGGCTCTGACCACCTTCCGGCGTGTGACATTGCCGGTCATCGCGCCGGCAGTGGTCGCCGGCGCTCTGCTTGCCTTCACGCTCTCGGTCGACGAGTTCATCATCGCCTTCTTCACCGCCGGTGCCGGCCGCGCCTCGACGACGCTGCCGATGCAGATCTACGCCATGATCCGCTTCGGTATCACGCCGGAGATCAACGCGCTGGCGACGATCGTCATGGCGGTATCCATCACCGCGCTGACCCTGTCGCAGCGGCTCAACCGTGGGATCATCGGCCAATGAGCGAACCGCGCACGCTGCTGGCCATTGATAACGTTTCGAAGAAGTTCGGCCGGGTCACCGCCGTCGACGGCATCTCGCTCGACATCCGCGAAAACGAGTTCTTCGCGCTGCTTGGACCCTCCGGCTGCGGCAAGACCACGCTGCTGCGCATGCTGGCCGGCTTCGAGACGCCAACCGACGGCCGCATACTGCTCGATGGCAAGGACATCGCCCGGACCCCGCCCAACAAGCGGCCGGTCAATCTGATGTTCCAGTCCTACGCGCTGTTCCCGCATATGAGCGTGCGCGCCAATGTCTCCTACGGGTTGGAGATGGAGCGCTTGCCGAAAGCTGAAATCCGTTCCCGCGTCGAGGCCATTCTGGCCACCACCGAGCTTGTCCCCTTCGCCGACCGTAAGCCTGAGCAATTGTCGGGTGGCCAGAAGCAGCGCGTCGCGCTCGCCCGCGCGCTGGTCAAACGGCCTCGGTTGCTGCTGCTCGACGAACCGCTCGGGGCGCTCGACAAGAAACTGCGCGGCGCCATGCAGTTGGAGCTGAAGCGCCTGCAGCACGAAGTCGGCATCACCTTCGTCATCGTCACCCACGACCAGGAAGAGTCACTCGTCATGGCCGACCGCATGGCGGTGCTCAAGGACGGCCAGTTGCTGCAATGCGACGCGCCGCATGCGATCTACGAGCATCCCGCCGACCGTTTCGTCGCCGACTTCATCGGCGTGATGAATTTCGTACCGGGCAAGGTGTCTGCGGATGGCGTGATCGCCGCGAACGGCGCGCGCATCACCGGCAAGGTTCCCGCCAAGCTCACACCCGGCGCTTCCGCTGTCGCTTCGGTGCGACCCGAGCGCATCCGGCTGTTCCCGTCAGCCGAGACCGCCAACCGCACCGCCGGCACGGTTGAGGCGCTGGCCTATCACGGGCTCGACCTGCAGCTGCATGTCCGCACGCCTCTGTCGCCAAAACCATTTCTGGTGCGCGTCACCGCCGATGCCGCCGACCGCCGGCCGGTCTCGTCGGGCGATCAGGTCGAACTCGGCTGGGACGCCGCCGATGTCAGAATTTTTCAGGAATAGGAGAGCTTGATGGCGCAGAAGACGATCGCGTTTTTTCCCGAAGCGGCCTACGGCCCGGCGCTCAATTCGGTCGGCATCGCGCAAGCCGTCGAGGCGCGCGGCCATAAGGCAGTGTTCCTGTCCGACCCCGGCTTTGTCGATGTCTACAAGGGTTACGGCTTCGAAGCGCATCCGGTGAACCTGTCGGAGCCGATGCCGCCCGAGCAGATGGCGAAATTCTGGGAAGACTTCATCAACGGCCACATCCCGAACTTCCGCAAATCGCCCTACGATCAGGTCGACAATTACGTGAAGGATTGCTGGACCGCGATCGTCGACAGCGCCAAATGGGCGCAGAAGGATTTGCCGCGAGTCCTGGCCGCCATCAAGCCTGATGTCATTTGCGTCGACAATGTGATCCTGTTTCCGGCCATCAAACAGTTCGGCAAGCCTTGGGTGCGCGTCATCTCCTGCTCGGAAAACGAGATCGAGGATGAGGACATCCCGCCGCATCTCTCCGGTTGCGGCGAGAACGACCATGTCGGCCACCAGCGCTATCGCGATCATTTCAATGCGGTGATCAAGCCGATCCACGACGACTTCAACGCCTTCCTCACCGCAAACAATGAAGCGCCATACCCGGTCGGTCAGTTCTTCGAGGCCTCGCCCTATCTCAATCTCCTGCTCTATCCCGAAGCGGCAAAGTTCAAACGCCGCCATCCGCTTGATACGACGAAATTCCAGTATCTCGAAGGCTGCGTGCGGCAGGAAAAGCCATACGCCGTGCCGACCTTCGCCGAGAACAATGACGGGCCGCTGCTCTATGTCTCCTTCGGCAGCCTCGGCGCCGGCGATGTCGATTTGTTGAAGCGCATCATCACAACACTGGGCAAGACCCGTTACCGCGCGCTGGTCAATGTCGGCGGCTACAAGGACCAGTACACGGATGTGCCGGGCAACGTCATCGTCGAGAGCTGGTTTCCGCAGCCTTCGGTCATTCCGCAAGTCGATGCGGTCATCCACCATGGCGGCAACAACTCGTTCACAGAGTGCCTCTATTTCGGCAAGCCGGCCATCATCATGCCCTATGTCTGGGACGGCCACGACAACGCCACCCGCGTCCAGGAAACCGGCCACGGCTTCGGTATGCCGCGCTACGACTGGAGCGACGCCCAGCTGATCAGCAGGATCGAAGCCTGCCTGACTGACACCAAGATGAAGATCAGGCTGGCGAAGACCTCGGCGCAGATGCAGGCCCAGAACGGGCCTGAGAAGGCAGCCGGGCTGCTGGAGGCGCTGCTGTGACCTCCTCCGCCCCACACCTCTACCAAGCCTCCACCCGCACCGACCTCGTCGACTGGGGCGCCCAGTCCGACGCGCTGGACGGCGCGTCGCACTCGACCGGCAGGCTTGTCCACAAAGGACCCAACAACCAGCCGGAATCCGGCATCTGGGTCTGCACGCCCGGCCGCTGGCGGCTCTCAATTCCGCGCGACGAATTGTGCCATTTCGTCGCCGGCCGCGCGACGTACCGGTCGGATGCCGGGGAGGTGGTAGAAGTCGCAGCCGGGACCGTGGTCATGTTCCCTGCCGGCTGGACAGGCGAATGCACCGTGCATGAGACCATGCGCAACGTCTACATGCTGGCTTGAACAGCAACGGAGCTTCCCAATATGCCGACACCGCACTGGCCAAAGGCCTCGACCGTGAAACTGGAGGACTGGGGCGGGGGCAGCAACACGCTTGCCGGCTCGCCGCGCGCCTCGGGCAGGATCCTCTCGCAGAACCCGGACGGCTCAAGCGAATGCGGCCTGTGGTCGTGCACGCCAGGCAGCCGCAAGGTTACCTTTGCCGCCGACGAGTTCTGCCATTTCCTGTCGGGCCGCGGGACCTATGTCCGCGAGAATGGCGAAGAGATCCCGGTCGAGGCCGGCATGCTGGTGTTCTTCCCCGCCGGCTGGGCCGGCACCTCCACCATCACGCAAACACTGACCAAGGCCTTCATGTGCCGCTGAGCACTTTTTTAAAGGAAATCGCCATGACCACGCCCATCATGCAATCCCCGCTTGCCATCACCGACCTCGTCGACTGGGGCGTCATCCCGACCATGATCGAGGGCGTGTCCCACACCTCGGGCAAGCTGCTCTACAAGGGGCCGGAGGGCCGTTCGGAATGCGGCCTGTGGGTCTGCACCCCCGGCAAATGGCACTGCCATGTCACCCGCGACGAGTTCTGCCACTTCCTCGAGGGCCGCTGCACCTATGTGCACGAATCGGGCGAGGTCATCCAGATCGAGCCGGACACGGCGGCGTTCTTTCCTCAGAATTGGAAAGGCGTCTGCACCGTCCATGAGACCATCAAGAAGGTCTACATGATCCGCTGAGCGGACCTGAAAGGACGACCATGCAATTCTCCGCTGAACGGCCGGCTTTCTTCGTCAATCCGGACTACCGGCCGATGACCGGCACGGCAAAACCGGTGATCGATCCGGCGACGCTGGAGACCGTCGGCTCGATCTCCGCCGCAACGGACGGTGAGGTCGATGCGGTGCTGTGTGCCGCAACCACGGCACAAGCCGCCTGGAAGAAGCTCGATGCCAAGAGCCGGGCAAAGCATCTGCATGCGGTCGCCAACGCCATCGAGGCGGCGGACTTCACCCGCTGCGCAGAGCTGATGGTGCGCGAGATGGGCAAGCCTTATCCCGAAGCAATCGGCGAGATCGCCAATTGCGCGCCGATCTTCCGCTACTATGCCGAGATGGCGCGCGACGACGCCGGCAAGATCGCCGGTACGACGCAGGCCGGGTCGTTCCAGTATGCGCGCTACGAGCCGTATGGCGTCTCCGTGCACATCATGCCCTACAACTTCCCGATCCTGCTGATGTGCTGGACCGTTGCGGCCTCGCTTGCCGCCGGCAATGGCTGCATCATCAAGCCGGCCGAAGCGACGACGCTGTCGACGCTGGACTACATGACGGTGTTCCGTTCACTGCCGGAAGGGCTGGTCGCCTGCCTGCCTGGCACGGCCGCCACCGCGCAGGCGCTGATCGCCTCCGAGCGCACCCACGCTGTCGCCTTCACCGGCTCGGTCGCCGCCGGCAAAGCCGTGGCAGTCGCCTGCGCCGAGCGCATGAAGCCTTGCGTCATCGAAGCCGGCGGCAGCGATCCGCTGATCATCAGCGAGCACGCGCCGCTCGACGTGGCGGCAGCCGGCAGCGTCACCGCCGCCTTCCACCTGACCGGCCAGGTCTGCACCTCGGCCGAACGCTTCTTTGTCGTCGACTCGGTTCACGATCGCTTCGTCGAGCTGTTCGCCGAGAATACGCGGGCGCTGCGCATCGGCAATGGCATGGACAAGACCGAGATCGGCCCGCTGGTCAGCGAAGCCGCCCGGGCGAAAGTGATGCGGCTGGTCGATGATGCTATCAGCAACGGCGCTATAGCCGTTGCCGGCGGGCGCATTCCGCCGGCGCACAACACTGGCTGGTTCTACGAGCCAACGATCCTGACCGGCGTCACCCCCGATATGGCGATCGTGCGCGAAGAGTGTTTCGGACCGGTCGCCGCGATCTGCCGCGTCAAGGATTTCGACGAGGCGATCCGGCTTGCCAATGACAGCCCGTTCGGCCTCGGCGCCTCGGTGTTCACCACCGACCTCGCTGAGGCGCATGAGGCGGCCGAGCGGCTCGAGGCCGGCATGGTCTGGGTCAACAACCCGCTGATCGACAATGACGCCTTGCCCTTCGGCGGCTGGAAGGCATCAGGCCTTGGCCGCGAGCTGGGACGCCAGGGACTCGACGCCTTCCGACGCTCCAAGATGGTCATCATCGACCACAGACCGGCGATCCAGGACTGGTGGTATCCTTACCCCGACAGCTGGTTCCGCGAGACAGGCGGCCGCAAGCACGTGTGAGCCCGGCCAGTCCATAACGTAAGCTGATGCTTACGCATCTGCCGAGATAGGCCGGCTATTTCAACGCTTGAAGCTTGTCGATCGCGGCAGTGAATCCGGCAAGCGAGACCGGAATGGTCACCGGCTTGCGCGTCACCGACTCCATGCCGATGTTCAGGTTGGTTCCCGATTTCATCGCCTTGACGAGGTCCGCCGACAAAGGGGTCGCGGCATAGGCGCCGTTCTGGTCGCTGGTCTGGATGGCGATGGTCGTCTTCTGCCCCTGGTCGATCTGGTACGAGGCGCCGGAAGGCAGGAACAGCCCGTGCGGCAAGGCCAGCAGCATGGCGAGGTTGCCATTGCCGTTGTCGCGGCGAACCGTAACGGTAAGAACGCGCTGCCCCGTCTTGGCCTCGGTAAGGTTTTGGGAGACCTGGCATTGAAGCTCGATGCCGGCCGATCCGCTGGCGCAGTTTAGCGCCCACGGATTGCCTTCTGCAGGCTTGGTCTCGGCAGATGTGGTTGACTTCGGCTCTTCGGCAAGCGCCGACCCTGCCGTCACGACCAGCCATAGCGCGCCGACCCAGGCGGCCCGGCCACAAACGGTTCTCAGCAATGAAGCCATCCGATCCTCGTCGTGTCAGGGTTTCGCCGAGCGCGTTGATACAACAGCCGAGCCTGGCGGGGAAGCCAATACGGTACATGAGCTCGGGCTAAATTACTGTTGCTGACTTGTCACAATAAACAACTTTGAAATTTTGTACGTGTAAAGCAAACAATCATGCTCGCTATACACTGGGATTCGGATAGTATTAGCGACGGAGCGTGTACTCGTCGGGGTTCGCAAGGGATGGAGACGACCGAGAAAACTCGGCAGATCAATGGCATGGCGACGCACGGAAGAAGCTTCCGGGCGAATAGCAAGTATCGCCGGTCAGGTTTTTCCAGGCATCTCTGGAAGACGACTGCGCTGTCCACTCTGGCACTTGCCCTTTCCGGCATAGCCGCCCATGCCGGCGACACCGGACTGTGGCAGCCGCAGGTCCGCGCCATCATCGGCGCCAACAACAATGGCGGCAACACGGCGATCGAGGGTTTCCTGCCGCTGAAGCAGAACCTCGAATCCGTTCTCTTTCTCGATGTGCGCTCGAAATACGATTTCGACGACGGCTTCGGCCAGGACGTCGGCCTCGGCGTTCGCCGCATCGTGAATCCGGATCTGATGATCGGCGGCTACGCCTATCTCAACATCCAGAACCACGACAGTCACCAGTTCGTCGCCTCGACGCTCGGCCTCGAGGCCATCACCTCAAAATACGATGCGCACGTAAACGTCTATCTGCCGATCAGCGGCGACCGCAGCACGGCCGGGCAAGAGTCGAGCCTGTCGCTGGTCGGTCATCAGCTGATCGAGCAGATATCGGCCATCGCCCACCGCGATTACGCGGCCTGGGGCATCGAGGGCGAGGTCGGCGTTCAGGTGCCGCTCAACCTGCCCGAGAACCATTCACTGCGTTTCGATGTCGGCGCCTACCATTTCGGCGATCCCGACGGCGACGACGGCAGCATCACCGGCGCCAAGGCCGGCCTGGAATATTCGATCGGCGACGTCATCGGCAAAGGCACGTCGCTGACCTTCACCGGCGAGGTGCGCAACGACAACCGCGATGACACCCAGTTCGCCGGCAGCATCCGGCTGACGGTGCCGCTCAACGCTTTCGACAAGGGCTCGTCTTCGGCCGATGACGGCGCCGAGCCGGTCTATCCGGTCAGCCCCGGCCTGCGCAAACGCGTCAACGAGCGCGTACGCGGCGACATCGGCGTTCGCATCGAGAGCCAGGACAAAGTTACCGGCACGTCGACGCGGGTGGCGATCAATGCCGCCACCAACACGGCATTCGGCCAGTTCTTCTTTGCCGATGGTGACAACGACGCGCTCGGCCTCGGCACGATCGGCGACCCGACCACGCTCGACAATGCAGTCGCCGGCGCCGGCGCTAACGGCGTCGTCGTCGCGCTGGGCGGCAAGGGCAACATTACGACAGCCGGCGTGACGCTCGCCAACGGACAGACCGTTATCGGCGGTGGCGGCGGTGTCCAGGCGCGGCTCGCCGACGGCAGCATCGGCACCTACAATTTCGGCGGCTCCAACGGCACCATCCAGGGCACTAACCCCGCCAACAACGTCCTGACGCTCGCCAATGGCAACACGCTGAGCGGTATCACCATCACCGGCGGCAAGGACGGCATCTTCGGCAACAACATCGCCGGCGCCACGCTGACCAACGTCACGGTCACCGGCACCGGCGGCCACGGCGCCGACTTCACCGGCACATCGACCGGCGTCAATGGCTCGAACTTCACCGCGACCGGCAACGGCCTCGACGGACTGCATATCGAAGGCGACGGCACCTATAACTTCACCGGCACGACGCTGCTGCAGGGCAATGGCGACGACGGCCTGGATATAACCGGCCACGGCACCTACACTTTCGCCACCCTCAACGCGCTCGACAACAACGATGCCGGCATTACCGTGAAGGGCACCGGGATCGCCGGCTCGATCACCATCACCGGCGGCCAGGTGTCGGGCAACAAGGCGCTCGGCGACGACGGGGTCGGTGTCTTCATCGATCCGATCACCGCCCATATCGTGCTGGATTCGATCACCCAGACCGGCGGCGCATCGGGCGTCGTGCTCGAGAATCTTTCGGGCAGCTTCACCGTCAACGGCGCGACGACGATCTCGAACACGACCGGACCGGCCATCGCGATCACGGATTCGCCGGCCGCGATCCGCTTCGGCGACATCGACATCATCAATCCCGGCACCGACGGCATGGTGTTTACCGGCGTCAATGCGTCCGTCATCGCCGGCAACATCATCATCTCCGGGCTCGGCTCCGGCATCGGCCTCGACTTCTCGAACAGCCAGACCAATTTCACGGCGCAGTCGCTGAACATAAACGGCACCGGCGGCACGACGTCCATCGGCATCGACCTTGTCCAGACCAACGGCGGCACGATCATCATTACCAATGGCGGCATCATCGCCAATGTCGGCACCGGCGTGCGGCTCGGCATTGCCGGCTCGCCGGCCGACACCGCCAACGCCCAATTCACCTTCGGTGGCGGCTCGATCGGCGGCAACCTCGCCTCGCTCGACGCACGCGGCCTCAATTCCGGTTCGGGCCAATACGCATTCGGCACGACGACGTTCAACGGGCCGCAACTGTTCGACCAGACGCAGCTGATCTTTGTCGCCGCAGGCGGCACAGGCGACGGTACCTCGCTTTCGGACCTGGCTTCGATCACCGACGCCGACAACAATACCGACGGCACCGCGATTTTCGTGCTGGTCAATCGCGGTGTCATCGACGACACCGACGGCTTTACGCTCGAAGCGGGGCAGACCCTGGCCTCTTTCGGCAACGGCCGCACCTTCTCGCTCGGCGGCCTGCCGATCAATGTGACCGGCGACAACGTCGATCACGGCAGCACCATCTCGGATGCGGCCGGTGCCGCAACGCTGACCGCTTCGGGCAGCGGCGACGTCGTCACGCTGGCCAACAATACCTCGCTCCAGGACTTCAACATCTCCGGCGGTACCGCCAACGGCATCCATGGCAGCGGCATTACCGGCGTCGTGCTGACCGGCATGAACGTGTCGGGGACCGCCCTCAATGGCGTGCTGTTCGATGGCGCCAACGACGTTTCCGGCAGCAATCTGAGCTCGACCGGTAATGGCGGCGCTGGGCTGTCGATCCAGGGCGACGGCACCTACAATTTCACCGGCACGACGACGGTGTCGGATAATGCCGGCGACGGCTTGCTGATCAACAGCAATGCCATCACCAGCTTCCAGACGCTCAACGCGACCAGCAATGGCGGCAGCGGCGTCCAGGCCACGTCAACTGGCACCGGCTCGCTTTCGATCGACGGCGGTACCGTCAACAACAACACCACATCCGCCTTTACGGCGTCGAATATCGGGCTCGGTGTCACGCTCTCCAACATCGGCCACGTCGGCGGCACAACCGGCGTCAGCCTTTCGGGCGTCAGCGGCAGCGTCAGCGTTACCGGCCCGACGACGATCGGCAGCACCACCGGCGACGGCATCTCGATCAGCGGCAGCACGGCAACGGTCGGCTTCAGCGGCGACGTGCTCATCAGCCAGGTGCTTGGCAATGGCATCGCGCTCAACGGCAACACCGGCGCCGTCAGCTTCGGCTATGCGGAAATCGGTGCGCCGGGCCTCAACGGCATCGATATTGGGGGGAATACCGGGTCAGTCACATTCTCTGGCCCCACCATCGTTGTCATCGGTTCTGCCGATGGCAGCGCGGGCATCAACTTCAGCGGCACAAACAACGACGTCAGTTTCGGTACGACGACGGTGTTGCTCGGCGAAGGGCTGAACCAGACGGGCATTGACTTCAGCGGCTCGTCAACGACAGCCGATTTCGGGCTGACCAGCATTACCGGCACCGGCGACCTGACCTCGCGCGGCATCGACCTGTCGTCGACGACCGGCAACAAGACGATCACCTTCCTGCAGGGCTCCAAGATCGACAATGTCGGCGTCGGTGTCGAATTGTCGTCAGGCGGCACCACGGCCACGTCGGCCAACGCCAACTTCACCTTCGGCGACGGCAATTCCGCCGATGGGCTGGAATCCTTCATCACCGCCGCAACCGGCGGCTACACTGTCAATACGATCGGGCTGGATCCGGCGCTCGGCAACTACGACTTCGACGATGTCGTCTTCACCGGCGATGCCCAACTGGCGGTAACTGTCGGCGGGGTCGTCATGATCTCGCAGACAGGCGGCACTATTCACGCGGGCACGAACGGGCTGAGCGCCGATGTCACCACCGTGACGGCCGCCCAGGCCGATGCCATGGTTGGCACGCAGACCTTCGCCTTTGTCGGCATCGTCGACCTCAGCGCGACGCCGTTCACGCTCGATTCGGGACAGTCGATCACCGGTTTCGGCAACGGCAATTCCATCCTCACCTCCGGTACGTTCCAGCCGGTCAATGTGCAGGGCAATCTCGGCGCCACCGGCGGCAATGTCACCGGCGATGAGGGCGTGGTCAAGAGCACGGGCGACACCCTTCATCTGCTCGGCAGCAATCAGGTGCGCAACACCGCCTTCGACTACAGCGGCGGCAGCGGCTCGGTGTTCGCCATCGACCAGAGCGTGGGTGGCTTCAACAATTCCGGCGGCATCGTTATCGAAGGCGTCACCGTCAGCAATGTCGCTGCCGGCCAGACGGCGTTCAACGTCGACGGCCTCACCGGCAACCTGTCGATTATCAACAACAATATCAACGTTGCCGGCACGCTGCTCGATGTCGACGGCGGCAACGGCAACATTACGGTCACCCGCGGCACCTTGCCCAACAGCGCGACGCCCGGCACGCTGACCGGTGGCGGCATCGCAATCGCCAACCGCACCGGCGGCTTGGTCAACTTCACGGACAAGGCGACGATCGGCGGCAGCGGCGTATCGCTGACCAACAACACCGGCGCCACAATCACCTTCGCCGATGTCGACATCACCACGGACGCCGCAACGGCGTTCACTGCAACCGGAGGCGGCTCGGTCAACGTCACGACCGGAACGATCAATGCCACCAATGCGGGAGCGGTGGCGCTCGACGGCATTGCGGCCAACATCAATTTCGCCTCGACAAGCGCCAGCTTCAGTTCCGGCAGCGGTGTCGACCTGCAGCATCTGACCGGTACGGTCGCGCTCGGCACCGGCACGCTGACCAACACCGGTTCGGGTACAGCCTTCAATGTCGGCTCGGCGGCCGATCAGAGCGGCGGCAATGCAATCATCTCCTATGCTGGCACCATCGCCAGCAACGGCACCGGGGCCGCCGTCTCGATCCAGGAACTGACCGGCGGCTCGGTGACGCTGTCGGGCAATCTGACCGACGGCAACGCAGCCGATGGCGGCCAGATCTTCATCGGTGGCATCGCCAACGGCACGGCGGCGACCGTCACCTTCTCGGGAAGCAGCAAGAAGATAAGCTCTGGCGCGACGACAGCTGTACAGATCGGCTACACGGGCCCCCTCTCCGCCATCGTCCCGTATGACAACACGGACGGCACGATCAACTTCACCAATGGCGGCCTGGATATAACGACAACGACCGGAGAAGGCTTCGGCGCCGCCTTCGGCGGCACCGTCAGCGTCTCCGGCACCGGCAACAAGATCGCCTCCGGCGGCAATGGTCTGTTCATTGTCTTCGCCGACGTCGGCGCCGCCGGCGTCACCTTCGACAGCGTCTCGGCCGTATCGACATCGGACGCTGCCGGCGTCTTGCTGACAGGGTCCAATCTGGCGGGCGACGTCAACATTGGCGGCCTGAAAGATACCGGCTACATGGGCGCCTCGCTGAACGCCCTGCTCGGCACCGGTGCGGTGAATTTCACCGGCACGACCGATCTCGACGTCAGCTACCGAGGGTTCGATATCGGCGGCCCGCAAGTGGGCACCATAAACATCGCCAACGTCGCCGGCTCCACCCTGACCATCGACGGTGGGGAAGCCGGCATTGTCACGAACGGCCTGCAGGCAGGAATCATCAACGTTGGCGGCAATGGCGGCGTCGCCAGCATCGGCGCGACGACAAGCACCACCGGTGCGGCTATCGCCGTCAGCGGCGGTAACGACCTCATTCACGCCACGCTGAACTACAACGGCTCGATCAAGGTCGACACCGGCATGGTCGTGCAGGCCGTGGCCGACTGGAGCGAGCTCAACATGAGCGGTTCGGTCGTTTCGACTACGGCAGCAACTGGCATTGGTACGGCGGCCTTCGTCTTCACCGGCAACGCCAACGGCGTCTACAGTATTTCAAGCACGATCGATCATACCGGCACGGGCATCGGCGTGCGGTTTGACGGATCGTCTAACGGGACGGCCACCTTCTCCGGTGCGTCGAAGATCTTCAACACCAGCAGCGGCACCAACGACGCGATCGTCAAGTTGCCCAGCATCAGCCCGACCCAGGGCATGGGCACGCTCAACTTCACCAATGGCGGCCTGGTCATCACCACCTCGAGCGGCGCCGGCTTCACCGCCAGCACTTTCGGCGCCGGCACGGTCAGCGTCAGCGGCACGGGCAACTCGATAACCACGACGACAGGCACCGCGCTCAACCTCGACAACGCGACAGTCGGCGCCGGCGGCATCAATTTCAGCTCCATCTCGGTCAATGGAGCGGCGACCGGCGTTTCGCTCAACAATGTCAGCGGCGGCACGCTCAATCTCGGCACGGTGAACCTGCAAGGCATCACCTCGACCGGCGTCGACATTTCCGGCACGCTCGGCTCGACGGTAAACTTCGCCAGCCTGACCATCGCCATGCCCGGCGACAATTCGACCGGCATCACCTTCGCCGATGCAGTCGTCAACAGCATCTTCACGACTGGCGGTTTCACGCTCACCAGTGCTTCCTCGACCGGCACCACCGCCGTCAACCTGTCCAACACCACCGGCACCGGCACCATCCAGCTCGGCGATCCGAACACGGCCGGCGCATCCTCCACCATCGGCGGCGCCGGCGCCGGACCCGGCATCGGCTTCCAGTTCACCCCGACGACGGCGATCAACTTGATCTATGGCGACGGCGAAAGCGCGGTCGACAAGCTGTCGACGGTCAAGGCAATCGACATCCTCAATTCCACCGGCGTTTTCCCGGTCGGCGGCACCTATAATTTCCAGGATGTCGACGGCGCCAATGGCGGCTTCATCGGCGACCTCTCCGAGGCCCAGGGACCGACCACCTATTATGTCGACCAGGACGGCGACGGCGACGGCACCGCCGCCAATCCGGGCTCGATTGCCGGCGCGGAAGCGTCGGGCGCCTCGGTTGTCATCCTTGTCGACACGTCGCAGAACGGCACCAGCAACCTCATCGACATGATGCAGGCTCAGCAGAATGGCGGCGGCAACAACACGCTCAACCTTGCCGACGGCCAGATCCTGATCGGCCTCAAGGCCGGCGATTCCATCGATACCGCGCCGCTGGGCGCCGTCGGCGGCGGCCTCGGCGGCAATTTCAGCTTCAGCGGCATCAATGCCTCGACCGTCATCACGGCAGGGTCCAATGTCGACAGCGTGCTGGCGACGCTGACGACCGCGAGCGGCAACACTATCGATTTCTCCGGCAAGGCCGGCATCGAAAACGTCATCGTGCAGAACACCGGTGCGGGCCTTGGCATCTCCGGCACCAACATCACCGATCTTATCCTGCGCCGCGCCACGATCGCGGGCGGCACCGGTGGCGCCCTGTCGCTTACCGACGGCGCCGCTGCCAGCCAGATCGCACTGTCGAACCTGATCCTGTCGGCAACCGGCGGCGACATTGCCAAGGTTGACGGCACGGTCGGCGCCGGGCTGATGAAGGTCAGCGCCTTCTCCGACATCACGCTTCTGGGCAACAATGGCGAAACCGGCGGCTTTGGGGTGAGCGGTGTCACCTTCGATGCCGTTCCAGCGACCGTCGGCATCGACCAGGTCGACGGCGGCGCCTTCGTCGCCGGCACAAGCAGCAATGGCGTCGGCGGTTATGGCCTGACGCTGTCCGGTGTATCCGGCGATATCCAGTTCGACAGCATCACCGTCTACGGTGGCGTCAACGGCATCGCCTTCAATGGCGTTGACGCCACCGTCACGGTCAGCGGCGCCACCACCATCACCGGCACCACAGGCTTCGGCATCAGTGCGATCAACACCAATCCCGGCACGTTCACCTTCAACACGGTGACGGTGAACAACGTCGCGACGACCGGCGGCGGCATCAACTGGGTCAGCGGCAACCTCAACGTCGCCGGCCTCGCCAACATCGACACGAGCAGCGGCGTCGGCTTCTCGCAAAGCGCCGGCACGGTGAACTTCCTCAACGGCCTGACCATCGATACCACCAGCGGCACCGGCATTGTCGGGACCGGTGGCGTTATGGGCATCACCGCTTCCGCTGCAGCCCAGACGGTAAATTCGACCAGCGGCCAGGCGATCAACCTCATCAACGTCGCCGCCAGCATTGCGCTCGACTCGACCTCGTCGGGCGGCGGCACCAACAATGTTGGCCTGGCCAATGTCACCGGAACAGTCAGCCTCGGATCCGGCGCATTGAGCGGCGCTTCGGGCGTCGCATTCCAGCTCACCGGCGGTGCTGCGACCGTCAGCTATGGCGGCACGGTCACCAAGACCACCGCCGGCAAGATAGTCGACATCTCCGGCGTCACCGGCGGCACGGTCACACTGTCCGGCGCGCTCAGCGCCACCGGGGGTTTCGACAATGGTATTTATGTCCACGGCAACTCCGGCGGGACCATCACTCTCAGCGGTGGCACGAAGACGCTGACCACTGGCGCCAATACGGCGGTCGACTTGACGACCAACACCGGCGCGACGATCAACTTCGATACGGGTGGCCTGGTGATTACCACCACCTCCGGCACGGGCTTCAACGCCAGCGGCGGTGGCACGGTCAGCGTCGGCGCGCCCCTCAGCGACAACAGCATCACCACGACGGCCGGCGGCACCGCGTTGAACCTCAATGGCGTTACGATTGGCGCTGCGGGCATGAATTTCGACAGTGTTTCGGCCACTGCCGCCGCAACCGGCATCTCGCTGAACAATATCGCCTCGTCCGGCGGCGGCGCCATCATTCTCGGCACGGTCAACCTGCAAGGGATGACCACGCGTGGTGTCGATGTTTCCGGCACGCTTGGCGCGGCGCTGTCCTTCAACGATCTCGACATCGGCCTGAACAGCACGACAGGCATCGCCTTCGACCTCAATGGTGCGGCGATCAACGCGGCGATCACCGCCAATGATTTCGACGTGACCAACGCGGCCGCCGCCGGCAGCACCATCGCCGTCGACCTGCGTGGCGCCACTGGCGGCCAGACGGTACGCCTCGGCGATGCCGTTGTCGGCGGCGCCAGCTCCAGCATTGCCGGCGTCAACACCGGCGTGTTCCTCAACAGCGCCACCAACCTCGCTTTCACCTATGGCGACGGCGAATCGGCGACCGACCAGCTCTCGACCATCGGCGCCAATGTAGGCATCGACGCATCCAGTGCGCCGGTTGCCGGCACCTACAATTTCCAGGATGTGAACTTCCAGTCGGCTCCCGGCCTGGGCTTCGGAGTCGGCAAGGTCTATTTCGTCGGCGCGTCCGCGACCGGTGACGGCAGCGGTCGCGACCAGAACAATCTCGCGACGCTGGCCACCGCCGAAGCAGCAGCCGTGGCGACGGACATCCTGGTTCTCGTCAACGATGGCGGCACCATCACCGCGGCAGGCAGCAATGGCAACGACACGCTGGCTCTCGCCACCGTCGAGCAGGTGCGCGGCTTCGGCAACGGCAACATCAATCTGGCGCTGACGGTGCCCTCCACCATCCAGCTCGCCAGCAACAGCATCTCGATCATCGACCAGACGCCCAATGGCGCCGCGACGCTGACGACGAGCGCCG
This sequence comes from Mesorhizobium sp. W016, assembly GCF_054719485.1. Lineage (NCBI taxonomy): Bacteria > Pseudomonadati > Pseudomonadota > Alphaproteobacteria > Hyphomicrobiales > Phyllobacteriaceae > Mesorhizobium > Mesorhizobium sp. W016. The sequence goes on from NZ_JBTTIF010000002.1 coordinate 6,313,998, forward strand.
GCAACAATGTCATCACGCTCGGCGCCAGCGGCAACATCATCGACGGCTTCATCCTGAATGGCAGCCCGGCGGGTGCCGCGCGTGGCGTCAAGGACAATGGCGCGGGTGCTGCGAATACCGTCATCAGCAACATGACCATCAGCAATTTCGCCACGCAGGGTATCGAGATTACCCCGTCGAACAGCACGACGATCAACAACGTTACTTTCTCCGGCAACGCCAGCGATGTGTGGCTGAACGCGTCCAACACCACCATCACCAACGTCACCAGCACCGGCGCCACCGGCATTGCTTTCAAACTCGACAACACCACCGGCACGACGACGCTGACCAACGTCAACATCACCACGGCGGCGAGCGGAACCGGCATCGCCTTCGGCGGCGCGTCGGGCGCTGGCGGCACGATTGCCGGTACCAATGTCGATCTATCGGGCGGCAGCGGCCTTTCGGTGACCGGCGGCAACGCGGTGATCAGCTTCGACGGCGCCAGCTCCATCATCAGCACGTCGGGCGCGGCGGCCACGATCTCGACCCGCGCTGGCGGCAGCTTCACCTTCGCCGGCTCGGTGATCGCCAACGGCGCTGCGAGCGGCATCAGCATTTCCGGCGCGACGGCGGCCAATACGGTGAGCTTCACCGGTACGGTCGATCTCGGCACCACGACGCCGATGACCGGCACCGCAGTCGCAATCAACAACGGCGCCACGGCCTCGACCGTCAGCTTCGCAAACCTCGACATCGTCACAAACGGCACCACCGGATTCAGCGCCATCAATGGCGGCACGGTCAATGTGACGACCGGCACGGTGAGCTCCACTTCCGCGCAGGCGGTCAACCTCAACGGCATCGCCACCACCACCGGCATCAATTTCACCTCGACCAATTCGACCGGCGGCACCAACAACGTGTCGCTGACCAATGTCACCGGCGCCGGCACTGTCAGCCTCGGCTCCGGTGCGCTCGGCGGCGCGACCGGCGCGGCCTTCCTGGTCACTGGCGGCTCGGCCAACATCAGCTATGCCGGCTCGGTCACCAAGACCACGGCCGGAAACGTCGTCAGCATCTCCACCCGCACCGCCGGCACCACGACATTGTCGGGCACTCTCAGCGCCACCGGCGGCGTGGCCAACGGCATCCTCGTCAACGCCAACACCGGCGGCACGATCAACTTCTCCGGCGCCAGCAAGATACTGACCACCGGCGCCAACAATGCCGTCGACCTGACGGCGAACACCAACACGGCGGTCAACTTCACCGGCGGCGGCCTGGCCATCACCACCACATCCGGCACCGGCTTCAACGCCACGAGCAACGGCACTGGCACCGTGACCGTTACCGGCTCGGGCAACACGATTTCGACGGGCAGCGGCGTCGCGGTCAACCTTGACAGCGTTGCTATCGCGGCGGGCGGCGTGACCTTCGCTTCCACAAACAAAGGCGCCGGCGGCACCAGCGCCGTCATCCTCGATACCGTCACCGGTTCGGGAGCGATCGACCTCGGCACCGGCGCGCTGGTGGGCGGAACAAGCGCCGTGATCCGTATCGGCGATGGCCTAGGCACCGCCAACAGCGGCGGCACGGCGGCCTTCACCTATGCCGGCGCGATCACCAGCGGCAGCACCGGCCAGGCGGTCAACATCCAGGATCGCGCCCTGACCGCCGGCAACATCACCCTGTCGGGCAACATCACGCATAATGCGGCGGGCCAGATCGGCATCCTGCTGGACGACAATGTCGCCGGCATCATCACCTTCTCCGGCGCGTCGAAATCGATCACCTCGACCACGGCGGCTGGCGTCAGCCTGAGCGACAATGCCGGCGCGACGATCAACTTCACCAATGGCGGGCTGGTCATCGCCACGACCAGCGGCGCCGGTTTCAATGCCACCGGCGGCGGCACGGTGACGGTGCAGGGCACCGGCAACACCATCGTGTCCGGCACGGGCACGGCCCTTAATGTCGCCAACACGACGATCGGCGCCGGCGACGTGACGTTCAGGAGCATTGCGTCCAATGGTGCAGCCAACGGCATCGTGCTCAACAACACCGGCACCAGCGGCAATCTGGTGGTGACCGGCACCGGCGCGACGGGGGGCAGCGGCGGCACGATCCAGAACTCGACCGGCGATGGCGTCAGCCTGACCGACACTCAGGATGTCAGCCTGAGCAACATGATTATCAGCGACAATGCGGGCAACGGCATAAAGGGCCTGCGCGTCAACGGCGTGGTGCTCAACGGTCTGACCCTGAACAGCAATGCCGATGCCAACACCGAGTCCGGAATCCTGTTCAACGAACTTACCGGCAACGCCTCGCACGTCACCACGTTCACCAACCTCACGGTCTCCAACTCATTCACCCATAACGTGCAGGTCATCAATTCCGGCGGCACGTTGGCGAACCTGGTGGTGAGCGGCGGCACGTTCTCGAACAACGGCGCCTCAAACAATGCCGGCAGCGACTTCATCTTCGAGGCGGACGGCGCCGGTGTCGCCGGCGCGCCGACGATGACGCTGACCGTCGACGGCGCAACCTTCACCGGCAACAACGCCTATCCCGGACCGGGAGTCATCCCTGGAACCGGTCTGTTCGTCATTGCCAATGACGGCACCGTCAACGCTCACATCGGCGAGACCACGGGAAATCTATTCAACAATCTGAACAACGGCATCAACCTTACCCAGAGCAGCAATTCCGGCGCCGGCACGGGCGGCAATCTGAATTTCACCGTCCGGAACAACACCGTCACCAACAGCGACTCGACGGCCATCAACGTGTTCAGCAGCGGCGACCTCGCACGGACGCTTGACGGCACAATCGCCAACAACGTCATCGGTACGCAAGGCGTAGCAACCTCGGGATCACGAACCGGCAACGGCATCAGGGTTGGGCATGAAAGCCTCGGCGTCGCCAAGGTGCTGATCGACAACAACATTATCCAGAGCATCGGCGTCAACGGCATAAGCGGTGGCGACAGCGTCTCGATCACGCAGCTCGTGCAGCCGGGCACCGTGCACGCGACGGTCACCAACAACACCATTCGCGACAATGCCGACAGCCGCGGCATCACGGTCACCGCCACATTTGCCGGCGCTATCATCAATGCCGACGTTCATGCCAACACCATCACCAACGTCAACAACGCCAATGCCATCCGCTTCCTCGCGGACGGCCTCGGCGGCGCCGACGGCACGATCAACGTACCGCAGGCGAGCGAGGCCGGTATCGAAACCGTCAATGGCGGGGCAACGGCACTGACGGACACCCGGACGTTCTTCAACCAGCCGCTGCCACTGCTGCCTGCCGCGACACCGTAGTCAGCAACCTTGGATTTCGTCCTAGGAAATATATTTTATGAATCTGATATCGACTTGTTGTCTTACTTAGGCATAATACAAGAATTCAGACAGTAAGCGGCCAACGGAGGGAACGGGGATGAGTGAGCCTTATTTAGGTGAAGTCAAGATCATTTCCTGGAACTATGCACCGCGCGGCTGGGCATTTTGTAACGGCCAGTTGTTGCCGCTTAACCAGAACCAGCCATTGTTCTCACTTCTTGGCACCAGGTACGGCGGCAACGGCCAGACAAATTTTGCCCTTCCGGATATGAGGGGACGTGCGCCGGTTCATACGGGCGGCCCTATTGGTGCAATTGTCGGCGGCCAGGGCGGCGAAGAGTTTCACACGCTCACGCTCGGCGAAATGCCGACACACAACCATTTCGTCAACGCATCGAACACTGCCGGCAACGTCAACAATCCATCCGGCGCGCTGTTGGGGGCGAACGCCAGCCCGATCTATCAGCCGCCTGGCAGCGCGGTGGCTATGGCGAAGGAAAACATCACTTTCGTCGGTGGCGGCCAGCCGCATGAGAACAGATCGCCCTATCTCGTCTTGAATTTCATCATTGCCCTGCAAGGCATATTCCCGTCGCGAAATTAAGAGGACGCTTCGATGAGCCAACCTTTTGTCGGCGAGATCAGGATGTTCGGTGGCAATTTCCCTCCGAATGGCTGGGCGTTCTGCCAAGGCCAGTTGATGCCGATCTCCGAGAACGAAACCTTGTTCAATCTGATCGGTACGACCTATGGCGGCGACGGGGAGGAAACATTCGCCCTGCCCAACCTCGCATCCCGCATCCCCGTCCATGCTGGCAAGGGCCCGCTGGTCAGCCAGACCTATATCATCGGAGAACTGGGCGGGGTCGAATCCGTCACTGTTTCAACCCAACAAATGCCGAACCATTCCCATACCTGGACCGGTTCGTCGAATATCGCCAAGAATCCGGGTCCGTCCGGCGGTGTCCTGGCGACATCGAGCCTGCTGACGCCCTATGTGGGTATCGCACCTGATGGCAACATGGCCGCCGGAGCCATTTCGCCGGCCGGCGGCAGCCAGCCTCACGACAATATGGTGCCGTTCCTCGCCGTCAGTTTCATCATCTCGCTATTTGGCATCTTCCCCCAGCAAAGCTAGAGACTTGCCATGACCAATCCGTTCGTCGCCGAAATTCGAATTTTTGCCGGAGATTTCGCCCCGACGGGGTGGGCGACCTGCGATGGCCAGCTCCTGCCAATCTCGCAGAATACGGCGCTGTTTTCGCTGCTGGGCACAGTTTACGGCGGCGACGGCAAGTCGACCTTCGCGTTCCCGAATATGGCTGGCTCCGCGCCCATGGGGCAAGGACAGGGCAATGGCTTGTCGGAGCGGTTTCTCGGCGAGACGGGTGGCGAAACGTCCGTCACCCTTCTGCAAACGGAAATGCCGCAACATAATCATTTTGTCGCGATATCCACCGAGAGTGGCGCCCAGGGAACTCTTACCGATGCGGTTGTTCTGGGGAAGTCGGGGGGCGGAACGCTTTATCAGAACAACACTTCGCAAAATCTGGTCCAGATGGACCCCCAGGCACTGAGCATGGCGGGCAGTACGTTGCCTCACAACAACCTGCCTCCCTATCTGGCGATGACGTTCATCATTGCCATGCAAGGCGTTTATCCGGCGCGTCCGTAAGCGCCACTCCATGATCCAGCTTCCGATTGTGGACAACGGGCCTGTTATATTTTGCTGGGTGCGCGCGGCGCGGATTGATCTGACGTTCCGCCCGATGGCGGACGCCGATCTGCCGTTCCTGTCGGCGCTCTACGCCTCGACCCGCGCCGAAGAACTTGCCGTCACGCCGTGGAGCGACGCCCAGAAAACGGCGTTCCTCGACATGCAGTTTCAAGCGCAGCACGCGCATTACCAGAAATACTATCCCAACGCCGACTGGCTGGTGATCGAGCAGGCAAGGCAAGATATCGGTCGCCTGTATATCGAGCGCTCGGCGAGCGAGCATTGCATCATAGATATCGCCTTCCTGCCGGCGCATCGCGGCAAGGGGTCTGGCGGTGCGTTGCTCGCCGATCTCATCGATGAGGCCGCCGCCGTCGGCAAGTCGGTCTCGATCCATGTCGAGAAGAACAATCCAGCGCGGCGGCTCTACAAACGCCTCGGCTTCACCGTTGCCGAGGACAAGGGCGTCTACGACCTGATGATCCGTTCGCCGTAAGGGCCCGTGCCGGTCGTCACGTGCCGCGATACCAGGAGACGATGGTGAAACGTTCGTTGCACGTGACCGGGGTGACTTCATGCGTCGTTTCCGAGCGAAAGGCGACGAGAGAGCCCGGCAAAGCCGGCATGGCAATGCCAGGTCCGGGCCGCTGTAAGGCCCATGCAGGACCAGCGAGCCGCCTGCATAGCTTTCTGGCGAAGGGTTGTCCGATTGACGGTTGAGAAAGATCACCACCGAGATCTTTCGGAACCGCGACTCGTCGTGAATGAGCGGCGTGTTGCCATCCTGGTGCGGCACAAAGAAATCGCCTTGCCGATAGTGAAGGAACTGAGGTTTCTCGACCTGGCCGAGCAGCAGCCCGAAATGCCGCTCCAGAGCCGCCTTCTGCTGCGCCAACAGGGCACTCACTCGCTCTTCAGTGGCCTGCGAAACATCGGCGCGCACGGTCTTTCGGATCTCCGGCCATGCCATCTTCTGGTCGGCACGCCCCAGCAGGCCGGCCGGACGGCCCAAGGCCGCCCGAATTTCCGCGCACAGTGCGCTACACGCCGCTCCGTCAAATACGTCCGCAATCTCGATATAGTCGATCATATGTCGAGCCGCCGCGCTGCCAAACCGCCCTGATGGCCGGAGCGTCCCCGTGGCCGATCCGGTCGAAAAAAATCAGTTGAATACCGCCTCGTAAAGCCGCCCTGCCTCATCGGCAGCGATCGGCACGATGAAGATCTCATGGGCGCCGCTTTTGCCGTTGAACCGATAGATAGCCTGCGGCAGCGCCGCGTCGCGCGGCCCCCTGAACAGCAGCGTGAAGCCACCGCCGTCGCGCGGGCTGTTGGCAATGGGCTGCACCGCGCTCAGTTCCATCGTGAGCGTCTGACCGCCGGCTTCGACGGAAAAGCTCTGCCCCTGCTCGAAATCCGAAAGCGATGCCATGCGCCTGCCCTGGTTCGTCTGTCTTTCAGACGGCTCTCTTGAGATGTCTATCCCGTCAGCCAATCTCGCCGCTTCATGGCGTGCTGTCTATAGAGCTCGATCTCCAGAAGTACAAAAGAGCACGATCAAACAAACAGATAGATTTATCTTGGCCATGTAGGGTGAAGCAGCCGTCAACGCGTTGCGCACCGGCAGCCACTGGCCTAAACCGGAATGGTATAAGAGGAGAACACTAGGGATGACTGACGCGAAAACAGACACGGCCCCGGCCGGAAGCACCGCGACAAACGCGCTGCCGCTGTTCTACAAAAAACCCGAGGCGCTCAATCCGCTGCGGCACGGCTCACTCGGCCTTACGGCGCGGGCCGATTTCTCCTTTGCCCGCACCGCGCACGCAATCCCCGTCGTCGCCTCGGAAATGCCGGCGGCAATGCGCTCCTACCCGATCGTTTTCATCGGCGACGCCAAGGCGCCTGTCATCATCACCGGCCTGCGTCAGGACCAGAACCTGTTCGTAGGCGCCGACGGCAAATGGGCGGAGCCGCATTACATTCCCGCCTATGTCCGCCGGTACCCCTTCATCCTGGCCGATGAATCGAAAACGACCGGCCGCCTGACGTTGTGCATCGACCGCGCCAGCGAACGCGTCGTCGAGCAGACGCCTTCGTCCAAGGGCGGCGACGAGACCGCGCCCTTCTTCGACGGCAACGAGCCGGCCGAGGCCTCGAGGCAGGCGCTCGCCTTCTGCAGCCAGTTCCAGACCGACTTCAATGCGACTCGCGCCATGATCGACAAGATCGACGCGCACGGCCTGTTCGCGCCGCGGCAGAGCAAGGTGACGCTGGAGGGCGGCGAGACCCTCAACCTCACCGACTTTCAGGTGATCGACGAGCCGGCCTTCAACAAATTGAGCGACGAGGCGTTTCTTGATCTCAGGAAATCCGGCGCGCTTGCGCTGCTCTATTGCCATCTCGCCTCGAGCAACAGCTGGACCTCGCTGGCCTTCCAGGCGTCATTGCGGCGAGCTGGCTGACGCGGCCCGCGACGAAAAGCTTCGGCAAGGCGCGGGTTGTTTAAATCAACGGTTCGCGCCTTCGCACGACGATCTCTCCGCGGCTCGAATCATGCTGTTGTCGTGCAGATCGCTTGCCATGACGGGTTGGCGAACTTCCTAATGCTCGACGTATAGCTTTCGCGAATGCGCCGAGGCGGCATCAATCCCCCGGTTCGCGGACCTCTCAATAAAGCCGAGCACGCCAACCTTGCTGCCCTCCTCAATCGTTGAATAGTCGGTCGCGGCCATCGAGCACGGTCCGAACGCAAAAAGCCCGCGTGAAGCGGGCTGTTTTTGATGTTGGTTGCGGGGACAGGATTTGAACCTGTGACCTTCAGGTTATGAGCCTGACGAGCTACCGGGCTGCTCCACCCCGCGTCACCTCCAGGGCAAGCTCTTGCTTGCTCCGGACTCTCCAGGGCAAGCTCTTGCCTGCTCCGGATCTGAAGCAAGCGTTTGCTTGCTTATCTGGACGTAAGCCTGGGCCTATGAACAGGATGGCTTACAGATAGGTATATGGCTGACCAAATGAAAGGGCCGCTTGCGCGGCCCGTGATCCCTTGGCGGGCCTTTTCGTAGAGAGAAGATTTCAGTTTCATCCGGTTTGCGGATGAGAGTTCAACGTGCGTTTTGCAGACCTGGCAGCGACCTACTCTCCCGCGTCTTGAGACGAAGTACCATCAGCGCTGGAGCGTTTCACGGCCGAGTTCGGAATGGGATCGGGTGCAGCCGCTCCGCCATAACCACCAGGTCGGCAAAACGCACGTTATATCGAGAAGCTGTTTTTTCGTGCCAAGGCGACGTTTGTGTCTAGCTAACGGACAAAGTCCGCAAGCGCGACTGCGCGTCGCCGGTTTTCCGGCGCCCTCGCGGAGCATAGGCCCTGTAAGGGCCGCTCATGCGTGAGCGCTGGTCAGATCATCGTGTTCACGATGAGCATAAGGAATGAGAACGATCAAGCCGATCGAACTATTAGTACCGGTAAGCTTCAAGCGTTGCCGCTCTTCCACACCCGGCCTATCAACGTGGTCGTCTTCCACGGTTCTCAGGGAATACTCGTTTTAAGGTGGGTTTCCCGCTTAGATGCCTTCAGCGGTTATCCCGTCCGGATATAGCTACCCTGCTATGCGGCTGGCGCCACAACAGGTCCACCAGAGATCCGTCCATCCCGGTCCTCTCGTACTAGGGACAGATCCTTTCAATATTCCTACACCCACGGCAGATAGGGACCGAACTGTCTCACGACGTTCTGAACCCAACTCACGTACCGCTTTAAATGGCGAACAGCCATACCCTTGGGACCTGCTCCAGCCCCAGGATGCGATGAGTCGACATCGAGGTGCCAAACAACCCCGTCGATATGGACTCTTGGGGGTCATCAGCCTGTTATCCCCGGCGTACCTTTTATCCGTTGAGCGATGGCCCTTCCACGCGGGACCACCGGATCACTATGACCGACTTTCGTCTCTGCTCGACTTGTCAGTCTCGCAGTCAGGCAGGCTTATGCCATTGCACTCAGCGAACGATTTCCGACCGTTCTGAGCCCACCATCGCGCGCCTCCGTTACTCTTTAGGAGGCGACCGCCCCAGTCAAACTACCCACCATACATTGTCCCGGACCCGGATAACGGGCCGCGGTTAGACATCCATAGTAATAAGGGTGGTATTTCAAGGGTGGCTCCACCTGAGCTGGCGCCCAGGTTTCAAAGCCTACCACCTATCCTACACATGCCACTACGAATGCCAATGTAAAGCTATAGTAAAGGTGCACGGGGTCTTTCCGTCTAACCGCAGGAACCCCGCATCTTCACGGGGAATTCAATTTCACTGAGTCTATGCTGGAGACAGCGGGGAAGTCGTTACGCCATTCGTGCAGGTCGGAACTTACCCGACAAGGAATTTCGCTACCTTAGGACCGTTATAGTTACGGCCGCCGTTTACTGGGGCTTCGATTCAGAGCTTGCACCCCTCCTCTTAACCTTCCAGCACCGGGCAGGCGTCAGACCCTATACGTCGTCTTGCGACTTCGCAGAGCCCTGTGTTTTTGATAAACAGTCGCTACCCCCTGGTCTGTGCCACCCTCCTCTACTTGCGTAGAAAAGGGTCACGCTTCTTCCGAAGTTACGCGTGCAATTTGCCGAGTTCCTTCAGCATAGTTCTCTCAAGCGCCTTGGTATACTCTACCTGACCACCAGTGTCGGTTTCGGGTACGGTTTATAAGGAGGAGCTATTTCCTGGAACCGCTCCGCTGCCCGTTCAATCCGATAAGATTGGACAACTTGTGCGATCCGTCACTACCTCCAAGCCCACGAATATTAACGTGGTTCCCATCGACTACGCGTTTCCGCCTCGTCTTAGGGGCCGGCTAACCCTGCTCAGATTAGCTTTAAGCAGGAACCCTTGGTCTTTCGGCGGGGGAGTTCTCACTCCCCTTACGTTACTCATGTCAGCATTCGCACTTCTGATACCTCCACCACCCCTCACGGGTATGGCTTCGTCAGCTTACAGAACGCTCCGCTACCGCTTGGCCCTTGCGGACCAAACCCTAAGCTTCGGTGTATGGCTTTAGCCCCGTTACATTTTCGGCGCAAAGACCCTTATTTAGACCAGTGAGCTGTTACGCTTTCTTTAAATGATGGCTGCTTCTAAGCCAACATCCTGGTTGTTTTGGGATCCTCACATCCTTTCCCACTTAGCCATAACTTGGGGACCTTAGCTGTAGGTCAGGGTTGTTTCCCTTTTCACGACGGACGTTAGCACCCGCCGTGTGTCTGCCGACTAGTACTCCCAGGTATTCGGAGTTTGGTTAGGTTTGGTAATCCGGTGAGGACCCCTAGCCCATCCAGTGCTCTACCCCCTGGGGTATTCGGTCGACGCTCTACCTAAATAGATTTCGCGGAGAACCAGCTATTTCCGAGTTTGATTGGCCTTTCACCCCTAGCCACAAGTCATCCCGAACTATTGCAACAGTTATGGGTTCGGTCCTCCAGTAAGTGTTACCTTACCTTCAACCTGCTCATGGCTAGATCACTCGGTTTCGGGTCTAATGCGACGAACTGAACGCCCTGTTCAGACTCGCTTTCGCTGCGCCTACACCTAGCGGTTTAAGCTTGCTCGTCACACTAAGTCGCTGACCCATTATACAAAAGGTACGTGGTGACCCTTGCGGGCTCCCACTGTTTGTAGGCAATCGGTTTCAGGTACTCTTTCACTCCCCTTGTCGGGGTGCTTTTCACCTTTCCCTCACGGTACTAGTTCGCTATCGGTCATGCACGAGTACTTAGGCTTGGAAGGTGGTCCTCCCAATTTCAGACAGGATTTCACGTGTCCCGCCTTACTCGAGGACGATTGATTGCATTACGCGTACGGGGCTGTCACCCACTATGGCCCTACTTTCCAGAAGGTTCCGCTTGTCTCTCAATCGCCACTGGCCTGGTCCGGGTTCGCTCGCCACTACTTCCG
>NZ_JBTTIF010000001.1:0-47694 GCF_054719485.1 Mesorhizobium sp. W016
CATATAATAAATTCAATGGCTTAGATATTTACTTATTTCGATCAAGTTGACGGATCGGTCATTCCGGGACTGTCTGTTTGCACGCTTTGATACCACTTAATAGTATAGGATGCAACATATGAAACGCTGCAACGCGAATTCGTCATGCCGATCAAAGGCTTGCGGGGCACCGTGCAGTGCTCGCGGTGCTATTGTGCTGCTACGTGCTGCCTGTCCTCACTGTGCTCCCGGATGGTGCGGAAGGGATTGAGGCTGCTCTCCGGATGCAAAAAACAAATCGCCACGCGCGGCAGTTCCGCCCAGCGAGTGGTGTAGCACGGCGACTTCCGATCGAACTCGGTCGACTAGCTGGGGTTCAACTCCAGCATTGTCGCCGTCGAACGCATCCGTGTGCAGGAACACGAACTTCGTCGCCGGCCACTCGTTTGCGGCCTGCCTGGGCGGCAGCCAGCTCCAGCGCGTCGACTGTGAGGACGCCGCTCACGAAGGTCTCGAAGACCGCCCTGGCGGCTCACATGATGGCATGAGGCACTGACGGTTTTGCCCTCGATCTGGCCGCAACGTTTGGACTAGAGCCCTGTCGCGCCATTTCCAAGCCATGTGGTCTTGAGCGCAGCGAGCCTTTCGTCGCTGATCTTCAGATCTTCGTGCTTCAGAATGGCGTTGGAAAGATAGGTGGCATCGTTGGAGCGGTCGTTGACCGTAATGAAGCCCTTCATCAGCTCGTTGGCCGGGTTGACGGGCGCTCTCAAGACGAGTGAGGACTGCACGTACTCGCTGAGGCTCGTGAACATGAGACAGTTGCCGCTCTTGAGTATGTAGCCGTCGTTGTGACGCTTCTTGCCCTGCAAGCTCACGCGGTACCAATATGCGGGGAAGAATGGTTCATCGTTGACCGTGATGGTGAGCGTTCTCAGTTTCACCTGCCCTTCGGGAATGGCGTGGTAAACGTCATAACGACCGGCGAACCGTCGCAGCACCCGTTGCGAGTCGACCATCTCATGCATCTGGTCGACCGCGTAGTTGTAGTTGTTGACGTGCGTGACCCGGTCGAGATCCGGCAGCTTCTGGAGGACCTTGTCGAGGAATCCGGCCCTGACCAAGGTTGCGCTTGTCGCCTTGTCCGGGTCTTTCAACCAGTTATCCAGAGTTTTGCGGGTTAGAAGGCCCTTGATAGCCAGGTTGACCTGCTTCGAACGACCCTCGTCGATGTAGCGGCGGATCATAGCGAGTTTCTGCGCAACTCCGCGCGGCGCAAAAAGGTCGGAGAAATTCATCTGATTCTGCTATTTCCAGGAGGTGCGAACTTTTTCTATCAATCGGAAAAATTTCGTCAAGACTTGTTCATATCCAATTTTGTCTGTTCCAACAGAAACAACACAGTCTAGGCGGTGATGTTTAACCTCCAACGACTGCTTAGACTGGCCAAAGGACAACCGGCGGCTATGCTCTGACCTCGCGTGACGCCCACGCCAATGCAACCTGTCGTCGAGGCCGCTCGCAGGGGCAGCACAGCTCCTTTTCCGGAATTTGGAAATATTCCGCCAAATGCGCGGAGCCGGGGGAATTTGTTCTTAGTTCGCGAAACGTTTCCAGACGACCGGAAAAATGTCGCCTTTTAAGTGACTGATTTCAAACACTTTTTTAACATTATTCGCTGGACTGTTGCGCGGGCAGCGATATAATGGGGGCGTAGGAGGAGCTGAAACTCCGCCTACGCCGCATCGGCTAACTAGGTAAAAGTTGCAGATGCATCCGGATGATCAAGATCCGGCCCCTTCTATATGGGTCGGCCAACGAAACGCGTCAAGCGCAAACTGCAACTTTAAGTTGCTGAATGCGCTAACCGCCTGAATGATCGAGGTTACGCCCATAATGTCCCACGCTCCCTAGAAAACCCGCACCACCTGAAATACCCGCCCACCTGCAACGTCGGCTCGCGCCCTCGGGGGCGAAGCCTTGCCAAAGGAGATCATGATGAACCTGCCATTCCGCAATTCCAGCAAGCCGGTGGCCGTCGGCGAAAGGCTGGTGCCCCTGTCAGACGGCCTCGGCCAGAAGCGCCTCCAGGACGTCGCTGCTCAACTCCGGATCACGGCGCGCGCCGCGGAGGCCGGCTCGATCAATGAGCCGAAGACGGCGGACGCGACGCTCGACGACACCCAGCAGCAGATCATCAATCAGGCGCGAGAGTGGAGTGCAGCGGCGAAGGCCAGCGCCGAAAGCATCGTCGCCGACGCGGCAAAGACCATGCGCAACATGATGCCGGATAAGTTCAACTTCAACTTGGCACGCGCCTCGGTGCGACGCGCCGCCGAGGACGCATCAAGCGCCCATCGCGACGAACTGGACCAAGCCAATGAAGACGAGCGCCGCAGGCTTCGCGAGCGCAACCACTTCGAGCACATCAACGGCCTCATCCCCGGCTCGGCGATCTACTCAAACAAATTGAAGGATTGGCTGAGCTGGCTGTTCCTGCTCGCAGTGGCAGAGATGATGGTCAATGCGCTGTTCCTGCAGGAGGCTTCGGACTACGGTTTCCTGGGCGGCTTCGCGGTTTCGGCCGTGGCGAGCGTGCTCAACATTGCGAGCGGCACGTTGGCGGGCCTGTACGGCTGGCGCCTGCTGCGGCACGTGCGGGGTCTGCTACGCGTGGGCGGCGCCGTCGTGCTCGTTCTCGCTGCGTGGTTCTCTTGTGTGGCGGTGATCACCGTCGCCCACTACCAGCAAGACTTGGCCAACGGTCTGCAACCCAGTGTGCAAACTTTCAAGCATCCGGAGATCTGGTTCGACCTGAACACGCTTTCCGCATTCTGCATCGTCCTTTGCGGCACCGCGATGTTCGTGTTCGCGATGCTCAAGGCCAAGGGCGGCGAGAACAGCTACTTCGCGCCTTACTACCAGCACGAGATCTACGACCGCCGCTATGGCAGGGCGCTAAAGGCTCTGCTACGCGCCAACGCCGCGTTCCGCATCGACGTCCAGAACGTCTACGCCAAGCATCTTGGCGAAATGAGGGGAAAGCACGTTGCTGACCAGAGAGCGCTCGACACGATCCGCAAGCTGGCCGGGGACACGTCCGGCAGCGTGCGGACGCTGGAAGGCTCGATCGTCGACGAGCACCAGCGGGTGACCTTCTGGCTTCGTCTGTACAGGGACAACAACCGACAAGTCCGCACTTCGCCGGCCCCCGCCTATTTCGACCAATATCCGAGCCTTTCCGAGTTTGCCGGCAACCCCATCGATCTGTCGGACCTGAGCAGCTTGGTCGTGCAGGCGGCAGGGCTAGCAGAGACTAACGGCGACAACCTTGCCGCCTTTGAAGAGGCAATGCTCGACGACCAGGCGGAGTTCATCGGCCAGATCGAGCATATCCGCAAGGCCACCGAAGACCGCGTCACAGCGCGCATCGATCGCGACGACCAGATGGGCGTCCCGGCTTCTGAAGGAGGCAACAATGTCCGCCGCTAACTATCTGCCGGCGCCCGCACTGGCGGGCCTCGCCATCCTCGCTATCGTCGGGCTCACATGGGGATACGCCTCCGCAACCAAACCGCCGCCGGTGTGCGTGGCCAGCGACGCCAGCCGCGGCGTCACGATCGTCGTGGTGGACACTACGGACCCGTTGAGCCCAACATTGGCCCGACGCATGACGGCGACCATCGAGAACGAGCGGGACAAGGTGCCAGTGGGCGCCCGGCTGGTCGTACTTGCGGTTAACCCGGCGGAAGCCTCGGAGCCGGTAGAGCTCGCGTCGGCGTGCAATCCGGGCAACTCGACTGGCTCAAACCCTCTGATCACGACCGGAAGTCGCCTGGATCGCCGTTGGCGGGATTCTTTCGTTGACCCTGTCAACGCCGCCATCACCAGGGCAGCAGAAAATCCCCCGGCCAAGTCGTCTCCCCTCCTGGAGACTATTTCAGCCGTGCTGAATCGGCCCGACTTCGACGGCCGGGTCGTGTTGCGGCGCTTGGTGCTGATTAGCGACATGGTTCAGAACGACGCAGACTATAGCCAGCTCGGCAAGGGCGATCCCTGGAAACGGTTCGAGAAGTCGGAATTGGCCAAGGACTTGCCCCTCGACCTTTCCGGCGTCGACGTTGCCGTCGACTACCTGCTGCGTCCCGAGTACCGCGGGATCCAGGGATCCAAACACAAAGCCTTTTGGGCGAAGCTGGCGAGCAGCCACGGCGCGGCGGATTTCCACTTCATTGGCCAGCCGGCTGAGCCGGCGCCGGCTGCTTCCACCGACAACCAAACCATCGCGAGGAGGTAATCTTGAAGCTCATCTTCGACATCCTTGTTGGCCTCACCCGACTGTTCTTCACAATCGTGTTGTCGCTCCTCAGTCTCATCCCGTTGGGGATACGAATTGCCGGCGCTCTCGCTGGAAGTCTTTTCGGGCTGCTTGGTAAGGCCGGCCCCAGCCAGCGGAGGGCCGGCCATCTCCGAGGCACCGATGCGAAGCTGCCGTCATCGGGCCGCGAACACTCGCTGCTAGAGCAGTCGGAGTCGGGACATCGACTTAACTACGAGGTGCGGCCCCTGCCCCCGCCCTAGGCGTCGTGGACGCGCCGGCCGTGCCGCGCTCGCCGGGCGACTTCGGCCATCGCGTCGGTCTCCTGCTCGAAGTGGTCGAGGAATACGGGGCGCCAAGGCATCGGCTGAGAATGCTCACCCATCATTTCGTCATAGTGCCGGCCCGGCCCGAAGCCGAACCACAACAGAACGGTGCGCAAAATCTCCATACCTGAATCATGAGGCCATTCCATGGATCCGACAACCGAAAACGACATGCAGGAAAACCTGCGCGATCTCAGCCAGGCCATCCGCCACGCCCACTTGAACGTCAGCAACGCCGAGACCCAGCTCCGGCGAGTCCTGCGCGCGGCCTTCGCCGGCGGCGACGTCGTCTACGAGCGTTTCCAGCAGCTGGTCCGCACCCATGGCGCCGACCATGCCGTGGCGATAGCCGAGGGTAGGGGAAAGCTCCCACGCCTGCTGTGGCTCGGCTCACTGCGCGGCGGTTTTCTCAGTCCGGGGGCTCGCGGCCGGGCGGAGCAGAACGTTCTCGAGATCGCGGCAGCGACGCGCGAGCTTCGGCTGGCCGAACAGGCTCGCGACGACTTGGTCGCAACGCGTGAGAGGGTTGTGGCGCAGCGGCCCGCCTATGATCCGGCGCGGCACCGCCAGGTCATCGACACCTCGCATATCGAGATCCGCGGACGCTCCCGCACAAGGAAGCCGTGACGGCGGCAGACATCGCACCAATGCAAAGATTGCACACCATGCGACCAGCATTCGCGATGGTATCCACCATTACAGAAACTGAGAAACTCGGACCTCGCTCGAGGTCAGCCATAAAGCAAGCGCCGCTGAATGCGGCAATCGCCATTGACCTGCCAGACTCGAACCGGGATGGTCGAACGTCATGCAAATTCTCGTCTGGACCTTTCGGCTGATTTCCGCCGTGATGATCGCGACGTTTTGGCTTACCCGCAAACTCGGCATCGGCCTCTTCTGGCTTCTGCGCAGGCTGCTGCGCCGGCGGCCGACCAGTCATGGTTCAGCACGCTGGGCAAAGCTCGGCGACCTCCTGCGCGGCGGCGTCTGGGCGCGCCGGACGGGGCTGATCGTGGGCAAGGCCTACGGCGGCCTGTTACGCCACCGGGGCGAAGGTGCCGTCCTCGTTTACGCACCGATGGGATCCGGCAAGGGCGTGGGTCTCGTCGTGCCGAACCTGCTCGATTACCAGGGCGCCGTCATCTGCACAGACCCCAAGGGCGAGAACCTGGCGGTAACAGGGCGGTGGCGCGCAACCCTCGGTCCCGTCCACCGGCTTGACGCGCAGAACCCCGAAAGCGCGCACTGCTTCAACCCGTTTGACCTCATCAGGGTTGGCACCCATCACGAGACCGACGACATCGAGGCACTTGCGGACCTGCTCATCATTTCCGAGTTGTCCGAGGGACACTGGGACACAAGCGCTCGGCACATGATCTGCATGCTGATCGGCTACATCATCTATGCGAAGCCGAGATGGATGTGGACCCTGTCCTCGGTCCGGCAGCTCATCGCTCTGGACACCCCGAACCTCGAGTACGAGCTGCGGCTGATGGCGGACTGCGGGAACACCATCGTGGCAGAGGAGGCCAGGGTGACTCTGGCGGGGTTCAACCACGACGAGACGCGATCCGTGATCAAGAACACCGCCAAGGCCCTGCAGTTCTGGTCGCAGGACCGCATCGGCGGCGTCCTGACGTCGCGCTCGGATTTCAATTTCCTGGACATGCACCGGATGTCCATGACTGTGTATGTGGTCGTCCCCGAGGACAAGCTGAAGATTTACCAGCCGTTCCTCCGTGTGATGATGGGGTGCGCTCTGATCGCCGCCGTTCGCGGCAAGGACTACCCGGTGCCGGAGCATAAGCCGCTCCTGCTCATCGACGAGTGTGCCGCCCTTGGGCGGCTGGAGGCCCTGGAGTCGGGAATCGGCTATCTGCGCGCCTACGCTCGGACCATGCTCATCCTCCAAGATCTCGGCCAACTCCACCGCATCTACGGGCAGCACGCCGCGCAGTCGTTCATGGCGGCCTCCGGCTGCCAGGTCGCATTCAATATCAACGACAACGACACCGCCCAGATGATGGCCAACGCCCTCGGCAACGCCACGATCATGTCCGCGTCCCAGGGCACGTCGCAGGCCAACGACGCCGTCCTCCGGCACCAGGTCCAGGCGGGCAAGTCGGAGAGCGGTCGGGCGCTGCTCGACCCTGCGGAAATCAGGCGCCTTAAGAGCCGGCACTGCATCGTGCTGATGGGCAGCGCCGTGGCGTTCCCGATCCGCGCCGTCAAAATCCGCTTCTACAAGGTTCGCCGGTGGCGCGGACGCTGGGACGTCTGGCGCCGCCAGTCGGGAACCGCGGCCCTCCCCGCCTCGGCATCGGATGATGCCTCGACAGCCCGACGAGCCGCCTGACCACTCACCTGTCCTGCGGCCGGCGCCTCGCCCGACCGGGCCGGCCGAACCCGTCCGGCCGGCCCCGTCGGACCGACTTTGCAAGCGCGCTCCGCCGCTCGATATGACGACCACGAAGCCGGAACAGGCCCGAGAGCACCCTGTCGAGCTCAGCGATGAGCGCGGCCACCAGCGCCTGGCGCCGGCGGGCATGGGCGCGCCGTCCACCATCGCCGAAGGCTGGCCCGGGAAGGCTGCCCCCGTTCGGCGGCCGCCATCGGGGACGCGCCATGGTCGGCACACTGACGGAACGTGTCTCATGTTCGACGCGGCCAAAATACTGCCGTCGGCTGCGCGCACGAACCGTCCGCTCCTGCCAGCGCCCGATCTTGGCGTCCAGGCGGGTCAGGTTTCGCGTGATCCGCCGCAGGTTCTCCTCGAAGCGACTGCCGTGGTCGATCTCCTGGTAGCGGACAGACCGGCTCGTCCTTGCCGGAGGGCGCCAAGGCCGCCCCTGCCGAGGCTCTGAGGCCTCCGCCCGTGGTTGCATGCGCAGACCGCTCGTCCGGTTGCGACTGGCCGGCTGGTATCCTCTTCGCGCCGCGTTAGTGGCCCTCGGACCGACGTGCAGCTCCGGCTCGCGGTCGAGTTCCTCGGCCCGCTGACGGTCGCCCCCTGCTCGTGCCGCTTCTCTCTGCGCGACCAGGTTGCGATGGTCGACTCTCGACTGGGAGTGGCCGTGCGCGCGAAGCGCGTCGTTTTGCATTGCCGCCCAGGCTGCCCGCCACGACACCAGCACGGCGTCGCTGTTCCACTCCCGGGTCTTGACTCCGCGAAGGCCTTCGGCGGTCGCCTGACGCAGCGGGAGCATGATGTGGACGTGGTGGTTGCGGGGGTCGTCACCCTTCTCGGGCACCGGCCGGTGGATGGCCACGTCGGCCACCATGCCGCGGCTCGTGAACTCCTGCCTCACGAAGGCCCGTACGAGAGCGAGGCGCTGCTCGTCAGTGAGCTCGGCCGGTAGCGCTATGTTCAGCTCCCTCGCGAGCTGGGCGTCAGCCCTCCGCTCCGCCTGCTCGACGCCGTTCCAAAGGGCCTGTCGGTCGAGCAGCCAGGACGCCGACCCTTCCGGTGCAATGATCTCGGTGTGGGCCACCCCCCGCCGCCGGCTGAAGTCGGCCTCCCCTCCCCGCTTCAGGTCAGAGAGCCTCTCGCCCGCCCTGTAGGCTGCCGCCCGGACAGAGGAGCGGCCTGTCGAGCGGCTGATGATTTGGACCGAGAGATGATACGACGCCATTGGTCTCCAATATCAATCGTCGCTGCAAAGCGACACCTTGCGGCGATCAAGCACGACCTCGTGCTCGCCGCAGCACCTATGTTGTGATAGCAATGTATAAGTGCCATTAGTTCTTTGGCAAGCTCTTGCCTCTTTCATCCTCTGTGTCCTAACATCCACAATCTCCCCTCTGCCCGAACTATGTCCCCGCAACCTGCCCAGTCGCCCGCCCATGTCACGTCCCCCAAGGACCACCGCCGGGTTCATCGTTGAGACGGTCACCCTGGTCGGCGTCGTGATTGCCGGCGCCTGGCTGTTAGACAAGCTGTGGATTTGGCTGGGCTGGAAGCCGTGGCTGGTGTGCAGTGCATTGGCGCTGACGCAGGACTTCGTCGGGCAGGCCCTCGCTCTTATAATCGTCTGCGTCGGCGTGATCATGTTCGCTCTGTCGGGCTTCCGGAATGCCGGCTACCTGACGCTCATCGTCGGCGGGATCATGCTCAGCCAGTTCCCCGGGGTTTTCGCCCATTACCTCGGCGCATCATGCACCCCGTAGACGCTTCAGGCGGCCGACCATTCCAATCGCTTCGACCGACTACGCTGCGTTTCCGGCGCCTTAGGAGACGTGTGGAGACATGCTGGTGGTCGACACTTAGGTGACGGGAGCGGGACATGATGCAAAAGCACGTTTTATTGGGAATTGGTCGCTCGGCGGTATGACAACCGATGTCAGACATTCGACCAGTGCCTTCGCAGCTATCGAGTTATTGGGACACGATAGGCGGACGCGATCGGATTAGGCGTCCGCCTCGTCGTCGCGTAATGACGGGTAGTCCTGCCCGCCATAGAGCACACGCAGGATAAGCACTCGGTTTCCCTCGACACGGAACAGGATCGATGCGCGCCGTTCGAAGCCAATCACGCGGATCCCCGGCCCGATCGCCTCGCGCACCGTGCCGCGTTCGGGGAAGGTCGCAAGCGCCAGGCACGCGGCTTCGATGCGGTCGATGTACCCGCCTGCGCGCGCCGCGCCACTGTCGTTCTCGATATAGCTGTAGATGGCAAGAAGGTCGGCCTGGGCCGCAGGCCTGAAGACGACCTTATGCGTCACGCTTGGCGGCTTTCATCCGGCCGGCATGGTGCTCGCGCAGTGTCCTGAACACGTCCTCCGCCGGAATATCCGGCCGCGGATCGTCGAGGGCTTCCTGGACCTTGGCACGCATGACCTCGGTGACCAACTGCTCCTCGCGGTCGAGGGCGCGGAGCGCCGCCCGCATGACCTCGCTAGCTGAATCGTAAGCGCCCGATGCCAGGCGGGCATCAACGCTGCTCTGCTGGCGGCCGAGGGTGACAGTGATCGGTTTGCTGGTTCTCATGGCAGACACTTTCGTTCTTCACCCTTATAGCACTCTGTATTACACTGTCATACACATTTCTGACAGCAAGCCCTTTCCTGCCTCCTAAGCCCGGACCGCCTGGGACGCCATTGGGATCGGTTTTGGAGTGCCAGAGGACCCAGGCCCCGATTGACTCACGTGAAAGCGACCTGGCAGGCCCCTCCCCCGCTCTGGCGCTAATGGGGAAGGCGATGTCTCAATGCCGAGCTCTTCGGAGCATAGGACAAGTCTTCCGAAAGGCGATTTATTGGGATTAGGCAGGTGCGGGCGTCATGTTGACGAGCCGCCTGCGACCGAGCGTGGGGATCGCCGACATACGACAATTCCAAAAAATCAAAATTCAAAAATGGAAAAAGAGGCGTAGCCTCGTTTTAGGAGTTTTATATGTTTTAGATAAGTTTTAGATAGTTTTAGGACAAAATCCGAGCGAATTACGCTTCAAGTTCAAGTGGTTAAGCCGTGGCGGTGTCGCCCAAGTACGGAATTTTGTCGGCGAAATACGGTTTGTCGTCGGCGATGTGCGGGTTGTCGTCGGCGAAGTACGGCGAAACGTCGGCGATAAACGGTCCCGACAAAAACTATCCACAGCCGATTCTCGCCCGGATGCAAGTGTCCCAGCCAAATTTTTGTCGTCGGTCATGTACGGAGGGAGTGCCCATTTTTGTCGTCGGCGATGTACGGAGGTCGCGACAAAAATTAGCTGGCGGCCTGTAGCAGCATCAAATCGGGCTGCGCAGTATCATCGCGGCGCTTCATGTGCAGCATGGCGCCGTCCCTGCCCTCAACAAGGGTCAGGTCATATTCGGGCATCGGGAAGGCCTGGGTGCGCGTGACGAACTCCCGCAGGTCATAGGCGAATTTTCGCAGCTCCTGCGTGGAGTCGCAGCGCCGGTGCAGCTCGCGGACACTATACGTCGCTTCGGTTTTGCCGGCGGCTTTGCGGGCGAGCCGGTAAATGAACCGGCCAAGGCCCGAGCTGATCAGGAAGTAGTCCTGGTGCAGGGTCAGAAGCGGCAACGTCTTCTCGTTGCGCACAACGCTGGTGTAGACCCAGTCGGGGATGGTGATCTCGATGGTTTCGATCTTGTTGGCGCCGGTGCGGCTGACGACGCTGTAGCCGCCGATCATCGGGCGGCTGTCGACCTGCCGGCGCTTGCCGCCGGTCAGGTTCACCACCTTGATGGTGGTGTTGGCGAGCCGGTCCAGCGCCGCCTCGAGATCCACGTAGGACTTCCCACCGTCCGAACGGCGGCAGAATTTCAGGATGTGCGAGGCGTTCGGACGGTAGCTTTTGGGCGGTAGGGTTGGCCGGAGCCCCTTGGCTTCGTCGCGCCGGTAGACCTGCACCGCCTCGGCCAGATACGAGACCATGTTCAGGAAGATGTCGTAGTCGAACACGGTCGCCAAGCCGGTCTCCGCGCCGCCCTCAATGGTGATGAGGCTGTCCTTCAGCTCGTACTTGATGATCCCCTTGTTGGACTTCTTGCCGAGGGAGAACGGGGCGACGTCCATCAGGTTGACGTCATCTTTGAGAGGCGCGTCGTAGATCGTCGGTACGAAGAACATGAGCTGGGCGTCGTCGTGCGGTGCAGCCCGCAGGACGCGCCTCGGGGTCGTCTCCTGGAGCAACGCCGCCGCGATGTCGTCGTTGATCGCCCCGCCCCGTATGGCCTCGCCCAGCGAGCGGAGCGAGCGGTTCAGTGGCCCGCCGCCGATCTCGTCCAGCTTCAGATCGGCCCAGACCCGTCGGCTGTAGTATCGACGCAGGCGGCTCAGCATCTCGCGGTCGAGAACCACGGGCTCACGGTTGTTTTCAACGGCGAAGCGATCCGCCAGGTCCTGCAGATAGGCGTTCTTTTCATGAAGGCCGAGCGCTGCGAACTGGTCGCGGGGCATCAGGTTCAATTTAGCCATTGCTCCCCTCCCCTTTCTCCCTTGATCGCACGACGTGTCGTGACATGTTTGTCATGGGCGTACTCTAACGGCGATTCGCGACCGCTGGGAACGGAAATCGCGTCCCGCCGCCTCACGGATGCCCAACTTCATAGCAGTAGACGGTTCTCTTCCCCGTCGCATCATGGAGTTACCAGATAGCTATCTGCTACCCATTGGCTAGCTTATAGATATCTGTTAGCTATCTGATACCTAAAAGATAACCGATAGCTAACGTGTAGCTATTTGGTAACAGGGGGGTAGCCGATAGCTACCCGCTACCATTGAGCTAGCTGGTAGCTATCGGTTAAGATTTCGACAGTAAGGTGCTTACGAAAACAAGATGGAAGGTTTGTCATGCCCGTAATTTCATTCGCGAATCCGAAAGGCGGTGCCGGCAAGACCACCTCGGCACTATTGCTCGCCGGAGAGCTTGCTGACCGCGGCGCCAGCGTCGTCCTGATCGACGCAGATCCAGAGAAGTGGATTTCCCAGTGGGGCGCCTTGCCGGGCAAGCCCGCCAAGATTTCCATTATCAGCGACGTGAGTGAAGATACGGTCGTCGACTTGATCGACCAGGCGGCGAGCGAGGCGCAATTCGTCATCGTCGACCTTGAAGGCACCGCGAGCCTGATGGTGTCCCACGCGATTGGCTTGTCGGACCTGGTGATTATTCCATCGCAGGGATCGTCGATGGACGCCAAGGGAGCGGTGAAGACGCTGCGGCTGATCCGCACCCAGTCGCGGCTGGCAAACCGGGATATTGCACACTCTGTCCTGCTGACCCGCACCAGCGCCGCAGTGGCGACACGGTCGCTCAAGAACATCCGTGATCAGCTGGACGCCGGAAAGGTCGAGGTCTTCGAGACCTCGATCGTTGAACGCGCCGCCTATAGGGACATTTTGGATTTTGGAGGCCTGCTCAAGGATCTCAACCCGGCCAAGGTGAGCAACCTCGACAAGGCTGTTCTCAACGCACGCGAGTTCACAGCCGAAGTCGTGGCCAAGCTGAAGTCGGCCGGCCAGGTAGGGAAGGCGGCGTAACATGGGGGAAGAGCGCGCCAATATTTTTGCCGAGGACGATCTCGCTGAGTTCAAGCCGGCGCCCGCCAAGCGCCCAAGCCCTGCCGTCGCGAAGCAGGCGGCCGCGGCAGCGGGCTTTGTCAGCCGGGAGAGCAAGGTCGTGCCGATTGCACAGCCCATAACGCCGCCGGCGAGGGCTCCGCAACGGCGCCACCGCACCGGCCGTAACGTCCAGTTCAACATGAAAGCCAAGTCCGAAACCATCGCCGAGTTTGTGGCGATCGCCGACGCCCAAGGCTGGGTGTTCGGCGAGGCGCTAGAGAAGGCCGTTGAACTGCTCCGCGCAAAGTATCAGAAGATAAGTTAGGCTTCCCACCAAGCCCACATTGGGCGAGAGCAGTCGCGTTGACTGATCCACACACCCCTGTTCGGCAAATGGTTGCACGTCTATCCGCTCGCAAAACCATGCGACGCAGCACATAAATTAGGAGTGTCTCATAAATACTACAGCTTCTCGAGAAAAAAGCGCTCTACTACTCGCAAAATGACCTGACGTCATGATCGGGCCGGGGGGCGTAGAAGATGATGAAGTTGGCGAGAGCTGCTATAGTTGCGATGACGTGTACAGGTCTCGCAAGCTGCGGCACACAGGTTCCTCGTATAGAGGAACTGCCATTCGGTCAGGGCGAAGAGCAGCTACTGATCCAAGCCATCATCCAGAGCGTACATTGTGATCTAAGCAACGCGGTCAAAGAGTTCATAAAGGCGGACAGCGAACATCCGCCGAGGGCTGCCGCGTGGTTCGACAATTGGGGCATCCAGATGGCCCTGACCCTGACGATCGAAGAAAAAACCACGCTGAACCCTGGCCTGAAATGGAAGGTTCCGACGCCGCTTGTGTCCGCGCTCACACTTGGGGCTTCCGCTACTGGAACCGCAACCGCAACCCGGATGGATAAGTCGAACTACTTTTACACCGTGAAAGAGCTCGAGACGATGGACTATTGCAAGTCCGGGATTCAGCCGAAACGGGGTTCGCATTCGCCGCTCATACGAAACGATCTGCGACTGGGTGACTTCCTGTTCGAACAATTGTCACTCTCGGCGACACGCGTAGCTGGGTATCCAGATTCAGCGAAGGGGATCTTCAAGCAGAATGTCTTGCAGCATCAGGTGAAGTTCCAAGTGCTGACTGCAGTTGGTGTCACGCCGACCGTAACGCTGGTGCGAGCATCGTTCAACGACGGCGGCACGACCTTCGACACCCGGCGGGACAGGACCAGTGACCTGCTCATCACAATGGGTCCGCTGGACCCAACCCAGGAGAATCCCTCACTCGCGCCAGAGGCCGAGAACGCCCATCTCGCTCAACAAATCAAGGCAGCGGTGTCCACCAACTAGAGCCGCTGATCGATGATCACGGGCAAGGTTGCGCACTGCGCAAAGCAAACGGGGAGCAGCTATGGACAAGAAACAGAAAAACCAGAGACGGATGCGGACCGGGCGCCGAAAAGCCCGCCTGGCAAAGTTAGCACAATCGGCGCTGAGCCTACAGCACCTTGCACGCGACCCTCATCGACTCGTGCTGCTAGAGTGGCATGGTCCATCCAACGAGTTGGTCGCCAATGTCGTCCGCGCTGACGAGGCGACTGTCATGCTCGCAACGGCCAAGCGTCCCACAGTCACTGCAATCAGGGGCGACCCTTTGCACGTTATGCGTTGCGATTGGGTGGATGGCTCGGGTTGGGATTGTGACATCATAAGCGTGAACGATCCCCGGGCTCATCCCTGAGGCGGGCGCTCCGAAAAATCACCTAGGGCAGGTGCCTTCCGGACAATCGCCTCAGTATCGCCTCTTGCTCCCGTTCGTGCTCACTGAGCTCGGCGGCTAGCACAGAAAGGCGGGTTTCCAGTATGCCGAGAAACTTGCGCTTGTTGACCAGTTGGAGCGTCAGCCGGGACGCCATGGCGGGAGTTGCCCCGGCGGCGCGTTGCTCGGTTTCCGTGATGTCGGCCGCGGCTCTGTTGATCAAGCTTGTGACGGCTTCGTGCCGCTTGACCAGATCGCGATACTCGGACTGTGCCACCAGTGTACGACCCAACGTCTTGGATCCTGGTCGGACGATGGGCTTGCGGCGGTTCACAGATCGATTGTGGGACAACCGGCACGTTTTGCAAGCCGAGACTGCGCCGAGGCATCCGCCGATAGCTGTGGGATGTTTTGACAGGAGCGCTGCCACGGGTGTGCAGTGTGCTACCAGACAGGCAAGGTTTCGTTGATAAGGGGCCCGAGAATGGCCAACAGGTACAGCCGCGACCAGCTCCATGATGCGATCAGGCGCAACATCGTCACCTTTGATGATCGCGCCGCCGATGTTCAGGGGAATGTTGGTGAGCTTCGGCTTCACGGGTTCATCGACGGGCTACTGCTGACGCTTTACCTCCGCCACGCGGAAGGGAAGACTTTATCGCGCTCTCAGGCCTGGAGGCTGGTGCCCGCCGATCACCTTGACACCTGCAAAAAATACGTGGCCGAGGCCGAGCGACTGGGCTTCATCGCGTTGGTTGACGACCCCCATGACGGCCGGCGCAAGAACGTCGTCCCGACGCCGCAGCTGGTTCAGCACATCGAGACACGTGCCCGGGCCGCCCTCGATGCTGCAGCCGCAATCCTGCAGGCGGGACATCTCGGCGGAGAATCCAAGCGGAGAGCCGGAAAAGCTGAAAAATAGGATTGACAATTGGAGCCAGATTTTGGTACCAGTTTCTCCGTGAAAGGAGAACTGACGATGCATGCGCTTCACTTCGATCCCAGCAAGCTTGTCTTGATCATGAAGGCCACGCTGGCCGGGATCACCATCCTCGCCGTGTGCGCGGCCGTGGGCTGCTCGGTCATGCACCCCCCCGGCTTCTAATCCGGCCCAACCTCACAGGCGCCCCGGGCTCGCGTCCGGGGCGTTTTGATTTCCGGCGTAAGCTGGAATGCCATGACCGAGGCCCGGCGTCGCCGTGCCTCCGGTTGTGCTAGGTGCGGATGCTGCCGTGGCGGGATGCCTCGGCGGCGTATTCCGAGAGCGTCTTATTGGGACGGAAGTGCAGGCCGCGGTCGACTGGCTATCCCAGGCGGCCGCGGGCTCGGCGATGCTGACGTAGGTTTCACGGCGGGAGCGGTGGTTATGAGTTACAAGTGGATTGTTGTTTGGTCGGAACTTGACGACGAACTAGAGCGGAAATTGTGAGGAAGACATATTTCCGCCATAGCTAATACAGTAAAAACAAATGTCCTCTGCTGAGGACCAGAGCCGAACAGGCATCGTCCGAGGGGAACATGGCTCACGTCGACTTCATAGGCTTGGTATGCTCGGAATGGGACTACGCCCACAAAAAGTGCGCTGCGCAAGTCGAGGTGCGCCTTGTACAGGGCTCAAAATCTCCATTCTACGTCAGCAAACTTGCCGTCGACGCGGACGGGGCGCCAATGGCGTATCATCCCGACGATATGGGTTCTTACGACTATTTAGCCAACGTCAGTAAAAGCGACCTCTACGGAATTCAGGGCAAGGATGGCGCGGTCGGGCCGGAGCCCGGATTTTACGTCTCCGGAACCTCCCTGTCGAACCCGGCCTATGCGACGAACGACACCCGCCACTGGGTGGATGCGGCGACGATCCCGTATTTTGTGCTCAACCGGCAGGACTTCCCCAAATTCAGTATCCCGCTGGGTTCAATCGCCACGGTGGTCGACCTCGCGAGCCGGAAGCGCACGGGCGCCATTCTCGCCGATACGGGACATGCAGTCGGGGAGGGGTCCATCGCGTTGGCGGTGAAGCTGGGACTGAGCCCATTCTCCAAAAAACATCCGCCGAAGGTGGTGGGCTTTGACGCGCCACGTTTCCTCTATCTCCTGCACCCGGACCGATCGGTAGACCCGCCCTGGCCGGTGGACCAGATCCAATCTGCAGCAGACGCGGCTTTCCGCGACTGGGGCGGAGACGCGCAGCTGGACGCCCTCTTTCCGAAAGACGCCTTCACCTGATTTCACCGCAACACATAGGGAGGAACTTCACGTGACTGACATTCCAAGCAACGTTCTTGAGCACCTCGGTTCCGGACAGACGGCGGTTCTTCTCGAGAAGAAGACCGTCGGCACCGACACTCTCTACAAGCTGAACGTGACGTCCGAGGACGAGGGCGGGCAGCTCGTCGCCAAGGTCGATCAGGCGGGTAACGTGACGTTCCCGCTGAGCGACGCCGGCGTCCTCGAAGCCGACCCCGGTCAGGACATCGGGGCGAACCTGAAGTCCGCCTTGGACGAGTTGAAAATTCCCAACGCCACCGTCGAACTGGACTTGGAGGCCCCGGCCGGGGCCACGTTCCTGACGAAACAGCAGCTCGATACCAAGCTGGCGGCTGAAGGGAAAGAGTGCGTGAACACCTTGATCACCGCAGATGTCCCGGGCACAGATCATGGCAACCTGGCTTGCGCATGGGCGGTCAACGAGGTGGCGCGACGCGCGCTGCGACGGCCGATCGGCGGCGGCCTTTCCACAGCCAGCATGTACCTGGTGCTGAAAGCCAAGCACCAGCCCGTCAAACGGGCCGACGCGATACCGGGCAACATCATCATCTCGCCGACGGAAGGCGCCAACATCGGCCACGTCGGCATCGTGGGCGATAATGGCCAGATTTACTCGAACAGCTCCTCGCTGCAGAAGTTTTACAACAAATACACATTGGACACGTGGCAGGCGCACTACGGTGACAGCAAAGGCCTGAAGGTCCTGTTCTATCAACTCGACCCCGATCAGTTCCCTTTCTCCGGAGCGATTAGCTAACGTTGGGGAGCTGGCGCTGCCGGGGCAACGCAAACGGCGCGCCCGGCTGTGCCGGGCGCGCTCTTGGCTCATGAGCGGATCGCACCGTGGCGGAGGGCATCTGCGGCGTAAGCGGACAGAGGCTTAGTCGCCGCAAAGTGCAGGTCGCGCTCGACTGGCAATCCCAGGCGGCCGCGGACCGCCGCGAGCTCAGTAAGGCTGACACTGCCGAGTTCCGGGAAACCGAGACCAAGGTCACAGAGGCCGAAGGCGATGTCCGGATCCTCGGGATCGATCTCGGTTAACAGCCAGGTGGCGCCGGCGTCGGGGGTGAACAGTTTGACAACCGGGACGAAGTCTATCTCGTCGGGAGTGCCGCGGAGGGGCTGCTGCTGGCGACCGTTCGCCAGCAGCTGATCCCGCAGATCTTGAGTCAAGAGCTGCATTTCCGCCTCCTACTCGCCGTCTTCGGTTTTGGGCGCGCGCAGGACGACGCGGCCGTCCAGGGGCAGGGCCTCGAGGAGGAGCGTGCCGCCTTCGCCGTCTTCGTGGGCGAAGAAGGCGCCGATGCGCGTCCAGAAGCCCTTCTGGCCCTCTTCCCGGGCGTCGCGCACGGTGTAGGCCAGGTAGGTCGGGGATTTCGACTCGGTCTTCTTGGCCTTGGGGGTGTTGCTGTCAGTTTTCATGGTCATTTTCCTTTGGTTGGTTTCTGTCCCGGAGGACGGTTCCAAAGGGGGGCGACGCTCAGGCTGGCTTGTCCCCGAACACGGGAGCGAAGCGAATTGAGCGGGAAGGAACGGGACAAGACGGCCGCGTTGTCCACGGTACCGTCACTCACTCCGGGCAGACCACCAACCGGAATGTCGTTGAAGACCCAGCAAGCCACGGGGCCTCGACCACGACACCGACCACCAAGCCTCCGTGCGGCGCCGAAGATCGCACGAGGGCTAACGCCATCGGCGCTTTGTCCCAATAACGGTGGGATTGAGAGCGCTTTCTGGTCCGACCTGGCAAAGCTGAATTGCGCTCCGCCGGAACAGGCGAGGGGAGGGGGCATAGCGCGAGCTGCCACTGGCCTCTGTGGGATGGTGTGATGAGGCCCGCAACAGCTTCCGAATCGATCGCCAGCCATGGCAGAATGTCCCAAGAGTCACTGAGGAGCAGACACATGGGCAAAAGGCGCCCGGCCCGCTGTGCGTTATGCGGAGAACTGCGCCTGGTCACGCGGGAACACGTGGTGCCGCGCGGGCTTTATCCGGATTCGAAGGCCACAAGCCCCGTCCAGCGCATCGTCATTTGGACCTGCGCGAGCTGCAACAACGGCACCTCGGACGATGACGCGCATTTCCGTAACGTCGTCACCATTGCCGGCGACGCGAACGCTGCGGTTCAGGAGCTCTGGTATGGCCCGATCACGCGCAGTCTCGAACAGGTCGATGGGCGGCGCCGGGCGCTCGACATGTTTGCGTTGATGCAGCCGGCTCCCCACGCGGGCGATAACCGCTACATGGTCTATCCGGGCCGGGACCCGAGAATCCGGGGCACGCTGCGCAAGATTATACGGGGCTTGAGTCACTATCATGGCCTCAGGTCGGCCGTCACCGACGATCAGGTGTTCGTCAACGTGCTGACGGTCGATGTACCCGACGATATCCTCTCAAGGCTCCAGGCCGCGCACGCCGAGCCTGACGTTCTCGCTTATCGCTACGGGCGGATCGACGACACTCCTGGAATGGAATCGGCCTGGCTACTGCGGTTTTATGAGCGCACAACGTTCATCGGGTTTGTGTTCAGCGACATGGCGATGCGGCAACGGCTGGAGGCCGGTCAGACCTCTTGACGGTGCCAGCTGAAGTCCACAGCGTGTCCCGCGGAACCAGCTAGAAACCGTGCCGCCAAGTCTTGACCAGCTGGCGGTCATTGGGGACATTGGTGCCTATGAAATGGCCATTCGCAAAGAAGCAGGCACAGCCGTCAACGACACAGCAGGCGAAGGCGTTCAGCGCCGCGGATCTTGAATTGGTCGCGGCTGCAGAGAGTGGTGTTGCCGCCTTCATCAATTATCTTGGCGCCGACACCATGGTGGGCGAAGTCAGGGATGTGAAGGTTTTGCCTGGCCCCAAGTCGGCCCTCGTCAATGCCTTCACGCTCGCGGTGGCCCTGGAGGCTAATCCGGTACGGCGGGATGCTCTGCTCCGGTACGGGCTTTTGCTCTCGCAGTTCCAGGAAGGTGTCGGCATCAAGCCGGTCCGCCAGATGCCCGACCTCTCCGGCGACGGCGAAGCGATTCTGCAGGCGGTTCTCGCTCACAAATCCGAGTTTGGTCGTTTCAACCAATTGTTCCCGGCAGCCATCGCTGAGGCCAAGCAGATGGCCGAGAAGTACCAACGCTCCATTGATGCTGCCGTTCGGCGCGGTGGTGCGTCAGTCGCCGGAAGCTAGTCGTAACGTCACGCAATGACGGTTCGAACCCGCTTTGACATTCGGCCAAAAAGGTGTACATGTACACGTTCCTGAAGCTCTATGGAGCGTGCGATGATCGTGGACTGGCATCTCGGAATCGGGTTCGACGCGGCTTTGGAAGAGCCCCAGGGGCGGATGGGTCTGGCGGAGGACGATTTCAGCCTCTTCAAGAAAATCCTGGCGGAGTACCATGATGTTGGCGAACCGCATCCGCAGGTTCCTGACTTCCGCGTTCTGAACTTCCGGCCGATCGTGCGCCGTGATCTGGTGCTGGTTCGCGGGTATTACGCGATGTGCAGGCAGCACAAAGCGCCCTATCAGCTGCCCTACATCATGTTTTTCGGCCCTGCGGCGCCTGAAGATCCTTTCGGCACCAACGACGAATCCGTGAAGCTCCTGGTGAAACGTGTCGCGGAGCTCAAGAAACTGGTTTTTCTCAGTCAAAGTGCGGAATAGGGGGCAACTATGGCTAGTGTCTTGGAGAATATCCTCTTTGAAGGTGGCGTGGTAGAGGTGTTTGCGCGACGTCTCGCGCAGCTGCTATTCGTTTCAAGGTTTGCACATCATTCCTATCTGGCGCGGTTCTTTCGTAGGAATTTCAAATCGCTGTCTCTTGTTTGCTGCAACTACAATATATTCTATAAACTAAGAAGAGTTGGAATTCATTCCACACGTCTCTTTGTAAACAAGCTATTTATAATCGATGAAGAAATGCTGATAGGTATGGAAAATCGCTGGGCAAAATAAGGAAGATAGGACTATAGTCCTGTCCTATCTTACAACTGTCACTTTTGCTGCGGGTATTACCATGCACGACTTCATCCTGAACGGTCTTAACAAAGCTATCAAGAACCTGAAAGATGGTAAGTCAAGGTTCGAAACTTCGACGCTTACCGGCGACCAGATCAAAGCCATTCGGAAGCGTTCTGGTATGAGCCAGGTCGCGTTTGCCGAACACCTTGGGATTTCTGTCGATACACTCAAGAGTTGGGAAATTGGTCGAAGGCGGCCGGGACGAATAACCTCTCGGATCCTTGATACAATGAAAGCTGAGTTAGAAGACGCCTAATATCGATAAGGGGGAGACTTGGTCTCCCCCTTTTTCTTTAGCGACGGCTTACAGGCCACTGTGCTCCGCATGGCGTCGCCATAGAAGGTGTTCGTCGCTACTCAACGTCCGCCTGTTAGCCACTTGCAGAATAGGGGGCGTGGCTCAGCAGCGGCCGAACAGGCCGAGTAGGCGCCGCCAGGCCCGGTTCCACCAACGTGATTTTCGGTTCAGCTCGCGGTAATGGGCCTCGCGCCGACCATGGTCAGACTTAAGCGCTGCCACGGTCTGGGCCGCACTCATGGGCCGTGACCAGTCGACTCGCCCGTCGGTGATGAAATAGTGCGAGTTGCAAGGCAGCTGCCCGCTGCCGATCGACGGCCGGACGGTTGGCTTGCCATTGCGTTCTGTGACGTTCCAGCCAGCCGGACCGAGCGAGACCGGCACCTTGCTGCCGCAGCCGCATGCGCAAAGGTGCATCGCGATCTTGTATTCGTCGGAGACATACAGCACGCCAGGTTCCAGCGTCGCCGGCACATAATGGACCTTGGCCAGCCGGAAGTCAGTCACGCGTCAGGCTCCACGAACACGCGGGGCAGGGTGGTGTTCATCAGCAGGTTGTAGGCCGGCAGCGACTGGGCGTAAAATCCGCAGTGCTGCTTGTAGGCGAGCATGGCCATGCTGGCGTTCATGGCGTTGAGTTCAGCGATCTGGATGTTGGCCCGGTATTCGTGGCCGGGCGGATCACTCAGCGGCGCCAACTGCTTGGCCCGCACCTCTTCGGCATTCTCGGGTTTCACGACGGTCGTGCGGATCATGCCGGCGAGCGCGCCGTTCTGGCGCACCAGGCCCATCCCGACATCGATGAACGGAATCCTCAAGCGGATCAGGAGGTCAAAGATTTCCGCACGGGCCGTGCCGCTGTCAACACAGACGAAGGCGAAGGTCACGCCGGCGAAATCAGCTTCGCAATTGCTGTCGATAGCCTTGGCTTCGAGATGCAGACCCTTGCGGAAGGTCTGGTAGCGGTTCTGATACACTTCAGCCTTCGGCTTGCCGAGTTCGTCGGCCGACAGCTGCCCAGGCGAGCGGAAGGCGTTGTGAACATGGAAAGGCTTGGGGTCATAGCCTCTGATCTCGAGAACATTGGTCTTCACGAGATAATCCAGGACATAGGCGCCGGTGCCACCCAGGCCGATGACCGCGACGATCTCGTTGGCGAACTTGGCAGCGAGGTCACCGATCAGGGCCCGGCTAGTCAGCGTGTCGCGGAAATGGAAGACGCTTTCGGGCCCGGCGTCGTCATCGACGTTGAAGGTGAAAGGATCGGCCTCCGGATAGCGGTGGCGCGCGGGTCCCGAGACGATCGACAGGTAGTGCTCGATCTTGGTGTAAAAGTCCGGGAGACCCCCCGGCGGCTTATTGGAGAACGACCGCTGCACCACGACGTCGGTCTTCGCCAGCGTCACAGTGGCGGCACCTCCGCCGAGGGTCGGTATCGGGTTGCCATCGAGACCATACGGCACGCCCCCGGCGAAGAAGACCTGGTGGTCGACAGGCTCGACCCGCTTGCCGTCAATGTCCTTGAGCACGGTCACAATCGCGCCCCAGCACAGGTTCCCCTCGGCGTCGAGGTACGGGATGTTTCTGACTACAAGGTAGTTGCTGTCGAGCCGGAGCGCGAAGCCCCGGTCGATCAGCTTTTGGATGTCGGGATTATGACTCGCTAGTTGGAATAACATGGAAGTCCATCCCGTCCTTGGCCTTGATCGAGCCGCCGGGGGACAACGTGCCCTCCTTGGGCTTGTCGCCGCGGGTGTAGGTCACCGAGTAGACCGTCTGCGGGTGCTGCGGGTAGGTGGGGTCGAAGTAGGTCACCACCTCCGCGTAGGTCAGATCGTCCTTCTTCGGTACCTGATGCGGGGTGCCGTTCACCACGATGGTGATGGTCTTGTCGTGACCACCCTTTTTGTCGTCGTTGTCAGTCATTTTATGCGTCCTTCTGTTAGCCCTTGGGAGGGTAGGGGTCGTTGCCATAGGAGTTGGAGTCGCGGATCTGCCCGTTGGGCCGATGGATCACCACCTCGCTATGCTGGTTGATGGCGATCTCCCGTGCCGATGCGATGGCATCGGCCTGGGTCGGGTGCAGGGAAGTCGCCCGGCTGTTGCCGGCGCCGAGCACCGCCCACTGACCGTCGCGAGGTACCACATGCTGATTTTTGCTCATGAAAGGCTCCTTTAAGGCTCATTTGCTACAAACTCGTACAACTATATCTTACTATCAGGCTTGCGTCAATGCCTATGGTATGGTGTTGTAGTGCCTGATCAGACGGCGTGCCGCGCAAGCGTGCGCGCCGCTGTAACTCGTGGAGAAGGTCTGTATGGTAGAACTGGCGGTAAAGCTTAAGCAGCTGAGAATGCGGAGTGGAAAATCCCTCCAGGACGTCGCCGACGCTGTCGGTGCCTCCAAGGCGCATATCTGGGACCTGGAGCGTGGTGCAAGCAAGAACCCGTCGTTGAATCTCATCAAGAGCTTGGCGGATTTTTACAAGGTCGCTATCGCCGACCTCGTGGACGAGAACCCCGGCAGTGCGGACGCCGACGCCGAGCTGGTTGCTATGTATCGCAACCTAGGTGAGCTCTCGCAAAGTGACCGGGAAACCATCCAAATGCTGATGGACCGTCTCAAAGCGAACAGGAAACCATGACCGTAAGCCGGATCGATCTCGCGGACGCCGCAACGCCTGAGAAGCTCGTGCTTGAGATCCTTCGGCACGAGCCCAACCTCAAGATTCCGGTGCCGATTGAAGATCTCTGCCGGCAGCTTGATATTGTCGACATAACGCCCTTGGACACAGACGGCTATGAGGGCGGTCTGATCACGCCCGCCGACAAATTCGAAGGATCGATCCTTTATAACCGGCTTAGTCCACGGCGGCGCAGGCGCTTTACGATAGCCCATGAGCTGGCCCATTTCCTCATGCCGTCCCATATCCCGTCGGCAGACGGGCGATTCCTATGCAAGATGTCGGACATGCTGGCATTGCAAGCAGGCAAAGCCGACAAGCGGTTGCGGATGGAGGTGGAGGCCAACCGCTTTGCCGCGCATATTCTCATGCCAGCACCCTTCTTCCGGCCAGATGTGGCCGTGGGCAAGGATCCCGACCTCAACCAGCTCATCAAGCTGGCAGACCGCTACGACGTCAGCAAGGAAGCGGCGAGCCGGGCCTATACCCGCTACCGCGACGAGCCGGTCGCGATCGTGATCGTGCACAATGGCAAGGTCCAGCGCATATATCGAGAGCAGTCGAAGTTCCCGTGTCTTTCAGCAGGGCAGGGGTCGCCCGTCTCTGCTTACTCGCTGCTGCGCCGGCGCAAACACGAAGAAGGCGTACCCAGCGAGATCGACCAGACCGACGCCGGTGTCTGGTTGGACGTGCAACGCGGGCAAAGGCCACCCCAACTTTACGAACAGGTCCTCGCCCAGCGCGAGGGCTACGCGATGATCATGTTGTCGATTGAGCCCCAGATTGACGAGGACGAAGAGGACGAGGAAGACGGCTTGACCTCGGCCCAGCGCCTCAAGCGGCGGCTTTCATCCCGCTGAATGGGCTAGCATCCAGGCTGACCCAATGCCATGTACAGATCAATCTTACGAATGGTCAACGATTGTAAGATATACTTGACGAAAGCGTCCGGTGTAACCATATTGGTTACGTGAGCAACGCTCCGGGGTTGGCGCCAGGCGCCAGCCGAACTTTTCAAATAATCGAAGGCCCGGCTAGTCCGGGTCTTTGTTTTTTATCCGGTCAAAACAGCTGTACTTGATGCCACAGGCTGCCAGCTCTCCGGGCGGCAGGTGGGCGTCGATTAGGCGCTTATGCTCCATCAAGACCTTGAAGGGACGGTAGGACGGGTCATATCCGCCCTTGGCCATCGGATAGAGGTAGAGATCGGCGATCTGCAGCATCGGGGTGGCTTTGGTTTTGCCACGGGGCTCACCGCGCACGATGTCCTTGAACTCCTGGGCGGTTAACGACCCGTAGCTGGCCGAGTTGGCACCGTCGAACGGCATGCCCTGCGTCTTCAGGATCCGCGTGTAGGCCACCAGGTCGCGGTCCTCGGCTTTGCCGGCCCGCTCGAAGAACACGCGCAGCTTGCGGTCCTGGCTGCGGGCGTATTTGGCGGCGCGCTCGATCAGGATGCAGTAGGCGGTCTTGCACATAAACCAGAGCTGATCTTGATACCGGTCCCGGTAGCGGGCGACATAGCCGGGACGGTCAATGACCGCGGCAATGCCAATCACCGGGAGCGAAAGCAGCATCCCCTGCAGGTCTCCCAGGAACTCAAAAGCGGATTCGGGCTTCTTCAGCCAGCCGAAATCGCCGCGACCGCCCCGGATCGCCCAAGAGTGCAACGGGTAGGTGATGCCGTGCTTATGGCAAAAGGCCTTGTGGCGAGCATAGAGCTCATCGACGTCTTCCTCGTTGATGAGGATGCCGCCAAGGGCGAAATAATCCATTTCGTCCCGACGCTTCTCTTTCGGCTCTCGGTCTGGCTCACGGCTGCCGCTGTCATCGAGGTAGAGGTGGATTTCGCGGTCCGTCACGGGAGGGCTTTCACTATCCGCACCAGTTTCCCGTCTGGTTGCGCTGCTGGCTCCAACGGTTGCGGCCTGCAAGTCACTCGTAGCGCCCGCCGAACAGGTCGCCGACCGCGCGGCGTTTCTTGTAGGTCAGGTCGCGCTGGCGCAGATGCTCTGGCTTGTCGTGCAACATGTGGCAGCGCTGACAGAACGCACGAAGATTCTTCGGCGCGTTGTTGGACAGGTCGTGATCAAGGTGCGCGGCTGCGAGCGCCACTTTGGTGTACAGGATCGGCTCGGAGCACTCGAGAAGGGGAGGGTGGCTTGGCAAGGCTTTGCCGGTGCCCGAACGCCATACGGAAGCCGGCTCGTCCCACCACCGTCCGTCCCCCAGATGAGCAACGGTCGCGCCATGCGGACGGCCACACGCCTCGCAGCGGCCCTTGGCGCGCTTGAAGCGCACCCATTGGGACAGTTCCGGCCAATCGATCGGATAGAACCAGCGACGATGTTTGCGGATTGGCATCAGGCGAGCCCGCGGCCAGCATGGGCTAGCACGCTTGTGGTGTTGAGTTTCGAAAGGAGCACATCATCGGTTGGCATGCCCCGATAATCTCACATGACGACTCCGGGGAGAATAGATTTCTACCGGTCTGCACATGTCATGACGCCATCACCCACACCGATCTGACCCTCGAGGTCAAAGAAGCCTCGAACTGTTCCGTCCGCAAAACATGGCAGAAATCGACTCTTCTTCGACATACGAAGAGGGGAGATAGTGTGCTAGGACACCCGAGCCTATCAACGGCTCTGTTCGCGCCAATCCAAACCGCAACAGGCCCGTTGGAGCCATGGGCGGCGCACAAATAGGGCGCCCCGCCGCCGTCCATGGGATGGCCGGAAAGCGCCGGCGGGCAGGGGATCGGATCCTGCCTGCCGAGCGTGCAAATTGAGAGATTGGTCCGGCGGCGGGACTTGAACCCGCATCTCCCCGCCGCTACTTGTCCGATTGCTGAAGTCGGATTTTCACTCGATAGCGGGGGCTCTATCCGTTGAGCTACGCCGTATTCCTTAAAAAGGGTTAGCTCGCCCCCTTCACGATATGGAGCTTGGGCTTACCCTTCTTGGCGCGCATCGCGTCCTTGACCGCGATCTTCGCATTTTTGATCTGCACCATTTCCTTGGCGTAGGGCTTTGCTGCCTTGATGAGCCCTTCGAGGTGGTACACGTTCGATTTGCTGCCGACCTGGGAGACCCGCCGCTGCTCACGCTGGATGAGGCCGTCCTTTTCCATGTCGGCGATGCGGCGCTGGACCGTGCGAGGGTCGATATCCATCGCCGCCGCGATCGTCTTCTTCGAAGGATGAGGCTTATTATCCGGGTGCCACCAGTAAGAGGCGATGTGCATCAGGATATTGATGTCGATGGCGTCGAGGCCAAGCGCCTTCTGCCGCTCCAGGATCACATTCGGGATGACGGTCCAGCCGGCATCCATGAGCTCCTTGCTCCATTTCTTCTCGTTGGCCTTCAGGCTAATGCCCTCGGCCGCTTCGCTCTTTGCCATGCCCGCTGACCTTGTTGTTTCGATGAGCGATACATGGCCCCGAGCCGCCCCTTTTGCAAATCGCACGGGGAGGCGCGGGGGCCTGGGGCCTACGTTGTCCTTGGTTGTTCAGTCGGGGTCTGGGTTGAATGGGGTATGGGAGAATGGGATCCTGCTTTGCAGGGCGCCCCAACCTCCGAGCTCCCAGGCGCGAGCGTCGCCGGGGCGGGGACGGGCTGGCCTGGCGAGGGAGGCCCACAAATCTCCCGGTTCGGCCAAAAATAGTTGTTTCTAGGCCCTTTTTATCGAAAAACGGCTTATCCGTCGAGTAAAAAGGCGAGCCTTGCCGGGCTCATCGAGTGCTCTTTGACTTCACAGCCTGGCGGGCCTGCCAGGTCGAAACTAGGAACGTGGCCATTGTTCCCGAAAGATTCACCGCCAGCTCGGCATGGCGGGGCAGGGGCCGTGATCGCTTTGGCCCCGGACTATGAGCGTCACCCAACTTGCTGCGCAGCGAGCCCAGCAGCTCAACGATCTGCTGGCAGCTGCCGAGCAGCTGCCGGAACGTCTGCTCGGTATAATCGTCGGGCGCCAGCTTCAGCGTCTTGGCAAGTTTTCGGTAGAGAACCGGCAGGTCGTCCTTATCCTCGTAGGTCTCGCCGGCTTCATCGATGATCCATTTGCAGACATCCTCGAGGAGCGTCCGGGCCAGGGTTATCGCCCCTTGCGGGTCGTCTTGCCGGCGATCGACGGCGGCCGTCCAGCGGGGATGCACATCGTCCGGATTGAACGCGACCAGGGCGGCGGAGATACCTTCATCACCCGGGCTGCCGAGCCGAGCCTTCTGCACCGCATAAACGGGGGTCCCCGACACCTTTCCGGTCACGGCAAGCCGATATCCGTCGTGCTGCAACACCCCATTCAGTGCGGCCGCGAGCTCTGCCTGAACTTCCGGCGTCTGTGAAACGGGTCCCACGACCTCCGTAAGGAATTTGAACAGACGAGCCTTCGAACAGGTAAGAAGGCCCAGAGCCGTCAGTAGTTCGGCTGTATCCCAGTCATTATTGCGGACCGTGTGTTGGAAGATGTCGTCTTCTAGGGGACCCTCCGGGGGGTCGTAGATCGAGTCCATTTCGGCGATCGGCCAGACCCGTTGAATGAACTCGATCTCCGGAAGTTGGGTGGTCAACGGCCTTGCTTGGAATAGGGTCAGCAGCCTGCGGCGGGTTATTTCCGTGATAGGCGGTTCATCGCGCTCATCAATCTTGGCAACGAGTTCGGTGAGCGCAAAATTGGCGTCTTCTTCCAGGACCGCTCGAGCGACCTCAAGCACCCGGCTGACCCCGAGCGTTTCAAGTCGCCGCTCGGCGTACTTGTATTTGCTTTTCATCGCTTCGTCGCTTTCGCCGGACGCCAGGCCCAAGCGTTGGCAATAGCGGGGCACCTGATAGGCTGAAACGTTGGAAATCAGCATACAGACTCGATGCCGAAGTTCTTTAATGGTGGCTGGCGGAATGGCTGTCGGCATGGGCGCAATCAGGATCCGATCCGTTCCATCATCGGACTTTTACGCAATAGCCTCCAACGCGTCGAGCAAAGCCAAATAGCTATCCGGTAGCCCTTGGTGCTTGGCGCCATCGCGCAGATGCTGAAGGTAGGCTGCACTCGGCAAGAATGTCCCGGATTGCGGTTCGGCAAAGTAGGTTTGCGTCTCAGTTGCCACGCCATTCATCATAACCGTCACCGGGAGCCGCGTGTAGCTGTTGAGATGCCGATCGCGGCCGGACTGATAGCCTTCGTTCCGGTCGAGTAGAGCCAAATCGGTGGCAGTCAGACGATATACCACGCCCCAGACTTCGCCTCCAGCAAAGGGCTCCACCGACGACACCCCGCACTTGCGTTTCACTGACATTCTCGGGAAACACAGGGCATAGTCCGGCAGACGACCTGAACCAACGATTTCGGCGTCTGGGCAACGCTCCCTCATCTGCAGGATGTCCATGTTTGAGCCGTAGGCGAAATAGAGGATAGTCCCTGCCTTAGGCCACACCTGCCGTCCCAGCCGCTTGAAGTCGGACACGGCCATTGCGCCACGTTCGTTGCGGGAGATGGAGCCCGGCTCCGCCAGACGCGCCACCACGGCAGGGAAGGGGGCTTCCCAAATCTCGACAGGGTCCAAGGTGGCGTTGTGCAGCAACACCAACATCACGGTGTCGCAGGGGCCTGCCGGTTTAATCTGGCCGATGCGCTGGCTGCGGTTCCCGGCCGGGTCATAGGCGCGGCCTTTGATCTGGATTCGCTCCGGCCCGCCTGGCGTTTGCCGGATCGCGTCATAACCGGCCGTGCGGGGAGGGACCAGTTCAAGTCCCATTACGGTCGCTGCGACGTACTCGGCAACCTCACCGGTCACCCCAAGGGGCTTTCCGGTCACCTGGTAATATTCGGCGGCCAAAGGCTTCACAGCGGCAAGGATGGCCTTAATCCGCTGCGCTAGGATCTCGCTCATACCGGTGCCTGAGGTGTGGCGAGCCATTTGCGCCGGAACTCGTCACGGATCTCCTCGTCAAAAAAGCAGGTTTCGAGGCCTCTCGCCTTGGTAAAATCGGCGCTTAAAACATTGTCGGCGCCGCGAAAGTCAGCCCTGTCAAAAGACGTTTCCCTGAAAGAGGTGCCTTTCAGGTCGGATCTGTGGAAGGCAGGGCTATACACATCCGCAAATATTGGCTCTCCGTCTTCTGTCTCGTCAACTTTCTCTCTCCAGTCGGATTCGTCGGCCTTCACACTCGCTTCGTCCCACCAGAGGCGCACGCCGTCAAACGAGGCGCTCTGCAGGTTTGCGTTCCAGAACTGGCAGTTCTTATACGTTGCCAGCGAGAGGTTGCCTGTGCCGAACTTCACGTCGCGGCAGTCCAGATCCGTGAAATCCACGTCGGTTAGCTCAGTAAAGGCGCGGCTGGGCTTGGAAAAGTCTAGTCCGGTCGAAAACATCGAACCTCTTAGCGACGAGATGTCCTGCCGCGAAAACGAAAATCCATGCAGATGCATGCCGCGAAAGTCGATATCCGTGAGCCCGTGTTCGGCCAGCTGTCGGACTGATGAGGCGATGATGCTGTGCGCGTGGGCGTCATCCACTCGTTTGAAATCGCTGATGCGATCCCGAAGGCGGCGGATGTCTTCGTTGCGTCCGCGGATTTTCTCATAAAGGCCGAAGGCAGCAAGCAGAAGAACTACCTCGATCAGCACACCGGCGCTCTCCACGGCGACGCCTTGGAAATACGGGGAGAGGTTGTCATACTCGGCGTAAAGAGAGATGGCCAGCGCAAGCACTACCAACAAGAGAACGCCGACTGCAGCTAACCAAGACCTCATCCCACCCTCCGCATTCATTCACTTAGGCCGATGGCCCGGCTGTGCGCGGCGGTCATATCCTGTCCACATCGAGGCCGGCGTCGACCAACCTGCCAGCGATCTTTCGCATCTTCGCAAATTCAGTCCCAAATGCCGGTGTCAGCCCCACGGCCTCGCAAAATTCTCTGCCGGTTACACCCTCCAGGACATTGGCGTACTTGATCACCTGGACGTGAAGCTCAGCGATATAGCCGTTCCGCGGCGATGTCTCGATCGCAACCTTGATCTTCTTCAGTGCTTCGGCAGGTGTCATCGGTCAAAACCTCGCTTGTCGGGCCCAATACGACCCATACGCCAGCTTAAAGCTAATAGCAATAAGCTAAAAGCTAAAACCTGCTCAGCTGCTTCGCTTCAGCCGACGGAGATTGTTGTCCGAAAGGAGAATTGAAAGGCCGCGCGCGACACGCTGGTGAACCTTGACGCGAAGAGGTCTCAGGCCTACATAAACGTAGTAGTACTACGGAGCTATCGACGTGAAAGACCGAACCATTCTCGATCGGACCAAACGGCATCGCCAAAGGCGGGTCGGTGAAGGTTGGCAAAAAGTGACGGTCTGGGTTCCCACTGAAGCCGATGCCAAAGAGATTCGAGAAATAGCCATCAAACGCCGTGCGGAAGCCGAAGCGCTCCACGGCCTCAGCAAGGAGGTAAAGACCGTGACACCTGAAACCGAAACCCGCATCGCCAGGGCGATTGCCGATCATGGGTCCGCAGCTTACAAGAGCCCTTCCGGCGCGGTCCTGGACCTCCTGACCGAGCTGACCGAAGAAGATGACCTTATCGGCTTTTCCACCGCGGTCGTCATCCTCGCCCGAGCGAAACCGGCAAACGCCAACTTTGTTGCGGAGGCTGTTCCTGCGAAGATCTCGAACTTCCTGATACGACATCGCGGGCTCACGGCCAGCGCGCTTGTTGGTTGGACACGCAAGCATCCAGGCTGGCGTAAAGATCTTATTTCGGCTGTCCGCCAACCCGCCCAGTTCAAGCTGACGGTCGAAGCTATGGCGGAGTCCGTCAAAGCAGAAGCAGCCGCAGGGCAGGGTCGATGAC
The DNA here is from genome assembly GCF_054719485.1 of Mesorhizobium sp. W016. Classification (NCBI taxonomy): domain Bacteria; kingdom Pseudomonadati; phylum Pseudomonadota; class Alphaproteobacteria; order Hyphomicrobiales; family Phyllobacteriaceae; genus Mesorhizobium; species Mesorhizobium sp. W016. The sequence continues at coordinate 31,498 of NZ_JBTTIF010000001.1, forward strand.
GAGGGCCAAGCGCATAATACAGAAGTTCAGCGATTTCGTGAAAGAATCGGACCTTCTTTACTTAGAGGAGGTGATCATCACCGATGATGGGAACGCATTCGTGCGCCTTGAGGAAGGCAAATGGGTTGATGGGCGTTTCAAGAAAGGGATTCGGATCGACCAGCCGGCGCACGGCGTGGGGATGACTCATGGTCATATTCACGGCCGCAACGGAAACGAGCTTGGTGTCGTCAGGATCGACGGCACCGGGAGCCATGGCACGAAGATGAAGCTTCACCCCACAGACGCTGCGGCTTTGCGCGACCGCGGGTTCACCATCCCCGATAACAATATCGTCGAATGGATCGCCTTGGAGGAACAGCCAGAGCTTCTGTTCGGATAGCGCCCGGAGAGGACGTCGGTGTTGGCCGACTCGCGCCAATAGCTTTGGCTCGCAATTTAACATAATGGATATTATCCGAACCAAGCCATTGTTTTATAATAGAATTTCTCAGCTCTACGATACGGAATGTCGGTCTCTTCCCATCGTCCGCGCCCATTGAACCCCAAGAGATATTATGTATTATCGTCGCTTGGGTTGACCATAAGAGTTCAAGGGAGGAAAATACATGGCACTGATCAAACGGATCTCTTTCAATGTTGAAGAGATCACCAAAGACGCCATCGCTGCATTTTCACAGACGCTTGTCGATCCGGATGATTTTCTTGGAGCTTTCGACGGAGCTTACCAGAAATACGACTCGGCTCGATCTGCGCTAACGAATGCTGACAAATGTGAGGTATACTGTGAATATGGCAGCGACGGCTGGAAGTGCGGAGCCAGATGTGAGAAGGACTTAAGCTAACCCTTAGCGCATTGATGAAGGAACAGAGCGCTGTTTGATTTGAATAATTCGCATTAGTTCCATAATTATACTTATGCGACTGTCGACAATGTGAGCGACGACCCCGCTTCCGCGAGGCCAAGACAATCCCGATGCGAATTATCGAACCCGCCAAATTGATTTCGGAGACCGTCAAGGAATCCGTGTTGCCGCACCTGGTTGCGATCTATGACGATCGCGGTGACCAGCGTGGATCGGCGTTCCTGACGATGTGGAACGGCAACCAGCTCCTCGTGACCGCAAAACACTGCCTATTCGGGCACAAGTTCAATGAGAAGCCGGCGACGAAAAGCATCTTCGACGGGAACGAACTGCGTTCGCTTGATGTCGTGGCCCGGAGCCAGGTGGCCTGCAACCAAGAGCTTGATATCGCGGTCGTTCACGTCGAGGGTTTCGCATCAAACCGAGCCCTGCCCTATTCGGCGCTTCAGTTTAATGAGCCCGCCCTAGGTATGGTGTCCATCGTTGGCTACCTCGCGCGGGACCACCGACGTTCACTGTTGGATTCCACGCTGAGGCCCAAGCCCTTTTGCCACACAGATGTCGCGGTCGATGTCGGGCCGGAACTTGTTGGGGTAAAATATCAAAATCGCGTCATTGCGACGAAGAGTGGGCAGCGAGAGCTATCCCCAATACCCCTTGGGCTGTCAGGCGGGCCGATGCTCGACGCGAGCGCCCTGGTGTTAAACCAGGTCAAGGTTTGTGGGGTGTTCACCGAAGAACGATTGAGCGAGGGCTATGTGTTCGGCACGCACATCAGCGCGCTCGCTGCCCTTATGCAGTCGCTGCTCGAGCCATGACCAGTTCCTGCCCGATCACGACTGCTAACTGGTAGCCAATGCCGCGAGCCATTCATCGCCCGGCGGCATCGTGTCGGCGGTAAACGGTAGCCTGAAATCCAGTCGTTCGCCATTGCGATGAAACGTTAAGCCGATCTCTGCCAGGACCTCTTCAAGAATGTCACCGACAGCCTCGAAGGCAGCGCGGTCGGTCCATTGGCCATACTCGCTCCAAATCGCTCGCAGAGCTTGGTGAAGCTGCTCGAAGAACGGCGCGAACCAATGCCCCTGCAAGGCATCCTCCACCTGCGGAACGTCTGGGAGCTTCAACCCCTTGCCATCCATATGACCCAGCAGATAGCCCGCGAACTTCATCAGGTTCCCGTACAGCCCGGCTATCTCGAGCAAAATTCGATCGTGATCGCCGTGCGTGCGATAGGCTTTGATATGTTCGTTTGCCTTCTCCCGGATTGATACAAGACTGGTCGTCATCGTCTCGACGTATCCGTCCAGGGGGTCCTTGCCAAAGCGGGCGGAGATCCGGCAAGCCGCATATTCATCCCAGCACGCCAAGATGACATCGCTCCTGGCAGCCTCGAGAAAGTCCCACCGCTGGCCGCTCAGCAAGGTGTTGGGAAAGGCCTCGTCGAACACCTTCGTAATTTCAACATGGGCACATTCATGCGCGATAATATGCAGGGACTCGCGGAAAAATTCATTCTGAGGATCCTGAATTGGCCAAACGATATTGGCATTGAGGACAATGTGGGACTTGATCACGCCGTCTCGCTTGACCGACGGCGTCATGGCAATGCCATAGACAATGTCAGTGCTCGGCGTGAGGACGTGGGAGGTCTCATAGCCACGGTCGAGTTCGACGAGCGCCCGCGGATAGTCGACCGCTGCAGTGACCCCGTCCAGCCGTTCGAGCCGAATGTATTGGCTGACGGTCTGGATCGTAGCGAGAAGGGCATGGCCAAGCCTTGTTCCATCTTCCTCCGAAAGCCCGGACACACATACGTTCAAATTCGAGGGTGCAGTCTCGGGACGATCGAGTTCAACCGCTTCGGTCACTTCGCCAATATCAACGTCATCCGTCATAGTCGTTCAATTCTTCGGTCAGCAACTTCAATCAAATATAGTCGCGACGGCCCCTTTTCCCTACGGGTTACGCCGAGGAAAGCAGCGTTATCCCCTTCCGATTCAGTACCTTCCTGAATGCCTGCCTTCAGAGCCGAAGCCAGCTGAAGCGGGGCATCGGCGCCGGTCGGATCATCTCTTCTGCGATCCCCTGCCCCATCCTTTGCCTTCCAGAAAGACCATGCCGTCGAAAGCGCCCAGTTTGGCAGCCTCGGCCGTTGCATAGGTGCGGCGCGAGTCCACAGACCGTTGTGTTTGTCGTTCCAGTATCCGGCCACCCCAGCTGCCACCTTGCGGAAAGACCGTGATGTTGAAGCCGCCGGTGTTGAGGTAGCTGTTGCCCGACCGAGATGTTCGCCACTTCCGCGTCAGCCAGCGCTGTCGTCGGGCCGCCGCGCCGCGCAAGCGGCGCTCCCGTTCCTTTGGCGCTGCATAGTCGTTTTCCATGTTCTCGGCGCAAACGCAGCCGACACCCAGCACCGCCGGATAATGTGGATGACTCATGTAGTGGACGTAACGGATCTCCTGCGCTTCGCACATTTCGCAGGTTTCGGACGGTTCTCCCAGGTCGTCGACGTCGACACAGGTCCACCCCTTGTGCGGAACGCCTTCCTGGTTCCATTTCCCTGACATCGCCGGCGATCTCCGGGCCATGGTTGAAGCTGAAGCTGCTCTTCATCTCCCTATAGCCTAAGTTCCTGCTCGTTGGTGAGACCTGGAGAGAGGACGCAGGACGACAAGCCCTGGCATTTGCCAAGGTTGTCCCGCGTCCCTCGCGTGCGCTTCTGCTCGTCGGAGCCGACCCGTCGCTTCGGACCCTCCGCGGCCCATATCCCGGCGCGGAAGTTGGCAGCTACTTTTCAGGTTCGGGATCGATCCTGGCGGCCGCGCTTCTGCCTTTCGGACTGCGTTTGGGCTTGGGCCGCGCCCTCTGGTAACCCTTGGTGCCTGCACGCCAGCGTCATCTAAACCACACATACAGAACGACTTTACGTACCTGATTTGTTCTCAACCGTCAAACGCCGGCAGCGGACACCTTATGAAGCAAGATTTCTGTGCGATCCAAGGTGGCCGCGTTGCGCGAACGTGATTTTCACGCCAATGTTGAAACTTCAGTGGTACTGAAAAGCGGGAGACTGGAAACCCAGCCTCCCGCCCTGCCCGTGCCAGCTGGGAAGAAGGGTTTGCGGCTCTGTCTCTGGCGAGGGAGGCCGCAGACCCGACCCAGCAATGATCATATTACAGCCAAAGCCGGCGCAGCTGCCCGCTATGACTGGCTTTTCCCACAGACAATTTGTTCCTGTTAAGTTCCCGAATTGCGATAGCAAAGCGATGGATGCAGACTGCTGTCCATCAGACCGCAGCAAGACCAGATATTGTCCAATCCTGCGGGTTCCGAGCCACTGCGGCCAGCAGGTCGGCTCGGCAAGTCCCTGTCTGGAGGCCTTTATGTGCAACGACTACGAGCAGCATATCCTTTGGGCCGAATACAGCCGGATGATGGAGTCGCTGGCGCTCAAGATCCCCGCTCACCAGACCGAACTCGACCTGCCACGGCCGGACGACGTCCGCATCAACGATCGGGCCCCAATCCTGCGTGCCGCCGGCGCCACCATAGAACTGGCCTCGATGACATTAGGATTTCCACCGAGCGGACCAAAAGGTGGCCCGGTGTTCAACTTCCGCTCCGAAGGCCGACACTTTGAGAACAGCAACCGCTGTCTCATTCCGGCGTCGGCGTTCGTTAAGACATGCTGGGTTGATCCCGGCCACTCCAGACCCTTGGCCCGCTGTTCTCCCCAAAGAGCGGCGGGCTCTTTTTAGGCCACCGTTCTCCAACTGTCTGACCAGCGGAACTCGACGCCGCGCACCTTTGTTGTAAGGGTGCACTGTTCCCCCATTCGGTGCTCCAGACTGGCCCGCTGCCTTCCCAGGCGCGGGCTTTTTTGGTTGCCAGCCTGGTTTCTGATGTGAAAAGCGCGCGGGGTACAGGGTAAGGTCAGCCCCGTCGTAGTTGAAGGTCCGCTGGTGCTTCCTCAGCGTCGCTGGATTGGTTGCGAGTCGGCCATATTTGTCTTTCGGATGCCTTGCGCTACAAGCAGCAGCGCAACAGAACAGATCGAAATTCCCATGACCGATTTCTTTATCAGCTACACGCACACCGACACGGCTTGGGCCGAGTGGATCGCTTACGTTCTTGAAGAATCCGAGTTCAGCGTGGTGATCCAAGCGTGGGATTTCCGGCCGGGCGCTAATTTCGTGCTTGAAATGCAGAAGGCCGCGGCCGACGCCGCCCGCACGATCCTGGTGCTCTCGCCGGCGTACCTGACTTCTGCATTCGCCTCGTCTGAGTGGGCTGCTGCCTTTGCAGGCGACCCGCAGGGGCTCAACCGCAAGCTCGTACCGGTCATGGTCGAGACCTGCCAGCCTGCCGGCCTTTTGACGTCCCTTGTTCAAATCCGCATCGTTGGGATGCTTGAGGATGCTGCTAAGGCAACCCTGCTCGCCGGACTAGACAACAGGCGGGCTAAGCCAGCGTCCCGGCCCCGGTTTCCGGGGTCTTTCGATGCCCCTGAACACAAGGAATTTCCAGGTCCCGGCCCTGTTAGCGGCGGGGGCGCGCGCTTGGAGAGCATCCTTCCTGCGCTCAAGCGGGTACCTACGGACATTGAAAAACGCCGTTTCGTCAGAGACGGCTTCGAGACCATCAAGGCGTTGTTTGAAACTAACCTGAATGTTGCCAAACAGGATCCACGGATCGACACGGATTTCCTGCTGGTTGGATCTGACTTCCGAGCCGAGCTTTTTGTCGACGGCAACAGCAAGTGTTCGTGCCGGGTCTGGACGGGGGGTATGCTCTCGGATAACGGCATCCAGTTCTCAGAAGGCCCGCGCATCAACGACAACAGTTTTAGCGAAATGCTGACAATCTCGCAGGAAGACGGTTTGTATTTCAATGCGACGATGGCCATGGGGATGTCTGAGTTCGAAAGGACCGTCGACGTGAAAAAATTGACCCCTCAACAAGCCGCTGACTATCTTTGGCACCGGTTTACACGGCGTCTCGGCCACTAATCCGCTTGCATATCACTGCAGCTCAACAACCGGGTGGGCGGGGAGCGCGAGGGGCGGGTCAGGGGCGCCCTCGCCTGATCTGAAGCCGGTTCGATACCGGCTGAAGGACCATCCAGACGCAAAAAAGCCGGGACATCGCTGCCCCGGCTTCAACTGATGCACTAGGCCTTATTCGACCGCGACTGCCAAGGCTTCGCTTTCGGGCTTTACGGGCAACTGCAACGCACTAGGCAGCCAGCCCTTGCCGTCCAGTTCCTTCTCGGCCTGCACAATGGCTTCGGGCTTCGGGGCGCGCTCAACAGCTTTCGCCGCATCGTCCGTGCACCCAGCCTCGCGCATTACACCGGCAATGTCGGCCTTCGACAGCCGGGACAGGAATGCTGCGTCCGGCGTCCACCATAGGCGCATGTCCAGCCCGACCGCCGCCGCCATCAGGTCGGCTTGGGCGACACGCTGCTTACCGGCGTCGTGACGGGCGACCACGGCGTTGAGGTTAGCGGCAGCGACCACCGCCAACAGGTCAAGCAGCACGTCCTGCGGCTGCGCCAGCAGCCACGGCCACAGGTCGGCGGGATCGCCCGGAACGCGGTGCGCCCAAGCTTCCATGAGCTCGTTCCAACTCGTCAGCGCTCGGCAGGCCTCCGGCTCCTTGATGGAGGGTTCAAGATTGCGGCGCTGGCCGCTGATTTCCACCGCAGGCTCGACACGCCCGTGGTGGTAATCGTAGAACACGCGGCTCACCAGTGCATGCAGGATGGCAATCAGTGCCACGTCGGGGCGGCCCGCCAGTTCCACGCGCAAGGCTGCGGTGCGAATGGCCGTCAGTTCCTCGGTGAGCGCCGCCGACATGCCGGAGGCCTCGACCTCCGGGGCTTCCTCCTGTCCCGCTTCGTCGGCCTCGCCGTGGCCTTCGCCGCCGTCCTGCGAGACGGCAAGGGCCTTGCGGTGTTCGGCCTTCACCAACCCCGGCGTGACCTGCAACAGGCCATCATACGAGATCGACACGAGACAGCCCGCCAGCGCCATATCCCTTGGCTCGAACGCTTCGGCGGCGTTCTGGATGGCTTCGATGCGGCCTTCCAGCGCGCGCAGCTTTGCTTCGTCCGCCTCGATTTGCGGGTCGCCTTCGGCATAAGCATCAAGGGCCTCGGCTAACTCGTCGTACTGCGCACCCAGCGCCGACAGTTCCTCCTGCTCGGCCTCGGTCGGGTCGCGCCGCACCGCATGGATACGCCCGAACCCGCTGGTGTGAATGAGGCTGTTCTCCAACGCGATTTCCACCCACTTCCAGCCCACCGGTCGCAGTTCGTCGGCCACCGCCTCCAGCCGGTCACCGGCAAGCTTCACCAGCAATGGCCGGTCGGTCAAGAACGTCAGGTCGTCCTCGGCGAACAGGTCGCGCAGCACCCCGCCTCCTGCGGCCTCATAAGCCTCGACGCCCACGAACCGCGCCAGCCGGTCATTGCCGCGCACGTGGGCGCTGGTCAGGAACGAGCGGATACTGCCCGGATTGCGGCTCCAGCCATCCTGCTCGAACCACGCCGCCTCCTGTGCCGCGTGGTCATCGCTCAGCGCCAGTGCCTTCGCCTGTTCAAGGGTCACCTCCCCCGCCCGCATGGCATCAAGGATGCGCGGCGACAGGCTGGCCAGCTTGAGCCGCTGGCGCACGGTCACAACGGACTTGCCGAAGCGCGAGGCAATGTCCTCCGCCGCCATGCCCTGCTCGACAAGGTCGCGGTACGCAATGACCTCGTCCACCGGGTGCATCGCCTCCCGCTGGTCGTTCTCGGCCAGCGAAATCTCGGTGTCGCTGCCTTCCTCATGCAGGACGGCCCTGACCGGATAGTCTTTGGTCACAGCCACGCCCTGCACCGTGCGGCCCTCGTCCATCAGCAGACGCAACGCCCCCAAGCGCCGCCCTCCGGCGACAACTTCGAACTTTGCCCCTTTCGCGGACTTGCGGGTCACAAGGTTGTGGATGAGGCCATGGGCCTCGATGCTGGCGGCCAAAGAGGCCCTACCCACTTCGGAATTGACGCGGCGGACGTTGGCCTTGCTCGGCACCAGCTTGCCGAGCGGAATGGTGATTTCTGCGGTGTTCATTGGACTTGCTCCTTTGTTTGTCGTTTCAGGCGTGCCTTTCCCTTTCGGGTCAGGCCACCTGACCCCTGCCACGCGGCGAGCAGCGGGGAGCGAGGGGGCAAGTCCCGGGGGCGGAGGGGTCTCCCCGGTCTGCACGGAGCGAAGCGGAGGAAGATGGGGGAAACCGCCTGCGGCGGCTTGCTGGGAGAGAGGGCCGCGCGCCTCTCTCCCTACCTAACGAAACAAGGGCGTACAAAGCGGAAGCGCCGAGCTGCCCGCCAGCGGGATCAAGTCAGTTCGACGCTGGAGAAAGTTCGTGGCCCTGAGACCGGTTTAACAGGGCGGCCGTAGGAGCATCAGCATAGCGCCGCCGCAGGCGGGATGCGGGAACGACAGCCCCCGGCGAAGGGCGCCGTATGATGCATCCCTGGACAAACGCGGCAACGGAAGTGTTCAGAGAACGGTTGTTGGGCTTGGTTCCAATGACAAGGTGGCTTCCGCCATGAAGCGCGCTGATTGCCGCCTATCAGCGTATGACGCATAGTGAATATCAGACGGGAGGGGATGATGTCTGGCCATGCTCTAGGCGAATATACTGGCGTTTTACAATTCCAGCCGCTGTCCGACGGCCGCAGGATGAAACTACTCAAAGACTTCGGTTTCAAAGATGCGGATGGAACACACTGGCCAGTTCCGCGCCGTACAATAGTTGACGGCGCATCGATACCGCGAGCCCTTTGGTCACTGGTCGGCGGCCCATTTGAAGGAAAGTACCGCGACGCGTCCGTGGTACACGACTACTACTGCGACATTCGAAGCGCGGATTGGCGATCAGTTCACCTGATGTTCTATCGGGCAATGCGGGTGTCGGGTGTCACCGAGCGTCGCGCCAAGGTCATGTATGCTGCAGTTTATTTCGCAGGCCCACGTTGGAGCGAAACGGTCGTTGATAATGTACGGCTTGGCCGACCTGCGATACCAACCGCGCTCGGAAAGGACGTGATGTTTAGCACTAGGCACGATCCGTTGGTGCTTGCTGTCAGTGATACGATCGAGCGTGATAAAAAATCGGCCCGCGAGTGGGGCGAGAGAATTTATGCCAGCGACGAGAATTCCGAAATCATCCTCAACGTGGATAAACTCGTCGAGGTGGTGGACCGAGACAATCCGCCCCTGCGGGACCTTGAGGCAGCACTCGACGGCGCCGTCTACTTCATCACCGACGACGAAGATGCTCCACGGGGCGTATCGGTCGGTTCCTTGGCGCCAGAGATTGAGCGCTGAAGATGTCGGAAACGCCTCCGCCTCCTGTCCGAGTGCAATTCAACGGTCTGTATCGACCTGACATTGCTTTGCTTAACGAGAGCCTCATACCCTATGGCCGCTGGAGTGAGGCACATATCGCGGCGCTACTTCCGGTTGCTGTGACATTGCCAGCCAAAATCTCGCAGCGCCTGGACGTTTTGAAGGGATATCTTGTCGAAGATGGCTGGCCGCCGCAGGTGCCATTGAATGCAAGGCAGTTTGTCGGGGACGCCGTTTATCAAATGATACCGATCGTCCAGGATGACATCGCTTCAGGCATCAGATTGATGGCCGCTTCGGCGATCCGAGACGACGGATCTCGCGACGTTGCAATACGCGATCAGGTTCTCTCATCGTTTCTTGCGTCGAAGATGTTGTCGACCGCTCGTGCGCTAACCAACTTCGTGTTGGAGGGGGAGATCCCCTTGGATTGGGGCGGTGAGTTCGATGGGCTGCCCCAAATTTATTCAAACGATATCATCCAAGGACTGTCATTCCTTGCCGACAAATCCCACGGCTGGGCAGGCTGGACGGATGCCGACCTGTGGGTAGGTGAACGAGACAATCGCTTCCGGCTGTTCGTTCCAATTTGCCCCAAGCCGGGGGACGCCAATGACGTCTATTCGCTTTCGGCGGAGGAAGTTCAGCAACTCATCATCCCACAGCTACTTGAATCAAGTCGGAGCGATCAGCTTGTTTGTGCTTCAATACGCCGGCTTGCATTCGAGCCGTGGGCATCCCTTTCGCACGGATTGGTCGTTCGCAATGAGGTGTTCGTTGATACCGAGACCTTTACCGCAAGCTATGGAGCGAAAGCCAAGATCGCAAGTATCTCCGCGGATCGAACTGCCATCTGGCTACAACGATTTCCCCCAAACGAACGCAGGCGCCAATTTCTGAAGATGGAAAGGTCATTGGAGCCGGTCTCTAGCGAGGTTGAAATCATAATTGAGAAAATGGCAATATTCGACTCGTAAGCGCTGGAGCGCGGGTAAGCGAAGGCGCACCTATAACTTGCGTGGCAAAAGCGGCTCACCGCGACGATCAGCGCCCTGCGGGCAAGCCGCGTTCGGTCGTGGTCGCTCCATCGGTGCTCGAGAAAGTTCCTGGTCCTGGACCGGTTCAACAGGGCGGCCGTTGGAGTAACGAATTCCCGTTAGCGCTGCGGTGAGGAGGCAGCACTTGCGACCGTAAGGCTGTTGCCCTCGCCTAGCCCTTGGTAGAGCGCGGCTTGCGTTTCGCGGCCGCGTCCTGGGGCTTACGCCCAAGGCCGAGAGACTTGGCGAGCGCCGACCGGGTCGCAGAATAGCTTGGAGCGACCATCGGATAATCCTTCGGCAGCCCCCATTTCGTCCTGTACTCATCCGGGGTTGAGCCATGGCTGGTCGCCAGGTGCCTTTTGAGGGATTTGTATTGTCGGCCGTCCTCAAGGCTGATGATGTAGTCCGGGAAGACCGAGCGCTTCGGATTGACTGCAGGCTTCTGCTCAGGACTTGGCTGCTTGGGCTCGTGGATAGCCCCCCGACAACGCCGCGTTCACGCTCGCAATCAGGCCGGGCAACTCTGATACCGGCACCGGGTTGTTCCCTACATAGGCCGACACAACATCTGCCGTCAGATGGATCAGGTTCAAGTCATTGTCGTCGGCCAACCGCGTTCCTCCGTCGCCATAGTCAAGGTGTTGCGTCATAGCAAAAATGCCCTGAAGCCACCACCCTCAGCATTCTTGCACCAACATCCTCCGCCGCGATTAATTCGCCCGCTGTTGGGCATGTCGCCACAAGGCGAGCGGATAGTGTGACTGGATTGCAATCCTCGCAGCAGGGAGAGTCCGCCACCTAGTGGCTTAGTAATTTTGTAATTGAATCTGCGGGGCCGCCTGTACATTTGATAATTTTTGGTGATAATTTTGTCGGGGTATTGGGGGGATTGCTCCATGAGCAAAGTTGCTGCCATCGATATTGCCGTTCGTATGCAGATTGCTGCCGACGACAAAAAAATCGGCCTTGCCGACACCTTGAACATCGCTCGCACTGGCTATACCGACTCCAAGCAGGTCTCGAAATTTCTGCTGGGCGTTTCCCGGAATCTGAAGCTCGATTCGCCCTCTCGCACTTTCAGATGGTCGACGCTCGACCCAGTCAGGCTCCTATCTGAAAGGCTGGATATCGTTATCGGTTCTATCGTGGAAAATACCGACATAACGGAGCCCTAAGATGCCCACTATGGAAGAAGAAGGAGAGCCTGGGTTCAAAGAAGATCCCCGTGTCGAAGAGGAAACCTCGGGCTCGTTTCTCGAGCTTCCTGTATTCTTCGACTTTACACCGGTAGGTGAAGCGCTCGACCAGGCGAAGCGACACAAGGCGATCGCTGTCGTACGCGACGACGGCACGAGTTTCTGGCTATCCACGACCAGAGATCTCCAGACAGCCGCGAATGGAGACCGTTTCGTTCCGCTACAAAATATGCCTGCGGTCAGGTTGTCGGAACTGGAACCCACACAGCCGGCCATCCGCGTCTTCCATGCCGACACCCTGGCTTATGTCGTGCAGCAGTCTGATGCGGCGTTATTGGGCTCGCCTTCCCATCAGGTTTCGGCGGAAGGGTACGTGGCCATTCTTGCGATTCCAGACGATGTGTTCGATCTGAACCGCATTGTTCGGCGCCAGTGGCGATGCCCAGTCGATGGCGAGAGCTACGATCTCAGTGGCAAATGTCCGACACACCGTAAAGAACTCGTGCAAGCCTAGCGGATCCGGTACTCATGTTCGGTCAAGCTCTCGACAAGATCGACACGTGGCTTGGCCGGTCCTTTCTGCTGGCCAGATATTTTCCCTGGCTCCTCTTCTGTTCAGCCAATCTTCTGTTTGCTTCGGCCGAGTTCCCGGCGGTGCGCAACTTCCTATTGGAAGAATATCAAAAGGCGGCGAGCGATACCCTCATTGACCTTCTTATCCTCTTGATCGCAGTGGCCGTGGTGGCATTCACCATATCGCCGGCCATCAGACCGATTACCAAGGTGTTGGAAGGACAGGGGGTCTGGAGACCAGTCGCCGAATTGCTCTTCCTGCGCCGCTCGCTGGAACGCCAGACGCTCATTCGCCAGCGCGAAGCCCTCTTCCAAAACCGGGCCGCCCTTCCAAAAGTGGACGACGTGGCAGACGCACTAGGCAACGCAAGAGAAGCTGGGGCAAAGGTACGCGTGGTGGCGGACACCGCAGCCATCGCAGCCGCCGAGATCGAGACACGCAGGCTCTGGGCACTGCTCTACCTTAATCAGCCCATAGGACAGGACCAATTGACCAAGACGATAAAGGCGCTGTCCAGGGCCTTGCATCGCAATTGTGCCGATGTGGTGTTTCTTGAGGACAGGAGCGAAGGAGCTGTTGCTTGGGCCAAGAGGCTAAGCGCAATTCAAAAAGAATTCATCGAGGTTCTGGCACCTTATGCAATAAACGTTGCTCAAGGCCAGGAGGCCATAGCTTTAGACACTCAGCAGAGCCTCTATGGCAAGGCCGAGCTCGCACCTACCCAACTCGGCAATGACGTCGCCGCGCTACGCAGCTACTGCGATACCCGCTACGGCTTCAATTTCGATTTCTTTTGGCCGCGCCTGCAACTCGTCATCAAGGACGCCCAGTTGACAGACAAACTCTCGGCGGCAAGGGTTCAGGTTGATTTTTCGGTACTGTGCCTGACGCTGACAGTGCTGTTCTGCGCGGCCTGGCTATTCATTTTAGCTGCTTGGGGGAAATCGCTGATGACGTTGGCAGGCCTAGTGGCTTTGGGGCCACTCGCCATCCGGACATGGCTATGGATGGTGCACGAAAGTTTCGCCGACTATGCGGAGCTGGTACGCGGTGCCGTAGATGTCAGCCGCTTTGATCTGCTGGGCGCTTTGCGTCGGTCGATGCCGACATCAATAGCAGAAGAGCGAGACCTGTGGACCGCCACGGCGCGCTCCCTCATGCTCGACGAGCAAGACATCAAGGTCGCCTATGAACACCCAAAACCGTAGAGCGGTGCCAGACCAATGAAACTGCCGGCGTGGGAACGTCCGTTGATCAGAGTCAGTGTCTCGCGGCTGCTGCTCGCCTTTGCTTACGTCGCCTCCGTAGCGATTATCGGGGCCATGGTTTACCACCGTACCTCCCCTGAGGAGCCTAAAGCGGTTAGGGCCTTGGACCGCAACCACCAGCTCAGCCCCGGTGATCTCGAAACGGAGGCAATTATCCCCTTGATGGGAAAGTATCTCGTGACGGGTGTCGGTCGAGGAGCCACAGTTGGCAGTGCACAGGTCACCGATGCCCCGCGTAGTAGCCTGGGCGTCACCAGCCTTGCCGTCGTCGTAACTGTGGCTGCCGATGCCATGCAGAAAAGACGTATTGCCGTAGGTGGTCGTCCATGGCTCTGCCTGAACAATCAAGCTGTCGCCGCAACCGACGAAGTACTGACCCTGAATTGCGACGACAAATTTTGCTCGGCGGTTGTAAGGCTAGCGCGTCCTCCAGCGGCGGTGACGACCGCAGGTTCATTGGCAGATGCCTGGTTGGACACAGATCCGAAGGGATGTGCGATTCCACCATAGCCTGGTGCGCCTTGAACGGGTCGGCATCGAGGACCTGCCGCGCAAGCTGGGACGCATACACACCCCCATGTGAATGGCCGGCCAACTATATTTTGCGCCGTCAGCGCAGCCTTCTCAGCAGGTCTTCATAAGCTCCAAGGTTGGGCAGATGGCCGGTGACACGCTTTACGATCTCCGGCCGATGACGCTTACAATGCGAATCCGGAAATCCGTCATAGCCGATTTCGCGCTCGGCACCGGCCGCGAGCAGGCGACACCAGGTCCGTATGTTCGCTTCGAGCTCAATGAATGTCTCGGTGCTCAGATACTGGTCAGGCAACTGTCCGTGAAAGAGCTTGTCCCGATACTGCTTGGCTACGCGTAGCACGTTAAACAGGCGGTCAAACTCGGCACCGACCATGTCAGCCACCGACACGCCAGAGAGGCGCTGGATGCCGTCTGCCAGTTTTTTGAATGAGACATCCGGCGCTTGATAGAGCGTTTGGCGCAGCTGCCGCCTGTTGCCGAGATCGAAAGCTTCCGACTGAAAGACCAGATGCGTAAAGAGCTTGCGGACTTGGCGCTCGGCGCGCAGGTACGTCAGGGTAAAGGCATCAACTCCCTTCGTCCGATGGTCTGACTTGAGAATTTCGTCGACGGGTCGGAATTCGTCATCAAGATTGGTATCCATGTCGCCATCCTCCCCGAGCAAAGTTATTATACAGTCGGTCAACCGGGAAGGCTCAAGGCGCGCGGCGCTAGCATGAGCAGGCTACTGCCCGGTACGTCGTCGGACCCCCCAAAGGCCAATGTCTACCGGCGACGCTGCATCAATCGTCGCGCGTGATCGTCTCAGGGTCTTTCCCACGTGTTACCGGGTTGACCGCACGAAGCTCCTTGAGCCCTACCCTTGCGTAGCTGGTAAGCATTCGTAACAGCTCGCGGTAGCCTGCCGCTGCCCTTACGTCGTCAGGGACGAAGATCCCCTTCTCGTCCATCTTGGAGGTGTCATATGGCAGAACTGGCACGCCGACCTCCTTGTAGGTTGCCAGGTACGGCGAAAATGGCATCAGCATGTTGCCCAAAAACAGATATCTCTTCCACACCGCGATGTAGCGCGCCTCGTCCGCTTCATCCTCCAGGAGGTTGAACCCTGGAATGCCAAGCGGCTCGTAATAGACGTTGATGTCGCCGACCTCGTTCTCCACCGCCCAACGGCGCTTCTTAATCCATTTGTCGAAGAATCGGCTTTGGAACTCGGCGTAAGTCACGAGTTCGATATTCGTGGCGTGCGCGGCAAGGATGGCGCCGGATTGAAACCCTTCCTTCGAGATGATGTAGCCGCGGTGAGCCCCGGCCTCTAGGCATCACCGTCCGAAACGCGTGCACCACATCCTGGGTAACTTTGCTGCTCCAAAATTTGCATTCGCACAGCGTGGTGATGGCAATCCCATCTGTAACTTCGATTGCCATGACATCGATGTTGGCCCCGCCGCGAGGGAAATCGAGGTGGACGCCGCGCTTGGCGTCCATGCCGCATTCTTCAAGGATATCTCTGACCGTCTCCTCCAACTCATGCCAGGTGTCGGGCATGTGGTGCGTAATCAGAGGCATTTACGTTTTTCTCTCACTTGGCAGCATTAGCCGGCTGCGGCGGCGACAGGACATCTGGCGGCGTGGTGACGTCTTCCAGCATGTCGGCCGCGCCGACCTCAAGGGCTCGATCGAGCAGTGCGTTAAATGCGCCTTCCTGCAGGCCGGGCGTCTTCTGGCGGTGATGCCAGCGGATCACGCGATGGGGATTCCAGATGATGACGTGGCTGATCTCGCCAGATCGCCCGGGCTTGATGTCGATGAATTTCAGTTCCTGCAGGAGCCGCATGCGCGTCGACCAGGTATAGGCGGCGCGCTGGCCGGTGAATCCGGCCGCATGCGCAAGCTCTTCGTGCTTGGCGGTATTGACCATGGCGTTATCCCAGGTCTCGCACCACAGGCCGATGTAGGTCGTCGACAGAGGCTTGCCGTTACTCATGTCGTCCATGATCTGGAGGATCAGCGGCATGGTTTTGGGGATGGTTGCGAAGCCCTTGTTGGCGAGCCGGTGCCAAATCAGTGTCTCCGCGCCCGGCCAAAGCAGGTCGCGCTGCGCAAGCTGCTTCTTGGTGATCGCGGTGGCTTCTCGTATTGAAGGCATTGTCATGTCCTTTGAAGGCCAGTTTGGACCTGGCTGGGGTTGCTATCGCCTTCTTGCGGTGTGGAAGCGCAGAAGGTGGGCCGGGTTTGGACCCGGGCCCGGTTGGTTGCCTCGGTTCTCATCAACAGGTTTGCAAGCTGTTTGAGCCGATGCACCTTAATATGATGCGGA